>NZ_JADOET010000010.1 GCF_015645385.1 Winogradskyella marina
TTTAATAAGGTTCTCGATACATTTCTTAATGCTTCGTTGCACTTCTCATTAAGAAACACTCGAACTGACGTGAAGGTTCTCGATGCATTCTGACCGAAAAGAGACGTGACACTCGAACTGACGGTTGGAGTTCGATTAGGATGCATTGTTTAGCAAGATATTAGTCATATAAAAACGCTACCCTTAATTTATTGGTATTGTCGCCCAAAGTAACTATTGAAAATTTAAAGTTATTATTGAATTGTTAAAAAGCTTATCTTTGATATATAATTATTACGACACTTGAAAGCGATTACAAAGTATTGGTTTTTAGAAGGTTTCAATCTTTTCAAAAAACTAGGAATGCAGCACATGATGAAGATCTGTGAGATTCTAGAGATGGATAATATTGAAAAAGGACAAGCGATCTCACTTCATGATGCTCATAAAAACAGTATTTTCTTTCTTAAAAAAGGTAGCGTAAAAATTGTAAATACTACTAATGACGCTGTAAAATATGTGGTAAAACGCGGTAATATCTTTGGAGAGCTTGCGCTTTACAATAAAGAAGCGGCAACTGAAGAGCTCGCTTACGCTATAGAAGACTGTGTGATCTGTTACATAGCAGCTGACCAGATGGAAGACCTTATGGAAAAACATAAGTCTTTGAAAAATGGGGTGCTTAAAATTTATGGTTTACGTATTCAGAAATTAGAACGACGACTTCACGATTTGTTGTATAAAGATAGTACTACAAGAATTAGAGAATTTATTTTTGATTATTTGCAAGAGTTTGGAAATCTAAACGACAAAGGGACGTATACGGCCAAAAATTTACTGTCGCATAAAGAAATCGCCAACCTTACTAATACCTCTAGGCAAACGGTAAGTAATGTGTTAAGTACCATGAGAAAAGAAGGGGTTATAGATTATAATGTGAAGTTTATATCAAGTACCAAATAAAAGAATAATGATGATTACATTATTTTAAGCGCTAGATTTTGAATTAATTAACAGCGCCGTTAGCATCATTGTTATTAGCAAAAATGTCGAGAAAGAAACAATATATAGAAGAAGATGTCGTAGAAAAAGCTATGCATTTGTTTTGGGTAAAAGGCTATGAACATACCTCATTGCAAATGCTAGAGAAACAGATGGGCATTAATAAATTTTCTATTTATTCGACCTTTGGCAGTAAGGACGGTCTCTATATAGAAAGCTTAAAACTCTATAGACAAAGAGTAGGTATATTAATTAAAGAGATAGAAGCGTCTAATGATGCTGTTTTAGCTATAAAGGCTTATTTCTATAAGTTTTTACGACTGTCTGCAGGCAATGGCCTTGGTAAAGGTTGTTTTATTGGTAATACCTTAAATGAAATAGATGCCAACGCAGATCTAAAAATTGTAGAACAAGTAGAACAATTTAGACATGATTTAAGACATGTGTTTTGTAATCAATTGCTGCTTAAAAATGGTAAAGAAAAGAAGATTGCAGAAGCACAAGCCGACTACCTAATGATTTCGATGATTGGTTTATCATCGGCTTCTAAAGTGTGTACTCACAGTCAATTAGAGAACTATATAGAAAACATATTTAAAGGGCTCTAATTTTTTTATCTACATTCTAACCGCGCAGTTAGAATGGCTATATGTATTAAAGACCATGAGACGATTACTTTGAATTAGAATAGATGACAACTAAGCTGATTAAGATATGGGATAAATTTATGGCATTACTGAAACAAGGGCTAACACCTAAGCAGTTAGCTTTAAGTGTAGTGGTCTCTGCTGTGGTTTCTGTTTTTCCAATATTTGGAGTTAGCACTATAGTGTTAACATGTTTAGCGCTATCGTTTAGACTCAATTTACCCGTAATGATTGTCTTTAGTTATATTATAGAACCTTTAAAACTGTTAGTTCTAATTCCTTTTATAAATATTGGAGCTTCTGTCATTGGAACTGAACATACCCTACTCTCTTTTAATGCTATTAAAACAAGTTATGATACTAGTTTTTGGGGGACAGTAGGTGAACTGTCATATGAGTTATTATGCGGCTCTATAGGTTGGTTGCTTACGGCAATCCCTTTAGGCATAGTGATTTATTTTATTTTGAAAGGAATTTTAACAGCTCTCGACAAATCCGGGAACCAACTTATTAACAACTAAATGAAACTGACCAAAATTTTAGGCTATTTAGGCCTTCTCGCTTCTATTCTTGTAGGACTGGGCGAATACTTTTTGCATTATTCACCAGAGATTTTAGGTCACGCAGCAGACTACGAATTTTTTAAATATGTACCACTCGAGCATCTTACCACAGGCCATTTCTTGGCTGTTATAGGATTACCTTTTTATTTTGCTGGATATATTCACATCTATAGAATGCTTAAATCTGGTAACGAGATGTTAGCAAGACTCGTTTTAGCCATTGGTTTTATTGCTTTTGCCGTTGGTGGTATTTGGATAGGCTCACGTGCGTCTATAGGTCATATTGTTCATTTAAAGGATGCCATGGATGCTTCGACGTACCAACATCTACTCACCCATTACACCGATCATATGGAAGTCTTGGTGCAAGCGTTACGGGTTATTATCGCAACACTGTCGGTAGTGTTTGTTGTTGCTATATTAAAAGGCGGCACGTATTATAGAAAATGGATGGCTATTTTTAATCCTATTGTGATTCTACTCTTAGTATTTTCAACCATGTTTTGGGCTAGTGGTTTAGCTAAACATCTCGCACCAATTGCCATGAATGTTACACACTTCATACTGTTTACATTATCACTATACCAACTAAAAACCAAATCTCATGAAATTCATTAAGACTGTATTAAAACTATTAAGCATTGCTGTCGTCCTGGTCCTTTTATTTATCGTGGTTTTTTTCTATCACGACTCGGTTTCAGATAAATACGATATTAGTATTTCGGATAAAGACATTCCTACATTCAGCCCTATACCTTTAGATTTTGTACATCAATATCATGGGGAAAAATCATTACCTATTGCCCCTTCAGCATTAATTGATATTAATAATGATACTGTTGATGAAGTCTTTTTTGGTGGCGGTATGCTGCAAGAGGATGCTATTTTTGCGTATCGTAATAATGCATTTGTAGATATTTCTACGGAGGTTAATTTACCTAAAAAGGGAAACAGCTCTACAACGGTTGGTGCTGTATCTGCCGATTTTGATAACAACGGATTTACAGACCTTATATTGAGTCGTGAAGACGGACTTCATTTGTATTACAACACCAATGGCAGGTTTACAGAGGTGCTCATCGATACGCCAGTGAATGCTAAATCTAATCCTGCCGGAATTACAGTAGCCGATATTGACAAAGATGGCGATTTGGATATCTTTTTAGCCACTTACCTTAAAAAGGAATTGATGGAAGGGCAGAATATTTTTGAAGATTACAATTATGGTTCTACAAGCGAATTGTTGCTTAATAATGGAGATAATACCTTTAAAAGTATTACCAAAGCAGCAGGTTTAGACTATGTTCATAATACATTTCAAGGTGTTTTTGTAGATATCGATAATGATACATGGCAAGATTTAGTAGTGGTGCATGATACAGGCGAAGTGCGTACTTATAAAAATAATGGGGATTTAACGTTTACAATGAAAGCCAACCCAATGACCAAACGATTTGCTTACCCTATGGGACTCGCCGTTGGGGATTATAATAATGATGGTTGGGTAGACTTTATGTTTTCGAACACCGGAAGCACATTGCCCAATAAAATAGCACGAGGTGATATAAAAAACACGTCTTTATTTATAGACAAATGGATGCTTTTTGAAAACCAAGGAGATTTTAAATTTACCGATGTGGCGGCGACAGCTAAAATAGCCGATTACGAATTTGCATGGGGTTGTACCTTTGCAGATCTTAATAACGACGGTTTACAAGATTTAATGGTGGCCGAAAATTATGTAGACTTCCCCCCTAGTAAATTGTTTACATTACCAAGTCGCGTACTCATCCAAAAAAACGATGGCACCTTTGCACCAACAGAAGACAAAAGTGGACTTGTTAATCCGTATTATGGCATTACGTCTTTAGTGAGCGATTTTAATCAAGATGGCTATTTAGATATGATATGGGTGAATATTGATACACCATCATTAGCCTATATAAATAAAGGGGGGACTCATAATTACCTACAGGTTGATTTAGGAGAATCGATACAGGTACAAGGTGCTAAAGTTACTGTAACTACACCAACAAAAACATTGACAGATTGGCTCGTTTCAGGTGAAGGATTAGCTAGTGATCAAACGGCATTGCTTCAATTTGGATTAGGAGACGAAACGACCATTTCTAATGTGACGATATGGTTGACCAATGATGAGGTTATTAGTATTGATACCCCAATCATTAATAGTGTAATTAGTTTGACAGCCGAACTTGAAAAACAAAACGCACTTTTGGAGAGCGCAGAAGCCATTGAAGAGTAGACATTAAACCTACAATGTCGCGCAAAGTAACTATTGAAAAAATAAAGCTTTTCTTAATTAACATAAGGCAGTAACTTGTCTAATAATAGGATTGTGATGCGTTAACATGGTATTTATACGATGTTAAGGGTGGGTGTTTTATACCCTATTTCAATTAAAATATGCTAAATAAAAACAACAATTATTTTAAAATAAAACCTAGAATTAAACATTAAAGACAACACGTAAAAATGAATTTTATAAAGCAATTATTTGGTCAAAATAATCAAAAAGACATCTCTGAATTATCTCAGGACTACTGTCCTAATTGTTGGGGAGATCAAGAGTATGATAACCTAATTAGAGATAAGTATAAAGACGCACAAATAACGGTTAATAATCACAGCGCTAATTATGCATTTGTACAAGATTTTATAGTAACCCATATGAATGGGATTAAACTAAAGAGCACTGTACGAGGTTTAGAGTGCCCAACGTGTAGAACCAAAGACTAATGTTAAAGCAAATTACATATTACAGCATTCTTGTGATCCTCATTATAGGATTATTTGGATCTGGAGCCTTAGTTCTTGAAGAATTCAAAACTGGTGAGGGCTGCCCGAAACTACTGCACGTCCCTATGTGCTTGGTGGTCTTCATCTGTTTTACCATTCCACTTGTAGCGCACCTGTTTAAAAAATGGAATGTGCTGTATTATGTATTCACAGGCTTAGCCGGTAGCATTGCTTTAGTGGCCTCTATAATGCAATTTACAGGACATGCAGAATGTCCTAAAACAGCGTCTGGTACACCTATGTGTTACTATTCGTTAGTGCTTTTTAGCAGTTTAATACTCCTTAAGATTTATCATTTAAAAACTAATAAACAAAAATAATATGAAAACTATTAACCCAACCAAGATTAGTATACTAGGTATACTCATGTTAGTCAGTTGTTTTGCATTAGGTCAAGAACTGGAAACATCGGTTTTTGTTACGGCAAATACTGGTACGACAAAAGCTAATGCTGTACTCACTAAAATTACAGAAGAAGCTAAAACATTAGAGGACACAAAATTACTGATATTAGGTAATATTGTATCTAAAGCAGGCTACTCAAAAGAGGCAAAACCACAAATAAGTGCTCAGTTAGCGGTCTTAAAATCCTTTGATGGTAAAGTGATTTTTACACCAGGACACCAAGAATGGGCTGTTAATGGCCATAGAGATGTTAGAGCTATTGAAGATTATATTCAGAAAAATAGTAAGGCCAAATTCTATCCAGATGAAGGTTGTCCTATTAAAAAGACGGATCTTACCGATGATGTTGTTTTAATTACTATTGATTCGCAATGGTATCTTGAAGATTGGAACGACCATATTTACCTCAACGAAGATTGCGATATTAAAAACAGAACCGAGTTTTTCTTAGAGTTTGAGAGTATGCTAAAAAAATCTCAAGGAAAAACGATAATGGTAGCCATGCACCACGCTATCTTTTCTAATACAACAGACGGCTTATTAGCACGAACAGGAGGTACCACTTTACACGATTTTCAGAACAAACAAAACAGAAAATTTAGAAATAGACTGATTACCTTAGCGCGACAAACCGAAAACATCTTCTTTGTTTCCGGACACGATAAAAACTTACAGTACATTAACAACTTTGGTGTGCCTCAAATTATAAGTGGTGCAGCAGGAAAAACAAAAAAGGCGCACTCAAAAAACGAAAGTGATTTTAGCACTAGCGAAAATGGCTATGCACGAATTGATATTTATAAAGGAGGTACCGTCAGTGTGACGTTTCAAGGTATAACAACCACTTACACCACTGAGGTTATTGTCCCTGTTGCAGATGATATACGTACTGATTTTAAAGACAGAGCTAGTTTTGGTGCTACTTATAGCGCTTCTGTTTATTCATCGGAAGAAACAGAAAAGAGCAAGGCTTATCAGGGGCTTTGGGGAAAACATTATAGAGAATTTTACAGTAAAGCCGTAAATGCACCTGTGGCTTTTATAGACACGTTAAAAGGAGGCTTAACACCTATTAGACGTGGTGGTGGTCACCAATCTAAATCGTTACGATTAGAGGATAAAGATGGTAAGCATTATGTTATGCGCGCCTTACGTAAAAGTGCTATTAAATTTTTGCAATCTACTGCCTTTCAAGATAAGTATGTAGAAGAGGATTTAGAAGGCAGTTTTGCCGATAGTTTTCTATTAGATTTTTATACCACAGCACACCCTTACACCCCAACAACGATAGGGACACTTGCCGATGCTGTGGATATTTTTCATACCAACCCAGAGCTGTATTACATTCCAAAACACAGTAGTTTAGGAGAGTTTAATGATGAATATGGTGATGAGCTTTATATTATAGAAGAACGTGTAGAATCTGGACATAGCGATTTAGAAAGCTTTGGTAAACCTAAAACGATTTTAAGTACTAGCGATGTGCTACAAGAAATCAATAAATCAGGAAAATCTATCGTAGATGAACCTTCATATATTAGAGCACGACTTTTTGATATGCTTATTGGAGATTGGGACAGGCACGAAGATCAATGGCGCTGGGCCCTTTTTGAAAAGGAAGACGGTACCGAAATATGCAAACCTATTCCAAGAGATAGAGATCAAGCCTTTTCGGTTTTTGACGGCAGTCTATTAGGTTTTCTGCGTTGTGCAGTACCAAGTTTGCGTATGATGCAATCGTTTGACGATGAATTACCAAGTCCTAAGTGGTTTAGTTTTGAGCCTTATCCTTTAGATATGACTTTTATCAATCAATCTAATTGGGCCGAATGGGAGCGAGAAGCACAAACCTTGCAGACAGGCATCACAGATGAAGTTATAGAAAAAGCCTTTGAGAATGTTCCTGATGAAGTTAAAGGCGCTACCATTGAAGAAATTAAGAGAAAGCTAAAAGGTAGACGTGGTAATATTGTTGCTATAGCACGTACTTACTATGAGTATGTTAATAAGCACGAAGTGATTACCGGAACGCAAAAATCGGATGCGTTTGACATTACAAGACATCCAGATGGTAGAACCACTATAGTCGTTCAAAGAAAAGACCATGGGATTTTTGAAAGAACGTTTACCAAAGATGAAACCAAAGAAATTTGGATTTATGGTTTGGACGGAAAAGATACTTTTAATGTTACTGGTGAAGGCAATGATTTAATTACGATTAAGATTATGGGTGGGAAGAAAAATGACACCTATAATTTTGAGAATACAAAAAAGGTGAAGCTTTACGATTATAAAGGTAAAAACAATACTATAGTGAACAAACGCTCTAAGAAATGGTTAGTAGATGACTATGGTATAAATAATTACGATTATAAAAAACGTAAATATAGCATGAATCAATTTTTACCAATTCTAGGCGCCAACCCAGATGATGGTTTACGTATTGGTTTTGTAAATAACTTTACCACCTATGGCTTACAACGTAACCCATTTACTACAAGACATTCATTAAGCGCATCTTATTACACCGGGAATTCAGGTTATGATGTGTCTTATAAAGGAGAGTTTTCAAACATTTTTCATAATTGGAATTTTGCTGTAGAAGCCAAACATACCAGTCCAAATTTTGCACAAAACTTTTTTGGATTTGGAAATGAAACAACGTACGATAAAGATGACGTAGACATCGATTTTAATCGTGTAAGCATCAAAGAATATAGTGCTGCCATTTCATTAATATGGCGTGGTAGAGACGGAGGTTCTTTTTACTTTAAGCCTTTGATAGAGTCTTTTGAAGTTGAAAATGTATCGGATAGATTCATTAATAATTTACCAGCAACTGCTTCCCTATTTGATAGACAAACCTATGCAGGTGCTGAAGTGGATTATAGTTTCAAAAACAAAGATGACGTCTCTTATCCAACCATGGGATTAGATGTTGGCCTTACGGCAGGTTATAAAGTAAATGTAGATGATAGTGCTATTGATAATAAATTTGGTTATCTTAAACCTCATTTAGCCTTGAACCATAGGTTAAACAAAAGCGCCAGTTTAGTATTGGCTACAAAATTAGGTGGTGAAGCTATTTTTGGTGATGATTTTGAATTGTATCACGCTGCACAATTAGGTGGTGGCGAGAACTTACGAGGCTTTAGAAAAGAACGCTTTACTGGTAAATACGCCGCCTATCACAATACAGATCTAAGAGTACTATTAGGAAAGTTTAAGACGAGTGTTCTCCCTCTAAAATATGGTATCACAGGTGGGTTTGATTATGGTCGTGTTTGGGTAGAAGATGATACATCAGATAAATGGCACAATAGTGTTGGTGGTTCTTTTTGGGTTAGTGGTTTAGAAACATTTACAGCTAACTTAGGTTATTATGGTAGTAGTGACGGTGGAAGAATCGCTTTTGTATTAGGCTTCGCTTTTTAAATAATATAGTAACATATACCTTAATAACATGAAAAAACCAATAGTAATTGCTCAAGTAAGTCAATTAGAGAATAAACAGCCAGAACACGCCCTTGTAAATGGGTTGGATTTAGTCATCGTAAAATTCGATGATGCTATTTCTGTACTCTACGGAAGATGTTTGCACAGAGGCGCATTAATGTCAGACGGTCACGTAGATGGAGACAATCTTATCTGTGGTGTACACGGATGGGATTACAGAGTAGATTCTGGAGTTTCAGAATATAATAATAAAGAAGTCCTTCATAAGTTTTCTACGAAAATTGAAGGAGATGATTTAATGGTTGATGAATTTGAAATTGATGCCTATTTAGTCAACAGTCCGCAACCCTTTAATCGTGATGCGTATTTAGGAGCTTATGCCGATACGCATCCTGAAGACACAGAACCCTACACAGGTTATATTAAAGAACTGGCTACAAACGGATTAAAAAATATAGGGCATCACGGGTTTTCGGCGTCTATGGGAGTCGATAGAAACACGCTTCCTCAATGGAACGATATCCAGTTTTTACCAGCGCAATTAGCATCAAGACCTTTATTAGATCATGAAGATGTAGCTACTAAGGTGGTTATTGGTCCAAATGCAAAGAAGCCCTTAGAATTAGATATGCCGCTTTTTGTAAGCGATATGAGTTTTGGGGCCTTATCTCGCGAAGCTAAAATAGCCTTATCAAAAGGAGCACAATTAGCTGGAACAGGAATTTGTTCTGGTGAAGGAGGTATGTTACCCGAAGAGCAAGCGAGTAATTCAAAATATTTTTACGAATTAGCTTCGGCGCAATTTGGGTTTTCTTGGGATAAATTAGATAACGTACAGGCCTTTCATTTTAAAGGAGGTCAAGGCGCAAAAACAGGAACAGGTGGGCATTTACCAGGTAATAAAGTAAGTAAAGAAATTGCTGAAGTTAGAGGTTTAAAGCAAGGTGAAACGGCTATTTCTCCAGCAGCTAATCCAAATTTTCACACGATTGAAGATTTTAAAGTATTTGCCGATCGCGTAAGAGAGCGCACAGGAGGAATTCCTATCGGGTTTAAAATTGCGGCAAGTCATATTGAGAAAGATATTCAGTTCGCCCTAGATGTTGGTGTGGATTATATTATTCTCGATGGTCGTGGTGGCGGAACAGGCTCTGCTCCTACTATTTTAAGAGATCATATTAATGTCCCAACCATTCCGGCATTAGCACGAGCACGAGCATATATGGATAAGGTTGGTGCTACAGGTGTTACTTTAGTTATTACAGGAGGCTTACGTGTCGCAGAAGATTTTGCAAAAGCCCTAATGTTGGGTGCCGATGCTATTGCAGTATCTAATTCTGCTTTACAAGCTATTGGTTGTTTAGGGATGCGTGCTTGCGGATCTAACAACTGCCCTGTTGGTATTGCCACGCAAAAAGAATCGTTACGTAGTCGTTTAATTATAGATTCTTCGGCGAAGCAACTTCAAAATTACTTTGAAGCAACCAACGATTTAATTAGAGTGGTTGCACGTTCTTGTGGTTATGATGATGTCACAAAATTTAATCACGATGATTTATCAACATACGATAGAGATATGCACTATTTAACAGGAATCAATTACGCAGGATTAAGATAAAAAACAAAACAATATACTATGGAAAAACAAATGCATTTAGCAGCACAATATTTAGCTGCAACGGGAATAAGCTTTTTAGAAAAACAACCAGACGATAGTCATACTAACTTAGGGTTTGATAACGCCACAGGAAGACTATGTACACATATTCTTTCAGAAAACGACGATCAATTATGTTTAGATTATAACAAGTTCGCTTTACAATGGACATCGAAAAAGGGAACTACAACTTTTGAACTAGATGGTGCTACGCATGCTGAAGCTTTAAGTTGGTTAGCGGATACCTCTAAAGCCCATTTAAATAAAACGTATCAGTATGCGTTTCATTACGATTTACCTTACAGTATAGACGATTCATTTACGTTTGAATTATTGGATGCCGACCGATTATTGGCGCTAAAAAACCTACGTGAGTTAGCGGAATTGGTTCTTGAAAAAATAGATCAAAACTATAATCTTAAGACCTCAATTAGAGTTTGGCCACATCACTTTGATTCTGGTCTTTATAGCCCACTACCCGACTCTGATATTACTATAGGACTAGGATTGGCAATTCCTGATACTGTTAGCCAGAAACATTATTTATATATCTCAGGCTACAAAAATGGAAAAACAATTGACACGTCTCAATTACCAAAATTAGCATCTGGAGAATGGAAATCAGGTGGATTTACTGGTGCAATTCTCAATGCCGATAATATCGTAGTAGCCGATGGTGTTGCGTTTTTTGAAGATGCCATAACTCAACTTAAGAACAATTCATAATGAATACTATAGATTTATATGGTGCCGATTGGTGTCCTGATTGCCAAAGAGCAAAAGCATATTTAAAAGAGAATAATGTCGATTTTAACTTTATCGATGTCGATTTAGATAAAGCTGCAACCGCTCGTGTAGAAGGTATTAATAATGGCAAACGCATTATACCAACCCTTCTAATTAACGAAAAACCATATACCAATCCCGATAATAGTGTTTTAGCAAATGTATTAGGGATTAATGACGCAGGTCGTGTTATTTTATATGGCGCTGATTGGTGTCCAGATTGCCAGAGAGCAAAAGGCTATTTACAAGACAATCATATTAATTTTCAATATATAGAAGTCGATAAATACGATTGGGCAGCCAAAAAAGTAGAAGAAATTAATAATGGAAAACGTATTATTCCTACCCTATTTATTGGAGATAAAAGCTATACCAATCCAGATAATTCGATTTTAAAAAGCGTATTACATATTGGTAAAGAATCAGAGAAAAAGGTTTACGATAGTATTATTGTTGGTGCTGGTGCCGCAGGATTAACGGCTTCTATTTACATTCAACGCGATCGATTTAGTTCTTTAATTCTTGAAAAAAAGAATATTGGTGGGAATGCCTTTTTAACGCAAAAAATTGAAAACTATCCTGGTTTTACAGAAATTTCTGGTCCTAAATTAATGCAACGTATGGCAGAACAAGCCAAGGTGTACGGCGCAAGTATTGAAACTGGTGTCGAGGTAAAAAGCATTTCTAAAAACGGAAACCTATTTGATATTGAATCTAATATGGGCACATACCAAAGTAAATCTGTGGTTTTAGCTTTAGGGTCTACTTACCGAAAATTAGGGATTACCAATGAAGAAGATTTAATTGGTGCAGGTATTCATTTTTGTGCTACCTGTGACGGTGCTTTTTATAGAGATAAAGACGTTATTGTTATTGGAGGCGGAAATAGTGCTTTGGAAGAAGGTATCTTTTTAGCTGGCTTTTGTAAAAAAGTAACCATTGTTAATCGTGGTACAGCATTTTCAGCTTCGGAAACCTATATTGAAAAACTACCTTCTATAAAAAATATTGAAACCCATTTGAATAAAGCATCTTTAGCGTTTACCAAAGATGAAAAAGGCAATTTTAAAGGCTTGGAGGTTAAAGATAAAACCACTGGAGAGGTTGAAGAATTAACGGCAGATGGTGCTTTCATCTTTATAGGGTTAATTCCAAACACAACGAGTGTAAAAGGTGTTATTGACTTAAATAAAAACGGATTTATTACCACAACTGCTTTAGGGGAAACCAATGTACCTGGTGTTTTTGCTGCTGGTGATTGTCGTGAAGGCGCAATCGCACAAGTTGCTGCAGCGACTGGTGAAGGTGTATTAGCAAGTTACGGTGTGCGTAATCATTTAAAATAGAAACATGGAAAACTGGTATTTACCAATTACAATTGTGCCGGGCTTGGGACTACTTATTTTATCGACTTCAAACTTAATGGTCACCTTAAGTAATGAAATAGATGCCATGATTGAAAATTCTAAACAAGAAGCGACCATTGTTATAAAATTAAAGCAATTGAAATTGCTAAATATGGCCATGGTATTTTTCTATGTTGCCGTCGCTCTTTTATTAGTTTCTGCAGTTGGTAACGGTTTGTATACCATAGATAAAGCCTCTTTATACATCAGTGTTTTGGCAATTATTTTCGCGCTCATTGGGCTTATTTCTTTGATTATCTATTCGTTTAGAGCTGTAAGCATTCGTCAAAACCAATTTAAAAATAAACAAGATTAAATCTAAAATATTATGAAGAAAACAACAAAATGGTATCGTGTATTAAAAGATAAAAAAACTTTACCAGAAGGGCGTGTACAGACGGTAACCGCAGGTCATCAAGGTATTTGTTTAACACATTATGATGGTAAGTTTTCGGCATTAGATAATAAATGTCCGCATCAAGGTGGCCCATTAGGGGAAGGTTCTATTGAGAACGGGATGCTACGTTGTCCTTGGCACGGTTGGGATTTTCATCCCTGTTCTGGTTTACCACCTGGAGGTTTTGATGATGGTGTTACAACTTTTGAAGTAAAAGAAGAAGGTGACGAAATTTTTGTTGGTGTTTTAGAAGAAGAAGCACATCAAGATACCATCTCGGATGTGATGATGCAGACTATGGTAAATTGGGGCGTTGACACCGGTTTTGGTATGGTTGGCCATTCTAATCTTGCGGTTGCCGATGCTATGATGCGTTTAGAGCAACAAGATAAATTTCAGTTTTTTGGTATTCGTCATGAAGGAGCAGCCGCTTTTGCAGCTTCAGCTTATGGAAAGTTAATGGGGAAACCTGCTGTTTGTTTTGGTATTGCAGGTCCAGGGTCTACCAATATGTTTACAGGCATGTGGGATGCTAAAGTAGACCGCTCACCAATGTTAGTGTTGTCTGGTCAAGTAAATACGCAAGTATTGGGCACAGGTGCGTTTCAAGAAGTAGATTTGGTAGGTGCGTTTCAAACGGTAGCTAATTTTAATCATAGCGTACAACAAAACTCAAAACATAGCGAGTTAATGAGTTTAGCTATAAAAAGTGCTTTATTAAACAGAGATGTTTCGCATATAACATTTCCAGATGAGGTTGCGTTTATGCCCAAACCAGAAGGAGAAGAAGCGCAAACACCAGAAAATAGAATAACACCTATGAATATTTCGCCACCAAGGCAAATGGTCGCAAAGGCAGTTGGCATGTTAGAAAATGCTAAAATGCCAGCTATTATTGTTGGCCATGGGGCACGTTTTCATATGGATGCAATTACCGCTTTCGCAGAACAATTAAACTGTCCAATAATTACAACGTTTAAAGGAAAAGGCTTAATAGCCGATAATCATGCATTAGGTTGTGGTGTACTTGGACGAAGCGGAACACCAATAGCTTCTTGGTTTATGAATGAAAGCGACTTATTACTAGTCTTTGGAGCTTCATTTTCAAACCATACAGGTATTACCCCTAAGAAACCAATTATTCAGGTGGACTACGATCCTGCAGCTTTAAGTAAGTTTCATAAAGTAGATGCTGGACTTTGGGGAGAAATTTCAGAAACTTTAGCATTAATAGAAGAACAAACGCAAGGAAAACTGAATACAGTCGACAGAAGACCAGAGATTGCTGAGCGTTGGGCCATTTGGCAAGAAGAAAAAGCAAGTCGATTAAAAGACGAAAGTAACGTTGGATTAAGTTCTATTACTGTTTTTGAAGCTATGAATAAAGTGGTTCCAGACAATGCCGTTATGGCTGTAGATGTTGGGAATAACACCTACTCTTTTGGACGTTATTTTGAGCCTAAAAATCAATCGGTTTTAATGTCTGGTTATTTAGGGTCTATAGGTTTTTCATTACCTGCGGCAATGGGAGCTTGGGCAGCGCAAGGAAAAGACAGACCCATTTGGTCGGTTTCTGGTGATGGTGGTTTCGGACAGTATTTAGGTGAAATGATGACATTGGTGAAATACAATATGAACATTAAGCACGTATTGCTTAACAATTCAGAAATTGGAAAAATTTCAAAAGAACAAAAAGCAGCAGAATTAGATGTTTGGAAAACCTCTTTACACAATGCTAACTTTTCTAAATATGCCCAAAACTGTGGAGCACTAGGTATAAGAGTTACTAAAAAAGAAGAGCTCCTACCCGCTTTAGAACAGCTAAGAGATCATAATGGCCCTGCTTTATTAGAAATCATTACTGATGCCACTTTAATATAAATAAAATTTAAAAGACGGAATTGCAGCACAAGGATATGACGTGGTATCATTCTTTAACGAAAATCCTAAAAAGGGAAATTCGTCTTATACTTCAGCTTATAACGATGCAAAATATCGTTTTGCCTCATTAGAGCATAAAGAAAAATTTGAAAAATCATCAGAATCATATACACCAGAATACGGTGGGTTTTGTGCCATTGCAATGTCTGAAGGTAAACAGCTAGATCCTAATCCTAATCCTAAAAGTTGGGAAGTTAGAGAAGGAAAGTTATATCTTTTTACAAGAATGTTATTCGACATTATAGAAGCTAAAAGACAATGAGTTAAAAGGCCAGAGGAATTAAGAACTTTAGCGAATACGGCTTGGGCCAAAATGAATGCTTAAAAGCAGTACGATTTTAATAAATAATTGTAGCGCTTTATAAAAAAAGATAAGGGAAAGATTGAAGTAAATGCTACAGTTAATCTTTCTCGAGTATTTTTTCAAAAAGTAGCAGGCACATTACGTTGCTATCGTAGAACATTAGATATAAACTTAAACTAATTATTATGAATAAAATTAAAAGCATATTTTTCTTGGTGATACTATGTGTGACTTCAAGTGTAAATGCCCAAGACTTATCGCTGTTATTTGAACAACTTGATCCGTCAGTTGTCACTATAGAAGTTGTAGAATATAAAGTAAAAGACAGGCAATTAACAAGTACAGGTGGTTTAGGATCTGGCGTTATCATTAATAAAGAAGGGTTTATTATTACAGCGTCACATGTTGTTGAGTCTGCAAATAAAATCTCGGTTAAATTTCAAGATGGTACGACTATGCCTGCTGATGTCATCTCAAGTTCCACTGCAGCAGATGTAGCACTTCTTAAATTAAGAGTAGTACCACCCAACCTAAAACCGGCAACCGTAGGCGATTCTAGTAATTCAAAAATTGGAGAGCAGATTCTTATTATAGGCGCACCTCGTGGCCTTGAGCATTCTTTATCTGTTGGTCACATTAGTCGTAAGATGGATAAAAACATGGTTTCTAATGGTGAGGTGGCTGGTTTTATACAAACCGATGCGTCTATAAATCAAGGCAACTCAGGTGGACCAATGTTTAACCTAAAGGGTGAAGTTATTGGTATTGTTAGTTTTATATTATCTAATAGTGGAGGGTTTGAAGGTCTTGGATTTGCTGTGGATATTGATACGGCAAAGAAGGTTTTATTTGATGTTAATAGTTTTTGGACAGGGTTTGATGGTGTTTTATTAAGCGAAGGCTTAGCAGGAGTTTTTAATACACCACAAAAATCAGGAGTCTTAGTGCAACGTGTAACCCCTAATTCTTTTGCAGATAAAATTGGGTTGAAGCCTGGTGTTTTTCAAGCGGAAATATTAGGTCAGAATCTATGGTTAGGCGGAGATATTATATTAAGTATTCAAGGATTAAGTTGTAATTCACCTCACGACTTGGGTACGATTAAAACGCAAATTGATAATCTTAAGGTTGGCGGCCAAGTACTTATTGAAGTGTTGCGAAAAGGAGAAGTAATAACACTTGAAGCTAATTTATAATATCAAATGGAGTTACAATCAATAATTAACTGGAAGAACGTCACGAGATATAAGTATTTTATTGCGCTCTTGGCCACTTTTAATTTTTTGTTGACTCCTATACATATGGCTTTGAGTGGCTTTAGTCCTGCTTATGTTGTTGTTATAAATTATACTTTGGTTATTTTAAGTAGCGCATTACTGGCGTCTAAGAAATTAGCAAAACTAACGACCTACATTTTAGGGATTTTAACGTTAGCCGCTATTTGGTTAGAACTGTCTAATGAAAACTCTCAACTTATTTTAATATGTAGATTGGTTTTTTCGTTTTTGTTATTTGCGTGCTTCTGTGTCATTTTAATACGGCAATTATTAAAAGTAAAGGAGATTAGCTTACAGTTTATTTTAGGACCATTATTAGGATTTCTTTATTTAGGCATACTTGGTGGGATTCTGTTTGAAACTATTAATTTCTTTGATTCAAATTCATTTGAACTCATTAAAGGGTTTTCTGGCTTTAGCTTTTACTATTTTAGTTTTATAAGTATTACTACGGTTGGTTATGGGGATATTACGCCACTGACAGCTCCTTCACAATCGCTTACACTTGTTATGAATATCATCGGACAGTTTTACCTTGCCATTGTTATAGCTGTTTTTGTTGGAAAATATATTAATACAAAATCAAAATAAAATGTTCGAATCTTTCAGTATAATTTTTACCCTAGCAGCACTTTTTAACTACGTTAATTATAAGTGGTTAAAACTACCAACCACGATTGGATTAATGATTCTGAGTCTACTTTTAATGATTCCTATAACGTTCAGTGAAACTATTTTTCCTGAATTTTATAAATTCTTTTGTGACATTATTGTCAACGCAGATTTTAAAACATTGTTACTCGATGGTATTTTAAGTTTTTTACTATTTGCAGGTGCATTGCACGTTAATTTAGGAGCCCTTAACAAAGAAAAAAAATCAATTTTTCTATTTGCAACTTTAGGAGTTCTCATCTCTACGTTTATAGTTGGTGGCTTAGTATTTTTGGGTGCACAATTATTTAGTTTAGAACTACCGTTTTTACATGCCCTCTTATTTGGTGCTTTAATTTCACCTACGGACCCCATTGCCGTAATGGCTATTTTAAAGGAGGCAAACATCTCTAAAAGTTTGGGTATAAAAATAGAAGGAGAATCCCTGTTTAATGACGGTATTGGTGTTGTTGTTTTTTCAGGTATATTATTAATTGCTACGGCTACAGGAGAACACAGTTCTGCGGAAATAGGTGGAGAAATAGGAACCTTGTTTCTAGAAGAAGCCGTTGGCGGATTACTTTATGGATTACTCATTGGTTTTCTAGGCTTAAAATGTATACAATCTTTAAAGGACAACCCACAGTTAGCTGTAATGATTACACTTGCTATAGTTATGGGCGGAACATCGAGCGCATTTATGCTGCATATATCTGCACCCCTAGCCATGGTCGTTGCTGGTCTGTTTATAGGAAACAAAATACATATTAGTGAAAATAAAAACCCAGTACAAAAAGCGATCAATTCTTTTTGGGAAATTTTAGATGATGTTTTTAATGGTATTTTATTTGTTCTTATTGGGCTTGCTATGCACCTATTAGATTTTAATACTAACTATATATTATTAGGTGTCGTGGCCATTATAATTGTGCTATTTGCACGGTTTGTTTCGGTGTTTTTACCGTATTCATTATTAAAACACGAAGAAAAAAAACCTATTAAAACGATTGCTGTTTTAACTTGGGGAGGCCTACGTGGAGGTATTTCCATTGCCTTAGCCTTAAGTCTAACGGAAGCGCTTTCGGGAGGTTTAATACTTCATATCACTTATGTTATCGTGTTATTTTCAATTATTGTTCAAGGTTTGAGTATTGGTAAAATTGTAAAGAAATTGTATAAATAAAAATGAAAAACTTTAAATATGCGTATTTAATATGTGTTGTTTGTATTACAAATTTTAGTTTCGCCCAATTAAGCGATTTGGCTAAAATTGATTACACCATTCTTCCTAGAGGAAACTCGAATATAGAATATAGTCGTATACGTGGATTATTTAACTACCCTATTGCCCTAAAAAAAGAAGGCTCTTATCTGTTATTAGGTCTAGATTATTCTAATATAAAGCTTGTAATGGATGATAATCCTTCTTTTGATAAAGAAACGATTGGTGATTTTCAATTGCTAGATTTTAATATTGGTTATACTACACTTTTAAACAATGATTGGCGTTTGGGGGTGCAATTAACACCAGGTTTTAGTTCTAATTTAACGGCTAATGATTTAAGTTTAGAAGATGTTATCATCTCTGGAGATGTTGTTTTTATTAAAGATAAGACCAAGGATAAGGCTGTTAAAAAACCTTGGAGACTTATTTTAGGAGCTTCCTACTCTGGAAATCGAGGTTACCCTTTCCCCTTACCTTTTATTAGTTATTATAAAAAGTTTCATTCCAAATGGTCCTATAATATTGGGATTCCAAAAGCCAATTTTCAATATCATGCTTCTAGTAAACACCGATTTAAATTGTATGCAGAGCTCGATGGTTTTACAGCCAATCTACAACGTGGTGTCCCTATAGATAATACTTTAGAGGCCAAAAGTATTAATATGTCTTTAGTTTTAGGTGGGTTACAATATGAATATCATGTTTCAAAACACATACAGTTTTATGCAAAAGCCTCGTATATTTTGAATAATTCTGTGAATTTAAGAGCTAAAAACAAAGATGATATTTTAGAACTAGATAGTTCAAATGCCTTATATTTAAGAACAGGAATTAGATTTAAAATTTAAGAATAATGCTGAATAAAAAGGACTATTATAATAGAGATTTATCATGGTTACGGTTTAATCATCGCGTACTACAAGAAGCCACAGATCAAAGGAATCCATTGTATGAGCGTATTAAGTTTTTGGCTATATTTTCTTCTAATTTAGATGAGTTTTTTAAAGTTAGAGTCTCAGATATTAGAAAAATAAAGCAGTTAGATAAGCCACTTAGAAAGCGTTTAATTACCAAGCCAAATAAATTATTAAGAGAAATTAAGAAGCAAGTTGATCTTCAACAAAAAGAATTTGGACGTGTTTTTTTTACCGAAATTATTCCGGCCTTACAAAACGAAGGTATTAATCTATTATCTTATAAAGCGTTTAACGAAGAGCAGCAGGCTTTTAGTAAAACGTATTATGAAGAACATATTCAGCCTTCACAGTCTTTAAACTTTAGTAAAAACAAACCTTTTCTTGAAAATGAAGCCCTGTATTTAGTTTCCCAAATGGAAGATGGTATGCTACTTTGGGTAAAAATCAATGAGAACTCACCTCGATTTGTGGTACTTCCTTCGGCAAATAATAAACACTGTATAACATTTGTAGACGATATTTTAAAACAGCATCTTAAAACGATTTATAAGCAAGATTTTTATAGTATAAAAATTTCAAGAGATGCTGAGTTGTATATAGACAATGAATATTCTGGTAATTTGTTAGATAAGATTAAAAATGCTTTACCTAATAGAGTTAGTGGTCAAGTTACAAGAGCTTTAATTGATGGGTTGACCCCAAACAAACTACAATTAAAGTTACATGAAGTTTTAGATATTAATGAGACAGATATTATAAAAGGCGGTACATATCATAGTTTTAAAGACCTGTTTGGTTTCCCTAATCCAACCTCTAAAAACTTGTCTTTTTTAGAGCTTCCCCCATTATCAAATAAGGCACTAGATGAGTATTCTAGCATGTTCAAGGCCATTAAAGCTAAAGATCGGCTGTTGTGTTTTCCTTACCAATCTTACCGGCCGGTGCTACAATTGTTAGACGAAGCCTCTAATGATGCTAATGTTTTAAAAATTAAAATTACTTTATATCGCATATCGAACGATTCTCAGGTTGCCAAAGCGCTTATAAATGCAGCTAAAAACGGAAAAGATGTATTTGTATTTATTGAAACCAAAGCACGTTTTGATGAAGAAAATAATATTAAATGGGGAAAAATATTAGAAGAAAATGGGGCGAATGTTATTTACAGCTACCCAGGTATAAAAGTACATTCTAAAATTTTATATATAGAGCGTATTGAAGAAAATGCACCGCGTGCTTATGGATATATCAGTACGGGTAACTTTAATGAAAAAACGTCAAGAATCTATACTGATTTTGGGTTAATGACAGCAAACCCTAAAATAACAGAAGAACTTTCTCAAGTATTTCAGATACTAGAAGGACAAATTATAATTCCAAAATCAAAGCAATTTTTAATATCCCCATTTACAACACGACGTCATTTTAAAGCACTCATAGATATAGAAATTAAAAATGCATTAGCAGGGAAAACGGCCTATATCATTTTAAAGTTGAATAGCCTTCAGGATGCTAAAATGATTAAGCAGCTCTATAAAGCAAGCTGTGCAGGTGTAAAAATAAGACTGCTGATCCGTGGGATTTGTTGTTTGGTTCCGGGCATTAAAAATCAAAGTGAAAACATTATTGTAACCAGTATTGTAGATCGGTTTTTAGAACATGGACGACTCTATGTTTTTGGCAACAACGGAAAAGAAAAAATGTTTCTTGGTTCTGCCGATTGGATGACTCGTAATCTAGACCATAGAATAGAAGTTATAATCCCTATTTTGGATCGGGATATTCATTTAAAATTAAAAGAAGTATTAGAATTGCAATTAAACGATACTGTAAAATCAAGAGTTATAGATGCTAATCAAACCAATAATTATGTTGCTAAAGATGACTTAAGTGCGTCTTCGCAACATCAAATTTATAAAACGTTACTATGAGCAATAAATCAAAAGAAAAAGCAGAAGACAAATATTTAATGGACGAGTTAAATATTGATAAAGACGCCTTAAAGCAATTAAAAAAGAAATTGGCTAAAGTAGCACCAAGGTCTGAACGTGGTGTAGAAACATTATTTAGGTTATTGTCTAAAAACCAATATACCTTGAATACCATGATCGATACAAAGTCTAACATTTTAATATCTATTAATGCTTTAATTTTATCATTGATATTAGGAACTGTTATGGGACAATTAAGTAGCGACCCGCATCTTATTTATCCTATAATCATGATACTATTCACCAATTTAGCCTCTATTGCTTATGCCATTTTTGCAACCCGTCCAGAATTAGTGCATGGAAAAAGTGATGCGAACAATTTGATGTTTTACGGTAATTTTCAAGATATGGAACAGGATGAATACGTTAATAGTGTTACTAACTTAATGAATGAAGGCGATGAACTTTATAAAACCATTGCCAAAGACACGTATCATTTAGGAAAAACGATTGATCGTAAATTTAAGTTGCTTCGAAAATCATTCAATATCTTTTTATTTGGTATTATTTTATCGGTTTTAGCATTTGTTGCTTGTCATGTTTTTTTTGGATAATAAATATAATAAGGTTTATGCATTACTATATTATTTTAACTATGTTATTCTACGCCTCCACGCATCCCATAATTTAATATTTAAAACCTGCGCTTTTCGGCGCTATTTTTGATAATCGCTCCAACTCAAAAATCAAAGCGAAACGGTAGGCGCTATCTCTAAAGTCTGCATAGGATCTGGATTCCTGCCTTCGCAGGAATGACAGGTTTTTATTTGTAATCCTATTTTTATTGATACTTTCAGCATTGCAATTCAAAAATGCTTTTTAGTTGGTTCTCGATACTTCCCGACCAAAAAAGGTCGGGACACTCGAACTGACGTGGAGTTTCTCGATACATTCTGACAAAAACGTCAGGACACTCGAACGGACAGTTGGTTTTTTTAATGATTGCTAAATTTTATTATTGAGAGTTCTCGATACATTTCTTAATGTTTCGTTGCGCTTCTCACTAAGAAACACTCGAACTGACGTGATGGTTCTCGATACATCCCGACTGAAAAGGAGGCTTTCTTTTTTCTTATTTTGTGAAAGCGAAACCTGCTGTGGTTGAGCTTTAGATTAAAAACAAATTGTTTTAGAGTGTTCAATTTTAACAACGCTGCGACTATTCGATGAACTGCAGGTCACTTTTCGATGAACGACACGTAATTGATACTTAAAATGCTATTTTTGTTATACTTAACCTACAAATATTATTTTATGGAAATTAAAAAACTACTATTTAGTTTCGTTGTTTGCTATTTCTTTTTTTATGTTAGCAAGCCTCTAAACGCACAGTCTGATCCCGTAAATCCCACAGCAGCCGCTACAAATTTTAATGTATTTACCTCTGGTGATGCTATCGCTATTAAAACAGAATCTGAAGGCTCATGGGCCGTTGGAGGCGATTTAACCTTAGATGGTACACTGAATATCTTTGGTGGTAACACGTATTATAATGGTGATACACAACCTACGGCTTTGGTGGTAAACGGTAAAGTCAATTATGTTTCTGGTCGACTACAAGTTTTAGAACATAATTACATTAAGATCGGAGATTTGTCTACGAGTACTATTTTTGAAGTGGACCAAAACAATGTGATCAGTAATACACGAATTACTCCATTAGGAGGCCATTTTGATAGTACACCAAGTATTGCGCTTTCCACTCCACAGCCCTCTACCTCTATTGCTGCTGATCCTCAAATAGATTTTGCCGCGGCATTTAACCAGTTTACAGCGGTTTCAGATTATTTAAGTACGTTATCTACCAATGTATCTTGGAATTCAAATGCATTTAGTCAGGGTAAATTATGGGTTGATTTAATTCCGAATGCCACCAACGTCATTAATTTAACGGTTGACGAATTTAATAGTTTTAGTGAGATTAAGTTTAATGGCTTAGTGCCCTCAGAAACGACTCCGTTCATTGTTAATATTACTGTTGTGAGTGCAGATCAGGATGTGGTTACGTTACACAGTTGGCCTAATATTGTTGGAGGGCCGTTAAGTTATGCTCCTTATATTTTGTACAATTTTGCAGATGTTAACTCCACTCTTAATTATACCGGAGGATCCCAAATTTACGGCACTATTTACGCACCAAGTGCTCGTTTTAATAACCGAAGTAATTTTAATATCGATGGCCAGATTATTGTTGAAGCTTTTGAGCAGAACTCAGGAGAAGTTCACCCTTATATATTTGATACGACTATAGGTTTTCCGCCAACACCGTCTGAAGAAATCTGTGATGGTATTGATAATAACGGAGATGGTGTTATAGACGAAGGCTTTGCCGATACTGATGGAGATGGTGTTGCGGATTGTATTGATAATTGTCCTGAAGTAGCCAATCCTGATCAAGCTGATTTAGATGGCAATGGTATTGGAGATGTTTGTGACGAACCAGAAATAGAAGAAATTTGCGATGGGATTGATAATAACAGAGACGGAGTTATCGATGAAGGGTTTACTGATACTGATGGAGATGGTGTTGCGGATTGTGTAGATAATTGTATTTATGCCTATAATCCAGATCAGACGGATTCTGATGGTAATGGTATAGGAGATGCTTGTGATGGAGTTGCAGCAGCAGGCCCTTTTTATAGAAGTAGTTTTGGTTTAGAAACTTACCCAGTTCCGTTTAATGGGACGTTGAATTTAAAATACCGCACTACTCTAGATGCTAATGCCACTATTGAAGTTGTTGATATTAGCGGCCGATTATTAAAACGCCTAACACATACGATTAGTAAGGATGATATCAATTCGGTTATCACCGTTGATTTATCAACCGAGTCTCAAAATAATAAAGTCTTATTTGTACGCTTTATAACCAGTGAAGGCACAATTGTAAAACGTGTGATGTCTAAGTAATACTTATATTCTTACTGTATTTAAAAAGCCAGATGAATAACGATTCAGCTGGCTTTTTTTTATTTAATTTTTAAGGTCGATTACTCCAATTAAGAACGCGAACTGACGCGGTTGTCTTTGATGTGTTATTATAAGAAGGGTTAGGATGTTTGTATGACTAAAGTATTAGCTACAATCCGTTAAGAACTAGGGCTTTTCGTTCTCTTATAAAAAAGAAAAAGCTTTAAGAAAAATCTTAAAGCTTTTAATAATTGAATTGCTATTAATCAACTATTTATCACAAAATATACTAGTTAGGGTTCATAAATTTTGCGATATCTTCTTGGGATATTTTAGGGTTGGCTCCTTCGCTACCTGCCACTAAAGCTCCAATGGCACAAGCGAAGTTTATCGCCTCTTGAGGATCGTGTTTATTAATTAATTTACTAATCAAAGATGCAAGGAAAGAATCACCAGCACCTACGGTATCTACCACATTAATATGGTAACCACTGTTGTAATAAAACGTATCGTTGTAATACAAAATAGCACCATGACGCCCTTTAGTGACACAAATGGTTTTGGTATTGGTGTGTTTTGCAATGAATTGCATATTTTCTTCTAAGCCATTTGTTTTAGAGTTTAACTTTTCGCCAATTTCAAATATTTCGTCGTCGTTGAATTTTATGAAATCGGCCTCATTCATTAAATGGTTTAAAACGTCAATAGTATAATAAGGAACTCTTAAATTGACATCAAAAATTTTATAGGACGCCACTTTTAAGAGTTCGTACAAGGTATGCCTTGATACATCATCTCTAGCAATTAAACTTCCAAAAACAAAAGCATCTGCGAGTTCTGTTGTTTCCATGGCGCTTTCGGTAAGCTGAATATTATCCCATGCTCTTGGATACATAATATTATAAGAAGCCGACCCTTTTTCATTCAACATCACTTTTACTTTTCCTGTTTTAAAGCTGTCGTCAATTTGTAGGTTATCTGTATTTATGCCATGTTCTTGAATATAGGTCTTAATTTTATTACCTTTTTTGTCAATACCTATACGCGTAATCATAGAAACGTTGTTACCAAAGGACTGCAATCGTAACGCAACGTTTAGTGGTGCTCCTCCAATTTTTTTATGCGTTGGGAATACGTCCCATAGCACCTCACCAAAACAAACTATATTTTTCATTTAAATTTCGTTTAAAATAGTACTATTAATATCCTTTACCGCCTTTTCAATACCGTTTTGAACAATGTTTTGATAGGCCTTAGTGTACGCTGCTACAAATGTTGTATTGTCTTTAAGCGATCCGAATATGGCTTCAATTTCAAGAAATGCTTTTGGATGCGCTCTAGAGGCTATGGCTTTTTCATTCAAAACGTTTTCCATAGCATCTTTAATCATCAGTTGCGTGCCAAATTCATTGACGCCAACACTGTATATGGCGAATGCCGCAATTATAAAAGCCGCATGATCTATAGATCCCTTTGTCTCTAATTGAGTGTTGATGGTTGGTAAAATAAATATGGGGATTTTAGCAGAGCTCTGTGAGCAAATACGTTCAATTTGGTCTTTTATATACGTGTTTCCAAAACGTTGGATTAAAGAGAATTTATAATTTTTTAGGTTCACACCCTCTAAATCACCTAAGGTTGGTGTGACTTCGTTACCCATATAGATTCTTAAAAATGAACTGATATCGGCATTACTAGCGGCTTCATCAATGGTTGAATAGCCATATAATGCCCCAAGAATACCTAACACAGAATGGCCTGCATTGAGTAAGCTTAATTTCATTTTTTCGTAAGGCACGACGTCCTCAACAAATTGTGCACCAACGGTTTCCCAAGCTGGTCGTCCTGTTATAAAATCGTCTTCAATAACCCATTGTTTAAACGGTTCGCAAACCACAGGCCAAGCATCATCAATCCCAGTCGTTTCTTTTAGTAATTCTATATCTAAGGCTGATGTGGCAGGTGTAATTCTATCGACCATAGCATTTGGAAATGAGACGTTCTCTTCAATCCATGCTAACAATTCAGGTTCTGCCGTATTCACATAACTCATTAACATTCTCTTGGTCATGTGACCATTACCTTGAATATTATCGCAAGATTGAATGGTGCAACCTTTTAAACCGCGTTCTTTTCTCAGTTTTAAAGCTTGTGTGAGGTAACCAAAAATCGTCTTTGGAGCTTCAGGGTGTTTTAAGTCGTGTTGAATTAAGGGATTGCTAAAGTCGAATTCTTTGGTCGCTTCATTATAATTGTATCCACCTTCTGTAATCGTTAAGGTGATGATCTTAACGTCAGGACTCGCCATTTTCTCAATCACTTTAATAGGATTCTCAGGAGCAAATAAGCATTCCGTTATAGATCCAATAACGCGTTTGGTTAATGTGCCATCGAGTTCTTTTACGATTAAGGTGTATAAACCGTCTTGTTTTTTTAATGTGTTATATATTTTAGTATCAAAGTCTAATAAGGCGACACCACAGATTCCCCAATCTTTACTAGCTTCATCATGTAATAGTTCATCGGTATAAAATGCTTCGTGTGCGCGGTGAAATCCACCAATACCTACATGAACGATGCCAGTTTTTAATTGACTTCTATCATAGGTTGGACAAGGTATTCGTTTTGCAATTTCTGCTAAATTCTCTTGTTTAAGTTCGACTATATGTTCCATGATATTTAGGTGTTTTTGATTTTTCCACGTTGAAGTGCCCAATAGGCCGTAATAAAATAAGTTAAGGTACAGATGAAGGCATATTTATAAAAGACATCTCTGTTTTGCGTGTATATCACTTCATCGGCACTTCCGAATAACACAATACACGCTAAGACTACTGTGATGAGTAATGCTATTAAAGATATACTTTTTAATACTTTAGTACCTATTGAGGTGTCTTTAATAATCACCTGCTCTGCTTCTGCTTGTTGTTCTTGAAATTTTGAGATGTTTACGTTTCGTATGCTTTCTTTTTCTTCAGCTTCAGGGTATTTGTCTTTAGCACCATATTTTCTCGCTAACAGCGTATACACGATTATGGTGAAAATCCAAGTGGGTATAAATAGGTAAAAGAAAGACATTACATCTAATGTGTTTAGTCCAAACCCAAATGCTAGACCAAGTGCCCAAGAAGCGATTGCAGGCTTGCTCACGGTTAATTGGCGATAATGCAACCAATAACGTGTATAACCAATACGAGGGAATATTTGATGTTCAGCAAATACAATCGCTCCGACAGGGACTACTAATAAACCAGCATAAGTAAGTAGGGGTAATATTTGAGAGAATACAAAAGGAAAACAAGCGACTACCATGGTCACTAAACCAACAGCTATGGTGGTTTTTTTACGCGAATGATTTTTGAATATGGCTTGCGCTGCTAAACCAGCTCTATAAAGGTTTGCAACCGCAGTGGTCCAACCTGCTACAATAACAATTACAAAGCCAGACCATCCTAAGGCATAATAAGCTACATCACCTGGATCGAGTTCTACAATAGACTTCCCAATGATAACGGCTGCTCCAGCGCCCATAATTCCGGCAGAAATCCATGCGACATAGTGTCCAAACATCATTCCTGTACTGGTGGTTAATCCGTAAGCTTTCTTTTTAGCAAAGCGAAACAAGGCCATGTCTATAAGTCCGAAGTGCGTAATGGTATTGGCAGCCCAAGCAAAGCCAATCACTTCCGTTAAACCGATACCAGGTTCTCCATCACTGTTAATGCCTGTCCAAATAGATTGATCACCTAAGCTTATAAAGTCACTCCACCCACTAGGTATGGTTTTACCTAATACTTCTAATGATAAGGCTGGTAAAAGGACAAAAGCACCACAAGTAAACATGACGAATAACCATGGAGCACAGATCCCAGAAAAATCAGAGACGGCCTTAAAACCATATATGGCAATAGACACCACAACCGAACCTACAATTAAAACGATTACTATAAACCATAAATTGGTGGGATACCAATTGAGTTGTGCCGGAATATTAAAAGCAAAACGTACTGCTGTAGCTGATACGGTAATCATAGCTGCAGAAATCACGGTAAAAATAATGACATTCGCCCAATTATATAATTTGGTCATAGCGTCTCCAGCAATTTTGTTGAGGTACGTGTATAAACTTAATCGCGTATCAACGGCTATAGGAGATGTAATAAAGGTCCAGCTTAAAACGGCTAAGATATTACCAATTAACAAGCCTAATAAAATATCTTTGGTTGTAGCTCCTAAGGCTACAAAGGTTGCACCAATAACAAACTCAGTTGCTGCCACATGCTCAGCGGCATAAATTCCTGCAAAATGCGTCCAATTGTGCAATTTATTTTTGGCAATTGGTAGCTGTTCTGCTTCCAAGTTTTGGAACTGTTGAAAATTATTGGATGTGTCCATAATATAATGTATTGAATTTAGCCGATATTGTTTTTACTAGTATAAAGAGCAGTCATTATTATGTTTTAAAATATTGTGATATCTAATTGTAAGACCGTTTTTTGCTTTTCGGGATTCCACATCGCTGTAACTTCTGCAGGAATTTTCACTTTACCTAAATTGATATTTTTATTTAAAGCAGCGCCTACATTAACAATGTTGCCTTGGCCTTCTGTATAAAACGTTTTGTCTGTAATAAAAGACCATGCACCACCGACAAAAAGCGATAGTTTATAATCGTCTTTCTCCCAAACTTTACTTTTTATTTCTAAATAATGAGTCCAAGAGTTTTCTAAATCGCCATTATCTTGAATTTCATAATCTCCTGAACCTCCACCAAGAATTGTTGCAAAATATAACGCTGTATGTTTAGAAACATTAAGGCCAAAGTTTAAATCTACAAAATTGTAGCCTTGATCCCTATCGTAACTCCAATAGCGTAATTTATCACCTCTTTCTTCAACACCTGTAAAATTATTATGTGAAACTGCTTCAATAAAGACATTTTCTGAAAACCGATACTTTGCATATATCGATAACTCTTGATAATTAGCACTAACATAGTCACCTGTATTACTATTTAAAACATCAATAGTGGTTAAACCCGCTCCGCCCCACAATCCTATGGTCAATTTAGAATTACGTGAATTATATTCTAAACTTGTTGCAAACATGGCGCCTGGGTGGACAACAAACCCATGCCAGGTATGCATGTTTTTTAAATGCGCGTTCATATTAAATGGCATGTAATCGTCTTGCGTCTCCATCTCTTCTTCTTCTTCTTCTTGTGCAGCGATTACATGACATCCAAAAAACAATAAACAACATAACATTGGTAAATAAAGGTTTCCCAAATTAAGAGTTGTCTTGTTTGCCTTGTTCTTTGCCAAATTGTTTTCTATATTTTTCATTTGATGCGTTTTAAACGTCAAAAACTTACAAACGTCATTTTTACGTTTATTTTTCAAATGTATAGTAAAAAAATGATAAAATCCAAATTAAAATAAAATAATGTGTGTTAAATTATTCATTATGTATGCTATATTGATAATTTAAGCGTTAGTTTTGGTATCGTTAAAATCTTGAATTATTAGTGTTAATATGACGTTTAATATTATTTTTTTATATATTAGACGTCCATAAAGTAACCTGTTATTTCTAATTAAATAAGCCTATGAAACCTGAATTAATATTGAATATATCTGTTGATTGCGTTGTGTTTGGATATGATTTAAGTACTAAATCTTTAAATGTATTAGTGATAAAACGTTTCCTAGAATCTGAAACTAAAAAAGAGGTTTTGGTTGATGATTATGTATTAACAGGCTATCATGTTTACACTAATGAAACGTTAGATGACACTGCGACGCGCGTCTTAAAGGAACTAACAGGTTTAACGGGTCAATATAAAAAGCAATTTAAAGCCTTTGGTGATCCAGATCGATTGCTCAACCCAAAAGATTTGATATGGATAAAAAATGCAGAGTTTCATGAAAGAACTACCACAATCGCCTATTATTTTCTATTAAAAACCGAAGAGGTCGATTTAAAAAACAACACTTCACAAGCGCAATGGTTTCCTGTAGATGCCTTACCTGAGTTGGGATTTGATCATAAACAAATTATACTAGAAGCTTATGAAGATCTCAAAGGAAAGTGTTTATCTGAACCTATTATATTTGAGTTACTACCCGAAAAGTTTACTATAAATGAAGTTCAAGATTTATATCAGTCTATATTAGGAATTACCATTGACAATCGAAATTTTAGACGCAAATTGATAAATAAAAAATACATCATTGCATTAGACGAAAAACAAGTTGGCGTGTCTAAAAAGCCTGCACAGCTTTATATGTTTAGTAAAGAGGTTTATGATAAGGTATTTCAAAAAAATTATTTAATTAGTATATAGTCGACTTCATCAGTGCTAAAAGAAAAAGGGATTCAATTTGATTTTTTAGACATGTGTGAGCTTAAGTTATTAAATAAGCAACACTTAGCCTTCATTCAATCGATTCAATACTTCCAGTCCTTCCATAGATATTAGGAGATGCATAAATATAGCATGTAAAAAACATGAACAATTAAGTTAAGCTTAACAGCAAAAAACATATAATAAAGTACCTTTGTTTCATTGTTATTTGAAGTCTAAATCTTCACTTATTTTTAATCCAAATCTTTTATTATGAAACATTCAATTATAGTAGTTTTAGCGCTATTATTAAGCTTAACGTCTTATGCACAATTTCAAGTTTCGGCTAGTGGTGGCTATGCCATAGGCAGTGCCGGAATGAAAATTGGTGAAATACAAACTGTAAATAAAACCGAAAACACCTATGGTAGTTATGGTGAAGGTTTAAACACACAAATACGAGGAACGTATTTCTTTAATGATACCTTTGGTGCCGATTTAAGTTTAGGGTATTTATATGGTGATGATCAAACCGTATTAGAAATTAATGCACCAGGTGTTGAGGTTGATGCTGTTGCTAGAGCCCGTGCTTTTGGTGCTGCTCTGTCTTTAGTTTATAAATTTAATAATAATGTATATGGCCGTTTAGGGGCTTTAGTAAAGTTAGGCGGAAAAACGGAAGCTGTTGCTTATCAAAATATGGTCATGTCTGATGATCAAGCTGCAGGATTATCACAAGCCTACGGAACAGATATTCCTTCTGGATCTAGCTTTGAAACGAATTTTGTAGAAGACTATCATGGTCAATTCCCCTTAGGGTTCGTTGCTGCTATTGGTTATGAATATCCAATAAGTACTAATTTTAGTGTTTTTGCTGAAGCTGAATATTATGGTATTAGTTTGAAACGTAAAGATTCTGAAATTGTAGAATTTAATACTGATATTGTAAGACCTGATGGAACAACTGCAGTACAAGGGTTTTATTCTTTAGATAACTTACCTGAAGGTACCAATAAAACGACGACTTATGTTGATGAGATTGCACCAGAAGATAATTATGAGGGCTCGTCAAAAGAATTAGCAGTAAAAGTACCGTATTCTTCTTTTGGGATTAACTTTGGAATTACATATAAATTTAAAAGTGCTAGTGCAGACACTACGAGATAATACGCTTAGTTTATAATTTTAAAAAAACTCCTAATACTATACATATTTGGAGTTTTTTTATGTGTTATTCTTAATTTAACTCATCCATAATTTCGGCAAACAATTTATAAGACCGAATTCTGTCATTTATATCATATAAATGTGTGACTGCAATAAGTTCGTCTGCTTTAGTTTGTTCTAAAAACTCTTTAACCTGTGCTTTTACTTTAGATTTACTACCTATAAATGAATACTTCAACATTTGGTGGACTTGCGGATTTCTCATAATATCTCTCAAGTCTTCCGTCATGTCAGTTGGAGGTTGCACTTTTGCGCGTCTGCCTGTAAAAATGCCTACAACCATCCGGATTAATGAGGTGGCTAGGCGTTCGGCTTCTTCGTCTGTGTCTGCAATAATGATGTTTACGCCAGCCATAACGTAGGGTTTTTCTAAAATTTCTGACCGTTGAAATTCATTGCGATAAATAGTTATAGCATCCCATAAATGTGTGGTAGCAAAATGACTAGCAAAAGCATAGGGTAGTCCTTTTTTTGCTGCTAAATGCGCACTATCCGTACTAGACCCTAAAATATAAACAGGTACCTCTACTCCTTCGGCTACGGTTGCACGTACCTTGGCGTCTTCATTTTTTGAAGAAAAAAAGGTTTGTATTTTATTAACTTCATTTGGAAACGAATGTGCGGCTTGCATAAAGTCTGAACGAATGGCTTCCGCCGTTTCTCTGTCTGTTCCTGGAGCTCGTCCTAACCCTAAATCAATACGATTAGGATATAGCGCGCCTAGCGTACCAAATTGTTCTGCTATAATTAACGGAGAATGGTTAGGTAACATTATGCCACCTGAACCTACATGTATTGTTTTAGTGCCTTGCGCTACATAGCCAATAAGTACCGACGTTGCACTACTTCCTATGTTTTCAGCATTATGATGTTCTGCTAACCAAAATCGCTTATAACCAAAACGCTCAGCTTGTTGTGCTAATTTTAAAGCGTTATTAAAAGTCTGTTTTAGTGTTTGTCCCTCAGAGACTAAGGCTAAGTCTAAAATAGAATATTTTATTTGTTTAGGATTCATAAATATATTCAAGTAAAAAATTTGGGTTAAAACGATAAATTTACAACAACATAGTCGATTTATTTAGTAAATATTTACAATACCATTCGAAATACTATTGTTTCTGTAGGTATTATTGGACTCTATTTTTAAAGTGTTTTAGTGTTTATAATACCGCAGACGACTAGGTGATTTTATTCTGATTTAGTGGGTTCCTGCCTTCATAGGAATGACAGGTGTTATTGAATGCGCTTTTGGATTCAATTGGATCAGTGAATTCTTGGTTTTGCAGTAATTACAAGTGTTCTCTGTGGTACTATGTTACTTTTTCTTTCTCCAAACAAAGTAACTGATAATAAGTAATATAGGTAACACAATAAAAACGATCACATCAAACGGACTTGAAAAATCGATCCCTGAGTTTTGCCCTGGATTTGGTGTTCCTGAGGGTATTTGTGCAAGTAATTTGGTATATGTTGTTAGCATGTTCTTTAATTAACGGATTAAATGTTTTAATTCTTCAAGTTAAAGAATTTCAACTAAAAAACCGTGAATATTATGTTAAGCTAATGCGATCAACGGATTAAAACTAGCTCAATCTTATTGCGGATGATCTCTTTTAAAATCTTCGTTCAGCAGTTTTTCTTGTTGTTCTAATTCTTGCTTGGCTTTAAAAATATAGTTGGCATCACGATTAGGCTCACTAGCTAAACGTCTTAAGCTTTCTTCGTCGTATTTAATAAAATTTTCAACTTGTTTCTTTAAAGCTTCTTTTTTAAATCCGACTTTAGTGAGTACATCAGTAGCCATTGTTAGAGACGTTTCTAAGGTTTCGCGATAAATATTATCGATACCTAAATTGACTAATTCATAGGCATCATATCTATTTCTTGCTCTAATCATGAGTTCTACATGTGGATATTTTTCTTTTACGCGTTTGGTAATTTGATACGCTGCATCTGGATTGTCAATAGCACAAATTAAAATTTTAGCATTTGCAATTCCTGCAGATTCTAATAAATCGAGACGTGTGGCATCTCCATAATACACTTCGAATCCCATTTTTCTTAAAAAATCAACCCGATTGGAGTCGTGATCTAATATTGTAGCTTCCACATCGTGCGATCTTAAAAAGCGACCAACGGTATTTCCAAAACTGCCAAACCCCACTAGTATAATTTTTCCATCTTTTTTATGGTCTGTATCCATTGGTCTTTCAACAGATTCTTTTGTGCCTATTCGCGGTAAGATTAGTCGCTCGTTAATCATCCCAATAATTGGTGTAATGGCCATAGTTAAGGCTGTAATAACAAGCATTATATCTAATTGTTCTTGTTCTAGAATGTTAGATTGAAACGCAAAGGATAAGACAACAAAAGCAAACTCTCCAACTTGTGATAAACTGAAGGTTAGTATTAAATTTTGATCAATTTTTAGTTTAAAAATGAGGCCTGTAATAAATAACACAAATGCTTTTATAGCGATAACGGCAATTAAAATACCTCCAATGGTTAATGGGCTGTTCGCAATAACAATAAAGTTAATAGATGCACCAACAGCTAAAAAGAACAAACCTAACATAAGGTTTTTAAAGGGTTCTAAGGTACTTTCTAATTCGTGTTTAAATTCACTATTTGATAGCACGACTCCACCTAAAAACGCTCCTAAAGCCGGACTCAACCCTACATATTCCATTAAAAATGAAATTCCAAAAACGATTAAAAATGCGGCTGCGATTAGAAGCTCTCTAACTCCAGATTTCACGACTTTACGTAACATTGGCACAATTAAATAACGACCTGCGACAATAATTAAAGCTACAGACAGTATAATGGCAAGCGTTTGCAATCCTATTGGTAAACTATCTAACAGATTCACCTGTTCGCCATGATTATTATGCGATGATACGTTTTCTGATGCTGATGCCGATAATAACGGAATAGCACCAATCATAAAAATGACAATAATATCTTGAAACAATAAAATAGAAAAGGCAGAAGTTCCAGATGTTGTGGCCATTAAGCCTTTTTCTTTAATAGTTTGTAGTACAATAGCTGTAGAAGATAAAGCAACAGCCATGGAAATGACAAGCGCCACTATAGAGTCGTAACCAAATGAGGTAAAGCATACATAAGACAAGAGCATTGTAGCGGCGACTTGAATGCCTCCCATACCTAAAATAGTCTTACGCATGTTCCAAAAATTCTTGGGTTCAATTTCTAGACCGATTAAGAATAGCATAATCACCACTCCAAACTCAGCAAAATGCATAATGTCTTGGCCTTCTTCTCCAATAACTCCTAATAGATACGGACCAATTAAAATGCCTGCGAATAGGTAACCTAATACAGAACTTAGACCTAGTCGCTTGGCAATAGACACACATATTACAGCTGCTGCTAATAACATTATAGCTTCAAAAAGTAAGCTTCCAGTCATAATATATTTAAGGTATTAATATTGTGCTCTGCTTCTATTGTGGAGATTTACAGCGGCGTCAATATGTGGTTATTTTCGAATGTAGACGAAAAATAAATAGAAATCCTTAAATATTAAATATAATTAATGAAAAAATAAATTGAACGATTAGTAGGTGAGTAGATGAGCATTAACGAAATACTTCGATTTTTATCGCGAGTAAATACTAGGCATAATTACTTTTATGACATTAAACTAAACGAAATCTTAATCCCTTGAATCACCATACCTGTACCAATAATGGCGATGATTAAACCCATGAGTTTACCTATTACAGAGATGACATTATTTCCAACAATTTTAACCACATAACTACTTAAGCTAAACGTGAAATACGTAATGATGCTCATAGACCCAAAAATGGCAATCACTAAAAATATTTTTAAAGGCTCGACATTGGCAACAAAATTCATTGCCGTAACAATAGTTCCTGGTCCTGCTAAAATTGGAATAGCAAGTGGAGAGATCGCTATGTTTTCGTCTTCATCTACATTTTTTATGTTTTTTACATTAGATTTTTTAGACTGTAACATCTCAAAACCTATGAAAAAAATTAATATGCCTCCTGTGATTTTAAATGCTGGAATACTGATATTGAATAATTCGAATATAAACTTACCAAGAAGAATGAATACGGTTACTATAATAAAGGCAATTATATTAGCACGCTTGTTAATGTCCTGCTTGGTTTTTCTATCGTCTCCCTGTGTAAGTGATAAAAAAACAGTCATGTTTGAGATGGGGTTAGTAATAGCAAAAAAACCCGTAAATACAGTGATTGAAAACGTTATTAGGTTATCCATTTTATTAAAAAATTTAATCGCGCAAGAACTTAAATTATCACAATATAAACAAAGTAATTAAGATTTATTTGTAGCACAGTAAAAATTGAAAAAATGACAGGTGCTTTTTACTATTTATTTGCTTTACATAAATATATTTTCTTATTATTACATTAATATCGTAATATAACGAGATGAACTTCAGCTATAAAAATATTCTAGAAAACGCCTATCATGAAATTCAACAAAAGGACAATGATGGTAAAATAGCGACCTACATTCCTGAATTAGCCCATGTAGCGCCGTCAAAATTTGGTGCTCATATGACTTGTTTAGATGGTACAAGTTTAGGAATCGGCGATCATATAGAGAAATTTTCAATACAAAGTATCGCTAAAGTATTGTCACTAACCTTAGCCTACAAGTTAGTTGGTGAGACGCTTTGGGAACGTGTAGATGTGGAACCATCGGGTACTAAATTCGACTCTTTATTGTTGCTAGAAACCTATAAAGGAGTTCCTCGTAATCCGTTTATAAACTCTGGTGCCATTGTGATTTGCGATATATTAATTTCGCAATTGGATAATGCAAAAGAAGCATTTCTTCATTTTGTACGCGATTTAAGCGATTTACCAAACCTCACCTACTCCGATAAAATAGCAGATTCTGAGAAACGTACAGGCTTTAGAAACGTCGCGCTGTGTAATTTTATAAAGTCCTTAGGAAATATTAAAAACGATCCTGATGACGTCCTCGACTTTTATTTTGATATGTGTTCGCTTGAAATGACATGCCAGCAACTTTCACACACTTTTATGTTTTTAGCGAATGATGGTTGTAAAGTATCAGATGGAAAACCAATTATTACCGTAAATAAATCTAAACGAATCAATGCCTTAATGTTAACATGTGGTTTCTATGATGAATCGGGAGAGTTTGCCTTTAGAGTTGGGTTACCTGGTAAAAGTGGTGTTGGTGGTGGTATTGTGGCGTTATATCCAGATAATTATACCATAGCCGTTTGGAGTCCATTGCTTAACGAACATGGTAATTCTTGTAAAGCGATGAAATTACTTGAAGAAGTGACAACACATTCAGAAATGAGTATTTTTTAAACTGGGTAATTGTACCGGTTACTACTATAAGTAAAATTAATTCTCCAATTATCCCCTAGCTGAGCGCTTAGACGCATTACTTTAAGCGCATTTAAATTTTTTAAAATCTGAGAAGTATAAACCTTTGTTAAAAAAAGAATGAACGTTCATTTTTATCGTATGTTTGTATCAGAATTAAACACAATGGCAAAACTTCAGAAAAGTATAGACAAACGTAATGCACTGGTTAAGGCAACCATAGAATTGGTTAACAACAACGGATTTCATGCGACACCAATGAGTAAAATTGCTAAAATGGCTAAGGTGTCACCAGCAACGATTTACTTATACTTCGAAAACAAACAAGATTTAGTGAATCAAACTTATATAGATGTTAAGGCTGAGTATACCAACTATGCTTTCGCCAATTTTGAGCCTAATATGCCAATTGAAGCGGGATTTGAATTAATTTGGAAACGTATCGCTGATTTTAAACTCAACGAATGCGAGCATGCTATGTTTTTAGCACAGTGTGATAATACTCCCATAATAGATGAGGAAAGTAGACAGGAAGGTATAAAACACCTACAGCCACTACTCGATCTGTGGGAACGCGGAAAAAAAGAAGGTATTATAAAACCAATGACCAACTACATGTTGTACGCCTACTCTATTAATCCACTTTCATTTTTAATGATGTCGGAAAAAAGAGGTGTTCTAAAATTAGATCAATCGCAATTAAATGATGCTTACCAATCGGCTTGGAGCAGTATCAAAATGTGTCATTAACATGAAAAAGACAGCCATCATATTAGGCGCAACTGGTTTAACCGGGAGCCTATTGCTTCAAAAATTAATTGATGATGATAGTTATGGTCATATCCTATTGTTTTCGCGTTCTAAAATTGAAAACCTACCTAGTAATGTCACGCAATTTATAGGTGACCTTTTAACGTTAGAAGATTTCAAGTCGCAATTTATAGCCGATGAAGTTTATTGTTGTATTGGTACAACAGCGAAGAAAACTCCAGATAAAAATCTATATAAAAAGATTGATTATGGAATTCCTGTAACAGCTGCAAAGCTCGCCAAGGAAAATAATATAAATACGTTTTTAGTGATCTCAGCAATGGGAGCTAATAAAAACAGTAAGGTTTTTTATAATAAAACGAAAGGCGAAATGGAAGACGCTGTATTAGCACAACATATAAAAAACACTTTTATTTTAAGACCCTCACTAATTGGTGGTAATCGTAAAGAAAGTCGACTATTGGAAAACATAGGTCTAGCTATATTTAGGATTATTCAACCCTTATTTATAGGAAAGTTGAAGCAATATAAAATTATTGAACCAGAAGACATTGCTCAAGCTATGATTAACTTAGCAAAGAATTCAATTCGTGCTGAAGTCATTTTGACTTCAGACGAAATAAAACAAATTTCAAAAACAATTAAGTAAAAAAATCATATGGAATTATTAGATAAATTAAATTGGAGATATGCGGCTAAAGCCATGAATGGTGAAAAAGTAGCAGAAGATAAAATAGAACGCATTTTAGAAGCAGCACGTTTAGCACCAACATCAAGCGGTTTACAACCATTTGAAATTATCATGATTAAAAATCAAGATGTTAAAGAAAAAATTAAACCAGTTGCTTGGAACCAATCGGTAATCACAGACTGCTCTCACCTACTCGTCTTTGCAGCTTGGGATACGTATACGGAAGATCGAATTAATTACATGTTCGATTTAACCAATGAAATCCGTGGTTTTAAAAATGAAGGTTGGGAAAATTATCGACAAATGTTATTGAGCTCGTATCCTCAAAAAGATGCCGAAGAAAATTTTAATCACGCTGCCAAACAAGCCTATATCGCTTTTTCACAAGCCTTAGCAGCTGCTGCTTTTGAAGGTGTTGATGCCACTCCAATCGAAGGTTTTGATCCCGCCGCTGTAGATGAAATTTTAGGGTTAAGAGAAAAAGGCTTACGTAGCGCCGTATTATTACCACTTGGCTACAGAAAAGAAGATAAAGATTGGTTAGTAAACCTTGTAAAAGTGAGAAAACCAATGGAAGAACTAGTATCAGTAATTGACTAAAAACATTAAATTATGACAAAGACCATTTTATTAAAAAATAGACCAGAAGGAAAGCCTTCAATATCAGATTTCGAATTTATATCAGAGGAAATTGATACCGCATTAGCTAAAGGAGAATTACTATTAGAAACCAAATATGTTTCTGTAGATCCTTATTTAAGAGGACGAATGAGTGATGCAAAATCTTATGTGCCACCATTTCAACTCAATAAACCGATTCAGTCTGGTGTCGTTGCAAAAGTACTTGAATCTAAAAATGAAAAATTTGCATCCGGAGATTATGTTTCTGGGATGTTAAATTGGCAAACACAACAAGTTTCACATGGCGAAGGACTCACAAAAGTAGATCCGTCTAAAGCTCCATTATCTGCCTATTTAGGTATTCTTGGTATGACAGGTTTAACAGCTTACACAGGATTAACTCAAATCGGAAAACCTAAAGCAGGAGAAACCTTAGTCGTATCTGGAGCAGCTGGTGCTGTGGGTTCTGTTGTAGGACAAATTGGAAAAATACTTGGACTTAAGGTTATTGGTATTGCAGGTACAGATGAAAAAATAGAGCTTCTTAAAAATAAGTTCGGTTTTGATGCTGGCATCAATTATAAGACAACAAAAGATATGAAAGCTGCCATTGCAGAAGCGGCACCAAATGGCGTAGATATCTATTTTGATAATGTCGGTGGACCGATCTCAGATGCTGTATTAGTTAACATTAATAGATTAGCACGAATTATTGTATGTGGAGCGATTTCGGTGTATAATAACACAGAAGCACCAAAAAGTTTAAGCGTACAACCGTTCTTAGTCAAAAATAGTGCTTTAATGCAAGGCTTTATTGTTTCTAATTATACAGATAAATTTCCTGAAGCTATGAAAAACCTATCCACTTGGTTAGCTGAAGACAAACTTAAATATTCAGAAACCATAGTAAAAGGTTTCGATAATATCCCAAATGCTTTTATCGATTTATTTGAAGGTAAGAACAAAGGAAAAATGGTTGTTGAATTATAATATTAAAAAGAAAAAGAACATGAACAATTTTGAATTTAAAAACCCTACCAAAATCATTTTTGGAAAGGACACGATAGAAAAACTAGAAAACGAAATCCCTAAAGACGCTAAAGTATTATTGCTTTACGGCGGAGGAAGTATTAAGAAAAATGGTATTTACGATCAGGTAAAAACAGCTTTGTCTAAAGTAGATGTTGTAGAGTTTGGCGGTATTCCGGCAAATCCAGAATACGCTAAATTACTAGAGGCTTTAAAAGTAATAAAAGACGAAAATATTACGTATTTATTAGCCGTTGGTGGTGGGTCTGTCATTGATGGGACTAAATTTTTATCAGCTGCAGCTTTATATGAAGGTGATACTCCTTGGGATATTTTGACCCAAAACATTAGAACTGAAAAAGGAATGCCTTTTGGAACGATTTTAACCTTGCCAGCAACTGGTTCTGAAATGAATTCAGGTTCGGTTATTACAAGAGCAGAAACCAAAGAAAAATTAGCTATGGGAGGGCCAGGATTATTTCCTGAGTTCTCCATATTAGACCCTCAAGTGATTACCTCTATTCCAGAACGTCAATTGGCCAATGGATTAATGGATTCATTCACCCATGTTTTAGAGCAATATATGACGTATCCAATTGGAGCGCTGTTGCAAGATCGTTTTGCTGAAAGCATTTTACAAACCATTATTGAAGTGGCTCCAAAAGTATTAAAAGACCCAACAGATTATAAAGCAGCGTCTAATTTTATGTGGAGTTGTACGATGGCCTTAAACGGATTAATCCAAAAAGGAGTGCCTACGGATTGGGCTGTGCATGCGATGGGACATGAGTTAACGGCGTTATTTGGAATAGATCACGCGCGTACTTTGGCCATAATTGCACCAAGCCATTACAAATTTAATTTTGAAGCAAAAAAGGAAAAATTAGCACAATACGCAGAACGTGTTTGGAATATAACCGAAGGTAGCATAGACGATAAAGCGTATGCGGCTATTGAAAAAACAACTGAATTTTTCCATGAATTAGGTATTAAGACGAAACTATCGGAGTATACAGAAGATTATGAAGGTACAGCTGAAGAAATAGCAAAACGTTTTACGGATCGTGGATGGAAAACCTTAGGTGAGCATCAATCATTGTCTCCAGATAAAGTAGAAAAAATTGTAAAAATGGCTTACTAATTTTAAACAACATGTTAGTTTGAATGTCCCGACTTTTATGTCGGGATGTCTTGAGAACACTTTTTAAATGTTGAAGCTGACATTAGGTACTTAACTATGAAAACACTAAAACGTATCGTTGTTATATTCGCGGTAATTACAGCCTTTAACTGTAAAGGCCATACGTCTTCTGAAACCGTTTCAGAACCAAAAAAAGAATTAAAAACAGAAAAGAAAATGAAGGTATTATTTGTATTAACATCTCACGATAAATTAGGAGATACAGGAAAAAAAACAGGATTTTGGGTTGAAGAATTCGCAAGTCCTTATTACACCTTATTAGATAAAGGCGCGGCTATAACAATAGCAACCCCTAAAGGAGGTGCTGCACCAATAGATCCAAGTAGTGATTCACCAGATGCAGCAACTGAAGCTACTGAACGTTTTAATAAGGACGCAGAAGCCAAAAATAAAATAGCAAACACTAAAGTTTTAGCAGCTATGAATCCAGATGATTTTGATGCTGTATTTTATCCAGGAGGTCATGGTCCTTTATGGGATTTAACTAATGATGCTAATTCAGTAGCATTAATTGAAAAGTTCGATCGCCAAAATAAACCTATTGCTTTTGTTTGTCATGCACCAGCAGTTTTAAAAGACGTGAAAAATGAAGACGGTTCAGCCTTAGTAAAAGGTAAACAAGTGACTGGTTTTTCTAATTCTGAAGAAGCTGCAGTGGGTTTAACAGAAGTTGTGCCGTTATTATTAGAAGATATGCTTATTGAAAACGGAGCTTTATATTCAAATGCCGACCAATGGGCGCCTTATGCCGTACAAGATGGTAACCTTATTACTGGGCAAAATCCTGCATCGTCAGAGTTAGTTGCAGAAAAATTATTAGAAACATTAAAATAATCAATTCCCTAAGTTGATTAATAGCGAGAAGCCTGTATAACGTAATGTTTGCAGGCTTTTTTATTTTTAAACCAGGGATGCTTTTACTATAAAAAGTTATTTTTAGGGATAGCATGACATCAGTTTGATTATAGTCAATTTTAAAATGTATTGCGATAATAATAGTGATTGTTCTTGAATATATTGGGTACAAAGAAAACAGTAAAGCAAAAAACATGAAACCAAAAACATTAACTTCAATCTTATTCAGCGCATTATTATTAGTCTCAGCCTGTAAAGATAATAATGACAACGAGCGGTATCTAATTAACAATACACCAGACACAGCTGGTATTGGATATGTAGAAACCAGCGATGCACCTGCTGACATATATACCACTATTATTTCTAATTTAAACTCTAATGATAATATTGGTATTGTTGCAGAAGTCAACCACTCTGAAAACGCACAAAATGTTGGCTTATCTTTAGATTTTACAAAAACAGTATATTTTGGAAATCCGGCTTTAGGAACTCCCGTGATGCAGAATAATATTGAAGCCGGATTAGATCTTCCTCAGCGAATTACGGTTTATAGAGATGAAGATGGAGATACCGTTGTTACATATAATTCTATAGATTATATAATTAATAGGCATAATTTGGGAAATTTATCAACTACAACTATGATTGCAGATGCACTTTCAAATATCGTAAGCACTGCAACCACTAAAGAAGTGATTTTAAATGCTGTAAATTCCCAACAAACTGATGGAATTATGTCCGTAACAAGTACTACCGATTTCGACAGCACTTATAATTCGATTATATCAACTTTAAACGGTTTAGAAAATATTACTATAATGGCAGAATTAGATCACCAAGCCAATGCCCAAAGTGTTAATATGGATTTGATGCCTGCTAAACTTATAATTTTCGGAAATCCGGAATTAGGAACACCATTGATGTCAGCGTCAAAAACAACAGCCTTAGAATTACCTCAAAAAATGTTAGTTTATGAAGGCAGCAACGGAGAGGTGAAAATTTTATACAACGATCCCTTTTATATAGCTGAAAGACATGATATTGATACTAATGACGAAACCCTAACAACGATTTCTCAAGCCTTACAAAATATAGCAGCTTCTGGAGCTTCAGCAGACTAAAAGCAATATACCTTTTGATCCAAGCTATAGTATTAAAAACAGAACTCTTCAAATTAAACCAGCCTATTTATTTCGACGTTACAGGGAAAAAGCTGGTAAAAGTTTGATATTGAAATTTTAGAAATTTCATATGCCTATAAATTTTTTATAGGCTTTTTGTTTTAGTCCTATTTCAATTCAAAATTATTGATCTACACCACTAAACATTTGTATTTTTGCGCCGCATTTAATGAGCAGGCTTATTATTAAGATACCATAACATGATTATATCTAAATTACATTACATATCTCAAGGAAACACTCCTGAAGATCACCTTAAAAATATTCAAAGTGCATGTACATCAGGTATCGAGTTAGTACAATTGCATTTAACTGATGTTCCGGAGGCTAAATATTTAGAGATTGCCAAAGCGGCTAGAGATATCACGTTTCATTTTCAAACCCGATTAATCATCAATGGGAATTATAAAATAGCTAAAGCCGTAAAAGCCGAAGGTGTACATTTAGAAAAATCAGACCTATGCCCTACTGAAATCAGACCACATTTACATACCTGGCAAATTATTGGTGCCACAGCAAACACCTTAGAAGATTGTGAAGCATTACTTGCTAAAGGCATCGATTATATTACGTTAGAACCTTTTAGAACATCAACGAAAGATAGTTCAACTATCACTTTAGGTATAGAAGGCTATACCGCTATTAATAATGCATTAATATCAGAAACGCCAATTATAGGTTGTGGTCATATTACCACAGATGATGTCACTGCTATTTTAGAAACTGGTATTTCTGGGATTGCGGTTTCTGAGGCCATCACTCAAAATTTCGACAGCATAAAACAATTCAATCTGTTACTAAAAGCATCTGCAACCGGAGAGATCCGTCACACGTTTAATTAAATTAACATTGACTTCTTCGCAACAATAAACTACTTCTAAATCGTATCCGATATGTGGATTTATTTAGGCTTATTAGCCGCCCTTTTCCTAGGCTTACACAACTTATGTAAAAAACATGCCGTACAAGGCAATGAGGTGTTTCCTGTGCTTTTTGGTACTGTTTTTTCCGGTTTTTTAGTGCTATTACCGCTGTATTTAGGTTCTATTTTTTTTGAAGAACAACTTATAAAAATGCAGTTGTATATTTCAGAGATATCGTGGCAAGTTCATGGATTTATTGCAATAAAATCAGCTATCATGGCAAGTTCATGGATATTGGCTTATCAGGCCTTAAAGCATTTGCCTATAACTATTGTAACTCCTATTCGATCTGCTGGGCCGTTTTTCACCTTTATCGGTGCGATTTTAATTTACCAAGAGCAACCTAATACATTTCAGTGGCTTGGTTTCTTTCTTATCATATTTTCGGTGTTATTATATTCAAAAATCGGCAAGAAAGAAGGCATCATCTTTAAACGCAACAAATGGATTCTTGCTATTATTGCCGCTACGTTTTTAGGTGCTTCAAGTGGTTTGTATGATAAGTTTTTAATTCAGAATTTATCTTTAACTCCGCAAACCTTACAATTTTGGTTTTGCTTTTATACCGTTTTAATACTATTTATTATTTTATCCATAACCTGGTTTCCTTTTCCAGAAAAACGAAAAGCCTTCACGTTTCGTTGGACCATTATTGCTGTTGGTGTGTTGTTAGTCGCTGCAGATTACTTCTACTTTAAAGCTTTGCAAGATCCTGATGCTTTAATTATGTTGTTGTCTGCCGTAAAACGAAGTCAGATTCTAATTGCTGTGGTTGTCGGTGGTTTAATTTTTAAGGAACAAAATAAGCGTAAAAAATTAGTGCCTCTTACAGGCATTATGATTGGTGTCTTTTTAATCTTGTACGCCACCTAAAGTGATCTAGTCTCACCACACTGTATTAAAACACTTAGCTTTAAGCAAATCCATCAAGAATTTATGCGTCCAAGTCAATAGTCGTAAGTCTTTATTTTTAAATTGAATCAAACCTTAAAAAAGAAATACTTATGACCAAAGAAAGTAAACAAAACCAGTACAATTCAGATATTACAGAAGAAGACAAAAAAAACTTAGGTGACAAATCTGGGAATTTAAGACAAGACAATGGAGATGATGAAATTCTTAAGAAACGAGAAAATGAGCCCGATTTTGCTGCAAAAAATTTAGATATTCCAGGTGGACGTAACGCAAGACCAATTACAAATGATAGACATTCAGATGAAGAAAACCGTCATCACAGCCTTGGTAGCGATCATAATGAGAATCTTGAGTTAGATATTGAAAATAATAAGGACAAATGATAACGCGGCATTAAATTTAGTGCAAACATTAAATTATCATTAAAACTACTTTTATTATTTGGCTCTAAACTTCATTTTCTGGAACTTTACAAAAAAAATGCAATGACAATATTTGTAGATATGGATGATGTGTTAGCCGATACGTATGGCAAACACATAGAGTTATATAATAAAGAACACCAACAAGAATTACACATCAATCATATTACGTCTGGCGAAATGTGGCAAAATGTGCCCGAAGTTCATCACGATAGTATTAGAAAGCACGCTTTACAACCTGGATTTTTTAGAGATCTAGCTCCTATAAAAGATAGTATATTAGTTATGGAGGCGCTTTACAATAAACATGAAGTGTATATTGCAACTGCGGCCACACAATTTCCAAACTCATTAATAGAAAAAAGCGAGTGGTTAGATGAGCACATGCCCTTCATTACTTGGCAACATCGTATAATGTGTGGCGATAAATTTATTTTAAATGGCGACTTACTCATTGACGATAGAACCTATAATTTAGAAAAATTTGAAGGTGACACGTTATTATTTAACTCACCTCACAATGTTGAAGATACAGGCTATAAAAGAGTAGCTACTTGGGAAGAAATTGCCTCACTTTTGTTATAAATGCTATTATTGTAGACAGTAAGGAGTACTTTTAAAAAGAAGCAAAAGCCCTCGAAGCATTGAGTGAAACGTGGTTTTTAATCACATAAAAAAAGATCGCAACATTGTAAAAGAGATTAGGAAGAACGCATAGTTAACTTAAAGAATACACATAAAAAAAATCCCGATTAACTCGGGATTTTTATTCTATAAATAAAGGCGTTTTAATACTTTATGTCATTTAAAAACTCATTTACACGTTCTTTAGATTCACCTGTACGTTTCTGAATTTTTCCAATGATTTCATCTTCCTTACCTTCTGCATAATCTAAATCATCATCGGTAAGTTCGCCCCATTTTTGTTTTAGTTTTCCTTTCGCAATATTCCAATTGCCTTTTGCTTTATCTTGCCATGGTTTATCCATAATTTCTATAGTTTTTAAGTTGTTGAAGTAAACCGCTTTGATTTACTATTATAAAAATAAGAGAAACTACAGTGAGTTATTGACGCTAAACATTTAGTTATTGATGCAAATAACCACAATAAAAAGTTAATATGATTTATACTATTATCGACGTTGAAACCACAGGGCAAAGTAATCGCATCACAGAAATTTCCATATTTAAATACGATGGCAATACTGTAATAGATGAGTTCACTTCTTTAGTCAATCCAGAAACTTACATTCCTCAGCATATCACTGCCTTGACAGGCATTGATGACCATATGGTTGCAGACGCTCCACGTTTTGAAGAGGTGGCACAAGATATTTTGAGCATAACTGAACATACTATTTTTGTAGCTCACAATGTCAACTTTGATTATAAGGTTATTAATGGCGAATTTCAGCGTATTGGTTTAGAATTCACACGAAAAAAACTGTGTACGGTTCGTTTATCTCGACGATTATTACCAGGACATCGATCGTATAGTTTAGGGAAACTATGTAAAGCCTTAGATATTAATTTGGTCGGAAGACACCGAGCCAGAGGTGATGCAGAAGCGACCGTCATTTTATTCGAATTGTTATTGCAGCAAACTGAAGCTTCTGAAGTATTTAACGAATTTCTAAATAAGAATTCTAGAGAAGCCACCTTGCCTCCTAACCTACCAAAAGCCACTTTTGAAGCCTTGCCACATGCTGCAGGTATTTATTACTTTAAAGATAAAAAAGGGAAAATCATTTACGTTGGAAAAGCTAAAGATCTCAAAAAGCGTGTATTAAGTCATTTTTACAGCAAGACTAAAAAGTCCCAAGACATGGTAAGAGAAACCGCAGATATCGATTTTGAGGTTTCAGGAAGTGAACTTATTGCCTTATTAATGGAAGATGCTGCTATTAAGCATCATTTTCCGATGTATAATAAAGTAGCCAAACGAACGGTTCAAACGTTTGCTATTTTCTCGTATGAAGATCGAAAAGGAATTTTACACTTAGCCAGCAATAAAGGCCGTTTGGTACCGAATCCTATTATTACGTTTTTCAATATTAGAGATTTACGGTCTTACGTAGAAAAGCTTTGTGCTAAATTTAATTTATGTCCTAAGTACTGCCATTTACAAGAGTCCGTTTCAGAGTGTTCTCATTATAGTATTCAAAACTGTAAAGGAATTTGCAGAGATGAAGAATCTGTAGAAAGTTACAATAACCGTGTTCTTGAAGCTATTCACGACATGTCTAATCAAAAGGACGATATCATCTTAAAAGAAAAAGGAAGGCAAGCTAATGAAACTGCTTTTGTAATGATTAAAGACGGATCTTATTTAGGATATGGTTTTATTGATAATGATGAACAAGTGAATCATTTAGATGATTTCATTACGTATCTTATTCCACAAAAAGATAGTCTAGATATTCAGAAAATCTTACGACCTTATATTTTAAAAGTGTCATAACGACAAGACAGCTATCACTTGGTTTTTTTCTGAAAAGAGAAAACAGTACAAAATGTACTGCTTTCAATTTAGAAAAATAAGTGGCATATACTAAATCGTTAGGGAAATAGATTTATGTTTATTTTCCTTTTTTAAATCTATTGTATATGTGATTTCTGAGCCTTTATCATGATCATAGCTAACGTTACAAGTACTATAATGAAAAGCCCATCCTGGATAATCTTTAGCCAATTGGTTACTTATTTTTACAGGAAGTCTTACATCTTCATAATATTCCTCTGAGTTTAGAATAATACCGTGAGTATTATAAACTGCAGTAATACGATTTTCGTTAGACTGAAAATTAACCGTATATGTTATAGACTTATTTTTGCTGTACACTGGATCTTTAGTGACATCAAAATCTGCAGCTACTTTCTGTAATTTTTTAATACAGATAGCCAAAGGTTGAGCAGCTTCAACTTCTAAATTTAAATAATTTTCATTTGAAATAGAACTGCTGCTTGACGTAAACTTTTCGTCATTTAACTGAGTGGTCGCCATTGCTAGGTCGTGTTGTGCTGTACTAAGGTTGGTTAGTCCTAAAAAAATTAAACCAAAAAGACATGTTTTCATGAGTGATACGGTTTTAGAGTTATACTTAATAATTAAAATGGTTAAAGCTTTTTCTACAGAAATATGGAGTTTAAGTAGAACACAGCTAATGTATAACCTAAGTCGGAATCCACCGTATAATAGGAATAGACCACTAATGTACAAGCGATAGACATTTAATAGACAACAAATCAAGGTGTGTCTTAAGTGCTTGTTGTACAAGTGTTTATAAGTTTTGAATAAAGAAATCTAAATCGGTGTCTTCAGAGAGGTTTAATTTTTTTCGTAAGCGATAACGACTTGTGTTTAGGGATGCCAAAGTGATATTTTGAAGGGTAGCAATACTTCGACTTTCAATTTTTAAGCGAATTAAAGAGCATAGTCTAATTTCGTTTTTACTTAAATTAGGATAACGTTTTGTAAGCTCACTATAAAAGGTATCACTCAATTTATCTAAGCGTTCAAAAAACTCTTGTGTATCGCCATCCACACTTATTTTATTAGAAATAGCGGTATCCAATTCATTAATTAAAACAGCACGATCTGCCGAACTAGCTTGTTTAATCACTTCCAATTGTTCAGCAAGTGATTTAGCCCAGTCCTGATCTTGCGTTAATTTAATAGCAAAATCTGACAAGTCGCGCTCCTTAGATTTTATTTCTGAATTAAGCTGTTCTACTTTTAATGCTGAATTCTCAAGTTTTTGCTCTGCCAGCAGTTGCTTATTTTTTGCATTGGTAAGATGTTGCCTCCTACTGATAATAAGCGCAACCAAAAGGATGATAAAAATAGACGACAATAGCCCTATAAACCAAAGTTTAGTTCGCTGGCTTTTTATCATATTCTCTTTTTGAATACGGTCTATTTTAAAATTCAATTCAATTTTATCTATGGTAATGTCATTTAATTCTTCTTGCCACTTTTTGTCTGCATAATTAGAAATTTCTTGTAAGCTATCAGAAACATGTGTTATTAGTCGTGCTGTATCATAAGCCTCCGAAATGTTGTTTTGAGTGCGTAGTAATAGTTCTTTTGCTTTCAGAAATTCTAACTTTGAGCTGGTGGTTACATTAGCTTTGGTTTCATTAAAATCTACAATAGCTTCCAACGCTTTAAAATTTTGTTGTGCAGCATTTATTTGATTTAAACGGGTTTGAGTTGAGACGAGTTGTGCACCAGCGCTAATTAATCTAGGGATATCCTTTGCTAACGTTTTTTCATTAATAGCCGTTTTAAAAAACTTAAAATTTTTCTCATAAAGTGGCAGTGCATCGTCGTAAGATTGTTGTTCTGTATATATGTCAGCAATATTATCGCGTATGCTCCCATTTAGTGTATGCTTGGGGAATTTAGCTTGTGTTAAAGCATAAGCGCGCTTAAAAAAGTACATTGCGGAATCGAGGTCTTTTTTGTGCCAATAAAAAAATAGTCCGTAATTGTTTATAGATGACGGATGATAGATGTAATTTAAGTTTTTACTAAATGCTATATTAGTTTTGTGTTGTAGTGCCGCACTATCTAATAGACCGAGTTTCGCATAGCTTTCAGCGAGTATGCTTCTAGCGTAGCTACGCATTTCCAAAAAGCCTTCGCGCTCTATAGAGGTAAGCTCGTTTTCGTGAGTTTCATAATACCTAAAAAAGTCGAGATACGATTTTATCGATTCTTTTGGAAACCCCACTTCTCTAAACCAATTTCCAGAATGTAAATAACTATCTAAAACAAATTTAGTATGACCTTCTATATGATTTAATACATCTAAACGTTTAAAATGCAGCGACAAGTATTTCTGCATTTCTGCATCAGAAAAGGAAGCGCGTCGAAACGTTCGTATAGCGTTATCCGGAAATGCAATGGCCATAGAATCACTTATCTGTTCATATTGTCTAAAAGCGGTTTCACTAGTAGGCATGGTGTTTTGCGACCATAATTGAGGAATAGCAATTATGAAAACAAATAAGAACGATGTATAATACTTAAGCATTAATTATCAAAAGGTTAGACAGGTTTAAATATACTTATTTTTTAAGAATATGTAATAGGTGTATTATTGAAGTCAAAACCTAAATAAAAAACACTTATCTACCCTTCTCTTCGCAATACTTCTAAAGGAGAACTTCGAATAACAGTTTGGATATTACTTAAACCAATGGCTAAAACCAATACCGTAATGCCTGGTAAAAACACTAAAAATGGAATAAAGGATGGCGTAAAAGGTTCTTTAAATAGAAACAGTGCTAATGCGAGGCTACTTATTAAAGCTAATAGCACACCTACCAAACTACCTAATAATCCTAAAAATAAATATTCAAACGCCGAAATTTTTAAAATCTGACCATTTTTAGCACCAAGTGTTCGTAATAAAACACTTTCCTTAATGCGTTGGTATTTGCTCGTTCGGACTGAGCCTATTAATACTATAATACCAGTGGTAATACTAAAAAATGCCATAAAATTAATGACCCAAGAGACTTTATCTAAAATATCTTCGACTATGGTGTAAACCTGTCGCAAATCTATTATAGACACATTAGGGAATTCTGCCACTAAATCGCGTTGTAATGCTGCAGAAGCGGCTTCATCTGGTACATAAGTTGAAATGACACGAAACTGAGGAGCTTGCTCAAGAGCTCCAGCAGGAAATACAATATTAAAGTTGGGTTGAAGCTGTCTCCAGTCTACTTTTCTAATACTTCCAACCGTAGTTTCCATCAGCACTCCTTGAACATTAAAAGTTATATTATCGCCAATATCTATGCCGTCTTCAGCAAGGTTGTCTGATATTGAAATTACAATAGGAGCATTTGGTGTTGCATGTGATGTCCACTCGCCGGCAATAAGTTCTTCTGAATCAATCATCGTTTCACGGTAAGTACTTCTAAACTCATGGTTTAACACCCAATTTCGCATTTGTTTGGTGGTGTCTTGTCGTAATTCATTTGCTAGTCGTCCTTTTATTTTATGAATCCTTGTGGTAACAATAGGTATGCTATTAACAATAGATAAGTCGTTTTCAGTTATACGATTTTCTATAGCTTCTTGCTGTTCTGATTGTACATCTAAAATAATAATATTGGCATTATCAGTGCTTTGATCTACTTCAGTTTTAGCTAATAAAATATCTTTGGTAAAATATAAGGTGCTGATTAAACAGGTCCCTAAACCAATTGCGACCACCAAAACAACGGTTTGATTGTTAGGTCTAAATAAGTTCAATAAACTTTGTCGCGCTGTAAAACCCCATCGTTTTGGGAAATATTTTCTAATTCCTTTAATAAACAACGTTGCTACACCAGCTAAGGCAGCAAAGGCTATTAATGTGGCAAACATAAAACCTAAGGCGAAAAGGGCATCATTTAATAACCAAAACGAAAATAAAAATAGAAACAACAGAACGGCTCCGATTACTACATAGCGCAATTTACGAGGTTCTTGTGCTCCTTTTTCATCAACGCGTAACACCTCTAATGGTGAAACATACCAGGTTCTAAGTAATGGTAATAGTGCAAATAGAACAGACATAAATAGTCCAAGAAAAATACCAATTAAAATGGGTTGTGCAGAAATTGAAATTTCAACAGAGAATGGTAAAAAGTCCTGTAAGATATAAGGAAATAATTCTTGAAGTCCAATACCTATCAGCGATCCGATTAAACCACCAACTATACCAATACCAGCAATTTGAATTAAAAAAATGAGAAAACTTTGCATTCGCGATGCTCCCATACATTTTAAAACAGCTATGGCTTTTAATTTTTCTTTAATATAAATATGAACAGAACTAGCAATCCCGATACAGCCCAATAATAAGGCAATAAAAGCTGCAAGATTTAGAAACTTACCAACGTTATCATAGCGTCTTCCCAAGCGTTCACTTGTACTTGTATGTGTGTCTAAATCAGCCTCTTCAGCTTTTAATTGTGGGTCTATAATGTCTTCAAATTGTTCTAAATCAATAGGTTCGTCGGTTTTATAGAAAAACTGATATTCCTTTCGACTTCCAAACTGTAGGAGGTCTGTTTGTTCAATATATTCATAAGGAATTACAATTGGAGGTGCTACCGAAGTAGAAATAGCAGTACTTCCAGGAATGGCTTTTAAGGCGCCTAAAATAGGAAGCGTTACCGCACCAACTTTTATAGAATCTCCAGGTTTTACATCAAATTGAAGCATTAATGTGGCGTCAACTAATGCTCCACCTTTATCTTGATACGTGTCTGCAGCAGCGCTAGGTTGTGTGTCTATAGTTCCGTAAAACGGGAAATCTCCTCCTAAGCCACGTACTTTAACAAGTTTAGTACCTCCATTCTTTGGAAACGCAATCATGGAGACAAAATTAATCTCCTTGGCATCTGGCTGTAACGAATCTATAAGCGCTTGTGCACGTTCTGTTGGTTCTTGTTTTGAATCAATGATATAATCTGCACCCATTAGGGCTTTAGACTGAAGCTTTATATTGTCTTTGAGATTGGCACTAAATAATTGAATAGATACCACAGCTGCAATACCTAAAATTATAGAAGCCATAAATAACAACAAACGTACTCTGCTTGCTTTGGCATCTCTCCAGGCCATTTTAAAAAGCCAGGTTGTATTTTTATTCATGTGTTATGTAATGTTTACAGTACAGCTGTACGTTCGTTGGTTAAAACTTGGCCACCTTTAAGTCTTAAAATTTGTTGTGTTCTATTGGCTAAATCTAAGTCGTGCGTAATGATGACTAAAGTCGTTCCAGCTTCTTTATTGAGCTCTAACAACAGTTGAATGACTTTTTCGCCAGTTTCCTCATCTAAATTTCCAGTTGGTTCATCAGCAAATAAAATAGAAGGTGCATTGGCAAAGGCTCTTGCTAACGCTACACGCTGTTGCTCACCACCAGATAATTGCGATGGATAATGATGCACTCGGTCTGCTAATCCTACTTTATCTAGTAAAGCCAGACTATTTTTAACAGCATCTTTATGTCCTTGTAATTCTAATGGAACACTTACATTTTCAAGCGCTGTAAGTGTTGGTAGTAATTGAAAATTTTGAAATATAAATCCCACATTCTTATTACGCAATTGTGCACGTTCATCTTCATTAAGAGTGCTTAAGTCCTGACCACACAACTCTATGCTCCCAGAATTTGGCTGATCTAGGCCAGCGCACAAACCTAGTAAGGTTGTTTTTCCACTTCCGGAAGGTCCAACTATAGAAAACGTTTGTCCCTTTTCTACAGAAAACGAAATGTTTTGTAGTACTGTTAATTGTTTGTTACCGCTAGAATAAGTTTTCTCTAGACCAGTTATGTTTAATATCTTTGGCATATCAATTTTTAATTAAGACTCTTTATGTCGAAGGCTCAAAATAATCATTTGCATTTAATTTTACCAATTTCAAAGGTCTCTAAACTCATAAAGTTTTGTTATTTTATAACAGCCTTTTTATTGGTTGCTTGTGGCAATAACCAATCGGATAAAACGGCTACAGAACCACAGTCCTCTGAACAAATAGAAAACACAGAAACTTCTGAAACGACTGCAAAAACTATTTTATGCTTTGGTGATAGTATTACAGCTGGTTACGGATTAGACGATACTAATGATGCGTTCCCTGGTGTTTTACAACAGAAAATAGATTCTTTAGACTTGAATTATACCGTGGTGAATTCTGGAGTAAGTGGCGAGACTACGGCAGGTGGAAAAGGAAGAATTGATTGGATCTTAAACCAAGAGATTGATATCTTTATATTAGAGTTAGGAGCTAATGATGGACTTCGTGGTGTTAACCTTGTAGAAACGGCCTCGAATCTTCAGTCTATTATTGATGCTGTAAAATCTAAAAACCCTAAAACTAAAATTATATTAGCCGGTATGCAATTGCCACCTAACATGGGACAAGAATACACGCAAGATTTCAAACAGGTCTTTATGAATATTGCCGAAAAAAACGACTTAGAGTTTATTCCTTTTATTCTAAAAGATGTTGGAGGTATAAAAGAACTCAACCAAAATGATGGCATACATCCCACAGCAGAAGGTCATAAAATATTAGCCAATACAGTTTGGGAGGTTTTAGGCCCTTTACTTAAGTCTTAGATGTTGATTTTTTAGAGCTTTATATTAAGAACGCTTACTGTTTTTTCTTTTTCTTAGGTTTAGAATCGTCAGACTTTTGTGCATCTAATGCGGTGTTAGCGACTTGATTTGCTAATACTTTCTCTATTAACTCTTCTTTTGTTAAGTGATGGAATACGGTTCTGACATCTTTTCTTAATTGTTCAGAAATATTTCGGTTGGGTTTGGTTTTAAATATTTTTTTAGCCCACAACAAGGTTTTGTTTTCTTCAATACTTTGGGTGTCTGCTTTTTTATATGCTTTAAATTCAATACCCAATTCGTCTTCAAAATCGTCAATATCAATAACTTCTTCCTGTTGCAAAATGGTTAAAGCTAAGCCCTTTGCGCCTGCTCTTGCCGTTCTACCGCTTCTATGAACATAAGCATCGTAGGTATCTGGTAAGTGGTAATTAATTACAAATTCAACAGCTTTAATATCTAGTCCACGTGAAGCCAAATCCGTCGCCACCAAAATATCAATGTGACCATCTCTAAATTGTCCCATAATCCGATCGCGAATCCCTTGTGTTAAACTACCATGTATAGCACCAGATGAGAATTTATTAATCGCTAAGTTTTTACCTAATTTATTGACTGCAGCCTTTGTTTTACAAAAAATGATACCACGTTGCCCAGCTTTAGAATTTAAGAAATGCAATAAAACATCTAATTTTTCAATAGGCTCAACCACTAAAAATTGATGATCTATACCTTGATGTCCAACCGTTGCCATATCGGCTTCAATATGATTGACATGTTTAGACATGTAATTTTGCACTAATTGTTTTATAGTGCCTGGCATAGTTGCCGTAAACAGTAATGTACGTCTTGTTTTTGGGATTTCTTTAATTATAGCATCTAGCCCTTCTTTTAAAGCGCTCACCATTTCGTCCGCTTCATCTAAAATAAAATATGAAATATTTGAGATGTCAACGGCATTTCGCTTTACTAAATCGGCCAAACGACCAGGAGTTGCTACAACGATGTGTGAGGTATTTTGTAAGCGTTCAATTTGTGGTTTAATAGGAATACCACCACAAACTGTAGCTATCTCCACTTCTGGCATATATTTCGAAAAGGCTGATAAATTAGCACTTATCTGCTGACCTAACTCTCGTGTTGGAGCTAAAATAACAGCTTGAATATTAGTGTTTTTTACATCTATTAACTGAAGTAATGGAAGTCCGAATGCAGCTGTTTTTCCTGTTCCTGTTTTAGCTAAAGCGACCACATCTTTTGAATGATCTAATACCGCAGGAATAGCTTTTTCTTGAATATCGGTTGGAACTGAAATTTGTAAATCAGCTAAACCTTTTTGTAGTTGTTCATTAATTCCTAAATCGGAAAAACGTTTGGACATAAAAAATAATTTTTACAGTAGTAAGTAGCTCTACATGCGTTAAGTTGGTATGCTATTTATTTTTTTATCACACGAACATTCGTAGCTATTAGGCCTTTTTTACCTTTTTCAATATTGAAAGTTACTTTATTCTTTTCTCTAATCTTACCAATTACATTAGTTGTATGAACAAAAATCTCTTCATCAGAATCTTTTAGTATTATAAATCCAAAGCCTTTTCTTGCATTAAAAAATTTAACGGTTCCTTCTTTCGTTTCGCTTGCTTTGTTAGGATTAAATAATTTGTTTATGAAACTTCTAATCATCTTTATGTTTTAAATTTTAATATAGTGTAAAAGTAATATATTGATTTGACTACTTTTATGAATTATCGCTACAAAAATAGTATAAATAATAGAGTTTGTCAGTAAGACTTCATATATAGTTGATTCGTATTATTTTTCATCATAAAGATTATATGAATTTATATCTTTACATTTTTGTTAATTAGCCTTCAATAAACCGTGGAACAAATTAAAGCGCATTTAGACCAAATAGCAACAATATCGCAAGCAGATTGGGACTTCTTTACGTCTAAACTTCAGCGACGTGTAATTAAAAAGAAAAGCATTTTTTTAAAGGTTAATGAAATAGAAAATCATATTTCCTTTATTGAATCTGGTGTGGTACGCTTATTTATTCCAAAGGATAATCCAGATAAAGAAATCACTTTTGGCTTTAGTTTTAAAGACCAATTTATTAGTGCTTATGACTCGTTTTTAACACAGACGCCTTCAGCATATCAGTTACAAGCCCTTTCAGAAACAAGCTTGTTGAGTATAACATATTCAGATTTGCAAGATGTTTATAAAACCACCCAAATTGGAAACTTAATTGGACGTTTAACAGCAGAACGTCTCTTTTTATTAAAATCTAGTCGCGAACAAAACCTGTTAAACCTCACTGCAGAAGAACGGTATTTAAAATTGTTTAAAGAACGCCCAGAACTGTTAAAGATAATTCCACTGAAATACATCAGTTCTTATATTGGTATTACGGCTCAAGCCTTGAGCAGAATTAGAAAACGTGTCTAAATTAATTTTTCGTCTTACTTAGATTATTATAGTGATTTGTACCACATAAAACAGATCTAATTTTATTGATTTAGATTCATTGTTTGGCATAAAGTGTGTACATATCTTTGCAAAAAAACAACTATGATTATACTACTTTTTGTTTTGGTGCTTTGGTATGGAGGTCTATTTTTTCAGTCATTCTTTTTGCATCGTTATGCTGCACACCAAGTCTTTACCATGTCTAAAACCATGGAACGTATCACTTTTATTTTAACTTGGATTTTTCAAGGTTCTAGTTATTTAAGTGCTTATGGTTATGGTATTATGCATCGTATGCATCACGCCTATACAGATACAGAAAAGGATCCACACTCACCATCGTATGATGCCAATGTGTTTGCCATGATGTGGAAAACAAAAACAATATATCAAGATATTAATAAGCAACGTATTTCAGTCGATGAGCGTTTTACTAAAAATGTACCACAATGGAAAAGCTTTGATAGTTTCGCGAGTTCACGATTTTCGAGATTACTTTGGATTTCGTTATACATTTTATTCTTTGCCTTTTTTGCAACCGCTTGGTGGCAATGGTTGTTATTACCAATTACGTTTTTAATGGCACCAATACATGGCGTTATTATTAATTGGTTTGGGCATATTTATGGTTACGTGAATTTTAAAATGAAAAATACAAGTAAAAACTTATTCCGATTCGATTTTTTAATGATGGGAGAAGGCTATCACAACAACCATCATAAATACGCAAGTAGAGCTAATTTTGGTGTAAAATGGTATGAAATCGATGTGACTTACCTTATTATAAAGGTATTAGATGCTGTAGGTTTTGTTCAATTAAAACCTGTTAGAGTTAAGCGTTAGTTTTGAAATTATAGAATTAAAAAAGCCCATCAAAAATTGATGGGCTTTTTTTTGTAAAACTTTTAAGTCTATATCCTAGATAACTTTTACGTTTACTGCGTTTAATCCTTTATTACCTTCTTTAAGATCAAATTCAACGGCATCGCCTTCACGAATTTCGTCAATTAATCCAGAAATGTGTACAAAGTGATCTTTATCAACACCTTCTTCTGTGATAAATCCAAATCCTTTAGTATCGTTGAAGAATTTTACTTTTCCTGTATTCATTGTAATTTAATTTATATAATTTTTAAAAACGCAAAGATGACGCCATTTTTATAACCTACACTACTTTATGGCTTTTATTTTTATAAATAGTTATATTTAAGGTAAATCAGGTGATTTTTTTAGTATTTCAAAACATTGAATTACGTCAAGTTTATACTGAAAATGAACCTGAAACATGACAAATCTCATAATTTCGCTGGTCTAAATCATTAATTTTGTACAATATTTTACATTAAGATTAATTATTTATCATCAACACAAATGAATAAAAAAGCGACTAACAAAGCCATCTATATAACCACCACCGAACCTAATAGTGGTAAGTCTATAATTTCCTTAGGATTAATGCAATTATTACTAGGAAAAGCTGCAAAAGTAGGTTATTTCAGACCAATTATAGATGATTTTAAAGCAGGAGAAATAGACAATCACATTAACACTATAATCACGTATTTTAATCTCGATTTAAAATTTGAAGATGCTTACGCTTATACACGAAGTGAGGTGATTAAAATGAAAAATGACGATAAGGATGATGAGATAATTGGTAAAATTATTGATAAATACAAAGCCATAGAAGAACGTTTCGATTTTGTATTAGTTGAAGGTAGTAGTTTTATAGGTGAAGGTGCTATTATAGAATTTGATATTAATGTTTTAATTGCTAAAAACTTAGGTGTTCCTGCAATTATTTTGGCGAGTGGTGTCGGTAAAACTATGGACGATTTTGTTGGTAGTTTGCACATGGCTTACGATTCTTTTAGAGATAAAGGTGTTGAAGTTTTAGCTGTAATAGCAAATAAAGTAGAGCCTCAGAATCAAGCATTGGTAATTGCTGAATTAGAAAAAGATTTACCTGCTGGTGTTATTGTTAATGCGATTCCATTAAATCCTATTTTAGCAAATCCATCTATAAAAGAAATTGTAGAAGTGCTTAATGCAGACGTGTTATTTGGTGAAGCACACATTAATAACCAAGCGGGTAATTACAGTGTTGGAGCTATGCAGTTGCGTAATTATCTAACCCATTTAAAAGAAAACGCTTTAGTGATAACGCCAGGCGATAGAGCTGATATTATTTTAGGTGCTTTACAAGCTAATATTTCGGAGAACTACCCTTCTATTTCGGGAATTGTATTGACAGGTGGTTTAAAACCTGAAGAGTCAATTATTAAGCTTATTGAAGGGCTTTCAGATGTTGTACCAATTATTTCTGCAGAAAGAGGTACATTTTCGGTAACGAATAAAATTGGTGCTATAAAATCTCAGATTTATGCCGAAAACACACAAAAAATAGAAACTTCAATTAAGGATTTTGAAAAACATGTAAAATCAGAAGCGCTTGTTGAACGTCTTATTACGTTTGAAACCAATGGAATTACACCAAGAATGTTTCAGTATAATTTATTAAAACGTGCTCGTGTAAACAAAAAACACATTGTATTGCCTGAAGGTTTAGATGAACGTATTTTAAGAGCGACAAAACAATTAATTGATGTAGATGCCGTAAACATTACATTACTAGGTGATAAAAAACAAATTGAAGCACAATTGTTAACGCTAGATATTGACCTAGATTTAAACCGCGTAAACATTATAAATCCTATTGAATCAGATCATTTTGAAGCTTATGCCAAAACACTTTATGAGCTGAGAAAACATAAAAATGTAAATTTAGCAATGGCTAGAGATTTAATGGAAGATGTCTCTTATTTTGGTACTATGATGGTGCACAAAGGAGATGCAGATGGTATGGTATCTGGTGCAGTTCATACCACACAACACACCATTTTACCAGCGCTTCAGTTTATAAAAACAAAACCTGAAACATCAATAGTGTCTTCTATATTTTTTATGTGTTTAGAAGATCGTGTTTCTGTTTATGGTGACTGTGCTATTAACCCAAACCCAAATTCTGAGCAACTGGCAGAAATTGCAATATCATCGGCATCGACAAGTAGAGCTTTTGGTATAGACCCTAAAATAGCGATGTTGTCATATTCTTCTGGGGCTTCTGGAGTTGGGGAAGATGTAGAGCGTGTAAGAAAAGCTACAGATATTATTAAGTCTAAACGAGCAGATTTAAAAGTTGAAGGTCCTATTCAATATGATGCTGCTGTGGATATTAAAGTTGGAAAAACTAAACTTCCAAATTCTGAGGTAGCAGGACAAGCCAATGTCTTTATTTTTCCAGATTTAAACACCGGAAATAACACGTATAAAGCGGTACAACGTGAAACTAAAGCTTTAGCGATTGGACCTATTATTCAAGGGTTAAATAAACCTGTTAACGATTTAAGTAGAGGCTGTACTATAGACGATATTTTTAATACCGTAATTGTAACCGTAATCCAAGCACAAGGGCTTTAAAATATGAATTGTATGAAGATATTAGTTATAAACTCAGGAAGCTCGTCAATAAAATTCCAATTGATAGAAATGCCCTCTGAAACTCTAGTTTGTAGTGGTTTAGTTGAGCGTATTGGAGAAAAAGATGCTATTTTAAATTATAAAACGCAACACAAAGATATTAAGCAAGTTGTACATGTTAAGGATTATAAACAAGGCTTAAAAAAAATTGAAGATTTATTATTAGATCCTGAAAAAGGAGTGATAAAAAATACAGATGAAATTGAAATTATTGGACATCGTGTGGTTCATGGTGGTAATTCGTTTTCTGAAACAGCTTTAGTTACTGAAACCGTAAAACAAGACATAAAAAACTGTAGTTCTTTAGCTCCTTTGCATAATCCAAATAATCTTCAAGGGATAATAGTAGCAGAACAATTGTTTCCTAATGCTAAACAGGTGGCTGTTTTTGATACGGCGTTTTTTCAAACACTACCAGAAAAAGCTAAAAAATATGCGCTTCCTAACGCATTATATAAGGAACATCAGATTCAGGTGTATGGTTTTCATGGCACAAGTCATAAGTATGTTTCAGAAAAAGCACTCAATTATTTAAACCTAAAATCCTCTAAAATTATCACTATTCATTTAGGTAACGGTTGTAGTATGACTGCAATTAAAAATGGTAAAAGTGTAGATCATAGTTTAGGATTTACACCATCAAATGGCCTAATTATGGGAACACGAACTGGTGATATAGACCATGCTATTATTTTCTATTTAGTGAATACTTTAGGCTATAGTTTAGATGACGTAAGCACAATGGTGACAAAACAAGGTGGTATGTTGGGCTTAACTGGGTATTCAGATTTGAGAGATATAGAAAAAGAAGCCGGAAATGGTAACAAAGAGTGTCAACTAGCTTTAGCAATGAACGCATATCGCATTAAAAAATATATTGGTGCTTATGCTGCCGCAATGAATGGATTAGATGCTATTGTTTTTACCGCAGGAATTGGTGAAAACTCGAGTATTATCCGACAATTAGTAGGCGAAGATATGGATTTCTTTGGGATTGCTATCGATACCTCTAAAAATGAAATTAGGTCAAACTCAATAAGAGAAATTAATACCGACACATCAAAAGTTAAGGTTTTAATTATTCCAACGAATGAAGAACTAGAAATTGCTAAGCAGGCGTTTAATCTCGTGAATTAGAACTTCTATTGTGGTTTGTCATAGTTAAAATCACGAGGATCTTTTCGAACCCTTAAAGGAATATCTTCTTCATTCTTATATAATTTAAGTTCAGTAATATTGGCAGGAAGATTAAATCCTTTTTCATCGAGAAGTTCTTTGACTTGCTTAATTATAAGTCCTCGTAATACTCTTGATGACTTTCTATAATCTAAGGTTTCTACCCAGAAAAAGACTTTTAGATTAACCGTACTTGCCGATAATTCGTTTTCAATAACAAAATTATCGTGAACATCATCGTGCACAATTTCGGGATGGTTATCTAATATGTCTTGAATTGCTGCTTTGGCGTCCTCTATATGATCTTCATAACCAATACCTACAATAAATTCATTTCTAAAATAGCCATCAGCCGTGTAGTTTTCAACCGCTTTTGTAAGCACGTCGCTATTGGGTACAAAAATATCGCGTCCATCGGATGTTTTTATATGTGTATATCTAAAATTTAAGGCTTTTACTTTTCCAAATAATTCACCTACCATAATAGTATCGTTAACGTTAAAAGGTCTGTTGAAAGCTAAAATTATTCCGGCTAAAAAGTTTTTACCAATATCTTGAAATGCAAACCCTAAAATAATAGCTGCTCCACCTGCTGCTGTTAATATTCCTGTTGCTACTCCACTTAAACCAGCAACTTCTAATGCTAATAATATAGAGATTAAAACGAAAATAATCTTAATAGCTTGAACTAGAAATCGAGCCATTAAAGGGTCTTCAGCTTTTTTTAAGATACGTTTTTTGTAAATACTAGTCAATAGTTTTGCAATAAGTACTCCTACAACAATTACCAATATACCTAGTGCAATTCTTGGTAAAATGTCTAACAATTCATAGTAATAATTTTGAACAGATTTAGAGATGGTTTCCGAAGCTGTTTGTAGTAATATTATCATGTGTTTTTTAATTTGCTCTTAATTATGTTTCAACAATGCGTATTCCTAAAAATAAGAATTATTACAATTAAGTTAAAGTTTATTTTAACATATTAAAAGTGAAAATAAAAAAAGCGTCCTAAAAGCATTAGGACGCTAAGAACACATTATAGAGTTTAATTATAAATTTGCTAATGTTTCATTAGCTTTTAAAGTAATATTACGTTCAGCAACCAAAATACCATCTTCTGATTTTAATTTAAGTATTCGTGTTGGATCACCTTTTTTCACCATACGTTTTCTACAAGATTTTGTAAGAAGAGGGTCTTCATCAAATAAAAATGATTCTACAGCATACTCTTGCTTAGAAGGTGCTTTTATAAGTGGAAATATTTGTTGCGGTTGATTATATCTTCTATCTCCTCCAGGGACAAACGTGTATAACGTATAGCGTCCGTCAGCATCGGTTTTAACCCAACTTCTATGAAACACATAACGTCTATCACCTGTATTTCTCAAATCAAAATCACCATCTTCATCGGGCTGCTCTATAAATAGAATAACATCTTTTGCAGGTGTTACGCCATCACTTTGATAAATAATACCAGTTAGCTTTAACTTATTTGTTTTCGATCTATAATCTGGTATTGTATCTGTATGACTCATCTGGTCTTCCGCGCGATCATATATAGGACTATTAAAATCTAAGTTAGAGTTCTGTTCTTGTGCAGAAACTCCAATCAATACGCTATGGAAGCATATAATACAAAATAAGGTCTTTAGATTTTTCATGAGAATTAGATTTTGGGTTTTACCAAAATTCCAGCTTTTAAATCATAATGCCTTAAAAATCACACCAATGCTACATTTTTACGATAAACCGAAAAAAAAAACAAATATTTCCGATGAACTACTTTTTTTCATTAAAATAGTTATTCAATAAAAATACGTGTGATTAGGGTTGCTTTTAGACCATAAAAAGACATGAAATCTTAACCGTTTTATATCAAAATGTACGTTTCACAATTCTTTATATTTATGACTTAGAATATATATATTAAAGTGTCGCTATTGTGGAAAATAGAGCTTGTAATTGGAAAAATTAAACCAGTAATAATTGTTAGTTTTATGTCAGTAAATTTTGAAAATATTCAGAAAACGAGCAAAAGTATTTCGTCGGTAAAATTAGCATTTAATCCACTATTAGTGCAGTTTAACTATAAAATATGTATTTCATATATGAATTGTTTTATGAAAAATGCTTAAATAAAGTTGTTTTATTTAATAAATTGTATAGATTTGTGGGACTAAGATTAATTAAATAGCGTAAATATGAAAACCAAATCTACTTTATTTTGTGCTCTATTTTCTCTAATGATGAGTGTAAGTTTTGCTCAAAAAGATGAGGATTCTCAAAGTATCATTAGTGGCAAAGTAAACATCTCAAAATACCATAGTCGTGAAGACTTAAAACAGAAGAAAAAAGGAGAATTACTTGTTCTTTATGTAGAGCGAATTGAAGTTATTGTAAATATCCTTCCAAATATTGCATTTGCAACTAAACCTGGTGTTACCATGGAAAATCTTGGAATACCTGATACAAAAGATAATAGAAAAGCATTAGAAGATAATATCGATGCCTCTACCTCTTATTTTGATAGTACTATGGAGTTTCAAAAGAAGATACTTCCCTATTCTGATACTAAAGATTTAATTGCCGCGATTCTTTTTTATGAATCCACATTAAAAGCATTACATACTTACGATGATTTTAAAAAGGACTAGTTAATTTTTTTATTATTATATGTGTTTTAAAAACCTTGACCCAGAAATTGTGTCAAGGTTTTTTTATTCTATGTAATTACTTAAGAACAGGCAGATTTTAGTGGTTTTTTTATGATTTATTCAAATTACACCGATAATGTGCTCTTTTGTGTAGGTAAAATAATACATTTAATATAATTGAGTGTATTTTGTCGATATAATTTGTGTTTCGTGGGATTTATTTATATGTTTGATAATAATTGTATTAAACGCCCTTTAATCTAATATTAAATTTACCTACTATGAAAAAAATTACGCTTACTTCACTTTTCTTTCTTTTAGTGTTTGGTAATTTATTTGCTCAACAAGAAAAAGGAATTACTGGCTACAATAACTGGCTAGATACATGGACAGACTTTCAACCTAACAAAGCGGACTACGAAGAACCAACGCAAATATTGTCTGGAAACATTTCAGAAGATATAACTCTAAATAAAAGAGATACCTATCTTTTACTAGGCGACGTTTTTGTTACAGATAGTACGACTTTAACTATAGAACCAGGTACTGTTATATTGGGAGACTATAAAACCAAAGGGGCATTAATTATAGCAAACGGTTCTAAAATAATAGCAGAGGGAAAACCAACAGATCCAATTATTTTTACCTCTAATAGAAGTGATAAAAAGCCTGGAGATTGGGGAGGACTATTTTTATTAGGCAATGCTCCTATTAATATATTTGGTAATGTAGCTTCTCTTAATTATGGATTTAAACCGTCATCAACTGAAAATATTAGTTATGGTGGTGATAACACCGAAAGTAACTCTGGTAAATTAAACTATTTAAGAATTGAGTACGCAGGAAAGAAAACTAAAGATTTTGGAAATTTTAGTGGTCTTACCCTTGCTGGTGTTGGTAAAAAAACTGCTATTAGTAATATTATGATTAGCTATAGTGAAGGTAATTCTTTTAATGTATTAGGAGGAGAAGTAAACTTAACTAAAACAGTGTCTTATAGGTCTAATAAAAACGACTATAATTTTAATTATGGTACACAAAGTAGTATTGAAAATGCTTTAGCGATTCGCTCTCCTTATATTTCAAGTCCAGATGGTTCGCGTTGTATTTCTGCTAGCTCTTATGATATAATTGAAAACGCAGATACAACTAAAAAAGAAACGTTTGTAAATGCGGAAAACCTTACGTTGGTTAATATCAGTAATGATTTAAAATCTGATATTCAAGTTGGTTTAGTTCAAGAAGCTATTTTAATTGGTCCAGATGTATCATTGAACCTAAATAGAAGTGTTATTTCTGGTTTTAAACCTGCTATAATTTTAGACGAAAATATTGATATCAATAATGAGAGTTTAGAAAAGGTAAAAATTACAAATTCTTATTTTAATAATTGTAAAGGAAATATTTTTAAAAAATATGCAACTAACAACGATGACTTAGAAAGCTGGTACGGAAGTAGAGCTTTTGATAATGTATATTCAAAAGGCCCAGATAAAGAAACATTTATCGATTCTGATAACAGTAGAACTCCAGATTTTAGATTGAGAATCAACAAAATTATAGCTTCTAATGATTATTTCGATGATGACGATGAAGAAGAATAACATACACTAAACGATTAACCTAAATTTTTAATTCTTAACATATTTAATAATAGTTTAAATATGTTACGACTCTGATAAAACCCTAAACAGCTTATAGACTAAAAATTACAATCCCAAACTAATGCTTAAACCTACTTACCTATCTCAATTCATATATGGAATTTGTATATGTCTCGCGTTTATGTTTCAAAAAGCGAATGCGCAAATAGTTATTGGTACGCCTAATTTAGGTTTTAGTCAAGCTTGTGCAAGTGACTCATTTAATACTTTTAATACCACATTTATTTTTTCACCGGAGTCTGTATTAAACGCATCAAATCAATTTATTATTGAAATGTCTGATGCGGATGGTGATTTTTCTGATCCAACTATTGTGCATACTACCGCTGCAGGATCTGTAACAGTATCACCAGCAACTATTGCGTTTTCTATTCCGGAAACTACTACAGGTGAAAACTATCGTATCCGTGTTAAGAGTAGCGCTCCTGCCGCAACCAGTGCAAGGTCAGTTCCGTTTGCTGCGTATTATAAAATTCAAGATTCACCATTTACAATAAATAACCTCGTGTCAACTGGCGCATTTTGTAGTGGTGGAAGCTATTTATTATCTATTGATAACCCAGGAAGTGGAAATAACGATTCACCGCTTCAATATCCTGGCCTAACCTATAAATGGTATAAAGAAACAGGACCAACAACATCTAGTTTTGTAGCTGATGGTCCTACATTAACTGTAGACACGGAAGGTACTTATTTTGTTAAAACGAACTACGGCACTTGTACTTCAAACTCATTTTCTAATCGTGTTACAATAAGTGAAGCTGTTTCAGGAGAAGCGAATGCCACTATTGTTTCAAGTTTAGGAAATCCGTATTGTCCTGAACAAGGCCTAACAACTTTAAGTACAATTGGTGGTCTTTCTTACCAATGGTATAAAGATGGAAATTTAATTGAAGATGCTACCAATCAAACTTACCAAACTAATGCGTCTGGTTCATTTTCAGTTCAAGTAGATTTAGGAGAATGTTCTGCTTCTGGTTCAATAGAATTGGTAAGTGAATTGTTTGATAGCACAATTAATGTTCCAGAGTTTAACGAAATGGCAGAAGAAGATACATTACTGGTAACGGTAACGACTACAGCTATAAACCCAGAATTTACATGGTATTTGAATGCATCTGTTATTCCAGGTGAAACAAATGCTTCTTTTGAAGCTACCGAGTTTGGAGATTATAGGGTTAGTATTACACAAACCACAGGTTGTACAACTACGGTTGACTATTTATTTTCTATTGAAGAAGAACTCGATCTTTTTCCTGACGTAGAAAACATTCCAAATCTTATCAGTCCCAATGGAGATAGTATTAATGATACTTGGATTATACCAACGCAATATGTTAGTGGTACAGATACTGAAGTGATGATAATGAACAGTCAAGGAAAAGTAGTAGTACAAACCAAAGATTACTTAAACAATTGGCCAGAAAACGATTTAAAATTAACGCGTATTAATAAAGTCTATTATTACATTATCACAACATCAGATAATAAAACATTAAAAGGTTCAATAACTGTAGTGAAATAATATGAAAGCACATTTTCTACTTTTTATATTATGTATCTGTTCTTTACAGACATTCTACGCTCAAGAAGATGACGGCGTGGTTTCGCTTGCAATACCATCACGAAATTCTTTAACCTTTAACCGTTTTACCCAAAACCCAACATTTAGTTTTGTGAGAGAACAAACTAAATACATCAGTGTCTATAACAAAAGAGAATGGGTACAATTTGAAAATGCACCACTCACCTATTTAGCCAGTTATTCCGGACGATTTGGCGAGAATATTGGAGCCGGATTGGGACTTTTTCAACAAAATTATGGAGTATTAACCACCTATGGTGGTATTTTGAATTTTGCATACAATGCACAATTAGGTTACGATAGCAACCTAACATTTGGGCTTAATATTGGAGCTTATAAAAGTGGTGTTAATACTGCAAACGTCATCACTAATTTCAGCGACCCTTCGCTAGAGAATGTACCAGAGAATTTCCTATTAACTATTAATCCTGGTATTAATTATGGGACTGAGTTTTTAGATTTCGGATTATCAATAAACAATTTAGCATTATACAATTTTGAAGCTTCAGAACTTATTGAAGATAACCCACAACAAAGCATTCAAGCTCATGTAATGTATACAGGTTACATGGATAGTAGAGGTTTTTTTGACGAAAGTAAATTTACAGGATTGTTACGTTCCGAGTTTCAAAAAGAAGAAACCATTTTATCTGCTGTTGCCATGGTGACTGTGCCTAAAGGAATTTGGGCTCAAGCGGGTTATAATACACTTTACGGTGCCTCTGGAGGAGTCGGATTAAATATCACAACACAAATTGCAATAGAATACAATTATGAAACTGCTTTTGGTGATTTAAGCAATTATGGACCTTCACATGAAATTACTTTAGCATACCGATTTAAAAATGATAATTATTATAACTATAGCCGTGAAGATGAAGTGAGCAGTATTCTTTCATCAGACGGACGAAGAAAACGTCGTGTTACTAAACCTTCAAATTCAAGCGTAGCAAGTAGAAATGCAGCTGCTGAAAATAAAGCGAAAGCCGAAGCAGATGCAGAAGCTAAATTAGAGGCAGAACAAGAGGCTCAAGAAAAAATTGAAGCAGATAAGGAAGCTGAAAGATTAGCAATAGAATTAAAAGAACAACAAGAAGCTGAAGCACAGGCGAAGTTAATAGAGGCTCAAAAATTAAAAGACTTAGAAGAAGCTAAGGCTAAAGCCGAAAAAATTGAAGCGGATAAAAAAGCTGCGGAAAGAGCGGAAACTAGAGCAAAACTACAAGCTGAACAAAAAGCTAAGGAAGAAGCTGCTGCCCGAGCTAGACTATTAGCGGAGCAAAAAGCCGAAGAAGAAGCTGCTGCTCAAGCTAAACTATTAGCGGAACAAAAGGCTGAAGAAGAAGCTGCTGCTCAAGCTAAACTATTAGAAGAGCAAAAAGCTGCAGAAGAAGCTGCTGCTCAAGCTAAACTATTAGCGGAGCAAAAAGCTGAAGAAGAAGCTGCTGCTCAAGCTAAACTATTAGCAGAACAAAAAGCTGCAGAAGAAGCTGCTGCTCAAGCTAAACTATTAGCGGAGCAAAAAGCTAAAGAAGAAGCTGCTGCTCAAGCTAAACTATTAGCAGAACAAAAGGCTGAAGAAGAAGCTGCTGCTCAGGCTAAATTATTAGCAGAACAAAAAGCCGAAGAAGAAGCTGCTGCTCAAGCTAAACTATTAGCAGAACAAAAGGCTGAAGAAGCTGCTGCTGCTCAGGCTAAATTAGTAGCGGAGCAAAAAGCTGAAGAAGAGGCTGCTGCTCAGGCTATACTATTAGCAGAACAAAAGGCTGAAGAGGAAGCTGCTCAGGTTAAAGAAAATGCGATATCAAATGCAACAGATGAACTTGCTGTTTCGATGCAGACAATAACTAAATCAACAGAAGCATCAAAAACAGTTCAGAATGAGTTATTGGAACAGTTTGATGAGATTGTTGCTATTAAAGATCAGGATCTTAAGGATATGAAAGAAGAAAATGACTTAAGCGATCAAGGAATTACTGTTCAGCCTAAGCCATTTAAAAGTGTGACAGCTGAGAACAATGCGTTAAGAGCAATTAGAACAGATTTAGATGATGTTATTAAAACACGTACAGAGAAAATTGATGAATTAAATAAACTTTATGAAGAACGTGCTGCAATTGGTTCATTAGCTTTAGATGAAGTAACCCTGTTCTATGAAAAGGAGATTAAAAGATTAAAAGCTGAACAGTTAAAGGCTAAACAAGCAAAAGCGCAATTAGACGTAAGGTTAGAAGCTATTCAGGTCGCAACTGAATTTGAAAAGCGTAGACGAATTAAGCGTGCAGCTTTTAATAATGAAGACGATAGATATAGTCAAGGAAGAGCCAAGTTGAAAAACATAAGAGAAACCACAAAATTATCTGCAACACCTTTAAAAGCTGAAGATTTTGATTTTGGAGAAGCACAAGGTAATAGTATTAAGATATTAAAGAATATCAATCATATAGATAGTGGTTTCTATCTCATAATTGCAGTACATGGTGATGAGAAAAGTAGAGATGAGTTTTTAACTAAAGTTGTTGCATCTGGAAGAACAAATGTAGATTTCTTTCATGACGTGAACACTAGTAAATATTATATTTATTATGATAAGGTTGATGATATCGCAAGTGCCAATAGAGCTTTAGAAGCCAAAGGTAATAGACCTTATAATGGAAAAATGTCAATAGTAAAAATAGAAAACCAATAATAGTTAAGCCAACTTTTTACGTTCTTCTTTGCCCCGAGAAGTAAAGTAAAATAATAAAAAATAGTATCATGAAAAAACCTACTTTTTCTAGAATAGCCATAATTGCCCTAACACTTATTTTGGGACAACTAACGTTAGCTCAAAACTATGAGCCCTTTACACCTCGATTTAATGAGGACTTAAAAGGTGATATTGTCTTAATCGGTAATAATATTCTTGGGCCAGATAATGACCCATTTAATAATAATTCGGTATATAATCACCAAGTCGATATGCAATATATTGATATCGATAGTGATGGCTCTACTTTCAGTTCTTCTAGTGCAGATCTAACAATTCCTAACCCAAACTGTTATAAAATCATATATGCAGGTTTATATTGGGGAGCTGTAAATCCTGGCGATGCTCCTATAACAGAAGTAAAATTTAAAGGACCAGAAGGTGGTTATCATGATATAGAAGGTACTATTATTTATGATGCAGATGGAAATACTGTAGATGGTGGAGATAGTTTTTCTTATGCAGCTTATGCCGATGTAACCTCTATAATTTCAACGTTTAGTAATGATTTAGGTACATATACAATTGCAAACGTATCTTCTGCAGAAGGTAGAACAGCGTCATATAATCCCTATAATGGTACAGGACAATCTGCTGGTTGGTCATTATTTGTAGTTTATGAAGATCCTACTTTACCAGGAAAATCAATTACTAGTTTTGATGGTTTTAGTGCTATTAGTGTTGCAGGTGGTAATCCAAATTTAGATATTCCGGTAGATGGATTTAGAACTATTCCTGCTCCCGCTCCAGTGAGAGCTAATTTTGCTTTTGCAACTTTAGAAGGAGATAGTCCTATTTTAGGTGATCGATTACGTTTAAACGGAGTTAGTTTGTCAGCTACAGATCGCCCAATTGCAAATTTTTTCAACAGTTCCGTTACTCAGTTAGACGCTACACCTGTAAATGATAGAGTCCCAAACAGTACCAATACCTTAGGTTTTGATACAGGTGTAATGCATGTGCCAAATCCTGGAAATTCAGTTATTGCCAATGATGCCACCTCTGGAACCATTCGTTTAGAAACAAGTGGAGATACCTATTTTCCTTATTTCTTTGCTTTTGCTGTAGAAATTATAGAACCTAACATAGTGCTCACCAAAATTGTAGAGGATGATTCAGGTAATAATATTGGTAATGAATTTGTAGGCCTTGGGTCTTCGCTTAATTATGTCATTGGTTTTCAAAATACAGGAAATGACAATGCTACAAACTTTCAAATCAGAGACATTCTGCCTGTGAATGTTATTTTTAATTATCCAGAAGATTTAGTATTACCTCCAGGAGTAACTGTTTCTAGCTATAATGCTGCCACACGAGAACTTATTTTTAATATTGATGATTCTTTAGTAGAAGAAAATGATCCCGTTTATGAAATTCGTATTGAGGTAGAAGTTGTAGAATCTTGTAACCTACTAATTGATGCGTGTACTAATATTATTAGTAATCAGGCTTTTGGAAGTTATAATGGGTTTTATAATCCAACTTTTTCAATTTCAGATGATCCAAGTATTAACAATAACACAGGCTGTTTGTTATCACCTCAAGCCACAAATTTTTTAGCAGATTTAAACTGTACTTTTTCTCAAGATATTGTGTTATGTGGAGAAACTGTCGATTTAACTGCAGCAGATGGTTATGATTCTTACACTTGGTCTACAAGTCCAACCGGAACACCAGTTATTGGAAATACACAAACGATAACTGCCGATCAAACAGGCACCTACTACTCTTTCAATTCAGCTGTAGCTCCTTGTCAATCTATTGTTCAAGAATACCATGTAGAGATTTATGGTAATAATACTTCAAACCCTGTTATACCTTATGCAGATGAAGTCGTAACGTGTCCTAATGACGGAAAATTATTGCCAAATATCTTTTTGTGTGGTGCTGAAGATTCAAGATTAATTGAAACCAACATCTCCAATTCTACGTCAGTTATATGGGAACAATTAAATGAAGGAAGTTGTTCGGCTGTTGCAGATGCAGATTGTGCAAATGAAGACGCTTCTTGTACTTGGGATGAAGTAGGAACAGGTTCAAATTTTCTGGCTGACACAGCAGGTCAATACAGGTTAACTATTAATTATCCTGGTGGATGTTTTGTACAGTTTTATTTCAATATTTATGAAAACATTTTAAACGCAACTGTTAATGCATCAGATATCATTTGTACCACGGATGGAAGTATTACCGTAAATGGAGTGCCTTCAGGATATGAATATAGTTTAGATGGCACTTCTTTTCAAGATAGTAATGTGTTTTCTGTAGATACTCCTGGTATTTACACAGCTTATATCAGACAGGTTGGTGTGGCAACAAACCCTTGTGTGTTTACTGTTCCAGATGTACAAATTAGAGATCGAGAATTTACAGGTTCAACGATAGTTACACAACCCCTTTGTTATGGTGATAAAGGCACAATTTATTTAGCAGCAAACGATATAGATCCTCAATATTCTTTTGCACTGACTGAAGGTGGAAGTTTAGTGAATAGTGTTGGTCCAATTGTAGATAACACCCATACATTTCAAAACTTAAATACAGGAACATACACGGCAACGATTACATCTGAAAATGGCTGTGTATTCTCTGAAGATATTACAATTACTGAACCACCAGTTTTAACGGCTACTGCAGCTTTAACAAGTCCATTAAACTGTACTGATGGTGAGATTACAGTTTATCCAGTTGGTGGAACACCTCCTTATTTTTACTTTGTTAATGGTGCAACAGAGTTTCAAACTGTACCTGAGGTCGTTGTGCCTACAGCCGGAGTTTATAACATTACTGTTATGGATTCTAATAACTGTAGCACAGACTTAACCCTTACAGTTGATGCTATTCCTGCACCCGATTTTAATATAGATATCGTCGATATTGCTTGTGCAGACGCTAGTGATTCTGGAGTTTTATCAATTGATGTCATTAACGCAAATGGCAGTAGTATTTTATATAGTATTGATGGAGGAACGACTTTCGTTAACTCAAATGTCTTTACAGGTTTACCAGTAGGAGATTATGAAGTCGTATTACAATACGCAACAGGCTCTGATGTTTGCGAAACCAGTCCACAGACGGCAACTATTAATTCTGCCACACCAATTACCGGAACTGCAGAATTAACAGCTCCTTTTACATGTACCTCAGATGGTACCATTACAGTTACGGGAGTTACAGGAGGTGATGCACCATATACCTATAGTATTGATGGTGTATCTTTTCAAAATAGTAATAGCTTTAATAATTTATCAGCAGGAACCTATACTGTAATCGTAAAAGATGCTAGTGGTTGTTCTTCGGCAATGAATGACATTACTGTGGAAGCCTTAAATCCACCAACGGATTTAACCTTCGATAATTCACCAGTGACCTGTCCTACCAATACTTCTACAATTTCTATTACAGGAACAACAGGAGGTATTGGAATATTAGAATATCAAATTACAGCACCAGCTTCGGCAGCAACGGCTTATCAAACATCAACAGATTTTTCAGGTTTAGAGCCAGGAACGTATACGATTCAAGTTAAAGATGAAAATGATTGTGTATATAGTGAGTCTTATACTATTGACCCTATTCCTACTCCAACCTTATCTGTTGTTTTAACGGAAGGTTTGGATTGTACAGCGGCGCCAGATGCGGTTATAACTGGAACAATTTCTGGACCTGCGCCTTACACATATTCGGTATCAATAAACGGAGCTGCTTATACATCTTTAGGTGCAACAGGTTCTCCATTTACATATGCAACGGCAGATGCAGGAACATATCAATTTGAAATAACAGATGCTAATGGTTGTTCAGCGGAATCTTCTGTGATTACAGTAAACCCATTATCGCCACCTGCATTAAGTTTGGTTGCACAAACGCAACCTATTTTATGTCATGGTGATACAAATGGAGCTATTGAAGTTACAATAGATACGTCAGTAGGGACCCCTCCTTTCACTATTAATGTGAATAACGATACAACAGGAACTGATTATGGTACACAAACGTCTGGATTACCAGCAGGAACATATACTGTAACTGTAACAGATTCTAAAATGTGTACAGCAACTGAAAACGTGACGATTAACCAACCATATCAAATATCAATATCCCATGAAGCTATCGATATTACTTGTGGTGCAGGTGGCGTTTCACAAGGTTCGGTCATTGTAAACTCAGTTACAGGTGGAACACCACCTTATAACTATTTTGTTACAGGTACAAATGGTTACTCTAATTCTGAACTTAATAATATCGGTTCAACATCAGTAAGTTTTGATGTGGTAGATTTTGGTTTATATCAAATAAATGTGGTAGATGCTAACGGTTGTTCTGTTCTAGTTCAAGATGTATTGGTAGCCTCTCCTCCAACAGATTTAGATATTGATATTACTACAACTGTCGATTGTTCTACTGGTGGTGAAGCTGAAGTAAGTATAGGATCATCTCTTACTAGTGCAGGGCCATTCTTCTTTAGCATATACGAAGGTCCAGGTACGGTATATCCTACTACTGGAACATGGTTAAGTGAAGACGCTCCAGGAAGTGAGTCTGCTACATTTACAGGGTTAATGCCTGGTGTATTATATACATTTATTGTGTATGACCAATCTACAAATTGTAGTTACTACGAACCAGCTACGGTTCCAATTCCAACTAATTCAACATTAACAGCTACAGCGGTTAGCGCGAATAATATAACCTGTACAGGGAGTGCTGACGGAAATGTATCATTTACTATTAATAGTGTATATGGAAGTTCTGTTGCTGTAGATTATGAAATATTCGATTCTTTAAGTTTAACCTCAACTGGAATTACAGGTTCAGGTTCTGTTCCTGCAAATGGAGCATTAAATGTTACAGAATTAGGGCCATTACCATTTGGAAATTATTTTGTTTCTATTAGCGAAAGTTCAGGTCCAAATGCTGGTTGTGGAGTTGTAACAGTGCCTTTTAATATTACAGAATCTGCCTTTCTTTTAGAGTTAGAAGCTTCTATTGATCAGAACGCGAATTGTAATCCTAACTCAGGAATTATTAGTGCTATCGGTTCAAACGGTACACCTCCTTATCAATATCAAATTACAACAACACCCGCTGCTCCATTAGCAACAGATGCTGCTTGGGATGCTTCAAGTACATTTAATATGGATGCTGGTAGTTATTATGTGCATGTTATTGATGCTTATAACTGTATTGTTACGAGCCCGGTTCAAGTTTTAGACATGGATCCAACTCCAGTAATTTCAGCAACATTAACAAATCAATGTACTGTTGTTGAAGGTGAATATGAAATTGATGTTACATTAGACACACCTGGTTTGTCTCCTTATAGTGTAAGTATTAATGGAGGAGCATTTCAATCACAAACATTCCCTTTTACACTTTCAAATTTATATTCAGGAACACATACAATAGAAGTTCAAGATGTAAATGGTTGTGGTAATACGGTATCAATAGATGTTGTACCACCAATAAACATTACACCAGAAGTAACAACGCTACCATCTTGTAATAATGATGATGGTGAAATTACGGTAACTGGTTCTGGAGGATCTGGATCTTATGCTTACAGCATTTTACCAAATCCAGCTTCAATAAGCTTAGCAGGAAATGTATTTTCTGGTGTGCCTTCAGGAAGCTACACCATTACTATAACAGATACTGTGACTTCTTGTACAGAAGAGGTTTCTGTAACGGTTTCTGAAGCTATACTTCCTACATTTACTTTAACTCCAACTGAAGTAACCTGTTTTGGGGATAACTCTGGATCCTTCGAGATAAATATTGCCAACTATTCTGGAGCGTATACGTATGAAGTATTTGATAGTTCTGGAGCGTCAGTCACAGGAGTGGTAAACGCCAACACGTCCACCAACCCTGAAATAGTAACAGGAATGGAAGCTGGAACATTTTCTGTACTTATAACAGAAACAGATATTCCTTTCTGTTCGGCAACTTCAAATGTAATTATTGCATCTCCACTAGAAGCTATGACACTTAATGTATCAGAAACTTCAGATGTAACATGTAATGATAACGAAGGTACAATTACTGCTATTGCAACAGGTGGTTGGGGAGATTATGAATATGAATTAACGGGCGATGCTACTGTAGCTTATTCTTCAAATGGATCATTTACAGGATTGTCAGCTGGAGATTACACCGTAAATGTTAGAGATGCCGGTGGTTGTATCGTATCTGAAGTAATAACATTAGAAACTCCAGATCCAATAACAGCTACATTTACACCAAGCACTACAACATTATCTTGTTTTGGTGATCAGGATGCTAGTATTACTATTACAAATGTTACTGGTGGTCAAGGCACAAACTATACGTATACGTTAAATACGGTTTCACCAACACCAAGTGTTTCTGGCCCACAAACCTCTAATGTGTTTAACAACCTAGGCCCTGGAACTTATTTTGTAAGAATTACAGACGGTTATGATTGTGAATTTTCATCAGCAAATATGGTAATTACTGAGCCAGATCCAATTGAAGCTAGCTTAGTAAGAGCATCAACCCAAACCTGTTTAACAGAATCAACATTAACATTGAGTGCAACAGGTGGAACAGGATTATATTCCTATAGTGAGAACCCTTCCTTTTCACCACTAATTGGAACGTTTACAACTTCGACAACATTTACGGTTTCAGAGGGAACGTATTCATATTATGTAAGAGATGCCAACGGATGTGTTACTAATGTATCTAATGAAATTACAGTTGATCCATTGCCGACTTTAGAAGTGACATTAGAATCAACCAACCCTACAATTAATTGTGCTGGTGATAACAATGGTACCATCTTAGCAACTGCTATAGGTGGATTAGGAAATTACACCTATACGTTACAAGATAATGCAGGAAACCCTGTTACTGCAACAGAAAACAGTCCAGGTTATTTCACAGAACTTTTTGCAGGTGATTATATTGTATACGTAGAAAGTGGAGATTGTACTGCTACTTCTGCTCCAATTACTATTACGGAACCAGATGCTCCACTCGATGCGTCAGTGGTTGTTAACAATGTGAGTTGTGCAGGAAGTAATAATGGTTCTATTGAAGTTACTGCGTCTGGAGGAACAGGAATCATTAAGTATGCTATTTCACCACAATTAAATCAGTTCTTCGATATTAATACTTTCGAAAACTTAGCTCCTGATGATTACACCATCATTGTACAAGATGAATTAGGCTGTTATTTAACACTCGATGTTACCATAACGGAACCGCAACCTGTAATCTTAAGTATTGTACCAAACTCATTAATCCCAGAAGTTTGTACAGGTGAACTTGAAGGTGAATTTAGTATTGCTATTTCAGGTGGAACATTACCATACAGTGTCAGTTTAGATGATTATGATGGTACTTACACAACAGGAAACGCTACGCAAACCGAATTTTATTTTACAAATTTAGGCGGTGGTGATCATATTGTATTTGTAAAAGATGCTGAAGGATGTGAATCTGAATGGAATATCACGTTCCCAGAATCAGTTAGCATTTTACCAGAAGTTGTTATTGAAAATATTTGTGACAACAATATACAAGGCAATATTGTAACTGTGACTGTAGATGCTTCTATTGAAGACCCTACCCTTCTCGAATATTCTTTAAATGGTGGCCCATATCAATCTGATAATGTATTTACAAATTTACCAGAAGGTACAGGGTATTATATTGATGTAATGCATGAAAATTTATGTGTTCAACGTACCGACTTATTCGATATTGATACCGTAGCCCCTGTAACGTTAACATTGGCTGAAGGTGGATTAAATGAATTCATAGCAACTGCCTCTGGTGGTAGAGGTGATTACCAATACACGTTGAACGGAGAAGATGTTGGTTCAGAAAACACTTACATTATTACAGAGTCTGGTTTATATACTGTAATCGTGACCGATAGTAGTGGTTGTTATGCAACTGCACAAATAGAGTTAGAATTTCAAGATATATGTATTCCAAATTGGTTTACACCAAACGGAGACGGAGAATTTGATACATGGGCACCAGGATGTACTGAAAATTATCCAAACCTAACCTTCGATATTTTTGATAGATACGGTCGTAAAATTGCCACATACCGTGTTGGTGAAGTTTGGGATGGAAAGTATATGGGTAATGAATTACCTACTGGAGATTATTGGTTTGTTGTTCAAACGAATGACGCTTCACACGACAAAGAGTTTGTTGGACATTTTACACTTTATAGATAATAGCTAAGCACATTTTAAAGATAACATCATGAAAAAAATCACCCTATATATTCTTTTTTTGGTCTTCGCACAAGGTTATGGCCAAGAATTAAACTTACCAGTATTTACACAATATTTAGCAGATAATGACTTTGTTATTTCGCCAACGTATGCCGGAATTGGAGATAATTTAAAAATTAGAGCAAACGGATTAACACAATGGGTAGGAATAAAAAATGCACCAGATAATCAATCTGTATATGCTGACTTTAGGATTTCTAATCGTACAGGTATTGGTATTTCTGCTTACAACGATAAAAATGGAAACACACGCCAAAAAGGAGTTAAGTTTTCTTTTGCGCACCATTTAACATTAGATTATAAGACAAAACAATTTTTATCTTTCGGATTATCTTACAACATCAATAGTTTTAGAATTGACATTGAGAATTTTAATACCACCTATGATATTCCAATTTTAGATCCATCAATTACAGATGATAGATCGCAATCTAATAATAATTTTGATGCTGGTATTTTGTACCGATGGAAAGCGTTTTACTTAAGCTTTAATGCCAATAATATTTTGAATAAAGATATCGATGACCATTTAGGTATTGAGCCAAGTAAACTTTTAAATTATCAATTATATACTGGTCTTGTTATAAAAAGTAACAATAACAAAGATGTAGAATTTGAGCCATCCTTATTTGTGCAAATGTTTGATAGTGACAATCGATCTAGTACAGATATCAATTTTAAATACCGAAAATTTAATAGAAAAGGAGATTATTACTTTGTAGGTGGTTCTTATCGTTTTCTTAACGATCAATTCTTTAAGCCTTTAAACGTCGGTCCAATAGGAGGTATTACTTTTAATCAATTCTTTTTTGCGTATTCCTACCAATTAACAATTAATGATTTATCTGGTTTTAATTCCGGAACACACATGGTAACCATTGGGTTAGACTTTTTACAAGGTGCTAGTAACTGTGCTTGTACAAAAGGAACAAGCCAGAGTTATTATAGGTAATAGATGACACAAAACCTAAACAATCGGTAAATGTTAGTCATCTAAGTGCAGGTATTTATATCGTAGAATTAGAAACTGCTCATGGAGATAAACGCATACAGAAACTCATAATTAGATAGTTTTAATTAACGACTTTAAAAACGCAAAATCAAAATTCGATTTTGCGTTTTTTTTGCTCTAAACGAAGATTCATAAGATTAGAAAAATGGGTTTACGTTAATAAATATTGTGATTACGTTAAGTACAGAATAAAGCATTACTTACCTTGTTGAAACAACAAATAAAATAATTATGGAAATACTAATTGAATATCACGACGTAGCCGCAAGCGATAGACTTGAAGCACATGCCAAAGAAAAATTAGAAACCTTATTCACACGATACGACTTTGTTATTAGAGCTGATGTCTTTTTTAAAACAGAGAATACAAGCAGTGATGACACAGGTAAAAAGTGTGGTATTAGATTAAGTGCACCAGGTCCTCGCCTATTCGCAGAATCTTCTCATGATAGTTTTTTAGATGCTATATCTGAAACCGTTAAGGAGTTATCACGTCAATTAGAAAAACGAAATGATAAAATGAAAACGTATTAATAAATGAAAGACAAAATGGGAGTAATTAGTAGAGATAAAAACCAAATAAATTGTATTTATGCCAACGATTCAGACTTTGGAAAACAGCTAGAAGGCTATTTAGAAGCCTCTGGAAAAGAAATTTTAATGATTAATCTTAATAAGACGATGCTTACACCAACGCAATGGCAAGATTTAGCCACTGATCTAAATGTTGGAATAGAACAGTTTTTAGAGCTTTCTAAGGTTGAAAACGTAGACAAAACCTCAACATTTAGCGCCAATGATTATGTTACTATATTAGAAAACAACCCTGAAATATTTAAAGGAGCAATTGTAATGAATGGTGATAAAACAGCGCATATTACATCAGTAACTGAAGTTTTAGAATATTTTGATATAGATAGTGCAGGAATTGAAGAAAAGTCACACTCATAAAACTAAAGGACTAATAAATCTGTTGTCAAAGTCTCCTTTGTCAAAAATATTTTTACTTTTAATGTGCTATGAATAAAAGTACATTACTACGCTATAAAGGTTTCGTAAAAACACCATCTCTTTTTAAGACGAATGATTTTACTGAGTTTAGCCAAATAGAACTAGATTCAACACCAAAACCAATAGACAACACAGCTGTATTTAAAAATCAACGGTTAGGTAAACTTGTAGAAGAATTTGTATTTCACCAACTAAGACAAGACGCCTCTGTACATTGGATTGTTGAAAATTTACAAATTCAAAAAGACCGCAAAACCATTGGAGAATTAGATGCGCTCTACGATTTTAATGACCAGCCAATTCACCTAGAAGTGGTTTATAAATTTTATCTTTACGATACTTTAAAATCTTATAATAACCCACTCTCCTATTGGATTGGTCCTAATAGGAAAGACTCACTTTGTTACAAATTAGACAAGCTAAAAAACAAACAATTTCCTTTGCTTTTTAAAGATGAAACTAAGCAACAACTTCAAGAGTATAATATTGATTCAGCAGCTATTTCTCAAAAACTATGTTTTAAAGCACAACTGTTTTTACCTTATGATACTTCAAAAGTACCTATGGAGTCTTTAAACGAAGACTGTGTATTCGGCTTTTACATTTCATATGCATCTATAGCTGTTTTTAAGACATTAGGGTTTTATATACCACAGAAATTAGATTGGCTTGTATTACCTCATAACAATGTCTCTTGGCAAGATTATGAAACTGCAAAATATAGCATAAAAGAAGCTATCGAAGAACAGCGTTCTCCTTTAGTTTGGTTAAAATATAGTGAGACCAACATTGTAAAATGTTTTATAACCTTTTGGTAAGCATGAATAAACATAGCTATTATAAACTTTACAAACCTTATGGCTACTTAAGTCAGTTTGTAAATCATCAGACTAAACGAAAGTCTAAAAAACTATTAGGAGAGATATACAATTTTCCAAAAGATACGATGGCTGTTGGTCGTTTAGATGAGAAATCGGAAGGTTTATTGTTATTGACTACAGATGGAAAATTTAGTAATTACATAACGAGTTCTGCTATTGAGAAAGAATATCACGTCATGGTCGATGGTGTTATTACACCTGAAATTATTTCGGAATTAGAAAGTGGCATTGAAATTTCGGTGGAAGGAAAACCATACAAGACAAAACCTTGTAAAGCTAATATACTAACAGATACTTCACATATTTTTGAACGTTTTGTGCGCGATGAGCGTCATGGAATTACAACTTGGCTTTCAATTACCATAACCGAAGGGAAATTTAGACAAGTTCGAAAAATGACTGCAAAGGTTGGTTTGCCAACATTGCGATTAGTACGCGTACGGATTGGTGATTATAAGTTAGAAACCATGCAACCTGCTGAAGTTTTGCCAGTTAGTTACTAGAAACCTCTTCAGTTGTACTAGCCGTTTTCTCTTTAATTGTTACTTTTTCATTTTGAAAAATAATCCTTGCTTTTACACCTGTTAGAAGATTCCATTCTTTAGATGAAATCACATTACCTTTATCATCATACACCACAAATTCTGCTGTGTTAGGTCCAGATTCACCTTGGTTTAACGCCACAATATCAACCGTGTTTTTTCCATCTACTAAATTGACTTCTACGCGTCTATAACTGCTTGTAAGTAATAAGTTATTCTTTACAACGGTTCCGTTTACTAAAATTTGAACACGGTCGCCATCAGGATACTGGTGATCTCTACATACAATATTTACAAATTTAGTATCTACATTATGTTCACCTAAAAACTGATCAGACATGGTTCTAACAATACCACCTTTTACAGCTTCCTTTTTCCAACGTTTTTCATAAATTTCACTAGGGCTTTTTAAACCGTCATTTTCAAACATAGAAAAGGGCTTCTCTGTTTCTCTAATTACAAATTTTTCGTCTTCGTTCTTAGAGCTACCACTCGATTTATCGTCTTTTTTTTCAAGAATTGGCGCAACTTTAACTTTAACTAAAGCAGAGTCTTTTTTCTTCTTAGATTCTTCTGCCGGAATACGAATAGATTTCGTTTCCTTATCTTTTATAACTTGGCCAAAAACCGTTGTGCTGCAAAAAATGCAGAATATAAATACGATGATATTTATAGTTTTCACTTTTATAATATGGGTTTTAAGTATTGAATAAGTAAGTTACAAAAACCGTACCTATTTCAAAATAAAGACATATAAACGTCAATCTTTACAAAAAAAAGTTAAAACTTGCCGTTGAAGCTAATTCTTAACTTTCTATTATATTCTTCAAATAGCCAATCTTTGTAGTTTTGAGTGCTATTCATTATGCAGTAGCAGTACTGTTTTATTCTAAAAGCTATTTCGTCTTGTAGGTCTTTAGTTAACTCTCTTGCATCAAAAACATCTTCACTATTATCAATACATATTTGTGAATGTTGTGCAATAGATCGTTCTATGACTGTAAATGATTTTTGACCAGAATTAATAACGTCTTTGTATTCTGCTTTTACATCAAAATTTAATGTGTACGACTTTTTAAATTTCACCTTTAAAGAATCTGGCATCTTATACACAAAATCACGTTCTAGTAGATCGTCATCTATAATATTCTCTAAATAATAATCTGGATGTTTAAATATGTGTTGCCAATCTACGGGCTGATCCCAAGCGCCAAAGCGCGCCTCATTATTTCCTAAGTCTATAACTTGAAATGTATCTCTATCTTTATAAATTCGGCTACCACGACCAATCATTTGAAAATATAAGGTTAACGATCTTGTGGCTCTGTTTAAAATGATAGATTCTACAGATGGTTCATCAAAACCAGTCGTTAAGATACTTACCGACGACAAAACAGCGTCTGGTGTGTTTTTAAACCATTTTAGAATGTCTTTACGCTCTTGTTTATTGGCAGTATTATCTAAATGCCTAACGTTATACCCTGCCTTTTTAAACGTATGGTAAACTTCTTTAGAGGTATAAATTCCATTATTAAAAATCAGCGTTTTTTTACCTTTAGCCAATTCCTCATATGCCAATAATAATTTAGACTGCATTAAGCTATTGGTATATAAAGCTTCAGAAGATTTTACCGTATAATCACCATTAATACCAATTTTTAATGAGGTTAACCCAACATCGTAATGCGAAACTTCAGCTTTAGCTAAAAACCCATTTTTTATTAAGGTCGAAATATCATCACCAATGATTAATTTTTTGTAGTTATCTTTCATTGGTAGCTTAATATTACTACTCAATGGTGTGGCGGTTACACCAAGAATAAAACAATTTTCAAAAAACTTAAATAGTTTTCTAAACGAATTGTAATGTGCTTCGTCAATAATAACAAGACCAACATTTTTTAATTCAAAATCATTATCAGACAAGCGGTTATTTAAGGTTTCAACCATGGCTACAAAACACTGAAAATCATCTTGATCTGGAAGTGTTTTTACCTTACTATTAATGACTTTATTCTTAACATTAAAACCAGATAATACGTTAGATGTTTGTTTACAAAGTTCAATTCTATGGGTAAGAATCACCACTTTTTTCTGATGTTGCTCCACGTAACGTCTAACGATTTCAGAAAAAATAACCGTTTTACCTCCTCCTGTTGGAAGCTGATATAAGAGATTAAAATCATCAGACTCATCTCGCATTACATCAAAAATGCGATTCAGGTCCTTGATCTGGAAATCATAGAGACTTTTCTCAGTAGCATTTTGTTGAATGGTTTCGGTTTCTGACGACATAAATTGAATTTAGTTCGATATTAATTTCGCAAAAATAGCACATTGTAAAGGTTTATGGAATGAATTGTTAACAAGATTTAACAAGATTGGTACTGTTATTGTGTTTAAGATTTTATTAACATTTAAAATATTTTATTATGAAATCACTTAAAAGACATTCTGTATCGGTCAATGCAGGATCTATGGCAGACATTGCTTTTTTGTTACTCATTTTCTTTTTAGTAACGACCACTATTTCTGCAGACAAAGGTATTTTACGAAAATTACCACCTATTTGTGAAACTGGAGATTGTACTGCAGATATACCAGAACGTAACCTATTACATGTTTCAATGAATGACAAGCAGCAAATTATGATTAACGAAAATAGTGTAGAACTCACTGAAATTGCTCCTTTAGTGGAAGCCTTTATAGATAATAATGGAAATAACAATTGTGATTATTGAGAAGGAAAACAATCCGTAACCTCTTCAGATCATCCTAAAAAGGCCGTTATTTCTTTGAGTCATTCTGCTGCTACCAATTACGATTTGTTTGTGTCCGTTCAAAATGAAATTACAAAGGCTTATTACGATTTAAGAATGCGTTATGCTAAACAAGTCTATCATAAAACACCAGATCAATTATCAAAAGCCGAATTGATTGAAGTGCAAAAGGCCTATCCTTTTATAGTTTCAGAAATTATGGTTAAACGTTCTCATTAGAAATTGAATCATTACTTTGGATACAATATTCAATCTTAACTTTCTTTTTGCCCCATTTTTTTGCTTTGTTTACATCGTTACCCATATAAATATCAATCCGTTTTCTCCAGCGACGATTCATTTTATCTTTAACCGTGTATAGACTATCAAAACCTTGTATTTTTACTTTGGTATTATGTACTAGGCCAGAATCTAATAAATCTCGCGAAACCGCAATGTATCGCAATCCAGGTTTTAAGCTATCGCCAAAAGCGGTAATATTTGGATTAGAGTTGGTTTGGTATGCTAAGGAATTGTATGCCGTAGCAGTTACTAAAATAGTGTTTGTGATACATTTATCTTCTGCTCTTGTATTGCAGTTATACATGCTAAGACAACAAAGAATAATAACAAAATGATGTATTTTCATAGTTATAAAGATACATTCAATTTCGTTAATATTTGTTAAAAACGTATTATGTTATGCATGGTACTGTAACAAATATAAAGTTTCGTCGTCTATTTAGTATAACCAATTAAAAAACAAACATTATGAGAACTTTAAACAACAATCAATTATCGAGTACTATGTCTGAAACAAAAAGTTTTAACTGGAATAAAAAACGACGTTACCGATAACAGCATAAGACATAATTTCATCAATCAAAAAATCAATTATTATGAGAGTTTTATCCAAAATTGTCAATACATCTAATAGTTTAGATGATGACTTAAAAACCATTAAACTTTAACATTAATCATAGCAATTTAGAGTTTAATAAAAAAGTCAGTTTCCTGTTAAAGAAACTGACTTTTTTTATGAATTCTATTTTGAGTTCTTATTTTTTAATAAATTTTTGTGTCATAGAACTCGTATTGGTAGATAATTTTATAAAATAAATCCCACTTTGATAGTTTGATATATTCAAAATATGAGTGTCATTACTTCTTAAATCCCCATTACTAATTTTCTTACCTAAAGTATCAAATATTTCAAAACTTACATCTTCATTTAAATTATTCAAATCAATATTTAAGTTGTTATTTACAGGATTAGGATATAAATTAATTAAACCATCTAAACTAAATTCATTAACGCTTAACGGGTCTTGTACATTGAATGTTACTGATTCAGAAGCCGTAAATTCACCACCTGAAATTATCTCATTATCATTTTCATCTCTTAAGCTATATGAGCCAGTACCATATGAACAACAAATACCATCACCTTCTTCGTCGTAAATGGTAAACGTATAACATTCATTAAAACTCGGAATGGTAATAATTTCTTCGTATGATGTAGGATTATTGGAATCAAAATAAACTCCACTATCCACAATTACCCCCGAACTATTAACAAGGTCCCATGAAGTTTCATAACCATAATTATCCGTTAAAAGGTCAAAAACGATTGTATTTGTTGCATATGCAGATGATACATCAAAATTAACGGCAAATGTGTTATTGGATGTGTTTTCATCTGTGGTTCCATTTGGGTTTGAAACGTTAATAGTAAATATGTGATTACTTGCACTTAAATTAGAATAGACAGGTGTTGCTACCACAACACTTTCTCCATTAAGTAAATTACCTGTCCAGTTTACTGTAGTACTAGTTTCAGAATCTATAAAGTATGAAACATCTGCAGATGTTAAAGTTAAATCTCCTGAGTTTATAAGTGTTACTTGAGGTGTAAAATCTTCTCCACATAATTCTGTTGGGATACCAGCCCCAGCCGTAACTCGCGCATCATTATCATACGTTTGTAATTGAGGATACACGTCTACGAAGTTAAGACCAGTGTTCCCAGGGTCTAACCAATCTTTAAGTCGTGATGAAGCTGTAGGACCATAATCCCAAGCAACACCAAAGCGTCCATATAAATCAAAACCTCCATTATCATTTGTGCCTGAACATGAAGCAGTTCCGCCAGAAAGCATACCTATTAAATGACCATTTTCATTAAACAAACCAGATCCAGATGAACCTCCTTCAGTAACACCTAATTCCCAATCATTTATTCCCCACATTTGTGTTGTAGGATTGCCATTAAAAAAGGTCGATGTTCTAATCGCACCTTCATCGTTTCTAGATACTTTTTGAATATCACCACTTGGATGATGAATACCAAAGGTAACAGAAGGAACTTCCGTTGTAGATTTATTCCAACCTGCCCAAACTACATCTGGGTTACTGTCAAAAAAACTGGCATCTGTAATTTCAACCAATTCCATATCAGATTGAGAATTTTGAGCTCTAACTATAGAACCACTAACCGTTTGATTAAATGTTCCATTAGTACTATTAGTAAATGTACCACAAGATGGGTTTGGGCTTCTCCAGTTAAAACGAAATGCCCAGCTACCTTCTCCTCCACTACAGTGATTTGCGGTTAAAAAATAAGGAGTTCCATCGTTGTTCGTATTATTTACAAGAGTACCAGAACAAAAACTAGCACCTCCAGCAAGCAACAGTCCACCAGCTTTTTTTACTTCTTCTTTTCTAGTATCTATATCAAATGGATCTGAAGCTGGTGTAATATCACAATCCACATCGTGATTACAAGCACCTGAATCATTTAGCGCTTTTTGATACGTTTCTGCAGTTCGGTAACCATGAACAACAGAGCCAACCGTAATTTTAGCGTTACCAGAAACATTTGCAGGCTGATAATACTCTATATAAGCTACATTACCTTTAACTAACCATGTTCCTAAAACTTCTTCAGGATTATTGTTGTGATGTGTAAAAGGTCTTAATAAATCCGTTTTATCACTATTATATACATAGAGTTTTGCTCCTTCGGGAATTTTAAATACATCGAACATAAAATTTAATGAATGTGCCCCTTTAGAGGTGTAAGCCATTCTCCAAATCTGGTCTCCGTTTTCTAAAGTTGTCCACTCACCTACATCATTGAAATTATGATCTACATAAATATCATGTCCAAATCTCCAAGGAATAGATTTATTTTGGTCATTAATTTTATCTTCTTCTTGTAATTTTTTCAAATCGAAAGTAGGAAGCGTAAAAGGGGTTAAATCAGTTAACGAATTTTGACTCCAACTAGGTGGTTTAATGTCTTCTGGAAACTGTTGTGCAAAAGAAAATGAACTGACAAATAAGAATGCAAAAAGTAGTTTTAATTTCATATTTTATTTTTTTAGAAATGTAAAAATACAGAATTAATAACTTTTTCAAATTATTTTTAGGTTTTTGGTATAAATGGTACCTAAAATTAAGATTTCTATAAATAAAATACAGTTTGCTTTTAGTCATATTTCTAGTTACTTTTAAAAAAACAAATCAATCATGTACAAAAAATCTATATTATATTTTAGTTTAATACTTATGATAAACACGAGTTGCAAATCAGAACCCTCTAAAGAAGATGACCACTTAACAAAAGCCCAAGCGATACATGAACGTGTGATAACATTGGATACACATTGCGATATCAATGTGAAAAATTTTACAGACTCACTTAATTACACGCAAGATTTAGACACACAAATTACCTTGCCAAAAATGAAAGCTGGTGGTTTAGATGTGGCATGGTTCATTGTTTATACAGGTCAAGACTCACTAACTGAAGCTGGATATAAAAAAGCCTATGACAACGCAATGTCTAAATTTAATGCCATCCATAACTTAGTGAATGAGTATGCTCCGAACGAAATAGAACTAGCTGTAACGTCTGCTGATGTGAAACAGATACATGCAAAAGGTAAAAAAGTAGCTATGATTGGAATAGAAAATGGCTATCCTATAGGATTAGATGTCAGCAATGTTGAGAAATTTTATAATCTTGGTGCGCGATATATGTCATTATCTCATAATGGACACAGTCAGCTTTGTGATAGTAATACTGGAGAAGAAGACGATGTTTGGTTACATAATGGACTAAGTGATTTAGGAAAAGAAGTTGTTACAGAAATGAATCGTGTTGGTATGATGATCGATGTTTCTCACCCTTCAAAAGAAGCGATGAAACAAATGGTAGCATTGAGTAAGGCACCAATAATTGCATCGCACTCTTCTGCAAGAGCCTTGTGCAATCATAGTAGAAATTTAGATGATGAACAATTAGGCTGGTTAAAAGAAAATGGAGGTGTTGTACAGACGGTCGCTTTTAAGTCGTATTTGAATACCGAAAAACAAAATGCTCATAATGACGCTATGGAAGCGATACGAAACAAAGTAATAGATTCTTTAGATATTACATGGTACAATCGGAGTGCCTTTAGAGCGTTAGATGAAACATCTCAAAAGGAATTTTTAGAAAACAGGAAAACTGTTATGGATATTACTAAAGAAAAAATAAATCAAATAGAAGATTTTCCAGCAGCAGTAAATGTTATTGATTTTGTAAACCATATCGATTATCTCGTTGAAAAAATAGGCATTGACCATGTTGGTATCAGTAGCGATTTTGATGGTGGTGGCGGAATCGAAGGTTGGTCTGATGCTTCAGAAACCTTTAATGTAACTTTAGAATTGGTAAAACGTGGTTATACAGAAGCCCAAATTGAACAACTTTGGAGTGGTAACTTATTGCGTGTATTAGATGATGTAGAAGCCGTAGCAAAAAAGATTCAGGCAGAAAGTTAATTCCTTTATGCTATTTAAAATATAAGAGCCAGCAAATTTGCTGGCTCTTATATTATATATACTTTGCTTTACTTCTAGTATTTTAAAAGTTCTAATAAAGCCGCTTCAAACTTCCCTTTAGCCATATATTGCTCTTCTAATTGGCCAATAAACGGTATTGGTGTTTCCATACTCGCTACACGCTTTACTGGCGCATCTAAATATTCAAAACAGTTTTCCATTAACATTGCAGAAAGATCGCTAGCAATTCCTCCAAATAAAGAGTCTTCTTGAAGTATAATAGCGCGTCCTGTCTTTTTAACGGAATTAATAATAGTTTCCTTGTCTAAAGGTTGAAGTGTTCTCAAATCTATGACATCAGCCGAAATATTAGGATTTTTTTCTAAAGTATTTAAAGCCCAATGAACTCCAGATCCATAGGTAATAATCGTAACAGCGTCACCTTCTTTTAAAACGGCGGCTTTTCCAAAAGGAATCGTAAAATAATCGGTAGGTACATCTTGTCGAATACTACGATACAAAGCCTTGTGTTCAAAGAACAACACAGGATTAGGATCATTTATTGCTGTTGCTAATAAGCCTTTGGCATCATAAGGAAATGCCGGATACACCACTTTTAAGCCTGGTGTTTTAGTAAACCATGCTTCATTAGTTTGTGAGTGAAATGGCCCTGCAGCCACTCCACCACCACATGGCATTCTCACCACCACATCAGCTTCTTGTTGCCATCTGTAATGCGATTTTGCTAAATAATTTACTACAGGATTAAAGCCTGATGTCACAAAATCTGCAAATTGCATTTCTACAACCGATTTTATACCTGAGATAGATAGTCCCATAGCTGTTTCAACAATTGCCGATTCACAAATTGGTGTATTTCTAACGCGATCTTTTCCAAATTCCTCTACAAAGCCTTCTGTGATTTTAAAAACTCCACCATATTCTGCAATGTCTTGCCCCATAATTACAAGATCTTTATGCTTCTGCATGGATTGTTTTAAACCTTCAGAAATAGCGTCGATTAAGCGTAGTTCTTTTGTGTTTTTATTTGATGTATAGTGCTTATATTCAAATGATTTGTATACGTCATTTAATTCCGTAGTTTCATTAGGTATTATATCTGGTTCGGCATTGGCTGTGTCTAAAGCGGCATCAATTTCAGATTTAATTTCAGCATTATAAACCTCATCAATTTGTGCGGTTAAAATCTTTTTACTGAATAGAAAACTTCTGAAATTTTTAATAGGATCTTTTGTTTCCCATTCATCCATCAACTCTTGAGGTACATATTTTGTCCCACTAGCTTCTTCATGTCCTCGACGTCTAAAGGTTTTGAACTCTATTAAAATAGGACGTGGTCTTTTTCTAATACTTTCAGCTAATTTTTGAACTTTCGTATAGGTTTCAATAATATTATTGCCGTCTAAAATAAAAGACTCAATGCCATAACCTTTACCTCTATCTGCAATATGCTTACAATTGTACTGTTCATTTGTAGGAGTTGACAATCCGTAGCCATTATTTTCTACACAAAATATAACAGGTAAACTCCAAACAGAAGCCACATTAAGAGCCTCATGAAAATCGCCTTCACTCGTTCCGCCTTCACCAGAAAAAACAGCTGTAAGATTTCCGTTTTTCTTTAAAAGATTCCCCAAAGCTATACCATCTGCAACTCCTAATTGCGGACCCAAATGCGATATCATGCCTACAATATTGTATTCTTGAGTCCCAAAATGAAAAGAACGATCTCTACCTTTAGTAAACCCACTAGCCTTTCCTTGCCATTGACAAAATAAGCGATCTAAGGGAATCTCACGTGTCGTAAAAACACCGAGATTCCTATGCATTGGAAGAATATATTCGCTCGGTTTTAATGCCATAGTGACACCAACAGAAATGGCTTCTTGACCAATTCCTGAAAACCATTTTGATACTTTTCCTTGACGTAATAGAATGAGCATTTTCTCTTCAATTAGTCGCGGTTTCAGCATATTATAATAAAGTTCTAATAACGTTCTGTCATTTAAACTTCGTTTATCATAAGCTATGTTACTCTTTGTGATTGTTGGCATGGAATGTTGTTTCAGTAATGTTTTATAGGTTTATGTTATTGGATTCAAAGGTCACATAAAACATCAAAATTAATCACTTCCTTTTGTAAGAAGGTTTAGATATAGATATTTCAAATGTAAATAAAATTGCTTCAATAATTCAAATTAGACTTCAAATTGTCAATAAATCCTACCTGATTTTTTAGCACTATTATCGTTACATTTGTATATTGACAAAAATTTAAACACAAATCCCATGGATAGAATACCTAGTGTAGATTTAAAGGATTTCATTTCTGAAGATCCTCAGCGAAAACAAAAATTTATAAACGATATAGGAAAAGCTTATGAAGACATTGGTTTTGTAGCTTTAAAAGGACACTTTTTAGATGATACTTTGGTAGATAACTTATATGGTGAAGTAAAGAAATTTTTCGATTTACCATTAGAGGTAAAAGAAAGTTACGAGATTCCAGGAATTGGTGGTCAACGTGGCTATGTCTCTTTTGGTAAAGAAAGCGCAAAAGGAAAGAAAGAAGGCGATTTAAAAGAGTTTTGGCATTTTGGACAATATGTAGAAGATGACGAAGAACGCAGAAAAGAATACCCTGAAAATGTTGAAGTCAAAGAGTTAGATGATTTTAATAAAGTAGGAAAGCAAACCTACCAAATGCTCGAAAAAACAGCGAAGTACGTTTTACGTGCTTTAGCCCTTTATTTAAATTTAGAAGAAACCTATTTTGATAATTATATTCATAATGGAAATTCTATTTTACGACCAATACATTATCCACCAATTACTTCAGAACCTAAAAATGCGGTAAGAGCTGCTGCACATGGAGATATTAACTTAATCACTTTACTAATGGGTGCACAAGGTCGAGGCTTACAAGTGCAACGTAACGATGGCGAATGGATTGATGCAATAGCTGAACCAGATGAACTAATGATTAATGTTGGTGATATGTTATCGCGCCATTCTAACAATAAATTAAAATCTACGATACATCGTGTCATAAATCCACCTCGAGAACTTTGGGGAACATCGCGCTATTCTATGCCGTTTTTTATGCATCCTATCAGCGAAATGAAGTTAGATGTTTTAGAAAGTTGTATCGATGAAGATCATCCAAAACAATTTGAAGACATTACGGCTGGCGAATTTTTAAATGAACGTTTAATAGAGCTAGGACTTATTAAGAAATAGTCCGCAGTTCTCAGTCCACAGTATGCAGTCCATTATCAATACGTGATAGGCTAAAGATTGAAGACTGTGAACTACTGAAGACTGCCAACCGAAGACTAAAGACTGAAAAAATGGATTTACAAGATCAATTAAAAAACCTCTTTCCAGATCACACTCCAGAACCTACAGATACTACTGAAGATTCAAATGATGGTTTATGGCTGCAAGACGACCCTATAATTTGTAAGTACGAAAAACGAAAAGGAAAACCTATTACTATACTTGAAGGCTATACAGGGGCAACTGAAGATTTTAAGAAATTAGCAAAAGACTTAAAAACAAAGCTTAGTGTTGGTGGCAGTTTTAAAGATGACAGAATAATAATTCAAGGAGATTATAGAGATAAAATTATGACCATATTAAAAGAAAAAGGTTTTAATGTAAAACGTGTTGGAGGTTAATTAATATGGCAAAAAATTGTTTACATATTACAAATGGTAACAACCTCACTGTTTATTTAAGAGATTTAGACTTTAAAGAAGATATTGTAACATGGCAGGAGATGCTTTGTGAAGGCCCAACAATTCCGGCTATCGATTCAAGAGAATTTTTAAAACTTCGTATTGAGTTTTTGAAAGACTATTACGAGATTGAAGTGAATACCAGAGAAATTTTATCAGAATTATCTAAATTAGATGATATTGATGCTTACAGCGAAATAAACCTTTGGTTTGAGTATGATTTGTTTTCTCATATTAACCTAATAGGTGTGATTAATCTTTTGCACCAAAAAGAAATTAATAAACCACTTTATCTTATTTGTAGTGGACGTGTGGCAGGTGAAAAACGCTTAAAAGCTTTAAATGAACTTAATCCGGAACAATTAAAAGCACATTATAAGGATAGAATTCGATTAACAAAAGAAGATATTGATTTAGCAATTGCTATATGGAGAACCTATTGTGGTAAAGACCATAATATTTTAAAGCCATATATTGTTAAAAAGTCGAATTTTAAATATTTGAGTAATTGTTTAAAAGCACATTTAGAACGTTTTCCTAATCAAAAAAGTGGCCTTAGTGTTTTAGAAACCAATATTCTTACCATTGTAAAGGATAATTTTATAAAATCTAAAGGACACCTTTTAGGCTATAGCCTAAATTATCAAGGTTATTATGGTCTTATTGATATACAGCTATCTAGAATTATAGATAAATTAGATGTATTTTTTACTGAAAGTGAAACAGGAATTGTACTTAATAGAAACGGTTATAAAGCATTATTAGAACAAAACAATTTTGCAAAAGAAATACATAATGATATGGTTTATGGAGGTGTAAATCGCTTAGGCTTCCAATTCAATATCAAACAGAATAAACTTATAAAAACGATATTTTATGGCCATTAAAGATTCAGAACTTATATTAAATCCAGACGGTAGTGTTTATCATTTGAATTTAAAACCCGAAAATATATCAGATACCATCATTTTTGTTGGAGATCAAGATCGCGTAGAAAAAATCACAAAACATTTTGATAGTATTGAGTTTAGTACTCAAAAACGTGAATTCAAAACACAGACTGGTTATTATCAAGATAAACGATTAACAGTTATTTCAACAGGAATTGGTCCAGATAACATAGATATTGTTCTAAATGAGCTTGATGCTTTAGTGAATATTAATTTAGAAACTAGAGAGTTAAAATCAGAATTAACAAGTCTTAATATTATTAGAGTTGGTACTTCTGGTTCGTTACAAGATGATATTCCTGTAGACGCATTTTTAATTAGTACACATGCATTAGACATTAATGGAATGCTTCATTTTTATCAAATTGATGGGATTAGCAATCCTGAAATTGAAGATGAATTTATGAAACATACTCATTGGGATAAAAACAAAGCCAGACCCATTGTTATTAATAATAGTAAGTATTTAGAAAAGTATTTCGAAGGAGATAAAATTCACAAAGGCATGACTGGTACAGCTGGTGGTTTTTACGGCCCACAAGGGCGTGTACTACGTTTACCACTGCATGATCCTGATCTTAATTCAAAATTAGACAACTTTAGTTATAAGGATTTTAGAATTACAAATTTTGAAATGGAAACGTCTGTCATCTATGGTCTTTCAAAATTATTAGGACACGAAGCCTTGTCTTTAAATGCTATTATTGCCAATAGAGCTAATGGGGATTTTAGTAAAAACCCTAAAAAAGTAGTTGATAAATTGATTTTATATGCTTTAGAGCGTATTGTGAATATTTAATAGTCGAAGTGCTTATTTAATTTAAAAATAAAAAATCTTGTTTAGCAGAAAAGATTCTGAAACAAGTTCAGCATAAAATGAAAAAAGTAAATATAGGTGGTGTCCCAGAACACTTTAATTTAGCGTGGTATTTAACTCTAAAAGATGGTGAATACAAAAACCAAGACATCAATCTAAGATGGCACGATTATTACGGTGGAACAGGTGAAATGAATAAAGCATTGCGTTCTGGTGAAATTGATATGGCGGTAATATTAACCGAAGGTGTTGTTAAAGATATCATTGAAGGTAATCCTTCAAAAATTGTGCAGACATTTGTAGAAACACCTCTAAATTGGGGAATTCATGTAGCTGCAGATTCAGAATTTAATACAATAAATGATATTAAAGGAGCTAGGGCTGCCATTAGCAGATATGGTTCTGGCTCACATTTAATGGCTTATATCAACGCAAAAAATAATAATTGGAACTTAGAAAAAGACCTTAACTTTGAAGTTATAAAAAATCTTGATGGTGCAATTAAAGGCTTGACAAATGGTGATGCCGATTATTTTATGTGGGAAAAATTTACAACAAAACCTATTGTAGATGATGGTATATTTAGACGAATCGCCAATTTACCATCACCATGGCCTTGTTTTGTAATTGCAGTGAGACAAGAATTTATTGATAATAATGAAGACGATTTAAAAATCATTTTAGATATTATTAATGAAACAACTTCCGACTTTAAATCCATTCCTAGTATCGATAAAACGATAGCAAATCGTTACGAGCAAGAATTAGAAGATGTACAAGAATGGTTATCGTTAACAGAATGGTCGCAAAGTATTATGGATAAAAAGACACTAGATAATGTACAAGAACAACTATATGATTTAAAAATCATTTCTGAAAAAGTAGATTATGCGCAATTAATTCATGAAATATAACTATATCTTAATTAAAAACGTTATAAACAGTATGGCTTTTTAACATTTTAGAAAGGTTAGCTGGTTTATTATTAGGTGGTTGCGTATTTTTAGTTAAAGTGTTTTTAGATATAACTTTCAGAATTTCAAAAATTTAAGTACATTTGTTTATCAACGCTATTTATAACCCAAATAGATAAATATGATTGTTAATATTGTTCTGATTTTATCTTTCTTAGTTGCACTTAACTTTTTATTATTAATCTTTAGTTGTAATAAAACATCTAGGAAGACTGATAATAGAGTGCCACACTTTGCTAAATCAGAACCAAAAGCAATTATAGCAAAAACAAAACCTGCTATAACTGCCAATCAATTACCATCGAACCAACTTGCTCCAACTGGGAGTTAGTTTTACTAAAATGTTTATTTCCAAACCAATACCCTCTATTAGCACTTAATGGAGATGGATGGCCACTTTCTAAAACAATATGTTTAGAGGTGTCAATTAATTTCTTTTTCTTTTTAGCATATCCTCCCCAAAGTAAAAACACAACATTAGTTTTCTCTGCACTAATCGTTTTAATAACAACATCTGTAAATTGTTCCCAACCTTTCTTTTGGTGGCTTCCTGCCTCATGCGCTCTTACCGTTAAGGTGGCATTTAAAAGCAAAACACCTTGATCTGCCCATGGCATTAAATTACCACTTTTAGGATACGGAATGCCTAAATCGTGTTCCATTTCCTTGAATATATTTATTAACGAAGGAGGGTGTTTTATACCATCACTCACAGAAAAACATAAACCATTAGCTTGGCCTTCTCCATGATATGGATCTTGACCAATAATAACCACCTTCACATCGTTAAACGTACAACGGTTAAACGCATTAAAAATATCAGAACCTTTAGGAAAACAGGTATGGTTTTGATATTCTATTTTTACAAATTCAGTTAAATCTTTAAAATAAGGTTTTTCAAATTCAGGGTTCAAGTGGTTTTTCCAACTTTGGTCTATATTTATAGTCATATTTAAAAACAGATTATTTAGTATTAAAACTTAACTTTACCGACAAACAATTCAGAATGAAAACTCTAAAATTCCCTTCTGCTCAGACTATATTATTCATCATTGCAGGCTTAGTTACCCTTCTAACCTGGTTTGTTCCGGCTGGAAAATACGATACATTAAGCTATAATACAGCTACAGACAAATTTACACGTTTAAGCTTAGATGAAGAAATTGTATTACCTGCTTCTCAAGCCACACTTGAGGATTTAAACATTAAAATTCCTATTGAAAAATTTACGAATGGCGATATTTATAAACCCATTAACATTCCTGAGACTTATCAAAAATTAGAACCGCAACCACAAAGTTTTTACGATTTTGTAAAATCACCTATAAAAGGAATTATTGAAGCAGCAGATATTATTTTCCTAGTGTTAATTATTGGAGGTTTAATAGGCATACTCAACAGTTCTGGTGCTTTTGATGCAGCTATAGGTCAGCTCGCTATAGTTCTAAAAGGTCGGGAATCTTTACTCATTGTTTTAGTCACAACTTTAGTTGCCTTAGGTGGAACCACCTTTGGCTTTGCAGAAGAAACCATTGCCTTCTTCCCTATTTTAATTCCCGTGTTTTTAGCCGCTAAATACGATGCCATGGTTGGTGTAGCTTGTATCTTTTTAGGCTCTGCCATCGGTACGATGTGTTCTACCATAAATCCGTTTTCAACGATTATTGCTAGTGATGCCGCTGGTATCAATTGGACAACCGGTTTATATGGACGTATATTTATGCTGTTTTTATGTTTAACTATTACTATACTCTACATTTTACGCTACGCAAAGCGTGTGAAAAACGATCCAAGTAAATCTCTAATTTATGATCAACGCGATCAAATTGCTAAGTTGTTCACTATAAAAGACAGCAGTCATATTGATTTTAATTGGAGGTTAAAATTAGCCTTATTTGTTTTTACGAGTAGTTTTATTCTTATGATTATAGGTGTATCTGTACTAGATTGGTGGTTTGTTGAAATGACGACGGTGTTTTTAGTTGGTGCGATATTAATAGGATTTATTATTCAGATTAGTGAAACGGATTTTATTGAAACCTTTGTAAAAGGAGCAAGCGATTTGTTGGGTGTGGCTTTAATTATAGGAATTGCAAGAGGTGTTGCCGTATTAATGACAGATGGTTTAATTAGTGACACCTTATTATATTACGCCAGTGATATGACAACAGGCATGAATAAAGGCATTTTTACTAGTGCAATGACCATGATCTATTCAGGATTGTCGTTTTTTATACCAAGTTCTTCAGGAATGGCTGTCTTAACCATGCCAATAATGGCTCCTTTAGCAGATACCGTTGGTATTGGCCGTGAGATTGTGGTTAACACCTATCAATATGGTTTAGGCTTGTTTTATCTTATAAATCCTACGGGTTTAATTTTAGCATCGCTTGCGGTTGCTAAAATCAACTTTAGCAAATGGTTAAAATTTATTTTTCCATTATTTATAATTCTAATAATTGTAACCTTAGTCGTTTTAGCAGTGTCTTCATACTTGTAATAGTGTATAATATTTTAAATTTGTAATTCTAAAACGTATTCTTTTACATGATAAACATTCATGAAAAAACCCTAAAAGATCTCGAATTTTTTACGGTTTTAGATCAAATTAGCGCACATACACTTACAGCTTTAGGAAAGGAAGCTGTTTTAGCTATTCTACCGTTTAAAAAGGAAGAGTTGTTGAAACAAGAATTAATACTTGTCAGCGAATATTTATCCTCATTTGAGAATGACAATAGAATACCAAATCACGGCTTTGAAACCATTGCTAAAGAATTAAAACTTCTAAAGATAGAAAACACTTATCTCGAAGTGTCTAGTTTACAAAAGTTAGTGAGCATGTCACTTACGGTAAATTCAATTTTAAAGTTCTTAAAGAAGTTTGAAGAGTATTATCCGCAACTTCAAAAATTCAGTCAGCCAATAGAAATCAACACATCAATCATTGAGCAAGTAGATGCTGTGGTCGATCGTTTTGGAGATATTAAAGATGAGGCTTCTCCGCTACTGTCTAGCTTACGAAAAACGATAAACCAATTAAAAGGTAAAATAAATAGTAGTTTTTCTTCAGCATTAAACACCTATCATAATCTCGAGTACTTAGATGACATTAGAGAGTCTGTGGTAGAAAACAAGCGTGTGCTTGCTGTAAAAGCGATGTATCGTAGAAAAGTTAAAGGAGCGATAATGGGAGGCAGTAAAACAGGAAGCATCGTTTATATTGAACCCGAAACCACACTGCAACACACCAGAGAACTCAACAATTTAGAATACGAAGAGAAAGAAGAGGTTATTAAAATCTTGAAAGAACTGACAGACTATATTCGTGAATTTTCACCACTTCTTCATAAATACCAAGCATTTTTAACGCAAATAGATGTTATTTCTGCCAAAGCAAAATATGCGCAAAACATGAATGCTATTTTGCCAGAATTTTCAAAAGAGCGCAGTATGTATTTGCGCGATGCCTACCATCCACTACTCTATTTAACCAATAAAGAAAAAGGAGAAAAAACATTTCCTCAAACCATTGGCTTAAAAAAAGACAGTAGAATTATAGTCATTTCTGGCCCAAATGCAGGTGGAAAAAGTATTACCTTAAAAACAGTTGGCTTGCTTCAAGTGATGTTGCAAAGTGGTATGTTAATTCCGGTACACGAGCGCAGTTCTGTCTGTTTGTTTGATAGAGTTCTGAGTGATATTGGCGACAATCAATCGATTGAAAATCATCTCAGTACGTATAGTTATCGACTGAAACAGATGAATTACTTTTTAAAAAAATGTAATAATAAAACTCTGTTTTTAATCGATGAATTTGGAACAGGAAGTGATCCTGAATTAGGAGGAGCATTAGCCGAAACATTTTTAGAAGTCTTTTACGAACGTGAAGCCTTCGGAATAATTACCACGCATTATTCCAATTTAAAATTACTAGCAAATGAGCTACCTCATATAGAAAATGCGAACATGCTTTTCAATGAGCGTACATTAGAACCTATGTACAAACTGGTCGTTGGCCAAGCAGGAAGTTCATTTACCTTTGAAGTGGCGCAGAAAAACGGAATTCCATACAGCTTAATCAACAAATCGAAAAAGAAAATTGAACGTGGTAAAGTACGTTTTGATGCCACTATTGCGAAACTACAAAAAGAACGCAGTAAGCTTGAAAAAACCAAGTTATCACTAAAGGAAAACGAAAAAAAGAAAATCTCTGAAGCCGATAAACTTGAAGAAATCAATGCAAAAGTTCAGAAGAAATTAGAGAACTTTCAAGAATTGTATGATTCTAATCAACGCTTAATTTACTTAGGCCAGAAAGTCAATGACATCTCTGAAAAGTACTTCGAAGATAAAAAGAAGCGTGAATTAATGGCGGAATTATTCCGATTGGTTCAGATTGAGAATTCAAAACGAAAGAAGCTTTCTGCCAAACAAAAACGTGCTGAAAAACATAAAGAACGCCAAGTAAAACAGGAAGCCGAAAAGAAAGTTGAAGTCATCCGTAAGAAGAAAAAAGCGGCTAAGAAAAAAGAAGTTAAAGTAGAAAAACCAAAACCAATACTACGTGTAGGTGATCGCGTACGCATGCACGACGGAAGAGCAATTGGTAGTATAGATTCTATTGAAAAAGGCAAAGCCAATGTTAATTACGGCATGTTTACCACTAACGTTAGCTTAGACCAATTAGAATTGGTAGAAGCTGTAAAAAAGTAAAGTAATATTAGTTTTTGAGACTAATTTAAATACAATGATTTAAAGTGTTACCAGATGGAAATTGTAAAATGATAGATGAAGTTCCAAAACATAAACAACTCATTCTCTTTGATGGAGTTTGCAACCTTTGCAACTCTAGTGTGTTGTATGTGATAAAAAGAGATAAAAAGAACAAATTCTTGTTTGCTCCATTACAAAGTGACATTGGAAAAACAGTCATTCAAAAATTTAATATCGATACTGAGAAAACAGATTCAATTTTACTTTATAATCCACAAAAAAATAAACTCACCTACAAATCTACAGCTGCATTATTAATAGCTAAACATTTAGGTTTTCCAACTAACGTATTATCTATTTTTATAATTGTACCTGCGTTTATTAGAAATTGGGTTTATAATTATATCGCCAAAAACCGTTACAAATGGTATGGTAAAAAAGAAGCTTGTATGATTCCTACTCCTGAATTAAAATCTAAATTTTTAGCATAAAAAAAGCCTTTCCATAACCAGTGAAAAGACTTTTTTAAATTAACAACTTACTTAAAACTAATTTTATTTAAACAAAAATTCTAGTTTCAATTTTTTATAATGAGGGAAAATAATTAATTGATTAATAGCACTTTATTTTGTTGATGCAAATATATAGACTTCCTTAAATTGTACATAGAAAATTCGATGTAAGAACTTATAAAATTGATTTAGGTATGAAAAATGCAAATTATATCTACCAATCGCACTTTGGTAATATATTTCTTACGTACTCAATTAATGACACACAAAGTATAGTTTAGTATTCAATTAAAGATATAAATTACGAGGCAACACTAAGTGAAGTCTAAGGTTCACTAGTCGTTTGTTGTGTTTCACTCATTGCAACTATTTAAAACGTCACTTCCATCATAGTTTTGGGTTACAACTAAACTCAAACACAATGACAACCCAACAAAACATTTTAAAAACAGCCTTAGTGTTTCTATTTATACTAGGAACACAATGCATTTATGCTTTCCAGCAATCTAGTGACATCAATACAGTAACCGTTTATTTAGATGGTGCTGAAATTAACCGAGAATCTTCAGTAAAACTAAATGCTGGCAAGTCCGAAATTACATTCAATGGCTTATCACCGCATATTGAAGAAAGTAGTATTCAAATATCAGGTTTACAAGATGCATCTATCCTTTCTATTAATTATGGCATCAATTATTTATCAAAGCAAAAACAGAACGATTCCATTTCAACCTTACAAAATCAATTGGAAACTTTGGATGCTAAGATTCAACAACAGCACCATTTAATTGCTGGTTATAACGAAGAATTAAGTTTGATACAAAGCAATAAAAAATTGGGCAATGCAACTGAAGTTGTAAGTTTAGAAAAACTAAAATCGTTTGCTACGTATTATAGAACACGGATTACAGAGTTAAAGACCTTAACAAATAGCTCTAATTATGAAATTGAAAAACATCGCACTACTAAAGCAGATATAAATAAGCAGTTAGCAGAATTAAATGTTGATGAAAAAGTGCAAACTGGTGAGATTAAGTTAAAACTGAATAGTGACATCGCAACCACATTAGATTTAAAACTAAAATACAATATAAAAAATGCAGGTTGGTTTCCTATTTACGATCTAAAAGCTGATAAAATTAATAGTCCGTTAAGTTTGGAATATAAAGCGCATGTCTTTCAAAATTCGGGTTGCGATTGGACAGATGTTAACTTAGTATTATCCACAAGTGATCCTAATACTAATAACGAAAAACCTATTGTAAACCCTAAATATTTAAACTTTATAAGTGAATACAGTAATTACCAATCGCAACGTGCTACCAGAAATTATAATTATAAGTACAATCCATTGGTGAAACATGTTTCAGGTGTGGTAACATCATCTTCTGATGGCTTACCAATACCTGGAGTTAATGTAATTGAAAAAGGAACTTCTAATGGTATACAAACTGATTTTGATGGACGCTATTCGATAAAAACGACAATTGGTAATAGTATAGCATATTCATATGTTGGTATGAAAACTGAAGAATTACCGATTCATTCTAGCATTATGAATGTGGTTTTAGATGAAGATAACAACCGATTAGATGAAGTTGTAGCTGTTGGGTATGGTACAGCCTCTAAAGAATATCAATCATTGAGAGGTGAAGTGGCTGGTGTCAATGTTGTTAAAGGTAACGGACAACCTGGTACAAACTCAACTATTAAAATGAGAGGGTTTAGTTCACTAAGTGGTAGTATTCAACCTTTATATATTGTTGATGGAGCTCCGTATTCAGGAGATGTAAGTCAGCTTAATCCAGATAATATTTCAGAAATATCAGTACTTAAAGATGCTGCTACAACAAGTATTTACGGAAGTCGTGGAGCCAACGGAGTAGTCTTAATTACGTTAAAAGACGGCTCTGAAAGCAACATAAACGATTTAGGAATTACGGTTGAAACTGGCATTACCAACACCAGATTCGAAATTAATAAAAAATACAACATTCCATCTGATGGAGATATTTCGGTAATAGAAATTGATAAGTTCAGTGTGCCTGCGACATACAATTATTTCGCTGCACCAATTTTAAACGAAAATGTATTCTTAACTGCTAAAATTGGAAATTGGGAACAGTACAATCTATTACCAGCAGAAGCAAATGTATATTTTGAAGGGAGTTATTCTGGCAAAACAAACATTAATCCTAGTGCAACAACAGATAGTTTAACAGTTTCGCTTGGAGTAGATCCGAATATTATTGTAAAACGCAAACAACTCAATGACTTTAAAAAGACCACATTTATTGGAAATAATAAAGTGATTCAAAAAGCTTTTGAAATAGAAATTAAAAACAACAAAAAATCTGATATTCAGTTAACTATATTAGATCGCATTCCGAAAAGTCAGCATAAAACAATTAAAATAGATGATATAGAAACCGGAAATTCCAACTACGATGAAGACAAAGGTATCTTAAAATGGACCCTAAATTTAAAATCGAGTGCCACTGCAAATGTTAAACATTCATACGCCGTAAAATTTCCGAAAGAGAAACGCGTTAACTTATAGTATTACATAGCCTCAAAACAAAGTAATTTCAATTAAACCCTAACTTCTGTTAGTTGGGAATGAGTTTAATTCTCATAAGAAGAATGTCTAACTTCTTATTGGTGTCAATAATTTTGATAGAAATGTTATTTTCGTTTTGAGGCTTTTTTTAGTGCACCATTAGTAGTGGTTACCACCAAGCATCAAATTCATAACGAAATTAAATGCAATTGAATAAAGTCGTTAAACCGTTTTAAACAAGCGCTTTAAGTATAATAACATGTTTTGTTCTGTAATATCAAAATCACCATCAGCAAAGAAAATGGCTTTTATATCTTCAAGTAACAGGTCGATATCATCTTTATCGTAGTTATGCTGTTCTAAGCTTGTCATAATCTTTTTAAGGCCTTGATAGTCATTATCAAGCTTAAATTCCTCATGAATATCTTTAAAGGTTTCTACATCTACTTTAGAAATAATTAAGTTGCGTTCTGCAACCGATTCTTTAAAATCTGCATTTGCAGCAAAAAGTAAAATGTAAGCGACGAGTTCGTCTTTTGTCCAATCTATTGTTTTCATTATTTAATCAGTTAAGCTACCGTATTCTGTCCATGAACCATCATAGACAACTAAATTTTTATAGTTACACAATGTTGCCGCTAAAGCTAAGATACATGCTGTTATACCAGAGCCGCAACTAAAAACCAAAGTCTTATTTTCTCTTACTAATATATTAAAGATTTTTGAAATATCGTTAACGGATTTAAATGTGTTTCCATTAAAGAGATCGGTGTAAGGTAGGTTTTTTGAATTCGGAATAGTGCCGCGTCGTAATCCTGCTCTTGGCTCGTCTACCAAACAGTTAAAACGTGGTGCTGAGCGTGCATCTACAATTAGTGCGGTGTTGTCTGTAGTAAATAGGTTCACACCTTCAAAATTCACCATTAATTCTGAATTATAATTTACCTCAATGTTACCTGTTGTATAAATTTCTGGTTTATAAGTTTCAACCTCATAATTGTTTGCTTTCCATTCTGGCAAACCACCATCTAATACAGCGACATTATCAAAACCAAAAACTTTAAACAACCACCAAGCTCTCGCACAAGAATAAACACCTTTATCATCGTAAACGACAACACAAGAATCCTTGTTAATGCCTAGATTTTGAGCTTCAGATTGAAATTGTTCTTTTGAAGGTAAGGTACTTGGAAATGGTGCCGAAATATCACTAAACTTTTGTTTAATATCGAAAAATCTAGCATTCGGAATTCTCTCAGAATCAGTGTCAATGACTTTATTTATAGTTGCATCTAAGACTATTAAATTAGACGCGTTTTGATTGGAGTTGAGCCAGTCAACAGAAACTAAAGGAGTATTAAGTTGCAAGGTTTTCATTATGTAAACGCTAATGTAATCATGAATCTAAATCAAACGTTTGAGTTGGGTTTTCGTGTTCTTTATAATCTAACATATCTTCACCATCTGCTATGATTGAACAAACAGTAGCATCACCCGTAACGTTTACAACGGTTCTAAACATGTCTAATATACGGTCTACCGGAAAAATAATGGCTATCCATGCAGGATTTAATCCAACAGAACTCAATACAATAATTAACATTACTAAGCCTGCACTTGGTATAGCTGCAGAGCCAATAGATGCTAAGGTTGCGGTTAAAACGACGGTAACTTGCTGTCCTAAAGTTAAATCTATCATATGCATTTGTGCTAAAAATATAACAGCAACAGCCTGATACATACTTGTTCCGTCCATATTAACAGTGGCTCCTATTGGAAGTACAAAACTACTTACTTTTTTATCGACACCTAAGTTCTCTTCAACACATTCCATAGTTACAGGAAGTGTAGCGGCACTACTAGAAGTAGAAAATGCTAAAGTTTGCGCAGGACTCATAGATTTAAAAAAGCCTGTATAAGGTATTTTTCGCACAAATAGTTTTAAAATCATCGGATAGATTACAAATATCATTAATAACAATCCTGCTAAAACTGTTATGGAATACCAGCTTAATCCTTTAAATATTTCTAAGACTTTTCCTATATCGTCTCCAGCCATTTTACTTACAACTCCAGCCAATAGCGCAAATACAAAAAACGGAGCACCTTGCATTACAAAATCTACCATTTTAAGAAAGACCTCATTAATTCCATTCACCAAATTTAAAACGGGTTGCGAGGAACTTGTTGGGATAAACAACAAACAAACTCCAAAGAAAATAGCGAAAAATATAATTTGAAGCATCAATCCATTATCAGATAACGAATGGAAAAAATTACTAGGAACAATATCTATTAAAGGTTGTAAAGGCGTGGTTTCTTTACGGTCGTTAACGGTTTCCATTTTATCGGCAACAGCAGCTTCTTTTAATTCACTTTTAGATAATTCTGAAATCTCTTGAGCGCGTTCAAAAAAATCTGGATCTTGAAGGTAATTGATACCATCCTTTATGTCATGACCTTCGCTATCTGCCCAAATTTCGTAACTAATACGATTGTCAATTCGGCTTTGTTCGTCTATAAGTTTCCCTGGTTTAACCACATTTACTAACAATAACCCTAAGGAAATGGCCATAATTGTAGTGAGTAAATAAATACCCAAAGTCTTTCCGCCCATACGACCTAAACTCTTTGGATCTCCAATATTAGCAACTCCACTGATGATAGAAAATAACACTAACGGAACGGCAATTAATTTTAATAAATTAATAAAAATAGTTCCAAATGGATCAATCCAATCTATAGTAAATTGACTCCAACCCATTGTGCTTGAAACTAATGCCCAAATAATTCCGAGAACCATTCCAATAATAATTTTCCAGTGTAATGCTAGTTTTTTCATATTTATTTCCTGCGAAAGCAGGAATCTTTTTAATTAAACTTAATTATGTCTTGAACTCTTTATAGACTTCCAAAGTTATGAAAACCTTTGAGGTCTTGATTATTTTACTACGAGAATCCTGCTTTCGCAAGATTCTCATAATTAATATTTATTTACTAAAACAATAATTCCCAGTATCAGATTAATATAAAACAAGATACCAAAGAATTTAGCTTCATTTGCCTGTTTTCTCTTCTTTTCAAATCCAAATTTTTCAAACCTTTTTTCTTCAAGGTCATTAAAGGACTTTGTTGGAAATAATTGATTTCTACTCTTAATTGGAAAAAGAAAAAATGTAAGCCACTCCTCTATCGTTAACGACTTTAGCTTTCTTTTTGCTTTATTTTCCTGTTCTAGATTCAAGCCATAAAACAGTTAAAATCTACTAACTCTGTCCAACAAAACATAATCCGCCAAAACCAAAGCAGCCATGGCTTCAACAATTGGTACAGCTCTTGGAACCACACAAGGATCGTGTCTGCCTTTGCCCTGCATCTCTACAATTTCGCCAGAACTATTTAAGGCATTTTGTTTTTGAATAACTGTTGCTACAGGTTTAAAAGCGACTCTAAAATAAATATCCATACCATTAGAAATACCACCTTGTATGCCTCCAGACAAATTACTTTGGGTAGAACCATCTTCATTAAATAGATCATTGTGCTCACTACCTTTCATTTTTGCTCCACAAAACCCACTTCCATATTCAAATCCTTTTACGGCGTTTATAGATAACATGGCTTTTCCTAATTCTGCATGCAATTTATCAAAAACAGGCTCTCCTAAACCAACAGGTACATTCTGAATCACACAAGTTATAGTGCCTCCAATAGTATCACCTTGCTTTTTTATCGCTTCAACTTTAGCAATCATTTTTTCAGCTGTGGCTTCATCAGGACAACGAATAACATTAGATTCAATTTTATTAAAATCTAAATCTTGATATGGTTTATCAATAAATATATCGCCAACCGAAGAGGTAAACGCGTTTATTTTAATTTGGCTCAGCATTTGCTTGGCAATGGCTCCAGCAACAACTCTAGATGCGGTTTCACGTGCAGAACTACGTCCTCCACCTCTATAATCTCTTATACCATATTTTTTATCATAGGTGTAATCTGCATGGCTTGGACGATATACATCTTTTATATGCGAATAGTCTTTAGATTTTTGATTGGTGTTATGAATTACAAAACCAATTGGTGTTCCTGTCGTAAAACCTTCGAATACACCCGAATAGAATTCTACAGTATCTGGTTCTTTACGTTGTGTAACTATTTTAGATTGTCCTGGTTTTCTTCGGTCTAGATCTTGCTGAATGGCTTCTAAATCGAGTTTTAATCCTGATGGACAGCCATCTATAACGCCTCCAATTGCTTTACCGTGTGATTCACCGTAAGTTGTAAGTTTGAATAATTTTCCGAAGGAATTTCCTGCCATTGCCATTTATTTTACGCTAATGTAATTGTTATATTATAAAAACGAAAATACCATACCGTTTTTCCTAAAATTACTATTGTATATAGTTTTTAAAACCTTCTTAATCTTCAACATAAAAACATTTAATATTCAGGTAATATTCTAATAACATTTTGCTCATACATAGTTAATTATGTCATAACCTGTTTCTTAAATATATTGAAGTTCTTTGTAATAATAGATTCCTTTCGTAGTGAAAATAAAACGAAAAATAGAAATTGCGGTCATTTCAGATGTACATCTTGGTACTTATGGTTGCCATGCTAGGCATTTATTAACGTATCTGAATAGTATTGAGCCTAAAAAATTGATTTTGAATGGCGATATTGTGGATATTTGGCAATTTAAAAAACGGTATTTTCCTAAATCGCATCTTAGTGTGATTAAGAAAATAATGGACTTTGCAGCCAATGGTACTGAAGTTATTTACATCACCGGAAACCATGATGAAATGCTGCGAAAGTTTACAGATACCGAAATTGGAAATGTGTCCATTGTCAATAAACTAGTTTTAGATTTAGATGGTAAAAGAGCTTGGTTTTTCCATGGTGATGTTTTTGATATTTCCATTCAAAATGCAAAATGGTTAGCTAAACTTGGGGGTTGGGGTTACGATTTTCTTATACTCATTAATCAATTAACGAACTGGATTTTAGACAAAATTGGAAAAGAGCGCTATTCGTTATCCAAAAAAATAAAAAACAGCGTAAAAGGTGCAGTAAAATATATCAATGATTTTGAAAATGTAGCTACCGATTTAGCAATAGAAAATGGTTATGATTATGTAGTTTGTGGTCATATTCATCAGCCTAAAATGCTCAAAAAAGAAAACAAACACGGTAAAACAACCTATTTAAATTCTGGTGATTGGGTAGAAAACTTTACGGCATTGGAATATCAGTTTAAACGTTGGAAAATATACAATTACAACGAAGATAAAATGTCTGCTTTTTACGCTGATGAAGAATTAAAAGATATGGAATTGCAAGATTTAATCGCTGCAATTACTATTGTTGATCGTCCTAAATCTGACAAAAAGAAAAAGAAGTCTAAAGACTAACCTATAACAAAGCGTCCTTTAGTATCGAAATAGGATGTCTGGCCACACGACCTGTTCCGTCTTTAATCTGATGTCTACAGCTGGTGCCGTTAGCTGAAATCACAGTGTTTTGAGAAGCTTTTCTAATAGAAGGAAATAAGGTTTGTTCGCCTATTTGCATACTGACCTCATAATGTTCTTTTTCGTAACCAAAACTGCCTGCCATGCCGCAGCAACCACTCGGAATAATAGTAACCTTGTAATTTTCTGGTAAGTTTAAAACATCAAAACTCGATTTCTGATTCGATAAGGCTTTTTGATGACAGTGTCCATGAAACTTTATGGTTTTATCTTCTTTGGTGAATTGTTCTGGTTTTATATGTCCCAGTGCAATTTCTTGTTGAATAAATTCTTCTATTAAAAAGCTGTGTTTAGCGATTGATTGAGCACCTTCTTTATCGTCAGCTAGTCTTATATATTCATCTTTAAATGTTAAAATAGCCGATGGTTCAATGCCAATAAGAACGGTGTTTTCTGAAATTAGATTTTTAAATTTTGCAACATTAGTATTCGCCATTTTTTTGGCATCTTCAAGCAATCCTTTTGAGAGCATTGCACGACCAGATTCAGCATGAGAAACACAAGTTACTTTGTAATTTAAATGATTTAAAAGTGTGATGGCATCCGCTCCAATTTCAGCATCAAGATGATTTGTAAATTCATCAATAAACAAAATAACTTCTTTTACATATCCATCACCAACTACATTATTGTTAGCTATTTGTGATATTTCACTTAAACTTTTAGTTGACAACAAAGGCAAACTCCTTTCTTTCGCAATTCCACCAACAGATTTTATAATAGACCCCGTAAACCTATTAGAAAACATAAAATTAATTAATGCAGGAGTACGACTCGCAACCCCATTAATCCTATTGTTGTAAGCAAACAATTTTGTTCTAAAAGACACGCCGTTTTCTTTCTGATATTGGTACTGAAATTCAGCTTTTAAACTAGCGACATCTACACTACTTGGACATTCACTTGCGCACGCTTTACAACTCAGACATAAATCGAAAACCTCTTTAAGTTCTTTATGATCAAACTTGTTTTCTTTTTCAGAATTGGTTAAAAATTCTCGAAGCGTATTAGCACGTCCTCGTGTGGTATCTTTTTCGTTTTTAGTTGCTCTATAACTCGGACACATGACACCTCCAAATTCGGGTAATTTTCTACAATCACCAGAACCATTACATTTTTCGGCTTCACGTAAAATACCATCAGAACGCGAAAAATCTAATAATGTTTCTATTTCTGGTTCTTTTCGATCAACTTCATAACGAAGGTTTTTATCCATGGGATAAGCATCTACTATTTTTCCAGGATTGAAAATGGTATGAGGATCAAAAACCGATTTAATTCGTTTTAAGATTTCATAATTAGCATCACCAATCATCAACGGTATAAACTCTGATCGCACAATACCATCACCATGTTCACCAGACATTGAACCTTTGTACTTCTTTACTAATTTGGCTACATCTGTCGTAATTTTACGGAATAGCGCAACATCTTCAGTTTGTTTTAAGTCTAATATTGGTCTTAGGTGCAACTCACCTGCTCCAGCATGTGCATAATATACCGCACTTTGGTTATAGGACGCCATTAGTGCTGTAAATTTTGAAATGTAATGATCTAAATCTTCTAAGGCAACTGCAGTGTCTTCAATACAAGCAACGGCTTTTTTGTCGCCAATTAGATTTCCTAAAAGCCCTAAGCCTGCTTTTCGTAATTCAACAGCATTATTTATGGTATCTCCTTTTAAAACCGGATTAGCATAACTAAGATTTAAAGTCTTTACGGTTTTTAAAAAATGATCGATTAAGGTTTCAAGTTCTTGAGAACTATCCGCTTTAAGCTCACACATTAAAATAGCCATTGGATTACCTTCAATAAAAGCTCTATTTTCTTGTTGTGTTTTGTTGTGCTTTGTAAGGTTTAATATGGAATTATCCATCATTTCACAGGTGTGCAAATTGTGTTGCATAACGTGTGATACAGATTTTAAACAGGTTTCAATACTATCAAAATGCAGGGCTATCATTGCACTGTCTGTAGGTGGTAAATCATCTAACTGTAAGGTGATTTCGGTTGTAAAGGCTAAGGTTCCTTCGCTTCCGGCTAACAATTGACACATGTTAAAATGTGAAGTTGAAGTTGAAGTTGAAGTTGAAAGAACATCAGATTTAATTAATTCATCAATAGCATAACCTGTGTTTCTACGATGTATGTCGGGTTTCGGGAACGCTTCTTTTATCTGGTTTTGAACACGTTCTGATTTTAATTCATTGTAAATAGTGTTATAAATAGTGCCTTCAAGTGTATCTAATTTTAATTTATCTTGAAATTCATCGCGTGTTACACTCGAAAACTCAGCCTCACTTCCATCGCTTAAAATGGTTTTTAGTTTTAAAACCTTATCGCGTGTAACTCCATATTGAATTGATGTGGTTCCAGATGAATTATTACCAACCATACCACCAATCATACAACGGTTAGACGTCGATGTGTTTGGTCCAAAAAACAAGCCAAAAGGTTTTAGGTAATTATTCAGCTCATCTCTAACAACACCTGGCTGAACGGTTACCGTTTTTTCAGATTCGTTAATGTTTAAAATTTGAGTGAAATATTTTGAAACATCAACGACAATACCTTCTCCTACGCACTGACCAGCTAATGAGGTTCCTGCTGTTCTTGGAATTAAAGACGTTTGATTGTTTTTTGCAAAATCAATTAGTAATTTAATATCCTTATTACTTTTTGGCAACGCAACGGCTAAGGGTAATTTTCTATATACTGAAGCATCTGTAGCATAGAGTTTGCGCATTAAATCACTAAAAAACAGCTCACCTGCTAATTTAGAATTAAGTGTTTTAAGATCCTCAGTGTTGATATTAGGCATTAGCGTTAACAATGGATTGATATGGATTATAATTTTGTCATAAAATTATGACAAATCTTTTTATTATGATTTAAATTTGCTCAATGATTAATGGCAACTTATAAGTTGTTAAAACTAACAATTAAAAAATCAATATTATTATGAAGAAATTATTTTTATTAGGTGTTTTTGCTATCGGATTTGTAAGCTTTTCTAGCGCACAAGAGATTGCAGAAAATGCGCTTGGATTGAGATTAGGTGATAGTGATGGCTTTGGTACAGAAGTGACATATCAACGTGCACTTGGTGACAACAATAGATTAGAAGTAGATTTAGGTTGGAGAAGTGGAAATAATTACGATGGTTTTAAACTCGCCGGATTGTACCAATGGGTATGGAATATAGATGGAGGTTTTAACTGGTATGCAGGTGCTGGTGGTGGATTAGGGACCTATAGCTATGATAATAACCATGGAGATGATTTTAACGATACTTTTGTTTTTGTAGCAGGTGATGTTGGTATTGAATACAACTTCGATATTCCGCTATTGTTATCTTTAGATTTTAGACCAGAACTTGGTTTTGGCGATTTTAATGATGATTTAGATTTTGATATCGCTTTAGGAATTAGATACCAATTTTAAAAAAAAGTTATAAATTATATCTTTAAAGCCACCTTTTACGAGGTGGTTTTTTTGGTTAATTTTAAACCGTATGAAACAACTTGCAATCATAGGAATGGGACCACGAGGTCTATATGCATTAGAGAACCTTCTCATTGAACTGAGTAAGACAGATACACCTATTGATATCCATGTATATGATGCCAATAGCAGCCCAGGAACCGGAAATGTTTGGGACCAAACGCAACCCGATTCTAATTGGATTAATATTACAGAACGTGCCTTAATTGGTATTAAAAAGCGACCTAAAATCGCATATGGTGATATTACCATTGAAGCGTTTCCGTCTTATCATGATTGGTGTCAGTTTTCTCAAAACAAAAAGGAACCTGATGCTTTTCCTGCAAGAAATAAACTAGGAAACTATCTTAACGAGCGCTATAGATCATTAGAAATTGCTTTAACGACATTAGAATCGTTCAAATATAGGAATGCTGAAGTTCAAAATATTAATTTAAAAAGTCAGAAACTTTACATTGATACCGCGAACCACTCTTGGCAATGTGATGATTTACTTTTAACTATAGGACATCAACCCACAGCACTTTCTGACCAAATGAAAGCATGGCAATCATTTGCTCACTCCTTTAAATCATTATCGCTTTTTAAAGATCCTTATCCAATTACTCAGTTTAAATCTATAAAAAATCAATCAACTATTAACATAGGAATTAGAGGTTTTGGATTGGCTATGATTGATGTAATGCGTTATCTTACCATCAATAATTTTGGGAATTTTAAAGTAATAAAGCAAGATACTTTTGAAACTATTTATTACAAAGTAAGAGAACAACAGGTAAAACTTGTCCCTTTTTCTTTGGATGGCTTACCATTGGTTCCAAAACCTTTAAATGAAAGTATAGATTTATGGTACCAACCTACTGCAGAAGAATTAGATTGTTTTAAATCTGAGATTGAAGCCGTTTCTCAACAATCAACAGCAACGGATTCCATTGATTTTTTAACGGATCCTATTGCGAAAATAACAGTGCGGATTTTTTTAGATTTAAAAGATAAAGGAATTTCACATTCGTTAAGCAAAGCAGAATTAAAGACACTTATTTTAAACTGGTTGAATGCTGAAAATTTTAGTCATCCCTTGATTCAAGATTCTAGTATTTCAACATATAATCTCATTCAGAATTATATTGATATGGCTTTAGGAGCTATTCCGGTATCATTAGATTTTTGCATAGGACAAGTTTGGCGTCATTGCCAGCCCAGTTTATACGAAGCGTTTTCGCATGCTAAAGTGAATGATGACATAATTGAGCAAGTGATTGGGTTAGACGAACACAGTAAACGGTATTCTTACGGTCCTCCAATTAAAAGTATGCAACAGCTTTTAGCTTTAGTTGATGCTGATGTTTTATCGCTAGACTTTGTTGACGATCCAGAAATAGAATTGACAGCTGAAGGTTGGAACTTCACAAATGCTGACAAAGAATCTATAACGTGTTCTACTATGATAAATAGTGTTTTAGATGCTCCAAAACTGTTAGACGTTACGTCACCGCTTATTAAAAACCTACTTCAAAATGATTTAATACAACCCATTCATTCAAAGCTTGGTATTGAGACAACTGCTGATGGTTATGTCATAACTCCAGATGATAAAAATGATGTACCTATTGCTGTTCTAGGCCGTTTGGCTAAAGGTAGCGTAATTGGTGTGGATGCTATTTTAGAATGTTTTGGACCACGAATTGAAGATTGGGCAAAAGCTTATGTTAGCCAACTAAAATCTAATTAGGTTGTTTTTCGCTTAAATATTTCCAATAGCGCTTGGGCACATGTCTAATATGAAGTTTCATATTTTTACGTGATTCTATGTTTGTCGATTTAAAATAATCTTGCCATAGTTTTTGAAATTCGAATTCTTGTTCTGCAAAAAAGGCATTATCGGTTTTAGTAAAGTTAAAATTCTCAGGAAAATCCATATTTATAAGTTCTACCTTATTTAAATCATAGAATAGTCCATAACCACGCTTTATATCATAAATCACCCATTTCTGATCGGCATAACGTCTTTTAAAATGTTTTTCTATTAAAGGCAACACATTAAAATCGGGTTCAATACTTGCGAAATAAATAGCATCTTTTGTGAGTCTAAATCGCACAAAAGCTTCCATCCGATGTTTTTCGCGTCCTACAGATTTTGCAATTTGTGCAATTTTTAAAATAGATGGATGCGTATAATCTTTATCTACTTTTTTTCGTTGTGAAAACACATATTGTATATACTCTAAAAGTAAGTCCTCTACTCCACTGTCTTCACTCAAAAAAGCATAATACAACTGGTAACTCCCGTTAGAAGACAACCTTGATTTGATACCTTTCCAAACACGATTGGCCTTAAGTTCATCTGTATGAATGGTCTCATTCTCTAAAAATAAACGGTGTTGAACTGTAAATTCATTTTGAATCGTTACCGTTTTCAATTTGTGTTCAAACACATAGAAAACAGCAGATAAAAAACCATCAAAAGTTCCGTCATATATGAGATTTTTGGCTTGCATTTATCCAAATAAACTTAATTGATTACTTAATATTTTCTGGTATTTACTTGTTGAATTCTGAAGGATTAAACCTTTAATCTTTTCTGCTGATAAATCTCGTTTTTCAAACTGATTGCTGTCGCATACCATAAAATATTGTGCTCTATTTAATGCGACACCAATTTTTTTAAGGTGTTCCCAATTCAATTTTCTAAAGCGTCTGGCGTTTATAATTTTATAAACTGATTTCATTCCTAAACCAGGAATTCTAGCCAACATACGTTGATCTGCGGTATTCACATCTACAGGAAATTCGTGGAGATTTCGTAATGCCCAACTTAATTTGGGATCCACATCTAAATCTAAATTCTGATGTTGTTCGTTTAAAATTTCACTGACATCAAAGCCATAAAAACGCATCAACCAATCGGTTTGATATAATCTGTTTTCTCGAAGCATAGGAACAGCACTGCCAATTTGTGGTAAACGATTGTCATAACTTATAGGCACATAACCCGAATAATAGACGCGTTTCAAATTATAGTTGTTGTAAAAATGATTTGAGGTTTGCATAATCTGAAAATCATTTTCTCCACTTGCTCCTATAATCATTTGTGTACTTTGGCCGGCTGGTGCAAATTTTGGAGTGCTCTTTATAATTTTCTTTTCGGCTTTATATTGAATGATTTCATTTTTTACCTTCACCATGGGTTTAATAAAATCTTCGCGTTTTTTATCTGGTGCTAATTTTTTTAGTCCAGCTTCAGTCGGAATTTCAATATTTACACTTAATCGATCAGCGTAGAGTCCGGCTTCACGCATTAATTCATCTGAAGCTCCAGGAATAGATTTTAAATGAATATAACCATTGAAGTTTTCTTCTTGTCGTAATTTTTTAGCGACAGCTACCAAGCGTTCCATGGTATAATCAGGACTTTTAAATATACCTGAACTCAGAAAAAGTCCTTCAATATAATTTCTGCGGTAAAAATTAATGGTTAAATCCACCACTTCTTGCACTTTAAAAGCGGCACGTTTTACATCATTGCTTTTTCGAGTAACGCAATACGCACAATCGAAAATGCAATGATTGGTGAGTAATACTTTTAGTAAAGACACACAGCGACCATCCTCGGTGTAAGAATGACAAATTCCCATGCCTGTGGCATCACCTAAGCCTTTATTAGTGTTGTTGCGTTTGCTTCCGCTAGATGAACACGATACATCATACTTGGCGGCATCTGCTAATATTTTTAATTTTTCTTGGGTACGTTCAAAAGACAACCTGTTTCCTCCTTATTTTAATTTTCGAATGACAAAAATACTACATATAATAGCTGCTAGTTGCTACTGTTTGTAGTAATTTAAAATTTTAACATGAATATTTAAATGGGTCAATATTTTTAGGTATTCCCTTAAACGGTTCTAGATGTAACGCTTAAATTTCGATAGTATGAAAAGATTCATAATCATATTACTAACACTACTAATTGAAAACATGAGTGCACAGCACATTATACCAGAAGACATAAGAGAGAACGTAGAAACAGCATTGCAATACTATCCACAATTAGATAATACAAATCTTGAATTTCGATTTAAGAAAAACATTAAAAAATCGACAATGCAAGCAAGACCAAGGTTTAGTAGTTTTTTTAAAAGCCGTAAGAATAGAACCTATGTGATTCTTATTAGCGAAAAATTTAAAATTGCAGACAAGGAGTTTTTAACACGACAAATTCCTGATGCTATTTTTATTGGTTGGATTGGTCATGAACTTGGTCATATTATGGACTATCAAAATCGTAACAAACTGAATTTAATATGGTTTGGTATAAAATACCTCTTATCTGACAACCATATAGTTGAAGCCGAACGTGCAGCAGATTCGTTTGCAGTGGCACATGGTATGGAACGTTATATTTTAAAAACTAAAGATTTTATTTTGAATCATGCAGATATTACGCAAAGCTATAAAGATCGCATTATAAAGTATTATTTATCACCAGAAGAAATAATGCATTTGGTGGAAGAACGGGATGCTGAATAGAGGTGTGAGATGTGAGATGTGAGATGTGAGAAAAAGTAAAATTGAACTCAAAAAGTATTTTATTTATACTCAAATTAATGGGAACAATGTTATTCATATAGCTGTATGAAAACACCCCTGAAGTCCCCTCAAGGGGACAATCCTACCAATTATACAATCCTTTCAATTTTATTATGCTATTTTTTAATCTATAGATTAATCAATTTTATTTATCCATTAATAAAAGCTTCCCAATCGGCAAATTTGTCTTCACTCATAACACGTTCCATTTTTACTTGGCCGCCTTTTTTCTTATTACGTTCGTTCCAATCGTAAAAACGTTTTGGCGAAATTACGTTGACCTTTACACCATGTAATGCTTTACTTCTAGCGACTTTATAATTTTTATTCGCGTTTTTTAAACTCGCATCTAAAGCGTCTGCTATGTTTTGCTCGTCGACACCTGTAAGTTCTGAACCTAAATACCAATAATGGTAAAACTCATCGTCGTCACCACGTTTGGCACAAATGGTATATTCAGAAAATGTAGTATCAAACTGCTTTTCCAAGTCTCGTATGGCATCATCCATTTTATTAACCGATAATTGAGATCCAACTGTATTTAGAAAAAATTTAGTACGACCTGTAATCTTAATTTCGGCACGTTTAATATCTGTAAACTCAATGGTATCACCTATTAAATAGCGCCAAGCACCACTTACAGTACTAATAATTAACACATAATCTTGGTCTAATTCTATTTGGTCTATGGTTAAGGCAGGAGCTTCATTTTTTAAAGATCCATCTTCATTAATATATTCGGGTTTAAACGGCACAAATTCAAAATAAATACCATTATCAGTATTGAGTTGCATGGCATCGGTTTCTGGTCTTATTTGTGTTGCTATGTAACCTTCGGATGCCAAATAGGTATCAATAACCGTTACTGGTTTACCTAATAACGCTTTAAAACTTTTTTCATAAGGTCCAAATGCCACACCACCAGACGTATATACTTGTAGATTTGGCCAAATGTCATGTATGTTATTAAGATTATGGTGTTCTATTACTTTTTGAAGCATTAATTCTATCCAAGATGGAATACCACTCAAGGCACCAATATCCCAATCTTTTGCACGTTCGGCAATACGTTGTACACGCTCATCCCAATCTTCAATTTGCGAAATTTCAATACCTGGTTTGTAATAACTACGAAACCAATTAGGAATATTACTAGCCGAAATACCACTAATTTCACCTTCTAAATGATCTTCTTTTTCATCTAAATTAGTAGAACTGCCTAACATCATAATTTCTTTTTCAAAAAAATCTGCTGGAAGATCAAAATTCTTTAATGAGAACACCTGTTTAATTCCTGCTTCTCTTATGGCATCAATCATAGCGTTGGTTACCGGAATCCGTTTACTTGTTTTTCCTGTGGTACCAGAACTTATGGCAAAGTATGACGGATTTCCAGGCCATGTTACATCTATTTCATCCTCATGAAGTTTGTGCCACCAGTCTTCATTGATTTTATTATAATCGAAATAAGGAATGCTATCTGCAAACGATTTTTGAATTGTTGAAGATTTTAAAAGTGCTTCAAACTGATAATGTTTTCCAAATTGAGTGTCTTTAGCCCTCTCAAGTAATGTTTCTAAAACTTGTTTTTGCGCTTCAGCATGATTTGTTTCGGAAGAAAACGTATCCTTTAACTCTATTACTCCTTTAATTATATTTCCTAGTATGGCCATGTTTTATGTTTTGTGATTGCTCATTTCTGTTACCAAATATTATGCTGCTATTTGTTCACAACGTTCGGCGCATGTCTTACACGATTCAGCACATTTTTTACAATGGTCGTGATTATGTTCACCACAGTGGTCTGCACAATATTTGCAGATTTCCGCACATAATAAAGCATATTGCTTTACATATGGACTATCTGAAGTTATCATCTTAATCAGCACATCGCAAGCGTCTATACATTGAATACAACATTTTGGGCAATCATTTTTACTGGCTTTACCTGCCATTTCGGTCAGGCAAATTCGGCAATCGATGATGCATTGTTGACAAGCTTTAAGTATGTCGTTATAATTAGAATTCATGATATAAAAGTTTTAAATGATATCTGCTAATTTCAGATAAACATTTCAAATTGATTGTTGCTTTTACATAAAGGATTGATGCATTTGAAAACTAAAGCAGATTTTAAGAGGTTTATATTTTCAAACTGGTTAATTAAAATCTTGTATGGGTTAATTTCTTAAGCGTAATACATTCATATTTAAGGAAACAAAATCCTGTGTATTATGAATAAATGGTTTAAATTTTCAGCTGACGGTCTTTTTGCAATAGTATTGACAGCTATTGGAATTTATCTTGCTTTGATTCTCTTAACGCGAATAAGTGGTAAACGAAGTTTTTCAAAAATGTCTAGTTTCGATTTTGCAATGACAGTGGCTATCGGTTCTATTTTGGCAACAGTTATAATTTCAAAATCTGTTTCTCTTCAACATGGCATTACAGGCTTAGTTATAATTTATGCTATACAAATGCTGGTTGCTGAAGCTAGAAAATGGCAATTTATGAGACGTATCATAGATAACAAGCCAACTTTACTGATGCTAAACGGTAAAATTATTGAAGGTCGTCTAGAAAAATGTAAGGTTACAGCGTCGGATTTAAAGGCGAAGTTACGAGAGGCAAACGTTATTCAATTATCTGAAGTTAAAGCGGTGGTTTTTGAATCTACTGGAGATATTTCCGTTTTACATGGTTCAGATGATAAGGATATAGACGAATGGCTTATTGATTTTTAATTATTTCTACCTCGAAGTTCTTCAATTTTTAGGACTAAAAAAACAGTAAACTGCAAGACGTCATTGCGATATCGTTAATTATTTAAATTAAACATTTTTCAAGCTTAAAATTGAAAAGTTATTTCAACTGTTAGACACAAAAAAATATGTAATTTTGTACATTGACATAACGTTTAATATAAATTTTATCGCAATTACGGGAACACTATGAAAGATACAGCTTTATCCTCTACACACGAAGCACTTGGTGCAAAAATGGTACCTTTTGCAGGCTATAATATGCCTGTGCAATATGAAGGTGTAAATATTGAACACGAAACGGTTAGAAAAGCTGTTGGTGTCTTTGATGTTTCGCATATGGGAGAATTTTTAATTGAAGGTCCTAATGCGTTGGATTTAATTCAAAAAGTGTCTAGTAACGATGCCTCTAAATTAGTCGTTGGAAAAGCACAGTACAGCTGTTTACCAAATGATGATGGTGGTGTTGTAGACGATTTAATTATTTACAAAATCAAAGACGAGACTTACTTGTTAGTAGTTAACGCAAGTAATATTGAAAAGGATTGGAACTGGATTGCCTCTAAAAACGATGTTGGTGCAGAGATGCGCGATTTAAGTGAAGACTATTCTTTATTAGCCATTCAAGGTCCTAAAGCCATTGAAGCGATGCAGTCTTTATCTAGTCATGATTTATCTGCTATTAAGTTTTACAACTTTGTAGTTGGTGATTTTGCAGGTATAGAACATGCTATAATTTCGGCAACTGGTTATACTGGAAGTGGTGGATTTGAGATTTATTGTAAGAATTCTGAAGTGAAACAAATTTGGGATAAGGTGTTTGAAGCTGGAGCTGAATTTGGTATTAAACCAATTGGTTTAGCAGCAAGAGACACGTTGCGTTTAGAAATGGGATATTGTTTATATGGCAATGATATAGACGACACCACTTCGCCAATTGAAGCTGGATTAGGTTGGGTTTGTAAATTCAATAAAGCGTTTACCAATAGCGAAGCTTTACAAGCCGAAAAAGAACGCACACCAGAAAATAAGTTAGTTGCTTTTAAGCTTGATGAACGTGGTATTCCACGTCAAGGTTACGACATTGTTGATGGTAATGGAAAAACTATTGGTAAGGTGACATCTGGTACAATGAGTCCGAGTTTAGGCTACGGCATTGGTATGGGTTATGTACCAAAAGTATTCTCTAAAGTCGATAGTAAAATATTTATTCAGGTGCGTAAAAAAGCGATTCCTGCAACCGTTGTTAAACCTCCTTTTTATAAAGGATGATCTTAGATATTAGACCGCTTCGCTTTTAGAATAATGAACTAAGACTTAATTCTAACAAACTGATAAACAGCTTTTTTTTTATAAAAAGTAAGGTGTTGTTTAAAAATTCTTAACGTTTTCTATTTTCAGAAGGTATGTATGACATTAGACCATTTTTTTTCGGATACTAATAATTTATAATGTAGTTTGATTAATGAAGCAGGTTGAGAAAGACGAATCACAAAAACATCGTATACTTATACTTGGAGCAAGTGGTTATATTGGCAATGCTATTTATAAAGAGTTAGGGCCTTATTTTAGAACCTTCGGAACCTATAGAACGCCAAATAAAGACTACGATAACAATCATCAATTTTTTCATTATAACGTAGAAGAAGATGATGTCTATGAGATTTTAGAAGCTTGTAAACCATCGATAATTATTTCTGCAGTTCGTGGTGATTTTAACGCACAATTTATTGCGCATCAGCATATTGAAGAATATGTTATAGCGACTAATTGTAAAATTATATTTCTATCTTCTGCCAATGTTTTTGACTCGTATAGTAAGTTTCCAAGTTACGAGTTAGATAAAACGTTAAGCCATAGTATTTATGGTCATTTTAAAATAAAAATTGAAAATTCACTTTTACGATTAGCAAAACAGCAAGTAGCCATTCTCAGAGTTCCAATGGTTTTTGGTTTAAATTCACCTCGGATTTTAGAAATGAAGGAGGCCATTTTAGAAACTAATGCTGTTGAAGTATTTCCGAATTTAATAATGAATGTAACCTTAGATAAAAAATTAACACAGCAAATTCATTATATAATCAATAGAAATAAATATGGTGTTTTTCATTTGGGAAGTACAGATTTAGTACATCATGATGAATTTGTAAAAGATGTTTTATCACAAATAACAGAGAAAAAAGTGGTTATTAAACAGGTGTTTACCTCTAATGAAGATCGGTATTTGGCCGTCCTTCCGAAGTTTAATAAATTACCAAAACACCTTCAGGTTACCAGTGAAATGGTTCTGAATGCACTTTCTAAATAAGTTGTTAAAGAGTTAATTGGCTTTTCGACCTAATCAAGCTTAAATTTATTAATTTTAAACTCAACCTCTTAAAATGATATACATGAAATTAGACGATGCCACTATAGAAAAGAATTTGTTACATTTTCCTGATTGGGATTACTACGATAATGCGATTCATGCAGAATTTGAATTCGATAATTTTAAAGATTGCTTTAGTGCCATGAGCAGAATTGCTTTTGAATGTGAAGCGCAGCAGCATCATCCGAACTGGAGCAATACTTATAATGTTTTAAAAATTTCGCTATCTACACATGATGTGGATGGAGTCACTGAAAAAGATTTTAAACTAGCAGATGCTATTGAAGCTATTGTGGAGGTGGAAGAATGATGGAGTATTTGGTGTGAAGTGTGAAGTGTGAAGTGTGAAGTGTGAAGTGTGAAGTGTGAAGTAAAAAGTACAACGTATTTAGTACAAAGTATCTTGTATATCCTTAATTAAAATTTACCGTTTTAGGTGTTAATAGCATTGTTATAGACTAATTTCAATTCAAAAAACTAAAATGGCTTAAAACTTTGTGCCAACACTACTCTATTATTGTGATTATATTATAATTTGCTTCAATCTTACTTTTACACTTTCAATATTTTATTAAATTTGCTTTCACCTAATTTTAGGGTCTTTATTTATTTAATAATTTATAACTTTTTTTACTATGGGAAGAGCTTTCGAATTTAGAAAAGCAAGGAAAATGAAACGTTGGTCTGCAATGAGCAAAGCCTTTACACGTATTGGTAAAGATATTGTAATTGCTGTAAAAGAAGGTGGTCCGGATCCCGATAGTAATTCGCGTTTACGGGCAGTGATTCAAAATGCCAAGTCTGTAAATATGCCTAAAGATAATGTGGAACGTGCTATTAAGCGTGCTTCAGACAAAAGTCAGGGCGATTATAAAGAAGTACTTTTTGAAGGTTATGCACAACATGGCATTGCAGTACTTATAGAAACGGCGACAGACAATAATACACGAACGGTTGCCAATGTGCGTTCTTACTTTAATAAAACCGATGGAAGTTTAGGAACATCAGGTTCGGTTGTTTTTATGTTTGACCATACGTGTAATTTTAAAATTGAAGACAAGGATTTTGATCTTGAAGAATTAGAATTAGAGTTGATTGATTTTGGTGTTGAAGAAATTTTTGAAGATACTGACGAAGATGAAGACGGAAGTGAACAAAAATACATTATGATTTATGCGCCTTTTGAAAGTTTTGGTAGTATTCAATCGTATTTAGAGGAAAATGATATCGAGATTATTTCATCTGGATTTGAACGCATTCCGCAAGTGACAAAAAAGATCACAGCCGAACAAGCAGAAGATGTAGAGAAGTTATTAGAAAAGCTTGAAGAGGATGATGATGTACAAAACGTGTATCATACTATGGAGGAAAGTACTGAATAATGTCTTCAAATAAAAGGTGTTATGATTTTGTTCTAACTTCGCTACAATTTGTAGTTTTTTCAGTTTAAAATCATTTTTTTACCGGATTTTATGTAATTTACATAACTGGTAATCAAATTTTTATGTCTTATAATGAAACTATAACATTCACTAAGCTTTATCATAAAAGTGAAAACCATATTGCGATAGGTTTTATATTTTCTGAACGAACAGAACATATCGTTCGTTCTTTTAGGGGTGTAAAGTGGTCAAAAACGCACGGCACATATTATGTTCCATTTTCAAGAGGTACAACAAACGCCTTATTTCAATATTTTAAAACAAATGGTTTTTATGTTAATTATAGTGCTTTAGTGGAATCTACTAACACGACGTATAAGGAAGCAAAAAAGATAAAACCAAGTCAAAGCATGGCAGCAATGTTTAAGGCATTGCCATTAGCATACAAAGATTTATTAAGAGTTTATACTGGTTATTTGCGCGGTAAACGACTTAGCAAAAGTACCGTTAGAACTTATGGTTATTTTGTGCTTCGCTTTTTGGATCAATGCAAGCCCAAAGCCATCTCAACGATTACAAAAAAAGATATTGACTTATTTTTTGAAGTTGTTTTAGCTGGTGAAAACTACAGTATTAGCAGTCATAGACAATGTGTTAGTGCACTAAAATATCTCGCCAATTTTTGTGAGCTTCCTGAATTGGCAACAGAATATTTAAAACGTCCAAAAAAAAGTAAGAAGTTACCTGTAGTATTATCGCGCGAAGAAGTCATCGATCTCCTTCAGGTGACCAAAAACCTAAAACATAGAGCTATTTTAGGTTTAATTTATTCTTGTGGTCTTCGGATTGGCGAATTAATTAACTTAAAATTAAACGCTATTGATTTTGACCGAAATAAATTGAGCGTAAATTCAGGAAAAGGTAGAAAAGATCGGAGTGTCGTTATGAGCGAAGTTTTAAAACCATTAATGTTAAACTACGTGAATACCTACCAACCTACTCTATTTGTTATAGAAGGACGAGATGGCGGACCATATTCTGCAACTAGTGTTAGACAATTTTTAAAGAAAAGTTGTAAACAAGCAGGAATTACAAAGCAAGTTACACCACATGTTTTAAGACATAGTTATGCGACGCATTTATTAGAAAATGGTGTTGATTTGCGTCATATTCAATTGCTTTTGGGTCATGCAAAACCCGAAACAACTATGATTTACACACATGTGGCACATAGGGACTTAATGCAAATAAGCAGTCCGTTAGATACTACTGTGGAGGCTTTAACAAAAACCCGTAAAGAGTCACAAAAAGTTTTGTTATCCCAAAATTTTAAAGGTTAAACACTTATATTTGTTTTTATATAACCAGTTGGCAAAAATACCTCGGAATGAAAAGCAAAGCGGAAAAATAATGAATCTGACTGCTTGAAAAGATGAAGTAAAAAACAAAAATTAGTTCTTAAAAGAAATAACTGACTTAAAAAGAAAACAGCGGAATTGAAAAGCATTACGCCGAATGAAAAACACAACGCTGACAAGAAAGCTGAATTGAATAAAAATAAAGAAACGGAAAAAAAATTAGCCGGATTGAAGGTCAAATCAAAAATTTGAAGTAGAAGAAAAAAAGAATTTGAAGTCTCAGTTTTAAAAATAAGTCAGCGGATTTTTAGACATAAAAAGTGGACGGAAAAAGAGTAAAGTGGAAAAAATTGTACGGACGGCATAACAGAGCGTGCCAAGCAGAGCGTGTCGGTACTTTAGCCAACAACGGCTATAATTCATTGCGGCGGAATTTTCTACCGAAAATTCCACGCTTTTTTCTATCTTTGAGCTACAACGGAATAATTCCTGCGTATTTTTCCGCAACGAAATCATAGCCAAAGCCGTTGCACGCAATTTAATTTCAACATTTATCCTCAATCAAATTTCGATTATAAATTGAAATTTGCAAATCAAATATTAATCAGAAATTGGAAAAATCACTCTGAAAATAGGAATGAATTCTGTTGCTTGCCAAATAGAATTTATATTCAGATTCAAGACGAGCTAGCCAAAAGTTGAGGAATTGAAAATCGCTACGGAGAAAATCAGAAAGTCAGCCAAACGAATTTTTAACTGTAGAATAATGACAAGCTTAACGAAATCGGTTGGTTTGAAAATCGCTATGAAAATATGACTAAAGCTAGATCATCGAATTTAGGAATTAATGAAATCAATCTTTGAAAATACAAAACGATGAAAAGTCAAGCGCGCCGAAAAATTTCGAAATTATTTTGAGGATTTCTAAGGTTTAAATATGATCAAATTCAAGAGCTAAATCGAAAATTAAAAAACTGCGTGCAACAATGCATATACTTAATGCTCGGGTCAGTGATTGAAAAATAAGTTTGAGTATTTTTATAAAAGTCTGTAAATTGAGAAAAATATAATGCTAATTAAGGTCGCACTAAGCATATGCTAGACCGTTGGCAGTAATACAAGAAAATTGTTTTTCAAATAAACATTTAGTAAAAAAATTGTATTTTTGATTAAATACACAAATTATGGATTTACAAACTCGAAAACTCAATTTAATAACTTATCTAGCCCAAATTAAGGACGAGATATTATTTGACAAATTGGAAAATTACATCCTAAAAAGAGAGATTGAACATAATCCTGAATTAAAACCTTTTACTGTCGAGGAATTAGTTAATCGAATTGAAAAATCTGAATTGGATTTCAAAAATGGGAATGTAAAAAGTCAAGAAGATTTAGAGAGAATATCAGCAAATTGGTAACAATGAAAATAGTTTGGACTAATTTTGCTATCAGAAATTTAAAAGACATTTTTGATTATTATTCTATTGAGGTAGATAAAAAACTTGCTCATAAAATCAGAAAGCAAATACTTAAATCCTCGAAACAATTAATAAAAAATCCGAATTCTGGTCCAGTAGAACCTAATTTGACAGTTCTAAATAAAAATCACCGATACTTAATTAGTGGACATTATAAACTTATTTACAGAATTGTAGATAATGAAATTATAATTAATGATGTTTTTGACACACGACAAAATCCAACTAAAATGAATGATGAAAATCGGATTGAATAATAAAGTACTACTGCCAACACCGTGTATAATTCATTGCTGGTAATAGCCTACTTACGAAAGTCCTCGCGGACTTTCTATCTGTGATTTATTTGCTAACTTTAGTGCTTAAACACGCAACTAATCATACACAAACACGTTGTACTGCATTTTCGGAACGAAACCAGATAAATTACAATTTAATCATTAAATCATTCAAAAAAGCACTGTAATTATTCAACTCTAAAGGAACATCTGCATTTTTTTCCATATCGTGAAAATGATGTGTTGCTAATAATTCCATTCCTGTAAAAGCATTCATTTTGTGAAACCCAAACATAGCACCTTCATCTACACTTTTTTGATTAAAAAATTCATTTTCTAAAGTAAATGCGGTTTTAGGTGCATTCCAACTTGTAGTAAGTATATATTTTTTTCCGTGCATTAAACCACCAGTCCCGTAATTGATGTTTGGATTTTTTCTACTTCTTCCGTCACTTGAATAAATACCATTTTGATGACCTTCCGTAAAAACTTCATCTATATATTTTTTAAACCCAAAAGGAATTTGAAACCACCAAATAGGAGTATGATAAATCACTATATCTGCCCACTTAAATTTTTCAACTTCTTCTTTTACGTTATAATTTTCACCTACTTGAGTAAACTTCACTTCAAATTCTTCAAGCGTATCAAAATATGAAATAGTATTATTAAAAAGTGTTTCGTTAAATCTTCCACCAGAATGCGCAAATGGATGACTTCCATTAATTATAAATATATTTTTCATTTGTATCTTATTTTATTTGAGACAAAATTAAAGTAATATTTATTATTGTAAAAATAATACAAATCATACCTTTGTATAAATATTTTAATAGCTATGGTAAATTTAGAATGGTACAGAACATTTAAGGAAATATATGAAAACGGAACTTTAACTAAAGCTTCTATTGCTTTATATGCGTCACAGCCTGGAGTTAGTGTACACTTAAATGCACTAGAAGCTTATGTTGGTAAAAAACTATTTGAACGTACATCGAGAAAAATGATTCCAACAGAGGATGGCAAATTTTTATACGAATATATTATTGAATCTTTAAAAAAACTTGAAATTGCAGAACAGCATTTTAAAAAAACAACGCAAGAAAAAAATCCGTCTCTAAACATTGGAATGTGTTCAGAAATGTTTCAGCTAATTATTGAGCCCGAAATTCGCAAACTAGACTTTGACCTAGTAGCTAGATTTGGAGCACATACAGATTTAATAAAAGACCTAAACAATGGCATTTTAGATTTAGTAATAACACCTAAAAAACAGAATGAAAAAAAATCATTAGTTGAGTATATTCCATTTTCAAAAGAAAGAATCGTTTTAATAGCAGGAAACAAAACGAATGTAACTAAAATACAAAAACACATTAAATCAAAAAATTTAAGTAAGCTAGAAGATGAACTACGTCAAAATGTTTGGTATAGTTCATCAAACGAAATGGAACATTTTAGACGTTTTTGGTTTGAGAATTTTAATAAGAAACCTACTTTCAAACCTAACTATATTTTACCAAACATTACTTCTATTATAAGATGTTTAAACAATGGAAACGGACTTGCATTAGTTCCAGATTTTTTATGTCAAGAACAAATTTTAAGCAACGAAATAAATTTAGTTTGGGAAGGAAAAGTAGAAACGGAAAATACCTTATATTTTGCATCAAGAACAGATTTGAAATACAAAAAGGAATTGGATACAATTAAGAATATATTTACATCAAAAATGAAATAAACGCAGTACAACACCGTATATAATTTATTGCTGGCTTCTCGCCTACTTACGAAAGTCCTCGCAGACTTTCTTGGTCGGTAATTATTTACTAAATTAGTTGCTTGAAACACGCAACAAACCATATACAAACACGTTGTGTTTCATACTGCCAGCCGCATATTTTAGCACTTTTGGTTTTTGCCAACGCTCAATTCCAAAGCTCAAAAAACCAAAAGAGCTAAAATTTTCCATCGCTTAAATAAAAACTTCAAAAACATTTAGTATATTTGACCAAATTAAGTCAAGTCAAAATAAGGAAAATGACAATCGGTCAGAAAATAAGGGAATTACGAGAAAAAACAGGAATGTTACAAAGAGAACTCGCTTATGAATTAGAAGTTGGAGATGCCTATTTAAGTAAAATTGAGAGTAATCAAAAAAATCTTAAAAAAGAGCATCTGACAACCATTAGTAAGTTATTCAAATATTCATATTCTGAATTAGAAACTTTGTGGCTTGCCAATAAAGTTTATGACTTAATCAAAGATGAAAAAAAGGCAATTGAAGTTTTAAAAGTTGCTGAACAAGAAATAAAATACAGAAAAACACTATGACCTACTTTGAAGAGTTAAGGGAAGTTACAAAAACTATACCTACATCAATAATTGATTTTACTATACCAAGAGATAGAACATCGCCACCAACACAAGCATCTTCTAACTTTATTACTAACAAAGAACAAGGAGATTGGGCGGAAGATTTGATTTTTAGAGCAATCAATGAAACTTCGGATAATTATGTAGCTGTACGATATGGAAAATCAGATGACTTAATTGCTGGAGATAGTGGATTTGATAAATTCTATACAGACTTTCAAGATGAATTAGATACTATTGGCAAACGACCAGACTTACTTGTATTTAAAAAAACTGATTTTGATGCTAAACTTGGATATGACATTAGTAAACTTGAACATTCTTCGATTACAGACTATGTAAAAAAATCAATAGCAGGTTTAGAAATACGTTCGAGTGCATTTCTCATTGATAAATATGAAAAAGAAATGCAAGATAGAACAGCATATCATCTTAAAGAAGCACTTGCTGTAAAAGACAAAATACTTGCTGAATATTCAGACATTTTAAAAGATGAGAAGAAGAAACACTTCATAGGTATCTTAAATAGCATTAATGAAGAAACTATCAACGCTATAAACTTCAGAAGACCAAGTTGGAAAGCAACCGATAGACTTCAACAACTTTCTTTACTTTTTAAGGACTTAAAAGATAATATAAACGTTGTTCAGAAAAGAGATTATTTAAGTATTACACCTAAAATAGAAGACGTTAAGGTCGTTTATAAATGGGCTGAAACATTCAATGTTCCACATTATTATTTTCAAGTTTTCTTTGACAAATCTTACGGAATATCCTTTAAAAACATATTGACTTTACTTACTGAACCTGATAAAGAAGGAACGCACTATGAAATTAGTCAAGACATAAAGAACCAAAATAAAACGACAGTAAAAATTAATACGCGTAATACAAATCAAGTTGCTTATAAAGTACTTGAACCTGAACACAAAAGTGTAAGAAGAGAAATGGGTCGAGGAAGATTATTGTTTTACGTTAGTTTTGAAAAAGGAACTGCTTATTTAGATATTGACAGCCTTAAAGAATTATTAAACATAACAGATTTTTAGGATGGAGTTAGAAAAAAAATATACAAATAAGATTAGTTTAACTCATCGTAAAGAATTTGCTCAATTTTTTACACCACAACCAATTGCAAATCTTATGTCTGATTGGTTACTTGGCAACAAATCACTAAAAACAGTTTTAGAACCAGCTTTTGGTTTGGGTATATTTTCAAGGACTTTGTTATCTAAACACGATAAATTAAAAATTAAAGGTTTTGATATTGATGAAACGATTCTTAATGAAGCAAGAACATATTTTGAATCTCAAAAAAATGTTTCATTAAACCTTGAAGATTATATGTACAATGATTGGAAAAACAAATATGATGGAATTATTTGCAATCCACCATATTTAAAATTTCACGATTATGACAATAAACAAATATTGCAAGAAGTTGAGAATAATTTAAAATTTAAATTCAATGGTTTTACAAACCTATACACACTTTTCCTTTTAAAATCAATATATCAATTAAAAAAAGATGGTAGAGCTGCTTATATTATCCCATCTGAATTTCTAAATTCCGACTATGGGAAATTAGTAAAAGAATACCTTCTAAAAACTAAAACTTTAAGACACTTATTTGTTATCGATTTTAAAGAAAATGTTTTTGATGATGCTATGACTACTGCATCAATACTTCTTTTAGCCAATGACAAAAACAATTCAGAAATAAATATATCGACAATAGATTCTAAATCTGATTTACAACTAATTGATACTTATATAAAGTCATATCCAAAAGAAAAAGGCGAATTTAATTTTAAACTAAACGATTTAGACCCAAATATCAAATGGCGTAAATATTATCAACTACAAAATTCAATCAACTACAAAAACCTTGTTCCATTTTCATCTTATGCCAAAGTTGTGAGAGGTATTGCAACTGGTGCAAATGATTATTTTACATTCAAAGAATCAAAAGCTAAAGAGTTTTCTATTCCAAAAGAAAACTTGTTGCCTTGCATTTGCAAAGCAAAAGATGTGAAAAGTAATTTCTTTACAGAATCTGATTATAAGAATTTAGTAAAAAACAATGAATTGGCATATTTATTTGATGGCCAAAACTCTAACAATAAGAATGTTTTAGATTACATAGAAAAAGGAGTTCAGGAAGAAATAAATGAAAAATATTTAACTAAAAGTAGAAAACCTTGGTATTCTTTGGAAAATCGTCCACCTGCACCAATTTGGGTTTCTGTATTCAATAGAAATGGAGTTAAATTTATACGCAATGAAGCGAAAATCTCTAATTTGACTACTTTTCATTGTGTCTATCCTACAAATTCAAATTTATTTTCAAAGGTTACTAATGATTTACTATTTGCATATTTACTAACTGATGTTGCAAAAGAAATTTTTAGTGATAATAGACGTGAGTATGGAAATGGTTTAAAGAAATTTGAGCCAAACGATTTGAACAAATCAAAAATGCTTGATTTATCCACTCTATCAGAATCACAAGTTGACCGAATTTTAGACTTATATTCTAATTACAAAAAGAGTAAAGACGAGAAGTTCATAAGTGCAATAGATGAAATTTTACGACTTGAATTTGCCAACGCTAAAAGCCATACACATTTGCAATCCGCACCAGCCAACGCGACACCAAAAATTGCAAAAGAGTATGCCTTTGCCAACGCTACGAACTGAACGAAAAAAAGTACGAAAACACAACAACGTATATAAAAAATAGCGGCTTTAGTGCTTAAACGAAAGATAAATAATAAAATAAAGTTCAGTTATAAACCGAAAAGTTAGTGCTTCAAAACCCGCTACTTTTCATATACAAGACCGTTGTGCTTAATATGAAAAAGAACATTGCATACATAATAATTCTGTTGTTTTTAACGATTGGTTCTTCCTATTCTCAGTCGAAAAACAAGAATATTCCGAAACCAAAAATGCCTGATGGTTATGGAACTTGTGAATATGGAACTGAAAGAGCAAAAAAAGACGCGAATAAAGGAATTTACAAGTCATTATCCTATGGTCTAATTGTTCGATTTGACTGGGAATTTCATAAATTTTACGCTGAACACATTAAATCAAAATATGGCATTACTGTTGGTGATGGTGGTTGTTTGGTGTCATCTGAATCCGAATGCTATTCAACAACAATGAAAGAGTTGATTTATAAAAAATTTGGAAACAACATTTTTGATAAGGCAAAACAAGAATCTATAGAATTATACAAATCAACTGAGAAATACAAAAATGAAATTAAACCGAAAATAGACTCTGATTTTGTCTTTACTTCTACTCAAGAAAATGCTCAATTTTCTAGAGGCAGAGATTCTTTGAACACATATTTCAAAGATAAAATTAAAAACATGAAGGATTTTAAAGGAACTGTTAGAGCTTCATTTATTATCGAAAAAAATGGAGAAATAACTAATGTAGAAATTTTACAAAGCCTAAATGAAAAAGCTAACAATGAAGTTATTAGAATAATTAAGGAAATGCCAAATTGGAAACCAGCAATTCACTTTGGAGAAGCAGTAAGAGTAAAGAGGACAAGAATTGTGAGATTTAAATAAAATACTAAGCACAACACCGTGTATATTTTATTGCTAGTTCTAGCCTACTTACGAAAATCCTCGCGGATTTTCTATTCGGTTATTAATTTGCTAACTTAGTTCCTTAAACACGCAACAAAGCATACACAAAACCGTTGGCAAACATATGAGAAACGCAGTCGGATTTATAATATTAATAGTTTTGGTTCTTACAATTTCTTGTAATGACAAACCGATTGAACCATTCGAATTATCAGTTGCTGATTATAATTATTCTCTTGCATACTCTGTCCTTTATAATCTTACGAATGAAAAATTGACCATCACTTTCCGTGGCGAATTAGAAAATGAAAAGGATAGTGTTCTCTACTCTACGTCGGATTTACCGAAAAGGCAACTTAAAAAAATATCTGAAATTAATATTGATAGCTTAAAAACAGATTATAGGAACGACTGTATTGATGATGGCGATATAAAGTCATTTATTATCAAAAAAGATTCCTTGTCTAAAACTGTTCATTTATCAAATTATTATCATCCCGAATTAAGTCCTGCAATTGAAATGATAAACGGAATTGTACCAGAAAAATATGAAATAAATTATGACAAAGCCGACTTGATTCAGGAAATGAAAAATTGCGAAGAATATAAAAACGCTGAATAAATAAAATACGTTTGCCAACACCGTGTATAATTAATTGCTTGGTTCTAGCCTACTTGTGAAAATTCCTGCGGAATTTTCACTGGTTCGTAAAAGTTTGCTAAATTAGTTGCTTAACCACGCAACTAATCATACACAAGACCGTTGGCAACCATTTGAACTCACTCAAACTTATGACCGAACATAAAGACGATTTAGACATAGAAAGGAATTTGAAAATACTATGCGAGTCTGATAATCCGTATGAATTTGAAATAACCAATTTCGAAAATGAAAAAGGGAGAAAATTACATTCAAAATATAATTCGGAATTATTTGCATCTTTAATGGAGCAAAAAGGATTAATTAGAGTAAATGGATATAGGTGTTCTGTTAAGAAATTTGGACTTGATGTGTTTAATTCTGGAGGTTGGATAAAGTATATATCTGACCAAGAAAAACAAGAAACCGAACTTGAATTAAAAATACAAGAAAAAGAAGCTCTTGAATTAGAAAATCTAAAATTACAGAAAGAAGCTGCTGAACATAAAAAGTCAATGCGAAGTTTGGAAACCCAAATCAGTAGCCTAACTAGGGATAATTTAAGACTTGGAAACTGGGATATTCGATTTAGATGGCTAATTGCGGTCATAACTTTTTTAATTGGTTTTATAGTTGAATATCTTATTGGCAATTAACCAAGTATTTTATTAATGCTAATGTTCCTACTATAAAAAAAGAATAAACTAAAAATTGAGCTATTTTACTTAATAAATATTCGATTAAATAAAATTCATCGGATTTAAAAAAGGATTTTATTTTTGACATAATATTTGATTTGAAATTATTGATTTGAATAAAAAACGGTTGCCAACAATGTGTATAATTCATTGCTAGTACTCGCCTACTTACGAAAGTCCTCGCGGACTTTCTATCTGTGATTTATTTGCTAACTTTAGTGCTTAAACCACGCAACGAAATCATACACTAGACCGTTGTGGCTAATTTAACGAAACCCAGAATATGAAAGGAAAAATTGGAATTGTAATTATTATTTTGTCCTTTCTAATTTCATTAAATCCTTATTGGCTGATTTTTGGAGTTCCTCTTTTTGTCATAGGAATTATAATATTATTGCTTTCTCAAAAATCTATTAAATCAAAATTAATTTGGATTTTAACACCAATATTTCTTTGGTATCCATTTATGAATTTGTTTTTCTATTTAATGGGAACAATTGGAACAGCAACAGCTCAAAAACTTGACTTAATATTCCCTGAAAACTTTAAAGGAAAAGCAATTGTAATATCTGAAATGTCTTGTGGAGAAGAAATTGAAATTATTGATAACCGAGAACAATTGCGAATTCCAGAAAGCGGAATTTTACTCTATAAAGGAAATTTAAAAAGCGGATATATAAATAATCGATATTTCAAAATTGACAAAAACGGAAAAAAGACAGAAATACCAACTCGTGCGAATTATATGTACTTTGACGGTTCAGAAAATAGACCTGATGAAGGTATTGAAGGAATTTGGTTAAGTGGTGGTGGAACAAAATATAACCCAAATCCAAATGGCGGAATTAATTACTCATACAGAGAGTTTTTAATAAGCTCAAAAGATAGTTTGGAAAAATGGAATGATTTTAAGAGTTCTAGAAAATTAGAAAGAATAACAGATAGTTTAGTGGAAAAGTGTAAAAATAAAAACTAGCCACAACAATGTATATAATTTATTGCTAAGTTCTAGCCTGCTTACGAAAGTCCTCGCGGACTTTCTATTCGGTTTTTATTTGCTAACTTAGTGACTTAATCACGCAACAAACCATATACTAAACCGTTACAAACAATTTAAACCAAACTTTACGAAATGAAAACACTGAATTTATTTTCTGGAATCTTAATTGCAATTCTTCTATTCTCTTGTTCCTCTGACGATGACTCGAACGATACGAATCAAGACGACTTAATTGGCGTTTGGAATTTAATATCCGTTGAAAACCAAGGAAATGATAATATAGCTATTGACTGCCAAACCGAACAGAATATCATTTATAACTCAAATAATTCAGGAACTGAAAAAGCACCTGAAGAAATAACTCAAACACCTTGTGAATTTTTTACTGTTCCATTCAATTGGACTAGAGATGGTAATGAAGTGACGATAACCGTTGACCAAGAAGGTACATTCGTTAATGAAATTTTACTACTAACCGAAAATAGTTTGGAAATAGTAGTAACAGAAATGAATGGAACAGCAGTTCCTCAAAATGAACAAGAAATTTTTAAATATGAGAAATAAAATTACAGTAATTATTATATTCTTGCTTTTTGCGACCTTCAGTTATTCACAAACTAAATTTGGGGCTACATTGGGATTAAACACCTCTCGATTTACTGACGGATTTAAAACCGTAAATGGTTCTTACTTTAATTTCTCGTCGACAGGTTTAAGTATAGGAGCATTTGCCGAACTTGATATTAGCGAAAAAATCAAGTTTTATCCAAAAATAATCTACAACCAAATTGGAGACCGTGAAAAAGATTTTGGAAACGTAGAAGAACGTGGACTTGACATAAGCACAATTGATTACAAATTAGATTATCTGTCAATTCCTTTAAACTTTAAATTTTTCAGTAAACCATATTTAATCGTTGGACCTCAAATTGGATTTTTGATATCAGAAAAAGCTGAAAGTCTGAATTTAGGCGATTTAAAAACTAGTGTTGATATTGGTGGAAATTTTGGAATTGGCTATCCAATTCAAGATTTTAGAATTGAACTAACATTTTATCAAGGATTTAGTACATTACTCGAAATTGAACGTGAATTTAATGACGAAATTGAAACTAGAAATACCTATATGAATTTTAGTGTTGGATATATAATAAAATAAAAACTGTTTGTAACACCGTGTATAATTAATTGCTAGGTTCTTGCCTACTTGTGAAAATTCCTGCGGAATTTTCACGGGTTCGTAAAAGTTTGTTAATTTAGTTGCTAAACCACGCAACTAACCATACACAAACACGTTGGCAAACATTTATGAAACGCATATTTAAAATCATCGGAATACTTTTAATAGTATATTTCTTTTTAGCTTATGCTTTTCCGAAATTTATAGCAATACCATTTGCAGCGTGGAATTCCCAACAAGTATGGAAAGAGATCGAAGAGGAGCGTTCGGAAACTCAATTACTAGATAATGAAATTATTGGAGTTTACGAATATCAAACCGAAAATAAAGAAGAAAATCATTCCATTTTTATTGACATAGTTGACAACGAATTAGTTGGATTCTATTTTGGAACTGAAGACGGAAGTGGACACGGAATATTTCACTACGGAAATCCACTCTTGAATTTTAAGCTGACTGAAAACAAAATTGCGTTTGAAATTGGACAAAGAGAATTATTTAAAACAACCAGAAATAAAGTTTACGAAGCAGATGAAAAACCGAAAAAAGAAATCGCAGTCGGAATTTCTAAAAGTGTTTTAAAATACTCAGGAAAATTAACTGAATTCGGATTTGAATTAAACTGTGAATCTGAATTCCAAGATTGTTGGGAAAATAAAATGGAATTTAAAAAAATTTACGATTTATAAAAAACGATTTGCCAACACCGTGTATAATTAATTGCTTTGTTGAGCTTACTTGCGAAAATTCCTGCGGAATTTTCACGGGTTCGTAAAAGTTTGTTAACTTAGTTGCTCAACCACGCAACTAACCATACACAAACACGTTAGGCAACATATGAAAAAAACATTCGGAATATCATTTACATTTTGCCTTTTGTTGTTTAATTGCTCTAAATCAACAGTCAATTCAGACTTAAAAAGTGACCTATCGAACTATGATTTTAATGGAAAAATAAAGTCTGTGAAATCTGAACTTTTCAATCTGATTGTTGAAAAAGACACTTTTAGAATTGGAGAGAAAATAAATTCACTCGCTTTTGACAGAAATTCTCTTCTCGAATTTAATAAGCTTGGAAATCTGACTTCAATAAAAGAGTTTCTTTACAATGGTAAAGTAATTAATGAGGAAATCTACATTTACGATAAAAATGACCTTCTAGTCAAAAGAAAAGAAATTGACAATTATGGAAAAGGTTCTTTTTTAAATTACGAGTTTAATTACAATTCAAAAGACAGTGTTACTAAAGTTATAATATCAAACGATGAATTTAAGAGGATTCATAAAATTGAGAGAGACGAAAACAATCGACCAATTAAAAGAGAAGTTATTCAAAATGATACAATTCACTTAACTTACAGCGTAAAATATGACAAAAATAAAAATGTGATTTCCGAGAGTGAATTTAAATTTGGCAACGTTCCTGTAAAATTAATAGAGAGAAGTTTTAATAATCAAAATCTGAAAGAAACAGAAAAAGTTATCGAGTATAGAACTTGGGATACAATCAGAATAGAAAACAAATACTTTTACGATAAGAACAATAAACTAAACGTTGAGAAATTTAATATAGAAAACGATTCGACCTTTGACGAAACAAAAAATAAATATCACAAAAACGGAGAACTAAAGGAATCAATTACAGTGATTGGAGATGATGAATTCGCACTTATTGAAAGAAATCTATACAATAAAAATGGCGATTTAATTGAAAAAACGGTCAAAACAACTGATGGAAAAACAAACGATGTTTGGAGTTATGATTTTAAATACGATTTAAAAAATAACTGGATTGAAAAAGTTGAATTTAAAAACGAAAAACCGTTAAGAATTGTAAATCGGACAATTGAATATTACGAATAAAATACGTTGCCTAACACCGTGTATAATTAATTGCTAGGTTCTTCCCTACTTGCGAAAATTCCTGCGGAATTTTCACGGGTTCGTAAATGTTTACTAACTTAGTTGCCTAACCACGCAACTAACCATACACAAACACGTTACCCACAAGTTTGAAAAAAACCGTAATCATATTATCAACATTAGCTCTAATTGTAGTTGGATTTTCACTTTCAATGACTGCAATGGCTTGGTCAATTAATCCATCCGAAATGCTTTATCTGCCCTTATGGATTTTGACTATCATCGGACTAATTTTATTTCTGACAATTAAAAAAATCGGAACATACTCTCTGATTTTAATTGCAATTCTTTGGCTTTTGCAAATTTCAGAAACTTTAGGTTGGTTTTTGACCTTTGAACCTGAAAACCTCGCTTTGTGGGGAATTTTCGGATTGCCGACAATTGCTTGCATTCTAATTACATTTTTCGGAATTAATTATGGTTTGGAAAATCAAAAAAAGTTTGGACTTGGAATTAAAGGAATTGCTTTACTAATTCCAATAGTTGGAATTTTAAGCTATGCTAATAAGACCTATGATAAAAATGTGTTTTCTGAATTTTATGACATTAAAAAAACGGAATACAAAGCAGTTTTTAAACCACAGCCTTCAGACACAAGACAATTTGAAATGGAAATGTCATCAACTGAATTAAGGAATTTAGTAAAAGACAAGGCGACATTTGTTGCAAATCATCACTATTTCCCGAATGCGAGATTTAAAGTAAATATGACATTCTCAAAAATAAATGAAATTGAATTGTATCAAGTTGCTGACCATAAACTTGAACAGCCAATTAAATGGAAAATTGACGAATTGAATGGAGAAACGGAATTTTTAAAATAAAAAACCAGTGGGTAACACCGTATATAATTTATTGCTTGGTTCTAGCCTACTTACGAAAATCCTCGCGGATTTTCTATTCGGTTTTTATTTGTTAACTTAGTTGCTTAACCACGC
>NZ_JADOET010000011.1 GCF_015645385.1 Winogradskyella marina
TTCTAAGGTTAATTCCGTAATTCTTTTTATGTATATATGTCGCTCCGCTGGAGCTAAGTGTTTGTGCTTTTGTTGTTTTAGATATTAATATGTTGCCACGCTGTGGCAATATGTTAAATATGGGTTCTTAATGTGAATTGAAGTGCTTTTAGTTTAGGCGAACCAATTGCATTTATAGTAGTAATCTAGGCGTCTGCTTTTGTTAATGCTAAAACGATGTCTTTATAACGAAATATATCAACCTCTTCTTTTTTAGAGATATCTAACAAATGTATTTGTCTTAATGATTTACCCAATCGTACTAATTCCCAAAATGTGTCTGTATGTTTAGGAATTGGTATATTAGGATCATCTATGACTAAAAAAGCGTTATATTTTTCTCTATTGCTTGGCGATTGTAAAAGAGCATAGCTATAATCTAAAACATCTATGGTTCTAAAACTTGTTTTGTAATCGTCTCTGAGTTCTTCACTATTTATAAAGCAAACATTGCCTTCGGGTTCAGTTTCTAAAATAAATGTAAGACCCAACCTTTTTGATATCTGCTTAGTAAGTTTTTGTATGTGGTTGGTTTGTAGTTCTTCCAAAATAATAAAATGTCTGTTTATTAACTATAACACGTTTATGTCTCTAATTTACTAAATAATATTTAATGCTGTTAGAATGGATATGATATTAGAAATCTAAAAGATTCATATTTAAAAATAGGTTTCGACGTTCAATACAGTCCATTTTTTTAACTTTATAAAAAATTTAAAACATTATTTTATGAAACAACTATTACTTAATTTATTTACTGTTTTTGGCTTTGTTGGACTAGTTTCAGCGCAATATATTACGCCAGATACAGGTATGACCTACAGCTTGGACGACCTTGTTGTAGAAAGTCCGGCTACCATTTCGGTTAGTGGAACGACGTATACGTTAGTAGAAGATTTAACCATTTCTGCAACGGATACTTTTAATATTAGTGAGGATATCACTTTAGAGATTGGAGAGGATATTAGAATTACCATTTTTGGAAATTTTAATGTCGATGCGGATACGGCTATTTTTACAGCAATCGATACTGCTGCTCCGTACGATGGTTTTCGTTTTGAGGAATCTTCTGCGATTAATATTCAGAATGCAACCATACAATATGGAGGTGGTATGCGTGTATTAACAGAAACATTTACGTTAAATAACTGTTTAGTGACTAACAATGTTGCTGGTGTTTCTTCAGGTGGAGCTATTGGTCTTTCTAGAGGTATGCCTCAAATTACTAATAACACTATAATTCTTAATCAAACTACGGCTATTGGTTCTGGTGCTACAAATCTAGTATCTCCTTACATTTTTAATAATTTTATTGAAGGGAACAATCAAGCGAATTCTAATCGACCTCAGATTAATTTAGGGCCACCAATGGCTGGTAATCCGACACAAATTATTCAGAATATTATAAAAGGTGATCGTAGTTTAACTTCGGTAGGTGGAATTTCTGTTTCAGATTTGTTGAGCACTCAAGGGGTTAATGCTGTTATTGAAGGTAATATTGTAAGCGATAACCGTTATGGTATTACAATACAGAGTAATGATGCTATTGCATTTATAACAAACAATGTCATTGAAGACAATAATTCTCAAGGAAACCCAAATTTAGGAGGAAGTGGAATAAATTTATTGGCTTCCGTGGAAGGTAATAACATTATTGCTTTTGGAAATGAGATTCGAAGAAACTTATGGGGAATTACACTTCAAGGCGAAGCTATGATTAACTTGGGTGATAATGTTGATAATATTGGTCAGAATGTATTTTCTGAAAATGGAAATGGTGGTAATGTTTACGCACTTTTTAACAATACTGACAACCCTGTAACTGCAATGCATAATTGTTGGGATGAAGACAATGCACCGATTTCACTTGCAGATGCTGAAGCTGTTATCTCACACCAAAATGATAATGCAACTTTAGGATTGGTGACGTTTGATCCTGTTGATTGTGGGTTTTTAAGTGTTGAAGAATTGGCTTTAAATGACCTAACGATATATCCGAATCCTACTAATGGAGAAGTAAATTTGGATAACAATAAGGTGTTTACGCAAATGAATGTTTTTAGTATTGAAGGTAAATTAATTATGCAAAAATCACTTCAAATAGGCACTAGCACATTACACCTTGATTTAAATTCTGGGATGTATTTATTGGAGTTTAATGGAGATACGTCAAGAGCCGTAAAAAAGCTTGTAGTTAAATAGTTTCTTTAACTACATAATATTGAAAAGCTCCACTGTATAGATTGGAGCTTTTTTTTTCTAATTATTTAAACGTCACACTTCTTAGAGGCTTGCATGCTGTTTTAGAGAACCACTTTCAATAATTCTTCGTACTTGACCCCAAAACGTTATTAAAGAATTTGAGGCGTTATCTGAAAGTTTTGAAAGCAATAATAGATTGTTTACATATTGAACAATGAATTGATCATCTGGTTTATGATAGGCCATATTCCAATCTATAAAAGACCTTCTGTCAACGTCATTTTCATAAAGCTTCATTATGCTGTGATGGCGTTTGTCTTCTTTAATTTTATTATAAACTTCGAGTACATCTTTTTTTTCTCCTTCTAGGATTTGAACAAAGCTTTCGTTATGGTATATGAGACATCCGGTGATATTTCTTTCTCCATTTGTTGAAGTCGCTTCATTAAGAATATTTTCTAGATTTTTAGACGTAAGTCCAGGAATTGATTTAGAATGGTAATTTAATTGATACATAAATTCTAGATATAATAATATATATGTATTGAAAATAGTTATTTCCTTCCAGTTAAGACCAAACTCAACTGCTTCCCAAAAATAGCAGCTATACCAGCGGCTAAACCACCAATAGCTCCTGTGACTAACATTAAAACATACGGATTTCCACCTAAAGGTAAGAGAACTGCAATGCGTTTGGCCAAAGTGAAATCGTTTCCACTACTTAAAAAATAACTCAATACAAACCAGAACAAAAGTATGGCTAAAAACGGGATAAAAAACACCCAAATTCGTTTTAATGGAATAAATAAAGCAGTCGCTACAGCGGCAACCATTACAGACCACCAAGGCAGAAATAATGAGAGAACGTAAGCTAACAGTATTGTGACTATAAAATTGATGATATTTTTACTCATTAGTTCTTAGGTGTTAAGGTTTGTGTGCCAATAATAACGTCGGTTGCAGTATCATTTTGTAAAAAATTAAGCTCGTGGTATTCTCCAGCAGCCCAATCGTCTATAAAATTATCGTAATATTTACTGCCAGGATTTCCCGATTGTCCTCCAGGATAAATACCTAAAGCTGTTGGAGGAGAGGTCATTTCTACAATCATTCGCCAAGATGGTCCATGATCTTCAGAAGTAGCATTAACAATGCTGCGATCTCCACCAATTGGAATATCGAATACCGAAAAGGCAGGTAATCCTTGTAATAAATGTGCAGCGTAAGTCGCTTTATACTTCAACCATGTGTAATCTCCTTTTTCTGCTTTAATTTCCATTAATCGTTCTGCAGCTGATTTAAAGGCTATTAAAAACAGATCTTTAGCTGTTTCTGTTTCGGGTGTGTCTTGAATATCCATAAAGGCATCATCTCCATTATTTTTGAGTAAATAAATGGTTTGGTAGGCAAAAGGTGTATCTAAAAGTGTATCGTCAACATCCATCTCATCCCAGACCAAATTATAAAGTTTGCCGTACCATTGTCTAAAAATACTTGGACCAACTTCATCAATATCGTTATTAAACCTCCAGGTTTTTATTTCATTATAGATAGCTTTTTCATCTGCTGTTAAATCAGATGCATCCATGTGCTCTAACATATAAGGTACTATTTCGGCAGCCTTTAAATTATAGTTGTTATTGTGTAAATCTTTAAAATCTTGAATATTAAACGTATCCTTAGAGCTGAAGTAATCATTTATCACTCGATTTCTGTACGTTTCATAACCATCATTAAACACATAATAGGGGTAATTTTCGTCTACAGGATGTTGATTTGCAGAACTTACAAACCCACGTTCCGGATTTTTGGTAAAAGCATTAAATTCTTGTGGTATAAAACTCTGCCAATCATTTTCAGATTTACTACCATCCATTACAAACTTCCCTTGACCTTCCCATTTATTAGGAAATAAGCCTTGTATCCAAATGGCGATATCACCTTCAGTGGATGCAAAAACAAAATTTTGAGCTGGTGCGACCCAGTGTTTTAAAGCCTTGGTGTAATCATCGTAATTCTTAGCTTTATTCATTTCGGTGAAGGTTTTCTGGCCATTTCCAGGGATATGTCCTGTCCACTGCATTGCATAACCCGATAATTCATTGTCAGATTTAAAATTTTTGTCATAAACCACAGGACCATGATGTGTGTACAGCACGGAATCCTTGTAAGTCTCCTTGCCTTTTATCTTTATCTCTTCAATTCTTACGGAAACGTCTTTCCATTCGTTGTCAAATTTGTATTGGGTTCTGTCTTTATTAAACTCAATTTTAAACCAATCAATAACGTCTCTTGTGGCATTAGTTTCTCCCCAAGAAATATGTTGATTAAATCCTGAAATAACAGCCAAAGCACCAGGAAGTGTAGCGCCAAAAGCATTATGATTAGGTGTGCTCAGCTGCATAACAAACCAAATAGAAGGTAGATTTAATCCTAAATGAGGATCGTTTGCTAAGATCGGATGACCTGAATACGATTTTTCACCAGAAACAGCCCAATTATTACTTCCATTATCTGGGTTGGGTTGGGTAATGGTTTCAGAAACAGCCTCTAAAATGGTATCATTTAGTGTCGTAGGACGAGGTGTTTGTGGAACATCAATATAACTCCAATCTGTTTCTTTTGGAATTATTGGATCTGTAATATCGAAGAAATCAGGAAATAATAAATCGAATCGGTCTTTTCCAAATAAACGCAATGCATTGGTGTTCTCCATGTCTTCATCACCTCCTGCTAGCATTTTGGTCATGTACATTAATAATAACGCCGTCTTTTTGGTCGTCCAAGTTTCGGGTTTGTAATCTAGTAGTTTGTATTCTACAGGTAAATCTTTAGGGTCTAATTGATTGATGTAACTATTAACACCATCGGCATAAGCCTGAACAAAGGCTGTTGTTTTCTCGTCTTCTGCCATTTTTTTTAAGGTTTGCTCAGCACCATAACCCATGCCTCGTCTACGCTCTTGACGGTCGTAATTTAATGCGGCTTCTCCAATGATTTCAGATAAGCGACCTGCAGCTGCAAAGGTTTGAAATTCCATTTGCCACAATCTATGTTTTGCAGTAATATAACCTTGTGCTCTGTATAAATCGATTTCATTTTGGGCAAATACATGTGGAATTAATTCCGCATCATAATGAACGGTGACTTTATCTTTTAAATCGGGAATTGAAACCTCTCCTGTGATGGATTCGTCGGTTTCATTTTGCCAAACTCCAGTGTAAGGGTTTAAGAATTTACCGATTGGTGGAATGGAGCCGAGCTTAGTGTTTAATGCGTAAAAAATGCCTATCGTTAGTACGAAGGATATAATTAGTTTAAGGTATTTCATGAAGTTCAGTTATAGAGAATTTAAAAGTAGGAAAATTATTGGAAATGTGAATGACTTATTTGTGCTAAATATCGGTAATGCTGAATGTGAATTGGTTTCGCAAAAATTACACGAAGAGTTATATAGAACTTGAAGTGACGAGACTCGAATTCCACTAATTAACACGAAAGCTGGACGGTTCAATGGCTTTGCGTCTTAGCGTCTTTGCGCGGAAGTTTTTAATTGTTAAACTAATATATATACAGAAAGAAATTACACAGAGTCTCACGGAGTTTTCACGAAGATTCACAGAGACAGTATAGAAAAAGAGACTCGAATACTACTAATTAACACGAAAACTGAACGTTTTAATTAGCGACTTCACATGAAAATTTCTATTTGTTTTTGAATCGTATACTTATGTGTGGAAAGTTTTTACAAAGAGTACCAAAGAGGTTTCACAGAGATGCACAGAGAGTGTATAGGAAAGAAATATGAATATTTCTAATTTACAAGAAAGCTGAATAGTTTAGCGACTTCGCTACTTTGCGCGGAATTTTTTTATTGTTTTTCAATCCTGTACTTATGAGTGGAAAGATATTACGCCGAGTTCCACAGAGTTTTCACGAAGATTCGCAGAGGTTACACAGAGATACACAGAGAAAAAAAAGTGTGATTTTAAGAACTATGTTTAAAAAGAAAAAAATATTTTACTAACAGCTAACAGCTAACAGCTAACAGCTAACAGCTAACAGCTAACAGCTACCGAAGCACTAATTTCTTTACAATGTCTTTTCTAAGCGATTCATTAAGCATTTTTATGATTTTTTCGGTGCCATAACTCAACTCTTCACGCAGGACACTAGAGCTTAATTGAACGTAAAGTGTATCGTGTTTAAGCTCGATTGCTGTAGTGTAATTATTGACTCCGTTTCCCATAAGATTTGCCCAAGCTTCACGAACATCTACTTTGTCTAAACCAGATTGTAAATTGTTGGTTTGTACAAACTCTTTAAGAATGTCTTGTATTGGTTGGTTATCGTTATTTCGTTTTGCCATCTTTCGTTGTCTTTAACGGTTTTTATCGATTTGTTATTACTGTAAAAGCAGGAATCTACTTGTTTGTTTATGTCAATTGGATTCGTGTCTTTCGCAGGAATAACATTAATTTAATTAAAATTATTCTAAATCTAATTTAATAGGTGTATATCTTTTATAAAGGTACACATTTTCATCTTCATTCATTATACGAAGTTGGTCAGAGTTGGCTTCTAAAACAGTTTCTTTCCAGTTAGCATAAGGTGTTGTATAGTAAATATTTAATGTGTTGTCTTCAATTTTTAACTGAATGGTTTCTGCATCATCAGACGTGAAATAGGTATCATTTATTCCTGGTTTTAGTTTTTTTCTAAAACCGGTTAAACTGTCACTAACACTTATGTAGTCTATGGTTTCGTTGAATTGATATTCTTTTTTACTACCATTTGCCATCGTTACTTCTTCTATTTCCCAATAGCCTTCTAAATGCGGAATAAAGGTTTCTGGGTTGTCAGCACAACTACATATAAGGAGGCAAAGCAGCCAGACGTAATTTTTCATAATTTAAACATTTTATAGGATTGATGTGTTTGTTTTATTACATCTTCGGTACGTTCTGCATGTGTATCGCTGATGAAAATTTGTCCAAAATGTTCATCGTCTACCAAGTTGATGATTTGAGTAACTCTGTTTTTGTCTAACTTATCAAAAATATCATCTAACAATAGAATAGGAGAGACTCCACTTTGTTGTTTTATAAAATCGAATTGCGCCAATTTTAAAGCTATTAAAAATGATTTTTGTTGTCCTTGACTTCCAAACTTTTTAATAGGAAAACCATCTATCGAAAACACTAAATCATCTTTATGAGTTCCAACACTTGTATATTGTAAGGCTTTATCTTTATTGATGTTTTTATTTAGAAGATCGTTTAATTCAGCATCAAACAAATCACTTTTGTAGGTTAAATCAATAGCTTCTTTACTCTGACTTATAGCCTCGTATCGCGATTTAAAAATGGGAATAAAGGTTTGTAAAAAAGCATCTCGTTTTTTAAATATTTCGGTACCGAACGTATGCATTTGTTCGTTATAGATAGCGAGTGTATCAGCATTGAAGGTGTTATTTAATGCAAAATATTTTAATAAAGCATTCCGTTGAGCTAAGACCTTATTATAACTAATAAGTTCTGTTAAATACCCTTTATCACTTTGCGAAATTACACTGTCTATAAATTTACGACGCGTATCGCTACCTTCTATAATTAAGTCGCGATCTGCAGGCGAAATAATAACCAAAGGAATAAACCCTATATGCTCACTAAATTTATCGTAAGCTTTACTATTGCGTTTAATTACTTTTTTCTGACCACGTTTTAAGGATACGATGATTTTTTCGGCACGTTCATTTTTTGTAAAATTACCATCCACTACAAAAAACTCGGCATTGTGATTGATGTTTTGAACTGCAATAGGGTTAAAGTAACTTTTTCCGAAAGCCAAATGGTAAATAGCATCTAAAGCGTTTGTTTTTCCGATACCATTGGCACCAACAAAACAGTTGATTTTGGCGTCGAAATCGAAAACTTGACTTTCAAAATTTTTGTAATTAACTAAAGATAGTGTGTTTAGATTCATGAAAAGATAACGTTATGCCTAATTTTACTGATGTAACAACGCATTTTGAGCCTATAATTAATAATTCAAAAATAACAAATAAATAGGCTTTTAAATCCCAATAAAAATTTTATTTTTGCGGACGCACAAAATGACAAGTTATGGCAACGTATAAGAAAAGAGGCTACAAACCAAAGACAGTAAAAGAGAAGGAAGAGGTTTTTGAAGAAGAATCAACAACAGCAGAAGTGTTTAACACTTTAGATGAAGGTGCTTCCAAAACAGAAGAGTGGGCTGTTAAGAACCAAAAGTATATTTTAGGTATTGTTGGAGCTGTAGCTTTAGTAGTATTAGCATTTTTAGGTTATAATAACTTAGTAGCAGAACCGCAACAAAAGGAAGCTATGAACGAAATGTACACGGCTAAAAAGTATTTTGACGATGCGGTTAGTGGTATATCTTCAGATTCGCTTTACAGAATGTCCTTAGATGGAGGTGAGGGTAAATACGGAATGCTAGATATTATTAATAAGTATGGAGGAAGTCCTGCTGCCAATTTAGCAAATTATTATGCAGGTATGGCTTATTTGAATTTAAAAGATTATCAGAATGCTGTTGAGCATTTAGGGAATTTTTCTAGTGATGATAAAATGTTGAATCCTATTGCAAAAGGCGGTATTGGTGATGCGTTTGTGCAACTAGGTCAAAAATCTGATGCCTTAGATTATTATGAACAAGCATTTAAAGCTAACGTTAATACTTTTACTACACCATTATACTTAATGAAAGCAGCACGAATTGCTATCGATTTAGGTGAGAATGAAAAAGCTTTAGGGTATTTAAAGCGTATTAAATCTGAATTTTCTGCATCAACAGAAGCAAAAACAGCAGATGTGTTAATAGGAAAAGTAGAAGCAAGCTTATAGTGTATGGCTACTGCAAATCATAATTTATCGGCTTACGATAAAGCAACAATCCCAAACGCGAAAGACTTTCGGTTTGGGATTGTTGTTTCAGAATGGAATGACAAAATTACCGAAGGTTTATGGCAAGGTGCTTTTGATGCCCTTATAGACTGTGGTGCGATTAAGCAAAATATTGTTCGTTGGAATGTGCCTGGTGCTTTTGAATTAACCTATGGTGCAGCCCGAATGAGTAAAAGTATTTATGCTGACTCCGGAATGTTAGATGCTATTATTGTGATTGGTTGCGTTATTCAAGGGGAAACAAAACATTTCGATTTTGTTTGCGAAGGGGTAACTCAAGGAATTAAAGATCTTAATGTAAAAGGCGATATTCCTGTTATTTTCTGTGTGCTTACAGATAATACAGAGCAACAATCTATTGATCGTTCTGGTGGAATTCACGGTAACAAAGGCACTGAAGCAGGCATTGCTGCAATTAAAATGGCGGCTTTGCGTAAGGAAACTGTTTGAGTCTTCAGTACACAGTCTTTAGTTCACAGTTTTCAGTCGTTTAATTAATTACGGGTAAATTAATTTTAGTAAAACGATTTTAGAATTCGTAAAATTTAATTTTGCCTACTGCCTACTGCCTACTGCCTACTGCCTACTGCCTACTGCCTACTAACTCTGGCATCCTTTTTGTTAATAATTTTAAGGAATCCTTAAGGGGTATTTACTTGTATTTTCAGTACTTTTGAGATTAATCAAGTTTAATTTAAGAGTCACTTGTTTCAGCAAAGAAAAAATAAACGTTTCTCATATAAACCTCGCTTTCAGGATTCCGATGACAAAGCGTCTAAAGAAGACTTTGAGACCAAATGGAATAAAGTAAAAGGTGGTGGCAAAAAACGCGGAAGTGTTTTAACAACGCTACCAGCGCTAATTATTATGTTGGTTTTACTTTTTGTTTTAATCTATATTCTTAATGGATATATAAAATAAGATTATTATGGGATTAATGAAAATGAAAAAGAATCGGAAGTATAATTATAAGCCACGTTTTTATAAAGGTGAAGGGAGTCCTTTTGAGCTTAAACACAAATTTGATGAACAACGAACAACGGTAAATCCTACTAAAGGTATTAAAGGTAAATTAAATGCCGCCTTGCATGACTATAAGCACAATCAAGATGAAAATGTAAATAAGCGTGTGCTTATTATTGTAGCTATTTTAGTGTTGTTATTTTTATTTATTATTGGTTTCGACCTATCTATTTTCCTTCCAAAAAGCTAATGTCAGATATTATTCAACTTTTACCAGACCATGTTGCGAATCAAATTGCAGCAGGTGAGGTCGTTCAGCGGCCGGCTTCAGTAGTTAAAGAGCTATTGGAAAATGCCATAGATGCCAATGCCACAGAAATTAAACTCATTATTAAAGATGCTGGTAAAACTTTAGTTCAAGTTATTGATAATGGTAAGGGCATGAGTACTACAGATGCTCGGTTGAGCTTTGAGCGTCATGCGACGTCAAAAATTAAAGCTGCTGAAGATTTATTTCAATTAAACACCAAAGGGTTTAGAGGTGAAGCTTTAGCGAGTATTGCAGCTATTGCGCATGTAGAATTGAAATCGAAACAAGACAAAGACGATTTAGGAACCGCCATTGTTATTGAAGGTAGTGACGTAAAATCGCAAGAAGTCTCTGTGACTCCTACCGGAACATCGGTTGCTGTAAAGCATTTGTTTTTTAATATTCCGGCAAGACGTAATTTTTTAAAATCCGATACCGTAGAGTTACGCCATATTACAGACGAATTCCATCGTGTTGCTTTAGCGCATCCAAATATTGCTTTTGCTTTTTATCATAACGGAAGTGATTTATTTAATGTGCCACAAGAAAATTATAGACAACGTGTTGTTCATATTTTTGGTAGTAAAACGAATGAAAAATTAGTGCCAGTTGAAGAGGAAACAGAAGTGTTAAAAATTTCTGGATTTGTAGGAAAACCTAATTTTTCTAAGAAAACAAAATCGGAACAATTCTTTTTTGTCAACCAACGCTTCGTTAAGAGTCCTTATTTGAATCATGCTATAAAATCGGCATTTGAAGGCTTATTAAAAGAGGGCTATCATCCAAGTTATTTCTTGAATCTTACGGTCGATCCTAAATCGATAGACATTAATATTCATCCTACAAAAACTGAAATTAAATTTGATGATGAACACACGCTTTATGCCATTCTACGTTCAGCAGTTAAACATAGTTTAGGACAATTTAATATTGCACCAGTTTTAGATTTTGAGCATCAGAGTAGTTTAAATACTCCTTATGATTATAAAGATAAAAAGGCGTCAACTCCTGCTATAGAAGTAGATCGTAGTTTTAATCCGTTTGCAGATGAAACTAGGGTAAAACAGAAAGCAACAAGTCAAAATACAAGGTTTAAATCTGCACCAACAACGTCATGGGATGGTTTGTATGCTGGTTTAGAATCTAATGGAAATGACTTACAGTCAGATTTTAGTCAAGTGACTTTTGAAAGTGAAGCAAAGGATGCATCAATTTTTAATGATTCAGCCATTGAAACCACTAAAACAACTTTTCAATTACAGCAAAAATATATTGTTAGTACCTTAAAATCTGGGATGTTAGTGGTCGATCAGAACAGAGCTCATCAGCGTGTTTTGTATGAGAACTTTTTGAAGCATATTACCATAAAGGAAGCCACAAGTCAGCAATTATTATTTCCTTTACAATTGCATTTTACGCCGAATGAAACAAAGATAATAGACGATCTAAAAGCAGATTTAGAACATACTGGTTTTGTGTTTTCAGAATTGACCGAAAAAGAAATAACCATAACAGGAGTTCCTGTTGGAGTCCCAGAAAGTGAGGTCTCTATTATTTTAGAACAACTAATTAGTGATGTTGAAAATGATGTGCCAGACACAAACTTTAGTGCTGCAGATTTATTAGCAAAATCTATGGCAAAGAGTTTGGCAATTAAAAATGGACAATCATTAAATAGTACCGAACAAGAACATATGGTAAACAGTTTGTTTGCTTGTAAGGAACCCAATGTGTCACCAACAAATAAACCAACGTTTATTACGATGGCAGTTGATGATATTGAAAAAAAATTCATGTAGTATATGAGATTTAATATAACAGATGGAGTAAAACATTTATTGATTATAAATGTTATAATGTTCATAGGAACCGTAGCCATAGGTGACGATTTGTTTAAAAACTTGTTTTCAATGTTTTTTCCAACAAACGATTTGTTTCAACCATGGCAAGTTGTGACGCACATGTTTATGCACGGAGGTCCTACACACCTTCTCTTTAATATGTTTGCACTTTGGATGTTTGGGACACCAGTTGAGCAACGCTTAGGAACCAAAAAATTCTTGTTTATATACTTCTCAGCTGGTTTTGGAGCCTTGTTATTTCAATTAGGTTATTATTATGTCGATTATTTTACGGCAATGCAAAGCATAGCTGATTTGAATATGGGAAGTGAACTTTTACATAGAATAATGAATATTGATGCGTCATCAGGAGATTATATTCAAGGAGAAATTCTTCATCAGAAAATGATACCACTATTAAATGAGGCTAATTTTACGACTAATATTTCGGGTGATAATTTTAAAGCGTTATTTGATTTGAATGTTCTAAACAGAAGCGCTATGGTTGGAGCATCTGGTTGTATTATGGGAATTTTAGCCGCTTTTGGGATGATGAACCCAAATGCAGAATTAATGTTAATATTTTTACCAATACCAATTAAGGCGAAGTATTTTATTCCAGGAATAATTCTATTAGATATTATCTCTGCAATTACAGGAACATCGTTCTTTAGTCCAAGTAATACCGCATATATGGCTCACGTTGGAGGTGCTGTCATTGGATTTTTAATTATGTGGTATTGGCGAAAAAATGACATGAATAAATACCGTTGGAATTAATTATGAGCACTGTTCAAGATTTAAAATATAAGTTCAATAACCTCGATACTTTTGGTAAAATCATTGCTATTAATATCGTGGTGTTTATTATTGGTCTCATTTTTAAATCGTTATTACGATTTAACTTGTTTAGTTATTTTGAAATGCCATCAGGTTTCATGGATTTTATTCTGCAACCATGGTCTTTAATTACGTATGGTTTTTTACATAATGGATTATTCCATTTGGCGTTTAACATGTTATTCCTTTATTATTTGTCTCGTGTTACCACAAACTTGTTTCGCCAAAAAATGGTGCTAAATATTTATTTTTTAGGCATTATTTGTGGAGGTTTAGCGTATTTGGCATTTGCAAATCTTATGCCTTCTAGCTTATTTGGTGCCCATGGAGTTTTAGTAGGAGCTTCAGCAGGTGTGAGTGCATTGTTATTGTTTGTAGCGACCTATATGCCAAATACTGAAATTAGATTATTTAACGCTTTCAATGTAAAGTGGAAACATGTTGCCATGGTTATTGTTGGGTTGGATTTATTTAGACTTTTGCTTGGGCTTAATCAAGGTGGTTATATAGCACATTTTGGAGGCTATTTGTTAGGTTATATTTATGCGACTAAACTTCTTAAGGGTACAGATATTGGAACAGGCTTTGAACGCACTATGGATAGCTTTATGGGTTGGTTTAAACCCAAATCTAATTTAAAGACGGTCCATAAAAATAAAACAAAAAGTACAACGACTCAAAAGACTAAAAATGCATCTGAAGCGTTAAATAAACAGAAAAAGATAGATGCTATTCTCGATAAAATAAGTAAAAGTGGTTATGAGAGTTTAACAGCCGATGAGAAAGCTTTTTTGTTTAAAGTAGGAAAAGATTAGTAGAGGTGAAAGGTTTAAAGTTAGGTAGTAAAATTATATTTGTCATCAATTCGTTGGCAGCATTTTTATTGCTTATCTCTTATGTTTTACCTTATGTTCCACCAAAGAGTTTTGCATCATTATCGGTTTTAAGCTTAGGTGTGCCATTACTTATTTTACTCAACGCTATATTCTTTGTTTATTGGTTACTTCGTGTAAAAAAACAAATGCTATTATCCTTAGTGGTATTATTATTAGGATGGAGTTATATTAATTCTATGTATAAGTTTTCGTCTTCTTCTGATGTTAAAGACGATGCTAATTTTTCGGTTATGTCATTTAACGTCAGACTATTTAATAGGTTTGACTGGTTACCGAGAAAAACTATAAAAGAAGATATTTTAAAATTTATAAAATCCGAAGAACCAGATATTTTATGTCTTCAAGAGTATAGATCAGGTGATCCTATAAGCCTTGATGGTTATTACGATTTTAATGCAAGGTATACTGAAGGCATAAAGTCTGGACAAACTATATTTTCTAAATTTCCCATTATTAATTCCGGTTCGTTAGAGTTTCCCAATACATATAATAATGCCATTTTTGTTGACATTGTTAAGCAAACAGATACGCTTAGAGTTTATACCTTTCACTTACAGTCTTCTGGTATTGAAACTGATGTAGAGAAACTAAAGAAAGAAACTTCTGGTCATTTATTTAAACAGGTAAGATCAACATTTAGGGCACAACAAGACCAAGTGGAGTTGTTTTTGGATCACAAATCGAAATCTAACTATAAAACTATTATAACTGGGGATTTTAATAATACGCCTTATTCTTATATATACAGAATGATAAAAGGAGATGAATTCAACGATACGTTCGAAGCTGCTGGAAATGGTTTTGGTAGAACTTACGACTTTAAATTTTTCCCGTTACGAATTGATTTTATTTTAGCAGATGAGTCGTTTACAGTGAATGGTTTTAAAACCTTTGATGTGAAACTTTCGGATCATTACCCAATAAAAACTACCCTTAGTTTACCATAGTTACATGAGCCAACAATCTACGGAGTCTGCAATAATATGAATGATTAATCCTAAACCAATTAATCGCGTCTTTTTAGGAATAAGTAATGCTACATAAACCGCAATAGCATAATAGGTGTGTAGTGGGTGGAAATTGATACTACAGCGGTTTGGATCAAAAATTGGACTTGCTAGTAAGTGGTCTAAATCAATCAACATACCTAACATCATAATGCCATACGCTTTTAACCAATACGTTTTATAAAATGTTATGGCAACAAATAATGGTAAACCGAAATGTATGCCGTAATGGATTGTGGATTGAAACATTTTGATTTATATTTTATTTACGCAAGTCACTTCAAGAATTTTTAACACCTTGAAGTGTTTGTCTTTTTAGGTATAACTCCGCATTGGGCCCATCGTTAAACACAAGATCTAAAACACTAAGATTAGAAATAAAACCATGTTTCTCTGTAAAAACTTGGGTGTAAGGCTCAAATGAATTGACCTTAGTATTTCGCTTTACTAAATGTCTAAAATCACTTTTATCTTTTGGTGTCTTTTCAAAACCTATTGTTTTTTTAGGTGTAATATTTAGCTGAAGACTACTTAAAAGTACATCGAGACATCTTAAATTAAAATCTAAAATATAGTCAAATCGTTTTTCAAACAAAGGCATTAAATCATCGATATAGTATTCAAAAAAAGGTGACATACTATAAGCCGATTGTAAAGACTTTAAATATAGTAGTTGCCATGGTTCTTCATTGGCTATTTTTACATCTTTATAAAGTTGCCTATTTTTTTGAGTATAACTCACAGGAACGGTTAAGGCTAATTTGCCGTTTGCGCCATAGATTTCTGTTCTGTTTCTATACGATTGCTTTTGATAATTGTCGCTGACTTCAATATGAATATGGTCTGCATTTACAATCGCCCAAAAGTGTGCAATGTTTGGAAAAGCAGTTGGATATATGAGAATATTCAAAATTTAATTCTTAGCCTTTTTCTTTTTTCTCCATTTATTAAATAAGGTAATTCCTATGATTAGGACAATAAATGGAATAAAATAAGACGTTCGCTTACCAGAACCACTAACCGTTGTGAAAATTCTGTCCCAACGGAACTTCCAGTTTTTAATCCCATCATTAATCCCATCAATACTCATCCAAATAAATACAGGCTTACCAATGACATGATTATAGGGAACAAATCCCCAAGCTCTAGCATCAATTGAGTTATGACGGTTATCACCCATCATCCAATAATAATTTTGCTTAAAGGTGTATGACGTAGCAGGTTGGTCATCAATAAATATTTGATCTCCTCTGGTAACAACCTTATGACCTTCATATTCTGAAATAGCACGTTTGTATATGGAAATATTATCCATATCTAAATCTACTGATGCACCAGCTTTAGGAATCCATATTGGACCAAAAAAGTTAGTGTTCCAGTTGTGTTTTAAATCGTGAGGAAATGTATTATCATCCCTTATACCTTCATCATCAGCATTAAATGTTATGGATTTAATATTAGGATGAACAACAGCTTGTTTTGCCGCTTCTGGTGTTGCCTGTATAACAAAATTTTCGGTTTGTGGGTTGTAGCCAATACCATCCGTTATATCGTATTTTTTTAGAATAGGTTTCACTTTTTGAGTAAGCTCATACATGGAGTTAGCATTCACATTGTTAAAAACAACATCGTAAGAAAACTGCACTCTTGCTCGTTCTGGTAGTTGATTTTGTTTTCCGTTTATATAAACCACACCATTTTTAATTTCAAGAGTGTCGCCAGGAATACCAACACAACGCTTAACTAAATTGGTTTTTTTATCAATTGGCTTGTAGTAATTACGGTCTGGTGTAAAGTTATTCATATCCACCAGAGTATCTGCCGGCTGTCCGAATACCACTATATCATTGCGTTCTATGTTTTCAAAACCAGGTAACCTAAAATAGGGTAGTTGTAGTTTGTTCATCCATGAGCTATTGCGTTTCTCATAGTTGTCGTTAAATAGATACGATTTTTTACCAATGATAGGAATGGTGTCATGTACCATTGGAGCTCCAACAGTTGTCATAGGTGTACGCGCTCCGTAATGAAATTTACTCACAATTAGAAAGTCACCAACTAATAACGATTTTTCTAAAGAAGACGAAGGAATTACAAAAGGTTGAAAGAAATAGGTGTGCACAATTGTTGCTGCAACTACAGCAAATAAAATAGATGCAATCCATTCTCCTGACGAAGTTTTAGGTTTTAATTCTCTGTTTTCAATATAGTTAACATCAGCAACATAGTTAAGGTAAAAAAGGTAAAAGCCTAAGGTTACAATACATAGAAGTGCGTCAACTTTACTATCTTTTCCATATGCACGAGCAGTTTCTACCCAAACGGCAGGAATCATAATAAGATTAACTATTGGTAAAAACATTAAAATGATCCACCACCAAGGACGCGTAATAATTTTCATTAATACGACAGCATTGTAAATTGGCACAAATGCTTCCCAAGCTTTTTTACCTGCTTTAATGTATAATTTCCATGTCGCTAAGCCATGAATAACTTGTATAATGAGTATAAAAATAAACCACTGTGTCCAGGTCATAATCTTATATTTTGTAAGGGTAAGTTGAAAATTATTTTAAATCGTTACAATACATTGGCAAATTAACCAATGTTTAACACATCCTTCATACTAAAGATACCTTTTTTATCTTTAATCCATTCTGCTGCAATTACGGCTCCCATGGCAAAACCTTGTCTGCTATGTGCAGTATGTTTAATGCTTATTGAATCTATTTTAGAATTATAAGTAACTTCATGCGTGCCAGGAACACCTTCAATTCGTTTAGCATCAATTTGAATTTCATTGGGTTTTGCATCGTTTAAAGTCCACGTTTTATAATTGGTACTTTTAATGATTTGTTCTGCTAATGTAATTGCCGTGCCACTTGGTGCATCTAGTTTTTGGGTATGATGGATTTCTTCCATTTCTGTAGTGTATTCAGAAAAACCAGACATTAATTCACTCAATTTTTTATTGAGTTCAAAAAAGAGGTTGACACCTAAGCTAAAATTTGAAGCATATAGAAAAGTACCGTCTTTTGCCTTACAATAATCAATGATGTCGTTGTAGTGCTCTAACCATCCTGTGGTTCCAGAAATAACAGGAACTCCGGCATCTAGTGCTTTTTTTATGTTAGTTGTGGCTACTGATGGAATACTAAAATCAATAGCAACATCTGCATCTGAAAAATCGTAATTTGAGGTTTCATCAGTAACTTTTAAGACAATGCTATGACTGCGATCTACTGCGATAGCTTCAATACTTTTACCCATTCTGCCATAACCTAGTAAAGCTATTTTCATGTGTTTATTTTTATTGTTTTTCTATGGTCACATGCTGTTCGTTATTTATCATTTCGTTGCGTGATAAATTTTTGAACGCGCTCGTTTCATATTAAAATTTAAAATTAAGTGTTAGGCCTAAGTCTGACGTATTTTCTAGTTGGTTATATTGGTAATGTGGACTTAGACTTAGATTTTCATCAACATTAAATTGAAGCAAATGCGCATCAATATTAGCATCGATAATATTTAGTGCGTATAAACCAAATGTAATTAAAAGCGACATTTCTTTGTTTCGTCTAAACTGTTCTTGCGCTCTAACAAGGCCGTCGTCCGAAATCACATTAAAAAATTCATCGTCCTTAAAACCAGCTAAACGACTTTTGTAAGCATCTCTATAGCGATTAAATTGATTATCGTTTCTTACATAAAAGTAAATACCAGCACCAATAGCTCCCCAAACAATGGGAATCTTCCAATATTTTTTGTTGTAAGCTTGGCCTAAACCTGGAAGTACTGCAGAATAAAATGCGGCTTTAGCAGGCCTTAATGGATCTATTTCTGTCTTAATTAAAGTTTCATTCGCGATAATCGGACTTTCTTCAATGTCAATACTAGTGCTGTCTTTTTTGGTTTGAGAAAACGAAAAAAGAAGCGAAAACAAGCATGCTAAAAGACAGTAAAACCCCTTATTTATCACGTTGAACTAATTTTTTAATGCGGTTAAAATCTTCTTCAGAATGAAAAGGAATTGTGATCTTTCCACTACCATTTTTTGCGACTTTAACATCTATTTTATGGCCAAAGTATGCCGAAAAGTCCTTTACACCTTTTTTTATGTGTTTAGGAATTTCAAACTTAGGGTCTTCGGTTTTAGTGGGTGCCTCAGAGTTTAAGTTTTTTACGAGTTGTTCTGTAGCTCTAACGGATAATTTATTAGTAATAATTTTTTCGTAAATTTCGAGTTGGTCAACTTGGTCTTCAACATTTACAATTGCTCGTCCGTGCCCCATACTTATAAAACCATCTCTAATACCCGTTTGAATAATAGGATCTAATTTTAATAATCGTAAATAATTGGCAATAGTAGAACGTTTTTTACCCACACGTTCACTCATTTGCTCTTGGGTTAATTGGATCTCGTCAATTAAGCGTTGGTAAGATAAAGCGATTTCAATAGCATCTAAATCTTGACGTTGAATGTTTTCTACCAAAGCCATTTCTAAAGACTCTTGGTCATTCGCAATTCTAATATAGGCAGGTATGGTTTCTAAGCCAATTAATTTTGAAGCTCTAAAACGACGTTCACCAGAAACTAATTGATAGTTGTTAAAGGCTAATTTTCTAACAGTTATAGGTTGGATAACCCCAAGCTCTCGGATGGAAGAGGCAAGCTCTTTTAATGTTTCTTCATTAAAATTAGTTCTTGGTTGAAATGGGTTAACTTCAATACTTTCAATATCGAGTTCCACAATATTACCCACTACTTTATCTGCATTTATGTCTTCTGCAGAATTAATATCGTTTTCAGGATCTTTCAATAAAGCTGAAAGTCCACGCCCTAATGCTTGTTTTTTAGTTGCTTTCGCCATTATAATTCATTTTTCTTAATCAGCTCTTTAGCTAAGCTCAAATAATTTACTGCACCTTTACTGCTTACATCATAATTAATGATGCTTTCACCATAACTTGGTGCTTCTCCTAAACGCACGTTTCTTTGAATAATAGTATCAAACACCATATCACTAAAGTGTTTTTGTACTTCTTCTACAACTTGATTAGATAATCGTAAGCGCGAATCGAACATCGTTAGCAGTAAGCCTTCTATGTCTAACGCTTCATTATGTATTTTTTGTACACTTTTAATAGTATTTAACAGTTTTCCTAAACCTTCTAATGCAAAATACTCGCATTGAATTGGGATAATTACAGAATCGGAAGCCGTTAAAGCATTTAAAGTTAATAAGCCTAAAGAAGGAGCACAGTCTATTAAAATATAATCATAGGTGTTTTTTAAATCTATAATTGCATTTTTTAACATGTACTCGCGTTGGTCCTTATCTACCAATTCAATTTCTATAGCGACAAGATCAATATGTGCTGGTAATACATCTACGTTAGGTGCATTAGAAGGTACGATGGCTTCTGTTGCATCTGCAGTATGTTCTAAAACTTGATAGGAGCCAATTTCAACAGCTTCTACATCAATGCCTAAGCCAGAACTGGCATTGGCTTGTGGATCTGCATCTATAAGTAATACTTTCTTCTCGAGAGCACCCAGTGAAGCGGCTAAATTTACAGAGGTTGTTGTTTTACCAACTCCGCCTTTTTGATTTGCTATTGCAATGATTTTACCCATTTAATAATTTGGTTAAATATAAGGGCTTAAAATTACGATTATTTACGACTTTAGGAAATTGAAGTTGTTAACAGTTCTATAAAAAAAAACAGCCGTCACTAGAAATTGTGAAGGCTGCTTAGTAGTTTACTAAGGAAATCTTATTTTTCTGGATTGTGAATACCTGTGATGTGGCCTTGTGTTAAATATTTTTTGGCCGCATTATGTAAATCGGACATAGTTAAACTGTTTACTGCGTCCTCAAATTTTAAGATATTGTGAGCATCTTTTTTAAGGTAGTCGGCATTTTTTAGTTGCCTTAACCAAAATCTATTTGTTTTTAAATCTTCTTTGTAGTCTAAAATTTGTGCTTTTTTAACTTTGTCTAAATCCGTTTCAGTTGGGCCATCTTTTATTAACATATCAACCTCTTTCATTGTTGCAGCAATTAGTTTGTCTACATTTTCTGGTCCACATGGAAAGCTAATATTAAATCTAAACCAGTCATAAGGCATATTACTTATGCTGGCATTGGCACCAGCTCCATAAACTCCTCCTTCTTCTTCACGAAGTTTTTCTGTTAATTTAATGGATAAAACTTCTGCTAAACTCTGTAAGGCATGTGCTTCTTTTTCATTGTAATCTGTTGGTCCATGATATGTAATTCTCACCGAGCTTTTTGGATCTTCACCTTTTTCTACAATTTTTTGATGAGAACCAGTTAACGGTCTAAAATCGGTTACGTTATAAGATTCATTGCTTCCTGTTGATGGTAGGCTAGCTAAGTAAGTTTCACATAAATCAACAAGTTTTTCTTCGTCTATATTTCCAACGAAATAAAAATTGAAGTCTCCAGCATCAGCAAAACGTTCCTTGTATTTTTCGTATGCTAAATTGTAATCAGCATTGTCCATGTCTTCTGCCGTTGGAAATCCTGAATATCTTGGGTTTTTTCCATATATAAATTCGGACAATTGATCTTGGAAGTAAAATTGTGGACTAGATAATAAGTTGCCTAAAAATGCTTTTTGTTTATCAGCGAAACTTTTAAAGGCTTTCTCATCTTTATTTAACGCTGTAAAATGTAAGTGGGTTAATTGAAAAAGCGTTTCCAAGTCTTTAGGTGTTGTATTTCCTGAAACACCTTCACTATACGTGCCAATGGACAGTCTCACATTTGCTATTTTACCAGACATCATTTTACTTAGTTCAACTTTATTAAAACCATTAACTCCAGCTTCTGTTAAGCCTCCGTTAGCATTAGATGTTGCTTTGTATTCTTCATCTGTATATAATGACGTACCTCCATAGCTAAAAGCATCAAATAAAATTTCATCATTTTTAAAGTCGGTCTTTTTATAGGTTACCGTTGCTCCGTTGCTTAAAACTAAGGTTGTGGTACCAAGTGTATCGTCAGTTTTGTATGCTGTTATACTGCCTTTTGTTGGCATTGTAGTTATTAAAGATGAGGCAACAGCTTTGTCCTCGTAAGGTTTTAACTCCATGCTATTAACAGATTTTAGAAGCTTTAATACTTCACTTTCTTTCACTTGTTCTAAACCTTCTTTTTCTGGACCTGTAAGAATAACGACTCGGTTATCTTCTTTAAGATAAGATTTAATTAAAGCATTAACTTCATCCAAAGTAATGGTAGGTAGTTGTGAGTTTGTAAAATCGAATCGCCAATCCATACTAGGAATAGGGTTTTGTTCTAAGAAATTAGTAATGTAACGCCCTACAATTCTACTCGATTCCATTTTGTCTCTATCTTTATACGCACGCTCTGTATTTGCAATAATGTCTTTCTTTGCACGATTAAATTCGCCTTCAAAGAAACCGTGTTGACGCACGCGTTCGTTTTCAACTAACAGTGTTTTTAGAGCATCTAATTGTCCGGTCGGACTGGTCATAGCAGAGGATTGAAAGGCGTTTTTTGTACGTGCATACGTACCTCCATAATAGGTAAATCCAAATACAAAAGGTGGATTGTCTCCATTTCTAATTTCATCCAATCGGTTGTTAATCATTTGAGAAAATAAACGCTCAACCATTGATTTTCTGTAATCACTGTAAGTAACATCTGGTTTAGAGTTCTCCTTGTCTTTAAACATTATTTGGACATTAGAGAATGGTGCTTCTTTGTCAGATTCGATAGCTATAAAAGTTTCTTCGTGATTAGGTAGATCGAATGAAGGTCTAGGTCTAGGGTTTTCTGGATTTTTAATATGACCAAAATGGGATTTTATTTTTTCTTCTAATGTTGTAATATCAATGTCTCCAACGGCAATTACAGCCATTAAATCTGGTCTATACCAATCGTGGTAATAACGTTTTAGACTTTCGTATTCAAACGTTTCTAAATTTTCTTTAGTACCAATAGGAAGGCGTTCTGCGTACATTGAGCCGTGCATCATTTTTGGTAGGTACTCTTGCATCATACGCTCGTCTGCACCTTTACCTAATCGGTATTCTTCTAAAACGACTCCACGTTCGTTGTCAATTTCTTCATCAGTAAGTAGAGCATTGTGCGCCCAATCTTCAATAATTTGGAAGCCTTTTTCAAGTTTTTCTGGATCATCACTAGGAATAGGAAGGATGTAGACCGTTTCATCAAAACTAGTGTACGCATTTAAATGTGCTCCAAACTTTACTCCAATACTCTGAAGGTAATCAACCAATTCGTTTTTTTTGAAATTTTTAGTGCCATTAAAACACATGTGCTCCATAAAGTGTGCAAGTCCTAATTGATCCTCATCTTCTAGGATAGAACCAGCGTTAACGACCAGCCTTAATTCTACTTTGTTTTCTGGTTTGGGATTGTTTTGGATGTAATAGGTGAGACCATTTTCCAAGACTCCGGTTTTTACATTTGGATCAGTAGGAATAGGATCTGAGGGATTATACTTTGCTGCGGATTCTAATTTGGTTGAAGCCACCTGTGCATTTAAAGGGAATACGATGGTTAGGCACAACAAGACTATTGCACCAAGGAATACATTTTTCATTGATTGATGAGTTTAATGGATTAATAAATTATAAGAATATTCTTCTAATTTAAATATAAAATGATGATACTGAAAGAAATAGTAAAATTTTAACTAAAAATTCAGTTAGAAGAGAGTGTCTGGTTGTTAAGAAATTCTAGAATAGAGTAAAAGAATTTATCACCACCAACCGTCCAAATATCATTATGACCTGCTGATTTTAACTCTATAAATTTTTTGTCCTTACTTTTAATATTGGCGAAGTTGGTTTTGCCTTTCGAAATATTAATGGCGATATCTTTTCTGCCATGTACTACAAGAACTGGTTGTGTAATTTTTTTTGCATATTTAACCGGACTTGCCTCATCAGCATTAAAATCACCAATACTACCAGCTCTTTCGGCTAAAAAATTACTAAGTAGAGCAAAGCTAAATCCTGTGTTACGCCGAAAAAAGCCTTGAACATTAGATTTTAAATCGGTATAAGCACTTTCTGATATTCCGTATTTTATACGTTGATCTGTTCCCATAGCTTGTAGGGCAAGTGCGCCTCCAATAGATTGGCCCCAAACACCTATATTATCTAAGCCTTCCTTATTAATTAAATCATCTACCCATTTTTGAATGTCTTTAGTTTCATTGACTCCATAGGTAAAAATCTGACCTTCGCTTTCGCCATACCCTCTTATGTCTAATGCAACAGAATTAAAGCCATTGGTTGACAGAAACTCACTTAATTCTAAAAAATGTTCTTTGGTATGGCTACTGCCATGAAGTAAAATAATAGTGCCTTTAGATTCGGCTAAACTAGAATAGGTGAGTAGCGCATATTGTTTTAAACCATCATAGGTTGTTATTGTTAGTTTTTTTCGTTTGAATTCAGGGTTGTCATTCTGCTCAAGCGAGGAACTTATGGTTTGTTGTGTTTTAAATGACTCTATAAGTGGATTTCTTTTTTCTATGAATAATCGAGGAAAAATGAAATATAAAAATAATAAGCCTATAGCTATCAGGATTAAACAAATGCGTTTAATAAGTTTGATAACTCTGGTTTTGGGCATCTTTTAATAGTAATTGTGAATTTTGACTGTTCTTAGTTTAAGCAGTACATTTTAGTTTAATCAATCAATATCTCTAATATCTGAATTGCAGCCTCACTAATTTTAGTTCCAGGTCCAAAAACGGCTACAGCTCCTGCGTCAAATAAATACTGGTAATCTTGCTTAGGAATAACACCTCCTACGATAACCATAATGTCTTCACGACCATATTTTTTGAGCTCATCTATAACTTGGGGAACTAATGTTTTGTGTCCTGCTGCTAATGAAGATATACCTAGAATATGAACATCATTTTCTACGGCTTGTTTGGCTGCTTCTTTAGGTGTTTGAAAGAGTGGTCCAATATCTACATCAAAGCCCACATCAGCATAACTTGTAGCGACTACTTTTGCACCTCTGTCGTGGCCGTCTTGTCCCATTTTTGCAATCATAATTCGTGGTCTACGGCCATCTTGCTCTGCAAATTGGTTGGCGAGTTCTCTTGCTTTTTGAAAACTTGAATCGTCTTTGATTTCTTTACTATACACTCCTGAAAATGATTTAATTTGTGCTTTATAGCGTCCAAACTCAGCTTCTAATGCATCACTTATTTCTCCTAAAGTAGCACGTTTTCTTGCTGCATCTACAGCTAAAGCTAGTAAATTTTCATCACTAGTCTTTGCTGCTGTTGTTAGTCTTGATAATGCTTCAGTTACGTCAGAATTATTACGACTTGCTTTAATTGTGTTTAGTCGTTCAATTTGTTGTAGTCTAACAGTTTGGTTATCTACTTCTAACGTAGAAATAGGGTCTTCTTGTTCTAATCGGTATTTGTTTACTCCAACAATAATGTCTTGTCCGGAATCTATGCGTGCTTGTTTGCGTGCAGCAGCTTCTTCGATTCTTAATTTTGGAATGCCAGCTTCAATAGCTTTGGTCATACCTCCTAATTCTTCTACTTCTTGGATTAATTTCCAAGCTTCATTTACGATGTCGTCGGTTAGTTTTTCTACATAATAACTGCCAGCCCAAGGATCAACTGTTTTCGTAATGTGCGTTTCTTGTTGTAAATATATTTGTGTGTTTCTTGCGATACGAGCAGAGAAGTCTGTAGGTAATGCAATAGCTTCATCTAGTGCGTTGGTGTGCAGGCTTTGTGTGCCTCCAAAAGCTGCTGCAGACGCTTCAATACAAGTTCTGGCAACATTATTAAAAGGATCTTGCTCTGTTAAACTCCAGCCAGAAGTTTGGCAATGAGTTCTTAGAGCTAAAGATTTTTGGTTTTTTGGGTTAAATTGCTTCACGATTTTTGCCCACAGCATACGTGCAGCACGCATTTTTGCAATTTCCATAAAGTGATTCATGCCAATCGCCCAAAAGAACGATAGTCTTGGTGCAAAAGTATCAATATCCATACCAGCTTCAAGCCCTTTTTTAATGTACTCTAGGCCATCTGCTAAAGTATAGGCTAGTTCAATATCGCATGTGGCTCCTGCTTCTTGCATGTGGTATCCTGAAATACTGATACTATTGAATTTAGGCATGTTATTGCTTGTGTATTCAAAAATATCTGAGATAATTTTCATGGATGGAGTAGGTGGATAGATGTAGGTGTTACGTACCATGAATTCTTTTAGGATATCATTTTGAATGGTTCCTGCGAGCTGTTCGGGTTTTACACCTTGTTCTTCAGCAGCGACTATATAAAACGCCATAATAGGTAGAACGGCTCCGTTCATGGTCATGGAAACGGACATCTTGTCTAGTGGGATTTGATCGAAAAGTACTTTCATATCCTCTACAGAATCGATAGCGACACCAGCTTTTCCAACATCTCCAACGACGCGTTCGTGATCTGAATCGTAACCACGATGTGTTGCTAAATCGAAAGCAACCGATAATCCTTTTTGTCCGGCAGCTAAGTTTCGCCTGTAAAATGCGTTGCTCTCTTCTGCTGTTGAAAAACCAGCATATTGTCTAATGGTCCAAGGTCTACGAACATACATTGTGGAATATGGGCCACGAAGGTTTGGTGCGATACCTGCAACAAAATTAAGGTGCTCTAAATCTTGAATATCATCTTTTGAATATGTCGACTTTACCTTAATGTTTTCGGCAGTTAGAAAGTCGTTTTTCGCGATGTGCTTCGTGCTCCGTGCTTCGTGCTTAAGTGTTATATGTTGCAGATTTTTTCTTGACATTATAAAAGTATTTTTTAAGGGTAAAACGTTACTATAGGTTTTATCTATAGTGAGTTTTACTCTTTGTCTAATCTTGTGATTTCCAATTTTTCAGATAATCTTTTCTCAATAATTGGTTCAATTAGTGTTTTGCGCTTATGTATTTCTAAAAAAGGACTGATTTCTAAATCGGTTTTCATCTTGTCTTCTAAATTAGGGTGCTTATTTGTTCCTAATAGAACTAGTTTTTCTGTGTCAAAATCCGATTGTTCTTTGGAAGCACTTTCTTTGATTTTTCGCTGAATGGTGCCTTCTTTTAATTGACTTAAAAAGCCTCCATTGGCTTCAATATTTTTAAAAAGTTCTAATGCTTTTTCGGCTAATTGCTCGGTTAAACTTTCAATATAATAGGCTCCATCTGCTGGATTATTTACTTTATCAAAGTAGCTTTCATTTTTTAAAACCAAAAGCTGATTTCTCGAAATGCGTTCACCAAATTCGTTTGATTTGTGGAATAAAGCGTCATAAGGTAAATTATAAATTATGTTTGATCCACCAAGAACTGCGCTCATGCATTCGGTAGTGGTTCGTAGCATATTTACATTATAATCGTAAATGGTTTTATTGCGCTTGCTTGGTGTAGCATTGATGTGGCATTCGGTGTTTGCTCCATATTCTGATGCTAAGGTTGACCATAATTGACGCAGTGCTCTGATTTTTGCAATTTCGAAAAAGTAGTTTGAACCTGTTGCGATGTTGAAGGTTATTTGGACGTCACTTAAAGAATAGCCTTTCTGGCGTTCAAAATAGTTTAAATATTCGTTGCTATGCGCTAAGCTATAAGCTAATTGTTGAATAATGTTTGCGCCTGCATTTTGATATAAGCTTAAATCTACACTTATGTGATTGGTAGATTTTACGATGGCTTCAAATTTATTGTGATCGTCGTTAAGGTTGTTGTGCCAATTGCCTGTTTTGGCTAGGTTACCTATGATATCATTGTGGATTTGTATGTGAGACTTCTTAACTGCGCTCGAATTGACTTTTAGCAATTTTTCTATAAATTCTACTGAAAGAAATTCACACTTAATAGCAACGCTTATTTTTTCAAAATCTATATTTTGAAACAAGTCTTCAGCGGATACATCTTCAGATGTAATGTAAAATAAAATGTTTTCTGCGCCTCGATTAATTGCATCTAGGGCTTTTAGGTTTGCTTCTTTTGCCGTTTTTACTGTAATACATTGACCTATTTTCCATTCAGTTGCTTTGCTTTTTGAGACATTAGGTAGTGTTTCAAATTCATCTGCATGATAAAATGGTTTAACATTAATGCCTTCGTTAGTTTTCCAGATTAGCGTGTTATTGTAATCTGCACCTTTAAGGTCTACTTGTATTTTTTGTTTCCATGCTTTTGAAGATACGTCTTCAAAGTCATTAAATAATGATTTACTCATCTTTTTTGTGTTTCGGAATACTGTCTTCGTATTCAATAATGAAAATGTCTTCGTTAGACTTTTTCATGTAATAAGTTTCACGCGCTGTACGCTCAATGCCTTCATCTGTACTTAACTCTTTAATGGCTTTATTGTCTTTTGCCATCTCGTTGCGGTAGTGTTCTTTTTGGTATTCTAATTCGTTAATGTCGCTATTTAACTCATGATGAAACAACCATGAATGCGCATCAAAAAACAACATCCAAACCACAAAAACAATAAGAACAAGGACATAAATGTTCTTAAATGGTTTTAGATATTTAAAATTGATTTTAGACATTATAAGCGTTCGTTGATTATGGTTTTAACGATATCTACAGCAACCGTATTGTATTTATTGTTTGGTATAATGATATCAGCATACTCCTTCATAGGTTCAATAAATTGCTGATGCATAGGTTTTAAGGTTGATTGGTATCGTTGGAGCACTTCATTAATATCTCTACCGCGTTCAGTTATATCGCGTTTTAAACGTCTAATTAAGCGTTCGTCAGAATCTGCATGGACAAATATTTTAATATCGAAAAGTTCACGAATTTCAGGATGAGAAAGGATAAGTATGCCTTCTACGATCATTACTTTTCTTGGTTTTGTAATAACTATGTCGCCGGTTCTGTTGTGTTTCACGAATGAATAAACAGGTTGGTTAATTGATTTGCCTTCTTTTAGTTCTTTGAGGTGCTCTTCTAACAATTCAAAATCAATTGATCTTGGATGGTCGAAATTAATTTTTACACGCTCTTCAAAACTGAGGTGTGATGTATCTTTATAATAAGAATCTTGCGAAATAACACCAACTTGTCCTTCTGGTAACTCTTTTAAAATAGTATTTACAACAGTTGTTTTTCCGCAGCCTGTACCGCCCGCGATTCCAATAATTAGCATATTAACTTTGATTTGTTAGACTGTTGCAAATTTAATTATTTAAGTAGAATTTGAGTTTATAATTCGGAAACTTTCTGTGGTGTTACAAAGTTATTAATTGAATTTCCCCAACTGTTATTAATATAATTCATTACATCAGCGACTTCCTCGTCTGAAAGCCCTAAAGGAGCCATAGTACTGTTGTAAGTTATACCATTCACCACAATTTCTCCAGACATGCCATATTTGGCTGCTTTAATACTTTCAATCTGATTTTCTCTTAAAAAATCAGAATCTGCCAATGGAGGAAATGCTTTGGGTACACCTTTCCCATTGGGTAAGTGGCAGGTAATACACATGTCCGAATAGACGCTTTCACCTCTTTTAATGCTTGCTTCTAACTTTGGTTTATCTTGGTCTTGAATAGCTGCGTATTCATTTTGAGCTGTTAAATTTGGTTTGTTTTTGTCCGATTTACATGAAACACAGGTAAATAGAGAGAGTGTGATGATAATTATATTTTTCATTTCCTGATCAGTTTTACAATTCCTAAGTTTTCAACGCCTACATAAATATAGCCATCAGGTCCTTGATTTATAGATCGTATACGACCTAATCCGTCGAGTAAACGTTCTTCTTTAATTACTTTATCACCTTTTAGAGTGCACTTATCTAAATATTGAAATTTTAAAGATCCAACAAGTAGGCTGCCGTCCCAATCACCATATTTATCACTGTTAATAAAAGCCATTCCGCTAGGTGCTATAGATGGATCCCAATAGTGAAGTGGTTGTTCCATACCTTCTTTTTCTGTAATATCTGTAAATGATGTACCACTATAGTTAATACCATAACTTATTATAGGCCAGCCGTAATTTTTTCCTGGCTGGATAATGTTAACTTCGTCTCCTCCTCTTGGGCCATGCTCGTGTGTCCAAATTTGTCTCGTTTTTGGGTGTATACTCATGCCTTGTGGATTTCTATGGCCGTAAGAGAAAATAGCAGTTTTAGCATTAGGTTCATTTACGAATGGATTATCTTGAGGAATAGTACCATCATCATTAATTCTATAAACTTTTCCGCCGTCTCTAGTGATATCTTGCGGGTTTTCATCTCTATTGCCACGATCACCTATAGTAAAATACAGATAGCCATCATCGTCGAAGATTAATCGTGAGCCAAAGTGTTGACCTTTAGTTGTATTTGGTGTTGCTTTGTATAGTACTTCTAAATTTGTTAAGCTATGTTCTTTTAATTGAGCTCTAGCGATTGCCGTGTTTCCTCCAGAATCGCCACCACTTTCAGAGGCATAAGATAGATAGATCCAGTTGTTTTCTTTAAAATTTGGATGTAAGATGACGTCTAATAATCCTCCTTGACCGCGATCATAGATTTCTGGGAGACCAGATATTGTTATTTTTTTGCCATTTTTAAAATGAATGAGGTCTCCAGATTTTTCGGTAATTAGTATAGATTCATCTGGTAGAAATGTAAACCCCCAAGGATTGCTAAGTTCTGAAACAACAACTTCATGAGTGTTTTCGGTGTTTGTAGGGTTTTTATCTTGTGCACAAGCGAAAGTACTTGTAAAGATTAAAGTAATAAGAATGTTCTTTAAGTCCATATAATTACTATTTAAAAAGATTAAGACTTTAAAGTTAGGTAAATGTTATTGGATTCTAAAGAAATATTCTATATTTGCAGTCCGAAACAGGAAAACCAAAAATTCGGGGAGTAGTACCGCATCAAGTGTGGCATAAACTACCTTCAAAATTTGGTTTAACAATTGTATAATTTGAGTTTGAATTTAATTCTAAATTATATCAAAATTCGGGGTGTAGCGTAGCCCGGTTATCGCGCCACGTTTGGGACGTGGAGGCCGCAGGTTCGAATCCTGCCACCCCGACTAAAAAAACTCTATAAGTCTAACGATTTATAGAGTTTTTTGTTTTTTAGAATGTTTAGATGGGAAGAGAAGAAATAAAAAAAACTGCTTTCCAAATTTATATGAAAAGCAGTTTTTTAATCGGTTATTACTCTTTTATGAGCCGATGTTGACTTATTTTTCCGTTTGAAACAATTTTAACTAGGTAAATACCGCTCTTAAGTGAGGATATTTCAATAGCATTATTAGAATCAACTTCTTTTGAAATCACCACTTTACCTAACATGTCATAAATACTCACTTCAACGTTTTCGGTAGAATTGATGTAAAATTCATTTGAAGCAGGGTTAGGATAGATAGTAGTTGCTGAGTATTCTTTATCATCAATACTTAATGATTGCTGATTAATAACACCGATGCCATCCAAATCAAACCCACTAGAATAAAAAGGTGTGGGAAAAGGATCATTGATGGCATTACCATAACTATCATAACTAGCGTAAGCTGGGTCAATACTTCCAACTACATCAATTATTTTGATGTGGGTAATATTGTTTTTGTCTAGTAAAGCATCCTCCTCTAAGTCTGATAAATCAAATGGTGTTCCAAATAACCCTTTGTATTTTCCTGCTAGATTATTTAAGTAGGATGGATCTAAAATTTCAAAGCCTCCAACTTGTGTTTCAGTTTGTGTTTCGCTGTGAGATGGAAACCTAACATAATTAACGCCATCAGAACTTACTTCAACAAATGCTAATTCTAGAAATGTATCGCTAAAACTATTTTCAAAAACAACAAAATCAAATCCATCACCATCTCCTATTGGTGTTTCAAAGGTTAGTATGGCTTCACCGGCATCACCTAGACTCACTACATTATTAGTTGGTATGCCTAAGGCATCTTCAGCAGTTCCATACGTAGCATAATTACTACCTTCATGTTCTTGCGAAGGATTAGAAATATTTACATAACCACGTTGTAGTTCTATGCCAGTTGCCCAAGCTATAAAAACATCGCTGTCAGCAGCAATTGCTGTTGATCCTGGTTGCCCTGCAGCGGGTGGGTAGCTTTGTGCCTGCATAATAACGCTAGAACATATGAAGAGGATGATCACTTTGATCATTTTACGATTAATTTTAAAGTTGTTGAACTTCCTTTAACTTCAATATTTACTAAGTAAATACCAGCTTCAATACCATCTAAAGCTATTGGTTGTGTGTTTGTGTATTTTATGTCTTTTACTATTTTTCCAGAGACATCATACATTTTGATATTTGCATTTTCTGTAAGGTTTAATTCGAAACTCTCTGATGCTGGGTTAGGATATAAGGTTGTTGTTTCAAAAGCAAAATCATTCACACTTAAAGTCCCTTCGTTTTTATACACTCCATTAGGAAGTGGTCCTACGGTGTATTCTGTTATTAAACTTCCACTTTCATCATATACAAATACTTTTCCTGGGCTTACATAGTCTATGGCATCTAATAAATAGAGCTTGTCGTCAATCTTATCGAAACCATAAGAAAGTTGTACATCATTAGATGTATTAAAAGCGACTGTTGGAAGTGTAGTGTCTGTAGAGGCCATTTTATAAATGTTATTATTTAGAACATAATATAAATCGGTATCATCTACAGCTAAATAACTTGGATGTTCTGTAGTTTCAAAATTAATTGTAACATGGTTTTGGTAATCTGACAAATCTATTTTGTGAATACTACCCTGAGTTTCATCACCTGTCCAAGCTTGTTTTCCACTAGAAAGTACATATAAGTAATCATCGTCAATTTTTATTGTTGATGGTACATCGCCTACTATGATTGATTCCACAGCACTCGTTGCTATATCAATTACAGAAACAGAATTACCGTATCCGTAACCACCTTGATGTGCGACAAATAATTTTCCATCTTTCTGTACGATTTTTTCAGGACCTTCAGCAACTGATATTGTTGAGGTAACGGTATTTGTAGTTAAATCGATTACAGCAACATAATCATCTGTTGTATCTGCAGGATCTCCCCAATTAGTCACATAACCTTTTCCGTCATAAAAAGCTATATTACGTGGTGCGCTCAATTGATCTGTAATACTAGCTTCAAAAGCAAAAGTAGTGCTATTCACAACCTTTATTTCATCACTATAATGAAGTATAACATAAGCAAAATCACCATAGAAGCCCATGCCTTGTCCTGTATCTCCTAAGGTCATACCTGGATTTTGAGTTGCGAAAATGTCATTTTCTAAGGTTCCACTGGCGTCGATATGTGAAACTGAAGCCGTATTAGTACCAAATAAACCTTCGCTCAAAACAAATATACCATTAGAATAGTCTTGCGCATAACTGGTTGCAGAGAGTAAAACTGCTGCTAGGATGTGAAATGTTTTTTTGTAATAGTTTTTCATGATTAAATTGTTTTTAATTAATTATTATAAGTTGTTAAAATAAAATGCATTTGGAATGATTTGAACAGAAAATTGATGCTGTAAGTCACCATCTAGAGTATAAATAAATGCTTCACCATTAGATGTGTAATCTTTAGCGTCAGCGATATAGATAGTCCCTTCATGTACTTCAAAACCATAAAGAATTTGTACGCCATCTTCAACTGGTGAAAAAGAAGGATTTTCAGAAAACTGAAAATTAGTGCTATCTATAGTATAGACTTCATTATTTAAGATGTAATACAATATTCCATCTTCAAACTCTAGATAGTTTGGGTGTTGCTCTGCTGAAAAATTAAGCGTTGTTATGTCATTACTATCAGATAGGTTGATCTTGAAAAGTTTTGCTAGGGTTTCTTCTCCTGTCCAAGAAGCTTTACCAGAGCACATCACATAAAGAAAGCCATTATCAATTACTATTCCGTCGGGTACATCTGCAACAGTAATAGTATTCAAAACACTTTGCGATGCTGCATCAATAACACTGATGGTATTGCCATAACCATAACCACCTTTGTGAGTTACGTAGAGCTTACCGTTTTCTAATAATATTTTTTCGGGACCTTCCGCTACTGGAATTGTGGTTTCGATAAGATTTGTATCTAAATTTAAAACAGCAACATAGTCGTCATTAATGTCATTTGGATCTCCCCAGTTAGTGATATAACCTTTGTTGTCACTGAATTCAATATACCTAGGGTTTACAATCATATCGCTCACTGTTGCTATATATTCAAAAGTATAACGGTTAACAACTTCTACTGTAGCTGAGTTGTTAACAACGAGATAAGCGTTGTCACCATAAAACCCCATGCTTTGTGCTGTGTCACCAAGACTCATTCCGTTTACTTCAGAGTAAATAGAATTAAAAACGTCGTTGGTGTTGTCTAAAAAAGAAACAGATGCATTAGAGTATCCAAATCCACCTTCATTCAAAATAAAAATTCCGTCTGTATAATCTCCAGAAGGCGGTTGCACGGAAATAGGATCATCTCTATCATCACTAGTACATGATGTTATGGTGATTAAAACTACCATAAGTAGACCTGCAAGTTTGTAAACGTGTTTTTTCATTGTTTAAAATTTTAGATGTATATAGAAATTGAAATTCCGGCCTGGCATTGGACGGTTGAGAACGCTTTCGTAAGATTCGTTCCAGAAGTTTAATATTTGCGCTCCTATTTTATAGTCACGATTTTTTCCTAATGTGTATTCGGCTCCTAAATTAGCCACCATATAGCTATCTAAAATATGTTCGGTAGCATGATCTGTGGTGGTAAAAACCTCATCATTATTAAGGTATTGATAATAGGTCGAAATTCTTTTATAATTATACCCAAAGGAAGTGGTGAATTTGTAAAACGGCACATAGATAAGCTGTTTCCCTGTGTCTTTATTTTCTGAAACTGTGTATGCAAATGTTGCAGAACCTGTAAATTTGTGATTTCCAAAAGATTTCTGAAGTGTAACGATCGATTCTAGTCCGTAAATTTTAACTTTATTAGTATTCTCTGGTCTAAAAATACCAGAGCTGTCAGGCACCCAACGTAATAAGTTTTCTACGTAATTATAATAACCGGTTAAGGAAATAGAAAGATTTTTAAAATTGAAATTATTGCTAATTTCACCTTGATAAGATTCTTCAGGTTTTAATTCTGTATTTCCAACACCTTGCCAATACAAATCATTATAAGTTGGGATTCGGAAGTTTTTAGACGTATTAACTTTTAGTTGGTAAACATCGGTGAGTTGAGCGCTAAAACCTGCAGAATATAATAAGGGATCTCCATATTGTTCATTTGTTTCTTGGCGTAACCCTAATTCGTAAAGAAACGTTTCTGAAAGTACGTGTTTAAAACTGATTAAAGCAGCTGATAAATTACGGGTTTCTGAAGCTATATTAGAACCACGACCATCGTTATGTGTGTAATTAAGTCCGGTAGTAAGTAGCATTTTATTAGACAGCGCGAAGTCTAATCCGTATTTAGCAATAAAACTCTTCACCTTTCCGTAAGTATAAAAGTCATTGTCAATGTTTCCAAAATAACGGTATTCTTCTGTTGTAGTTGCTATTTTTAAATTAGACTTCAACTTATTGAATTGACTTTCCCATTCTACGAGCGAGCGAGTGTTAAAGTCTGTATATTTTGTTTTTAATGCGTTTGGTGTTGGTACTGAAAAATTTCGTCTACCATCATAAACATTCGCGAAAATTTTAAGGATGTTATTTGAGTTTAATTTAGAAGTCGCCGCTAAACTGATATTAGTATTGTGATATTGGCCGTTAATATTGATACGGCCAGTTTCGGGATAAGGGTAGTCATTATCAGAAGCATTGCGTGCAACACCTAAAAGCACGCTAAACTTTTCTGATGAATAATTGGTTTGGTAATCTATGCCATAGGTATTAAACTCTCCGTAGTTAGCAAAAAGTTCATTATGAAATCCTTTATTAAAGCCAAGTTCATTTACCAAATTGATAGAACCGCCAATAGCTCCGCTACCATCGGCAACACTAGAGCCGCCTGGTTTTATTTCTATTTTATTATAACCACGTGTATTTATGGTATTAAAATCGGTTTGTCCGGTGGTTTGTGAGTTAATGTTAATACCATTCCAAAGTACAGAAGTTTGTGATGCTGTTGTACCGCGAAAAGAGGGGGAAGAAACCATGCCTAAACCATTTTCCTTAAAATAAACTGTACTATTAAAGTTTAGAAAATTAGTTAGAGAAGCTTGGTTTTGTTTTAAGACGCTATCCTTTACAATAGTTATATTTCTTGTATAGGTGGAATCTTTAAGTTGATAGGCAACAAGGCGTACCTCTCTCAAAGCCGTGATGGAATCGGTTTGCGAATGGAGCATAGAATAAAAACCTATGCAAAACAAAATGGTGCATACAATATATCTCATAAACCCGATGCCTTTTACCCGAAAGCTACTGTGTTAATTGTTTGTAAAATTGGCAGGTCTCCTGACTCGTGTCCTAACTAATGGTCCTTCCCATTCTGTAAAGAACAGTGGATGTTGAAGAGTTTCATTAGTGGCATCCCAAACGGGACAAAACTTACAGTTGCGGGAACAGTTCAGGATTATTAAGTTAGCTACTTTTTTACCTGATTCCCTTTTAATCGTATCTATAAAATTATAGACATAAACCAATTGCGTGCAAAGATAAATAATTGTATTTTAGTTATATCAAAAATTCGTCTTTATTAGTGGGAATATTCAGCTAGATTTAAAGGCTCAAAAAAAAGTGCTGACTTGTGTTTTGTCAGCACTATGTATACAGATAAATAGAGTAATCGCATATTTACTTTATATTGGCAAAGGTTCTACTTTGTGAGCTTGTTTCATCGGTTACCGAATAAAAATAGAGGTAGTCGCTTGTGTTAGTTTCATTAGTAATTTTGATGCTGATTAGAAATCTCATTAAACGTCAATCTAACTTCAATATTAAATTTCCGATGTATAAATGGGTTTACAGCTTCTTTTAGCGGTTTTAACTCGCATGCTTCATCTTTAATGTCAAGGTTGTGGTCGTCACAATTGTGATAAAATCTAGGCTGTAAAATGTCAGCGCTCTGTAGTCTATAGCCTGAACTTTTTAAAGTTGTTCTGAAGCTCTGGGGAAACTTCAGGGTAATTAAAAGAATTTGTGGGCTTTTGTTTATTAATAAATTTTCTAAAGATTATTCTATTGAATAAGTCTTGCTAATAAATATGTATCTCAAATGTATTAACTGTAGATTTAAAAGAACGCTCCAGGCTTATTGGGCCTAAAATAAGACTGCCATATTAATCTTCATTCAACTTGTTTTAATTCGTCAAAAAGTGTTAAAATTTTGTACAATTATTAAAAAGTTAACTTTTTTTTTAACCCTACTAAAGAGTTTTGTCGTCTTAGATAAAAATACTAGTCATGACTCATGTGAAAAATTAGTAGAAATCATGATTATAGCTAAGTAGTGTAGGGCGTCGCTTTTAAAAGATGAATTCTCTTGTTAATTAAAAAACGCAACGTGCTATATGTGATAATTTTATAAAAAATTAAAACCAATATATTAACTATTAACCATTAAATTCTAAAAAAAATGAAAAACATTTACAAAAACTTCTTATTAGCTATTGTAGTCTTATTAGCAACAGATTTATCTCACTCACAAGCATGGGGTAATTTTATCAATACAACATCAGGTTCATTAGATGGTGTATCGTTTACTTTTTCAATATCTGATGAAACTATCGCAACTAAATCTGGTTCAAATTTTGAAGGTGCCAACGAAGGAGATGCTTTTTATGCAGCACCTGGGTCTTGGTATGAATCTGCAATTAAAGTTAGAGAGCTTTTAGAAGGAAATTCGTTCACCATTACGTTTGATTCGCCTATCGAAAACTTAAAACTTTATCTTAAAGATTTAAGAGGTGGGTCGTTCAGTTTTGATCAAGAATTTACCGTTTTATCAGATTATAACTTTACAGCTGTAGATGCTACTACATTGTCAACGGGGCTTCCTGCGAGTGGAATCTTGCAGTTTAATGAGCCTGTTACTACATTAACAATGACTGTGGTTTACGGTGTTGATGCCGGTGCTGCTAATCGTTACATAGCATTTTCTAACCTTGAAAGTACATTAGGAATAGATGACGTGTTTAAAGAAACGAATGCACTTAAGGTTTATCCAAACCCAACTGCAGATTTTATTCAAGTTTCAGGATTAAAAGCAACAGAAAGTTATAGCGTATTTAATGTTTTAGGAGAAGAGGTTCGTTCTGGGTTAGTTTCTGAGAATGATCAGATTGAAGTAGGAAATTTAGAAAGCGGATTATACTTTTTAAAACTTGAAAGTGGAAACACAATGAAGTTTATGAAAAAATAAATAGAAATACCGTCAACTAACGAGGTAGTAAAGAGTAGCAGTTGAGAACAAAAACAAAGTTTAGTTCTTAACTGTTATTTTTGTTTTAAACTGAAGATAACATTGTGTTCACTTAACGGATTTATTAAAAGAATTGAAGTAAAAATAAGTGTCTTCTTCTTAAATGTTATATGAGTCTTACAAATTCAAGTCGCTGATTTTTGTAAGCTTTTATGGTGTCATTTTTTTTGAATGCTATAAAACGTTTTGCTGTGGATTCCATGCCTCAAGCGTAGCGATTTATTTTTTTATAAAGCAGAGAAAAAGTATGTCGTAAAATTGAAGGGTTTTCTTAATTTTAACTGTTTTGCAAATAATTTTAATTAAAAATGAACTAATATATTTTTTTTCTTTATATATGTAGTTAAAATATAAATAGGACATTCCAAATTATTATGTTGCTTACGATTTAAGTGGATTTGGATGTATAAATTAATTAATAGCTAATTGTTCCCTAAACAAGAAAAATATTCGTTGTCAATAAAAGCATATAAGAATGTCTTCGATTCTTTGTATACTTCATTATGTGTTTTTGCATCGAGTTATGTTGGTAATATTGATGTAGCGAAGGATTTAGTTCAAGATGTGTTTATAAAAGTATGGGAAGATAAAATTGATTTTAAAAGTGAACTCGCTGTTAAATCTTATTTATACACTGCTGTAAAAAATAGGGCGTTAGATTTTTTAAAAAGTAAACGGTTTAAGGCTACAGATCATATGTCAGTTGTTGAACTGGACCATCTGAATAAAGAATCATTTTATTTAAAAGAAGTGGTTATCGAAGAAGCGGCAACTGTAATTGAAGAAGCAATTAAAACACTTCCTAATAGATGTGCTCAAATTATGAGGTTAAGTATAAAGGAGCTGACAAATATTGAAATTGCTAAACAATTAGAGATATCTGTGAATACGGTTAAGGCACAAAAAAAAATAGCATACAAAAGATTAAGACCATTGCTAAAAGAGCATTTTGTATTAATAGCATTTGTTTTTTCTTCTTCTAATTAATAAACTTTACTACACTATATATTTAATTATCGTGAAATGTTAAAAAAATGAACTTTGGTGAAAATAAGTTGGTTTTCTTTAACCCTTCAGTACAGTTTTGTCGTCTTAGTTAAAAATAGTAATCATAATTAATGATAAATTTTAATAAAATCATAATATTATCTAAGCAGATAGCCGCTTCGCTTTTAAAAGATGAAAAGGCAGAATCCTTAGAGTCTTCAGATCTGTTTTCTCAAGAAGAAAAAGACAATATTTTAAAAAGATTAACAGATAAATCAGAGATAGCATCTCGGTTCCAATTAAAAAATAAAATTGATAAAAAGGAAGATTGGCAATCTTTAAAATCGAAGTTACATCTCCCTAAGAAAACGTATTATTGGCAGTATGCAACCGCAGCGTCTATAGCGTTGATTATGGCATTAACATTTGTATATCATAAAATTGATACACAAAAGGTTGATCCTGTTTTGGTTGATACCAAAATTGAAATTGGTACAGACAAAGCCATATTAACCCTTTCGGACGGTTCTACAGTGTTATTAGATAGTACAAATGTCTATCAAAATAAAAGTGTGAATGGTAATGGAAATAAAATTACATATGGAAGTGCCGAAAGCAACAATCAAGAATTAGAATTTAACTATTTAACTGTACCAAGGGGAGGGCAGTATCATGTAGAATTATCTGATGGTACAGAGGTTTGGTTAAATTCAGAATCTCAACTAAAATACCCTGTTAATTTTATAGAAGGAAATCCAAGGGAAGTGGAGTTGGTTTATGGAGAAGCTTATCTTGAAGTTTCAAAAAGTACAAAACATAACGGAGACACCTTTACTTTAAAAACAAAGGAACAAAACTTAACCGTTTTAGGAACCATCTTTAATGTTAATGCTGTAAAAAACGAAACAGAAATTATTACCACCTTAGTGGAAGGTAGTATTTTGTTGAGTAATGATTTGAATACAAGTATTTTAGTGCCTAGTCAACAAGCTCGGCTATCTCAAGATAAAAGCGATTTTGAAATTTCTACAGTAGAGGTAGAAGAGTTTATTTCTTGGCGCAATGGTGTATTTAGCTTTACAAATAAATCCTTAAAAGATATTATGAAGGTATTATCAAGATGGTATGATGTTGATATACTAATAGTTAATGAGGAAATGGAGAACGTAGGTTTTACAGGAGTTTTAAATAAACAACAATCTATAGAAAACATATTAGAAATTATAAAGAGCACAAATAATATGAATTATAAAATAGAAAATAAGCATATAACAATAGAGTAAAAAAGGGATAAAACTAAACATCTCACCGCCAGTGATATCCCTAATTAATTGATTAATAAACCAACATGTAAATTTATGAAAAAAAAACTTACTAATCATCTTCTCTTTTCGGAGAGAAGGTTTTTTACGCTTCTCATGAAAACATTTATTTTTCTATTTTCTTTGTCCGTATTTAGTTTGACTTCAAAAAGCGGATTTTCTCAAAATGCTAAAATTAAAATTAAAAAGGATCAGGTTGTTTCAGTTGACGGAGTGTTTAAATTAATAAAGGATCAAACAGATTACACTTTTGTTTACCGTGCTGATTTGTTTGAAAATTACCCAAAAGTTCCCTTAAAGAAAGGCATATTTCCAGCAGACAAACTTTTAGAGATGAGCTTGTCAAAAGGAACATTTATCTGCGAATTTTCAGAACAAAATACTATTCTTATTAAAAGTAAGGTAACGGACAACACCACGGTTGTAAAACCCAATACCATATTACAACAAACAGTAAGTGGTAATGTGATTGACGAAACAGGGCTTCCGCTACCTGGAGTCGATGTAGTGGTGAAAGGTACTAGAAACGGTGTGTTTACCGATTTGGATGGTAATTTTACTCTCAAGATAAACGACGTTAGTGAAACCACTACACTAATTTTTAGCCATATGGGCTATAAAAAAATAGAGCAGCTTATAGGTACTCAAACCTTTTTTAAAGTTAAAATGATTCCAAACCTTGATAATTTAGACGAGGTAGTTGTGATTGGGTATGGAACGTCTAAAGTAAAAGATGCTACAGGGGCAATTGCTAGAATAACAGCTAAAGATATTGAGAATGCACCTATGGAAGGCACTATTGAAAGTTCACTTCAAGGTAAAGCATCAGGCGTAAGTGTTCAAGTGCAATCGGCTTCACCGACATCACCGATAAGTGTAATTATTAGAGGGCAATCATCATTATCTGGAGACAATCAACCACTATGGGTTATAGATGGTGTGCCACAATATACTAGCACAACTTCTGGGGGAGTTTACAACTCCCTAAATAATTTAAATATGAACGATATTAAAAGTATCGATATATTGAAGGATGCTTCTGCAACAGCAGTATATGGATCAAGAGCAGCTAATGGTGTTGTGATTGTTACAACAAAAGAAGGAAAGCATAATATGAAACCGATAGTTCAGATATCATCACGTTTAGGACTAACGGCTATGGATTTTAACGATTACGCATTATTTGAAACTGATGCATATAAAAATTTCACAATAGCAGCTAGTAGGGAGTCGGTTATTAGTAATGGGAGTTTTAATTATTTTATACTACCATATTTAGACGAACAGGCTTTTTTTAATTTAAACACTAGCGAATATGACGCTTCAGATTTACAAGTGTTACCAGATGCTTTTTATGATTCCAATACCAATTGGCAAGATGAGATGACACAAAATCCATTAGCTGTTCAACATGATTTTTCTGTTCGTGGAGGGTCAGAAAGAAGCACCTATTTTGTCTCGTTTAATTATAATGAAAGAGAAGGAATTATTAAATCTGGACAAAGTGAGTTATATGGTGGTCGTCTAAATTTTGACACAAAAATTGGAGAGAAACTTACATTTGGGTTAAATATAAATGCGAGTAAACGTACAGCAGACGAAAAGGATGGCATGCTAAGATCTTTGAAGTACACGCGTCCAGACCTTCCCGCTTTTAATGAAGATGGTTCAATATATACGGCAGATATATATACTGAAAATCCTTATACTACACTCTTAAATACCTATTCAGGAAAGAATTTTATATTTAATGGAACAGGGTATTTAGAATACGAAATAATTAAAGATTTATCCTTAAGAGGAGCTGTTACAAGTAATCATTCAGATAATGAATCATTACGTTATCACCGTTTAGGGAGTAGTGATAATAATGCGTTTAATAATAGAACTTGGTATAGTTATAAAAGAACATTTAATGTCATGGAAGGGACGTTGTCTTATGCTAAAGTCTTTAACAAACACAATTTTAATCTTTTATTAGGATATTCTAGTGAAGGAAGCAAGAGTAATAACTATTCAATGAGTGCTCAAGATTTTCCAGACGATGATGTTCTTAATAATTTTGGTTCTGCAGCAGATATTACCGGTGTGTCCGAAACTGAGTCACAGAATGCATTGATTTCTCAATTTGCCCGCCTTCATTATAAATTTGATGACCGTTATATTATATCTGGAACAGTTCGTCGTGATGGTTCTTCTCGTTTTGGTGAAGACAATCGTTTTGGAATTTTTCCATCTGGAGCTTTCGCATGGTTGATTACAGAAGAAAGCTTTATGAAATCTTCAAAAATTGAAAAATACATCTCGTATTTAAAATTAAGAACATCTTTAGGTATAACTGGTTCTCAAAATCTTAGTAATTTTGGTTGGATAACGTTAATTGGTTCTACAATTTATGATGATAGTCCTGGCTTATCTCCATCAACAATTGGAAACCCAGACTTAGGATGGGAACAAACGGAAATGTTTGATTTAGGTCTAGATTTTGGATTGTTTGACCATCGGGTCTCGGGGACAGTTGGGATATATGAAAAGAAAAGTAAGGATTTGATTTATAAAAGACCGATAGCTTGGAGTTCTTCCTTTAGAGACGTAACATCAAATGTAGCGACAATTAGTAATAAAGGTTTCGAATTTGATATCAGATACAATATCATTCAAAAAACGAATCATCGCTTATCTTTTGATTTTAATTTTTCTAAAAATGTAACCAAAGTAACTAAAATTAATGGTTCACTCGAAGAGATACATTATCCATCAAGTCGTTACCCATATATTAGATTAGTTGAAGGAGGAGAGATTGGACAATGGTATGGATTAGAAACTGCAGGTCGTTTTTATGTAAATGCGGAAGACATGTATGGTTTTGTTGATAATACAGCTTCTACGGGGCAAGCATCACATTTTAACACATCTACAGAGACAACAGGAGATCTTATTTTTATTGATCAAGATGGAGATGGTAAAATAACTGATGACGATCGTGTAAATATAGGAAGCTCAACACCAAAAGGTTTTGGAGGTTTTGGTTTAACCTATCAATACAAAGGCTTCAGTATTAATACAACATTTAGTTATGCGTATGGGCATAAAAGATTCTGGAATTTGCCATATACAGATGTTGCAAACACTAGAAATTATAACCAAAGTAATTTAATAGCAGGACAAAGTACTATTCTAAACAATCCATACGATGCACTTTATCCAAGAATGGCTCCTGGTGGACTAGGTTCTAATAACAAGTTTTCAGATTTCTATTTACACGATGCATCTTATGTTCGTTTAAATGCACTAAATATTAGTTATAAGTTACCTAGTGATATATTTTCTTCTTCGACAATAAAAGGAATAGAACTTACGCTGCAAGGCACAAATTTATTTACAATTACTAAGTATCCAGGATTCGATCCTCAAGGGAATTGGTCGAGTACGTCTATCGGTTCAGGAATGTCAATAGATTCTAGTAGATATCCTTCAGCACAAGTTTACAGCCTTGGAGTAAAAATGAGTATACAATAAAAACACACACAATAAAAAATACACACATGAAAAAGATATTTTATATAGCGTTAATTGTTTTTGGGCTTGTCATTAGTTCTTGTGAAGACAACTTAGATTTAACACCTAGTTATTCTTTAAATGAGACTAATGCTATAGCTAATGCAGAAGATGCACGTGCAGCTGTTAATGGGGCATATGCAACCATAGTAAATACAGATAATTTCTCAGGTAAGCTTTTTGTTTCATTAGCGTCTAGAGCTGGATTTGTTGATTGGTCTGCTGCTGATTATAATATGGAGTACTCACAATCAAATGAGACTACTTCAGATATACCAAATAGATGGTTAGACTATTATGAGACTTTAAATGCAGCAAATTTTGCAATAAGCAATATTGGTAAACTAACTCAAGACCAAATAAACCTCGAGGAAAAAGATGCTTTATTAGCTGAGGCAAGATGTATAAGAGCATTTGCAAATATGTTTGTGTTCTGGAATTATGGACATTGGTGGTCTAGTGACGATAGTAACCCGAATGGTATAATTTTCCGTGAAGAATCAATTACTTTAGGAGATATTGAAAAAGAACGCCTAAATGTAGGCGATAGTTATGAGAAAATATTTGAAGATTTTGATTTCGCTATTGAACACTTAGATAATTTTACGAATAATAGATATATGTCTAAAGAATTTGCAAAAGTTTTAAAAGCTAAAATCATACTATACAGAAATGGATATAACGACGGAACAGCTAATCTAAATGAAGCGATTACCTTAATAGATGACGTTTTAAATACGAGTACTCCAGGTTTTTCCATGCAAGGAGATTTAGCTAAGGTCTACCAAGATTCCTGGGATTCTAAAGAAAATCTATTTTGTAGTTATGTCTCTGATAACGCAAATCGAATTGATAACATAAGTTATACATACTCATATTCTATAATCATGTTCTATGCAACCAAGTTACCTGTTGCTCCATATGATCAATTGGATGCAGGATTAAATTTTGGTCTCGAATGGTTTGTAAATGATCCACGTTGGGATATCGTTACGGGAGAGGCGAGGGCGCCTATTGCATGGGATACGGATCCAAGGTTTACATTTACTAAAGTCGCAAGGTTAGGTCAGTATGAAGGGCAATTAGCGAGTCCAGAAGATCTTAAATATAATACCTATTTCTTTAGATATCCAGAATTATATATTCTAAAAGCTGAATTATTAGCAGGAACAGGTGCTTCTGTTGCAGAAGCGATTGCTCCAATTAATGAGATGCGCTCTAGAAGAACAAATCCTATTTTAGAAAGCTTAAATCCTACAACACAACAAGAATTGATGGATGCTATATTTAAAGAATACTTTTTAGAGACTTTTGTTGAAAACGGAAGTGAATATTTTGCTTCTTTACGATTTAAAGATAGTTCAGGAAAACTTTGGATGGAAGCTATCAAAGGGGAGCCAATAGATGAAAATCACCTATGCTATCCTATTCCTAATGTTGAGATGCAGTATAATACATTAATAGATCAAAACCCTGGTTTGCAATAATTTAAATTATATTATATGAAATTTATTCCAAAATATATAGTTGCCATAGCTTGTATAGCATTGTTCAATGCTTGCGATGATGAATTAGAGGTTAGAATACCATATCCAAATGATATCACCTTTAATGAAATAGAATTAGACCGCTTTACTTACGAAATTTATGATGCTCCATTTAATGTTGGGAATAATGCGTCTGGTGTCGTCACCGTAAATGTATCTAATCCTGTTGGTGGGAATTTTAGTGGTTTCGCGTTATCTAATAAAAATTTTCGTTCTTACCCTTGGAGTTTAAGTAGAGATTTTGCTCCAGAAGGAGGTCTTACACCAAGTGAAGTGCAACAAGCTATAGACTCAACAGCTTTTAGTGTTTATACAGATAAAGTCAACAGAACAGAGAATTATCTTGTAGGGAATACAACTGGAGATAACGCTTATTTTACCTTAGTGGAACCTGGTATTGTAGAACATGTTTTAGTCGCAAATACATCTTACAACTACCTTTTATCAAGCTTTGGATCAATCTATTCTGCAACATACGAACCTGACACACAAGCTTATTTGTTTGATGGTCAGGCCGTACGAAATCACCAAATTGCAAACCCAAATAGTAATCTATTTAGTGCATTTAGTCTGCCTGCACCAAATAATGTAGAGGCTGTAAGTTTAAGAGGTCACAACGTACTGACTAAACGTGCGGCAGGAGAAGCAGCAGGAGAGGTAGCTGAACAAGCTGTTTTAAATGCAGGAGGTACGGAAGAAGAAGCAGAAGAAGCCTATGATGAAGCTTATTCTGATGCTTTTGATGCTGTAAATACAGGGTATGTAAAATTGATTATAGAAGGTTACTTAAATGGAAGTACGACGGGTAACGTAGAAGTTTATTTAGCCGTAAGGCAGGAGGTTGATCCTGAAAACCCTGAGCATGGTTTTATTTTAAACGATTGGCGAAAAGTGGATTTAACCTCTTTAGGGGATGTTGACAAAGTTGTATTCAAAATGACCTCTTCTTATGTTGATGATCAAGGAAAAATGATCTATCCAAATACATTTTGTCTAGATGGAATTCGACTTCAATAAAACATAATAATATAAACAAAAACGGAAATTAAGTTTTCCATAGATAAAACACGTATTGAAATTCAAATAAACTTTTCTCGTTTATAGTTTTCAATATTTAATCGATTCATATTTCTAAAACTTCTAAAATGAAAACAAATATTGCGCTATTACTTCTATTTACGTTATTCTTAACGTCTTGCGGAGACAACAACCAAACAAAAGATTATATAGTACTTTCTGGTACCATTGATAATGCCTCTTCTACAAGGTTCATGCTTAGCGGTGATAATATAAAGGCAAGAGATATTGAGTTAGATGAAAATGGATCCTTTTTAGATACCATAACTTCAGGTGAAGGACGCTACATTCTTTTTGATCCTAGAAATAGATTTGACTTTTATTTTACTGATGGAGGAGAATATAATTTGACGGCAGATTTAAAAGATTTTAAGAAAACAGCAAAATTAACAGGTACAGATGTTAATGCTTCAAACTATCTATTTACTAAAATAAATAATATAAAGAAAGTAAGGGGTAATTATGTTAAGTTTAATTCTTTAAATGAATCAGATTTTTTAGCTAGACAGGCAGAGCTTCACACGCAATATGTTAGTTATTTGGATAGTTTTCCAAACTTGCCAAAAACATTTGAAAAATTTGAGCGCCAAGAATTAGAAAATTATAATTTTTTAACCTTAGCTAAGTATCCAAGCTTGCACAGAATGTATACTAAACAGCCAGATTTTGATGTATCGGCAGACTTCTATAAGAAATTAGAATCTGTAGACTATCTAGATGAGGAAGCCTATAACCGAGGAGGCTCTTATGAGAAATTAGTAACATTGCATTTTAATCGTAAAGCTGAAGAATTAGCAGAGAAAGAAGATATAGATAAATACTTTGCTAAATTAGAAGTGTTTGGTGCAATCCCTAACGATACGATTAAGAATAGCCTATTGTTCTCAGCAGCCAACCGCGATATTAGCTATACAGATAAAATTGATGACTATTATAACACGTTCATTTCTTTTTCTACTGACTCAGAGGATAAAGAAAAGATTAAAGAAAAGTATGACACTGTAAAAAAGTTAGCTAAAGGACAGCCGTCACCAGTTTTTACAGATTATGTAAATCATGCCGGAGGTACAAATTCTTTAAGTGATTTTGAAGGGAAGTATGTATATATTGATGTATGGGCAACTTGGTGTGCCCCTTGTATAAAGGAGATACCTTCGCTTAAAAAAGTTGAAAAACAATATCATGATAAAAATATAGAATTTCTTAGTATTTCTATCGATGTAGAAAAAGCACACGACTCTTGGAGGAAAATGGTAACATCAAAAGAACTTGGTGGTGTTCAGTTACTTGCAGATGAAGCTTGGAAAAGTGAATTTATTAAAAATTATCAAATTAGTGGCATACCACGTTTTATTTTAATAGGTCCAGATGGTAATATTGTTGATGCAAACGCACCTAGACCATCGTCTTCTAAATTAATCTCATTATTTAATGAGCTAAATATTTAAATACATAAGTCGCCATTAATTTTAGCAAAATTAAAGGAGACTTGCAGTTACATCTTTCCTTACAATTTTATTGGTATTAAAACATTTGAGTTAGTCATAATCAAAGGTTAGGAGGATTATATTGGGTTATTTGAAAAAGTAACCCTTTTAAAATTGTTTGAAATAGTTGTCCTTTTTTTTATAGAAAACCCTATCCAGTAGTTTTTTAACAAAAGCAAAAATTAAAATACATATTTAATGAAAAATATAATATTAGCAATCGCTTTACTAATGTTTGGTTTCGTAAATAGCCAAGTCTTTGATCCTGTAAAATGGACGACTTCTGTAGAGAAAATATCCGATACAGAATATCAGTTGATTTCTACTGCAAATATCGATGCTGGTTGGCATTTGTATTCGCAAACGGTACCCGATGGAGGTCCAATACCTACGACATTTACGTTTGATAGTTCAGGAGAAAATTTCACTTTAAACGGAGCGACAAAAGAAGGTGAGGGGCATACGGTTCAAGATCCTATTTTTGAAATGGAAATTAAATATTTTGATGGAGAGTCAAAATTTATTCAAAATATAACAATCGATAAAGCGACAACGTCCGTCCATGGGTTTGTAGAATTTATGGTCTGCGATGATACGCGTTGTTTACCACCAACAGAAGTTGATTTAGAATTTTATATTGGTGATAAAAAAGAATTAACTACAGAAACGAAAGGAGATGTTACAACCGTAGCACCAATAGAAAAAAGTGTTAAAACGAGTGAAGATTCGGCCACTAATAAAGGACTGTGGTCTATCTTTTTTATAGCATTTTTATCTGGTTTTGCAGCCTTGTTAACGCCTTGTGTGTTCCCGATGATTCCTATGACAGTGAGTTTCTTTACTAAACAAAGTAAAAGCAGAGCTGCAGGTATAAAAAACGCCGTTATTTATGGTATTAGTATCATCGTCATCTATTTGTTATTAGGTATCGCTGTAACTGGAATTTTTGGTGCCGATGCCCTCAATGCACTCGCCACAAGTGTTTGGTTTAATGTTATTTTCTTTATTATTTTAGTTGTTTTTGCAGTGTCTTTTTTAGGAGCTTTTGAGATTATGCTACCCAATTCATGGGCTAATAAAGTAGATTCACAGGCCGATAGAGGTGGGTTGGTTGGTATATTTTTTATGGCGCTAGCTTTGGCTATAGTCTCATTTTCATGTACAGGGCCTATTGTTGGAACCTTATTAGTTGAAGCAGCATCTAAAGGTGGTTTAGCTCCAATTATTGGTATGTTCGGGTTTTCATTAGCAATAGCTTTGCCTTTTGCTTTGTTTGCAGCTTTTCCAGGGTGGTTAAATTCACTGCCTAAATCAGGAGGTTGGTTAAACACCGTAAAAGTGTTTTTAGGATTTTTAGAATTAGCCTTAGCATTCAAATTCTTAAGTCAAGCCGATTTAGTACTGCAGCTTCATATTTTAGAACGCGAAGTATTTATTGCGATTTGGATAGCTATTTTTGGAACCTTAGCGCTTTATTTATTCGGAAAAATTAAATTACCGCACGATTCACCATTAACGCATATTTCAGTAGGTAGATTAAGTTTAGGACTTGTTGTTTTAACCTTCACAATTTATATGATTCCCGGACTCTGGGGCGCACCATTAAATCTCATTAGTGCGTTTCCACCTCCATTAGAATATAGCGAGTCTCCTTATGGTGTAGGGTATTCTAAATTAGGATCTGGCGGAAGTGCTTCAGCTCATGTCGATTTGCCTGAAGGTGCTCACCTATTAGCGCCACACGATATTTTGGCCTTTAATGATTATGATAAAGGTTTGGCCTATGCAAAACAAGTAGGTAGGCCAGTGATGTTAGATTTTACAGGTTGGGCTTGTGTGAATTGTAGAAAGATGGAACAAAATATTTGGCCAAATCCAAAAATTTTAAAAATATTAAAAGAAGACGTTGTATTAATCTCTTTATATGTTGATGATAAACGAAAACTTGAAGATGATGAGGTGGTGCCATCTCAACTTAAACCAGGGAAAAATTTAAAATATATAGGACAAAAATGGAGCGAGATGCAAACTATAAAATACAAGTCAAATTCTCAGCCATTTTATGTTTTAATGGATCATAACGAAGATAAACTTATAGAACCTGTTGGTTATACTCCAGACGTAGATGACTATCACACTTGGTTAGAAACGGGGATCTCAAAATTCTAAAGGAAAACAATAGGTAGTAGAACAAATTTTAAATAAAATCACAAAAAAAATAAAACCATGAAAATTAATTATATCCTATATCTAACTATGATATTAGTAGTTAACAGTTGTAATTCAACTAAGAAAGTTTCAGAAGCACACCATGCCTCAATTGAAATATCAGATGATGAATCAGAAAATAGTACGGAGTTTGTCAATGCGGCTCGTCTAGAGGTAGATAAATTGGTAGCGGCTAATGAGCATACTCCTTTTGAAAAACTTAAAGAATATAGAGATAAAAACTTTGAAGCAAACTCAGGGGTAGAACTAACGCGTACTGAGCAAACAAAAAAAACGGGTAACCAAATGTATTATCACCTGCAAAAAAGCACATTATATATAGGTTCATCTTATTTATGTGATAGATGTCCTAATGTTCACTTAAGTGCGGCATCGGGTTTTGTAATTCACGAGGATGGTGTCATCGTAACCAACTATCATGTTATTGCGCCTAAAGATAAATTTGAATACGATGGCCTTTTTGCAATAGATCACGAAGGAAATGTTTATGTGGTGACGGAAGTTTTGTCTGCAAGTAAATCTAATGATTTAGCGATTCTTAAAGTAGAAACAAAAGGAAAGAAATTAAACGCGCTACCGTTGGCTGAAAATGAACTAATTGGAGAAGATATATATGTGATGGGACACCCGTTTAAAAATACCTTTTTTATGACCAAAGGGATTATTTCTAGAAAACATGTGAATTCTAAAGGCGGAAACCCAAGAATTTCAATTACAGCAGAGTTCGGTTTAGGGGCTAGTGGTGGGCCTGTAGTTAATGATTCGGGTCAAGTTGTTGGTGTGGTAAGTGCTACACGTGCACACTATTACGGAGGAAACTCTAAACATAAAGGGGATTTGCAGCTTTTAGTAAAAGTAGCTGTGCCTGTAAGTCAACTCAATAAGTATGTTCAATAGTAAATGTAAAAAATACCATTTAGTATACGTGCTATTTTAGACGCTATGGTCTAGGATGATGTGAGGTAGATACCCCCTAAGAAGTCGAATTAGGAAATGAAAGTAATGCGTTGTTGACTAAGGCTAGAGCAATTTTTAATCTCATAACAGAGATTGAAAAAAGGAATTAAACATTGTCCGCTTATCACTTTTGTTATGTTGTCCGTCGAAATAGTCAAGCCCTTTAGCGAAAAGATGAGGTGGTTTCTTTAGTTTTTATTCAAATAGAACTAATTGGTATTCAGTTTTTTAAATGCAGCTTATTAATCCTTAATTCACTTTATGATGAAAAATTTACTAAAAAAATTATTGCTTACTTTTTCGTTAGCTCTAACCGCTGTGACTTTCGGTCAAGCTAGTTTTGAATTCACTGGCAAACCAGCTGAAATTCACCCCAATGGCACTTTAATCCCAACTGATCCTTTTGTTTTTATAGTGAGCAATGTTCCTGATGGACAAAATAATGATGTTCTATTTAGTCTGTATCCTTACCCCAATGGTGTTGACATGAGTGCTTATCGTCATGGCTGGCAGAGTGGATCTGATAAGGTTAGGATGGCTTTAAGCAAGTTAAATGACCCAGATGTAAATAATGGTTTTTTTAAAACAGAAACAGTAGACAATGAGGATGGCACATTTACAAAAACCTATACGATATTTAATGTTAGTAAAGACAATTTATTTCAAAATACAGCTAAAAATGGAGGTATAGTAGATGGTGAAAGTTATGCTCCAATAGTAAGGATAATTCAGGCTAATGCACAGATTCTAGACGCAACAGGACAAATGGCTACTGGAAGTAATCCATTTGAGGTAGATCAAGCAAGCTTAGATAGAAGTCCTGATTATATTACAACTAGTTTTGCATTTAGTTACTATCCTCCAGAAGAGAATGCAACAACAGGAGGAGGAGAGCACCCTCATGTTACAGCGAATGCTTTAATTGATTTATATGATGATGGCACTGGAACTGGTAAACAAAATCAAATTATATCATTTGATCATCAAATCATAAGAAAATACTCTACTGATGATCCTTTTACCATTTCAGCAACATCTAGTTCGGGCTTAACAGATATAACTTATAGTGTTGTATCGGGCCCTGCAACTATTAGTGGCAACACTGTAACATTAGATGGTAATTCTGGTGGTATTGTAACCATAAAAGCAGCACAGGCAGGAGATTCAAATTATAATGCTTCAGAAAACTACTTACAATTTGAGGTTGTAGATCTAAGTATTTATAGTCCTACCATTACAACAAGACTTACTGAAGATTATCCAATCGAGATGCCTTCGTTATATGCATACCCAATTTATTTAACAACTGAAATAGACGAACCTTCCGTTTTAAATATAGATAATGCAGAAATTAAGGTTAATGACGTACCCCTTGAAATAATTGGAGAAAACGGTATGTATTACGGGCTATGGACACCAGATTCGTATGGCCTTCATATAGTAGATATTACAACGAATGCTAATAATGGACAAAGTACAACCATTACAAAAATCGTAGAAGTTACTAATACTATAGCCTCTCAAAATGTACAAACTATAGAAGATGTTGTCATAGAATATGGTGTAACAGGACAATGGCATTACGGTACATATACGATGCCACAGCATGTAGGAAGTTATAATGAAGTTATTGCAAACCTTCAGTTTGACTGTCCGTCAAATACAGGAGATTGTGATGATTGGGACCGTAGAGCTTTTATTGATGTTAAAGCTCCAGATGGTAACTGGATTCAGATTATTCGTTATAATACGCCATACGGTATAGCGTGTGGTCATACAATTGATTTAACAGATTATGAAGCGCTTCTTCAAGGTGAGGTAGAGTTTAGAGTCTTTATTGATACCTGGGGAACAGGAGGCTGGCAAGTTTCTTTAGACTTAGATTATCAACAAGGAACACCTGAATATTTATACTCCAAAGTAGTAGAATTATGGGATGGTAATTGGGATTTAGGTAATCCTACTAATTTACAACCTGTACCTGTTGTAAACTACACTTATGATTCTAATGTGTTGAGTTCTCACTTACGTTTATCTACTACGGGACATGGTTGGGGAGATCTTAATTCTCAAAATGCTGCCGAATTTTATGAAGCTTATAATTATATTGATGTTGATGGAGTAGAATACTATGAGCAACACTTGTGGAACGATTGTAACCCTAACCCTGATAATTGTATAGGGCAGCTAGGTGCATGGTATCACAACAGAGCAGGGTGGTGTCCTGGAGCAATTGCTCCACCTAGCCTTACTGATATGACACCACTAATCATTAGAGGCACAGTTGATTTTAGTTATAGATTTGATCCTACTTATATAGATTATTGTCATCCTAATAATCCTGATTGTATTACTGGAGTTACTTGTGCGGATTGTAATGACAGCTTTAAAGCACAGTACTATATTGATGGGCAATTAATTAATTTTAGCAACGCTCCGTTAATACAGGGCACTTTAGATGTTGAAGAAATTAATAACACCGAAGTATACACGTTAGCAGCACACCCAAACCCATCTAATGGCATCTTTAATATAACAACTACAGCTACTCTTGGAAAATCAGTAATGCAAGTTATAGCTGTTTCTGGAGAAGTTTTAAAAACCTATTATTTTGATTCTTCTGAAGCATTAAACAACACACCAATTGATTTGTCTTCTATTGCTACTGGTATGTATTTTGTAACAGTTGAAAATAATGCTGGTCGAGGGCATTTAAAGATTATTATAAAATAATGTAATGAATATTATAAATTTCTTAAAGGTAGTTTTAATTCAAAAAAAGCAGTAGTGTCAGAATCAAATTTAGAACAGTATTTTTCAGAATTTAGAAAACATGTAGTTGGTTTAGATCAAACGTTTGTATCTCCTTATGGGGAAAAAAATATTATTTATGCAGACTGGACTGCTAGTGGAAGATTATACAGACCCATTGAAGAACAAATTTTAAATGTTATTGGTCCTTTCGTCGCAAATACTCATACAGAAACCTCTATTACTGGGAGTGTAATGACCCATGCTTATTCTGATGCACGATCTATTATTAAAAAACATGTTAACGCCTCTAGTAATGATGTATTATTAACAGTAGGGACTGGCATGACAGGTGCTATCAATAAGTTTCAACGTATTTTAGGAATCAAGATTAGCGAAAACTTAAAAGCGCATATTGAAATTCCTGAAGAAAAAAGACCTATAATTTTTGTCTCACATATGGAGCATCATTCTAATCAAACGTCTTGGTTAGAAACTATTGCACGAGTAAAACTTATTCCGTCAAATACAGAAGGTTTACCTTGTTTAGAAGGTCTCGAGCAGTTGTTACAAGACTATAGTGAAACTCCTATAAAAATAGCTGCGATTACGGGGTGCTCCAACGTTACAGGTATTAGAACACCATATCATGCGATTGCAAAAATAATGCATAAAAATAACGGTTTGTGCTTCGTAGATTTTGCATGTTCTGCACCTTATGTTAAAATAGATATGCATCCTAGTGATACAGAGGAATATTTAGATGCCATTACATTTTCGCCTCATAAGTTTTTAGGAGGCCCAGGGACAACAGGTGTTTTAATTTTTAATAAAAAATTGTATAAAAACTTAGTGCCAGACAATCCAGGAGGCGGCACTGTTAGTTACACCAATCCATGGGGAGACCATGATTTTATAGATGATATAGAAAGCCGTGAAGATGGAGGCACACCAGGCTTTTTACAAGCCATTAGAATTGCACTTTCTATACGGTTGAAAGAAAAAATGGGAGTTCAAAATATTTTAGATAGAGAGCACGAATTGAATACGATTGTTTTTGAAAGATTATCAAAAATCAAAAATTTAAACATTTTAGCTCCTAAGAACTTAAATCGCTTGGGCGTTTTTTCTTTTTATATTGAAAATGCGCATTACAATTTAGTAGTAAAACTACTCAACGATAGATTTGGTGTGCAAACAAGAGGAGGTTGTTCGTGCGCAGGAACTTATGGGCATTATTTGTTGAATGTAGACCAGCTTACTTCAAAATCTATAGAACTAAAAATATTGGAAGGCTGTTTAGCAGAGCGTCCAGGTTGGGTGCGTATGTCTATTCATCCCACTATGCTCAATACTGAAATTGAGTTTGTATGTGAGGCGATAAAAGAAGTGGCAGATAACTTCTCAACTTGGTCTAAAGACTATGACTATAATGCTTCTAAAAATGAATTTATTCACAAAGACAACTATAACACAGAGAACGAAATTATTGAGGAATGGTTTGTAAATTAAAATTGGTTAAAAAAAACACATCAAGCAGTATATGTTTGATTTGCAATGACTTAATGGTGCTATATTCTTTGCGTTGTAAAATATCTAAAACTATGAATTTATGAAAAAATGTAACCTTTTACTTCTCGCTTTATTTTTATCGTTAGAGCTGTTCTCTCAAAATCAAAAAGATAGAGAAATTATAATCAGTCATACCAATGTTGAAAAATTGAATCAAATTTCAGAAGAATTCTTAGCGATACAGGATCAATTTTTGGACAGGGAAATACTAGAAATATTAATTACTGACCAAGGGGATAAAAAGTATTTTTCTCATTTCGATACCACTGGAAACCCAGTTTATTATTCCTTAGAAAATGAAAGCTCTGCAATATCGTCTAAAGTAGACCTTATTAGAACCGGTGGTACTTCAGGGTTAAATTTAGATGGTAGTGGTATAGAGTTTGGTTTATGGGATGCTGGACCACCTAGAATTACACATCAAGAATTCAATAATAATATCACGGTAATTGATAACACAACGGTGTCCTCGCATGCAACACATATTTCTGGAATATTAATAGCTTCAGGAGTAGATCCCCAAGCAGAAGGTATGGCGCCTTCTGCAACAATTAAATCATATAATATATCAAACTGGATTTCGGAGCTATCAACTTGGGCTGCTATAGGAGGTTTAATATCAAGTCATTCGTATATTATAGCCAATCCAAACACGGATTATGAGAAGTACGGGATTTATAATCAATACTCACAATTGTGGGATGAGATTTCTTATAATGCACCTTATTTAATTATGTGTACAGGTGCCTCTAATAACGGGAATAAAGGCTATAATCCTGATGGTTCTAGATATGACTTACTTGCGAGTAATAAACTTGGTAAAAATTCAATTGTCGTTGGAGCATCATTAGATGTATTAAATTATACTGGGCCAGAATCAGTGGTTCAAACTGCTTTTACAAGTTGGGGACCAACTGATGATTGGAGAATTAAACCAGACCTTACTGCTGTTGGTTTTTCTTCCTATTCTACAAGAGATGCTAGTGATTCAAATTACGCTACAGGAAATGGTTGTTCTTTTGCTGCACCTATTGTTTCTGGAGGATTAGGACTTTTGCAACAACATTATTATAACAACAACTCAGTTTATATGAAAGCTGCAACGGCTAAAGCTTTAATTTTAAGTACTACTGATGAAGCAGGAGACTACGATGGTCCAGATTTTTCTAACGGATGGGGATTGTTTAATGCCTTCAAAGCCGCAGAGGTGATTACAAATAATGGGGAATCTGCAATAATTTCTGAATTAGTATTAAATGAAGATGAAACATATTCGGTAGAAATAGAGGTGGATGGTACACAACCATTATCGGTTGCTATTTGCTGGAATGATCCAGCAGCAGAGCCTTTAGCAGATGAACTTTATAATGATGCAACTCCAATGTTAATAAATGATTTAGATGTTAGAGTTGTGTCAGATACAGAGGTGTATTACCCATGGATGATGGAGCCTAATGCTAATTATAATAATTACGCGTTAGCTGCTTCTAAAGGAGATAATTACAGAGATAATATCGAAATAATTAATGTTAAAGATATTAGTCCTGGACAATATACGGTTAATGTTAGTCATAAAGGGACTTTAGTAAATGAGTTGCAGGAGTTTTCATTAGTTATTAATGGTGTACTATCAGAAAATCTTTCAATTGCACATATTGATAATATGGCAGATGGTATTTCCGTTTTTCCAAATCCAGTAAATGATGTATTAAAAATTAAATTTGACTCTAGTCAATTTCAAGAACTAAAAGCTAGTCTTTATACTATTTTAGGACAAAAAAAGATTGAAACAAATTACTCTAATCAAAATACTATTGAATTAGACGTTAGCGCTTTAGTAAAAGGGGTTTACTTTTTAAGGATTCAGGATGATAAAGATGTTTTAGTTTCTACAAAAAAGATAGTTGTCAATTAAGTGCTAGATAAAAATAGCAAGATTTTTGATTCTAGGCACTTATTCAAATTGTTTTGTGATGGACTTCATACACTTTTGAAAGCATTTTTAGATTTAGGAGATCATTGATTTGAACTTAGTTTTGGTAAAAACAATTATATATGTAAAAAAAAGTGCTGACTCGTATTCAGTCAGCACTTTAGCTACAGATAAAAATGACTAACTCAAATTTTAAATCTATTATATAATCTTTATATCAATAGAAGTCCTGCTTTGCCAACCCGTTTCATCGGTTACGGAATACGCACAGTGGTAATCACCGGTGTCAATATCATTAGGTATAGTGATTACAATGTTAATTTCATAAGATGTTGGAGCATTTTCAATAGAAAAACTTTCCATATATATGAATGGATTCACAGCTGCTTTAATAGGTTCTGTCTCGCAATACACATCTTGGTCATCATGTGTGTGATGGTCAAAGTTGTGGTGAAGATCTAAACTATAAGAGGCTAGTGCTAGGTTGTCTGAAACCTGAGCTTTAAATGTGTAGGTTTCTCCTCTAACTAATTGCTCGCATGCTTGTGGAAAGCCTTCGTTATAATTGATGCTAATTGTTGGTTTTTGTTCATCTATATCAACACTATCATCACTAGAACATGAGATTATGAATAATGCAATGAACAGGAGGTTAAAATATTTTAATATCGATCTCATTTTCTAAGGTATTAAAACCGCATAGTATTTCTTATACTATGCGGTATAATTAATAATTATGGTGCTGTAACATCAATATGTGCATGGTGTTCTTTGGTATTACCGTCTTCATCTTCAACTGTGAAAACCATGTGATACTCACCTTCAGGTGCCGTTACCGGAACATCAATATGCTCATGGAACTCAACTTCTGTTAATCCGTGGTAACCTTCTGAAAATACGATTTCTTCATCCCATTCTACCTCGCCAGCGCCAACAGGAAGATCATGTGCATGAATATCAACTGTAATGTTATGAATACCATTAAGAGCATTAATCACAAATTCAGCATGAAAATCAGTTCCTCTAACTGCTTCTGTGTCAATATGATCGTCGCTTATAGTTACATAGTCCAAAATCTCTAAATGCCCATCAATTTCTGTGCTGTTTCCAAGCTCATCAATAACCACTAATTCTATATGGTATTCACCAGCAGGAATGTCGGTTGGGACTTCAACATGCTCATGAAATGTAGGATTAATAACTTGGTAATTGCTGCCTGAAAATTCTTGGAAAAAATCCCACTCAACTTCACCATCGGCAAGTGGTAAATCGTGTGCGTGTATAGAAAGTGTAATGCTACTTACTACAGCTTCAGCATAAATGTCAGCTTCTAAATGAATATCTGAGCCTTTATACGCCACTTGTTCTGTAGAATGTGCACTACCTTCTCCATATTCAAAACCAGTTATTTCTGGTGCATTAAGACTCGGTGAAACATTGTCGTCATCACTGCTACATGAGTTTAAAAGAATTCCGAAAAAAGCGATAAATGCTAAAAATTTAAAATTTGATTTCATAAGATTTGTTTTGGTGTTTAAAATGTTTGTTTTCATGATTTTTAATTTAATTGTGGTTGTTAAAATGTTTGTGTTAATGCTATTGAGATGTTTCTTCCTGTTTCAGGAACATCGATTAAGCGGTAAAAACTTGTGTGATCAAAATATTTAGTGTCAAAGACATTATTGAGTTTAAACTTTAATTCTAAAGGCTGCTTTGCTTTAAATAAGTTGATGTCTGTGAGTAGCGACATATTTAAAACTTGATAGCCATCTGTTTGTTCTTCTGGTGGTACAATTTCATCTTGTGCTGCTGTAATTCTATAATCGGCAGTTAGTTGTGGTTCCTTAAAAAATAGTACATCTTTAAATTGGTAACGCGCTGAAAATAATCCTGATAATGGTGGGGAAAACGGAATAGTAAAGCCCTCTTTAGGACCACTCGTTTGTCTGGAATACACATATTCTGCTGAAGCATCTAATTGTAAATTATTAATAATACTTGTGCTTGCTCTAAGTTCGCCACCTGCTCTAAATACCTTACTTTGGGTGTATTCATAAATCTGTAAGGTTTCGTAATAGTTAGACGTCGGATTTAGATAAATAAAGTTTTCGAAAACATTGACAAAAGGACTAATACCTACGCTAAAATCTTTTGTAGTATGGTCTATATCAATATCTAATTGATAGGATTCTTCAGGATCTAAATCGAGATTACCTTGCTCGTAGCGATACATGTGATAATTCACACCATCTGAAGCCAGTTCATTAGGTAGTGGCATTCTAAAACTTTTTCCTGCATTAATTTTAAAGGTGGTATTATTTAAAATGTAACTTAACCCTACAGAAGCACTGACATTTCCAAAATCTAGTGTTTTATCTTGTGCACGTTGCAAATACACATACGAGGTCGTACCATTGGGATTGTTGATGGTAGATGGATACCAATCAGAGTAAGATTTGCTGTTTATTTGTCCGTAATCATATCGTACACCAGCTAAAAGATGTAAGTCGGAATGGATTTCATATTGATCAAAAGCAAATGCACCCACTGTAAAACGCGTGTACTCTGGTATTAAAAATCCCCAACCACTTATGCTATTATCTTGAAATTCTAGATTTACTCCTGCAACAACATGGTGTTTGTTAAAAGGCTCAAAAGCGTCCTTTACATTTAAGGAAAAGGTGTTTTTATGAAATCCACGCTCTTTTGTGTTTGGTGGAGTAGGCATATAACCATGAGGAGTTGGTTCAGAATGCTCTTCTCTTATATTATTTTGAAAGCCTAAATCTAGCTGAATCGTGTGATTATCTAAATCTATCGATGTGTTATTGGTTACCTTAAAATGATTCACCTTATGATAAGGTAGGTCAATATCTCTATTTGAACGGTCATAATCGATGCTCGAGGTTCTGACTTCTAAACCATGAGCATTGGCAAAAAAACCGTTTTTCGAGTTCACATTACTTATCGTTGTTTCCGTTGTAAAGCGGTCTGAAACATAACCAAAACTTAGACTTCCGTTGGCCTCTTTTCCTGCAGTGTTACGCAAATTATTCTCGTGCAACGTAAAGACGTAATTTTCATAATTAATCTTATCTGTAGGCACTTTGTAATCCCCATAATCTCTATAAGTTAATCGGCCTCTATAAAACCAATTATGACTTCGTCCTTCTACACCTGCCGAAATGCTTAGCAAATCATTATTACTTTCTCCTAAAAGGTTAACATCACCACTAAAAGAGTGCTTAAAAGGAATGGGGTTAGATTGAATATCTACAACACCAGCAATAGCGTCTGAACCGTAAACTAAAGATGCAGGTCCTTTTACAATTTTGATGTTTTCAATACCATATTGATCAATTTCTAATCCATGGTCATTTCCCCATTGTTGTGCTTCGTGTTTTACTCCATTTTGAACTACAGCAACTCTATTAAACCCTAAGCCTCTTATGACGGGTTTAGATTGTCCTGAACCAATATTTATGGTACTCACTCCAGGAATTTTACTTAAGGTTTGCATTAAGCTGTTTTCCCTGTTATTAGCCAAAAATTCTTTGGATACCAATTCAGAAACCACTGGAGATTCTTTGTTCATTCTTTTTTTAGATTTTCCGTTGACTTCCACTTCTTGAAGCGCCGTTGTAGACTCCTCTAAAAAGACCTCAAGCACTTCCGTATTTGGGCCGACCTCAATACAAATCGTTTGCGAGGTGTAACCTAAGTGCGATATGGTTAAGCAATAAGTGCCCTTAGAAACATTATTTAGGGTAAATGTTCCTGTTGCGGAAGAAATTGAATATTGGTTTTCGCCAATAATATTGACACCCTCTAAGGGTTGTAATGTTTTTGCATCTGCAATAGTTCCTTTTATTTGAAAAGAATCGTGAGCAAATACCATTGAGCTTAGGCTAAAACATAGCCATAAACTCAGCATTTTGTATAACATAATGAGATACTATAAGATTTGATAATGTGTTCTTAAGGGCGAACTTTAACAAAACCTATACGCATTTGTATTATTTAAAATATCAATGAGAGGTGTTTCAATGGCTGTTGCTAATAACGATTTAGAAACTTCTAAAAAATATGAATAGCAGAACCTAGGATCTAGCTCAATTTTAGAATCTAAATAGATAGCTTGAAGCGCTTTGTTGTAAACAGATCACAGCTTAAATAATAAAAAATGTATAGGATTACTTATAGTGTAAAAGGTGGAGGTCTGGAAAGTAATTGATTTGTAGCAATAGTATTAGACATTACAAATTCGTAATGTGTAGTACTGTTTCTATACAAGACCAACTCTGTATTTTCAATAGAAAATTCTAATGGGTCTGGAGTTAGAGCAGGAGTTAAATTATTGATTGTAGCGTTATCACAAATAGCACAATGCAAAGCATGGTCTTGATCGTCATCATGCGTTAGTGCATGAAGCCCTACCATTTTCATCGAGAGAAAAAGGATAAGGAACAAAAAAGTGATACTATTTTTTAGGTGACTAAATTTCATTAAAATGAAAACAATCTTAATAATTTAAAAATACGCTACCATACTACGTTTAAAAATTATAACGTGTATATTGTATATATGATTTGCAAAGATATTATTTATTTATAATATTGCAAGGCTGTCGCATTAATATATTGCAAACAATTCGCATTAAACATGAAACGAAGACAAACACCAACAAAATCAGCGGTTTTAGATGTGTTGACTAAAGCTGGAAAAGCCATGAGTCAAAATGCCATAGAGCAGGAGATTCCTATTGATATCAACAGAGCTACGATTTATCGGGTTTTAAATCGTTTTTGTGATGATGGTATTTTGCATAAAGTTATTGCTGAAGATGGTAAACAATATTTTGCCTTATGCGATCGCTGTGATGACACTCACAAACAACACCAACATTATCATTTTAAATGTACAGTTTGTGAAACATTAGAATGCCTTCCCAGTGAAGTTAGTTTTTCTATTCCGCAAGGGTATGTGGTAGAAAATGTTAATTGTGTTTTAACAGGCGTTTGTAAAAACTGTGCTTAATTTTATAGACCTAAAAATTCATTATCACTTAAAGTTTTCATAAAAGCAATTAAGCTTGTTTTTTCTACTTCCGTAAGCGGAATTCTGTTATTGTTATCTTTTAAAATAGGATCGAGGTTATCTGCTTCTATAACACCATTGTCAAAATAATCTAAAACGGCTCGTAACGTCGCAAATTGACCAAAACTTCCGTAAGGTGCTGTGTGCTCAATGTTTCGTAACGTTGGGACTCTAAAACTCATATAGTCTTCAATAGCACCTGTTACTCTAGCGCGTCCGGCTTCATTAGTATCAGTATTTAAAGGGAAACCAATATTTCTAAAACTTTGGTCAGTAAATAATTCAGAGCTATGGCAACTCGCGCATTTTTGTTCGAAAATTAAAGCGCCTTCTGCTTCAATTTGGGTATAGCTGTCTTCATTTCGTTTCACACGATCGTATTTGCTATTGGCAGAAATTAATGTGTATTCAAATTGTGCAATACTTTTGTAAATGCGTTCTGAGGTAATGTCTGCATCACCAAAAGCTTTTTCAAACAAGTCTTGATATTCAGCGTCATTTTCAATTTTACTGATGACTTCTAATATCGAAGAGTCCATTTCTTCATGGGTGATAATTGGTACTAAAGGCTGATTTTCTAGTTGAAGCTTACTACCATCCCAATTGTAAAAATTTAGGAATGCTAAATTTTGAATTGGTGGTGTATTCCTTAATCCAACTCTGCCTTCAATTCCTATGGCTTGCGCATTATTATCTCCAAAAGCATGAGCTTGAATATGGCAACTTGAACAAGAAATGGTGTTATTGGTACTAAATCTTTTTTCTGAAAATAGTTTCTCACCCAATTCAACGCCAAAAGTTGTTGGCTTATTGGTGTAAAAGGAATTATTAAGCAGTGGAAAACCCTCAGGTATACTTATGTTCAGTTCAGGATTATTAAAAGGAGTAGACTCATAATTGTCATCATTACTACAGGATGTTACTAATACAATCACAGCTAAAATAGATACTATATTTTTCATTTTGAAGCTATTTGTGGGCATGAAAATTAAAATAGAGTCGCCTAGATAGTGTGTTTCAGGCGACTCTAAAATTAAGGTTTAGTTGTTTACACTAATGATAGAGAACATTCCAGTACTGTCAATTGTGCTAGCACCTCCAAGATTGTCTACAAACTTAGTCATTTCAACAGCTGTATGAATACTTGGTGTTGCATTGTTGTCACCTAGTGTTATAGTATGACTTTGACCACTTAATAAATAGTCAAAATCTGCTTTGATTGCTATTGTTGGAGCACTATTTCCTACGACTGCCGTAGTCGGAAGTGTTAAGGTAATGTCTCTATAGGCATCAACGCCTTGAACAATATTACCACCTTCATCATCAGTTAATGTGCTTCCAGAGTGAATAGATAAATCATCATTACCTGAACCATAGAATCCTTCAATTTTTGTAAAACGGTATCCAGTTCCCCATTCCCAATGCATTTCAGTATCATTTTCTCCTGCATTTGCATAGAAATTTGGAAAGCTTGTTTGATCTAAAGTGTTCAATTCAGATTTCACTCCTAAACCAAATTTAATTTCAGTATAATCACCGACCGGAATATCATTCATTACATAACTTAAGGTTTCTGCATTAGCTTGGTTAACAACAGTTGCACCATTATCTAAATCATTTACATTATAAGGGATTTCAGTACCATCTGCTTTTATTAATCGGATGTTACTAATAACGTATTTTACTTCTTCAAAATGGTGTATTTGTCCTGCTTCCGACGTGTTTTTAGTCGCAGTACTCGATGTCGCATCACCAAGAACGATAGGAGTATCACCAAAGGTGTTGTTGAACTCTAATGTTACATTGTTTGCAACAGGATTATCATCATCTTTACTACAAGACATGAAGGCAACTAATACAGCTGCTGATAAAATATAATTTTTAAGATTTTTCATTGTTTTAATTTATGTTAATTGGTATTCTTTAATATTAAGTGCGTTTAAAATTCGCCTGTTGCATTGGTGGTGGAACTAAAATTTCTAGATAAGGCTCCGAATGATGAAACTCTATGTAACCCACCATAACTTTGTTGTTGATGAGGTTAGGAGTTTCTATTTCAAATTCGGGGTTGGACTCAAACGCCAAATCTAAATTTTTGGTATTCATTATTTTTTCAGAATCGGATGGCTCGGTGTCTTGCAACTCTTTACTTAAATAGCATTTACCGTTACATTTTAGCTCAGGTTTATCTTTGTTGATGCAAAGCTCTATTGTAATCGCTTGTTGGTTGAGTTTAAAGTGCATAATGACCACCGCTTGCTGAGACACAACAAACAGGAAAATAAAGGTCATTATATAACTAAAAACTTTTTGCATCTATTTAGAAATTGAATTTTAAAGAGGTGAATATATTACGTCCCATTCTTGGGATATTTCCCCAATCGGCATACGTACTATAGTATTCGTTTAAAATATTTTCTGCGCCGACTTGGACTACGGTTCTATAGGCTGCAATTCTGAAGGTGTAATCTGCGGATAAATTCCACATGGTGTACTGAGGTGTTTGGTCTTCACCATATTCAGGACTGTAATTAATTTGTTCTAAATCGCCATTAATCGACGTTTGAAAATTGAACCTATTGTATTTATAATGCAATGCAGTTTGATAGCTTAATGGTCTAATAAATGGTAAATTGTTACCATTATCATCTTGTCCACGAGCATAGGTAAGTGTGCCTTTCCAGTGCAGGTTGTTTAAAATAGAATAGCTACCGTTCAGTGAAAAATTAAATAAGGTAGAATAATCTAAAGAGGTATACCCTTTAACACCAACAGACTGGTAGTTCATTGGACTTCCTAAACTCAGAATTCTACCAATAATATAATTTTGAATATAGAAGTAATTTACCTTCGCTTGAATACTGAGTTTGTTATCTGTGAAACCAGCACTCGCATTGCCTTCATAAGAAATTTCATTTTTTAAGTCAGGATTACCAATATAATCGTAACGGTCAAAACTATTGTAAATGTAGTAACCATAACCTTCAGAAACCGAAGGTACTCTGTGGCCATAACCACCACCTACAGAAAAATCGAATTTATTAATGTTTAATTCATAGCCTGCATGTAAACTAGGTAGTAGTCGCGTTTTTTCTTGAGGTGTTCCAGGATGAAAAATCCAGTTGAATTCTACATATTTTGAATGGTTGTAATTGACACCTAAAGATCCACCAAAATTAAGTAGACTTTGATCTGAAATCTCCCAAGCGTTGTTGATTGAAAGTCCTGCAAAGGTTGTTGTCACAGCAGGCCAACTGTAGGCAAACATGGTACGTTCGCTTCGGTCTTGTGGATACATGCGCATTTCTGCAGTAGATAAATTGTTATAGGCATTCAGTTGAATTTCTGAACTCAATTTATTGCTCTGTAAATTAATATTAGATAACAAACCATAAGTGGTGCTCCAACCTGGCATATCCATGTGGACCAGATTTTCAGGACGTGTGGTGTCGTCCATATAATGTTCTATGGCATTAAAATAGACTTTGGTATCCCAAGCTCTCACAAGGCCTTCTTCAAATAATTGTTTGTAAGTTGCTGAGGTGATTAACGCTCTAGATAACCATAAATCCATAGGTAACGCAGGATAACCAACATCTTTAGCTTCATCGTAAATCGCTTCAACTTTTACAGATGATAAGTCACTCGTTTTATAGGCTAAACCAAGTGAAGCATTGAATTTTGTAAATTGCGAATGCGCAACCTCGTCGTCATTACCATCACTATAATTTTCAGCTTTTCGGTAGGCTAAACTTCCATCGGCAACAAATTTATCGGAAGAATATGAAGCATTCGCTAAGTTGAAAAACTGTTTGTTATTAAACTCAAATCCGGTTTGGTAAGCTCCATTCCATTTTTTAGGAAGATTAAATGGTGTGCTTTTTCGTTTCAAATCGATACTTCCTGCAACGGTTGCTCCGTGCATATTACCTTCTTGTCCAGATTTTATATCTATGGCATCTAAATTATTACTCTCCACATAAGAGGTAATAGGATCCATTTTATCTGTACAAGCTCCAAAAACATGCATCCCATCAATAGTGATTGTAGAGCGTTCCGAACTCATGTTATTTAATAAAGGTTCCCATGCAAAAGCACCACGTTTAATGAAACTGATATTATCTGATGATGCCAAAAACTCATCGACTGAAACGGCCATTTTCATGTCGGTTTCAATTTTCTTTTTAATCATAGTTATTAATTGCACTTCATCTAGCGCTATAATGCTGTCTTTCTTTTTCTTTGTGTTTTGCGCAGTAGAAAAAAGACCGACAAATAATACTATGAATAGTGTATTAAATCTCATCATTATTAAAATAATATGTCAATATGTAGTTCACTTCTTGCTCCTTCAACACCTGGTGTAAATTCCGTTGAAACTTCAGTGCCTTTAATAATCGCACCGAATTGATTCTGTAATCTAAAATTTAGGGTCCAGTTTCCGGTCATCGTATAATTAACCACTCCATAATACAAGCCATCATCTTGCTGTGTTAAATCTTCATTATTAGGTGAGGAATGATTTCCCATTGAAGGTTCTGGCATTCTTGGATCTAATAATAAAGTGTAATCCGAAACTGCTGTGTAAGAAAACTGCGAAGGATCAGGAAATGTTCCTGGTTCATTAGTGGGTTGGTTGTATTTGTAGATGCCTGCAACCAATTCGTTTTCTGCAATCTTAGGTTGTTGAGGAGCGACTAAAGCGATAAAGTACTGTTCGCCATCATTTGCAGTAAAGGTGGTCATATTTAAATTCTTGTTCACTTGTTCTTCCACCAATATGTTCTGCGTTACTGCGTATGTTTCACCATTGTCTGTGAATGACATATAGAGTTTCCACTGTTCGGAATCATTACTTATGTTCGTAAATACAACATATCCATCATAATAGTTTTCTGCAGTATTATAGTCTAAACTATATTGATGCGGACAAGAACTGTTATTTCCATTATAGTTGGTTACGAGTGGTAAAAACGTAACATCCGAAGTGCTTAAATCTTCATTAGTTTGAGTATTGCTTATGTTTACACGAATCTCATTATAGCCTTTATAGAAGGTGCCGTTTAAAGCTTCAATGCTAATTTGATAATCGTTCTCTGATATAGATACGACTTCTTCAAAATTGATATGCTCTATGACTTCTGTGCGTATTTCTGCTTCGTAATCGGTTTTGTCTATTGTACATGATGTCACTGCAAGTGCTATTGCAGCCACAAAAAAATTAATGTTTTTCATCACTTAATAATGTCTTATTAAAAAAACTTGAAAATTGTAGTCGTCTCTAACACTGTTACTTGTTGCCGTTTAAAAAAACAGTATAGTATCAGGTTAGGTGCGTAATAAAACAGGAATTGTTTTAGTTACAACTACAGGAAATGGATAGAAACTACGAGTAAATAAGTCGTGCGGATAGCTATGCAATAATTACAATAAAGCGATACGGATACCTATTTTTTTTACTATTTGTAAATATTAACATATAAGGTATGGCATAGCCCAATGACATTGCATTTTGCTTTATACAGGTTCTAAAAGTTACTGAGTTTCTATTTAAAACTAGACAAGCGGAGGATGGAAGACAAAACTCGTGAAATCGAATTTGTAGATTTTGTTATACGTTGGTTCTATTGGAGCGTTTTGTTCTTTAGAAATGAAAACCAAGTTGTTTTTGAAGATATCTTGGTAAAATACGACTTGTTGCTCAGAAGATGATGTATGGTTTTTATCACTACTTTTTTCGGAATCTGAAGCTTTAGCTAATTCCTTTTTTAAATGGCATTTACCATTACAAGATAGTTCAGGTTCGTCTTTGTTGACGCAAAGTTCATCTTTAATATAGTCATAAAAAGCGGCGTATTCCACATAGGGAATAGTTGGTTTTAGAAGCATAAATAATGCTAAAAAGAGTGCCGCTGTTTTCACAATGCAAAGGTCTTGAATATTTTGAAAATCTCCTAATTATTTAGGGTATGAATTAACCATTTAACGACAACATTAAGAATAATCTTAGTGTAGAATAACCTAAGAACATAAAAGTGAAAATTAAACGGTTTGGTCGTCTTTAAAGTGATTAATTGATATTACTTTCGGGCTTTAGAAAAAAGATACTTTATAAAAAACCTGAGTTCGACGTTATATTTGATTCCAGTTTGAATGAATTTTTATTCAATTTGGAGATATATTTTGAAGGACTAACGTGTTCATTTGAGAAATTATAGCAACTAATCGAAGAATGAGATGTCGAACTCAGGTTTAAAAGTCGGTAACAAAGAAGCTGCATATGAATATAAAGATTGACAAATTCGTTTTATCTATAATAGTAGTCATACTAATTGCTTACTTTTTTCCGGAATGGGGCATTCCTGAAAGTAAAATTCCCATCGATACCATTAGTGCGATAGGTATTTCAATGATTTTCTTTTTCTATGGCTTAAAATTAAATCCAACCCAACTTAAATCTGGTCTCAAAAACTGGAAGCTTCATTTATTGGTACAAGGTGCTACGTTTTTAATGTTTCCGTTATTGGTTTTATTGTTTCGACCATTAATACAAAATCAGGAACAGGAAACCATTTGGTTAGCCTTCTTTTTCTTGGCAGCATTGCCGTCAACGGTGTCCTCTTCTGTAGTTATGGTTGCTATGGCAAAGGGTAATATTCCTGCGGCTATTTTTAATGCTAGTATTTCTGGCATTATAGGTATTGCCATTACACCATTATGGATGGGTTTATTTGTAGATCCTGCGCAAACAAATTTTGATTTTACGGAGATTTACATAAAGCTTATTGTTCAAATTATTCTACCAGTAATTATAGGACTTTTTTTACAGCGTTATTTTGGTGAATTTGCTCGTAAACATAGCAGTAAATTAACGCTGTTTGATAAGTCTATTATCCTATTGATCATTTATAAGAGTTTCGCTGCATCATTTTACAATGACATTTTTACTGCAGTTTCACTTGTAGATTTACTCTTAATTTTTGTAGGGGTATTGCTGCTTTTTATTGTCGCGTTTTTGGGAACAGGTTTTATTTCTAAAAAATTAAAACTGAGTCGGGAAGATAAAATTACAGCACAGTTTTGTGGCACTAAAAAATCGTTAGTTCACGGTACTGTTTTTTCTAAAATATTATTTGGAAATATGGCAACCTTAGGGATTATATTATTACCAATAATGGTGTTTCATGCAACACAAATATTAATTATTAGTGTTATTGCTTCAAAAGAGCTGAATCGTCAAAAGTAATTTTGTTTTAGAACTTTAAAACCACTCAAAGTGTATTCCTGAAGCTACGACTGCACCTACGAGAATAATTAGTACAATTATTATAAACTTAGCTCCAAATTTGGTTTTTTCGTCTTTTTGAAAGATATAATCTCTTCTTTCTTCGTCTTCGTCTTTTACAAATTTCATAGTGTTTTAGTTTTTTTAGTTGTTAATATAAACGGTTTTTTTATTGACAAATGCCAACATACCTTCTTTAGATAATTCACGACCATAACCTGAAATTTTTGTCCCACCAAATGGTAATCTTGGATCAGATTTTACCATGTCATTGATGAAAAATGCACCATCTTCAATTTCTGAAATCCGTTTTGAGGCGGCTTCATAATCGGCTGTAAATACCATTGTGCCTAATCCGAATTTAGAGGTTGATGCTGTTTTATAAGCTTCATCTTCAGATTTAACTTTAATAACAGCTGCAACTGGCCCAAATGTTTCTTCTATGAAAACGGCCATGTCTTTAGTGACATGCGTTAAAATAGTTGGCTGGTAATACGCGCCTTCTCGTGTATGGCCTAAAAGCACTTTTGCGCCTAAATCAATTGAGCTTTGGACTTGTTCTTCTAGAGTTTCCGCTAAATCTTCACGCGCTAAGCACGACATGGTTGTATTTTCTTCAGTTGGATTTCCATATTGTAAGGCTTCAACTTTAGTTTTGAATTTCGAAATGAATTCATCATAAATGTCTTCAACAACTATAAATCGTTTGGCAGCAATACAGCTTTGTCCAGAATTTTGCATTCGTGCTTTAACCATGGTGTCCATATGCCGATTTAAATCGGCATCTTTTAAAACGATACAGGCGTTGTTTCCTCCCAATTCTAATAGTGAAGGTTTTAGGTTTTTACCAGCAAGCTCAGCTATTTTTCGACCTGCTTTTTCGCTTCCTGTTAAAGAAACAGCTTTCACAATGTCGTTTTCCATGAGCTCTTCAATAGCGTTGTGATCTGTGACTAAAGTTTGAAAACAACCTTTTGGAAAGCCAGCATTTATAAATAATTTTTCAATGGCAATGGCACATCCAGTCACGTTTGATGCGTGTTTAAGTAGTGCAACATTTCCAGCTGTTAATGTTGGCACTGCAAATCGAAACACTTGCCAAAACGGATAATTCCAAGGCATAATAGCTAAAACACAACCCAAAGGATCGTAACTAATAAAGCTTTCATGCGCTTCAGTTTCAATAATATCGTCTTGTAAAAACTGTTCGGCATTTTTAATGTAAAAGTCAATCAGTAAAATACACTTTTCAATTTCAGCTGTACTTTCTGTAATTGGTTTTCCCATTTCAGATGTCATAAGCAGGCTTAATTCTGCTTTATTTTCAAAAACTTGATCTGCAAGATTTTTTAATAAAATTAATCGATCTTCAATTTTAAAGTTTTTCCAAGTCTTAAAAGTCTGGTCTGCTAAGTCTAATTTTTCATCTAATCGCGATTTAGAATCTAGCATATAGGTTTCAAGATGATTTCCATTGTAAGGGTTATAAGTTTTCGTCGTTTTTTTCATAATAAAAGGTGTACTTCAAAATTAAATGTTATCAATTCAAATGATTAATCATATTACTAAAATCTTTGACGCTAATAGTAAATAGCATTTCAGCTAATATCGATATCTAAAGAGTTAAGCGATGGTTCGTGTTTCGCTTATATTTGAAACACAGCAAGGCGCTGAATTTTAAAATTAATTAAAAAAACATAACAACATGAGTAATAACGGAAATACAGTTTTAGGAATTTTAGCAGGAACAGCAGTAGGAGCAGTTTTAGGAATCTTATTTGCGCCAGATAAAGGTAGTGTAACAAGACAAAAAATTGCAGATGAAGCTGCAGCGAAAAGAGATATAATGACAGATAAAGCATCTGACTTAAGAGATTCTTTAGGTAATACTATTTCTTCTCACAGAGAAAATTTAGATCATCAGGTAGAGTCTATAGTTTCTAACGCAAGTTATAAGGCAGAAGATGTTATAACGACGCTTGAAGCTAAATTAAAAGACTTAAAAGCTAAGAATAAGAATTTACAGAAAAAAGCCTAATTGATGAGTGTTTTTGACGACATAAACCAAACCACAAGTAAAGCTTCACATATTGGTGAGCGCTATATTAGAGCGTCTCACCAATATTTTAGACTCAAAATATTTCAGCAATTAACATTGTCATTAAGTTTAGTGACTAAAGTGTTGGCTATTGGAAGTCTCTTGTTTGCAGGGTTGGTATTTTTATCTATCGCTGCAGCATTAGAAATAGGTGATGCCTTAGATAGCTTTGCACTCGGGTTTTTAATCGTAGGATTTGTTTACGTTTTGTTATCGGTAATTATTTATTTGTTGAGAGCAAAATTCAATACGATGATTATAAAACGAGTAGGACTAAAATTTTTCAACTAATATGAAGACATACACATCATTTGAAGATATTGAAACCGATTTAAAACGTTTTAAACTAGAGCGTGATATCGCATGGGAAGAATTGAAACTGACCAAAAGTGAATTTAAAGAAGATTTACAACCAATGAATTGGATAAGTTCCGCCTTAAAATTAACTGGAAAATACAGTTTTATAGCTTTAATAAAAAAGTGGTTTTTTAAAAAATAACACTAACTGACCTTAACTTTAGAAGGAGTTTGCATTTTAAATTCATTAGGTGAAACTTCAAATTTTTCTTTGAAAATTTTAGAAAAGTAACTTCTACTGGTAAAGCCTATAGAGTAAACTACTTGCGAAATATTTAAGTCCGTAGTTTTTAGTAAATCTCTAGCTTGCTCTAATCTTACGTGTCTAATAAATTCAGTTACAGTTCGCGTGTATAAAAATTTAAACCCATCTTGAAGCTTGGCTTGCGATAAGCCTGTTTCTGCAGATAAATCCTCTAAATTGTACGATTTAGAAGGATTTTTTAATATTTTTTCGCCAATTTTTCTAATGCGTTTTAATTCACTTTTTACCAAAGATGTTGGTAATTCAACCCCTTTAGATTGTTTATTGTATTGTTGAATGTGTAGCGATAAAATTTCGTAAACTTTGGCTTCCATTTTTAAAATACGCAACATGCCTTTAGTTTTGGTGTTGTGTAATTTTTTAACGTGATCTGCCATTTTTAGATTAAGCGTTCCATGATGTAAAAAACGGTTTTCGTGAGCTGTATCAACAAACACTTCATGCAGTTGTTGGTTTAATGTAGATACTTTAGTGGTACGTTTATTTAAGAAATCTTTTCTTACAATTTGAATAATATTCGTTTCTATTTTTACTCCTTTTTTAAAGTGGAAACAATTGAAACCGTCTGCTTTGTTGGTATAAATTAATGTTTGAAACTGCTCAATTAATGTCTCTTTACTCTGAATACCAAATCGATGTAGAAATTCGCCTTGAAGATTGTATATAAAACGAACAGGGTTAAATTCTGTAGCTTTAAATTTTATAACGACATCATTATAAAATTCAATATCATAAATCATAAGATTTACGCCCCAATCAAAAGGAATAATCTTTACAGTTCCTTTAGCTTTTTCGTTATCTACAACGAGCGTACATTCTCCCCAACGTTCTAAAATTTCTCCACCAATATTAGTTTGCAATTGGTCTATAATGTCCTTGGTTTTTTCGGCACTTATCGCTATTTCTGTCATAATTTATTCGCTTAACAATAGTGTTAAATTAACACTTCAATAGTTAATCTTGCCTGCTGTTAGCAGAAGGCTCTCGCTCTTATTGTTTTCTCAAATAAATCTACCTCAATGTTAGACAACAACAAATAGAATGATTTGTAAAAAGTAAAGATAACTTAATTTTAGAAAGATATTTTAATTTTTTCAGGCTTTGCAGTTAATTTTTAAATCTATTGAGCAAACAAACTGAGCTTCAAAGAATTATTTTTGAGTAATTAACCAAATAGATAAGAAATGAACATATACGAAGCTATAAGAAATGATCACGACATTCAAAGAGAACTTTTAGATAAACTAATTCAGACATCGGGAGATACAAAAGAACGCACTAAGATTTTTAAAGACTTAAGAAAGGAACTCGATATGCATGCTAATGCCGAAGAACGACATTTTTATAAACCATTAATTCCATCCGATATGATGCAAGAACATGCTAGGCATGGCATTGCAGAACATCATGAAATTGACGAGCTTATTGAGCAATTAGAAAAAACAGAAATGGACTCCTCTGCATGGTTAAAAATTGCCAAAGATTTAAAGCATAAAGTAGAGCATCATTTAGAGGATGAAGAAAAAACATTTTTTCAATTATCTGGTAAAGTTTTAACCGAAAAACAAAAAGACGATTTAGCTACAAAATACAATGCTTACATGGAGGAACATAGGTAAGGTTTTATATTAAAGAACAGCCGTGTAATTGAGTTAATCCTAATAGCTTATGCATTAAGTTACCCTTAGGTGTTTCGTTAACTTTGAATGACTGATTAAGAATTAAGATGTAAAGTGGTACACATCTATAAATTAAAGTGCCATAAACATTAAAAGCAATTATATTATGAGTACTTATACCGAAAAAGTCGGAACCAAATTAAATAACTTATTAGAAAAAACATACGATGCTGAAAAAGGTTTTACCAAAGCAGCAGAGAATATTGAAAACACTTCGTTGCGATCTTACTTTAAAAACAAAGCACAAGAGCGTCTTAATTTTGGACGAGAATTAAAAGAGGAAATCAGAAGTTTTAATCAAGATGTAGATAAAGGCGGAAGTATAACAGGTTCGGCTCACAGAGCTTGGATGGATGTGAAAAGTTTATTTTCGGCCAATGATGAAGAGTCTATGTTAAATGAAGCTATTAGAGGAGAAAAAGCTGCTATTGAAGAATACGACGATGTCTTAAGTGAAACAAGTCTTCCAATGAGCACTAAATCTATATTACAATCGCAGAAATTAGCAATTAATAATGGATTATCTAAGATAAACGCTTTAGAAGATATTCAATAAGAACGAAGAAAAATAGGTTAGGTTGAAAAGGGTGTCATATAGATGTGTGTGATGCCTTTTTTTTCGCTTAAAATCAATATGTTATATGAGTTAGGAATCTCACCAATTGTGTCAAGAATACTGTGATTTTCAGGTTATCTTTAGTATAAGGAATTAGACGAGCTAATTTCAAAGACTAATTACTAAAACCAAAACAATATGTTACGTTGGACAATCACATTCGTTATAATAGCAATCATAGCAGCCATACTAGGATTTGGAGGCATTGCAGGTGCAGCAGCAGGAATTGCTAAAATAGTATTCTTTATATTTATAGTACTTTTTGTACTGTCTTTATTAAAAGGAGTTATTAAGAAATAAATACCTCAAATATATATACCTATAAAAACTACTAGCCATAGACGATAAAATGTCTTTGGCTATTTTTATGGATCAAAATATTAGACATTATCAGGTTTTTAGATCCATTTTATTTTGCTTTATATTTTTGAAGACGCATTGGGTTTTAGTTTCCTACTTCTAATCATTCTACACGTTTATAATTTTCGGAATAAATTTTATTACCATCTTCATCAATTTCAATTTGTTCGAAACGATTTTCAGTTAATTCAAGTATAAAATTAAATTCCTCTTGCTCCGCGATAACTTCATTCATAAAAGCAGAACCGAATTCTAATTCTTCAGTTAATGTCCCATCTCCATAACTATAATTACCATAGCCAAAAAACTCAATAGAATCGGTTTTTAAAAGCTTACACCACATAACTTTTGTGTCTGTGTACATTTTAACTTGTCTAGAAATGGTATTATTAGAAAAAGAGTCTACAACCTTATTATCTATATAATTATAAAAACCGACAAGTTCCCAAGTGCCTTTCAGATTAAGTTTATCTGAATTTTTTTTCGTTTCAATGTTTTCTGCAACCTTTTGGTCTTGTTCTTTACAAGAAGATATAAACACCAAGGCTGCACTTAAAAGTAGTATTTTATACGTCATAATTTCTAAGGTGTTACTGTTAATCACCTTTAAAGTACGAAATTATAAGGAGAAATTACTTCGATTCATAAATTATATGATGTTATAAGAACTGTTAATAACTTCATTGTAAGGATTTGAACAAAAAACCTACTTTTGTTTTATATAATAAAATACAAAATATGTCTGATACAATTGAAAAAGTAAAGTGTTTAATTATAGGATCTGGACCTGCAGGATACACAGCTGCAATTTATGCGTCTAGAGCAAATATGTTTCCTGTTTTATATCAAGGAGAACAACCAGGTGGCCAATTAACCACTACAAATGATGTAGAGAATTTTCCAGGTTATCCTGAAGGTATTACTGGTCCAGAAATGATGATTCAGTTACAAAAGCAAGCAGAACGTTTTGGTACAGATGTACGTCATGGTTGGATTACAAAGGTTGATTTTTCTGGGGATGTCCATAAAGCATGGGTAAATGAAGAGAAAGAAATTCATGCAGATACCATTATAATTTCTACAGGAGCCTCTGCAAAATATTTAAACTTACCTTCTGAACAAAAATATTTAAAATTAGGTGGTGGAGTATCCGCTTGTGCTGTTTGTGATGGTTTCTTTTACAGAAATCAGGAGGTTGTAATCGTAGGAGCCGGAGATTCTGCTTGTGAAGAAGCACATTATCTATCTAAACTTTGTAAAAAAGTAACGATGTTGGTGAGACGTGATGAGTTTAGAGCCTCAAAAATCATGGCTAAGCGTGTTCAGAATACTGAAAATATTGAAATACTATATAATACTGAAACTGATGAAGTGTTAGGTGACGGACAAGTGGTTACTGGTGTTAGAGTTTTTAACAACCAAACCAATGAAAAGCACGAAATCGAAGCTACTGGTTTTTTCGTAGCAATAGGTCATAAACCAAATACAGATATTTTTAAAGGTTATTTAGATTTAGATGAAACCGGTTATATTATTAATGCTGTGCCAGGAACAAGCAAAACTAATGTAGAAGGTGTGTTTGTGAGTGGAGATGCTGCAGATCATGTTTACAGACAGGCAATTACAGCTGCAGGAACGGGTTGTATGGCAGCATTAGACGCGGAGCGTTATTTAGCTGCTAAAGATGCTGATTTTGAAGTAGCTACATCTAGTTATAACTAAACAAACTACCTTTTTTTTATAGAGCCGAAGTAATTTACTTCGGCTTTTTTTTGTGCTCAATTTTTAACGCTGTTTTTTGGTAATATTTTAACAGATATGCTCAATATGACTTTTGTCATAATTTAAAATGCTTTTTGTGGCAATCTTTGCACCAACATAAAAACGCAATTACTATTATGATACATTTATTTAAATTACCAGTATTTTTCCTAACCGTTATTCTAAGTAGTCTATTTTCTTTTCAGGTAGCATTTTCTCAAAGTTTCACATTAAATAATTCTTCATCAGTATTGGAGGTGCATGGTACATCGTCTTTACACGATTGGGTATTAGAAACAGAAAAGCAGTCTGGTAAAATAGTAATCACAAACGCTGATGAGTTAGAGATTAGTAGTCTTAACATTACTGTAGAAGCAGAAAGTCTTAAAAGTGGCAAGTCTTCAATGGACAAAAACACTTATAAAGCTTTAAATACGGACGATCATAAGACTATGAACTTCACGCTTAGTTCTGTTAAACAAATAGAAAAATTAGCCGGTAAATCGTTTAAGGCTTCTGTATCAGGAAAAATGACTATTTCTGGGGTTACTAAAACTATTTCTCTTGATATGTCAGTAAAACTAGAAGGCAATAAGGTTTTACTAAACGGTGAAAAATCATTCGAAATGACAGACTTTGGAATCGATCCACCAAAAGCTTTATTAGGTACTATTAAAACCGGAAACAAAATTAAAATAGTATTCAAATCTGTATTCAATTAAAAATAAATCAAATATCAAATCAACTTAAAATTAATAATTATGAAATCAGTATTAAAACTCGTAACACTTGTCATTGTACTTACAATGGGGTATTCTATATCTGCACAAACGACGTCAAAAAGAGACCTAGATAATTATAGGCAACCAGATCAAAGAGGTATTAATGTTTTTGAAGCACCAAAAGATACGCTTACAACTTTTGAAGATTTATACGTAAGAGTAGGAGGGTCATTCGCACTTCAGTTTCAAGCTTTAGACCATGATAATTCAGGTGCTGTGCCATTAGGCGAGATAGGAAGTAACTTTAACTTAGCAACAGCTAATTTAGATTTAGATGTAGCTCTTTATGATGGTGTAAGTATGCATTTAAGAACGTATTTATCTTCACGTCACCACCCAGAACCTTATGTAAAAGGTGGTTATTTTAAGGTTGATAAATTAGATTTTATCTCTGAAGGATTTATGGCAGACCTAATGAAACATACGACAATTAAAATTGGTCATATGGAGAATAACTATGGTGATGCACACTTTAGAAGAACAGATAACGCTCAAGCAATTCACAACCCATTTGTTGGTAACTTAATTATGGATTCGTTTACAACAGAAGTTGGTGCCGAAGTGTATTACACAACAGACATGGGCTTATTTGGTATGATTGGATTTACAAACGGTAAATTAAACCAAAAAGTTGTTGCCTCTGACGGTAAAACTGGAGGAGCTGCTTTCTTAGCAAAATTAGGTTACGATAAGCAAATTAACGATGACTTTAGGTTTAGATTAACAGGATCTTTATACAATACAGGTTATGCGCCAAACGTATATTTATACTCTGCAGATAGAGGTGGATCTAGATATTATAGCGTAATGGAAGAGCCTGGATCTTCAGCATTTAGATCTGGTCGTTTTGATCCAAGCTACGGCAATCAAATTACTGCAATTATGATTAACCCATTTGTAAAGTATGGTGGTTTAGAAGTGTTTGGTACAATTGAAATGACTTCAGGAAAACGATTAGCTACAGAAACAGAAAGAAGAAATGTAGATCAGTATGCAGGTGAAGTAATTTACAGATTTGGTGAAACTGAAAATGTATTCTTTGGAGCACGTTATAACACTGTAAGTGCAGAGTTAGCTAGCGGAGATGACGTAAGTATTGATAGATTTCAATTAGGTGCAGGTTGGTTTATGACTAAAAATGTACTTATGAAAGCAGAATATGTTAGTCAAACATATAATGATTATGCAGTGGGAGATCAGTTTGAAGATGGTGAGTTTAATGGTCTTATGTTAGAGGCAGTAATAAGCTTCTAAGAGTTAGTTTTATTAATATGACCTTCATCTTTGTGATGAAGGTCTTATTTTTTATCTTTCAATTATGCTTAAAACAGTATCATATATTATATTATTTATAGTAGGATCTACGTTAATAGGTTTTAATGAGGTAGAATCTAAAGAATCAACAGTGGTATTATCCACTGATAGTTATGTAAAAATTAAAGGAAAAACGAATGTAAGTACCTTTGAGTGTAACTTTGATATAACTACTATTTCAGACGGAATACGTATTAAATACAATGCTTATGATGAAAGAATTAAATTCAATGACACCAAATTAACACTTCCTAATTTAGAATTTAATTGTGGTGGTAATGCTATAAATAGAGATTTTAATAAACTGCTTAACACTGAAGAATATCCAGAAATAATTCTTAAACTTAAAGAGATTTCAAAAGGAGAGTCGGTTAAGAATTCAACGTCAGCACTAATAGAAATTACTTTAAGTAATAAGGTAAGGACTTATACTGTTCCTATTGTTGTAAATAACGATGAAGACTTAAATGTAAGTGGTGTATTGCCATTAGATATTAATGACTTCGGTTTAGCCGCACCAACTAAAATGTTGGGAATGGTAAAGGTTTCACCAGATATTGAGATTCAGTTTTCGCTTAAAATATTAGAGTGCTAATTATCAATTAGCGTATTTTCTTCTGTAGTTTAGCGGTATCTTCAAACTTTGTAATCGTAATTGCTGGACTTCCAAATAGGTAAAGTTCACTATCACCAGAAGCTGCAATAGTAATACTTTCTAAGGCAGAAATGGTTAAATCCCCATTATCTTCTAAGCTAGCATCAACGGTTTTAACATCAAATTTTGATCCATTAAAATTAGTTGAATTATCCATTCTAAATACAGAACTATTTGCATTACCTTCAATTACAGCATCAGAACGTAGATATAAATCAAAATCGGCAACGTTACTTGTAATTAAAGCATCTAGCTTACTATTGTCTGTTAATTCTATTTTTGTGTTAACAGCTGTAAGGTTCAATCTTGTCTTAGATTTCCCTGAGCTTTTATATATAAAATCTTTCGCATTAATATTTAAATATGCTCTAGAATCATCAGCTGTAATTAAGGTTACATCGTTGAGTTCCATGGAGGTTAATGACCTAATTTCACCGTCACCTCTAGTTTCTATATTGCTAAGTCCATCACCATAATTTACAGTGATATTTAATTTCTTTTTAGTCGTAATACGTACGGTTTCTGTAAATGTAAGTACCCCTTCAACCACACCAAACTGAATAACTTCATGCAAATTATCATCTGCTTCAATGTCTACAGAGGGCTTACTGTTATAGACGACTTCAATTGAAAAATCACCATCGACTACAATGGAGTGAAAATCATCAACGTATGTTTGTTTAACAGTAACATTTCTGTCACCTTTAATTTTGTCGTTTGATTGCGCTTGAGTTACTGGCATCGCAACAAGCAGTAAAAGAAAAATGCGTATTGTTTTTTTCATGTTTTAAAGTTTATTGTCTTTTAAAAGAGACACAAAACCCATAAAATAAGTTACTTATTATAATTTTTAACCTCAATATGATGTTCTGATTGTCAATATTAGTGATTTCTGTTTAATATTGCTCAATTAAAAGCTAATAAACTAAGTTATACAAAAACCATCCCAAACTCTATTTAGAATTTAGGATGGTCTTTAATTGGTTGGTATATAGTTGTTTATTGTTGCTTAATACGACCTGCAGAATTATCAGATTTGTTTACCTTTTCTGGGTTGCCATAGTATTTGATATCTCCACCACTTGTAGCATTAGCCGTAAGCGCTTTGGATGTATTAACCGAAATGTCTGCACCACTGGTTGCTTTAACATTAGATGTTTCTGCTTTTAATTTCGACGCATCAATATCACTTCCACTTGTAGCTTCTGCAATTAAATTTATAGTGGAACCACTTATTTCAATATCACTGCCGCTCGTAGAATGACAATTTAAAGATTCTGTTTTTACATCTAAAGTGATATCTGCTCCGCTTGTGGCGTTTAGTTCTAAATCTGAAACTTCAATGGTGTTTGTAGATAAAACATCACTACCACTAGTTGCCTTAATAGCTGAAATAGTTTTAAGATTTACCATTATTTTTTTTGAAGTCGCTCGTCTTATGTTCTCAGCTGTATAGATTCTTAAGACACTATTTTCTACTTCGGTCATTATAAGTTCGTGTAGATTTTCATCAGCTTCAAGACGTATTGAAACGTCATCAGATTGCGTAATATACAGGTCTAGCCCTTGACTAACTTTAATTTCGTCGAAGTCATTAGAAATGCTTCGCTCTGCATTTACAACATTTCCGTTGCCATCTATACCTGGCATAAAATTGCAGGATAGCATTAATATGCTAATAATACTAATTATGATAATTCTTGTTAATGTAGTCATGATTTCTGTTGGTTTTTTGATACTGAATCAAGTTCAGCATTGGTTGATGAATTGTTTGTTTTATAAATTTATCTTGATGTAACGTCGTTTCAAATTCTAAAATGATGACTTGTAGAATTTATGACCTCAATTGTCATTAACTTCAATTTGAACTCCGTTTTCGTCATTTATTTGAACTCTGACTTCAGGTTCATTCTCATTGGTCGATTTTGTATTTGTGATCGATTCTATAATTTCAGTTTCTACTTCATTAAAAGCCTTCTCTTCCTCTTCTATAACCTCTACTTCACAATCTAAGCACTCAACCTCATTCTTATTGATTTTTAAATATTGCCCATCATTAGAGTTCGTTAAAAGACTATTGTAACTGTTGTAATAATGATTCACATATTTACTTGTATTTACATCAGAATACAGTACAACTCCTTCAGGTAGATAAAGTATAACTCTAACCTCTTGTTCGCTGAATTTATTTTTAACATCTGAAGCATGATAAGCTTCTAACTGCAATTCGTTATTAGAAAACGTGTAGTCGTAATTAATGTTTTCGGCACGTTCTTTTGCACTATTGTAATTGCTACCACTAGCTTCTTTTACAATTGTTATTTTAGCTACAGAATCTGTTGTAGAGTATACAATTAACTTTATATCTGATGATACAAGGTTACGGCCATCATCGTCTTCTGTTATTTTGAAATCATTATGATCACTATATACAAAACTATTAAAGCGATCAAAGCCTGTCATCTTAATTTTTAAAGTGTCATTAGCTTTAATATTAAGTTCGTTTTTAGAGATTATTTCTGCATCATAAGCGTGTTCTGTAGCTTGCTTTACTCCCGTAATTACAATGCCAATTATAGCCATAATCCATAGTCCGAGTAATGTGAATTTAGCAACATTACCAATAGATTTTAGGTTGTTTACTAAGATTTTGAGACCCAAATAGAACACAAAGAAAAAAGGAATAGCAAATGCAAAAAATAGAAGCGTTGACATTAACCACATCGGAATATTTGCGGCATTTGCAGCATCTAAGAAATTCATTGGAGGAAAATGAATAGCATCCGTAACACCTACAGTGAAGAAGGCTACAATTAATGCGATTAATGCACTGATACCAACTATAATTAAAAATACACCTATGAACTTTGCAATTACTTTTAGGAAGAACATAATGATAGTTCCAATGGTTTCAAAAAAGGATTGTGAACTAGACTTTAACTTATTGCCTTGCTTTTGAAAATCAACACTTTTTACAGAGTCTGAAACCGTATCAGAAACATGATCAAACCCCTCTTTTAGTTTGTCTCCATGTTTTTTTAAATCTACATTTTTAATGTTGTCGGATACAGATCCAATGCTGTCTTTAATTTTTTTTTCGATGTTGCTGATGTTCACAGGATCACCAGTCATGGTTAGTTTTTCGGCTGTGGTTTTTGCTTCAGGGATTAACGCCCATAATAAAATGTATAGTAGTACACCTGTACCAGCACTAAAAAACAGTATGACCCAAATAAGCCTAACCCATAAAGCATCGAGTCCGAAGTAGTGCCCTAAACCAGCAGAAACACCACCAATATACGAGTTGTCTGTATCTCTAAATAAACGTCTGGTTGTATGCGATTTTTGATGGTTATGTTGTTTTGGTTCGTCTTCAAAAATTTCGTCATCAACTAAATAGTCTTCAGGCTGGCCCATAATGGTTATAACCTCGTCAACTAACTTAATACCAACAACTTGTTTTTCGTTTTGAATGCGTTCTGCAAATAATTCTGCAATTCGTGCTTCAATATCTGCAATAATTTCTGAACGTCCTTGAGAGTCAGTAAATGAACGTTTTATAGCCTCAAGATAGCGCGATAATTTAAGGTATGCATCTTCATCGATATGGAAGAATATACCTGCTAAATTTATATTGACTGTTTTATTCATTTCTTTGGTGTTTTTGTATTGGTTACTAGGTTAACTGCATTTTGTAAATCGCTCCATGTGGAGTTTAATTCATTAAGAAACAGTTGTCCTGTTTCTGTTAGTCCGTAATATTTTCTTGGCGGACCAGAAGTCGATTCTTCCCAACGGTAATTGAGCAATCCAGCATTTTTTAATCTTGTTAATAGAGGATATATAGTTCCTTCTACAACAAGCATTTTTGCGTCTTTTAGTGTGCTAAGAATTTCGGCAACGTAAGCATCGTCATCTTTTAAAATGGATAGGATGCAATATTCCAAAACACCTTTACGCATTTGTGCTTTTGTGTTTTCTATCTTCATGTGTGTTTTCTATTTTTTTATTAAAGTCACATGCAATTCGCGCAAGAAACTTAAGTTGTCATTTGATGGTTTTGTTTTTGCTGGTGTCATGTGATATGCGTCTTTAATTTAATTAAACTGTTCATTTTTTGATTGATTTGATTATTGATGAATATTATTATTGAGATACTTCGACAAGCTCAGTATGAGAAATCAGTATCATTATTTTAAAAAATTAATGGTCAATGGGTATTTATAAGTGTTTCCATCTCTAGCCGATAAACTAGCTTTAACTATAAGGGCTAGCTCTATTATAAATGCGATAATAGCTATGGCACCTAATCCACCTCCTATATAAAGTAGAGGTGAAGGCTCTCCAATATTAATATGAAAATTGTGGAACCCATTAAAGTCAATAACATCCAAACTTCTAAATAGTTTGAAAATGAAAAAGGGAACACTCAATGTACCTAAAATAATAGCATACAGTAAAATGCTAATCTGAAAATTAATAGCTTGTTTTCCGTGTTGATCTATAAATTCGGATTTATTTTTATTCGCTGCCCATAATACTATAGGACCTATAAAGTTTCCAAATGGAATAATAAATCTAGAGAAGGTGGACAAATGTATAAATGTCGCCAAGTTTTTGTGATGATTATCTATCATTTTTAAATGTATATAATAGTTTCTTATACAAATATATGTCTTTAAAAAGGTATTATGTTACACATAGTACTGAAAATTAACATTTCTTTAACATTAGTGCGATTAGATATTTTGATTTATTTTAGTGGAAATTATGGTATTAATTAGTTTCCCATCGTTGTGGGAAAGAAATAAGTTTCAATGAATATTTCTCCTTCAAAACTCAATACATTTTTAATGTTTAAGCTACCTGCAGCATATTTTACAGGTGTACGTACAAAATCGTTATCTGATACGACATGTATAGTGACTGTTAAACATCGTTGGGTAAATCAAAATCCATTTAAATCAATGTTTTGGGCTGTACAAGGAATGGCTGCCGAGTTAACGACTGGAGCACTAGTTATGAAAAAAATTAGAGGTAGTGGTAAAAAGATATCGATGTTAGTCGCTTCTAATAATGCATCTTTTACAAAAAAAGCTACAGGTAGAATTACGTTTACTTGTAAGGAAGGCCATAAAATTGATGACGCTATTTCTAAAGCGATTGAAACTGGAGAAGGGCAAACCGTGTGGTTAAATTCAAAAGGTATAAATAAGGAAGGAGTAGAAGTGTGTGATTTTAATTTTGAGTGGACATTGAAAGTGAAGTCTTAACATTATCATTATAAATGGACTGTTTGTTACATATAAAGAAGTCAAAGTTTGACAACCTCAATCTAATTGAAAATAAAATATTTGTAACAAATATGGAAATAGGACAACCTATATAAGAATCAATCATAAATCAAAAACATTATAACAATATGGAAAAATTACCAGACTTTAATGACAGAAATGCACATGAAATAGACTACCGTATTTACGGAGAAGAAATGCAGTATGTAGAAATTGAACTCGATCCTCAAGAAGCTGTAATTGCAGAATCTGGAAGTTTTATGATGATGGACGATGGTATTAAAATGGACACCATTTTTGGTGATGGATCAGGAAAAGATACAGGGTTTTTAGGTAAAATTTTGGGTGCCGGAAAACGCATCCTCACAGGCGAGAGTTTATTTATGACGGCTTTTTATAACGATCTCACAGGGAAACGTAATGTGTCTTTTGCTTCGCCTTATCCAGGCAAAATAATTCCGATTGACTTAAACGCATATCAGGGAAAATTTATCTGTCAAAAAGATGCGTTTCTCTGTGCGGCAAAAGGAGTAAGTGTTGGCATTGAGTTTTCAAAAAAATTAGGCCGCGGGCTTTTTGGTGGTGAAGGTTTCATTATGCAAAAGTTAGAAGGAGACGGAATGGCTTTTGTACATGCTGGTGGAACTACAGCAGTAAAAACCTTGGCAGCAGGAGAAACTTTACGTGTAGATACAGGTTGTATTATTGGTTTTACACAAGGCATTGATTACGATATAGAATTTGTTGGAGGTATTAAGAACTCCATTTTTGGTGGTGAAGGTTTGTTTTTTGCTAAACTTCAAGGGCCAGGAAAAGTGTATATTCAATCCTTACCTTTTAGTAGGTTGGCAGGTCGTGTTTTGGCTTCAATACCTAAAGGTGGAAAATCTAAAGGAGAGGGAAGTATCCTTGGAGGCATTGGTGATTTATTAGATGGTGATAATAGGTTTTAACACCTTACATTTATAAATAAAACAGTGTCAAGAGGTTGAATTACAGGAATTACCTTTAACAGACAGAAGGTTTAAACGTGTAAATCCAAACTTTTAACATAACAAGCTGTTAAACTTTCAACGAAAACGATTTTCATTATTAATTTTTGCTATCTTTAAAATTCAATTGAAACAATAGCGTATAGTAAAAAATTACTTTTTGTTAACCTAAAAAACATAAAAACACCTATGGCGCGAGCAATGTACGAGTACACTAAAACGGTACTCAGCAAAGTGAGTTTTGATCCGACATTATTCTGTAAGGAAGTGCAAAAAGCAGTAAGACGTTTACTGCCTCACGAATTAGAAGAGTTAAGAATTTTTATTCAGTCCTTAGTCAGTCAAAACCCAGACTTAAATCAATGTTTAATTTATTTGAAAGCATAAATAGAAAAAAGCGACTTTTTTAAGTCGCTTTTTTTTATAATATTACCTTAGTATAATAACTGTATGCTAAATAAAGTTATTTGGCTTTAGGGCTAATAATTTCTACATTCTGAAAAGCAATTGCGCCACGAATAATTCCAGAGATTACATTGTGTATTGCATCTATAATTTGCATTTTTAATTCACTTTTATGATAAATAATACTCACTTCTCTAGCAGGAGAAGGTTCTTTAAAGTGTCTTAAATTAGGGCCTAATTTTTCTATGGTATCTAAAGTGTGTAAATAGGGAAGTAGTGTCATGCCCATACCTTCATTAGATAATTTTATTAAGGTTTCTATACTACCACTTTCAAGTTGAAAGTTTTCATCTGTCTGATCTTTAAAGCTTTTACATAAGTTTATAACGCCATCTCTAAAGCAATGACCGTCTTCTAAAAGTAACATGTCGTCAATGCTTAAATCAGAAACTTCAATGGTTTTTTTATCGTTTAATCTATGATTGTCAGGAATGTAAGCTACAAAAGGTTCGAAATATAGAACGCGTTCCTTTATATTATCGCTCTCTAAAGGGGTTGCAGCAATTGCTGCATCAAGGTGACCATCACTAAGTCGTGCTAAAATTTCCTCAGTTGTTAATTCTTCAATTTTTAATTTAACTTTTGGATATTTTTTAATAAAAGTCTTCAAAAACATTGGTAAAAGGGTTGGCATAATGGTTGGGATAATTCCCAATCGGAACTCACCGCCAATAAATCCTTTTTGCTGATCTACAATATCTTGAATTCTATCTGCTTCATTTACAATATTTCTAGCTTGATACACTATTTTTCGACCAACGTCCGTAAGCTCTATTGGCTTTTTTCCGCGATCAAAAATAACGATGTCTAATTCGTCTTCTAATTTCTGAATTTGTGTACTTAGCGTAGGTTGGGTTACAAAGCATTTTTCGGCTGCTTTAGTGAAATTTTTATGTTCTGCTATAGCTAAAGCATATTTAAGTTGAGTAATAGTCATAGGTATTCATTTAGACTATAAAAGTATAAAAACTATTCATGAAAACTATGATAAATAACACTTATTTGAGTCGTAAATTTGTTTAAACAAAAATCAAAGATTATGAAACTAAATAGCATAGGTTTAGATACCGTAAAAACAAAAGGATTAGCTGATGAATTAAATCAGTTATTAGCAAACTTTCAATTGTATTACCAAAACTTAAGAGGTATACATTGGAATATTAAAGGACGTGGATTTTTTGATCTTCATGTAAAGTTCGAAGAGTTATATACAGATGCCAACTTAAAAGTAGATGAAATTGCTGAGCGTATTTTAACATTAGGTGAAACTCCGTTACATACGTTTGAAGATTACACAAAAGCAGCTAAGGTTCCCGTTGGAAAAAATATTTCGAAAGATGAAAAAGCAGTTGAATTGATTGTTGATTCTCTTGCGGAATTATTAAAAATGGAGCGTTCTATTTTAGAAGCAGCTGGTGATGCGAATGATGAAGGTACCAATTCTATGATGAGTGATTTTATTACCGAACAAGAAAAAACGGTTTGGATGATGAAAGCTTGGTTGGGTGAAACCGTTTAAGACTGATATAATTTTATATATAAAAAAGACTGCTCGAGAGCAGTCTTTTTTTGTTTCAATTGATGTGTATTCTATTCTAAAAACGAATGTTCAAGTCTAAATCTTTATCTTCAACTTTAAATTTAGCCTCATCGTAATTTGGTGGTCCAAAAGACATGACGTTATTAGAAATCCCGTAAGATTCTAATGGCATTCCGTTGTCTTCAAAGTCCATACGTTTATTGTCATTGGCATCGTGCATTGTCATTATTGCATACTCTCCTGGCAGAACGTTTTTAAACCTAATGGTTACTTTTCCGTCTTTTATTTCTGTTTCGGCATCCTTAATTCCTTTTCCTTTCATAAAGGTTTTTGAAGTGTGTAAAGACGTAAGTACTTTTCCGTTATCGTTTTTTACGTTATCTATAGTTACGGTAATTGTAATGCCTTTATCTTCTACTTGAGAGAACCCAAATAGTGATGTTAATACGATTGCGAATGTGAAGATTAATGTTTTCATAATAATAAGTTTTTAATGGTTATTGTAAAACTGTTCTTTTTTGTTGATGATTCAAATATCTAATAAAACAACAAGATTTAATATTTGTAATTACTGTACTGTAGTATTATGTGGATGAGTTGTGCTTAAGCTGGAAAGTTGAAGTTGGAAGCTTGAAGAGATAGATGAATTCACATGGTAATCTTTCTGGTGATTTATTGACCACGTGAATATTTATACAAAGTTTCACAAAGAAGGCGCGAAGATACACGGATAAATTTGACTATTAGTGAATTTTTGGTATCACAATAATGTATTTAGTAATCTAGAATAAAGACTTTTATAGCGTAATATATTTAAGTGCCTTTAGGCACGAGATGTTGGTAATAGTAAATCGTTGAGCTTGGTTTTGTGCCTTTTGGTACAACATATGGAATGTATAAAAACAAAACCATTTAGATTGAAAACATAATTAAAGAAGTCCTCTAGCCTTAATTTCCAAATACTTATTAATGGTATTAACGGTTAAGTTTTCTGGTGCTGTTAAAATGGACTGAATGCCGTGTTTTTGAAGTTCTTTTACCATCAATCGTTTTTCAAAAGCAAATTTTTCTGCTATGGTTTTATGGTAAATAGATTGCAGGTCTTCAGCGTTTTCATTTAAGATCGTATCTAATTCTGTATTCTCGAACAACACCACAACAAGCATGTGTTTTTTAGAGATTGCTTGTAAGTATGGCATTTGTCGTTTTAAAGCGCTAATATGTTCAAAATTGGTATAGAGTAGAAGGAGACTACGATGGGTTACTTTTCGTTTTAATTGCGCGTAAAGCAAACCAAAATCACTATCGTTAAACTGTGTATCTATGTTGTATAAGTTTTCTAAAATCCGATTGAGGTAGGTTAACTTTTGAATTGCAGGTAAGAAGGATTCTATCTTTTTTGAAAAGGAAATCATACCTACTTTATCATGTTTTTTTAAAGCGACATTACTAAATGCTAAAGTTGAATTAATAGCATAATCTAAGAGTTTTAAACCGTTAAACGGCATTTTCATTATTCTGCCAGTATCAATGATAGAGTAGATGGGTTGCGATTTTTCATCTTGATATTGATTCACCATTAATTGTGCACGCTTCGCTGTAGCTTTCCAATTTACAGTTCTAAAATCGTCACCTTGTACGTATTCTTTTATTTGTTCAAATTCTGAAGTATTACCGATACGTCTTATTTTTTTTAAACCAAACTCCGTTAATGAATTACTGATCGCTAGAAAATCGTATTTCTGCATTTGAATAATGGAAGGATACACCATTACCATTTGCTGGTTTTGAAACTGATACCTTCGCTTTACGATTTTGAGAATAGAAGACACAAAAATATTAAGGTGACCAAAATAATATTCGCCACGATCTACAGGTCTTACTAAATAATCGAAATCATGATTTTCATTTGGATTTAAAGTTGTTTGGTAAAGAAAATCGCGTTTCTGAAATTGTACAGGCAACTCATCAATAACATCAATATAGGTCTTAAAACCATATTTGTTAGTAATTGTTATTGGCACAGGATTATTATCACTATTAGAAAATTTATCGGGTAAAATTCGTCTAGCTTGTAAAGCGTTTTTTGGTTGATAGAGTAGAAGTAAATCAACTAATAAAAGTACAGCAATGATTATTGTAACAATCCACGCGATTGAAAACAACGTAGGCATCCAATACGACAAAAGAAAGCATACAGAAGCCACAGCTAAATATATATAGAGCTGTTTGTGTATGTATAATGATTTTATGAATTTCATTTTCCTTTAATTTCTCGCAAAGACGCTAAGACGCAAAGCAGGTTTCTTAATTTTCCTAATTCTACATAATACATATTAACGAGGCACTTCAACCGATTGTACAATCATTTCAATCACGTTTTCTGTGGTCATACCTTCCATTTCGCGTTCTGGTGTTAAAATGATTCTATGATTTAAGACAGGATTCAACGATTTTTTTACATCTTCCGGAATTACAAAATCACGACCACTAATAGCTGCAAAAGCTTTTGCTGTATTTAATATAGCTATGGATGCTCTTGGAGAGCCACCAAGATATAAATGTGGATGATTTCTAGTTTTCGATACAATCTCAGCGATATATTTAATGATTTTTTCTTCAACAAGAATCGCTTGTGTTTTAGATTTATAATCTTCAAGTGAAGCGGTATTTAAAATAGCATTGATTAAGGTTTGTGGTTTTTCTCCTTTACGCTCGTGATGTGATGCTATGATTTTAACTTCATCTTCTAAGCTTGGATAATCTACCTTAATTTTGAAAATAAAGCGGTCTAATTGTGCTTCAGGTAATGCATAGGTTCCTTCTTGCTCAATTGGGTTTTGAGTGGCCAAAACCATAAATGGATTATCAAATTTATAGGTGAATCCGTCAATCGTTGCTTGGCGTTCTTCCATAGTTTCAAACAAAGCGGCTTGCGTTTTTGCTGGTGCTCTGTTGATTTCATCAATTAAAACAATATTTGAGAAAATAGGCCCTTTTTTAAATTCAAATTCAGACGATTTCATATTTAAAACCGATGTTCCTAAAACATCACTAGGCATTAAATCTGGTGTAAATTGAATACGACTGAACTCAGTTTTTAAAACCTTTGCAAACAGTTTAGCCGTTACTGTTTTAGCAATACCAGGAACACCTTCAATTAAGACGTGTCCGTCTGCTAATAAGGCTACGATAAGTAATTCTACAAAATTATCTTGTCCGATAATGACTTTTCTCAATTCGACTTTAATGCTTTCTACAGCCTTTTTTAAGTCCTCTAATTGAATTCTATTATCAAAATTTAAGTCGTCATTTACTGCTTCGTTGTCTTCCATTGGTTATGGGATTTAAATTGTTCTATTAAGGTGTTTAACCTTTCTAATTCTGTACTATTGATTTCGTTTTTATGATTCAAACTTTTAATTAAGTTGAATAACGTCTGTGTATCTTCAAGCGAATTATTACTTCTTGCTGCTAAATTGTTTATAAAACTGGTGTTTATTTCAGCCGTTGAAAGATGTAAGGTGTTTCTAATATACTCTGAAAAATGATGAATTTTGTGTTGTGAAATCTCTTTGTGCTTTCCACTTTCATAATACATATTGGCAATCGTTCTTGTGAAATCTACCGTTTGGTTTTTCAAAGGATTTACAATTGGAATAGCACGTTGCTTCCGTTTCCCTTCAAAAATAACATAGATTAAAACACCAATGAGCATTATATAATAAGCCCATTTTAAGGATTTAGTATTTAAAAACAGATACATTGGTGAGGTGTAAAATGTCTTTCCTGTTTTGTAATAGGTGTCGACATAAACAGGTTGTGTTGTATCTATATAAGAAAGAAGTCCGGCTGTATAATCTTGATTTGGTGATTGTAAAATAAAATAGTTGGTAAAGGCTTGTGGAAAGGTGCTAAGTATTATTTCTCCATCTCCAAAAGGCTGTTTAATAGTGCTAATTAACGTGTCTTCCATCGGCATGTTTTCGCCTCTATAGGTGTCAATCAGTCCAATAACAGAAGTATTTAAGGTGTCTATTTTATTAAAATGAAAGAAGGTTGTGGAGCGATCGTACTTGTACGTTTTTTCAGAGTCTAAAGCAGGATTGACAAGCTTTACTTGGTATTCGTTATTGAAATTATCAAAGGTGTTAACCGAACTTGTATGTAAATTTAAGGTGTCTAATAATTTTTCTTCAAAATCTACAGCTGCTACGACTAGTGTATTTCCGTTTGAGACCCAATCTAGCACACTATTTAACTCTTCTTTTCCAAAGGAAATTCCTCCGTTATTAAAAAGATAAGTGCCATTAATAGTATTGTTTTTGAGGTATTCAAAAGGTGGACGATCTACAATAAAGACGGAGTCTGCAACACGTTTTAATTGGTCGTTAAACACATAGGTACCAAACGGAATTTTGTGATGCGTAGCATACGATGGAAACCAATTTACAGCCTTCGGTTTGTTCATTTCTAGAACAACGATAGCCAAAATAGTTAGTGCTACAAGTGCGATATATAGTTTGCCTTTTTTACTCAACGCTTTGTTATGGTATTATTTAGTTGTTCAAAAGGACGTTTTAAGGTTTCAAATTTAAAGGCATCGACAGTAAATTCACCATACCAAACGTAATCATAAATTCTAGTGATATTTTTAAAATCAGTTTTTATATGTTCCTTATCAATTTCTTGGATATAGTCTTCATTTGTTTTTTGTGGTTGCCATGAAATGCTATCACTTTCAGTTAAATATTTTAAGGATAAAAGATAATAATAGCGAATGGCTAATCGGTAATTTTTCTGATTAATAGCTTCATTAATTAAAGCTGGAATGTCTTCATTTTTTATAATTTGTTCTTCTTCAGAGAATAAGATTGAACCTTGTTGTTTTGCCTTTGTAATGAGGTTGTTAGAGTTCACTTTTAAGAAAAACCGGACTAATAAAAAGACTAAAAAGCCTAATAACAAATAGGGTAGAATCTTAAAAACAAAATACAAAAATCCGGATGCTGTACCCACACCAAAAATGGCTTCCCAAAACTTTCTAAGTATATTTTGAAACCAACGATACGCTTTGTCTAATATGTTTTCTTCGGGTTCAACTTCTAAATAATTAAAGTCATCATCTGCTTTGTAGGCTTCTAATTGGTCTTCTGTGATGTGTTGTTTTTCAACAGAAGTGTCATCGTAATTTACGGGTTGCTCACTTTGTTGCGCAACAGAAAGTTGCACAAAACAAAAACAAAGAAGAAACAACCTATATACTAACATTTAGTCTTCTGTTTTTCCAATTTCGCTAATACGATCATAAGTGCCAGTGAAGTTTACTTTCTCATGTAAATGAAAGTAAATTACTGCTCCCGAAATCATTAAAATAATGTTTAAAATAAACTGAAAGAACGTGTTTAAAACGTTGAGTAAAACAATAACAGGATCTGTAGACATACTACCTATGTTGGCAGGATCAATTTCACCTGAAAAAATACCAGTACTGATAAGTGTATATATAACAGACGGAAGTGATAACACCATAATAAGGACGTAATAAATAATTCCTAAAACGATAAAAGCACCGAAAGCAGTCCAAAAATCGGCATTTGCTAAAGTAAAGCTTTGAGTAAACGCATCTGAAGTTGATCGCTTTGGTTCAAAAACATAAATGCTAAATACAATAGCCATCGGAATCATAACATAAAGCACAGGAAAGAAGCAAAGCATCATTGCAATAATCAGTGTAATTCCTTTTAAAAAACTAAGTCCAAAAAATGGCCAAAACGATTTATAGACATTACTTTTTACTTCTACTGCATCAACGTCACCTTTATGATCTACATAAGATTTAATGTAAAACAGTACAGCTGCTGCGGTAAGGATATAAGCTGCAATTGCAGAAATAAGATAAATAATGGCAACGCTTATGATTACAAAAATGTTGGTTGAGCCTATGCTAGGCTCAGTCATACTTGTAAAATCGAACATGTCGCCTGCGAGATAATTATACGCTGAAAGTGACAACATAAATACCACAATTGCAGGACCTGCGATATTGAAAATAGTTTTCATAAACGGCTTAAACTCATTTCTAATAAAGCCAAACGTATCACTTAAAATACTACTAAAATCTCTTTGTTTTCTGAATTCAATATAAGGTCTATTCATGTTTAATGGGTTGGGTTTAGGTTGAGCTCTATAGTATTTTTAGACGCTGTATCTTGTTTTAGTTTTCTGTTTAATTGAATTGGGTAAATTACGTAGTAAAAAAGGATTAATGCTAGAGAACTGGTAATAATTAATAGGGCAAGCCAATCTGGCATTTCGGTATGTCGGGTCACAAAACCTTCTAAAAAGCCAGCAATTATAAAAAATGGGATGGTGCTCATTAAAATTTTTAAGCCATTAATTACACCACGTTTAAAGGATTCTAGTCGTGGTAAAGTTCCTGTAAATAACATGCCATTGCCCATAACAAGACCAGCACAGCCAGCAATAATAATGACAGATATTTCAATAGTTCCGTGTATCCAAATGGTACGTGCAGATTCCCAAAGTAAACCTTGTTCGTAAAAAAAGTACTGAAAACTGCCTAACATAATGCCGTTTTGCATCATTATAAATAAGGTGCCAACACCTAAAAGGATACCATAACCAAAGGCAAACAACGCTACTTTTATATTATTTAACGTAATACCAAGAAACATGTGGAACTCTCCTTGTTGTTTGTAAACAGCCATAGGATCGCCTTTTTCTATATTATCTAATGTCATGTTTACATAACCATCTCCAAGAAAAGACCTTACAAAATCGTCTTCGCTAGCGGCAGAAAAGGCACCAACAATGACAAACAAGGAAAAGGTTAAAAAGGCAATAAGAAGTTCCCGATGATGTTTATAGAACATAGTTGGAAACTCCGTTTTAAAAAAGGAAATAAGCCTGTTTTTAGGCTCTTTTTTAGTTTTGTAAATACTTTGATGCGCGTTAGATGCCAATTGGTTTAAATAGCGTTCTGTATTGCTATTGGCGTAAAAGGTTTTAGCGTAACTTAAATGGTCGGTAACTTCAATATAGAGGTCAGAAAGTAAATCGGGATCTATTTGCGTTTTATTTGTAAGAATATTTTCAAATTCTAACCATTTGTCTTTATTTTGCTTTACAAAAGCCGCTTCGCGCATTATATTCCCGTTTAGACTTTCAAAGAAAAGAAAATATGGATGAATTTCAAATAGAAACTGCCCAAAATGTAGGGATTAATCAAAATGTTGCTAGTATTGGCGATAGAATGCTAGGTTACCTTATAGATAGTGCCATTATTCTATTGTATTCTATAGGTGCTATTCTACTTTTAGCCACGTTAAATTTAGATTTGGGAGATACTTGGGCTATTTATTTGTTGATTTCGTTACCTGCGTTTTTATATTATGTGCTACTCGAAACATTTATGGATGGTAAAACCGTAGGGAAAGTTATTATGAATACAAGAGTTGTAAAATTGGATGGTTCTAAACCCAGCTTTTCTAATTATTTTGTGCGTTGGATTTTAAGAATTGTAGATGTGGTTTTAACTTCTGGAGGTGTAGCTGCCTTTACCATTTTACTAAAAGGCAATGGGCAGCGTTTGGGTGATATTGCTGCTGGTACCACAGTAATTAGTGAAAAGCAACAAGTTACAATTCATGATACGCTTATTAAAGATATTGCTACTGATTATGTGCCAACATACAGCCAAGTGACCATGTTAAATGATAAGGATATGCAAACCGTTAAAAATTTATATGACAATGCAGTAAGAAACGGACATCATAATATTATCCTGAATTTACACGTTCGGTTATTGAAAATTATGGCCATAGAAACGAGTGAAAAACCAGTAGATTTTGTGGCAACCGTTATAAAGGATTATAATTATTATACGCAAAACATGTAAGCAGAGAACCACTTTTTCTTTTTCAGAAAAAGTGAGTGAATCGCTTATCCCGAACTCGCTTTGGGATCTCAGAGAACCACTTTTTCATTTTCAGAAAAATGAGTGAATTGCTTATGCTGAGCGCAGTCGAAGTATCTGATTTATATTTAGTGTAATAATTATTAGCTCTGAGCGCAGTCGAAGGACTTATGATAAACGTTACTAAGAGCCAATTTATCGTTCGAATGCAGTAAACAACGTTTCCCGAAGTATTTGAAAGAACCATTTTTCATTTTAAATTAGATGCCTACCTTCGCACATTACAATAATGTAAATATAATCACTCTATGTTTTTTCAATTTATAGATATTTTAGGAACCATTGCTTTTGCCATTTCAGGTGCATTGATGGCTATGGGTAAACGTATGGATCCGTTTGGAGTTCTTATTATTGCTTTTGTAACTGCAGTTGGAGGCGGTACACTGCGTGATGTTATGATTGGGATTGAGCCTGTGTCTTGGATGAAAAATATGACATTCGTTTATGTTATTATTGGTTCTGCCGTGTTTGCTGTTGTATTCAAAAAACAAATTAACTACCTGAGAAAATCATTGTTTTTATTCGATACTATTGGAATTGCACTTTATACGGTTGTAGGTGTAGAAACCGGACTTGTAGCAGGTTTACACCCAGTAATTTGTATAGCTATGGGAACAATGACGGCTTGTTTCGGTGGTGTGTTAAGAGATATATTGTGTAATGATATTCCTGTGATTTTCAGAGAAGAAATTTATGCTACAGCGTGTATTTTAGGAGGTTTTACATATTTTTTACTCTTACAGTTTTTTGCGGATAGACATATCTTGTTCGTTATAGTGGCTTTGGTTGTTATTACTGTAAGATTAGTTGCTGTTAGATTTAAAGTGAGTTTACCTAGTTTGTATAAAAGCGAAGACAACAAGCAGTAATTGTTATTGATTGTTAAAGTTTGATTTATCTTTTTTAGTCTTGCTCCAGGCGATAACCTTAACACCTTATGAATATTGAATTTTCTGTTGTTAGTTCCCAAGGTCTGTGCGCTAAGTCTTGGATTTTCATTTTTTGAAATGGCTACTTAGTTGTTTTTGTGGTATTTTTTAGAGAAGCACTTTATTGCTTATCGTTTTTAAACACCATTAGCTTTATGGCTTTGTCAGAATCTTCTAAGACCATAATGTTATAATGCTTCCATTCTATAGTTAGACCCTTATCTTCGGCTTTATTTAGCGAGTTAAATGATACCATTTTCTGTGCTTCGCCTTCTGATAGTAATATATGATATGAGTTAAAGACATCGGTTTGGTTGCCATCTATATCTTCAGACCATTCGCTTATATAATCCTTAAATAGAATTTCAAGCTTACCAATTATAGCAGTTTGCCCCAAATCTATAAACATTGGTTTTTCAAAGTCTAGTTTATTAACGACTAAGGCAATTAGGTCTTTATCAATTTTTAAATCGAAAGAATAGTTTTGATATGCTTTTGGATAGTTTATTTTTTTACGATTGTTAAATGCGTCATAACACCATAGGAAAGTAGCATATTCTGTATGGTTTTCAAATACGTTTAATTCTAGTTGAATTTCTGGAGAGCTGTTATTTATTACTGTTGATTGAATGAATAGATTTGAAGGTTCGATAATTATATTTTCAAATTGAATACTAGGATTTTTTCCTGTTTTTAAAGGTATTGTAATAGAATCGTTTGTCATGTTGTTTTTAGATTGTGCATATCCTGTGTATGACATACATACAAGTAATAAAATCAATATGTTAAATGTGAGAACCTTCATAGTTAGGTGTAGTTTATCATTAATAAAGGCTATCAAATTTGAATGCTACCATGTAATAAAATAGGCCTATTGTCGCCAATAAATGAAGTCCGAAACCAATGAAATTTACGACTTTGACGTAGGTTTTATTAAAAACATCAAAAATAGCGAAAAAGGCAAATAGTAAAATACAAGACTCAAAACCGATGACAATTAATTCTATTAATTCAAAGTGATGCGCTTTTATATTTGGAATAGTGATAGTCCCAAAACCCAATATACCAATTACTATGGCCATATTTAAGTAAGGAATTATTAATGCTGATTTCTTTTTTTTGTATGTGACGATAATGGCTGCTATATGGCAAATTATGATGATAATTAATACTGTAATGATATGCGTATCATTCATAAACAACTGTTAAATAGGTGTTAGTTATGGGGTAAATTAGCGATTATTTTTGGTTTAGCACCAATGTTAGCAATTCTGAGTGGTTTTAAACGTTATGGAATTTGACATAATTACAGTAATCCTTTGTTGTATACATGCTTTAGTTCAAAATGTAGCCTAGTGAAAATATGGAAATAAATAGCCACAGCGTAATTGCCAAAACTATAGGTTTCATTCCTGTATGTTTTAAGTCTTTTATTGAAATTGTAGAGCCTACAAGAAACAACGTTATGATTAACAATCTTTTGGACATTGAAACGATAAAATGAGTAGTTGGATCAGGTAAAATATGGTAACTATTTATTATGATTGCTACAATAAATAAAATAATAAAGTAAGGGATTTTTATTTTTTCGTCTTTTGTTTTGAAAAGAAACATTGAAAAAATTGATAACGGAATAATCCACAATGTTCTAGAAAGTTTTACTGTTGTGGCTATTCTTAAGGCCTCTTCTCCGTAACCTAAAGTAGCACCAACTACTGAACTTGTATCGTGTATCGCAATAGCACACCACAAACCAAATTGTTCTTGGGATAGATTTAAAAAATGTCCAACTGCAGGAAACACAAACAAGGCGATAGAATTTAAGAGAAATACAATTCCTAGAGCAATACTTATTGTTTTGCTTTTAGCTTTGATAACCGGTGAAATTGCAGCTATTGCACTTCCTCCACAAATTGCCGTTCCTGAAGTAATAAGATGTCCTAGCTTTAAATCTAATTTTAAAAGCCTTGAGAGTAACAAGCCTAAGGATAAGGTTAAAATTATTGAATAGATGGTTAAATTTAATCCTGCTTTTCCTGTTTCTAATGTTTCTTTAATAAACATTCCAAAACCTAGTCCCACGACCGAAATTTTTAATAAATAATGAATGGCTTTATGGTTGTATGCCTTAAAAGGAGTGTTAAATAGAGTCGTATATATAAAACCAACGATTAAAGCTGTCGGGCTGTTTATAAGTCCTAAAAGGGCAATTATAATTATACCGAAGTAAACTGTTTTCGAAAAACTATCTTTCATATCATTTGTTATTATTTGATACAAAAGTAATTTGCTTAGATAACCTTTAAGCAAATCAATTAGCTGTGTAGGATAACTAAAGGTTATAGCTGTGGCGGACAAATTTTTTGAAATATTCAAACGTATTGGAGAGATACCCTGTTCTAGTAACGAAATAAAACCATCTTGAAATGCTTAAATCCTTAATGTCAATTATTTTAAGTTTGTTATTCATTAAATCATCAGAAATAGAATGGACTGAAAGAAGTGCGTAATGGTCAGAATTGTATAGGTAATTTTTAATGGCTTCAGTACTATTAAAAAATACAACGGAATTAAGCTTTGTTATTTTATGATTCAATAAAAAGGTATCAATTATTGCTTTTGTTCCAGAACCTTTTTCACGTTCTACCATTGGAATTTCTTGTAAGGTTTGTAAATCAATTTGTCCTGTATGAAAAGTGTTGTTTTTAATATTTGTCACGAGAACAATTTCATCCTTAATGAACTTTTCAAAATGTAATATGGGGTTGGCAGAACTTCCTTCTGTAATTCCGAAATTTATGTCTTCATTTAAAATTAAGTTTTCAATATTTTCAGAATTATCACTGATTACATTAAATTTTGTTTCAGGGAATTGCACTCTAAATTTGGCAATTATTTTAGGTATAATATAGTTAGACAAGGTAGTACTTACACCAAAGTCTATAAAATCTGGAAAATCTTCTTTTTTATGAAGAAATTTCTCGTCCATTTCGGTATAAATAGCCAATATTTTATTCGTGTAGATTAGAAATGATTTTCCCTCTGTGGTCAGTTCTATCGCGTTTCTTTTTCTTATAAATAACGTGGTCTTATAGTCTTGCTCTAAATTTTTAATTGCTTTCGAAATCGCAGGTTGTGAAATATATAATTGTTCAGCAGCTTTTGTAAAACTTAAATGTTTGGCAACAATTTTAAAAATATGTAATTTGGTTTTCATTAGTTTGTGCACATGTTTGTGTATGATTAGTTGCGTAGTTAAGCGAGTAAGTTAGCAAATAAAAACCGAATAGAAAATACGCGTGTATTTTTGTAAGTAGGCTAGAAATAAGCAATTAATTATCCACGGTGTAGGAGTATTACTATGTTATTCAACCCGATTTTTATCATTCATTTTAGTCGGATTTTGTCGTGTGTCAAAGACATCAATAATTATAATTTCGTTATCTGCAATTCTGTAAATAAGTTTATAATGTCCACTTATTAAGTATCTATTATTTTTATTTAGAATTGTCAAATTAGGTTCTACAGGACCAGAATTCGGATTTTTTTATTAATTGTTTCGAGGATTCAAGTATTTGTTTTCTGATTTTATGAGCAAGTTTTTAATTACTACAATAGAATAATAATCAAAAATATCTTTTAAATTTCTAATAGCAAAATCAGTCTAAACTATTTTAATTGTTGCCAATTTGCTGATATTCTCTCTAAATCTTCTTGATTTTTTACATTTCTATTTTTAAAATCCAATTCAGATTTTTCAATTCGATTAACTAATTCTTCGACAGTAAATGGTTTTAAATCAGGCTTATGTTCAATCTCTCTTTTTAGGATATAATTTTCCAATTTGTCAAATAATATCTCGTCCTTAATTTGGGCTAGATAAGTTATTAAATTGAGTTTTCGAGTTTGTAAATCTATAATTTGCGTATATAATAAAAAAAATAATTTTTTTACTAAATGATTATTTGAAAAACTATTCTCTTGTATTACTACCAACTTGTTATACAATCAAAAAATCAACCTTAAAAACCTGTTAAAGTCAACATCAGTTGACTTTTTGTTTTGGATTTTAAACCTTAATCATATCTCTATATTCCTGAAAAAAGGCTTCAAACAAACTCATATTTTCATTAAAGAATTCCATTACATCTCTCCACGTATTCTTGTTATGTATAGATACTTTTTGTTTTAATGGTAAGTAGATTCGAGAAATTTCCTTACCGTTTTCTAGATAATACTCTTCATTATATATAACGTCTGGTAGGTAATCATTTTTTAGAATGCCTTTTAAAGCTACAAGTTTTTCCCAACAATTAATGCGGTTTTCTAAGTCATCTTCAAGATCTAAAGCAATTAATGCCGATTTAGTATCGAAATGAAATTTAAAAGAAAAGCCTTTAATTTTGGTATCATATAACAACCATTTTCGTGGAAATGACTTTCCGAAACTGGTCCAGAACTCTTCTCTTAATTGTCTACTTTCTTCTCTTGAAAACATATTAAATCATATAAGCAATTGCAATACCTAACACGATAGCCACCAACTTAGATAAATTAAATTTATGACCTTCACCAGTTTCAAATAAAATGGTTGTAGAAATGTGTAAAAAGATACCAATAACGACGGCATTAATAACATCTACATAGGTTGCCATAAAAGTTGAGTGGTTAGAAATAAAAGTCCCCAAAGGCGTCATTGCCGCAAAAATGATTAGAAAACTTATAATCTGTTTCTTGTTGTAGTTAGATTTTAATAAAAAAGTAGCAACTAATATTGCAATAGGTATTTTGTGAATTAAAACACCATAAACCATATCGTTATGTTGGTGTATGGGAAAACCTTCTAAAAAACTATGAATACACAAGCTGATGAAGAGCAACCAAGGAAAATCATTATCGTTCTTATGGATATGTACGTGGCCATGCTCAGCACCTTTAGAAAAAAATTCTAAAATAACTTGAAGTAAAATACCACACATTATATACAAGCCGGTTTGCTTTGCATCAATATGGTGATACACTTCTGGTAATAAATCAAAAAGTGTAAGTGCAAGTAAAAAGGCACCACTAAAAGATAGTAGCAACTTAGTATAATTGGACTTTTGTGTTTTAGTGAGTATAGCAATAACAACACCAATAACAACGGCAAGTAATGGTAATAAATAGCTGTTCATTCAGTTTACTTAAAAATCATAATCATACGTTCCGATGTTTTAGCGTGATACTTATGGAGTTTATAATCTCCAAAAACATCTAACAAATGTACTCCGGCTTTTTCAAAAAGTGTTTCAAAATCTTTTAGTGTAAATGCTTTTACACGTTCTTGAAATTCAAAATGTTCTCCGTCGGCTTCAAAACTAATATCTTTTACGATGTATCCTTCTTTGACAGATCGTTTTTGATGAAAATCAATGCCGTCAACCGTTTTTACATCTTCGGCAATTAAATTATCTATAATGTAATTGGTATTCATAAAATCGATAACACCAAATCCAAAGTCATTTAATTCTGCCTGAATAGACTTTATAGTTTCAAGATTGCATTTATCATCTTCAAAATAGCCAAAACTTGTAAAAAGATTAAAAACAGCATCAAACGTATCAGGATAAGGTTTGCTCATATCATGGACATCAAATCGTAGCGATTCATTTTCAAACTGCTTAGCGTGTGCAATGCTTTGTTCAGATAAATCAGCTCCAGTAACATTGTAACCTAAAGAGTTTAAGTACACGGAATGTCTCCCTTTACCACATGCTAAATCTAGAATTTTGCCATGCTCTGGGATATTAAGATAGTTGGTTAGATTATCCATAAAGTTTTGCGCTTCAGTATAATCTCTATCTTTATATAAAATATGGTAGTACGGAGTGTCAAACCACGAAGCATACCATTGTTTAGTTGATTTAGTCATAATTATCTCCTATTAAAAAAGGAGTCTTTTTAATTAAAATAATTAGTGGCCATCATAAGTGCTAAGGGAAAGTTACTCTTAATTATCAATAAAAGCGTACTGTAAGTTTTATCCAAAGTTTCGAGATGATGACTCCTAAGTTGGTTTTTAGGATTACATGCTACAAAAATACTGTATTTTTGCAATCTATTAGAAGGAAGATATGGACAATAATTTTAAGATGTTAGCCAAAACATTATTTGGTTTCGAAGATTTACTAGCAAAAGAACTCATGCAGCTTGGTGCCATGAACGTAGAGAAAGGCATACGGAATGTGACTTTTGAAGGTGATAAAGGTTTTATGTATAAAGCTAATCTTGGACTTAGAACTGCTATAAAAATACTTAAACCTATTCATTCTTTCAGAGTTGCCAAAGAGGACGATCTTTACAAAAATGTAAAGAACATGAAATGGGAAGAGTACCTAAAATCTACGGGGTCTTTGGCAGTAGATGCTACAGTACATAATAGTGTATTTACCCATTCGCTCTATACAGCTTTAAAAACTAAAGATGCGATTGTAGATCGTTTTAGAGATATCGACGGCACAAGACCAGATGTAGATTTACGTTTTCCAGATTTAAAAATTAACGTTCATATAGATCGTCAACGTTGTACTATTTCGTTAGACACCTCTGGTGAATCGTTACACAGACGTGGCTACAAGTCAGCAACAAATATTGCACCTATAAATGAAGTTTTAGCAGCAGGATTAATTATGATGAGTGGTTGGGATGGTCAATCAGATTTTATGGATCCAATGTGTGGTAGTGGAACTATGTTAGCAGAAGCGGCAATGATTGCTTGTAATATTCCACCAAACTTAATGCGAAAAGAATTTGCTTTTGAACGATGGGAAGATTGGGATGTCGATTTGTTTGAGAAAATTGAAGAATCCCTTCTTAAGAAAACACGCGATTTTCATTATAAAATATTAGGTTACGATAAATCGCCGTCAGCTGTAGCTAAAGCGAAAGAAAACATGAAAAATGCGCACTTAGATGAATTTATTCATATTCAGCACGAAGATTTCTTCAAAACTCAAAAATCGGGTAATGATAAATTACACATGGTTTTTAATCCTCCGTATGGTGAGCGTTTAGAAAATTTAAATGTTGAAGAATTCTACGGAAATATTGGAAGCACATTAAAACATGGTTATCCAGGAACCAATGCTTGGCTAATAACGTCAAATCTTGAAGCCTTAAAATCTGTAGGGCTACGTCCATCTCGAAAAATAAAAGTCTTTAACGCTAAGCTTGAAGCCAGATTGGTGAAGTACGAAATGTACGAAGGAAGCCGAAAGGCTAAAAAGCAGTAAGTGAATTTTGAGATGTTAGTCTTTAAGTTGTGAGTTGTGAGTTGTGAGTTGTGAGTTGTGAGCTGTGAGTTGAAAGTTTACAGTTTTATTTGTGATTTTCAGAATCTAAGATGATTTTTTAGAAAAATCACTCCGTGAATCTTTGTGGTTGCTCTGTGCGTCTTTGTGTAATAAGCTTCTTTATCGAATTTGTAGTGTCCAATTTTGAGTCTTCGGTTTTCTGTTACAACGTTTTATTAAGTCAATACTGAAAAATACGCTGTGAATCTTCGTGTTTCTGAGTGAAACTCTGCGTAATCATATTCTTTGCGACTTAGCGTCTTTGCGAGATTTAGATTTGAAACAGAACACATTTTCTTAGTTCTCTAGTGCCTCCAACTGTATATTATAATCATACTGTAAATCCTCATGCAACACTTTAATCTTTTTCTTTATGGAAAGAATTTGACGCTCATATAAATTACTCAAGGTTGTATTTCTATGTATTGATGGTTGTAGGTCATTTAAACGTTCACAAAAGTAGAGTAGGAGTTCCACTTCAGTTGTTTTCTTTAAAGAATAGCGACTATACACACGGATTTGTCTCAATATTTTCCGAATTGTTTTCTTCATATAAAAATAGCTGTCAGTGTTAATACCTTCAAACAATTCGTCTAAAGTTAATTTTACACTTGCGATATAGCCATCTTCGTCATGAGATTCAAATAGTAAGTAGGTAAGTAAGGCTTTATTTTCTTTTTTAAATTTACCTAAGCGTAAACAGAGTTCTAAAAGCTCTTCTTGAGAAAGGTGCTTGAGTTCTTTTTTTATGGTAACGATAGATTCAATCTTCATGCTATAAATTTAAGATTTTTCGGTGTAGTTGTATGAGAAACTGGGACAAAACTAAAAGCAGCTAATTATATAAGATAATTAACTGCTTTTTTATTTATTGTAAAATTGTAATTCTTACTTATCTCAATTTTGGATAATCGGCAGGGTTCAATTCATGCATTACATCGTAGATGGCTTCAAATATATCTTCGGCAGATGGTTTTGAAAAATAATCACCATCAGTCCCGTATGCTGGTCTGTGTGGTTGCGCAGCTAAAGTTTTTGGTGCACCATCTAAAAACTGAAAGGCGTTTTGGGTATTTAAAATTTCATTCAAAATATACGCTGAAGCTCCTCCTTTTACATCTTCATCAATCACCATAACGCGGTTGGTTTTGGCGATACTTTTAACGATATCATGATTAATATCAAACGGTAATAACGATTGTACATCAATGATTTCTGCATCAATACCAACCACTTGCAATTCTTTGGCAGCTTTTTCTACTAATCGCAATGTAGAACCGTAAGAAACTAAAGTGATATCCTTACCTTCTCTAATGGTTTCTACAACACCAATCGGTGTTTTAAATTTACCAATATTATTAGGTAATTTTTCTTTTAATCGGTAACCATTTAAGCACTCTACCACTAAAGCAGGTTCGTCGCTATCTAACAAGGTGTTGTAAAAACCAGCGGCTTTTGTCATGTTTCTTGGTACTAAAACATGAATACCTCTAATTAAGTTCAGTACACCTCCCATTTGTGAGCCAGAATGCCAAATACCTTCTAGTCTGTGACCACGTGTTCTTACAATTAAAGGTGCTTTTTGACGCCCTTTTGTTCTATACTGAACTGTTGCTAAATCATCACTCATTATTTGCAAGGCGTACATGATGTAGTCTAAATACTGAATTTCTGCAATAGGTCTTAAGCCACGCATTGCCATTCCAATACCTTGACCAATTATGGTTGCTTCTCTAATGCCTGTATCAGATACTCTTAGTGCTCCGTGTTTTTCTTGAAGCCCTTCTAATCCTTGGTTTACATCTCCAATATAACCAGCATCTTCTCCAAAAATTAAGGCTTCAGGATAGTTGCTAAATAAAGCGTCGAAATTCTCTCGTAATACCACACGTCCATCAACTTCTTGTGCATTAGGATCGTATGTTGGAAGAATTTCTTGTTGGTTTAATACATTTTGTTGCGATTCGCTATATAAATGTGAACTGTATTTTGGTTGAATGGTTGCAATATAATTTGTAATCCAATGTTGAAGCGCTGTTTTTTGCGAAGAGGATTCAGACACTACATAACGCAATGCTTTTCTTGTTGCCGTCAAAATATTACGACGTAGTGGTTCGTCAAAACCTTCTAATTCATTTTTTAGCTTTGTAATAAAAACGCCATTAGGACTAGATGCTGCTAATTCCTCTAATAAATGAAGTGCTTCTTTACGTTCTGCGATAATAGGATTTATACACGCTGCCCAAGCGGCTTTTTTACCTTCTCTTACGGCTTTTTTAATTGAGCGTTCTAAAGCTGTAAGTTCTTCGTCTGTAGCAATGTTATTTTCAAGAATCCAAAGGCGCATTTGTGCATTACAATCGTATTCAGCTTCCCACTTTAAGCGCTCTTGATTTTTATAACGCTCATGAGATCCAGAAGTAGAATGCCCTTGTGGTTGTGTTAATTCTTGAACATGAATCATAACAGGAACATGTTCGTTTCTTGAAATTTTAGCAGCACGTTGGTACGTGTCCATTAATTCAGGATAGTTCCAACCATCAACTCTAAAGATTTCATAACCTTTTTCGTCTTCATTACGTTGAAATCCTTTTAATATTTCTGATATATTCTCTTTGGTTGTTTGATGTCTTGCGTGTACAGAGATGCCATAATGATCATCCCAAATGCTAATAACCATAGGGACTTGTAATACTCCGGCTGCATTTATAGTTTCAAAAAATAAGCCTTCACTTGTACTCGCATTACCAATTGTTCCCCAAGCAATTTCATTTCCTTCGTTAGAGAATTTTGTGGTGTCAATTCCGTCAACCTTTCTGTATATTTTAGAGGCTTGCGCTAAACCTAAAAGTCTAGGCATTTGACCAGCTGTTGGTGAAATATCTGAACTAGAATTCTTTTGTAAGGTTAAGTTGTTCCATTGTCCATTTTCATCTAAACTATGTGTTGCAAAATGGCCTCCCATTTGACGACCAGCAGACATAGGCTCATCATTAATATCTGTATTGGCATATAAGCCAGCAAAAAATTGCTCAATAGTAAGTTCTCCAATAGCCATCATAAAGGTCTGATCTCTATAATAACCAGATCTAAAATCACCATTTTGAAAAGCTTTCGCCCATGCGATTTGAGGAATTTCTTTTCCGTCACCAAAAATACCAAACTTGGCTTTTCCGGTTAAGACTTCTCTACGACCAAGCAAACTACACTCCCGACTCGTAACAGCAAGTTTGTAATCATTTAAAACTTCTGTTTTAAAATCTTCAAATGTAATTTCGGTTTTGGTATTAGGATTCGTCTTCATAAACGCATTTTTTAAGTATTGCGAAAGTACGAAAAATTAAGATTTAATGCAAGGTCTATTTGTGTTATAGTATTGCGATATTCTCAGTGAAACCATGAATTCTTTGAAAATAATTGAAATAAATTAGTGATTTCAACATTTCAATAAGAATCTGTTAATACCACTTTCGCCTAAAAAGGCCAAGAAGTACTTGTGGGTCTACCGTAAACATAAATCGGATGCGTTGGTCGTAGTTAGGTTGACCAACTTCCCAACCAAGGTTAGAATATATAGGAAAGTAGATCTCAAAATAATCTTCAACAAGATTTAAACGTATACCAGAATCATAAACAAATTTAGGGTCGACGTACTTGTTTTTTACTAATCCAATATCCGTATAAGCTTGAATATATCTCCAAATAGAAGTGCTAAAATTGGCGGTTGTCATCCATTGATTGGCAAACGGAGTTTCTAATTTAGACTTAAAGCCACCTTCGGCAATAATAATTTGTTGACTAAATATTCCTGAAGCTTCTGAGCGACCTAAATAGTTGAAGTCAAACAGATAGTCTGTTGGACGGTCTAAAGCAAAACTAAAATAATTAGAATTGGGGTCAGACTTGTTGTTTAAGAAAACGCCAGCAAAAAATCTAAAATTAATATTTCGGTTGCCTTGTGTTAGTTTTCTAAACTCATAATTAAAAGAGACCTTACTGAATTTATTGGCAACCTGAATATCTGTTGATAATCTAGAATAATTAATAACTCCAGGACTAAAATGCGTGTATCTTAAATTAAACACGCCATAATCTGGCTCCTCTAATAAAACGGTTGCATCCTCACCAAGTTCTCGATTAATACTCACGTAACGCGCCATTATTTGATCCGTTTGAGGAGATCTAAAATTAGAATCATCCCTAAAGCTGAATGCAATAGTTGGTCTAATTCTAGTAAAAAAGGCATCCGTAGCAAAGGATTGGTAACCTGCCGTTATACCATATGTAATATCAAAAAGATTTTGATCTTCAAAATTGTGCGTGTAAAATATTGACGTAGAGCCTGTGAGTGTTTTGGACTTTGTAGCATATTGTGGTGAAAAACGATAGTTTAATCGCTTTCTTAACAACGTTTTGTTATACACTTTTGTGCCTAAAGTTAAGCCGTCATAGATATTATTAAACTCAACCAATGGCATAAAGAAAATCTGATTGTAATTAGGGTCTTCTAAATCTTTAAATAACCGTAATTGAAATGGTTTGTTGTTTAAAAACGAGCCTTGTGTAGCTTTATAATTATCGCGCTGATTGTATTCTGGAATCACGTTATTATAATCTAAAGCAAACTTATCTGTACTGTCTTTTGCTAAAGTAATGGTTTTAGTGTCTTGTATATTCTCTACCCATAATTTTCCAATTACCGAATCATTTTTTAATTTAAAAAGTGAAATAGGCATGGTATTATCGCGCTTATTTTTTATGGTTAATTTTAAAGAATCTTCTAAGGTTTTTACAGATGAGATTTTGAAATCTATCTTTTTTCTAGTGTTTAAATAATCGGTAAAAAACCAACGTATATCTTTTGAAGTTTTAGAGCTGATAAACGTTTCAAAATCAGATAAGGCAACCGATTCTAATTGTTTTGACTTTAAAAAGTCGGTGATGTGATCAGATAAACTAGTATCGTCCATAAACTGATCTAAGTAGTTAAGACCTATTCCTGCTTTGTATTTACCAGCAATATTTGTATTAAACTTCGTTAAAGAATCTTTAGACGTGGTTAAAGGTTGATCTCTATTTTTTCGAGCAATTTCCATGGAATATAGATAGTACTGAAAATTAAAATTTAAGTCTGCAGCATGAAACGATTTAATGCCCCAAACATCGGCTAAGGTGCCCAATAGTTTTACGTCTGGATAATTCTCTTCAACATATTTAATTAAATAATACACCTGAAGTCCTTCACTTAACCAATGCTCTTTTCTTGGGTTAAGCAACAGAACATTATCAATATATTTTTTTAATGCGGTTTTGAGAAGTTTTAATTCATATTGAAAGTCCTCTTGAAACGGACGGAAAAACGGAGGCAATTGATTTAAACCATACAACGGGTCTTTTTGATAATCAATAGACGTTACCAATAATTGTTTGTGCGGATACGTACCAAGATGTTTTGTAAGGTAACGTGTAATCTTATCGGTAATTAATGCTTTTACAGGTCCTGGTAAGCCTTTTTCTTTGATGTCTGATACGATTATAAAGTCATCAGTTTGAACAAAATTATACAATGGAAATTTATAAAGCGATAAGTAGGTGTCTGTTCGATCCTTTCCACTTAAAATAGTGGTTTGTGTGTTCTTTTCGTTGTTAAAAGTTGTAGCGTTAAAGTTGAGCTCAGACGTTACTTTATAATTTCTTGGATGTGTAATACTAAGGGTTATATCGGATTTTGGAATAAATAAATCATCTAGATTTTTATTGCTGTAATAATGCCATTCGCCATCGTAAACAGCAGGAGTGATGTACCAATATTTTAAGTCGAAATCGTTGGTCTTAGTTACCCCATAATCTGTAAACGTTGCATCAGGAATTAACAATTGGTAGTTAAGATGTAAGGTGTAAGACTCACCAGCTTGTAGCGGGTTTTCTAAATCGACTTTTATAACATCAGGATGTGCTTTAAGACGATCAAATTCTAATAGTGTTTCTGTTTCATTTTTAATTGAAGTTACTACTGTAAAACCGCGTTCTTCATTTTTTGCCAAATGGAATTTAGTGCTAAACTCTTCTTCAAAACGTTTGGCTAATGGTGTCGATTTTGTAGAGTAACTATTATTCCAATCATTGAGGTAAATAGTATTGAGCACATCAGTTGTTTCATTCTTATACACTATGGTCTGCGATACTGAAATAGTTTTGGTGTCTACATTAATATCTGCAGCAACAGTCATGGTGTTTTGAGCTGAAATAGTGTAGCCAAAAACAACGAAGAGGACTGTTATAATGAGGTGCTTAATCAATTAGAGAATAATAAACTTTAGAGGATTAAAATTAGTATGAGGTGTAGCTAAATAATATAAGCCACTTTGTAAATCAGAAACATCAATGTAGTGTTTAGTATCAGAATTCATTTGAAATGTTTTTACCTGTTGGCCCATACTGTTGTGGATTATTAACGTTTGGTTATATAATTCTACGGCATCATTAGTAACAACAAGTTTATCGTTTATAAGCGTAGCATCCAAACTAAACTGCGATGAATATTGAAAATGATCTACACTTAAAAATGTAGCATCGGTTTCTAAAGACAATGTAACGGGTAAGTGGTCGCTAAAATTGTGTAAATGATTTCTTAATGTATACGAAAATTGTGAGTCTGTGGTTTCACATTCAGTCGAATTAATAGATTTATTCCAACAAGACACTAAACCATTGTTGCCATATACTTGGTAAGATTCTGGTACATACGTAACATCAGCTGTACTCGCCATGTTTTTAGAAGTTAATATAAAATCAAAACGATCGTCAAATCCTCCATTAGCTCCGCCCATTCCTGTTTGTGTACGTGTCGATTGGGTAAATACATCAATATAATTGGTGTTATTATGCCAACTACCCACGCGGTTGGCTGGATCTGTAAACGTTATAGCATTACTATCACTTAGTAAGTTTTGGAATGCTGCTTCGGTTGCCGTATAAACATTTAAATCACCTCCCAAAATCACCTTACTATCAGATGGTAAGGTGTCTAAATAGTTTTCTAAATCTAAAACCATTTCTGCCCGTTTTTGAGCATTCGCAGTTCCGCTTGAAGCTTTTAAATGGCAGACAACAACATAGATATCTGTTGGGTTTGTATTGTGATTTGTAGTGTTTAGTCGTAGACGATACACGTTAAAATCTCTTAAATAGGTTGGAACAATTATTTCTTCTTCTAAGCTGAATTTTGTGCTATTATAATACAATAAGTTCTGTAGGTCATTTTGATCGCCATAAGAATCATCAGACGTATTAGAGACATACGTTGCCATTTCAAAATTGGTATCAATAGCAGATTTTGTAGTGTTTAAAACATCAATAGCACCAGTAATATTATTAAGCTCACAAACCAAAAATAAATCGGGTTCATAATCCGAAAGTATATAAGATAAGTCTGTTAACCGATTAGGAACAGCATCTTCTAATGGATAATTGAGTAAATTATAAAACATCACTTTAATAGTTTCTTGGCTAGAAACTTGTGCTATTGTAAATAGCATAATTATAAGACAACCTAAAAACTTCTTTTTCATAGCAGTGAAGGGAGAAATTTAGATGTTCTTAGAAATTAGGGCTAAGATCGTATTCTTTATAAAAATCGTTAAGGATATCAATGACTTCATCTCCAGTATCAACAAGGTGAATAAGGTTTAAATCATCAGCACTAATGTTTTTGGCATCTATTAAGGTGGTTTTTATCCAATCTATTAAACCTCCCCAAAATTCTTTTCCAACTAAAATTATAGGAAAGGATTCTATTTTGTGTGTTTGAATTAAAGTAATCGCTTCAAAAAGTTCGTCTAAAGTTCCAAAACCACCAGGCATTACAACAAAACCTTGAGAGTATTTTACAAACATGACTTTGCGAACAAAGAAATAATCAAAATCTAAACTCTTATCAGAATCTATATAAGGATTATCGTGTTGTTCAAATGGCAATTCTATATTTAATCCTACAGAGGTTCCGCCTGCAATATGTGCTCCTTTGTTACCAGCTTCCATAATTCCTGGTCCACCACCTGTAATAACACCATAGCCATGTTCTACAATTTTTGAAGCCACTTCTTCTGCTAATTTGTAATATTTATGATCTGGTTTAGTACGTGCTGATCCAAATATAGAAACACAAGGTCCTATTTTACTCAGTTTTTCATAACCGTTTACAAACTCTCCCATGATTTTAAAAATCGCCCATGAGTCGTTTGTTTTTATTTCATTCCATCGTTTACTGTTACTTTCTGTATGCATAAAATCAATTTAATTTATTATAACAATATAAAAGCCATACGTCAATATGGCTTTGTCTTAATTAAAGACTTTCAAAGTTAAGTTAAAATGATTGAAATAGGTATTTAAACACAAAAAAAATAAGCGTACCTAGATATTGAGATACGCTTGTGAATTTAATTTATTTAGTATTTATAGTGGTTTTCGACCAGAAATAATATTGTACAAAATAACAACTACTGCAATCACTAATAAAACATGAATGAGGCTACTGCTACTCATACCAGGAATTATATCTAATAATCCAAGCAACCATACTACGATACAAATTACGGCTACAAGCCAAAGAATACTTTTCATAATGTTAAGGATTTTTGTGTTAGTCCTATCAAGTTATGAATTAAACCGATAGCGTTTTAATTTTTATCGTAATCGAGTTAACAATATTATGATACAAGTTAGAATTAATTGTCCAATAGCCTTTCAGCGGCTATAAATCCCTTCTACATTTCCTTTTTTAAGAACTGAGCCGTATAACTTTTCTTATCTTTTATGAGTTGTTCAGGTGTTCCTTTAGCAACGACTTCTCCACCGCCTTTTCCACCTTCGTAACCAATATCAATAATATAATCTACGGTTTTAATAACATCGAGATTGTGCTCTATAATTAAGACCGTATTGCCTTTATCGGCAAGTTTATTAAGTACTTTCATAAGCACTCTAATATCTTCAAAATGTAAACCTGTTGTGGGTTCGTCTAAAATATAAAAGGTGTTTCCTGTATCGCGTTTGCTCAATTCTGTCGCTAACTTAATACGCTGTGCTTCTCCTCCTGACAGTGTGGTACTTTGTTGTCCTAAAGTAATATAGCCCAAACCAACATCTTTAATGGTCTTTAATTTTCTGTGAATTTTAGGAATATGCTCAAAGAAATTGACAGCTTCTTCAATCGTCATATTTAACACATCACTAATCGATTTGCCTTTATATCTAATTTCTAAAGTTTCACGATTGAAACGCTTGCCTTGGCAGGTTTCACATTCCACATATACATCTGGTAAGAAATTCATTTCAATCACTCGCAAACCACCACCTTGACAGGTTTCGCAACGTCCTCCTTTTACATTAAAACTAAAACGACCTGGTTTGTATCCGCGAATCATGGCTTCTGGTATCATAGCAAATAGCTTGCGTATTTCGTCAAAAGTTTTGGTGTAGGTTGCTGGATTACTTCGTGGTGTTCTACCAATTGGCGATTGGTTAATGTCGATAACCTTATCTAAATGCTCTAAGCCTTTAATGCTTTTGTAAGGCATTGGTACCTTAACACCATTAAAATAATGCGCATTAAGAATAGGGTAGAGGGTTTCGTTAATTAATGTCGATTTCCCACTTCCAGAAACGCCTGTAATTCCAATCATTTTTCCCAACGGAAACTCGACATCAACGTTCTTCAGGTTATTCCCTGTGCAGCCTTTTAAAATGAGTTTTTTACCATTGCCTTTACGTCGAGTTTTCGGAATTTCAATTTCCTTTTCACCATTGAGATAAGCGGCAGTGAGTGTGTGTTGAGATACTAATTCTTTTGGTGTGCCTTCGCTAATAATTTCACCACCATGTTTGCCTGCAAATGGCCCAATATCAATCACGTGGTCGGCACGTTCTATCATATCTTTGTCGTGCTCAACAACAATCACAGAGTTACCAACATCGCGTAATGAGATTAAAGAGTTAATCAATTTTTCGTTATCGCGTTGGTGTAAACCAATACTTGGCTCATCTAAAATGTAGAGTACACCAACCAATTGCGAACCAATCTGTGTGGCTAGTCTTATACGTTGTGCCTCTCCTCCTGATAAGGATTTAGAACTTCGGTTTAAGCTGAGGTAGGTGAGCCCTACATCGAGTAAAAACTGAACTCTACTTCTAATTTCTTTTATAATTTCGGCAGAAATTTGTTGTTGTTTGGGAGATAAGCGTTCTAATAAACCATTAAACCAATTGCCTAACTCTATCACATCCATATTTACCAAATCGGCAATACTTTTGCCATCCACTTTAAAATAAAGTGACTCCTTGCGTAAACGAGAACCATCGCAAACTGGACAGGTGACTTTGTCCATATACTCTTTTGCCCATCGTTTTAAAGACGAAGAATCTGAGTTGTACTGACTTTCAATAAAATTAGCAACACCTTCAAAATCTATATTATAATCGCGAGCAACACCTAAGAGTTTGCTTTCAACTGTAAACTTATCTTTTCCACCTTTAAGAATTATTTGTTTCGCTTCTTCAGGAATAGCGGCCCAAGGATCATTTAACGAAAATTCAAAACGTTGTGCAATGGTTTCAAACTGTTTGAAAATCCAACTTTTCTTTTGCGGACCATGTGGTGCTAAAGCGCCATTTTTTATAGATAGCGATTCGTCTGGAACTAATTTTTTGTCATTCACCACATACAATTCTCCAATACCATTACAGTTATTACAAGCTCCTTTTGGTGAGTTGAATGAAAAATTATTAGGCTCTGGATTGGGATAGGAAATTCCAGTAGAAGGACACATTAAATTCCGGCTAAAAAAACGAGGTTCATTGGTGTCTTGGTCAATAACCATTAGTACATCATCTCCATGGTACATGGCTGTATTAATGCTTTCCATTAACCGTTTTTCATTGTTGTCGGAGTCGTCAATCTTAAGTCGGTCAATAACAATTTCAATATCGTGCGTTTTGTAACGGTCTAGTTTTAGACCTTTCTCAAGATCAACAATATCTCCATCAGTTCTCACTTTTACGAATCCTTGCTTGGCTATTTGCTCAAACAATTCGCGATAATGCCCTTTTCGAGAGCGAATAACAGGCGATAAGATATTAATCCGTTTGCCCTTATAAGCTTCTAAGATGAGGTCTTTTATTTGTTCATCATTATAACTTACCATTTGCTCACCCGTATTAAAACTATAGGCATCAGCAGCTCTGGCATAAAGTAATCGTAAAAAATCGTATATCTCAGTAATCGTCCCAACAGTAGAGCGTGGCGATTTACTTGTTGTTTTTTGTTCTATGGCAATGACAGGCGAGAGTCCATCAATCTTATCGACATCTGGCCGTTCTAAACTTCCCAAAAACTGACGTGCATAGGCCGAAAACGTTTCAATATAACGACGTTGTCCTTCGGCATAAATAGTATCGAAAGCTAAGGACGATTTTCCACTTCCTGACAAACCAGTAATAACCACTAATTGTTCGCGTGGAATGGTAACATCAATGTTTTTTAGGTTGTGAACACGTGCTCCTTGTACTTCAATGGAATCGTTAAATGGGCTCATATTTAGATTTATCCTCTCGTTTTTAGCAAAGTTGCAAAGATACAAATTCTAGATGTCATTGAGAGGGAGAATGATAAAGCAATCTTATTGCAAAGGATTGTTATTCGTTATCTGATTTAATACCGCTTCGCTTTTAGAGATTAGAACTAAGATTTATTTCTAAACCACGGAATAACGGAGTTAACTCTACCAAATGTAAAGTACAGAAACAGCATAAAAATAATAGTGATTGAAAAATATTATCAACCAATTAACTCTATGTTATAAAGTGGCATTAGTATGACTATTAATAGGTTTATCAATTAAAAAATGGGAATTATTTATCTCCGCCTATCCTATTGTATGTACGAATGACTAAAACAGCCCAAACCACAACACAAATCGATACAAATATCGAAAACGATAACATTATTTCATTGGCCTCCATTCAATATTTGTTTTAAAAAGATAGTAAAAGCGAGAATTGTAGGTGCCCATAAACCAATAAAGATTGCATGATGCTGATCACCTCTTAAGAATAAATATAAAGCAACGATGATAATTAATGCACAGAGCATCATAATAAAAATGTTGAGAGGGCCTATTTTTTTTGTAAAATTCATGCTTAGTTAATTCGTTAATGGTTTAAATTTAAGAAAAAAAAGCATGAGTTTCTTATAAGTCACGATTTTAAGTGGTTTTCCTGATAAAAAACAACTGTGTTTTCTTTTTTGAAGGACAGCTCATACTTTATACATCACTTGAATGGAATTTAGTTTCTCATTTTAAACACAGAATATCCTTACATAATAAAGAAATCAATACCATAGCGATGTTATAATAAAACCACGTCATTTTACGTGGCTTTTTAGTTTAAAGCCCTTACCTTTATATCGACAGAAATAACAGAAACAATACTTATGGATATTAAATTAGCAGTTCTAATAGATGGAGACAATATAACATCAGCTTATGTTAAAGAAATGATGGAAGAAATTGCAAAGTATGGCAATCCAACGATTAAACGTATATATGGTGATTGGACCAAGCCACATTTGTCTAAATGGAAAAACCTTTTATTAGAAAATGCGATTACACCAATACAACAGTATGGATATACCACAGGTAAAAACGCTACCGATTCAGCCATGATAATTGATGCCATGGACATCTTGTATTCCGAAAAAGTAGATGGGTTTTGTTTAGTTTCTAGTGACAGTGATTTTACGCGATTAGCAACACGTTTGCGCGAAGCCGGAATGAAAGTTTATGGTATAGGTGAAAAGAAAACACCAAGTCCATTTATAGTGGCTTGTGATAAGTTTATTTATATAGAAATCCTTAAAAATATAACAGAAGAAAGTGCTTTAGAATCCACGACAAAATCTACGCCATCTAAGAGTAATTATGATAATATTACAGCAAAGGATATTAAACTTATTGCTACAACTATAGATGATGTAGCAGACGATGATGGTTGGGCTTTTTTAGGTGATGTGGGAAGTTTGCTGCAAAAGAAACAGCCAAATTTTGATTCTAGAAACTACGGCTTTCAGAAATTAACGCCATTAATTAATTCAATTTCAGCCTTTGAAATAGAACGACGCGAAGATTCCAAAGGACGCTCAAAACTGATTTTTGTAAAACTAAAAGAAGACAAGCCAAAACGTAAAAAGAAATAGGTTTAGGTAATTTAAATTATTCAGTGGTGTGTCTTGTTTTCAATAAGAAAGAACCTCTCCTGCAGAGATAGATTCATGTGGGATAATGTTTGATGTGTTTGGAATGGGGATTGAACCCGGCTACGGTCAGGCCTTAGATTTTACATTAAACCTTGCGCCATTAAGTGTTGATGAGTTTGAACAAAACGCATTAGCCGTTTATCCTAATCCTGCAAAAGCCGTTTTGAATATTGATTATAAGTCGGCACTAACAGCTGTTAAAATAGACAATATTGTAGGGCAAGAGGTGTTACACAGGGCAACAACAAGTTCGCAAGTAAAGTTAGATGTTTCAGAATTTACATCTGGTATTTATATCGTAAAACTATTTGCCGAAGAAGGACAGCATAGTTTTAGAGTTGTTAAGGACTAGTGAGATTTAGTGAAATCTAATAACAAAAAAACTTAGTCTTTTTTAGACTAAGTTTTTTTTGTTATCAACTAGAAATGCAAAGTGTTATTTAGTAATCTTAAGCTCTCCAGCTGAAATGGCATTTGTATAATTCGCCTTAACTTTATTTAAAAAACCAAAGAATTTAGTGCCATCTTTTTTCTTAAGGATTACAGTCGTAGATCCGTTATTGTCAGTTGTTACATTAGAAACAACGACGTCATTATTATTAATAGATTTATATTGCGTTACAACGCCGCGTTTAATTAAAATATTCGCTTTAGGAAAATCAATATGATTAAAGCCTTCAGCAGATGGCGTATTAACCGTTAAAACATCTCCAACTTTAGGCTCATTATGTGCCGAAGCCGTTAAAAAAAATGTAAAGCATAAAAGTGTAAAAAGTAGTTTTTTCATAAAAAAATAGATTTATATTGTTTATATGATAAAAATAAGAAGATTTATAGATGTTATAAGTGACTTTTAATAATTCTTAACATTTTTTAATACGATTAATTTTGGCCTATATTTTTTCTTATTTTAGACATTTAAAATAACCATGTAGATTATAAAAATCATTATGAAATTACTAGGAATAGGGTCGAGAATTAACCATTCAGAATATGGAAAAGGAGTTGTTACTAATGTGACATCAAAACACTATTGGGTTACCTTTATAGATAATGGATTAGAAACTATAGATTTAGATGCAGCGTTTGAAGTGATTGAAGCCGCAGAAGACGAAGTTGATACCATTAGCTTTTATGAAGTAGAGCGTAGTTTAAAGTCCATCTTAAAAAATTGGTCTGATGTTTCAGAAGTTGTAAGCATTGCAGACAAATGGAAAGGTGGAAAACTGATTATGGAACCAGGTGATTCTAATTTAAAATCTAACGAATTACCTATAGATACTTTCTTTCGTAAAATCACTATGGTTCGCGATCGTTTACGAGTTATGGAACAAAAGATAAATTCAAGTAATCTTGAAGAACAAGAAAAGATAGATTTACAACAATACATTACACGAAGCTATGGAAGCTTAACCAGTTTTAATGTATTATTCAAGTTGAAAAGTCAGCAGTTTGTTGGACAGCGAAGTAAGTAGTTTACGGCAGATGTCACAGTTAAAGAGATAGGTTGTGTTTACACTCTTAAAACTCAATAACTTCCCGTTTCTGACATTTCCGAGACTAAAAACAAAAGTATTAGAGATTCAACCCTTTAACATCAGTAATCTCTATACCCAAAAATAAAAACTTATGAAAGGTTGGGAGTTCAGTGCCACTTTCTGTAACAATCCAGTTTTCCCAAGTGGCTTCTATGCCTTCAATAGGAAGAATATCTACCCACATTTGAAAGCTTTTTGGTTTTCCAGAGGCATCTAAATGCCATAAATAGGAATCGCCTGGTGTTGTTCCGCCAGAGGTGTACGTCACTAAAAGTGCGTTATTATCATCTTCTGTTTGTACCAAACGACGTTCTACACCAGCATCAAAAACTTTGTAAGGTGCCACCAACCAAAAGGAATCGTTATTAAAGTAGTTTTCAGCTTTAGCAATATAATCTTGTTTTTCAACTCCATTATACGCTTGTTCTGCTACAAATACTTTTGAATTGTTTCGGTTTTCTAAATCTAAAATAACAGTAAGCTGATCCCAGTACACTTCGCAAGACTTATCGGATTTATACCATTTATAGTGATGCCGTCCTTTAAATGTCCATTCTAAATAATCAGTATTTAAGTAAGCGTCTTCTCCCAATGCGTCAAGCATTTTCTCAGCGAGTTGGTCTGCTTCAGCACCTTGTTGACCTGTTGGTAGTTCTTCATTGTATTTTAAGTACATAAAGCCGAAGAGTAGGAGTGTGGGTAACGTGAAGAATACAATTAGTCCTCCGATTATTTTAAGTGCTTTTTTAAGTTTAGATGATTTAGCCACAGGGTTATGCTTTTATATTTTCTGTAAATTTACTTTAAAATTAAACGGTATTGTTCATTTTGTCTTGTCCCAAAACGAATCAATCCCAATAGTTATCGAGACAAATCGATTTATTAGGAAATTATTCATCCACATATAATGTTTTATTTCGGTTTTTGTGAATGCTTCATATTTTCTATTACTCTAAAAACTGCTTTTCAAGTTCAATACGTTTCATTTTACTGAATTCAATCAGTTCTTCAAAAAACAATGTAAAGTCGGATTCAAAAGCATCGTAGTGTTCTTTTAATTCTTTAGTAGCTTCATTCATTTTAGAACGGCCTTTGGTTCTTTGGTTCATGCCATTAAGCACAATCTGAATACCGTCAATTGTCGCATAGCTCAGTAGCCAATTGCCTTCTATCATTATCGGAACTAAATTTTGAAAACGAGGTGGTAATAGGTCTATGTTTTTAGTTAGACTGTTATAAAAATCTGCGATATATATGTCTAACGGAATATCGGAATAGGTCGTCCAGTTTTTGGCCAAAAAATGATCGAAAAATATATCAACAATCACACCGCTATAATGGCTGTACCCTTTATGTAAGCGTTTGGTACATCGTCTAAAAAGGGGATGAGCATCTGTAAAGGTATCAATACGACGATGCAGTTGAATTCCAATCTGTATTTCTGTTGGGTATAATTTATATTTATTACCTCTAACTCCGTCGCCAACAAAATTGCCAATGGCGATGAGTTCGTTGTCTCCTGAAAGATAAATATGAGCGAGAAAATTCATAGTTCGAAATTACAAATTCATAATCACAAAATAGTTAAAAACGGTATATCTATTTATATTTGCTAAAAATAGAATTATACATGACGTTAATAAAATCAATATCAGGAATTAGAGGTACTATTGGAGGATCAGTAGACGACAACTTAACGCCAATAGATGCGGTAAAATTTGCAGCAGCTTATGGGACTTGGATAAAACAACAACGTAATAAAGAGAATTATATCGTAGTTGTTGGTCGTGATGCTCGTATTTCGGGAGAAATGATTCAGAATTTAGTGATGAATACTTTAGTTGGTCTTGGTATCCACGTTATTGATTTAGGATTGTCTACAACACCAACTGTTGAAATCGCTGTGCCTTTAGAACATGCAGATGGAGGTATTATTCTAACAGCAAGTCACAACCCAAAACAATGGAATGCTTTAAAGCTTTTAAACGCAAAAGGGGAGTTTTTAAATGGTGAAGAAGGTCAGAAAATATTAGAGATCGCAGATTCAAATAGCATGGATTTTTCTGAGGTCGACGACTTAGGGAAAATCACCATTAACGATGCGTATATTGATATTCATATCGATGAAGTTTTAGACTTAGATTTAGTCAATGTAGACGCCATTAAAGGTGCTAATTTTAAAGTGGTTGTTGATGGTGTAAATTCTACAGGAGGCATCGCTATTCCTTTATTACTAGAACGCTTAGGAGTTGAACCTGTAAAATTATACTGTGATCCAACAGGTCACTTTCCGCATAATCCAGAGCCATTAAAAGAACATTTGGGAGACTTAGCAAAAGCAGTGGTTAAAGAACGTGCTGATTTCGGAATTGTAGTCGATCCAGATGTGGATCGTTTAGCCTTTATGGATGAAACTGGTGAGATGTTTGGTGAAGAATATACTTTAGTCGCTTGTGCAGATTACGTGTTAAGCAAAACACCAGGCAATACAGTAAGTAATATGAGTTCTACACGTGCTTTGCGCGATGTTACTGAAAAACATGGTGGAACGTATGAAGCAAGTGCTGTTGGTGAAGTCAACGTTGTTACTTTAATGAAGAAAAACAATGTGGTTATTGGCGGTGAAGGTAATGGTGGTATTATATATCCAGAATCTCATTACGGTCGTGATGCATTAGTTGGCGTAGCGTTATTTTTAAGTTTACTAGCTGAAAAGAAGATGAAAGTGAGTGAATTAAGAGCAAGCTACCCAAATTACTTTATGAGTAAAAAGAAGATTCAGTTAACTCCAGGTTTAGATGTCGATGGTATTTTAAAAACAATGGAGGCAAATTACAGTCATGAAAATTTAACCACCATTGATGGAGTTAAAATTGACTTTGCAGATAGTTGGGTACATCTTCGTAAAAGTAATACAGAGCCTATTATTAGAATTTATACAGAAGCTCCTTCACAAGAAGCGGCTGATTCTTTAGCGGATAGATTTATTGGAGAGATTAAAGCTATCGCTAATATTTAGTGGCTTTAAAACAAACTCAACACTTATAATTTGAATGCCATTATGAGTGTTTTGACTTGAGACATTTCGACTGCACGCATTGTGACATTTCAATTAAAAATGACAGAAGTATGATTTTAGAAACAAATACTACAGAAACTACAGAATTAGAAGCTTATTTTAATTCATTTAGACAACATATAATTGGTCAAAACCAAATGTTTGATTCGCCTTATGGAGAACAAAAAATCATTTATACAGATTGGACAGCTTCAGGTCGTTTATACAGACCTATTGAAGAGAAATTATCGAATGATTTTGGTCCTTTTGTAGCTAATACACATACAGAAACAACGGTTTCTGGTACAGCAATGACTAAAGCGTATCATAAAGCAAAGCAGATTATTAAAGATCACGTCAATGCTAACGAAGATGATATTTTAATCTGTTCTGGTAATGGTATGACAGGTGTGATTAATAAATTTCAGCGTATTTTGGGATTAAAAGTGCCAGAGAATTTAAAGGAGTTTACCAACATTCCGGAAGAAATGAAACCTGTCGTTTTTATTTCGCACATGGAGCATCATTCTAACCAAACAACATGGTTAGAAACTATGGCAAAAGTAGAAGTTGTTCCGCCAGATGATGACGGTTTATTTTGCTTAAAAAATTTAGAAACCTTGTTACATCAATATAAAGACTGTACACTAAAAATTGCTTCTGTTGTTGGTGGATCGAATGTTACAGGTCTTCAGGTTCCGCATCACGATGTGGCTAAATTAATGCATCAACATGGTGGAGTTTGTTTTGTAGATTTTGCCTGTTCTGCACCTTATGTCGATATGGATATGCATCCTACTGATAGTGACGCACAATTAGATGCCATTTTCTTTTCTCCACATAAATTTTTGGGAGGTCCAGGGACTTCTGGTGTTTTGGTTTTTAATAAAGAATTGTATAAAAATATGGTTCCCGATTGTCCTGGTGGAGGTACCGTAAGTTGGACCAATCCTTGGGGAGAACATAAGTACATTGATAATATTGAAGATAGAGAAGACGGAGGTACTCCAGGATTTCTCCAGGTGATAAAAACAGCACTTGCTATTCGTTTAAAAGACCAAATGGGAGTGGATAAGATGTTGCAGCGCGAACATGAATTGGTTGAAATTATATTTAATAAACTTGGCGATGTTTCTAACATTAATATCCTTGCAGGTCAGCATAAAGATCGCTTAGGTGTGATTTCATTTTATATTGACGATTTGCATTTTAACCTTGCGGTAAAGTTATTGAATGATAAGTTTGGTGTGCAAACACGTGGAGGCTGTAGTTGTGCTGGTACATATGGGCATTTCTTATTACATGTAGATCAGCAAATGTCTAACGAGTTAACCAATGAGATTTCTATTGGAGATTTAATTCGAAAACCAGGTTGGATTCGTATGTCTATTCACCCAACAACGACAAATGCAGAAATTAACTATGTCTGTGAAAGTATTTTAGAGTTAGCCAAAAATCACGAAGCTTGGGCAAAGGACTATAAATACTCTAAGTGTAATAATGAGTTTATTCACAAAACGCTAGTTAATCAGCCATCTTCTGCCATTGATGTAGATGCTTGGTTTAATATGTAATTTTAGAATTTTATTTTTTCTTTGCGTCTTTTGCGCCTTTGCGAGAAAATAAAGCATATCAAGATTCCTTTTTGAAGGAATGAGCGTTAAAGAAATTCAGTAGGTACTTTATCTCTATGTTTCCAACGTCTATGTGTCCAAAGATAATATTGAGGAGCCTCTAAAATTTGTTTTTCAACCAGTTTAAAAAATAGGTCTGTAATTTCGTAGTCTTTAAACTCTTTTGGGTGCTCAGTTATGGTTTGAAACGTTGTTTCATAATAACCACGCTTAATTCGTTTCACGCTAAAGAACACGACCGCCATGTCTAATTTTTTAGCCAATATTTCGGCACCAGTATGCATTGGTACTTTTATGCCCATAAATTCATTCCAATGAAAAGCTTTATTCGCTTTAGGTGTTTGGTCAGAAACGAATCCGTTGATGGTTAATTCTCTTTTTTTCTTACTTTCCAGAAGAACTCCATAGGTTTCTTTAGTGGTGATAAGGTGAGAATTATATTTGGCTCTAATACGTTTTACTAATTTGTCAAAATGCTTGTTAGTTAGGCGTTTGTATACGGCATAACCTTTGTGCTTTATATGTTTTTGCAAAATAAAAATCCATTCCCAACTCCCATAATGGGCGCACATTAATATAATACTTCGCTGTTTTTTTTCTAAATCGTTAATGAGTTCAACATTAGAAAACTTAAAGCGCTTATTCATTTCAGCTTCAGATATCGTCAATGATTTTATAGCTTCAAACATCATATCACAAAAATGGTGATAAAATTTACTTGTAATAGATGCTATTTCTTGTTCTGATTTATCCGGAAAAACCAATCGTAGATTTTCTTTTACAACAGATTTTCTATAGCCAAAAATTCTATACATAAAAAAGTATACAATATCCGAAAATCCATAAAGTAATCTAAATGGTAATATTGATATTAACCAAAGAATTGGGTAAACTAAAATATAAGCAATAAGTTGCATTAAAGTATGATTGCAATTAAGCACAAATATATATATTTGAATTATAAGAATTAGAGTTTATGGACAATTTAGGTATAAGTTTAGTAACTATTGTAATTATTGTTGCTAACGTTATTATGTCTTTTAAAGGCTTTGAAGATCGTGGTTTTTTTGAGCGCTTTAAGTTTAATGTTGGCAGTATAAAACGTGGAGAACAGATTAGAATGTTAAGTTCTGGGTTCTTACATGCCGATCTTACACATTTACTATTTAATATGTTTACGCTGTACTTTTTTGCAGATGCAGTGGTTATGAAACTAGGATCTTTCAACTTTATAGTCATATATTTTGCGAGTTTAATTTTTGGGAATTTATTATCACTATATTTTCATAAAGATGAATCGTGGTACAGTGCTATTGGTGCCAGTGGAGCTGTAACAGGTATTTTGTATGCAGCCATTTTATTGCGACCAGATATGAACTTGTATATGTATTTTATACCGATTCCAATTCCAGGTTATGTGTTTGGTATTGGCTATTTATTGTATTCTATTTATGGAATGAAAAAACGGATTGGCAATATTGGTCACGATGCCCATTTTGGTGGAGCCGTTGGAGGTTATGTCGTCACTTTAATAATGATGCCAAGCTTATTTACAACCAACTTAGGTTATGTAGGCTTGTTAGCGATTCCTATTATTATCCTTTTTGTTTTGTATAAAACAGGAAAATTAAAATGATGTAAATACATTATCATTTAGTGAAATAAAGAATAACAAGGTATGACAAAAGTCATGTTTTGATGTGAAAACTAAAATCATCTTTGTTGCTTATTCAATTTTTAAACAAAAAAAATAGAAGATGGCTTTAACAAAATCACTCCATAGTTTTCATATTCCGGTTATGGGTTTAGCATATACTATTGATAGTCCTATCCGAGTGGCGCAATATGGTATTTCGTCTGTAGTCTCAATTATAGACGATGAACTTATAGAAAAAATGAATGCTTTTTATAGTAAAAAATTCAACTTACCTTATCAAGAAATCACAAAGAAAGCACAAGATTATCGTGCAGAACGCATCACATCATATTTAAATTTAGCAGATACCATTGTTAAAGATAAATTTTCGAAATTTAAAACAGAACTTTCCGAAAATAAGATAGCTTTAGAAAATTTTATAGCGACGTTACCACATACTTCGGATTTTAAGGAAGGGCTTTCCAATTTATTACAAGAAGGTATCGCATTTAAGGATACCGTTAAAAATTACCTCGAAACACATTTAAGAGCTGGTGACATTGATGTTAATATCATGACGAAAGTCGATAAAGATAACTTTGTTAAAGGTGATCAATTACCAACGGAATTCAATGATGCGCATGCATCACTGCGTGGTTTTGCGAATAGTAATTTAAGTTCGTCGGTTGTACTTTCTGCAGGAATGAATCCTAGATTATACAGTTACTTTGAAAACTTTAAAGACTTTTTTCCAGATGCGAATGGTCAGTTGAAAAAGAAAATCATTTTAAAAGTTAGTGATTACCGTTCGGCAACTATTCAAGGCAAGTTTTTAGCTAAAAAAGGACTTTGGGTTTCAGAATATAGAATAGAATCTGGTTTAAATTGTGGTGGTCATGCTTTTGCTACTGAAGGCTTTTTATTAGGTCCGATTTTGGAAGAGTTTAAAACGAAGAAATCTGAATTAATACAAGACACATTTGATGTGTATGTAAAAGGATTAAGTCAAAAAGAATTTGTTGTTCCTGAGCAACCTTTAGAATTAAAAATTACGGTTCAAGGAGGTGTTGGTACAGCAGAAGAGCATGCTTTTTTACTCAATAATTATAACGTTGATTCCGTTGGTTGGGGAACACCGTTTTTATTAGTTCCAGAGGCGACATCTGTAGATCAACACACGCGAGATTTATTAAGTAAAGCCAAAGAAACGGATTTGTATTTAAGTGGAATTTCGCCTTTAGGTGTGCCATTTAATACCTTAAGAGGAACGACGAACGAGTTTCATAAACAAAAACGTATTGCAAATAATAAAGCAGGCAGTGCTTGTCCTAAGAAATTTTTGGCGTTAAGTAAGGAGTTTGGGGCCGAAGGGATTTGTACTGCATCAAAAAAATACCAAGATGTTAAGTTACAAGAATTAAAAGCTAAAAAAGATGATGTATCGCCGAGTACTTTTGAAAATGCAAAAGCTAAAATAACCGAAAAAGCATGTCTTTGTGTTGGTTTGGCAAATGCGTCTTATTTGGAAAACGAGATTGATATTAAAGGTCAGGAGCAAGGAGTTGTTATTTGTCCAGGACCCAATATGGCTTATTTTGATAAAGAAGTATCATTGTCTCAAATGATGCAGCATATTAACGGAAATACTACGGTGCTTTCAAATATAGATCGTCCAAATATGTTTGTAAAAGAATTGAAAATGTATGTGGATTATTTAAAAAATGAAATCGCCACAATTTCTGAAGATTTAACGGCTAAACAAATTAGAAAATGGACGGCATTTAAAAGCCATCTATTTGATGGTATTGGTTATTATCAAGATTTGTTTGCTACAGCTTTATCTTTAAATTATGATACCATACAAAAAGAACTTCAATTTTATAAAGAAGAATTGACAGCTGTGTCAATACCTCAGTTGGATAAGGTTTAGTGCTGCTAAACAGAATACATCCGAAATTAAAAAAGCCTTTACAACTACTGTAGAGGCTTTTTTTTATCTTAAATACTAACGTGTAATGATGCAATTATTTTACTGATCTAATAACTCCTTCACCTTTGCTTCTAATGCGTATCCTCTAAGATTCTTAGCTACAATTTTACCTTCAGCATCTAAAATAAATGTAGCAGGAATAGCCCTTATGTTGTACAGCTGTGCCACAGGATCTTGAAAATACTGCAAGTTAGATACTTGTGTCCAAGTAAGTTTGTCTTTTTCTATAGCATTTATCCACGTTTGCTTTGGGTTTTTCTGAGCGCGCGATCCATCTAAAGACACACCAATGATTTCTAATCCTTGATCGTGATATTTATTATAAATTTTAACCACATTTGGATTTTCTCTACGGCAAGGACCACACCACGCTGCCCAAAAATCTATAATTGTTACTTTCCCTTTAATGTCATCTAGGCTAACTGTATTTCCATCTGGTGTTGGAGCTGTAAAGTTTGGTGCTATTTGTCCAATATTAACAGGTGCCTTTTTCTTATAGGCAGCTAAGAGATTCTCTAATTCTACTTTTAGTGAGACCCCTTTTGGCGATGTTTTTAGTTCAGAATCAAGGTTGTTAAAAGCCGTGAACAATTCATCTATATTGGCATTATTTTTAGCCGATTCTGTTTCAATTACAGCAAGACTGTAAAAACTGCTTTTATTATTTTTTATAAAATTAAGCGGAAACTCTTGAAGTTTCTTTTGAGCCAATTGAGCTAACCTTGTTATAGAGTCTCGCATCGCTAAAGCTCGGTTAGACCTATTGTTTCTTAGTTGCATCCGTAAGCTTACTGTTTCATTATGTGTGGCTGAGAACGCTTCTTGATAGCGTTCGTAATCGTTTTGGGATGAGGATCCGGTAATTTCAGATTGTGTGATGTTTGCTTTGTTAATTGTGATATCAATTACACTATTTTCGAGCATAAAATTGAACTTGCCATTTACCGAGTTTATAGAAATTGAAGAGCGTGTAGGATAAGGTACTTTTCCGGTAAAGGTGAACTTTTCATCAACAACAATGGCTGTATCAATAATGCGCTCGCGTCCATTTTTTTGAACCGTTTTTAGATATGATCGCACACCATTATAGACTCCTTCTGCTTTACCGTTAATAATGTAATCTGTTCGTTTTTCTTCAGGTTTACAGCCTATAAACAACAGTCCAATAAACGTGAAGATTAATACGTTTTTCATAGCTCTATTTTTTTTGTAAAATTCTTAATTGATTATAGAATTACAAATATAAAAACAAAGGATTAAATTCTAGACGAATACTAATTTAGTTAAAAGTTACTACGCTTAATCTATGAATCCCATAATTTACAATACTTTTGCATCAAAGATATAAGATATGCATAACGATACCATTGTAGCTTTAGCAACACCTTCAGGTAGTGGTGCCATTGCGGTAATTCGATTATCTGGACAAGAAGCCATTTCGATAGCTTCAAAATGCTTTAAGTCCGTTTCTGGTAAAGACTTAAATCAACAAGCCACACATACCATTCACTTAGGTCATATTGTTGAAGACAAGCGAACGATTGATGAGGTTTTGGTGTCCGTTTTTAAAGACCCAAATTCGTATACTGGCGAAAATGTAGTGGAAATTTCTTGCCATGGCTCGTCTTATATTCAACAGGAAATAATTCAGTTATTTTTAAGACAAGGTTGTAGAATGGCAACGGCTGGTGAGTTTACCTTACGAGCGTTTTTAAATGGAAAGCTCGATTTAAGTCAGGCTGAAGCTGTAGCCGATTTAATTTCTAGTGATAATGAAGCGTCGCATCAAATAGCGATGCAGCAAATGCGTGGTGGCTTTTCTTCTGAAATTGCGAAGCTTCGTGAAGAACTTTTAAACTTTGCATCGTTAATTGAATTAGAACTCGACTTTGCTGAAGAAGATGTGGAATTTGCCGACAGAACCCAGTTTAAAGATCTTGTAGAGCGTATTACCTTTGTGTTGAAACGCTTAATTGATTCTTTTGCAGTTGGTAATGTGATAAAAAACGGTATTCCAGTTGCTATTGTTGGTGAACCTAATGTTGGAAAGTCCACTTTATTAAATGCCTTATTAAACGAAGACAGAGCCATCGTGTCAGAAATAGCAGGAACAACAAGAGATACTATTGAAGATGAAATATCCATTGGAGGTGTTGGTTTCAGGTTTATAGATACGGCAGGTATTAGGGATACTAAAGATGTTGTTGAAAGTATTGGGATAAAAAAGACGTTTGAAAAGATTGAACAAGCGCAAGTGGTGATGTTTTTAGTAGGCAGTCCACAGTTGGCAGTTGGCAGTAATGCCGTTGAATCTTTTAAAATTGAAATCGAAAAAATAAAGAATAAGTTTCCACAAAAGCAACTCTTGGTCATTTTGAATAAGATAGATCAGATTACAGATTCTGAACTCGCGAATTTAAGAACTGATTTAGAGTCACATAGTTCAAATGTGATTCCTATTTCTGCAAAAACAGGCTTTGGTGTTGAGCAATTAACCAATCAACTTCTTAATTTAATTAATACTGGTGCCCTCAGAAATAATGAAACCATCGTTACTAATTCACGTCATTATGATGCCCTTTTAAAAGCGTTTGAAGAAATTCAGAAGGTGCAATATGGTTTAGACACTGATTTGTCTGGAGACTTATTGGCTATAGATATTCGCCAAGCATTATATCACTTTGGTGAAATCACCGGTGAGATTACCAATGATGATTTGTTAGGGAATATCTTTGCTAATTTTTGTATCGGGAAGTAACTTACTTTCTTTTATTTGTTAATCCCTTGTTATTGTTGACTTTATAAGTTTTTATCTTCTTTTATTTGTTGTTTATTTG
>NZ_JADOET010000012.1 GCF_015645385.1 Winogradskyella marina
TCTTACTTTGCCTATCTGAAAAAGTATTATAAAGCTCGACAAATGATAAACTTTGTTATTACACCAATCTGTATTGCAGTTTATATATTTGGATTTTATTTGCTACTACCTTACTTTAAGGATTACTTTTCAAAAGGGTTTTACACTTACATTCTAATTTCAGGAGTTATTTCTCTTATTGTTGTTATTGCTATTATTGTTAAAAGCACTATTAAAGAACAACGCTATTTAAAACAATTGCATAAATGATAAAAAATATCAATTTGAAAAAAACAACGTTGCACAACAAAGTACTGTAGTAAAAAACAAGTAAAAACCCATTAAGTTTTGACTAAAGTACTTTTATAATTTTAATCAAACAACAATCAAAATTGAATAAATGCCACTTAACGCTTGTTTCCTTTCTCATGTCGTCGCTCCGCATATTCGTAGCCTTCATTCCACCACTTTTCCATTAATCGTTTACTAAAAATCAGTGAGTTTTCGGTTAAACTTGTTGGTGTGTAGTATAAATTTAGTTTTACGTTTTTATTTCGCGCTGCTAATTTTCCGATAAGAATATCATTTCGCTCCACCTGATCTAATAAGTGCCCAAACAAACTAATCATTAGTGAAAAGGGATTTTTACCCAATACTTTTTGCTTTCCTAAAGTTTCAGCTTCTAAAACAATAGCATCTACTTCTGTGGCACCACGTTGAATGGCTTCTCTAATTGGAATTACAGATCCTAAACCACCATCAGCATATTCATAGCCATCCACTTTTACCAGCGACATAAATGGAATATAGTTGCACGAAATCCAAATCCAATTACAAAACTCTTCATAAGAACACTCTTGTATCGATTTATATTCAACACGATTCATAGACAAGTTAGAAACTGTTACAACAACATCGTGTTTTTCTTTTCTTATGCGCTGATATTCTTCATAAGTAACATTTTTTCTTATGTTTTTTCTAAGTGCTTTGCTTTCTCCAAATGTACGTTTACGCCTAATAAACTGCCATAACGAATTAACAAAATCAATAGATACGTACTCTCTGTCTCCTTTTTTGTGCTGTACAAACGGGCTTATACTAAAAATATCTTGCTGCTGTACGTTGGTAAAGATATCGTAGAGTTTTCCAATTTCGTTAACGGCTAAATGTGGGACTAATAAACTTCCTGTAGAGGTTCCTAAAAACAAATCGTAATTATGTTTTTCGCGTTCTATTAGGTATTGTGCTACACCACCAGCAAAAGCTCCTTTACTTCCACCACCAGATATTACTAATGCTCGCATTTAATTTTAAATTTAGTATTGATTTATTCTGTTTCTAATGGACTCACTTCTTCATCTTTAAAAGACGCATAGTTAAATCCACTTTGCCACCATCTCGTCATTTTATCTTTATCGAAAACCAGTGAATTGGTCGTTAAAACCGTTGGAGTATAATAAAAATTAATGATAGCATTTTGATTTGAAGCCACAAACTTACCTATTTTAATATTTTGATTTTCTATTCTATCTAACATAAACGCAAACATGTTAGTTAATAATGAAAACGCATTGGTTGATGGCATTCTATTTAATTGCGATACTTCTGTTTGCAAAATAATGGCATCAACTGTAGTTGCTCCGCGTTTTATAGCTTCTTCAATTGGTACCATTACACCAAGTCCGCCATCTGCATATTCACAACCATTTTTCTTTACTAAAGACATAAATGGTGTGTAATTGCACGACATCCAAATCCAATCGCAAAATTCATCGTAATCAAAATCATTAATAGACTTATACTCCACCTGATTGAGCGATAAGTTTGAAACCGTAACCACTATATCAGTAGCACTTTCTTTAAGTATCAAAAACTCGTCTTTTGTTAGCGTTCTTTTAATGAGCTTTTTCAAATTGAGACTCGACCCAAAAGTCTTGTGGCCTTTCAATAAATTTAGAAGTACCGCAAAATGATTAATCGCTATAGTTTCTACACCTTTTTTCTTTCTAATAATAAAAGGACAATTATCAAAAATGTCACCGTTATTTACACTGGTATAGACTTGTTTTATTTTTTCGACTTTGTTTAGACCTAAATGAGATACTAAAAGGCTTCCTGTTGAAGTTCCAATAAACAAATCGTATTTATGTTTTTTATTTTCAATAAGATATTGCGCAACGCCACCTGCAAATGCACCTTTACTCCCACCTCCAGATATTACTAACGCTCTCATTAATCGACTTTATTTTCAAGTTTTTCGGATTGCTCTTTAGCGAATTTAACCAATCTCCAGTTGTGATGTGATTTGGCTTTTTCTAAATTAGATTGACAGATGTCATTACAAGATTTGATTAAATCTAAATAATTAAAAGCCTTAATTCTTACATCTGCATTATACGTTTCATCTGTATAACCGACTAACTCATTAAACAATTCCTGCTTATTATCTGCGTCGTAATACGGTGTATTTAAATTTAAAACAATCCACAACATACGCACATTCTTATCCTTAAAGCCTATTACTTTTCTTGTTTTTGAAAGGTACTTAGAACGTTCTAAAGGAAAATTAACCCAAAGATTATATAAGGCGTTTTCTATGGTAACATAAGACTTATCATCTAATAAAGATTCATAGTCTTCTTTCAGTGCTTCCGGAATTTTAGTGACATGTTCTGAAATGGCTTGCCTCACCTTTAAACTGTTTTTAAATACATCTGATGTTACCAATGATGGCATTTGCGAAACAACCTTCACTTTTGCTTCATCTGAGACATAATATTTAAGGTATTCTTCGCACTTTGATGATTTGGCTTCGCAATCAACCATTGCATACTCATTGATAAAAGTAGATTGACGTTTTAGAATTGTATAGGCTTCATCGTAAGGAAAGGCTTTATTTTTAATCCAATAATTCACAAAACGAGATAAGGATTGTCCATATAATTTTTCAACTTCAGCAATAAAATCGGACGTTTCAACATTAGTAAATTGATGCTTTTCTAAATAATTTTTAACTGCTTTTTTAAAAATAGCATCACCAACCTTATCTCTTAAAACGTGTAAAACCCATGCTCCTCGTTGATAAAAGGTTAAACTACTCGATTTTGGATCTAAAAGTGAGGTTCCATTTCCGGAAAGATCTTGTTGACTTAACGCAATTACGGATTCTAAAAGTTTGTAATAAAAATAATTATCACCAAAAACATCGCGTTCTGCCAAAAGCGCATAATAGGTTGCAAAACCTTCTTGCAGCCAATGGTGCTCACTAGATGTCGCAGTAACCAAATCACCAAACCACTGATGCGCCAATTCGTGTGCGTTAACATTGACGTAATTTTTATCATTAAAACCAATACTATCCACCACAAAAGCATCCGAAAAAATAGTAAGGCTTGTGTTTTCCATTCCTGCATATAAAAAATCGTGAACAGGCACCTGTTTATAGTTTTGCCAAGGATACGCAAAGCCAATTTCTTCCTCTAAAAAATCGAACATTTGTTTTGTATAACGGTATGTTGGTTCAACTTTTAGGGAATCTTCTGGATAATAGTAATATTCTAAAGGAATACCGCTTTTTGACGTTTCTGTTTTTTTGTTGTATTTGCCTATGACTGCTGCGACTAGGTAACTTGACATTGGTTTTTGCATGTCGTATCGCCAAGTTGTTAATGAATCTCCAATTTGTTTTTCTATTAATTTACCGTTAGCTAAAGCCTCATAGTTATTAGGATACGTTAATGACAAATCGAATTCAATTTTATCATTAACATCATCAATACTTGGTAGCCAGTTACTCGTGTATTTCCCTTGACCTTGAGTCCAGATTTGGTTATCATTATCACGTTTCATGAAATACATCGCTTTTTTAGGTTTTGCATCGTAATCAAAAGAGATATTATAAATGACATCTTTTTTAAACGTATTCCTAAAAATTATTCTTTTTTGATTGTTCTCATAGTTTTCAAAAGACGAACCATCCAAAGCAACTCTATCGAATTTCATATTAATCGCATCAAGACTAACTGAGTCAGCATCTTTTAACATTTTAAATCGATAATTAACATTACCAAATACACGTGTTGAGTCTGCCTCAAATTCAATATTAGCAGTAGCACTTAAAAAATCGACATCATCCGTTTGCTGAGCAAAAAATAAGCTCGTAAAAAAAATACAAAAGGCAACAAAAAAATTCTTCATAAATAAGATTTGAGCAAGAATGAGACTAAAATACAACTTTTCTTTCGTCAGTTCGAGTGAAATTTGTTTTTTCAAATTTTGTTTCGAGAACCAATAACTTCTCGATACAATTTGCTCGTCCCTCATAAAACATTCGAAGTGACAAAAAATAGATTACTCTATTCGTAGTAATGACAACACCAAGATTTATTTATTGAGATTCTTCACTTTGTTCAGAATGACAGTAAAAAGAGATTCCTGCATTCGTAGGAATTTGGTAAATTCGCAACTATGAGTGTCAATTTACAAACTCCCATAGATTATCTAAAAGGTGTTGGTCCAAACCGAGCAGATTTATTGCGCTCAGAGTTGGGTATTCAGACATATCAAGACCTTATAAATTTATTTCCAAATCGGTATATAGATCGCACTAGGTACTACAAAATTAATGAACTACAACGCAACAACGCCGAAGTTCAAATTATTGGAAAAATCACAGGATTTAGGGAAGTTGCTCAAAAAAGAGGCAAGCGATTGGTTGCTGATTTTAGAGATGACACCGGAATGATGGAACTCGTTTGGTTTAGAGGTCAGAAGTGGATACGTGAAAGTCTAAAAACCGGTAAAACTTATGTGATTTTTGGAAAAACCAATTGGTTTGCTGGAAAATTCAGCATGCCACATCCCGAAATTGAATTGCAATCTGAACACGAACGCAATTTGCGATCTGCAATGCAAGCTATTTATCCTTCTACCGAAAAATTATCAAATAAGGGAATCACAAACAAGGTTGTTACTAATATTATGCAACAATTGTTTTTAGAAACTAAAGGGAGGTTTGTTGAAACTTTACCAGCTTCTATAATGACGGATTTAAAATTAATTTCAAAATCTGACGCGCTTTTTAATATTCATTTTCCGAAGACTCCAGAGCTTCTCGCAAGAGCTCAATTTCGATTAAAATTTGAAGAATTATTTTACATTCAGCTTCAATTAATCATTAAAAATCTTATTCATAAATCGAAAATAAAAGGCTTTACTTTTGATAAAGTCGGAGACTACTTTAACACCTTTTACAAAGATCATTTACCTTTTGAATTAACCAATGCACAGAAGCGTGTTTTAAAAGAAATTAGAAATGATTTAGGTAGTAATGCGCAGATGAATCGCCTTTTGCAAGGAGATGTGGGCTCTGGCAAGACCATAGTTGCGTTTATGTCAATGCTCATGGGACTTGACAATGGTTTTCAATGTTGTTTAATGGCGCCAACTGCTATTTTGTCAGTACAGCACTACCAAGGATTACAAGAGCTATGCAAGCCATTAGGAATCAGTATATCACTATTAACTGGCTCAACTAAAACTTCAGACAGAAAAATAATTCATCAAAATCTCGAAAATGGTAATTTACAAATCTTAATTGGTACACATGCACTTCTTGAGGATAAGGTGAAATTCAAAAATTTAGGCCTCGCAATTGTAGATGAACAACACCGTTTTGGCGTAAAACAAAGAAGTAAATTATGGCACAAAAATGAGCTACCTCCTAATGTTTTAGTGATGACCGCAACTCCTATTCCAAGAACCTTAGCAATGTCGGTTTATGGCGACTTAGATATTTCTGTAATTGACGAATTACCAGCCGGAAGAAAACCCATAAAAACAGTTCATAGATATGACAGTAACAGACTGAAAGTTTTCAAATTTATGAAAGATGAAATCGCTTTAGGTCGACAAATTTATATTGTGTATCCATTAATTCAAGAAAGCGAAAAAATGGATTATAAAGATTTAATGGATGGTTATGAAAGTGTCTCAAGAGAATTCCCAATGCCAAATTATCACATCTCAATTGTGCATGGTAAAATGAAACCTGCAGATAAAGATTACGAAATGGAGCGTTTTGTAAAAGGTGAAACTCAAATTATGGTTGCAACAACTGTTATTGAAGTTGGAGTTAATGTACCGAATGCTTCTGTGATGATTATTGAAAGTGCAGAACGCTTTGGCTTATCACAATTACACCAATTGCGTGGACGCGTTGGTCGTGGTGCTGAACAGAGTTATTGTATTTTAATGACCAGCCACAAACTAAGCCAAGACAGTAAAACCAGATTAGAAACCATGGTTAGAAGTAGTGATGGCTTTGAAATTGCTGAAGTCGATTTAAAACTAAGAGGTCCAGGCGACATTATGGGAACGCAACAAAGTGGAGTTTTAAACCTGAGAATTGCAGACATCGTAAAAGATAAAGACATCTTAGAACAATCGCGTTATTACGCTAAAAACATTCTTAAACTAGATCCTAGCTTGATTTCGCCTGATCATAAAGTAATTCTTCATACCTATAGACAAATGAGTAAGTATCGTAATATTTGGAATTATATAAGTTAAGCTCTCTTAAGTTATAACTTAGATTATCTAAAAATAAAAAGAGACACTTTGTAATAAAGTAGCTCTTTTCGCGCTACTAATCAATTATCCAACGGGTAATTTTCTTTTTCTAATTTTTCAATTCATTTAGAGCTTCACTGATAATTGTATCACCTTCTAAAATTTCGAAAGTAGAATTATACGGAGCATCATCATTTAGTGCTTTTACAAGCGTTTGAGCTACATCTGCTCTGCTAATTTCTCCTCGCTTATTTAATTTTTCTTTTAATTCTATAGTGCCTTTAGCCTCCTTGTTATTTAAAGCTCCTGGCCTAACAATAACATACTTTAATCCACTTCGCTTAAGGTGTTCATCTGCATTTTGTTTTGCTCGTAAGTAGTCTTTTAACGCTTCTGATTCTTCTGGCTTATCCGCTCCCATTGAACTAAGGAGCACAAAACGGCTTACATTTGCCATTTTAGCCACAGCTATTAAGCGTTTTGCTCCTTCTTGGTCAACTTCAACAACATTCTTACCTCCAGAACCAGCAGCAAAAATAACCTTATCAATACCCTTTACAGTATGTGTTAGATCTTCTGTTAAGTCTGCAAGGACGGTTTCTACACCTTCTTTCTTGAATTGTTTTTGTTGTTCTTCTTTTCTAACCATAGCAACTGGATTAAAATATTGCGTAGATTTTAGAAGCTTAACAACTTGTTTTCCTGTGGTGCCAGAAGCACCAGCAACTAATATATTTTCCATGGTGTGTATTGTTTTTATTTACTATTTACATAAAATGCATAAATCACTCCAGGCAACCAACCAACAAGGGTCAGTAAAAGGCTAATTAAAAATTCGGACCCTAAACCGTGTTTTAAAAACACTGCTAATGGTGGCAATAGAATAGATAGAATTATAGATAGTAAAGACATTTGCTTGCTTTTTAAGTTCTCGACAAACTTAAAGCAAACACCATAAATTCATTAACTTGTTTGATAGTTATGTTAGCGCAAATTGAAAACCATATTACTATTAAGAAGAAATTTCAAACAACCGAACGTATCTAAATGAGGATAATACAGTTCCTAATACAAGCATTATACAATTCTAACGGCAACTAAAAACACTTCATTACCTTACAAATCGCCCAGAAATATTACCCTCAATAATCTTAACAACATCGTCGACATTACTGTAGTTGACATCACCTTCATACGTGTGTTTTAAAGCACAAGCTGCACAAGCGAATAACATTGCTCTATAGTCATCGTAATGTTGTAAACCATGAATTAAGCCTGCTGCAAAAGCATCACCTGTTCCTATTCTGTCTACAATATGAGTAATATTTAAATCGTCGGTTTCCCTAAATTCAGTTCCAGTCCACATTCTAGCTCTAATTTTGTGTGAATTCGCATTTAAAGCTGTTCTTATTTTATCAAACACCTTTACAATAGATGGAAATGTTTCCATTAACTGTTTACTCGCTGTTATAAAATCGTCGTTAGAATAACTATAATCAGTTCCGAGCACTTCATTAATCTCATTAATTCCACCAATAAAAATATTAGAATAGTGTAATAAATCTATTAAGGTTTCTTTGGGGTCTTTACCATATTTCCACAATCCGCTGCGATACGTAGGATCTGCAGAAACAGTTAATCCTTTTTCTTTGGCTAAAACTAAACCTTCTTTTAAAGTGTCGTAAGCTCCTTGTGTTAATGCTGGTGTAATACCTGTCCAGTGCATCCAATTCCCCTTTTTCAATGCTTTTTCCCAATCTACCATAGCTGGTAAAACCTCAGAAAATGATGAATGCGATCTATTATAAGATATTTGGCTCGGTCTCATTACTGCTCCAACCTCTAAAAAGTAAACACCCAATGGCCGTTTGGAACGCACAAAAGACGATGTACTAATACCAAACTTTCTTACATAAGATACTGCAGTATCACCTATAAAATCATCCGAAACTAAACTGATATGTTTTACATTACCTCCAAAATTAGCTAATGAAATGGCCACATTTAATTCCGTACCTCCAAAATAAAATTCAACAATATTAGATTGCATAAATTTTTTGTTTCCTCTTGGTGATAAACGCATTAAAACTTCACCGAATGTTATAATTTGATTCATAATTTGATTTTTGTAACTGGCCTTTAAAAATAATTATTTTAATTCTAAATTTAGAAAAATAAAAGATAGTGACTTAAATTTACTTGAATAAACTTATCCTATATTTTGTTTAATTTTTTACATCGAACTCCTTAAATTACAATATGCTATTCAAAAACATAGAAACCGAACGACTTATCTTAAGACCAGTCACAGAAGAGGATATTCAAGATTTCTTTGAATTAGATTCCAACCCAAATGTTCACAAATATCTTGGAAACAAACCTGTGCAATCTATTGAAGCGTCGGAAGCAATGGTTGCCAGTATTTTAAAACAATATAAAACTAATGGTATTGGTCGTTTAGCTCTGATAGAAAAAAGCTCGACTAAATTCATAGGTTGGGCAGGTCTTAAATATGAAGATAACTTGAGAAAAGACTTTAACTATTTTGACTTAGGCTACAGACTAAAAGAACAGTTTTGGGGTAAGGGTTTTGCCACTGAAGCTGCGTTGGCATCTTTAAATTACGGATTCAAAGATTTAAAACTCAAAGAGATTGGTGCAGCTGCACATATTAACCATATCGCCTCTAACACTATTCTTTCTAAAATTGGTATGCAAGCTACAGATACTTTTGAACATGAAGGCGATTTGTGTAATTGGTACGAAATGACAAACCCATATGAATAACTTTGAAGAATAAAAAAATACCATTGCAAGCCGAATAGAAGTACATTTTAAATAATGCTTTCAATACGTCTTACAATGGCATTTCAATCAATTTAAAACTTAACACCATTAGGTTTTACAATCACAAAAACTAATTTTGTTCTAGTCTAAAGTTAATAGGTATACTATACGGAACACCTACATTCATGTCTCGTTGTCTTCCAGGTTCCATTTTAGGTAACAAATTAATAATTCGCTCTGCTTCTGCTTCTAAAATTTGGGCAGGTCCTCTACTTTTTACATTAGTTACTGTTCCTGTTTTATCAATTAAAAAGAACACATACACCTTACCTGATATATCAAGTTCTGCGGCAGCTGCAGGATATCTAAAATTTTTCTGCAAATGCTCTTGAATTTTACGCTCAAAACACGCTTTTAACTCTGCATTATTCCCTGTACAACCTGGAAAACGCGGTACTTTCTCAATCACGGCAAAAGGCACTTCAACATCTTCTTCGACTTCTATAACCTCGACTTCTTCTATACCAACTTCACGCTCATCAATAGTATCATCTTGTCCTATTTCTGTACTTTGTATGACCGTTTCTTCAATTTCTTCAACATCTTCAACTATGGTAATAACTTCAGTAACCACTTGTTGTTGCGGAGGTGGTGGAGGTGGTAACACATCAATAACAGTTATCGGAATATCTTCATCAATTTGATCCTCTAGCATTAACAAATCAATTTTAACGGCTTCTTTCTCGTAAGTCTTATGTTCTAATCCTAAATACGTTAGGAGTAACATTACGTTTAAGCCAACAGCAAAAAATAAACTACTGTTTCGACCTACATTGGCTCTTGGGTTTTTTTTGAGTTCCATGACGTTTAATTTTATAGTATAAATTTAAGAATGAATACACTAAAAAATTATGACTTATATCATGTTTAACTCAGACTCAGCACTTTAAAATTTATAAGTTATCTAACTGATTATCTGTACCATCTTCGCTAATGGTCCAAAAGAACCCTACAAAAAAGAATTGGTCTGATGCTGGTGTTAAAGATCTTCTGTTAAACTGACCGCTATAATCTGGAGTGTCTGCGTATTGGTAGCCATTAATATTTTTTAATCCTAATACATTATTTACTGAGAAGTACAATATTTTTTGTGGACTAAGTAAATAAGCCCAATTCACACTTAAACTATTAAAAGCTTTTGTGCGTTCACTTAAAAACTTATTCGTATTTGGATTGGTATAAGGACGCCCTGAAGAAAACCCATACGACATTCCAACTTGGCTTTTCCATTGGTCAATCCAATACTTACCAACAATAGATAAATTATGTTTGGTGGCATAATTGGGCTGTGCAGAAGTGGTATAATTTCTGTAATCGCGTTGCGTATCTAAATACGAGTAGCTCAACCAATAATCAATATTTTTAATGCTTGTATTATCTCTCCAAAAGAAATCTAGACCTTGTGCATAGCCATCACCAGAAGCATTAAAACTACTATCAAATCCTTCAAAAGCGGTATCAAACTTAATTAAGTTATCGTAATCTTTTCTGTAGGCTTCGGCTCTAAATATTTTTCCATCATTTACATATTGATAGTTTAAAATATAATGTGATGTTTTTTGTGATTTTAAATCGGATTCAAACTTTAAAATACTACTATTTGGGTTTTGATAAAAGTTACCATATGCCAAAGAAAATTGTCCGTTTTTAGAGCTTTTATAAGCCAATGCTGCTCTCGGAGCTACATCAGTGGATTTAAAAATAGAGCTATAATCTGCTCTTACGCCAAGCTTTAATGCCAAATCTTTTGAGAAAATAACATCTGCTTCAACAAATCCGGCAGTAATATTATTATCAAAACCATAGGTCTCATCAATTGAACTCTCTTTATAATTCTCATTAAAATCAGTGGCAAACTGTTCTGCTCCAAAACTTAACTTAAAACGACTGCTGAAACGTTTTTTTAATTTCAACTTTAAATGTACTGAGTTATCTGTATCCTTTATATCACTTGCTTCAATCCCAATTGTATTCTTCGCATACGTATAACTCACACCAGAGTTGATAGCCCAACTATCACCTAAAATACCTTTATAAGATGTATTGAGATAGAAGTTATTGTTATTCAATTTAAAATCTATTCCATCCGCATTGTTTATATCGTCTTGATTAACTTCAAAACTTGAAGTATCAAAAGCAGCATAAAATTTCAACCTACCATTGTTTAGTTTTTGCCTAAAAACGGTTTCGCCTTGTGCTGCAGAAACAGGTGTTTTCCACTCATTTCTATCTTTAAAAACAGCTAAATAAGGTGCCATATTAATATAACTAACGTTAAAACTCAAAGACGACTTTTCCCATTTTTGAGTATTTCCCAAACTAGCTCCAAGACTCATAATACCAATATCTGTTTTTTCTTGGTCTGGCTCGTCTATAGTATTTAATAGTAACACACTAGACAGGGCTTGACCATATTCTGAAGAATAACCACCTGTAGAAAAGGTAATACCGTCAAATAAAAATGGTGAATAACGACCACGAGTAGGCATATCATTAGTTGTAGGTGTGTAAGGTGTAAAAACACGAATACCATCTATAAAAACCTGTGTTTCTTCAGCATTACCTCCTCTAACAAACAAACGACCATCTTCTGAAACATTAGACGTTCCTGGTAAGGTTTGTAGCGCACCTACATAATCACCCAAAGCACTTGCGGTAGTAACGACATCTAAGGGTTTTAAAACGGAAACTTTAGAGTTATCACGAGCTTCAAAACTACCTGCACTAATAACAACAGCATCTAAAGACTCTACATCTTCTCGTAATTTAATTTGAAGATTATTTAGTTTTGAAACCGTTTCTGTAATTGTTTTTGTTTCAAAAGATAAAAATGAAATAATTAAGGTTTGTACACCTGTTTCATCTGTTGAAAATGAAAACTTACCCTTATCGTCTGAAGTATCACCATCATAAGTCCCTTCTAAATAAATATTAGCTCCAATTATCGGTTGGTTTTTTTGATCGGTAACTACACCTGAAATAGTAGTTTGTGCAACAACTAGTGATGTAAAAAATAGAATAATGATTGTGATGCGTTGTCTACGCACTTTAGTTCCATAGTGGGTTCTGTGTCTGTGGCTCTGTGGTGTCATAATTTGATTGGCAATTAAAAGTTCGTTTTTTGTTGATGACACAAATTTGAAGGATTTTTAAGTCTGTAAAAATTCTATTTTACCGAACTGTATTATTTGTATGACGAATTGAATATATTTGACTCAAAGCAACAGGCTTCTTAATAAAAACGGACTAAAAATGTTATCTACTACCGAAAAACAATTCAGTATTTTCTTCTTAATCATTGTACTTTTTGAACTTATAACAGGACATATAGCCTCGCTTAACACTTTGCATTATATCGCTAAACCAGCCATAGTCATCAGTCTTATTTATTTGTTTGCAAAAACCTCTAAATCGCTTCCTAAAGCCATTAAAAACACAACACTTTTGGCTTTAATTTTTTCGGTATTGGGCGATATATTATTAATGTTTGTAAACCACTCACCACACTTTTTCACGTTGGGATTAGTCGCTTTTTTAACCGCTCACATTTTTTATGTTGCTGTATTTTTAAAACACAGAAACAAACAAAAATCACCTTTTGGATTTATTATATTACTACTTATATATGCTGCGAGTTTATTCTATTTTTTAAATGGAAATTTAGGAGCTATGTTAGTGCCAGTTATTTTATATATGCTGGTGATTTTAAGCATGGCAGTTGCAGCTTATTTAAGAAAAGACAGGGTGAATATACTTAGTTACTGTCTTGTATTTTTAGGTGCCTTATTTTTTCTAATTTCAGATAGTATTTTGGCACTTAATAAATTTTACGAACCTCTAGCCTATTCTAATATTAGCATTATGGTGACCTATGCTTTAGCGCAATATTTAATTGTAATGGGAATTTTGAAATTAAAAGCTGATTAAATCTTACTTTTTAAACGGTCTAATGATAAGTCGTGCTGCTTTATCAAAATTGATGTAATTGTATGTCCAATTAAAGAGTACGATCACACGATTTCTAAAACCAACTAAAGACATAAGGTGTACAAACATCCAAATAAACCAAGCAAAGAAGCCACCAAATTTGTAATGTTTTAAATCTACAACAGCTTTATTCCTACCTATAGTTGCCATAGATCCTTTATCTTTATATATAAACGGTTTCAACGGTTTATTTTCTATGATTTTCATTATATTTTTCCCTAGTAAATGGCCTTGTTGTATAGCTGGCTGCGCCACTTGAGGATGCCCTTTTGGATACGCTTCAGTAACCATTAATGCAACATCACCAACTGCAAAAATATTAGGGTAGTTTTCAATTTGATTATATTGATTTACATTATAACGATTTGCTCGTTCTATTAATGCTTCCGCTTTTAATCCTTGTATTGGTGCTCCTGTTACTCCTGCAGCCCAAATTAAGGTTTCAGATTCTAGTTTTAATTCTGAATTTGTTGTCACTGTTGTACCATCGTAATGTTTTACAAAGGTGTTGCAATGTGTTTTCACTCCTAATCTACCTAAAAACTGAGTTGCTTTTTTTGAAGCAAATTCACTCATTGGTGGCAGAACACGATCTGCACCTTCTAATAAGTGAATGTGCATATCTTCAGGGTTTAAGTCATTATAATCTCTTGGTAAAATATTATTTTTAAGTTCTGCAATGGCACCAGCAAGCTCTACTCCTGTTGGACCTGCACCAACAATAACAAAGTTTAGTAACGCTTCTCGCTCCTCACTAGAATCTGCGATGGCTGCTTTTTCAAAATTCTGTAAAATAAGACTTCGGATATTAAGTGCCTGAGGCACCGTTTTCATTGGCATACTATTAGTCTGTATCGCCTCATTGCCAAAATAATTGGTTTTAGTACCTGTTGCGATAACGAGATAATCAAAAGTTAAATTACCAATAGAGGTAATTATTTCATTGTTTTCTGGCAGAATTTGCTCAACTTCAGCAAAGCGAAAAAAAGTAGTTTTATGCTTTTTTATTATCTTTCTTAACGGATAAGCAATGGAGTCTGGCTCTAAACCAGCACTAGACACTTGATATAACAACGGTTGAAACGTATGGTAATTCCGTTTGTCTATTAAAACAACTTGAACATTTTTATTCGCTAAGGATTTTACTAAATTCACACCTGCAAAACCGCCTCCTATAATAACGACTCTTGGTAGGTTAGACTGAGGAATATTCATCAAATAATAATTGAAATTTCAGTTGCAAAAATACAAATTCGGAAGACGAAAGTTACATTTTAAAATAATAGTTAAATAAATTTGTAACAAAAGTCAATTTCCTACTACTAATTAGTTAACTAACCAATTAAATCAATTGAACAAAGAACTTGAACATAGTTTTGTAGAACAGTTGCAAAAACATCAAAACATTGTACATAAGGTGTGCCGTTTGTACACAAACAATGCCGATGCGCATAACGACTTGTTTCAAGAAATCACGATACAATTATGGAGAGCTTATCCAAAATTTAGAGGTGATGCTAAATTTAGCACTTGGATGTATAGGGTTGGATTGAACACTGCAATAACGTTATACAGAAAATCGAAAAGACGCATAAACACTCAAGCATTTGATACGGTTCAGTTTAAAATTAAAGCGGAGGAATATGACGATACTGAAGAGCAACAATTAAAACTATTATACCAAGCAGTACACCAATTAAATGACATTGAAAAAGCCCTTGTTTTCCTGTATTTAGAAGACAAAGACTATAGAGAAATAAGCGCGACATTAGGTATAACGGAGGTAAATGCACGAGTGAAAATGAATCGCGTTAAAAAGAAATTAAGAACAATATTAAATCCGTAAGCATATGGATGAATTAGAATTATTAAAAAAAGACTGGAAAAAAGATAAGACGGAATATAAAAATTATTCAAATTCAGATCTAAATCCAATGTTGCATAAAAAATCGTCATCAATTGTAAAGACGTTATTTTATATTAGTTTGGCAGAACTAGGGTTTTGGATACTTATCAGTATTCTACCATATTTTATGTCTTCAAGTTTTACGGACCGAATGAATCGAAGTTATGAAAACCCACTATTTTTAGGGTTGTCTATACTTAGCTTTGTCATAGTCTTTGTATTTGTGTATCTATTGTTTAAATCTCACAAATCAATTTCCTCAACAGACAATGCCAAAAAATTAATGGAGAGCATTATAAATACACGCAAAGTAATTAAATACTATGTCCTCTATAATTTAATTATGATCTTTATTTCAGTTCCATTATCACTGTATTTTGAATTTAATCAAAACATAGTGTTTCATGATCAAGTTGAAGCTTTTAACGCTAAACAAATGTTCTTTTTGTGTGGTTTTGTTATTCTGTTAACAGGTGTTTTTATAACTGTAATTTGGTTGTTTTACAAGTTACTTTATGGTATACTATTAAAACGTTTAAACAAAAACTACAACGAACTAAAGAAGCTAGAAATATAATTTACAAGGCGTTAGATAAACACAATAGCAATAAACTATATTTATTATCAAAGATTGAGACTGTAAACTAAATTACATATCTCGCAATTCTTTATTTAAGCGTTCCTTTTCTTCTAGTTCTTCTTGTGGAATTACCTTTAAAAATGAAGGATGTTGCTCAATAGCATATTCAATTTTTTCAACAATTTCTGCAATAGACTCATTGTCGTAATCAATATCTAAAGGTTCTTTTATTTCAAAAGTTTGAAATATATTTTTCTTTTTAATTCGAAGTCCTTTTTTATCAAATGAGCGTCTAAAACCATCAATAACAATTGGTACTACAATAGGTTTATAGGTTTTAATAATATGGGCTGTTCCTTTTCTAATCGGTTTAAAAGGAGTGGTTGTACCTTGCGGAAATGTTACTACCCAACCATCATTTAGTGCGGTTTTTATCATAGTAATATCGCTCATCTTTACTTGCCTATTCACGTCTTTTCCTTTAGACCTCCATGTACGTTCTATACTAATTGAGCCCGTATAGGCAAATATTTTTGGAAGTAAACCAGATTTCATGGTTTCCTTTGCAGCAACGTAATACATATTCAATTTTGGATTCCATAGGTAACCAACATTTTTAATACTATCTAATCGTCCGCTTAAACTCGCATTAAACACATGAAACATGGCAATAACATCCGCAAAATACGTCTGATGGTTAGAAATAAACAACACATTAGTATCTGGCAAGTTCTTTATAATATCAGAACCTTCAATTTGCAAATCATTAAAACCTCTAAAACGTCTATGCGTAAAAACACCTAGAAGTCGTATTAGCCATTTCTTCACCCAAAGTATATGTCCAAAAGGATTTCTTTTAAATAATCCCATAGTAAATTTTCAAAATTTTGTCGATTACAAATGTAACCATTAAGTTAACTTATAAAACCTGTTTTAACAAGTCTTTTATTTCTCCAAGCATCATTGCTGTTGCTCCCCAAACAATATGACCATTAAATTTAAATGCAGGCACATCCACTTCAACTCCAAAAGAAGTTGGTACTCTTGTGGTTAAAGTACTACTTTCACTTAAGAAATCGGTAAGACTAACTTCTATTATAGCTTCAACCTCTTCGTCTTGTTTGGTAAAAATTAAATATTCTTTTGAAATACCAATATAAGGATGCACTATAAAATTACTTGGTGGTATATAAATAGGAGATACACCTTTTAAAACATCAAAATGTTGTCTAGCAACACCTATTTCTTCTTCTGTTTCTCGTATTGCAGTTACCATTAGATCATTACCATCTTCATCTTCATATTTACCACCTGGAAAACCAACCTGTGCAGAATGTACTCCTTTATAGGTTTTTCGCAGAATAAGCACCAAGTAAGTTTTGTCATTAGTTTTAGGGTAAAACAAAGCCATAACCCCCGCTTTTCTTGCTGTTGCAGACTTTTTTTTCATTTTTTCTGCCAAATCTACACGGTAAGGTGGAGACATTTTTGCATGCGAGTCTTCGCCAGTAAGCTCTAGATTTTTTATTTTTACTACAGATTCTAAAAACGTATTAAATAGCATTTATGAGATTTCTATTAATGTTTCCGATGGCTTTCGGAATTGGTTTATTCCTTCTGAGTTGTGAAGATAAACAAACTTCAAAAAAAACAGATACAACGGTTGTAAAAGATTCCGTTACCGCAGAAACAAAAGTTAAACCAAAAAAGAAAGCAGAGCCAGAATACCCAGAACTTACTGACGCTAATGCCATGGAATTCTTTTTAGAGTTTGAAAAAGAAAACCCAGAAAATAAAGTTAGAATTACAACCGATTTCGGAATTATAGACATCTCCTTATATGATAAAACCAAATTCCACAGAGCCAATTTTGTTTACCTCACAAAACGCAATTATTTTGATAACACCCAATTTTACAGAGTAGTTGAAAATTTCGTGATACAAGGTGGCAGTGGTGACGGACTAAACCTCTACAAGAAAAGACGAAAAATAGGACGTTACCTTTTACCACCAGACACAAAACAAGGCTACACACACAAACGCGGAGCGGTTTCTATGCCTAGTAGCGAAATTGAAAACGCCTATAAATTGGCGTCACCATATCAGTTTTTTATAATTCAGCGCGAAGGAGGAGCTCACTATTTAGATGGAGATTACACGGTTTTTGGTGAAGTTATTTCTGGTATGGACGTAGTAGATAAAATTAATGCTGTAGAAACAGATGAAGGAGATTGGCCTTTAAGTAATGTGTATATTAAAAAGGTTGAGATTATCGATTAGGTTTTGATGTTATTACACTGATATGCGCTGAGACACACTGAGGTTCGCAGAGCGATTTAGTATAGCGACAAAGTGAATTTAATCTAAGGTTATCACAACTATATTTTAAACTTTTATGCTCTTTTTCTCTGTGCCTCTCCGCGAAAACTACGTGAGTCTCTGTGCAACAACTATCAATAATAACCTTCAAGAATTATAGAATATTTCATACACTTCATTCCTATTTTCAGTATCTTGTAGGCTTTTAAAATTCCTATCAAATTTCTAACACTAAAAACTATCATACATGATTTCTAAAACCCTTAAAGCCACATTAATTTGTAGCGTTGTACTTTTCTCTAGCTGCAAAGACGACACCAACAAAACCACAGAATCAACCATGAGCGACAATGTATTAATCCAAGAGTGGACAGGACCTTACGAAGGAGTTCCTGCTTTCGATAAAATGTCTGTAGAAGCCATAAAACCCGCAGTAGAAGAAGCCATGAAGCTTAATCTAGCCGAAATTGAAACCATCGCCAACAATACAGCACCTGCTACTTTTGAAAACACAATAGTTGCTATGGAAAGCGCAGGTAAAGAACTAAGTCGTGTATTTACTTATTATGGGATTATGGGAAGTAATATGTCTTCACCAGAATTTAGAGCTATTCAAACAGAATTAGCACCAAAACTTTCCGATTTTAGATCACAAATTTCTCAGAACGAAAAACTATTCCAACGTATAAAAACCGTTTATGAAGCCTCTCAAGAGTCACCTTTAGAGCCACAAGCACAGCGCGTCGTCGATTTAACCTACAAACAGTTTGAAATGAATGGCGCCAACCTCAATGCCGAAAAGAAAAAACGCTATGCGGAAATCAACAAAGAATTATCATCGCTTTATACCGATTTTTCTAATAATGTATTACACGATGAAGAAAATTATATTACCTATCTAACCGAAAATCAACTTGGTGGACTGTCTGATGGATTTATAAAATCGGCAGCAAAAATAGCTACGGACAAAGGAGAAGACGGAAAATATGCCATTACTAACACACGTTCCTCAATGGATCCTTTCCTCACCTATTCTACTGAACGCGAATTACGCAAGCAAGTATGGGAAAATTACTACTCTAGAGGAGATAATGGAGACGAGTTTGACAACAACAAAATCATAGCCGAAATTTTAAAACTACGTAAAGAACGTGTTGGCTTAATGGGTTATGATAACTATGCCGAATGGAGATTACAAGATCGAATGGCAAAAACGCCAGAAAACGCCATGGATTTAATGCTGGCTGTTTGGCCTGCAGCAACCGCAAGAGTTAAAGAGGAAGTCGCAGATATGCAAACGGTTGCTGATGAACTTGGCGATAATATCACCATAGAACCATGGGATTACAGATACTACGCAGAAAAAGTACGTAAAAAGAAATACGACCTAGACAGCGAAGAAGTGAAACAATATTTACAACTCGATAAGTTAACAGACGCTATGTTCTTTACGGCTGGCGAATTGTTTAATTATAAATTCACACCAGTTGAAGAAGGTTCAGTACCAGTCTTTCACGAAGATGTTAAAGTTTGGGAAGTTACCGATAAAGATTCTGGCAAACATATTGGTTTATGGTATTTAGATCCATTTGCACGCGAAGGCAAACGTTCTGGTGCTTGGGCAACAACTTATAGAAGTTCTGATTCTTTTGAAGGAGAGAAAAATGTACTAGCCTCTAACAATTCTAATTTTGTAAAGCCAGCTCCAGGCGAAGCGGTTTTAGTGTCTTGGGACGATGCCACCACGTTTTTTCATGAGTTTGGCCATGCGCTTCACTTCTTTTCGGCAGATGTAAAATACCCAACCTTAAATGGAGGTGTTAGAGATTATACAGAATTCCAATCGCAATTATTGGAGCGTTGGTTATCTACAGATAAAGTCATTAACCAATTTTTAGTGCATTACAAAACAGGCGAACCTATTCCTGCAAGCTTGGTTGAAAAAATTAAGAACGCATCAACCTTTAACCAAGGTTTTGGTACCACAGAATATTTAGCCTCTGCTTTAATAGACATGAAATTACACTTAGCAGATCCAACCGATATTGACATTGATAAATTTGAACGTGAGACTTTAGACGAGTTAGGCATGCCAAAAGAATTACCAATGCGTCATAGAACACCACATTTTGGACATGTATTTTCTGGCGAAGGTTATGCCACAGCTTACTACGGTTATATGTGGGCAGATGTACTAACAAGTGATGCATCTGAAGCATTTAAAGAAGCCGAAGGTGGTTTTTACGATAAAGACGTCGCTGATAAATTAGTAAAATATCTATTTGCACCACGTAATGCTATGGAACCAGCAGAAGCGTATAGAAAATTTAGAGGTCGTGATGCTAAAATTGAAGCCTTAATGAAAGATCGCGGATTTCCAGTTCCTGGAGAATAAACGTTAACATTTAAAAACATATAAAAGTTCTCTTATCTCTTTCTTTTAGCTGATAAGAGAACTTTTTTTAATGATAAAACTGGTTAACTACAATATGAAACAAACAACATTCTTAATCCTATTAGCATTTAGTCCAAGCTTAATTTTTTGTCAGTCTAAACAAGAAAAGATTGATGAACTTTTTGAACAAATAAACTGTAAAGAAATAATTGAGCAAGGATTTAACGGAATAAGATTCGTAGTTGACAACAATAAGAAAAAACTATTTAATGAATTTGAACTTGACTTTAATAATAAAGCAGATGTCCAAGAATTTGACGAATTCTTAAATGAGGAAATAGAGTTGATAAAAGGCGAAGCTTATGTTTATATTTCTGACAAATATTCAAGACATTACTCTGAAAAAGAACTTCAAAAGTTTATTGATTTAACAAAAAAGAATAAGTCAAAAAAAGACATATTAAATGAAACCAATTTTAAAGTGGAACTTGACTCAATTTTAGATTATCAAGGACAGTATTTAAAAAATGATATACGTTTAATTTTAACTAAAATCCGAGCAAAATACAGACCTCTGATATTAAAATTTGTTGAAAATGATGAGGAAAAAAATATTTCTGCTATGCAATTGGACTTGTTACTAAACACAAGTAATGCGGAAAACCCAAAGTTATCCATTTTAAACAAATCAAATGCAGAAATTATTTTGCCTGATAATCTCGATTTTAATACCGTAAAATCTTTAACTATCAAATTGAACGATAAAAATTATACAATTGAAAGGTATAATATGAACTTACCCGAATTGGTAAGAGAAGTTTCAAGTCCATTAAAGAAAGATGGATTTGAAGACTTGGAATATTGGACTTTGACAATAAATGATGACGAGATAAGTCTAAAAATAAAAGCTGAAGTTATCTTTGAAAAATAAATACTGCAGGTAACACCTTGTATAATTAATTACTTGGTTTTTGCCTACTTACGAAAATCCTAACGGATTTTATATTCCGTTTTTATTTGTTAACTTAGTTGCTTAATCACGCAACGAAATCATACACACGACCGTTCTAGTTAGTTTTAAAAAATGAAGAACCTACTAATAATTTTCATCTTATTTACTTTTATCATCAATGCGCAAGAACAAAGCAAAAGTATAAAATATGAAAAGGATAATTATTCAATAGAGTATCCCTCTAATTGGATTTTAAACGATTCAGGCGAAAGTGGAACTGAAATTTTTCTTTACCCTACAAACTCTGAGAGTTCAGACGTTTTTACAGAAAACATAAATTTAATTGTGCAAAACCTCAATGACACAACAATAACTCTTGAAAAGTACAAAGGTCTAGTGGAAAATCAAATTAGTGAAATGCTGACTGAACCTAAAATTACTTCGAGTGAAATAGAAAATAAAGGAGGATTAAAATCTCATCAATTAATCGCAGGTGGAAAATCAGGAGATTATAAGTTTAAAACTATTATTCACACATACTTAATGAACAAACAAATTTACACATTGACATTTGTTACTCTGTATGAAAACTATAAAAATAATCAAATCGAATCATTGAGAATAATGGATAGTTTTAATCTGATAAAAAACTAATTACAACACTGGCAATAAGCTATAGCACGCTAAGAACCTACTTGGTAAATCTTGCAGATTTCCTACTGTTTGGGAATTCTCGCTACCTTAGTTGCAAAACTATTGTAAGTCATAAAAAAAACCAGAAACCAAATGAATAAAACGCTATTTGAAATTACCAAAATGGACTGTCCATCTGAGGAAAATCTTATCCGAATGAAACTAGACGGAATTTCAAGTATTGCGAATTTAGACTTTGATATTCCAAACCGAAAATTGACTGTTTTTCACAGGGGAGAAATAGATAAAATCGAAAAGTCAATTATAGAACTGAATTTAGGCGGAAAGAAAATCTCGACCGAACAAACCGACCAAACAAAATTTAAAGAAAACGCAAACCAAAAAAAACTACTTTGGTCTGTACTTGCAATCAATATTGTGTTTTTCGTTGTCGAAATGACCACAGGAATAATCTCAAAATCCATGGGACTTGTTGCCGATAGTTTGGATATGCTTGCTGACAGTTTCGTTTACGGAATTAGTTTGTTAGCCGTTGGAGGAACTGTGATTAAGAAAAAACGGATCGCTAAACTTGCAGGCTATTTCCAAATCTCACTTGCTATTATTGGATTTGTAGAAGTTTTAAGACGGTTTTTCGGAGACGAGAAACTTCCTGATTTTTCGACAATGATAATTGTTTCAATTTTAGCACTTATCGCAAACGGCATTTGTCTTTATATTTTGCAAAAGTCAAAAAGTAAAGAAGAGGCTCATATGAAAGCGAGTATGATTTTTACTTCGAATGATGTGATTATCAATTTGGGAGTCATCATCGCGGGAATTTTAGTAAACTATTTGAGTTCAAATAAACCCGATTTAATTATTGGTACCATCGTTTTTCTTTTGGTCATTCAAGGAGCGTTTAGGATTTTAAAATTAAGTAAGTGAATAAAAGCAATACGACTTACAACAATGTACACTAAAAATAGGCAAAACAGTAGTAGCTTCAAGGTTTTAGGTTGTGTCAAATATTGTGTTTAAACCAGAATTTACTGTTTTGAAATCGCCTATTTTCAGATACTCATCGTGGTAAAAAATGACAAGCTAAACTTTATAAAAATTGGATTAACAAATGAACAACACTTCATTTTATTGTATTTATATTAAATTATCCTGTAACAGTTGTTCTTTTAATACAGTAAATAGTTTTTCTTGCTTACTTTTTTCTAAATTATTTTTTTCCGAAAAGTGAACATATGCTAACGTAGCTCGTTTGAGTTCTGACTGTATTTCATCTATATTTAGCGCTTTATTATCGGCTAAATGTAAAAGATAATATACCACTCTTTTAAGTAGGTTTTCTGCTTCTTCTTTTTTACCAAGGTCTTCATAAGTATTCGCTAAATTATTACAAGAAATTATATACACTTGTACAAATGGAATTTTTAAACGGATACAATCTTCAATATTGTTATTCAATACTTCTGCCCTATACATAGCATCCTTATACCCTAATAAAGCTTTTTTTAAATTTCCTTTATTAAACAGTTCATTACTAGAACCTGTTAAAGCTTGCCAATGTTTTTCTATATGATTAATACACGTATCACTCATTATATTTTTAAATTTTTGTTTGCAAAATCCCAGTTTACTATTTCCCAAAAACTTTCTACAAATTTCGGTCTTGCATTTCTATAATCTATATAATAAGCATGCTCCCAAACATCTAATGTGAGAATCGGTTTTTTATGCGCTGTTAATGGTGTATGAGCATCTTTCATTGGAAGGATTTCAAGTTTACCTTTTTCATCTTGAGCCAACCAAGCCCAACCCGCACCAAACAACTTTGTTGCTGTCGTCGAAAATTGTTCTTTAAATTGCTCAAAATCACCAAAATCGCGAACTATTAATTCGCCTATTTTTCCTTCAGGAGCCTTTCCGCCGTTTGGAGACAGACAATGCCAGAAAAAAGAATGATTCCAGTGCTGTGCAGCGTTATTAAATAAAGCCGCATTGTTTTCAGCATAGCCTTTTTGGATGATCTCCTCAACACTTAAATCAACTAATTCAGTGTCTTTTACAAGTCCAGAAAGATTATTTACGTATGCAGCATGGTGCTTTCCATAATGGTAATCAAATGTCTCTTCTGTGATTAATGGATTGAGCGCGTTTTTATCGTAAGGTAACTCTGGTAATGTTTGTGTGATCTTCATTGTTTTCTGTTTTTTAATTTTAAAATTTTAATAGCCTTTTTTAATTCACTTACCTTTTTTAAATCTCTTGTTGCTTTTTGCATATTAACCTGCATAAGATTTTTTTTGATAACATTTCTTTCCAAATATTTTTTGTTTTCTTCTAATAACTCGATAACAAAATTCATAGTTGCACTATATTTAGTTTCACAAAACTAATATTTTAGATAAGACTAAAAAAATTTTTAAGAGAAATAATTATAATGCGCTAATAAAATAGTATTGTCGCAAGAATCAAAAAACTTTTCACATCACCATATCTAACGTATAGCTTGATTGAAGTTTAATTATAAAAACTCTTTTGGATTTTTTACGCTGTTTATATTGGCTAACTTAGTTCTTAAAACATGCCACAAACCATATACATCAACGTTTATAGACATACTCAGCATTGGTTATTAATACATTAATCACTCAACAATCCACCAACAAAACGTTCAAAATCCGCTTTAAACGCTTCGTATTTTTCACCTGTTGCAGGACCATTAAAACCAGTATGTATTTTTTGAACCTTACCAGATTTATCAATAAAAATTGAGGTCGGATAAGACAACACATGATTTAGCATCGGTAACTTTTCTTGCGCCTTTTCTTTATCAGACGTTCCGTATTGCGCTAAAAGAATTGGATAATTAATGTTTAATTTTTCTCGCAATCGCGATATACTATTAAAGGCTTTTTCTTCTGTTTTGGCATACTCAAAAGCTAAGGCAACAATTTCAAAGTCTTTATCCTTATTAGCCTCATAGAATTCATTAAAATAGATGCTTTCATCTAAACAGTTTGGACACCACGTACCCATAATTTGCACAATGACAACTTTATTTTTAAAGCGATCGTCGCTCAATGAGATTATTGTTCCATTTTCATCGGGAAATGAAAATTCTAAACTATCGTAACCTTCTTTTAAAAAGGTAAGTTCATCTGTACTTGGTAATTCATAAGATGCGTTACGTTTAGCTATAAAAGGAGCTTTCCAATGGTTTCCGGAATAGAATGTACCTTCCATGGTCGAGTCCGACACTTTCGCTGTAAACAAAAACGCATGTGCACCATCAAAGGTAGAAAGCTTCATTTGATCACCATCCATAACACCTTCAAGATAGCGGTAGTCGCCAGTTGTAGTTCTAAAGGTGCCAGTAACTTTACTGCCTTCTTGTTTAAAAACTCCTTTGGCAATGTATTGGTCATCAGCATCATTGTGATTAAAAACGGTTTCCCAAATTCCTGCAACATTTTCATTGGCTTCCGATGTTACTTCAAACCGATTCTTTTTGTTATACTCTGCCGAAAATGGCACTACTCTATCTAAACTTTCCTTAATATAACTCCCTTTTAAATTATCGCCTTCAAACGTTGCTGCTAAAAAGCCTTCAAACACCGGAGCTTTAATAAAAATAGAATCATTTCTATATTCAACTTCATCTACTTTAATGACTTCTTCAGCATTAATTATATGCAACTCTGTTGGTGATTTCACCTCAAACACAAAAGGTATTTCCTGATTATCCTCAGCTTTCAATATGGCGCGATATGTTCCAACTTTTAAGTTTTGCTGTTTTATGTCCTCGTTACAAGAGCATACTACTAAAGCCATAAAGCAACCTATTAAAATCCGTATCATAAATATATTTTTTGAATAAAGTTCGAAATAACAACAATTACCTTACATAAAAAAGCAATTTGATGTTTCATCCGCAAAACAACTGTTGCCATTTAGGGGTTAGAAGGCGTATCTGAAGCCCTTAATATTTAGGTTAAAAAATTAAACTTGGATATTTCATTCGCTAATGGGAATTACTATCTTTGCACCTCGATTAAATTGACACATGAAGATATCATACAACTGGCTTAAGCAGTTTATAAAAACCGATTGGGACGCTGAAAAAACAGGCGAATTGTTAACTGACTTAGGTTTAGAAATAGAAGGCATTGAGGCTTACGAGTCTGTAAAAGGCGGATTAAAAGGCATCGTTGTTGGCGAAGTTTTAACCTGTGAACAACACAGTAATGCAGACCGTTTAAAAGTAACAACAGTAAATATTGGTGCTGATGCTCCTTTACAAATTGTTTGTGGTGCACCAAATGTTGCAGCCGGTCAAAAAGTACCAGTTGCCACAATTGGAACCACATTATACACTGCTGAAGGTGAAGCTTGGACCATTAAAAAAGGGAAGATTAGAGGCGAAGAAAGTCATGGAATGATTTGTGCCGAAGACGAATTAGGTCTTGGCGAATCTCATGATGGCATTATGGTTTTAGATGACGATCTAAAAGTTGGTACACTTGCCGCTGATCTTTTTAAAGTTGAAAACGACGAGGTTTTTGAAATAGGGCTAACACCAAACCGAGCCGATGCTATGAGCCATTATGGTGTAGCACGCGATTTAAAAGCGGGATTGTTGCAAAAGGAAATTTCCCTAGAACTTATTACACCTTCCGTTAGTTCCTATCATGTAGATGCTCGCGCGTACAAAGTAGATGTTGATGTACAAGATTACGATAAAGCACCGCGTTATTGTGGTGTCACAATTTCTGATATAAAAGTAGAAGCGTCTCCTGCCTGGTTACAAAATCGCTTAAAATCTATTGGCTTATCTCCTATTAATAATATTGTAGATATTACTAATTACGTGTTGCACGAATTAGGACAACCTTTACATGCTTTTGATGGCGATCGTATTTCAGGAAATAAAATTGAAGTTAAAACCTGCAACGCTGGAACAAAATTCACCACTTTAGATGGTGTTGAACGCGAATTGCACGAAGATGATTTAATGATTTGCAATGCCAAAAAACCGATGTGTATTGCAGGTGTTTTTGGTGGTTTAGATTCTGGTGTTACGGAAAACACATCACGTATTTTCTTAGAAAGTGCTTATTTTAACCCAGTGAGTGTTCGTAAAACGGCAAAACGACATGGCTTAAACACCGATTCGTCATTTAGGTTTGAACGTGGTATTGATCCTAATCTTACAGAATATGCGCTAAAACGTGCAGCATTATTAATTCTAGAAATTGCTGGTGGTGAAATTACAAGTGATATCGTTGATACTTATCCGAAGAAAATAAATGATTTTGAAGTACGGTTGAGTTTTGACAATGCTAGAAAATTAATTGGTGAGACTATTCCTGAAGAAACCATAAAGAGTATTTTAACCTCTTTAGACATCAAAGTTAAAAATGTTACCGAAACCGGATTAGGATTAACCGTTCCTGCATACCGAAATGATGTACAGCGTGAAGCCGATATTATCGAAGAAATCCTTAGAGTTTATGGCTACAACAATATAGCAACGACAACGAAATTGAATGCTTCTATTTCAAATTCAACACGTTTTGAGGATTATAAACTTCAGAATATTATTGGAAACCAACTCGCTTCGCAAGGCTTTTTCGAAATTATGTCTAATTCATTAACAACACCAAAGTATGTGGAGTTAAGTGAAGATTTAAACGCAGATCATAATGTAAAAATGCTAAATCCACTGAGTAACGATTTAGAAGTAATGAGACAGTCGTTATTATTTTCTGGATTAGAAGCTGTTGCCCATAATATTAACAGAAAACGCAACGATTTAAAATTATTTGAATTCGGTAAAACATATCATCAATATTCCGATAATCGTGAAGAATACAAGCACCTATCGCTTTTTGTAACAGGAAATAAAACAGAAGAACGTTGGAACTCTGCAGCAGCCCCAAGTGATTTCTTTTACCTAAAAGGAACTATTGAAGTTTTACTGCAACGCTTAGGTTTAACACGTTTAAAATCAGCACCTATTTCGTCTGATATTTATAGCGAAGGCATGAGCTTTTCTGTTGGAAAGAAAAAAATGGTGGACTTCGGTTTGGTTAAAAAACCGATATTAAAACACTTTGGAATTTCGCAAAATGTCTTATTCGCAGATTTTAATTGGGACAATGTTTTAGATATGGCTAAACACAATACCATTAGGTTTAGCACTATTTCTAAATACCCATCAATTCGTCGTGATTTTGCATTGTTGTTAGATAACAAAGTTACTTTTGAAGATATTGATACCATCGCAAAACAAACCGAAAAAAAACTGCTTAAAAACGTAAATTTATTTGATGTTTATGAAGGCAAAAATTTACCAGATGGTAAAAAGAGTTATGCGGTAAGTTTTATATTTCAAGATGAAAACAAAACGCTTAACGATAAGCAAATTGATAAAATTATGTCTAAGCTTCAAGCTAATTTTGAAAATAGGCTTGGCGCAGAATTGAGATAACCTTAAAATCTTATTTAAAAAAAGCCCTTAAACTACAACAGGTTAAGGGCTTTTATATACCTAGAAAACACTTATAACTATTTTAAATATTTAGGCTTTATTTAGGAGAAGTAAGTATAAAAGTTGGTATTTTTAACACACTAAAAAAAATAAATCATGGCAAATATAACATTAGGAGGAAATCCAATTGAAACTACAGGAAAATTACCATCTGTTGGTAGTAAAGCACCAAATTTTAATCTAACAGCAACCGATTTATCGGCAAAGTCTATCACAGATTATTCTGGAAGTCGATTAGTGCTGAATATTTTCCCGAGTATTGACACAGGTACTTGTGCAACGTCTGTTAGAACATTTAACGAAAAAGCTAGTAGCTTAGACAATACAAAAGTGTTATGTATTTCTAAAGATTTACCATTTGCACTAAAGCGTTTTTGTGGTGCCGAAGGCCTTAATAATGTCGAAAATTTATCGGACTACAAAACTGGTGAATTCGGAAAAGATTACGGATTAACCTTTAAAACAGGACCTTTAGAGACCTTACTATCGCGATGTATTGTTGTTATTGATACGGATGGCACTATTTTACATACCGAACAAGTTTCTGAAATTAAAGACGAACCAAATTACGAAAGTGCTTTAGCAAGTTTAGCCTAAATTCTACATGTCAGAAAAGAAACCTTTTATAATTAATAGGATAAAAAGTGTAGGTTATGCTTTTAAAGGCATGCTTATTCTTATTAAAACAGAAGCCAGTATTAAGACGCAATTATGTATTGCACTTGTTGTAATAGGTGCTGGCTTCTATTTTGATATTTCTAAAACCGAATGGATAGCACAAATTGCTATGATTGGTTTAGTCCTAAGTTTAGAAGGCATGAACACGTCTGTTGAAGCTTTAGCTGACTTTATACACCCAGACTTTCATGAAAAAATCGGAACAATTAAAGATGTCGCTGCTGGTGCTGTTTTTATTGCATCTATTGCAGCTGTTGCTATTGCTTGTGTAATATATATTCCAAAATTCACCTAATGAAAAACACACCTTTTCAATTCAACTAACAAAGGCTTAAAATTTTAGCGATTTCCTGTTAGCGATTGACCTTAAAGAATATTGTGTTTACATACCAAAATCAATACGATAAACGTTTCATATTTGTATTTTAGCAGTGAAAAAGAAAATGCTATTTAAGAATGGCTAATTTTAAGCGTTAATAATGTTGGTTTTTACACCAATTATAAAAACGTTAGAACACGTTACAATCTTAAAAAATGGTTTTTCATAACAAGAAAAAAAATACAATTAAATAAATAGACGTCCAAAATAAACGGAACTAGCTACCGAAATAAATTCGGCATAAAATGGCAAAAAAAACAACAAAAAAGAAAACAACCGCGAAAACAAAACCGAAGGCTAAGACAGTTCGAAAAAAGCGTTCGTTTAAGTTATCGAGTCAGCAAAAACTGATTTTTGGTAGTTTCCTTATTATTTTAGGAGTTCTACTTTTTATCTCATTCCTCTCTTTTGTGTTTACAGGAAGAGAAGACCAAAGTGTGCTTCATAATTTTCCAGAACGATCTAATGAATACAAAAATTGGGCGAGTCAGCTTGGTGCTTGGGTGAGCGAATTTTTTATAACCAAAGGCTTTGGTTTACCATCGTTTATATTTGCTGGTTTATTATTTCTTTCAGGTGTTTATGTCTCTTTAAACTTAAACAAAGCAAAGCTAAGAAAACATTGGATTTGGGGAACACTTATTGTGGTATGGTTGTCCATTCTGTTTGGATTTTTCACTCATAAATACGACGTTTTAGGCGGCACAATTGGTTTTGAAATGAATCAATTTTTTCAAGATTACATAGGCAAAGCAGGTACAATTCTTCTTTTAGTATTTGGACTTATCACCTATTTAGCCATCAGGTTTAAAGTTACAGGCGAAACGCTTGTCAATAGTTTTAAACGTGCTAAGCGTTCTATAAAAGAAGATTTAAAATCCGAAGACGATTCAACACAACCCACTGTCGCTTTTGATAATAGTTTAACCGAAGAAGCCGAAGCTATAAAATCTACTATAGAAATTCCGGTAGAAGACTCTAAACCAACCATTAGTAACCATTCTAATCCTAAACCTAAAACAGAATCTGAACCAAAAGAGCTCACCATGGAAGTTTCCGAAAAGCCACAGGAAGAGACTATTGACGATGAGGAATTAGAAATGAAAGTAGAAACTGTTGAGGAAGAAAAATCAGAATCCGATAATTTAGCTGATAAATTAGTTGAAGATTTTGGACAGTTTGATCCAACACTCGAATTAGGAAAATACCAATTTCCAACTTTAGATCTATTAAAGAAGTATGACAACGAAGGTATTTCTATAGATCAAGAAGAACTTGAAGAGAATAAAAATAGAATTGTTGAAACACTAAAGAACTATAAAATAGGTATTGCGAGTATTAAAGCAACCATTGGACCAACAGTTACCTTATATGAAATTGTTCCAGATGCAGGTATTCGAATTTCAAAAATTAAAAACTTAGAAGACGATATTGCTTTATCACTTGCCGCATTAGGTATTAGAATTATAGCACCAATTCCTGGAAAAGGGACCATTGGTATTGAGGTACCAAACAAAAACTCTACTATAGTTTCTATGCGTTCAGTTATTGCGTCACAAAAATTTCAGAAATCAGAAATGCATTTACCCATTGCATTTGGTAAAACCATTAGTAACGAAACTTTTGTTGTCGATTTAGCTAAAATGCCACATTTACTAATGGCTGGTGCAACAGGACAAGGTAAATCTGTAGGTTTAAATGCGGTCTTAACTTCATTATTATATAAGAAGCATCCAGCTGAAGTAAAATTTGTACTTGTCGATCCTAAAAAGGTAGAACTCACACTTTTCAACAAAATTGAACGTCATTATTTAGCAAAATTACCAGATAGTGAAGATGCCATCATCACAGATAACACAAAGGTTATTAATACATTGAATTCACTTTGTATTGAAATGGATAACCGTTACGAAATGCTTAAAAACGCCTACTGTAGAAATATTGCTGAATACAACGATAAGTTTAAAAAACGGAAATTAAATCCTAATGAAGGCCACGCTTATTTACCATACATTGTTTTAGTGGTCGATGAGTTTGCAGATTTAATTATGACGGCTGGTAAAGAAGTAGAAACACCAATTGCCAGATTAGCACAGCTAGCACGTGCCATTGGTATTCATTTAATAATAGCGACGCAACGACCTTCAGTTAACGTTATAACAGGTATTATTAAAGCCAATTTCCCAGCACGTATTGCGTTTAGAGTTACTAGTAAAATAGATTCGCGTACCATTTTAGATGGTGCTGGTGCAGATCAATTAATTGGTCGTGGAGATATGCTATACACTCAGGGTAACGACCTTATAAGAATTCAATGTGCCTTTGTAGACACACCAGAAGTCGAAAAAATAACTGAATTTATAGGCTCACAGAAAGCTTATCCAGATGCGCATTTACTTCCAGAGTACGTTGGTGAAGAAGGTGGCACAAATCTTGATGTTGACATATCGGATAGAGATAAACTATTTAGAGAAGCAGCAGAACTTATTGTAACATCGCAGCAAGGATCGGCTTCTTTATTACAGCGAAAATTAAAATTAGGTTACAACAGAGCTGGCAGAATCATTGACCAACTCGAAGCTGCCGGAATTGTCGGCAATTTTGAAGGTAGCAAAGCGCGCCAAGTTTTAGTTCCAGATTTAGTGTCTTTAGATCAGTTGTTAGAAAATGAACAACCATAAAAATTACATTTTAGCTTAATAAAAATATCATTTTATAAAAAAAAGAAATACAAACGAATGAAAAATTTAATTATTATCGCATGTTTCGCTATAGGTTTTAACGCTTTTGCTCAAAATGACACACAAGCCGAAACATTACTAAATGAAGTAAGCACAAAAATTAAAAACTATAACAATATTAGTTTAGATTTTAAATATGAACTCAATAATATTAGCGAAAATATTAAACAAGAAACGCGTGGAGACGTTGTTATAGAAGATGAAAAATATAAACTTAACATCTTAGGCATAACACGAATTTTCGATGGTAAAACCCTATATACCATAAGTCCAGAAGATGAAGAAGTTACAATATCTTCAGATAATACGGAGGACGAAAGCACAATTACACCTAGTGAAATGTTATCGTTTTATGAAGATGGTTACACCTATAAAATGGATATCACACAAACAGTAAAAGGAAGAAAAATACAGTATGTAAAATTGAGTCCAATTGACACTAATTCTGAAATAAAGCATGTGTTATTAGGCATTGATGCGACTACAAAACACATTTACAATTTAATAGAAGTTGGTAAAAACGGAACAAAAACCATTTTAACTGTTAATTCTTTTAAAACCGACCAACCTATATCAAAAACCTTATTTACATTTGACAAAAGTAAATACAGCGATTACTTTATCAATAAAATTGATTAATCCATTTTAAATAGGTAATATCTCTTAAAAATCTATATTTTAATAGGTATAAGGCTAAATTTTAACTGTGTGAAAATACTAGATAGGTACATACTTATTACCTTTTTAAAAACGTTTTTTAGCGTTTTTATTATATTCATGTTCATCTTTATTTTACAAGGGGTTTGGCTGTATATTGCCGAACTTGCAGGTAAAGATTTGGACATAACTGTAACTGCAAAGTTTATTATGTACTACATGCCAAAGCTAATTCCTTTGGTTGTGCCGCTAACTGTGTTATTATCTTCCATTATGGTTTTTGGCAACTTTGCCGAAAATTATGAATTTGCAGCCATGAAATCTACAGGTATTTCATTGCAACGTGCTATGCGAAGTTTAAGTGTATTTATCGTTGCGCTTGGTATTGGTTGTTTCTTTTTTGCCAATAATGTTATTCCTTGGGGAGAATATAATTTTTTTAACCTAAGACGTAATATTGCCAAAATGAAACCTGCTTTGGCTATTGCTGAAGGTCAGTTTAATGAAATAGGAAACATTAATATAAAAGTTGAAAAGAAGTCTGGTGATCGTGATCAGTTTCTTGAAAACGTTGTTATTCACGAAAAAAGTTCTACCAGAAGAGGTAATTTCAAAGTCATCGTTTCTAAAAAAGGGGAATTAAAAAGTAGTCCTGATTCTAATATCCTTCAACTCGAATTGACAGATGGAAATTATTACGAAGAGATCATTAGTAAGAACATACAAAAGAACCAAAATAAACCACATGTTCGCAGCTATTTTGATACCTACATTACAAATGTAGATTTAGAAATACTTAATGATGAAGACTTAGATGAAAAAAGTCAATCAGACAGGTATAACATGTTAAATGTTAGTCAGTTAAATAAATACATTGATACTTTAGAACAAAATCAACAAAACGATTATAAAGCCTTAGCAACCACATTGTACAACCGAAGTACCTATGCATCACTAAACATTAATATTGATACTGCTAAGACTAGAAAAAACATTCTAAAAGATTCTACTTTAATAACTAAAGATATTTTGAGTTTTTATAATACAGCTCAAAAAATACAAATTCTTAATTTGGCTAAGAACTCGTCTAATAGTACAAGGCAAATTTTAGACTCTAACAAAAAGAACTTAGAAATAAAACAAACTCATTTAAACAAGCACATTATTGCGTTGCAAGATAAATTTGTTTTAGCTTTCGCATGTGTTATTCTGTTTTTTGTAGGTGCACCACTTGGAGCTTTAATACGTAAAGGTGGACTTGGTTTGCCAATGGTTATTGCAATATTACTATTCTTAACCTATCATTTTTTTGGAATTTTCGCTAAAAACAGTGCAGAAAACGGAAGTTTTAGTCCAATTATTGGTACATGGTTTTCTACAGCCGTTATGTTTCCATTAAGTATTTATCTTACCACACGAGCAACAAATGATAAAGGCGTTTTTCAGTTTGATAGTATAGTAGTGCCACTAAAGCGTTTATTCAACTCAAAACAAAAATTTCAACTTTCGGAAAGTGATACTAAAGTTTATAATTTCTATTCAAAAAACACAATTGAAGAATTGGTTGGGATCATAAAAAAACAAGATGACTTCGATCTCGATAAAAAACCGAAAGAGATTGCGCTTCATAATTTGTTAGACCGTAAAGTATCACTCGAATCTTTAAAATCTGAAGGATTAGAAATACCAGATTCACAAATTAAAGCGCGAGTTTTACTCAAAGATTACAAAGATTATTCTAAAACCAGTTTAGTTAGTTATTGTGTGGGTGCTGTATTATTAGTATTGCATTTTGTATTTAACAACAATAAACTTCCAGAATTAGCTGAATCTTCTTTAACGTTGAGCATCATTGCATTTGTGTTTTTTGTCATCTATGTGATTGTTAACGCTTTTGTGTATTTAAAATTCTATAAAACTATCAATCAAGAGCGTAAACGTATCAATCCACTTTTACTAGCTTTAACACTGCCTATTTATCCATTAAAATACGTTATTGTAAGAAGTAAAATTTCTCAAGACTTCTACTTAAGCTGCCTTCAGAACATAAAATAAAATGTATCTTTACATGGTCTAAAAACCGAGTCATGATTACTACTAAAGCAATGAACATAGAAACGAGTCTAAATACTATTGAAGAAGCCATTGAAGACATTAAACAAGGAAAAGTTATAATTGTTGTCGATGATGAAAACCGTGAGAATGAAGGTGATTTTTTAGCTGCTGCCGAAAAGGTAACACCAGAAATGATCAACTTTATGGCCACCCATGGACGAGGTCTGATTTGTGCTCCACTTACAGAACATCGTTGTGAAGACCTAGACCTTAATATGATGGTGCGTAATAATACGGATCCTATGGAAACCGCCTTTACGATTTCAGTAGATTTAAGAGGCAATGGTGTTAGTACCGGAATTTCTGCTAGCGACAGAGCAAAGACCGTAAAAGCTTTAGTTGATAAGGATACAAAGCCTTTTGAATTAGGACGACCTGGTCATATTTTTCCATTAGTTGCTAAAGAAGGTGGTGTGTTAAGACGTACTGGCCACACAGAAGCTGCCATAGATTTTGCACGCCTAGCTGGTTTTGAACCTGCTGGAGTGATTGTAGAAATCATGAATGAAGATGGTACCATGGCACGCTTACCGCAATTATTAAAAGTGGCTAAAAAGTTTGACTTAAAAATTGTATCTATTGAAGATTTAGTGGCTTACCGAATGGAGCACGATTCTTTAATTGACAAAAAGGAAGATTTTAATATTGAAACACGTTTTGGTAAATTTAGGCTTAGAGCCTACCAGCAAACTACTAATGATCAAGTTCATATTGCATTGACTAAAGGATCATGGAGATCTGACGAGCCTGTTTGTACACGAGTTAATAACACCTTAGTCAATAGTGATATTTTAGGCGCCTTAACAAATAATGCCGATAAGAAATTAGACGATATGTTTAAGGTTATTAATAGCGAAGAAAAAGGGGCTATTATTTTTATCAATCAACAACCAGAATCTATTAACCTTTTAACACGACTTTCAATATTAAAAGAAAATCAAGTTGATGGTAAATTAATAAAAGCGCCTAGCTTAGGTATGGATACTAAAGATTTTGGTATTGGTGCTCAAATTCTTCACGATTTAAAAATCAGCAAACTAAAACTCATATCTAACAGTCTCCAAACCAAACGTGTTGGGATGATTGGTTATGGTTTAGAGATTGTTGAATATGTAGCGTATTAAAGACGCATTTTATTAGAAAAATTAAATCATCTTAAGAAAGATATACAATTCAAAATCATTGGCATTAAATAAAATGAGAACCAAGATATATTATAAATCGAAGTTCTCATTTTATAACGATTGATAAGTATTTTTTTACTATTTAATAACTATCTTTTTTGTCGCTTTCCCTTTATCAGTATAAATTTTCAACAAATAAATACCAGACTGAAACTGCTCTACATTTATATGGTTTGAATCACCTTCTGCCAAAACCAATTTTCCTAAAATATCATAGATCTCAATGTTTTGTACATTTAAAGTTGTACGGATATTTATATATTTAGAGGTAGGGTTTGGATAAATTGTTACATCTTCTGACCTTACAATTTCATCTAAAGATAACGTGGCACCTTCACTTACAAATACAGCATCAATTATTTGAGAACCTGGATTTGCTGCACAATTTGCTAAAGCAAAAGGGTCATCTGTAGGGCCACAAGCTGTAAAGAACTGATCTCTTGCCATATCAACTATCGCTTCATTGTCTTCAAAAACAACCATAGGATCTTGAGTTACATCTAAATATTTCATTTTGATATGAACTAGTTTTTTTGGTGTTGATGTTATATTATTTTCAGTAAAAGTACCCGATGAATAGGATTGTTGATTTGAATACGACAGTCTGAAATCCGTATTATTATTTAATTGAAGTGTTCCATAGATTTTCAAAGCAGGAAGTGCATCTATACCCTGCCCTACTATATAATCCTCTAATGGCCCATCTCCGTCGTTTGGAAACGTAATTTCTACACCATCATTTTCTTGATCATTACCATCGTAAATATTTACTCCAAATGCATCTGTATTATAGTTAATATAGAATTGTGCTGCACCCATTTTAAAATCTGGCATACCATCATGTGTCTGTATCATAACATCGACTTCATAAAAATCATCTACACCATCGTTAGTGTTTTGAGCATTTTCAAATGATACTTGAATAGTTTGCGCATACATTCCAATACTAGCTATAAATGCAAAGTAGATGGTCGTTAAAATTTTTCTGTAATTGTTTTTCATAATTTCTATTGATTTAAGGTTATTATTAATTATCATTTTCAGTTGTTGTTTTACGTTTTGCAAAAAGTTGTCGGCTGGAATATTGTTCACCTCTACCGATATTAGGATTAAGTGTGTTTAAAATATCAGTATTCTGTCCCTGACTGTTCATATCTATATCTGCATTTAAATATCCAGATAGCCCAATAAATGGTAATGCTCCAACAGCATCACTGTTCTGTATTTGTCCGTTTCCATCAAAATCACCAGCAAAAAGAGCATAATTACCGTCGTCCATATTGGCTATACCATTAGCACCACCTGTTACTAATAGACTATCAGTAGTAAGATCTAACACTGTTGCACTTCCTGATAGATTGATAGGATTAGCAGTTAATACCCCTAAATGATTACGATGACTAACCATTACATAATAATTTCCTGGTGACACATTTATATTTATTACCGAAGTGCCATCAGTTGCTACCACATCTCCATCGGCTTGTAAAAGTGCCGAGGTTTCGGCTAATACGGTTATACCATCATTACTATCGCGCAGTTCAATCCATACCCAATCTATTATGGCATTAGCACCTGTGATATCAAAAACCGTGGCATTACATGTAGCGTTATCTACATAAGGACTTGATGTTGGGATATTATCGCTACTCCGCAGAACATCATTCATCTGTCCAGCATTATAAGGCCCTTCCAAAAATATTTTGGGATCTAGATTTATCATAAAGCTCACTGGATTTATAAAGCCTTCAGAAACCGATATCCCTCCAGCACTTAATTCTTGTACATTGACTTCTCCAATGGTATAAAGCATTTGAATACCTCCTGCGGTTACTGATGCACCTCCTGAATCGATGCTGAATTTTTCCATGGATTGTGATGCTAGTGGTAAAACCACTAAGAGCATCAGTAAATTAATTATCTGTTTCATTTTTTCTAAAGTTTGAATTCTATTATTAAAATATATACCCCTGATTACTAAATTTTTATTTTAGTTTTTTAACTATTTAGAAACCCATTATTAAAAAGTTTCCTTTGCTATTATAGCTCCATTCCATCCTCCAGGATCTAAACCAACATTCGATGAAGTCCCAAATGGAGATGTACTAGCATAAACTTGTATAGTATGCGATCCTACTGAAAGCCCTTCAAAAACAGCAAATATTGATAAGAAGTCTATCGTATTTGAGTCAATAATACTACCTATATTATCTAAGGTAGTTTCTATACCATCAATTCGAATTTTAAAATTTATACCATTAACACTGGGACTAGAAAAAACTCCACCATTTACTCGTGAATTTAACGTGACTTCAATGTTTGAATCTGAAAATTCCTTATTAATTATTAATACTGGTCCTATAGGTTGATATGTACTAGTTGCAGTAATATTATTTGTATTTAGATTGTCGATTTTCCAATAGTTAGATTGACCACGATTATCCACATAAGCTTTTACCGCAGCTTCAGTAGGTATGGCATTATTACTGTTTCCAGCTAATGTTCCATCAGTAGAAAACTCATTTATTCGTGTACCATTTTCTAATTCCAATCCTGAATTGGAAAGTGTCATTTTGCTTTCATATCCTTCTCCAGTAGCTGAAAGGTCAGTATCCAATTCAAACCTCAGCGCATCCTCTCTGTTTAGAATTTTATAAAATGAGTGAAAACCGGTTTCAGAACCATTTTTAAACTCAATTTGGGATACATCTGAGAAATTTGGCACGGATAAATTAATCCCTGATGTTTCATCATCATAGATATGCAAAAGATCTGTTGGTGCCGTTGTTCCAATACCAACATTTTTAGTCAGCACATGAACATTGTCTGTTTCCACTTCCCAAGATTTATCTCCAGAAGCGATAGCATAAGGCACCGTTTTGAATTGCGTGGTTCCCATATCTGTAAGGCCATCTCCTACATTGATTTGAACATTTAAATAATGGTCTTCACTTGCCCAGTCGATGGAAGCAAACGTTCCCGAAACTGGTGTTCCTTCTCCAATATTTACTGTAATTATACCATTCTCATCCGTTGATGGAGAATGGGTTTCTGTAAACACATTAGTTTGTGCTGCTCCTTGTAAAATTGAAAATTGTACAACAACAAGATCATTAGCTACAACATTGCCAATGTTGTCTTTAATTACTGCTTTATAATTAATGCCATTTTGAGCAAATCCTAAAGTAGTTAGGAATAAGATGAGTAATGTAATTTTTGTTTTCATAAGTTTAAATTGTTTATTTCTTAATTACATATTGCATACATATATCAAGACGTTTGATTATTAGTATTACAATACTTTGGTAAAAGTATCTTAGATCTGTTTGTAACCTTATTACTATTGTAACAAATGCTGTGATTTATGTAACAACACTTACTATAACTGGTTATTTGGTCTTATTACAACTCAGTTTTAATAGCACTAAGTTTAACAGAATCAAGAAAGCAACTACTGAACAGATGTGGGTAATTGTCATCATTTTTTATGTGTTGTTACCAAATAATTAGCTAAATCATTTGACATTATTTTGAGTTCATCGTGCTGTTCCTCAGTTCTACCTTGAACAGAAGCTTTCGTTTGATAAGTAATAACAATGAAGCTATCATAGTTTTCATTTAATATGCGTACTGTGCCTCTCCTTGGCTGAGATGCGATATAGCAATCACCAGCATCTGCTAATACGATATCCCTCCCCATAAGTATGCCGCTTGACAACTCCGCTTTGTCTTTTAAAAGGTTGGCGATTTCCTTTTTACTCTGCCCTTTGCTGCTAGGAACTAACATTAAGCGCAAGGTTGTCCCTGTATTATCGTGACCTTCCCCAAAGCCTTTTATTTTAAAAAGACATTCGTTTGGCGAATTGCTTGTTTGTGCACTAATGTCAGAGTCTGGTATTTGTAGCACTTTGGCGAGTTCTGTGACAGAAACATCGCAGGTATAGTTTTTAAATAAACTGCTGTAGTCTGCACTTGAGTTAATTTGTGTGGTGACTTCTTGCTTTGGTTCGCTTTTAACGGTTTGGTTGGTTTCTTTGTTGGTTTCCTCTTTACAGGCTACCGATAATAGTATTACGAAGATTAATGTGATGTGTTTTTTCATGATATTTATGTACAATTGTTAATGACTACAAAGTTTTAAAGCTGTTTTTATTATTGTTTATAAATGACGAATTGAAACGAGTTAGCAACTTGTCCGAAGCTAGAATCGAAGATATGTACGCGAACACTTCCGTTAGAATGCGAAATACTAGATGTTCTAAATTGACCAGAAATAGTTGATACAGTAGTAGCACTATTAGAATGGCTCAATGCTAAATCTACATTAGTATTGGGGTCAGCAACCGTTATGGTATACGTGTGTGCTGCATTTTTGGTTACTTCAAAAGACCCACCTGAAGCGTAAATAGCTCCTGTACTAGATACACTCCCATACGCTACAGGTATCATATCGTCTGTGCCGCCTCTGTTTATCTCACCTGTTAAAACCATACCATCTTCTGCTATAAAAAGATCTTTAACAGTTAACCACCGATTTACTGTCATATCTTCATAGAACGTAGATTTACCAGTCTTATAAATTACCATGGCATTCCCAGAGGATGTATTAACCGGACCTTTTCCTATGGTAAATAATGCATTGGGCTCAACTGTATTATTGATTCCCATTGCTATAGAACCCTCACCTTCTGCTTTTGTACCATTTCCAATGGCAATGGAATGATCCCCTGAAGCCCTTGCATTTTTACCCACCGCAAAAGCATTTAATCCTGATGCTCCATTGATGCCTGCTGGAGAACTACTCTCACTAAGGTCTACGGCATTATGTCCGATATCATCATAGTTTGCTGGGTCAACACCTTTCAACCTCCAACCTGTTCCATTACCTTCATCAATAGCCACAAGACCAGATACATTAGCTGCGCTTATAGCATATGGCACCGTTTTGAATTGCGTGGTTCCCATGTCAACTAATCCATCTCCAATATCAATTTGCACGTTAAGCCAATGTTCGTCATTTCCCCAATTTATATCTGAAAAATCATAATTTGTAACGCCTTCTCCAATATTGATAATTAGTATCCCATTAGCATCTGTTGATACATTAGGTCGAGATTCAAAATAAACTTCTCTAGTTAATGCAGCACCTTCATAAATTGTAAAGTGAACATTGATATTATTGGCATTTATCAGTGCATTCCCATTATCATCCTTAATAAGAGCCTTATAATTAATGCTTTGTTGTGCAATACTTATCGTTGAAATAAGTACCGCAAGTATGAGTGTGAATCTTGTTTTCATAATATTTTATTTAATTAATAGCTATTGTTTTATGTATTGCTCATTTATTAAAGCTTTATTTTTTGTGATACCAGTTGACTCATTTCCTCGGATTCAAATAGGGTTTTAAATTCCCTCTTAAAAATGGTTCTTAATGATTTTGTATAATTTTTAGCGAGTTCTTTTTTATCGCTTCTTTCAAATTTTCCACTTATGGTAATGCCGTTTAACTCGAATTCAATTTTATTATCCACCTTTTTTGGGGTCAGCAAAAGGCTTATATATTTGTCATCTGTCCAATTCACTATATGCGACGCAGAATCTGATAAACTATGATAACTTGTGTAAGTATTTAGTCCACTTCTTATAACAATAGTGTCTTGATTATTAAAATGAATAGTACAGAACAGTTGTTGATATTTGTTGGGTTTAAATACCACCTCGGAGCTTGTAGCGGCTTGAAAATTATACTTCCAAAATACAGGACCTACATAACGACCTTGGTATAACTTTGTCTTAGCAGCTTTTGATAGACTATCTTCCGCTATGTGAGCGCTATCTCTTATGTCTAGCGTTTTGCTCAATTGTTCTATGCTACAAATAGCCTTATCACCTTTTAATTCTACTCTAAGATCAGAAGCAACTGTTGTATTTAAAAGATCATTTAGCTTTACGATCTCATCTTGTTTTAACTTTTGACTATACATGGCGTGAAACATAAATACTGCTGCCAAACTCCATATTAATTTTTTTGTATTCATAACGTTTTGATCATACATTGATTAATTAGGCACCACCAATATTTCTACACGCCTATTTTTACTTCTATTTTCATCGGAATCATTTTCTACTATCGGTTTTGATTCTCCATAGCCTTTTTCTTGCCATTTAAACTCTGTGCTCGGTATTAATTGTCTTAAGGCTTTAGATACACTTTTGGCACGCGCTAAAGACAAGGTTTTATTGGTTGCATCACTGCCCACATCATCAGTATGCCCTTCTACGATGACTTTTCCTTTTTTTAGTACTGTGATGCTATTTACTAATTCTTTTAAGGCATTTATACCTGCTGGTTTTAGTTCACTTTTACCTGTATCGAATAATACTTGGCTGTCTAAATTTAAACGCATGGCAGAACCAATAGCGGCAATGGCATCGACATCGGCACCTGGAATGCCACTTTTTTCTTTAAGATCTTTAAAGCGTACATAGTAAAAGAGGTCATTTGGTTTTACATAAGGTGCAATATCTACCTCAGCGACTCCTCCATCTATCTTTCCTATTTTTATCCAAGATTTTCCGTCTTTTGATATTTCTAACTCTGTGGGTTCTAATTGCCCTATTTCGAACAAGTATAAATCCGGACCATTAACATCTACCAAAGCATTATCTGTAAACCGAATCGTTAGTGTGCCTGCAAGTCCAAGGCTGTAAATCCCAGTAGCATCATCAAAGGATTCAATAACATCGGGTTCTCCAAGCACATTATTGACCTCTTGTGTTAAAAGTTGTGGGTGATTAACGTGTACAACCTCATCTGCAAAAGACAATGGCCCTAATGGCAAGTACACTGTTTTATTGAGATTACCAACATAGCTTACGCCAACGTCATCTCCGTAAAATAAATCTGGATTTAACGCTTTAAATTTCCGTTTCGCTGCTTCCGATTTACGAACAATATCTTTATGAAAATAAGTAACAGTCTTTTTCCTGTATGCAATGGCACGTTGGTATTTTGGACTGGCTTTTAATGTTCCTGAAGCGATTGCCTGATCGGTTGCTTCCAACTCAGCGAGTAATTCTCTAGACTCTTTTTCACTATGCATTTGGCGTGATTTATCTTGAAGTTCTTTCATTTTTTGTTCTTCTTCATCACTAGATTTGACCTCATTTTTCCGCTCCACATCTCCCATCACATAACCGGCTTCTGTAAGATCTAATTGAGACATCATATTAGTGCCTGCTAAAGAATCTATAGTTTTTAATTTTGCCATGGTTGCTTCAGGACCCGATTCTGCTTGGACTATTAAAATAGCTTCTTCTAAGGACACGCCTGTTGGTGTTTTTTTTGAAGCTAATTGTTCTTTTGTTAGCTTTCCTTTTAGAACAGGTTCTTCGTTATCACGAGCTTCTAGCCTTTCCTTCATAGCTTGTTGTGCAAGTACTTTAAGACTGTCTGGATTGTTGATGAGTTTTTCCAATGATTCACGTGACACTCCGCTTTCTACCAACATGTCAATCAGCATTTCGGGATCCAATTGAAAATCCACTTCACCATTTCTTTTAGAACCTTCAACCATGTTTTTTCCCATGTTGAAAAGGTCGTTTAACTCCGAGTTCGAGCTTTTATTTGAAATGTTATCCGCATCATTAATTGAGGGTACAGATTCTTGATTGATACCTGAGTTTAAACCCGAGTTCAAATCACTAGGATTGTTTAGGTCTTTGGATTTATCTGGACTATTACCACAGGAATGCATTATAAAACCAATGGCTAAAAGAAGAACTATTTTTTTCATAACGTTTGTTTATTTTGAGATTCTTGCGGCTTTTAGCGCTTGTAACGTCTGTCCTACTTGTGTTTCGTAAGTACCTAAACTGATGAGCTGCCTACTAGATGCGCAATCTCTTATATTGTTGAGATCCGCTTTCATTGACACTATATAATCATCAAATCTAGTATCATAGGCTGTCTTCATTTCTTTCATGGCAGGTCTTACTTTGTGCAATAAAATTGACGTCCATCCAATGCCTCCTCCTCCAGGCAAACTAGACATATTATTACCCCAAGTGATATAATCACTTAACACAGTTGATTTAAAAAAATAATATTGTTGCAAATGAATATAATAGGCATAATGGGTCGTAAAATCTTCTAAATGTTGATCCATGCAATCGAGGCATTCTTCTCGTACTTCACAATAGATTAAAATTTCATTACCTGGATTACTTTCAGTTTCGTCGTCATTATTATCTTCATTCTCTGCCTCCAATCTTTCAACGGCTGCTTGGAGCCTTCGTACTTGTCTTCTTAATTGTTCGAGTTCTTCGGCAGTTCGGTCAACTGGGAGTATTCTTTGATCTCCATCGGTTTCCTCTCCGGACATATTGTCCCTAAAATCCCGATTAAAATCATCGGTAGCCTCTTGCATTTGTCTATTGACCTCTGCTGCTGCTTCAGGAGACAATTCGTTTGAACTTTGATTAGGTCTTAATCTTATCAATGCGGTAGTTTCACCTCCATCGTTTGACACATAGGCGTCTCTATCCATGGCTGGAATCAAACCAGGATCATCATATGAAACAGGTACTTGATCGACCACGTTATTATTGGCATAATCCAAAAAAACGTCAGGTTGATCAGCCATAGGCACACTAATTGGTACTGGACTTTGAGACATCATCAATTGTGAAAAACCAAAACAAAGCATAACTAATAGTGTGTTTTTTACGGGCTTTTTCTTTAAAAGGAATATGCCAAACAGTATTACTATTATTGACAAGAGACCAATAATAATGTACAAAAGTGTGTTGTTCCCATCGGAACTTCCCGTTGTTGCCACCGTACTTTGTGACGTATTAGAAGAAGAATTGCCACCAAAAGGGTCACCATGAATACCAAGACTACGTAGATGCTTGGCATATTCTTCCTTATCATCGGTAACACGAATGACAGACTGGGTAGATGGAAATTGTAAACCAACCCTAACGCTTATTAAATAGGGAATGCCAGCAACCTCTGAACTTACACCAAGACCCAACAAATTTTTAGTCCTAAATACTTTATCCACAAATTTCTTACCGTTGGTAGAAATTTTAGCTTCTTCGCTATCCCAATTATTTTTGTGAAATGTAAGATCTATATTATGATTTGGTGCTTTTGATACTATCCTAACCATAACTGGAGCTTTAATACTTAGGTCATTAATCACAAATCGTTGTAAGGAATCGGCGCCTCCAGTTGTCCATTCGACCGCACCTGTATAAGTACCATCATCATGTTTATCCAATGCAATTTCATGAGTTATTATTTTACCGAAATTATCTATTAGTTGCGCAAAACTTAAATAGCTAAAGGCAACAAACAAAAGTGTGAGTATGGTTTTCATAGTAATGATGTTTTAAAAATTTAATTAGAACCAAAAACTTTAGAGAGATCGGAGTAGCCTACTCCACTAAATTGTATGGGAGAAAAAGAAATAACTGCCATAGATGCATCTTCTAAATTACCTTCCTCAAAACGGATTTTCATATTAGAGACCTCAGCAGTACCAGATGCAGCTGTAGCATGAGACAAATCTATGGTTCCTGAAATTTCGCTATCCGGTAAACGTTGACCTCCTTCATGAAGCAGCTGGTACATGGCACTCATAGTACCACCGCCATTTTTGGGTTGTTTAATATCTGCCGTAACTTTTTCTAATGCTTTGGTATCTCCATCATAAAAAAGCTGCACACTTTCTGAGCCTTTATCTAACTTCTTGGTAAACGTTATTATAGCCGTACGTTTTTTTGTTTTGGCATGTGTATTAACAATACCTGATGCTTTGGTGTAAGCCCAATCTTTTCCGTTTATTTTACATAGAAAGGTGCCTTTATTTGTTGATTCACTTTTGGTTGCTGTGTCTTTATTTGCAATTTCCACAGTTGCAGTTTCGGTTGTTTCGCTTTGTTCTAATGCATTGGTTTCATTACTTTCTTTGCAAGATGTGAGCGTGATAATAAGTACTAATAATACTATGTATGGTTTCATGGTTTTGATTTTATTGGTTATTGGCTTCTATTTTTTCAACACGCGATATGAGGTTGTTAAGGGTCGTTTTTAAAGAAGAATTGTCTGCTGACATGGTTTCTATTTGTGTGTTCTGTCCATCAATAATACCTTGTTGCTCTTGCAACGCTTTTATTAATATGGGAATCAACTCTGTATAAGACAAGGTTATTAAGTCTGCTTCTTCTACATAATTTGTGATACTTGGAAAGATTTTTTGTACTTCTTGGGAGATTAAACCTAGGTTACGTTTTGTATCCTTTTGGTCTTTCATTACGTAACTCACAGGATTGAGTTGCATCACTTTGTTGAGTGTGCCGTTGTCTAAAGCAGTGATGTCTTTTTTGGTATGTCTATCTGAAATAGAAGAATAATTACCTGTAGATTCACTAAAAAACCCACGATAACTACCATTTCTATACATGGATAAACTTCCATTTGGTCGTGTTTCAAGGCGCCATGATGAGGTCGCGTCTGATATATGCTTTATTGTTAATGGTCCTCCTATATCCATTTCTTCAGTAACATCTAAAGTGCCGTTTATACGTATTAAATTGGTATCAAATTCACCATAAATAAGTGGATTACTTGATTGACCATTATTTATATATAATTTATTATCACCATTTGAAGGATTTGTACCTGCAGAATTACCTATAAACACATTATCGTTTCCTGTATTAGAGATTCCTGCACTGCGACCAATAGCTATGTTACCATTTCCTATTAAATTAGATTGAAGTGCGCTAGGTCCAATAGCGACATTACCAACACCAGATGTATTGCTATACAGCGATAAGTACCCTAAACTTGTATTAAAATTACCACCATCATCATCAATTCCTGCACCATGACCAAGGAATATAGAATAACCATTTCCATCTGATTTTCCATCATTTAAATCGTTTACTCCTATGTGAATATTATTAACGTTCACTCTCTCGGCATATTTAGCATAAGGCACATACAAAAACGGCGTTGAACCCATGTCTACAAACGAAGTACCTCCTGTAATGTCAATTTCAACTCTTAAAGAAAAATTAATATAGTGCCAAGGAAGATTAGAAAAAATACCTGTTGGAGTTCCTTCGCCGATATTAATTATAACAATACCATTATCATCGGTTGTAGTTGAATGAGTTTCTTGGTAATAATCGTTATTACTTTCGAAAATAGTAAACCGTAATGTTACATCTTGTTCAGCAAGCACATTGCCAAGATCGTCTTTAATAAGAGCTTTGTAATTAATGCCTTGTTGCGCAAAAGTTGAAACCGTTATCAATAATGATACGACTAATGTGATTATATTTTTTTTCATGTTCTTGTCTTTTTAATTACTTGATTTTGACTCTATAAGGTTTAAGCGTGTTACTAAAGCTTCTATAGATTTATCCTGGGTAATATCTTTTTCTTTTAGCAATGAATTATCTGCTGTTATTGTTTCAATTAGATTGTTTTGCCCATCAATAATGCCTTGCTGCTCTTGTAATGCTTTTATGAGTACAGGAATAAGTTCCGTATAAGACAATGTGATTAAGTCTGCTTCTTCAACATAATTGGTAATACTTGGAAAGATTTTTTGAACTTCTTGGGAGATTAAACCTAGGTTACGTTTTGTATCCTTTTGGTCTTTCATTACATAACTCACAGGATTAAGTTGCATCACTTTATTGAGGGTACCATTTTCTAAAGATGTGATGTCTTTTTTGGTACGTCTATCAGAAATAGATGAATAATTACCTGTAGATTCACTAAAAAACCCACGATAACTACCATTTCTATACATGGATAAACTTCCATTTGGTCGTGTTTCAAGTCGCCATGTGGACGTAGCATCTGATGCGTTTTGAATTGTTAAAGGACCATCAACATGTCCGTTGATATTTAAATAATTAGTATCAGCATATTCTTTAGTGATTAATGCTTTATCTCCAGCAGTATTTATTTGAGTTATGCTAAATGAAGGAGCAGTAATGGTTCCATTTTTTAAAATACGGAAAGCATCGCTATAACTTATAATATTACCAGTTCTAAAGCCATTTCCAATCGAAAATAACTTATCGGTTTGAACCCATGAACTTGTACTATTTGGTGTTTGAGTTAAGTTATAGCTGCCTATTGCTGTTTCTGCATAAGATTGGGCATTAGTCTTAACTCCTATTGTTGTGGAATTATCACCCATGGCACCATTCAAGCTTGCGTCAAAGGTTGAGTTATTATAACTTAAATCTACAGCGTTTCTTCCTATATTTGCATAATAATCGGGATTGCTACCAGCTAATCGCCAGCCATAAATTGGGAGATTAGTGTCAGGGTCTATGCTCTCTGAAATTTTTTCCAAACCCGAAGGAACGGTTATTGTTGGTTGATTGGTTAAATCGTTATAATCACCACTAAAAACATTATCAGCATGAATTGCCATTGGGACTTTTTTGAAATTAGATTCACCAAAATCTACAAATGTGCCATCTCTTTCTATATCTATTTCTGTGTTAAGTGTAATGTTAGGAAGCCAAAAATTATTAGGAAAACTTCCTGTTATAATCTCACCTTCTCCTATAGTAACAATTGCAATACCATTACTATCTGTCGTGGTTGAATGACGTTCTTGATAGGACGCAATAAAAACAGGTCCTTCGAGCGTTTGAACTGTGAATCGTATATCAATTTCTTGATTGCTTAAAACGTTCCCGTTTGTATCTTTTATTAGTGCTTTATAATTAAAACCAGTTTGCGCATAACTTGAAATTGACATCAAACAAATAGCAAGCACTGCAAATAGTACCTTACTCATTTTTAGATATTTTCTTTGGAAGTTGTGAATCTGTAATTTCATAATACTATTTTTTAAAAGTGGTTGTTTTTATGACTTTGTTTTTATGCGTTATTTTTAAAATATAGGTGCCTTTTTTTAAATGATTGACATTAAGATAAATACGACACTCAGGAAACTGATCTATTTCACCTTTAATGCTGTTTATTTTTTTAACCATTGCAACGATTTTACTACTGTAAGGAAGAAGTATGTCATAAATGTAAAATGTAAAACATGAGACAGTTATTACTTATGTAACAATTGTTATGACTATTGTAACACGCTAGTAATATCAAGGCTTACAAGAGGTTTTAAAGTGAAATTATTTAGGATTAGTTTGATAAACAAATGAAGATCACTTACTTAAACAAGCTCAAAACGAGTCGCTTTTATCCCGATACCTATTGGAAAAGAACCAAGGCTACAACATGGAGATGCCTACTGTAATTTTATGAAATAAAATCATTGTAATTAAAATTGATTTCGGTGAGGTTTGAATCAACTTTGTTTTGCAAACTCAGATGGTGTGCAGTTATAGCTTTCTTTAAAGCATTTTGTAAAATATGAATGATCATTAAACCCTACAGAATAGCCGACTTGAGATACATTAATCTCAGACGTTTTTAATAAATTGGCTGCCAGTTTTAGACGTTGCGAACGAATAAATTCGGATGCTGTTAGACCTGTTAATGCTTTTAATTTTCTGTGCAATTGCATACGGCTCATCCCAACGGCATCTGAAAATTCTGTAACATTAAAGGACGGTTCAATTAGGTTTCGTTCTAAAACAACCTCTACTTTGTTAAGGAATTTTTCGTCTAAATTGGTAACTGATAAATCTTTGGGTAGCAATACCAATTCTTGGCTATACCGTAATTGTAATTGTCGTCTAGACGCAATTAGCTTTTCAACCTTAAGGGCTAATAATTTTTTGTTAAATGGTTTGGTAATATAATCATCCGCACCGCTATCAACACCTTTAAATTTACTTTCTACTCCTGCTTTAGCTGTGAGTAATATAATAGGAATGTGGGCCGTTCGTTCATCATTTTTCAATTCTTCTGTTAGAGAAATGCCATCTTTTTTTGGCATCATAACATCAGAAATAATAAGGTCTGGAATCTGCTCTAAAGCCAAATCTACTCCAATTTTCCCATTAGGAGCCGAAATAATATTATAGTGCTCTTCAAAAATTTGAATCAATAACTGTCTTAAGTCATCATTATCTTCAACGATTAATACGATTGGTAAGTAACTATCCGCAATAACTTCTTCATCTTCAAGTGTTGGGTTGAGGTAAACTGGTACTTCTGTTTCAACCTTCGTATTAGACGTTACTGTAATAACATCCTTTTTAAAGCTTTTTCTATCCACAGAAAGACGAAGTTGAAAGGACGTTTCTTTATCTACTTCACTTTTAACTTCAATTTTACCATGATGTAAGGCAACAAGTTCCTTTACCAAGGCTAAACCGATTCCGGAACCTTGATTTTGTGCATTGGTTTGGTAAAACCGTTCGAAAATATTGTTGCGTTCAAAAGGTGTTAGACCTCTACCTGAGTTTGTAACGTTTAAAAATAGTTCTTCATTTTCTATATAAGCTTCACACACAATTGTACCATTAGTCGGTGTGTATTTTAAAGCATTAGACAATAAATTAATGCTTATTTTTTCAATGACATCTTTATCAAACCAAACCGCATCTTCTGCTTGTGCAATAACAATTGTATATATTATATTCTTTTGTTTAGCAGCATAAGAAAAGGATTCACTTAAACCCGAAATAAATTGAAGCACATTACCGCGTTGCAATTGTAATTTTAAATGCCCTTCATCAATTTTAGAAAGATCTAGTAATTGGTTAACAAGTTCTAAAAGGCGTTCGGAATTTTGTTTAGCTACTGTAAATTGTTGACGCTTTTTGTCTGAGATTGAAGCATCAGCCAAGGTGTCCTCAATAGGACTTGCTATTAGTGTTAATGGTGTACGAAACTCATGCGAAATATTCGTAAAAAAATTAGTTTTGAGCGCATCTAACTCTCGCAACTTGGTGTTGGTTTTTTTTCGATTACGAAAAAGTAGGTATAAAAATAATCCAGCAATCGTAGTAATACCAACCACGCTAAGTAATATAATTTTTTGATTCTTGCTGCGTTGTTCAATTATTTCTTTTTCAGATTTTAGCAAACTGATTTCTTGTTCCTTTTTATTGGTTTGGTATGCCGTTTCAAGTTCAGATACATTTTTCTTATTAAATTCCGTTTGAATTATAGTAAGATGTTGCCTTGCTTTTTCTGAAGCCTTAAACGCTGCTTCAAAATTTCCAAGATTAAAATAAACACTTGCTAAAACATCTTGAATTGCATACTTATTATCTTCACGCACAAAGAAAGCGTTCTCCATTAATTTTTGAGATGTATTGAGGTGCTGCAATGCTGTTTTTGGATCACCATTATTATTATAAAATTCTGCAACTTTATAATTAGAAATGGCTTGCCTTAACGTATCTGTTGTTTTAGTAATAGCTATTAATTCTTTCTTAAAATAATGTAATGCAGAATCCTTTTGGTTTTCTCTATCATATAGGTTCGCCAACCCATTATAAATAAGCGATTTTCTAAGATGGTTATCATTAGATATCGTATTCTCTAATGCCATTTGGTAGTTGGCAATTGCTTTTTCAGGCTGATTTCTTTGTGTGTATATATAGGCCTTTTTTTCATAAAGAATAGCGGCTGGTACATTGAGTGCATGCGCATTATAAAAATTAATACTGTCTTTGCTTAATTCTAAACCATCCTTTACAATATTAAGTCCATCAGTAATATTCTTACTCATTTGAGGAAAAAAACTAGTATCATTTTCTGTACGTGAATCATATAACACGTTAATAATACTAACCTTAGTCATTGCTGCTAAAAATTTATGATCTTGCCGGACTTCTAAAAGCGAATCTAACTTTAAGAAATGTACTAATGCACGTTCATCTTTGGTTCTGTGATAATACAATGCACCTCTGTTATGGTACATATATTCTAAAGCCTTCCATTGCTTATTCTTAATAGCGAGTGGTTCGGACTCATCTATATATGACAAGGCCTTGTCTAAGTCGGGTTCATAAGTACTCAGAATCCCAACAATGTCTACTTGTAAAGAATCTGCTTTAAGGCGTTTTGCTAAATTATAGCTGATTTTTGCATAATAATATGAGCTATCATGTTGTCCTTCGTCACTTAAATCTTTAGACTTTTTAATAAGATTTTTTAAAGAATCTATTTGCTTTGGATTTTGTCCAAAGCAAAAAAAGGGCATTAAAAAGAAAACTACTATGTATCTTAAATTCATACAATTAACTAATGACCTTTTAAAGATAAGTCAATATTATGAATATGTACGTTAAGAATGCTTATTTGCGTATTCCGTAGGGCTGCAACCATAGAGTTCTTTAAAACATTTGGCGAAATAAGAATGGTCATTAAAACCTACAGAATACCCAACTTGTGACATATTAATATCAGAAGATTTTAAAAATTCCGTAGCTAATTTTAGACGTTGCGAACGAATAAATTCAGAGGCAGAAAGACCAGTTAAGGCTTTTATTTTGCGATGTAATTGCATACGGCTCATTCCAACCGCTTCTGAAAATTCTGTCACATTGAAAGACGGATCAATAAGACTGTCGTTTAAAGTTAGCTGTACTTTTTCAAGAAATTGTTCATCTAAATTAGTGAACGCAACATCTTTTGGCAGCAATACCAATTCCTGACTGTAACGTGCTTGGAGTTGTCGTCTAGATTCAATTAGCTTTTCAACCTTTAAGGCTAGTAATTTTTTATCAAATGGCTTGGTGATATAATCATCTGCACCTGTATCTATGCCTTTAAACTGACTTTCTACCTCTGCTTTTGCTGTGAGTAAAACAATAGGAATATGTGCCGAACGTTCATCTGTTTTTAACTCTTCAGTTAATGTAATTCCATCTTTTTCGGGCATCATAATATCCGAAATCACAAGATCTGGAATGTGCTCTAAAGCTAACTCAACACCTATTTGTCCATTAGAAGCTGTAAGCACGTTGTAATTACTTTCAAAGGATTGTTTTAATAAATTTCTTAAATCGTCGTTGTCTTCTACAATCAATAAAATTGGTAAATCACTATCTTGAAATTCGTCATCGTCTTCCATCGAAACGCTAACGAAAGATGGGATGCTATTCTCAATTTCATTATGAGATGTCACTAATGTAGTGTCTTTTTTAAAGCTGTTTTTATCTATGGATAACGTAAGGCTAAATGACGTTTCTTCATTAGCCACGCTGTGCACCTCAATAGTTCCATTATGTAAATCAACTAATTCTTTAACCAACGACAAACCAATTCCGGAACCTTGATTTTGTTCGTTAGTTTGGTAAAAACGTTCAAAAATATTTTTTAATTCATAGGATGTTAAGCCTTTTCCTGAGTTTGTTACCGTTAAGAATAATCTTTTATTTTCCAAATGTGCTCTACACGACACCATCCCATTATGAGGTGTATATTTTAAAGCATTAGACAATAAGTTAATGGTTATCTTTTCTACGACGTCTTTATCGTACCAAACTGCTGCTTTACTTTGACTAACATCAATTTGATAGGCAATATTTTTCTGTTCTGCATAATAAGAAAACGAATGACTTAAAGCAGAAATAAGCTGCAATACATTGCCTTTTTGAAGATGTAATTTTAAATGACCTGCATCAATTTTAGACAAATCTAATATCTGATTTACCAGTTCTAGCAATCGTTCAGAATTTTGCTTTGCAACAGTAAATTGATATCGTTTTTTATCCGATATCGTCTCGTCTGAAAGCATATCCTCAATAGGACTTGAAATCAATGTCAATGGTGTACGAAACTCATGAGAAATATTGGTGAAAAAGTTGGACTTGAGTGCGTCCAGTTCTTTTAATTTTGTGTTTGTTTTTTGACGATTACGATAGAGAAAAAACATAAACAATCCGGCAATTGTAGTTATACCGATGCCACCTAGCATTACATTTTGTTGATTTTTTTTCTGTTGTTCTACAATTTCATTTTGTGATTTTAATAAGGCTATTTCTTGCTCTTTTTTTTCGGTTTGGTATTTGGCTTCAAGTTCAAATGTTTTTTCTTTTATACTCTTTTCATCAACTTTTTTTTGAATATCGATATAATTATCGTAAGCCTCCAACGCCAAAGATAAATCGTTATTTTTTCTATAAACTTCAATTAACTTCTCTGTTATTTGAAGCTCTTTGCTAAAATCATTTATTGCCTTACACTCTTTTATCGCAGATTTAAAATAGTCAATAGCTTTTTGAAATTGATTTATGTTAACATAAAAATCACCAAGATAAACTAGTCCTCGTATTTGGTAGAATCTGTTTTTAGAATTTACTGCAAGATCATAATATAATTTATAGTCTTTTTCTGCATCCTTAATTCTATTCATCTTAACCAACAAAAATCCTCTTACAATAACACCATATGAATAGGAGTTGACTTCTGGTGCATGCTTCTGGTGGTAATCAACTGACTCGTTTAGTAGTATTAAAGCATTATCATAATTGCCTAATGCTGTTTCTACTTGAGAAATAGCAATATTCACTTCTTGAACACCAAATGTATTATTTAGTTCTTTATATAATGTTTTAGCGGTATTAAAATACTCTAAAGCAGTTTCATCACCATGAGTTTTACGGACACAGAAACCTAAGTAGTTATTAACTTGTGCTCTCTTTTTAGATATTACAAATTTTGGAGATTTCTCAAAAATAGAATCTGCTGTAGTATAACTTTTAAATGCATTACTATAATCATACTTCTGTAACCACATATTTCCAATAGACATATGACTTCTTCCTGTTAAATCAATTCTATTACTAAAATTTATACTTTTGTTAAAATAAACCAACGCAGAATCATATATACCACTCTTTGTATACTCTAAACCAATTAATTCGTGTAAATAATAATTATAAATGCTTGAAGTGCTTAAATCTTTTATGCCTTTTTTATATTGAGAAATCGTTGAATCTGTATTGTATTTCCTTTTTTTCCAATTTCCAATTTTGGAATGTATCAGAAATATCCCGTAATTAAATTTATTCTCCTTAGACAGTGCTAGAATTTTTTCAAACTTTTCGAGTTGTAGGATCGTATCTGATTCTTTATCTGCAGCTTCTATAAGGGTAGTAATATGTAATGAGTCAGACACTTTAATTTGTGCAAACGAATAAAAGCTAAATACTAACGAAAAAAGAAAATTGAGACATTTCATAAGACTGATGAGAAGTTAGTTCATAAACTTACACAATATTATGAAAATCAACCGATTACAACTACAACATATGTAACAAAATAGGTTACATACCTTATAATCCTGCTATTCTCGTTAAAAAAATGGAAAATATAATGGTGATAAATCAAACCGAAGTCTGTATTTATCACACAACAATAGAACTAGTGAAGTGCCCTTAAAATTTAAATCGTCTCTTTTATAATTCTTGCCATCTTATCTGCACGTGCTTTGACTTCATCCTCTGTCCAAGACAACTTTATTAAACACGAAATATTACGAGCAATATACTTATCACTTTGTTCAAAGGTTTTTGTTTGAAGATATTCTAAACCGTCTTTGACCTCTTTTGATATTGGCATTAATGATTTTAAATCTTTAAGATGATGCCATTCCTTAATGTAGTGCCAATTGTTTTGGTAATAATTCCAACACGCATCTACTCCATTTACTTTAAAAGCTTCAATCACTTTTTGCGAAGATTCTAAATCGGGCAAAAAGAAATTTAAAAAGGCATAACTTTCTTCTCCTCCTTTAGGAACAGTTCTAAAGGTTACACCAGGAACTCTGGCCAATGCATTTCTTAAAATAGTATAGTTCTTTTTCTGAATTTCAATAAATTCTGGCAAACGTCTAACTTGTGCTAAACCAACAGCTGCATGCAATTCTGAAATTCTAAAATTATAGCCTAAAAACGGATGGGTTTCTGCTCCTCTATCGTTACCCACATGATCGTGACCGTGATCGCTGTAATGGTCAGCATTTATATAGTACTCTTTATTATTTGTTACTACAGCACCACCTTCACCGCAGGTAATCGTCTTTACAAAGTCGAATGAAAAACAACCCAAATCTGCAATACTTCCTAATGGTTTTCCTTTGTATGTACCTCCAATAGCCTGACAAGCATCTTCTATAAATAATAAATTATGTGCATTACAAATGTTTTGCAAAGCATCCATATCTCCCATACTTCCACACATTTGCACCACCATAACCGCTTTTGTTTTCGGTGTAATAGCAGCTTCAACTGCTTTTGGGTCTAACGTAAGTGTATCATCAATATCTACTAAAATTGGAATCGCTCCAAGCATCATAATAGCTTCAAAACTCGCTACAAAGGTGAATGTTGGCATAATAACCTCATCTCCTGCACCAACTCCTGCCGATGCTAAGGCTACAGATACTGCAGCAGTTCCGCTAGAAACCAATTGAACATGATTAGTCTGAAACGTGGTTGCCAATTCTGCTTCCAACTCTTTAGCTTTCCAATGGCCTTTTCGCATGCCATCAAAACCATAGCGCATTAATACTCCGTTGTCTAAAACATCATTAACTTCTTTGCGTTCTAAATCGCTAAATAACTCGAATCCTGGCATAGTGAATTTTAATTTTATTATGTTTTTTCAGTCGAAAAACAAAGATATCATTTTACCTATTTGAAGGTGTTAAAAACGGCTATAATTCTATAACTGTTTTTGACAAAGGTTGTCTTACTTTTTTAAAATCGGCAAACATATCATCATCTGCTCTATAACCAACAGGCAATAACAAAACAGAACTTAAGCCATGCTTATCTAAATCTAATTTTTTATCTAAGGCTTCAGGTAAAAAACCTTCCATAGGACAACTATCGATACCTTCTACTGCACAAACGGTCATTAAATTACCCAAAGCGATATAAGCTTGTCTGGTTGCCCAACCAACTTTTTTATCACTTTGCATATCGTTAATCGTAGATATCATTTGTTCTTTAAAGGGTTCTAGAATTGCGTCTGGTGTATTTCTTATCGCTTTAATTGTTTCAAAATGTGTATTTACATCCGTATCATCAATCTCATTTTGAATACATAACACCAACAAATGGGAAGCCTCTACAACTTGACGTTGACCATAAGCGACTTCAACCAATTTTTCTCGATCCATTTTATCTTCAACAATAACTAGTTTTAAAGTTTGTAAACCATAAGACAAAGCTGTTAAATTAAACGCTTCCTTTAAAGTCTCTAATTTTTCTTGAGATAGTATTTTAGTAGCATCAAATTTTTTGGTCGCATAACGCCATTGCAACTTTTCTATAATGGACATTTGTTCTTAATTTTTGTCAAAAATACATAATATATCCTTTCAACTATAAATTGACTTCGCGTCGAAATTCTAAAATAAAAAAAGCTGAATAACATAAAACGTTATTCAGCTTTGAACTCTTATTTTATTTTAAAAATATTATCGCTTCAAAGTAAAATTTGCTTGAAACTCTTTTCGAACTCCACTACTCGGCTCGTCATATTCTACAGTAAACCAATAATCACTTGTTGGCAAAGCCTTACCATTAACTGTACCGTTCCAGCCCTCTCCATCCGGACTTAGTTGCTTTAATAATTTTCCGTAACGATCGAAGATATAAATTATGCCATTACTACCAATACCTTCAATGTTCCAAGTGTCATTATTTCCATCACCATTTGGTGTGAAATACAATGGATAATCGATAACAAAAATAGATTCCGTGGTGATTCCACAACCGTTTTTATCTCTTGCTATAATTTCATGTTCTCCTGTAGACACATTAGAAAATATACCTTTGTTTAACTATTAAATGTTTCGCTTTTTTATATCCATAATTTTTCAACATCTGTTAATTTAGGAATCTTCACATTCCAATTGTATTTATCTTTTAATTTTACTCTGAATGCATCTAGCGCACTTGGCTCTCCATGAATTAAATAGACATGCTCGGGTACGTTTTTAATATCGCTTAGCCAATCCAATAAATCTTGTTGATCACCATGTGCAGATAAACTCTCTATACTTTTTATAGTAGCTTTTACAGGATAGTATTTACCAAAAAAACGAATTTCATGTGCTCCTTCTAAAAGTTGTCTACCCCGTGTACCTTCAGCCTGATAGCCTACTAATAGCACAGTAGTTGATGGTTCATCTATCAGCTGTTGTAAATAAGAGAGTACTCTTCCGCCTGTAACCATTCCACTTCCTGCAATAATAATTTTAGACCTTCTATCATCAATAGTTTCCCAAGTTTCTTTATAAGATCGAATAATATTTACATGGTTACACATGGCATTATAATCTTCTCTAGCGATTTTATGCCATTCGGGAAAACGTTTAAAAACATCAAGGACATTATTGCCCATGGGACTGTCTACGAAAATTGGAATGTTCGGAATTTTATTTTTCTTGTACAATTTCCAAAGCAGAAACATCAAGGTTTGTAAACGTTCTACCGCAAAACTTGGTATAATTAGATTTCCGTTATTTTGTAAGGTTTCTAGAACGATAGCTGTGAGTACATCTTCTGCATTTTCTTCGGGATGTAATTTGTTTCCGTAGGTACTTTCAATACATAAAACATCTGCCCATTCTGGTTTTTTTGGGTCTTTAAGTAAATAATCATTACGCCTACCTATATCTCCAGAAAACACATAACGCTTAGCATTGATATCTATTTCTATAAATGTTGATCCTATAATATGACCGTTATATTGAAATCGGTATGAGATATGCTCTGATAATGGTATCCAATTATCTACCTGCGCTATTTCAAATTGTTTTATGGTGTTTTCGGCGTCCTTAATGGTGTAAAATGGTAAAGCAGGATTGTGCTTGCTATATTTTTCTTTGTTCGCTTTTTCGGCTTCTTCTTCATGAATTTTTCCACTATCTTTTAGAATAATTTCGGCAATAGCCAGTGTAGGTGCGGATCCTTTTATTTTACCTTTAAATCCTTGTTTTATTAAGCGTGGTAAATATCCAACATGATCTAAATGCCCATGAGTAAGCAACACCACATCAATTGATGGCACATCAATAGGTAGATTCTCCCAATTAAGTTCTCTCAATTCTTTTAGGCCTTGAAACATACCGCAATCCACTAGTATATTTTTTTCTGATGTTTCAATTAAAAATTTAGATCCAGTAACAACTCCTGCGGCACCTAAAAAATTAAGTTTTACAAATTTTTCCATGATTCTTTATTTAGCTAGCCACATAATTGGATAATTTCATTTAAAATTTTCTTTTTCCTTGTCTCAGAAACCCCAAGATGATCTAAGTAAAATTTATCGTCAATTAAATCTCTACACAACACCACCGATCTACTCAGAAGGAATTGTTTTTCTCGTTTACTCAGCAAGGTTGATGCGGTTATGGGATATAAGCCTAATCGGTCAATTCTATCTTTTATACCATCATTAGTTGGATAATCCCAACTTAATAAATACAAACCACAGCAATTACCATATTGTAGCGCGTCTTTGGTGAATCTTGTATTGGTCACTACCCAACCTGGAGTGAGTCTGTTTTTACTTTTGGTAATTTTGTTCCAATTGGTTTTTATATCTTGATATCTCGAATTAATATATAAAGGAATTTTCACATTGCATTTGAGTCCTTGTTCACTATGAAATTTACACTCAATTATAGTGGACGTATTGTTTTTATCAGCAATAACATCAATTTCATGTGTAACACATTTACCATTTAATAAGGTTCCTACTTCAGTTTTATAACCTGAATATTTTAAAAGGGCACTCACAAAATCTTCAAAAGGAAAACCCGTTGGTCCCAATTCATAAATAGCCTTTTTGAGTTTATACTTTGAAGCGTATGGATGCTTACATTTTTTAAGTAAAGCAAAGGCCCTATTGTAAATTTCTTTAGTTGAAATACCATGATAAAGTTCATCGATCACTTTATCTAAAATATCACTTACTACCTTATCGTTTGCCCCTGTTCTATTGAGAGAATTGCGTAATTTTTCTAACGAAAATTTTACCTTTTCGCCAGAATTTTTAATAATATCTATGTTCTCAATATGCATACGATACGTTTATAAGCTTAATTCTAATCTTTATTATTTTGAGTATTATATGTAACAATCATAATCAATAGGGTTAAATGACATATTAATCAACACAAGGAATTACCAGGAATGGCACTTTTGGTTGGAATCCAATATTATGTACAACAGGCTCGTTCATAATATTTTCAATAAAACTGTGTTTGTAATTTATCATTGTGAGAATATCGATATCAAGATCATCAATAAAATCGTTTATTTCACGTGTTTTCTTTGCGTAATCTGGCATCCAATGGAATGTGTGTGGATGGTTTTCTAAATATACTTTTAACATAGATAAGTTATACTCTTGTGTACTTGTTAAATCGCTGTTTTTAGTGATATGAAGAATTCTAATTTTAGAGTTATATATTCCTGACAAGTATTTTAATGGCTCTAATTCATCTCCATAAAACCTATTAAAATCTGTTGGGAATGCAATTTGTTTTGGTTCCACAAAATTAAATTCATCCGGAACGACTAAGGTTGGACACAATTTCGTTTTTAAAGTGTTCACAGTATTACTTCCGAAGAAAAACTCTTTTGTTTTTGAGGCTCCTTTTGTTCCCATTACAACAAGGTCTATCTTATGCTTTTCTACAGCTACGTCTATAGCACTTTGTAAGTAATCTTTGCTTAAGATAACCTCAAAACTATGATTCGCATTAGAGTTAGCAGCCTCTGACATTTCCTTCAACTCAAATAATTGTCTTAATGCGTCATTTTTTACAGTCTCTACATATGTTGTTGTGATATATGTTCTAGAGGCATTAACTGAAACAGACCACGCATGCAAAAAATAAAATGTACACTCAACATCTGCGTATAATTTTAGTGCATAAACTGCTGCGCTCCATGCATTGTCTGAAAAATCTGTTGGTAGTAATATATGTTTTCTCATGATGATTTATATTTATTATTAAAGATCTATTGCTATTTATAACGCTGCGGGAATGACTAAAAAAGGAACATTTAAATTAAAGCCTATCTGATTAATTGTATTTTTAAAAAACAGATTCTCAAAGAAAGAATGTTTATTGTTTACCATTACTAAGAGGTTAATTTTTTGCTTTATTTGAAATTCATTTATCGCTTTTGGTATTTCCGTATGTCTAACTTGATGAAATAAAAATGCAAAGTCCTTAAACATAAATTCTAATGTTTCCTTATTTGAGACCTGCTTTTTATTCAATTCATAACCAGTGGATACATGTAAAGCATTTAGTCTAGAATGATTTACGGCGACGAGATCTTTTAAAATTTTAAGGTTTGTATCGTTATAGTTAACATCCAAATCAGTTGGAAATAAAATCTCATGTGGTGCTTCAAAAGAAAAGTTTGATGGCACTGCTAGAATTGGACATTTCACTTCTTTAAAAACATGAACCGTATTAGAGCCAAAAAGCACTTCGTTTGCTCCAGTAGCACCTTTAGTTCCCATGACTATAAAATCAATGTTATATTCTTCAACAAATTCTTTGATACCAGACACTAACGTATCGAATCTTGCATAGGTTTCAAATTTATGCTTAGGGTTATTATGTTCATCATTTAATGCAGTAACTATGGCTTCTAAATTGTCTTGCGATGTTTTTCTAACCGCATCTCCCAGTCCAAATTGAGCCGGATAACCGAGAACATATTCCACATGGTAAATTACAGGTGTATACGCATTAAATACGTAAAACGTACAGTCTTCATCTTTTAATAGTTGAAGAGCATAATTTATAGCATTCCGAGAGTTTTCGGAGAAATCAGTAGGAAGTAGTACAGATAGCATAACGATTGTTTTTATAACTTATGACTAAAGTTAAGGTGTTGTAAAACAAAAAACTATGATATATATCAGATACGTATATACGTAACCCAAAAAGACACCCAACTTAAATGAGTTGGGTGTCTAGTTGGATTAATAGCAAATAATAAAATAACTGATATAAAGGTAGCCGCTTTATTGCATTTAAAATATGATATATATCAGGTTTAGTAAAAATTAATTATGAGTTTCAATTGTATAAAAATTAAACAGGTACAATATTATATGCGATATTTAGTAGAAAAATACCTATTAAAAATAATAAGGTATAAATAACCTGAACCATTTTTATATTTATAATCTCTAACCAATACACCGTTGGTTTTGGAAACATAAATAAGGCTAATCCAAAAAACAAAGAAAACCAACCGATTAGCGTAATTATGAGTTTATGGTTAGGCTCCCATATATTGTGAAACAGTATATTTAATAGCCCAACAATTATAGCTATAAACGAAAAAACAATTAAAAATTTTTGATCTTTAAGGTCATTAAACACCTGCTTTATTCGTTTAGGATTTAGGCTTAATATCAAGAAGAAAATGATAAGATACCATCCCCAAAACTTTGTTAAAAATATTGAACTGTCCATAATTAAAGTGTTTTATTCATGTATTACCAAAAATGGTATATCTGTGTGATACGTAATTTTTTCTACATTAGAATGAAATAGTATACTTTGAAAATAATTAAGATTCTTAGCCACCATAACAATCATATTAATAGCTCTACTCTCCACAAAGCATTGTAAAGCGTCTTCCACATTTCTATTGGTTAAACAATGAAAACTCGGTTCAAATTCATCAAAATAGTCATTTAAGACATCTTTATTTTGAAGTTGTTCTGTATTTAACTTTGTATCTTTTTTATGAATATGTACAATACGTAAACTCGCTTTTACCATTTTTAAAATGTTGATAAATGGTTGAAGCGCCATGAGATCGTACGAGAGATTAAAGTCTGTTGGAAAAGCAATTTCTTTAAGTGGAGAATATTTTGCAGCTTCTGGAACTACAAGTGCGGTACATTTTACTTTTGTTATTACATCACCTGTATTACTTCCTACAATATATTCTCTGAGACCAGACGCACCTTTAGTTCCCATGACAAGTAAGTCTATCTTTTTCTTTTTAACACATGTTCTAATAGACTCTAAGAAAAATCCATAATCGGCAAGTGTATAAAATTTATGATTTGTATTAGGTTGACGTTTGTCGTTAATTTCTTTTAGTAAGGCTTTTAATCTAAGCTTTGAGGGTTTAATATATATCTCCTCTATTTGATCTTTTGTAGGTGAATAACTACTATCTCCAGCCATAAAAGTATCCATTCTACTGACATGAAGCAGATAAAAATTACAAACTACTGGATCAAAAAAATCAATAGCGTAAGAAATGGCATTCCATGAGTTGTCAGAAAAATCTGTTGGCAATAAAATGTTCATCGTTTAAATTTCTAAGGATATACAAATCTAAATCGATGAGGATTATTAAACTATGATATTAATCATATTGAATGGGTTAGTAGATAAGCTTTGCTTAAAATTCTAAAAGTTCAAAAGGATTGTTTTTATAAAAACCATATTAATTTATATCATGTAATTTTTGAAGGTCTAAAATTTTAATATTTCTACCTTGCATTTCTATGATACCGTCTTTCTTAAACGCTGACATGGTTCTTATCAATGTTTCTGTTGCAATACCTGCAACACTTGCCAAATCATTCCTAGAGATTACAATAGGTTCATTTGGTTTCGTGTTTAACTTTTCGGCAAACCTAATAATTGTAGCAGCTGTTTTACGTTGTACAGAACTGTAAGCCATTTGCAGTAATTGGTCTTTAACACCAGTTATATCTTCAGTTAATAACTGAATAACCTCTAATGTTACTTTGTGGTTTTCCTCTAATATAGCGGTTAAATCTGATTTAGTTACACCTGCCAATTCAACATCTTTCATGGCAATTGCAGTTTCTCTATAGGGCACATTTTGAGTAAAAGAAGTATAACCAAAGAGATCATCTTCAGTATGTATAGCTGTTGTTAATTCTTTTCCTTTATCATCAAATTTATAACACTTTACAACCCCTTTTAGTATTAAATAAATGTAATTAGAGTTTTGTCCTTCCTTATAAATAACATCATTTTTTTCATAACTAGAAATGCTGCCATTATCATCAAAGAAATTCTTTAAGTCGCTTAATGTTCGTAGTTCATCTTCGTTTGTTGTTGTTGTTGTTGATGTTTGAAGAGACTCTTGCTCTTCCTTTAATAAAGCTACTTTTGCAATTCTACTTTCAATAGCATTAATAATTTCCTCTTCACTAAACGGTTTTGTAATATAATCATCAGCACCCATATCCATACCTCTTCTTACATCTTGTCGTTCAGTTTTGGCAGATAAGAAAATAAACGGGATAAACTTTGTACTACTATCTTTAGACAAGCCTTCTAAAACACCATAACCATCTAAAATAGGCATCATAATATCACAAACAATAATATCTGGCTGATTTGCTTGCGCCATTTCGAGCCCTAATTTTCCATTTTCAGCCGTGAGGACTTCGTAATCGGACAGTTCTAATAATTCGGCTGTGTTTTCTCTTAATACCGTATCGTCTTCTATTAATAGTACTTTTTTCATTCTTGTGCTTTGTTGGGTAATTCAATAATAAATGTTGAACCTTTTTGCTCAGTGCTTGTAAACGCAATATTGCCATTTAATTTCTCTAAATGGTCTTTAACAATATTTAAACCAATACCAGTACCTTGCATAAGAAGGGCGTTTTCCGCTCTAAAATAACGTTGGAATATGTTTTTTTGATCCTTCTTTGGAATACCAATACCATTGTCAATAACCTTGAAAATTGTGGTATCCTTATTTTGTGAAATTTCAATATCTATTATCGTATTTTCATTTGAATATTTAATAGCATTATATATTAAATTAGATAAGGCTAATTCTAAAATTTTTTCATCTTGAAATAACGATAAATCGTCAATATTTTCAGGGTAGTTAATACGCTGGCCACGCTTTAATACCATATTGGCATTATAAATCACTTCATTTAACACCTTACTTATTTTAAAGGTAGAAAACTTATAATTAACCTTTCCTTTATCGAGCTTTTCTACAGAAAGAAAATCATTTAGAATCACATTGAGGTATTGGACCTTATCTGTAATGGTAGCTATATGTTTTTCACGTTTATCTTGCTGTTCAGTGCGTTTATATTTACTGAGCAACATGGTTGATGTTAATATGCCGCTTAAAGGTGTTTTAAATTCGTGAGACACCATAGAAAGAAATTTTGTTTTTAAATCGTTAAGTTCTTTTTCTACGGCTAATGCAGATTTTAATTCTTCCGTTCTTAGCTCCACTGTTTTTTCTAATCGTTCCGTGTAATTTTTTTGTTCAGTGATGTCTAAAATAATAGCCACATAAACAGCTCTATCTCCTAATTTGGAGCGCTGTAGATGAACACTAACAGGGTAAGTACTACCAGATTTTCGTTGGTGTAAAGCCTCAAACTCAATTTTTTCAATTGAATCATTGTTTAGTACTTCAACTTCATTTCTAAACTGTTCTTCATTATAATTAGGTTTTATATCTAAAGGTGTCATAGATTTTAACTCCTCTAAAGTATAACCTATATTTTTTTTAGCACCTTCATTAACATTAATAAAATTTAAAGTGATTGCATCAAACACATAAATTTCATTAAGTGATTCTAGAAATATTTTGGCTAAATGATTTTTTTCTTGTTCTAATTTTTTCCGTTCGGTAATATCTATGACTAATGCCATAATATAATTTTTACCATGAAAGGTAAACGGATTTAAACTCGCTTCAATAGGAAAAATGCTGCCATCTTTTTTTGCACCAAAGATGTCCCGACCATGTCCCATGCTTCGTTGCTTATTTTCCTTTACAAAGCCCTTAAAATGTGCACCATGTTTTGCATGATAATTCTGTGGAATTAAAATATTTAAGGTTTCATTAGAAAGCTCACCTTCATCATAACCAAACATAATTTCGCCTGCTTTATTTACCTGTACAATATTTTGCTGTTCGTCAACCACTACAACTCCTTCAGAAATTGAATCTAAAAGAACATTAAAAATGTTTTGGTCTTGCTCAAACATGGTTGGTTGTTTTTTGAAAGCGACTAAGATAATTATTCTTAATTAAAATTAAAGACTAGAATTGTTAACTTTAATATTGCGTCTATCTCAACTGATTTATATCATATAATAAACCAACAGAATGCATTAATTTTAGTAATTATAATAATACATTTTGAATCAAAAAACCCATATAGAATTTTATCGTAGTCTTGGTCATCTATATTATGCGATTGCTGCAGCGGATAATCGTATAAGAGAGGAAGAATTGAGTGCGCTTACAACTACAATAGCAAAAGAGTGGATCTCATTAGACAAGGATGCTGAATATATTTTAGAAATGTTTAAGCAACTTCAGCAAAGTGAACAAAAAACACCTGATGCTTGTTTTCAAAGTTTTGTGAATTTTAAAAGAGCGCATTACGCGCTGTTTAATAACACCATTAATTCTAAAATTCTAAAAACAGCAACAGCTATAACTACAAGTTTTTCTGGACAAAATAAATCAGAATTAATTCTACTTGCAAAACTTGATTTGGAATTAAAAAAGGAAGAAAGTAAAGGTTAAAGAAGTAATATAATCTAACCAATAGGCTTTCAAAAACTTAAACTGATGTACAATGAAACTTTATAGTGTTCTATTTCTCTTTTTAATTGTGCAATCTTGTGGTAATAACAACGAAAAAGTTTTACCAAAAGAACGTACTTTAACTGAAGCCGTGTATGCATCAGCAGTTATTCAACCTGATAGTTTATATCAAGTTTATGCTATTGTTTCAGGCATATTAGATGCTAATTTGGTTGAGGAAGGTGACATGGTTGTAAAAAATGAACAACTACTACAAATTATCAATAGCACAACAAAAATTAACAGTGAAAATGCAAAACTCGCTTTAAGTTTAGCTAAAGAGAATTATACTGGTAAAGCTGCAATTTTAAGTAGTATAGAAGATGAGATTACCGCAGCAAAACTAAACTTCAGAAATGACTCTATAAATTATTACAGACAAAAAAACTTATGGGATCAACATATTGGATCTAAAGTACAATACGATACCAAAAAGTTAAACTATGAATTGGCATCTAATCAATTAAAGTTATTACAAAATAAATATCACAGAACAGAAAACGAACTACATACAGCCTTAAAACAAGCGCAAAACAACTACCAATCGTCGTCTATTACAACCCAAGATTTTACAGTAGAAAGTAAGATTAATGGAAAAGTTTATGCGTTATACAAAGAACCTGGAGAAATTGTAACCACCATGGAGCCCTTAGCAAGTGTAGGCAGTGCTCATAGGTTTATTATAGAATTGTTGGTTGATGAAGTAGATATCGTTAAAATCTCATTACACCAAGATGTGATTCTTAATTTAGATGCTTACAAAGACATGGTTTTTAAAGGCACAATTTCAAAGATATATCCTAAAAAAGATGAACGCAATCAAACCTTTAAAGTCGAAGCTGAATTTATAGTACAACCAAAAGTATTATACCCAGGACTTTCTGGAGAAGCCAATATAATTATTGCTCAAAAAGAAAAGGTGTTAACACTACCCAAAGCTTATATCACAGATGGTAACAAAGTTAAAACAGACGACGGTATTATAACCATAGTAACAGGTTTAGAAAATATGGATTACATCGAAATTTTATCAGGAATTAGTAAAAACACTTATGTCTACAAACAAAACTAATGGTGAATTGGAATATTATATTAAGTATTGCAAAAACGCATTTACTCACTAAAATAAAGCAAACCTCTATTGCTGCACTTGGTGTCACATTTGGTATTGGCTCTTATATTACTTTGGTTTGTTTTATGACAGGTTTAAATACCATGTTAGATGATTTAATTTTAAACCAAACACCACATATTCATATTTACAACGAAATAGAACCTTCGGAAAAACAACCCATTTCATTTTATGATAATGTAAAGGAAAGTTTTACAGTCGTACACTCTATTAAACCTAAGTTAAGTCAGAAAAAAATACATAATGGCTTACCTATCATAAATTTTTTAGAAAAGAACGAAAATGTAAGAGGCGCGCTTCCACAAGTAAAAACTCAAATTTTCTATAGGGCTGGTTCTATAGAGTTAGCAGGTAATTTAACAGGCATTAATCCCTTAAATGAAGTTGAACTTTTTAATTTGGGAGATTATATTGTAGAAGGTTCTGCGGAAGCGTTACAAAACACGGATAATAGTATTCTTTTGGGTATAGGAATTGCAAAAAAAATGGCTTTAAAAGTTGGCGATCGCATACAAGTCAGCCCAATTAATGGAGGTCTTTTTCCTTTAAAAATTGTTGGTTTTTATCAGAGTGGTGTTGCCGATTTAGATGCTGTTCAAAGTTTTAGTAATATAAAAACCGTACAGCGTATTTTGGGTGAAGCCAATAATTATATCACAGACATTAACGTTAAACTTTACGATATAGAAAAAGCCTTTCCGCTCGCTCAAAATATTCAGCAACAATTCAATTTAAAAGCTGTAGATATTAAAACAGCAAATGCACAATTTGAAACCGGAACCGACATTAGAAATCTAATTACCTATGCGGTATCTATAACACTTTTAATTGTTGCGGGTTTTGGTATTTATAATATTTTAAACATGCTTATTTATGAGAAAATGAATGATATCGCTATCCTTAAAGCTATAGGTTTTTCTGGTAAAGATGTACAACTGATATTTATGAGTCAAGCTATGATTATTGGTTTTGTTGGTGGTATCCTAGGCTTATTAATTGGATATGGATTAACCAGTTTAATAGCAACAGTTCCATTTGAAACCGAAGCGATACCAACAGTGGAAACATATCCTATAAATATCCAACCATCATTCTTTATAATTGGGTTTTCATTTGCTATGCTTTCAACCTTTCTAGCAGGTTATTTACCTTCTAGAAAAGCTAAAAAAATAGATCCTGTAACCATTATAAGAGGCTTGTAATATGAAAACTGTACTCGAAGCAAAACACATCAATAAATACTTTAAAAATCCAATATTGTTTCATGTTTTAAAAGACATCAACTTTAAGGTTAAAAAAGGGGAATTTGCATCCATTATGGGGAAATCGGGTTGTGGAAAATCGACATTGCTTTATATTCTTTCTACCATGGATACCGATTACGAAGGCGAATTATATTTAGATAACAACCTTATAACCGGAAGCGACAATAAGCATTTGTCTTACATGCGAAATAAACACATTGGCTTTGTATTTCAGTTTCATTATTTACTGTCCGAATTCACAATTTTAGAAAACGTGATGCTTCCCGCTAAAAAATTAGGTGAAAAATCGCTTCAAGAAATTGAATACGATGCCATGGAAAAATTAAAAATGTTGAATATTGATCATTTGGCAAAAAAACGAGCGTCTCGTGTTTCGGGAGGTGAAAAACAACGGGTGGCTATCGCACGAGCTTTAATAAATAATCCCTCAATTATAATGGGCGATGAACCTACAGGAAACCTGGACAGCCATAATGCTGAAAATGTATTTAATATTTTTAAACAGTTAAGCGACGAAGAAGATTTATCACTACTCATAGTGACACATGATGAAGATTTTGCGAATAAAACCGATCGGATTATTCAAATGGAAGATGGAAAAATAATACGATAGAACATCCTAACACACTGATATTTATCATATTTGATGACTCATTTTATGGTTATCTTTAGTTCATACTCTTAAATGATAGCGTCATGAAAACATTACAAAACATCGAAAATCAAATTATTAGACTTACCACGAGTATTGAAGTCAATTATCCAGAATTATACAAAACTTTAGATGAGAGTCCTATTACGATCCCCTCATCATCACATCCAGATATGACCATAAGTATTATGGAAGATTATTTAGAAACACTGAAGCAGATGTTAAAGCAATATACCAAAACTCATCTTAAACAATAGTTTTAACCAAAGTGATTTATACAAATTATAAACCAATTTTAATGATAGACATAAATGCATTAAACGAATGGATTGATGCGAATCCTTTTCTCATTAGTAGTCTTAAATTTATATTCATACTTGTTATAGTTTTGGTTACTATTCAGTTGGTAAGACGCTATTTGAAACGAAAAATATCAGATACTGTAATACGGTATAAAGCACAAAAAGGCATAGAGATTGTCGGTTATGTGCTTTTAGTTTTTTTAGCCATAGTCTATTTTTCGGGATCTATTAAAGACTTCACTATTATCATTGGTTTATTTACCGCAGGACTAGCGTTTACCTTACAAGAACTGATTCTTAGTATTGCTGGTTCAATTTATATTTTTTTAGTAAAAGTATATAAACCTGGAGATCGTATTGAGATTAACGGTATCAAAGGAGATGTGATTGATGTTGATAGTATTTATACCACCATGATGGAAATTGGCCAATGGGTAAGTAGTGATAATTACAGTGGACGTATTGTAAAACTGAGCAATGCCTTTGTCTTTAAAGGCCCTATTTATAATTACTCTCAAGATTTCCCATTTATTTGGGACGAATTTAATTTACCTATTCGTTATGGTTCGGATATTGATTTAGCAAAATCGATAATCATTAAAATAGCTTCTGAAACCCTTTCTGAATACACGGCCAACTCAAAAGCACAATGGAATGAAGTGGTTAACAAATTCTATATTGAAGATGCACAAGTAGATCCCACTTTAGCCATATCATTAACTGATAATTGGATTCAATTCAACTTGAGATATATCGTAGATTATAAAAAACGAAGAAATATAAAGCATATATTGAATGATAAAATCCGCTTAGAAATAGAAAAAACAAACGGAAAAATTGTTTTAGCATCGACCACAATTGAATTAATTAAAATTCCTGATATAAACATAAAGCGCGATGCAGATGTGACATCATAGTACCACCATTTTAAGATGAAACTTTAATCTAATAGGCCATCATTTTATTTATAAAAGCACTGATTTTTTATTATAACTTCATGATTAGCAGCGGTAAAATTGGTTTTAGGTTTATTCATATTGAATTCAAATCATATATTTGTTAATGGAACAAAAACATCTAGAAACTCACCAACACTATAATTTTTTGGGTAAAAAAACAGAGCTCTATTTTGCTGTGTTCTGTGGTCTTTTTCTAATGTTAGGGTTTTTAGCAGCACATTTCACCGACGCATCATCTATCTGGTCGCTATTGGGTTATGTAATATCTTATTTTTTTGGAGGCTTTTTTATTTCAATTGAAGCATCCAAAAAATTACCTAATGGAGAATTTGATATTGATTTTTTAATGATTGCTGCTGCAGTAGGTGCTGCCTACATCGGAAGTTGGGCAGAAGGTGCGCTACTGCTGTTTCTCTTTAGCTTAGGTCATGCTTTAGAACATTACGCTTTAAATAAAGCTAAAAAATCAATTGAAGCTTTAGGTAATCTGACACCAAAAACAGCGCTCATTAAACGCAATGGAAAATTACAAGAGGTACTTATTGAATCCTTGAAAATAAACGATATCATCGTTGTAAAGCCAAACTCAAAGATTGCTGCAGATGGTGTGATTATAAGCGGTAGTAGTAGCATTAACCAAGCACCAATTACAGGTGAAAGCATCCCAATTGATAAATCATGTATAGCTAATACGGATTATTTGCCAGAGTTTAAACACATAGACAAGAGTCATATTGTGTTTGCAGGTACTATAAATGGAGATAGTAGCCTTGATGTTTTGGTACTAAAACTCAGTGAAGATTCTACAGTTTCACGCTTAGTTAAAATGGTTAGTGAGGTAGAAACTCAAAAATCACCAACGCAACGACTAACTAAAAAATTTGAAAAATGGTATGTGCCAATAGTTATAATTCTAGTGGTTTTATTGTGTTTTGCATTCCTAATTATTGATGAAAGTTTTGATACTAGCTTATACAGAGCCATAACCGTTTTAGTTGCTGCTAGTCCGTGCGCATTAGCTATTTCAACACCTAGTGCTGTATTGAGCGGCATTGCTAGAGCGGCTCAAAAAGGGGTGCTTATTAAAGGAGGGCGAGCTTTAGAAGATTTGGGCGAAATCACTACCATAGCCTTCGATAAAACAGGGACATTAACAGAAGGCAAACCAAAACTCACCAATATAATTCCATTTAACGGTTTTGATTTCGAACCATTAGCACAACTCGTTTTAGAAGTTGAAAGTCTGAGCAATCATCCTCTTGCTAAAGCCATTTCAAATGACATAAAACTAAAGTACCATTTAGAATCTCAGAATACAGCATCCAATGTTAATGCTATTCAAGGTAAAGGCATTCAGGCAACTTATAATCATACAATTGTCTTAATTGGTAATGTAAAACTAATGGAAGACGCAGGTATAAAAGTAGATAAACCTATTATTTCAAAAATGGAGGAACTTCTAAGCCATGGTCAAACCGTAATGTTAGTTGCTTTAAAAGACAAAATTGTTGGTGTCATTAGTGTTATGGATCTACCGCGAAAAACAGCGGCCTCTACACTAAAGCGTTTACTTAAAATGGGCATAAAACACATGGTAATGCTCACTGGAGATCATCAAAATGTTGGTGATGCTATTGCCAAACAAATTGGGCTGACTCAAGCTAAAGGTAATTTACTACCAGAAGATAAAGTTGCGGCTATAAAAGAATTAATTATCAGAGATAAAAAAATAGCCATGGTTGGTGATGGAGTTAATGACGCACCTGCCATGGCATTAAGTACAGTGAGTGTTGCCATGGGAGCGGCAGGAAGCGATGTTGCTCTTGAAACCGCAGACGTCGCACTGATGTCTGATAAAATAGAAAACTTACCATTCGTTATTGGACTAAGCCGCGCATCTAAACGTATTATTACACAAAACATTTTTATTAGTTTAGGAGTTGTTGCCGTCTTAATGCCTGTAACCATTTTAGGGCTCACAAATATTGGAATAGCAGTGGCCTTTCATGAAGGTTCTACTATTGTAGTTGTTTTAAATGCCTTACGATTATTGCGTTATAAAATAGATTAAAGTTGCATGCCATCGTTATAAAATGATATTTCTCATTTTATAAGCCTTGGCATTGTATTAGTTTTACGTAAAGAGAGATAAGGATGCTAACTTTTAAAAATTTTAATATTGCAGATTGGTTTTCGTTTTATAGAATTTTGGCGTCCCCTTTTTTGTTAATGCTAATTTGGTTTGATCAACGTATGGTATTTACATGGTTCTTGCTAATCAGTTATGCTACAGATGCCATAGACGGTTATTTAGCACGGAAACTAAAAATTACGAGTCCTAGAGGTTCGCAACTCGACTCATTTGGCGACCAAATGACGTTTATTATTGGTTTAGTAGGATTGTATTGCTTTGAGAGTGCATTTATTAAATCGAATATTGTTTTAATAAGTATAGCATTCGTGCCTTATATAATTCAAATGCTGATTGCTTATTTTAAATATGGAAAAGCAACCGCCTTTCATACGTATTTGGCAAAGCTTTCTGCTATAATTCAAAGCATCTTTATATTATATTCTTTATTTTTCTCTCCTAATGATGTGCTATTTTACATGATGATTGTAGTAGGTTTATTAGAAACATGCGAAGAAATTACACTCATTTTTATGTATGATAAATGGACATCTGATGTAAAGGGAATTTATTGGGCCATAAGAGATAATAGGCGAATGAAAAAAAAATCTAGCGATTTATAGTATAAATAAACTGACTTAAATCATAGGTCACAAAGCTCATTTTAAATAACTTAGTTGAACATACTTATAATTTTTTTATTAATAAGGATGAATTTACTTGAAACATGAATACCTAGTAAACTTAAAAATTAAATCAAATGAAATATTCTTACATTCTAATCCTCATCCTATTATTTTCAAATTGCAAAAATGATCAACGTGATGCGAATTATACTAATCCAGAGGTGATTGAAGATGCCCAACCAACTATTGAGGACACTATACAATTCAAAGATGCCGATATCAAACCATTAGACAAATCCTTAAAAATTGAATTAAAGCAAAAGCAACTGGTTGAGAAGAAAGATGAAAGTGAAGAACTTGAAATATTAATCATCAATAAAAATTATCTGGTAGAAAAAGAAGATTATACAATAAACTTTAAATATCCAGTGCTCAATGAGTCTTTTAATTTAACAAACAAAAACTTCAACGATTTTATTAACGACTATTATGTTAACATCACAAAAACTGAACAAGAAATTCTAGCTAATAAACTATTGTGCGATAGTATTGAAGCCAAGACATTCAGAGAAGAACGCTTTATAGATTATAAAATTTATAATGTTAATGACCGACTTATAAGTGTATTGTTTTACAAAGAAAATTTTTATTCAGGAGCCATGCATCCAAGTTATTCTTTTGATGGGTTTAATTATGATTTGCTCAACGGAGTATTTATGAGCTATAATAACTTTTTCAACCAAGATTCAGAGGAGGAATTAGTAGAAATTCTAAACGAAAACATAAATAAACAAATAGGAAAAGGTGAACTATACTATGAGTGCTGGGAGATATCTTTAGATGATTTCATGGCGCGTAAAAACAACTTTGTACTCAACGACAATTATGTTGAATTTTACTTTGATGATTGTGTAATCTGCCCATCATATACAGGCACCTACTCTATTGAACTTCCATTAGTAGATCTACTTTCAGTATTAAAAAAATATGATACAAACCCAATAGATTTTTAAAGGTATATAACTGATTGTTATGTAAAATTGCCTTAGGCACGTTCAATAAGAATCAAGATCAAAAGTTGTGTTTAAGCAAAGATAGTAGAATCAATAAAAAAAGCCTTGCAAAAAAATTGCAAGGCTTTTGCGGAGAATGAGGGATTCGAACCCCCGGAGGTGTGACCCTCAACAGTTTTCAAGACTGCCGCATTCGACCACTCTGCCAATTCTCCTTTAGCGGGTGCAAATATAAAACCCTTTTTGTTCTAGACAAACATTTCTTAGTAGTTTTTTTTATAAATATTTTAATTCATTGATTTGCAAGCTATAATTTGCCACTTTTTATTGAGGCATTGTATTTTCGGCACAATAGATGATAATCTTTTATTGAAATTTTTAAAGTAATTCGAATACTTTCTGATTAAATCATCAAATTTGTAAAAAATAATAGAGCTATGAAAAAATCACTTATAATCTTAGGACTCATTGCAGCAATAGTTGCCGTTAGCTTATCAGCATCACATATGTCAAATTTAGCCTTGATTCCTATAATCATAGCATTTATAAGCGGCTTGGCATTAGTTATTCTTTCAAAAAAAGAACAAGCCAAAATAAAACCTATTCAGTATATATTCCTATTAGTTATCGTTTCTTTAGGATTAACGATATATAAAGGTGTTTTTAAAACCATAGAAAAAGAAACCATTGAACAAGTGGATCAATTAGAAGAAAATACACAAGACCTGCCAGAAGAGTTATAAATTGACAACAATTTTTAAAAATTCTAACAGATTGTAAGAAAAGTTTAATTCTATTTGTTTTATTTTTGCGTAAATCAATTAGTTACATGAAATTATTTTTTGCTTCTGTATTGCTTTTTGTTGGATCTTGTGCCACAATAAGACATAGTGAGAAAATTAACAACCTTAAAAATAGTATAGCTTTTAAGGATAAAACTATTGTCAACACGTATTTAAACACCATTAATTCTGAAGATTTAAAAGCACATATTGTTGAAGTCGCTTCAGACAAATATAATGGTAGAATGACTGGTGAAGAAGGTCATAATTTAGTTTGTGATTATATAAGAGAACAGTATAAAAGCTATAACATAAGTGCACCAGAATCGCATGCAAACTATTACCAAGTAGTCCCTAAAGAGAATCTACCCAATAACCTCAATGAATCACAAAATATTATAGCGTTTATTGAAGGTTCTGAGTTTCCAGATGAATATGTTTACATCACGGCACATTCAGACCACGAAGGTGTTAAAAATGGTCAAATTTATAATGGAGCAGACGACAATGGCTCTGGCACTGCAGCTGTTTTAGAAATAGCAGAAGCGTTTATACAAGCGACTAAAGCTGGTAATGGTCCAAAACGAAGCGTAGTCTTTTTACATGTTACCGCTGAAGAAGTCGGCTTATATGGTTCTAGATACTATACGGACAACCCAATATTTCCAATGGAAAACACAGTAGCAACACTAAATATAGATATGATTGGGCGTGTTGATGACAGACATAAAGACAATGAAAATTATATCTATGTTATTGGCTCAGACAAAATGAGTTCCGAACTTTATTACATTGCAGAACAAGCCAATACTACCTTTACAAATCTTAATCTCGATTATAAATATAATGAAGATAGAGAGCCGAATCGCTATTATTATCGCTCAGATCATTATAATTTTGCATTAAAAGGTGTTCCTGTCATTTTCTTTTTTAATGGTGAACACGAAGACTACACAAAACCAACAGATACTGAAGATAAAATTAACTATCCCTTATTAAAAAAACGTACCAAATTAATATTTGCAACAGCTTGGTACCTGGCAAACTCTGAAACACGACTTAAGAAAGAAATTCTTTGATGTTAAAATCTGTTAAAAGACACTAGAACTCGCTTATAGCCTATTCTAATTTCGTAAATTTAGAGCTAAATATATTTGAAGGTGTGTTTTAAAATAGGTCCTCCTTCTATTCACTTTAATTATCCAATTTCTTTCTTTACATGAAAAAATTATTACTCTTAGGTGTTGCTTTTGCAATAGTAACTGGTTGTGGCACATCTTCAAAAAGCGGTGTAAACACCTCACAAATACCCCAACCTAAAAACATTGACCCAACAGAATATGCAGCAACAATTACATCTGCAGAATTAAAAACCATGCTTTATAAGTATGCTTCTGATGAATTTGAAGGTAGAGATACCGGGGAAAAAGGGCAAAAAATGGCCGTAGAATACTTGAAGCAAAAGTATGTTGATATGGAAATCCCTTCACCATTAGGTGGCGACGACTATTTTCAAGAAGTTCCTTTAGAAAAACAAAGGGTTGCTGAGGCTAAATTTTCAGTGAACGGAAAATCATTTAAAAGTTTTGAAGATCATATTGTTTTAACAGCGACTAATAATGTAAATACATCAATAGACCATATCGTTTATGTTGGTTATGGTATTGATGATGAGAACTATTCAGATTATCAAAATATTGATGTCACTGGAAAATTTGTACTTGCAAAATCTGGTGAACCTAAAGATACCGATGGTAATTTTATAACTTCTGGGACATCAGAAGCTACAAAATGGACTAATGGGCGTCGATCAATATCTAGTAAAAGAGACGCTGCTGTAGCTAATGGAGCACAAGGCATCATATTTATGAATGACAATTTATTTTCTAGATATTCGGCGTTTTATCAACGTCAGGCAGCATCTGGAACAGCAGGTCGCTTATCACTAAAAAGCAATGACAACGGAATAATAATGCTAATGATCAATGAAGCTTTAGGTAAAGCCTTACACGCTTCTATTTCTGAAGATTCAACACCAAAAGAAATCGAAACTAATATCAATTTAGAAATTGAAAACAAATCTGAATCTATTACTTCAGAAAATGTTGTAGCCTATATTAAAGGCTCTGAAAAACCAGATGAAATTGTAGTACTATCTGCACATCTAGATCATGAAGGTGTAAAGAATGGTGAAATTTACAATGGAGCTGATGATGATGGTTCTGGTACAGTTGCAATATTAGAGATTGCTCAGGCATTTAAAGCGGCGGAAAAAACTGGTCACGGCCCAAAGCGTTCTATTTTATTTTTACACGTTACTGCAGAAGAAAAAGGTCTTTTAGGATCTAGACATTATACTGATAATGATCCTATTTTTCCATTAGAAAATACCGTCGCCAACTTAAATATTGATATGATTGGACGTGTAGATCCAGAACGTACTATTGGAACAAGAAATTATATCTATCTTATTGGTAGTGATAAACTAAGTACCGACTTGCATAACATTTCTGAAGAAGCCAATAAAAATTACACAAACATAGAGTTAGATTATAAGTTTAATGCAGATAATGATCCAAATCGTTTTTATTACAGATCGGATCATTACAATTTTGCAAAAAATAATATTCCAGTTATATTTTATTTTAATGGTACCCATGACGATTACCACAAGCCTACCGATACACCAGATAAAATTGAATACGACTTATTAGAAAACAGAGCTCGCTTAGTTTTCTATACAGCTTGGGAAGTTGCCAATAGAGATCAACGCCTTGTTGTAGATAAAGCTACTGAATAATTAAAAGTTATAAATCATAAAAAAGGTCTTTCGTTAGCTTGAAAGGCCTTTTTTAGTTTTATGGGCTTAAACAAAAAAAAGCCTCCCTTTTCAGAGAAGCTTTGTCTTTTGGATGGAAGACCGGGTTTACTTCGACTGTACTCAGCATAAACTTCTCACCCTAATTCTTCTTACAAAATAGTATATACAAAAAAAGCTCCTCTTTTCAGAGAAGCTTTGTCTTTTGGGTGGAAGACCGGGTTCGAACCGGCGACTTTCGGTACCACAAACCGACGCTCTAACCAGCTGAGCTACAACCACCATTTTAAATTGGATTGCAAAGATAATTTATTTGTTATTTCTTGCAAACAGTTTTTGTATTTATTTTAAATCAAATAATGAATCTACAGCCACAAAACGCTCAACTGTATAACCCTCAGCATGTTCTACTCCAATTAGTCGTCCTAAATTTCGTGCTCTATATTCTACACTATCTGTAAAATTCTTGCTAGAAATCGGAGTTTCAGGCTCTTGACTATTCGGATCAAAAAACTGTGTTTTATACGCTAAAACAGATTCGACCTTTTTTTCCATAAAACCAGTGACGTCAACCACAACATCTGGCTGAATATCTTTCCACTGAATATAGTGATAAACTACTTTTGGCCGCCAAGGTTCTTGTGGTTGTTCTTCATCGCTATAAAATGTCTCAATCTTTTTTAAACCACTTAAAAAACAAGCGTCACTTACTAATTGACTTCCTTTTGGGTGATCAATATGTCTATCATCAATAGCATTACAAATGATTATTTCTGGTTGGTAATAACGAATCATCTTTATAATATCGAGTTGATGTGTTTTATCGTTCACAAAAAAGCCATCAGCAAATCGCATATTAATTCTAGAATGCACACCTAATATTTTAGCAGCATTAAAAGCCTCCTCATCACGTGTGTCTGCGGTTCCTCTTGTTCCTAATTCTCCCCTAGTTAAATCTATAATTCCTACTTTCTTCCCTTTAGAAACTTCTTTTGCTAAGGTTGCTCCACAACTCAATTCCACATCATCAGGATGCGCACCAATTGCTAATATGTCTAATTTCATACGTCTTTTGTTTTTTCTAAGTATCAAAAATATTAAAAAGAAGACAGAAAATCAGTTTCTTTTTAATGCGCAAACGGTTTCGATTGAAAAAAACATCAATTTTCTCAAAAATCAGTAGTCAAAATTGAAATATTAGCAATACTTACAAAGTATGACTTTCGTCATAAATAAAGCCTGTAATTGATTCTACCTTTACATTGTTATTAAAAGATAATGTCCTTATGACCTTAATGTTAGCCATTTTAATTATCACTATTTCCTTATTCATTTGGGGAAAATTCACACCAGATATTATTGCACTTATTTCCATGTTAAGCTTGTTTGTTTTTGGAATTTTAGACTTAACAGAAACCTTAAGTGGATTTAGCAATCCAACGGTAATTATGATTGCTGCCTTATTTATTATCGGAGAAGGATTATCTCAAACTGGGTGGACAGCTTTAGCTGGTGAAAAATTCATAAAATTAGCAGGTAAAAGTAAAGTAAAACTCTTGTTAATAACCACTTTTGGATCTGGTTTACTTTCTGGGGTAGTTAGCAATACTGGTACTGTAGCTACATTAATGCCAGTAACAATAGCTTCAGCATGGAGCATTGGAACTTTACCCTCTAAGTTATTGATGCCTGTAGCTTTTGGTTCTAATACAGGTGGTTTACTAACCTTAACGGGGACACCTCCAAATATTATTGTAAACAACACCATGTTAGAAAGTGGTTTAGAAGGATTTTCTTTCTTCGAGTTTGGATTAATAGGTCTACCGCTATTATTGTTAACACTACTCTATTTTAAATATATAGGTTACAGACTTTTACCGAATAATAAAACCAATAACAAACCTGTTGATATCAGCTCAACACTTCACCAATGGATTGAAGCCTACAAAGTAGATGGTGACTATTACAGACTGAGAGTTAGATCTGTATCTCCTTTATTAAACACAAAATTAGGAGACTGGAATTTTGAAAAAAATCACGCCGTAACCATTCTACGCATTAAGCGAAGACATCCTAGTATTTTAAAAGGTAATGAGCCTTTTATAGAGCTGCCAACAGACGATACAGAATTCTTATACCACGATATTATTACTGTTAAAGGAGATACCGAAGCAATAAACACTTTAATGATTAGATTCAGATTAGGTTTATTACCCCTAAACTCTATTAAAGATGAAATGCGTCATAACTTAATTAACCAAGAGGTTGGAATGTCTGAAGTTTTAGTAACTCCAAAATCTGCACTGATTGGTAAAAATGTAAAATCAGGTCATTTCTTTGAACGATATAACGTGCAACTTATGGCTGCTTCACGAAACGGAAAACCTATACTAGAGCGAGAGACTACTGTAAAAGCAGGTGATGCGTTTTTAATTAGAGGACAATGGAGTGCTATTGAAGAATTAAAAACCCAATATGAAAATTTGGTGATTTGTGGTAGCCCAGAAGGTATGGCGAAAACAGTGACTAACCTTACATTCAAATCATATATCGCATTAGCAGCACTATTACTAATGATTGTTTTGTTGGTTTTTAAAATTGTACCTGGCGCTGTTGCAGCTTTACTTTCTGCAGGTATTATAATGATAACAGGCTGTGTTCCTATGGTAAAAGCCTATAAAGGAATCAGTTGGATAAGTGTCATAATGATTGCAGCTATGATACCAATGGGAGTCGCGTTACAAAAAACAGGAACTGCAGCATGGATTGCCAATGGCTTAGTTGCATCTTTAGGAAGCTTACACCCTGTTGTGTTGCTAGGAGGTGTGTTTTTACTGACAACTACTTTTAGTCAGGTGATTAATAACTCAGCAACCGCAGTATTAATGGCACCAATTGTAATTATTGCTGCAAATACACTTAGTATATCTGCTGCACCGTTTATGATTGTTGTGGCTATTAGTGCTTCAACCGCATTTTTAACACCAGTAGGTACAACTACAAATGCAATGGTAATGACCGCTGGTAATTATAAGTTTATGGATTATTTAAAAGTAGGCGCACCACTGCTTCTACTCTTCTTAATAACATCATTAATACTTGTCCCAATAATTTGGCCTTTTTAAAACAAATGTGTAACGAAAATAATTATATCATGGAAACTCTATTAAACAATACAACTATGAAAACAAGAGACCTCAACAAGTATGGATTAAAAGATACCAATGCGCATTGGAATCTTTCACCAGAAAAATTACAAGCCATTACGATTGAAAAAGGTATGGGAAAAGAAACAGCTAACGGAACTTTAGCTATAAATACTGGTAAATTTACTGGGCGTTCCCCTCAAGATAGATTTATCGTTAAAGATGAATACACAGAAAATAAAGTTTGGTGGGGAAAAACAAACAAAGCAATTTCTCAAGATAATTTTGATAAACTACAATCTGAGATTACTAATTACCTAAGCGGAAAAGAAATCTATGTTAGAGATGCTTACGTATGTGCAGACCCAGAATATAAAACAAATGTAAGAACCGTAACAGAATATCCTTGGTCTAACATGTTTACTTATAATATGTTTTTAAGATTAGAGGAATCTGAATTAGAAAATTTTGAAGAAGACTGGTTAGTACTATGTGCTCCTGGTTATGAAGCGCCAAACCCAAAAGATTTTGGTTTACGTCAAGGAAACTTCTCTATCTTAAACTTTAGTAAGAAGATCGCTTTAGTTGGTGGTTCTGCTTATACAGGTGAAATTAAAAAAGGGATTTTCTCTTCACTAAACTTTATTCTTCCTGTTGAAAAAGATGTGTTACCAATGCACTGTTCTGCTAATGTTGGCGAAGAAGGTGATACTGCTATTTTCTTCGGATTATCTGGGACAGGAAAAACAACCTTATCCGCAGATCCTAATCGTAAATTAATAGGTGATGATGAACACGGTTGGACCTCAGAAAACAATATCTTTAATTTTGAAGGTGGTTGCTACGCAAAAGTTATAGACCTATCTGAAGAAAAAGAACCAGACATTTTTAGAGCTGTTAAACCTGGTGCCATCTTAGAAAATGTCGTTTTTAAAGACAACGGTGAAGTTGATTATATGGATAGTAGTATTACACAAAACACGCGTGTAAGTTACCCTATTTATCATATTGATAATATTCAAAAACCATCGTTTGCAGGTAACCCAACAAATATATTCTTCTTAACTGCTGATGCATTTGGTGTTTTACCTCCTGTGTCTAAATTAACACCAGGACAAGCTGCATACCACTTTATTTCTGGTTATACAGCTAAAGTCGCAGGTACTGAAGCTGGAATTACAGAACCTGTTCCTTCGTTCTCTGCATGTTTTGGCGAACCATTTATGCCGTTACACCCAACAGTATATGCTGAGATGTTAAGTAAAAAAATGCAAGATGCTGGTGTCAACGTTTGGTTAATAAACACAGGCTGGAGCGCAGGACCTTACGGAGTTGGTTCTCGTATAAAATTAAAATATACAAGAGCTATGATTACAGCTATTCTTGAAGAAAAATTAGATAATGTTGAATTTGAGCAACATCCAATTTTTGGATTATTTATGCCAAAAACATGTCCTAATGTCCCTGATGACATTTTAGACCCAATGAACACTTGGGAAAATAAAGGACAATATGTAAGCAAGTCAATTCAACTAGCACACTCTTTCCATTTGAATTTTGAAAAATTTGCTAGTGAAGCGTCTCAACAAATCATAGCAGGTGGGCCGTTAATTGATGAACACCATCAATTAAACGACCATATTTAATAGTTTCCATGACTAAAAAGAGCCTAGAAATAGGCTCTTTTGTTTTATTCATTCTATTATGAAAAATGTACTATACACAGTATTTATTTTTATGCTTTTTCAAAGTGTATTATTAGCGCAGAAAAATTCTGAAGACTACTTTGGAGCCTGGTATACACTTGGCATAAATCATAGATTTACAGAACAATTTAGTTTAACTCCTTATGCTGAATTAAGACTGTACAAACCTACATCTAATTACAATTTAACCTTTGCGAGTTTAAATGGAAACTATCACTTTAAAAAAAATCAAACAATTACCGTTGCTTATGCGTATTTAGACATTGATAGTGTTTTTGATACTGACAACGTACCCAATACTATTGAGCATCGAATTTTAGAACAGTATGCCATAAAACACAACTTTAAGGCTTTAAACATTCAGCATCGATTTAGGTTTGAACAACGCTTTTTAGAAAAGACCGCTGGAAATGAACTTCAAAATCGGTTCCGTTATAGATTGAGTTTACAATATCCTATTAACAAGACTGTATATTTAGCCTTAAAAGATGAGGGGTTTATCAACTTTCAAGATCAGGTATTTCATGAAAATCGATTTTTTGTTGGATTTGGGGTTCACATCTTAAAAAACACCCAACTACATATCGATTACTTAAAACATCATATACGAAACAATAGCCTTAACAGAATTCAAATTGGGTTAAGTATAAAAACAGACTCAAGAAAACCTAAAACATCTACAGCGCAGCAATAGCTTGATCAATATCGCGTTTTAAATCCTTGGTATTTTCTATGCCTACCGAAAAACGAATCAATTGATCACTTATACCAATTTTATCGCGCTCTTCTTGTGTTAATAAAGAATGTGATGTTAAATGAGGTGAGGACAGCGTACTCTCTACTCCTGCTAAACTCATCGATGATTTAATTAATTTTAATTGTTTCTGAAACTGTTCAGAGTCTAAATCGTCCGTTAATTCAAAAGATAACATAGCGCCAAAACCTTTCATTTGAGATTTCGCTAATTTATGTTCAGGATGTGATTTTAATCCAGGATAATATACTTTTGAAATCTTAGGATGCTTGTCTAACCATTTCGCAAGTTTCATGGCATTTTTAGTTTGAGCTTTTACACGTAAACCTAAAGTTTTCATGCTGCGTTCTAGCATCCAAACCGTCATATCACTTAAACTGCCACCTAGATTTTTACCTACATTCCAAATACGTTCAATATGTGCTTCTGAACTTGCTACAGCTCCTGCACATATATCGCTATGTCCACCAAAATACTTCGTAGCAGAATGCATTACCATATCAATTCCTAAATCTATCGGGTTCTGGTTAACAGAGGATGCAAAGGTATTATCTATAGAGGTCAATATATCTTTAGACTTACCTAGTTTGGCAACTGCTTTTATATCTGTAATTGTTAATTTTGGATTTGAAGGGGTTTCAATATGAATCAACTTGGTGTTATCTTGAATTACAGCTTCAAAATCTTCAACCGTATACCCATTGGTAAAGGTGTATTCTATACCATATTTTGGAAATTCTTCTTTTATAAAGTTTACCGTTCCACCATATATCGTATTCTGAACCACCAAATGATCGCCTTGTTTTAAAAACGCCAAAAACATGGTACTAATAGCTGCCATTCCTGAACCAAAAATTAAGGCGGCTTCTGTATGTTCTAGTGCGGCCACTTTCTTAGCTAAATATTCTTGATTTGGTGTGTTAAAATATCGTGGATAACGCTTTACTTCAACATCTAAAAACTCATAAGACGAACTTAAGAACATTGGTGATACTGCACCTTTAAATTGTTCGTCTTTTACTTCTCCGATATGCGCACAAATAGTGTTTAGGCCTAATTTTTTCTTAGTCATGATATAAATTTAAAACGTAAATTTAATAAAAATGTACCCAATTAAACCAAGCTCCATAAACAAAAACTGGTTGATAAATATTCAAATCTATCAACCAGTTTTTAAACGTTTTTAAACGAAATGTTTCAAAGTGTTACCTCTATTTTTTATAATATTTTCGATTCTTTAAATAAGAGAAAACACCTAATACTGCAATGATACCCACGGTTATTGCAATAAACTGAAAACTCAATATTTGATCACCACTAGCATAAGAGTGTAATCCTGCGAGATAGAAGTTCACCCCAAAATACGTCATCAAAATACTTCCAAAAGCTATAATTGACATTAGATTATAAATCCAACGACCTCTTAAACCTGGTACCAAACGCATGTGAATTACAAAAGCATAAATCATGATACTAATAAGTGCCCACGTTTCTTTTGGATCCCAACCCCAATATCGTCCCCAACTTTCGTTGGCCCACATTCCACCAAGGAAGTTTCCTATGGTAAGCATTACTAAACCAACCGTTAATGCCATTTCGTTAATAATGGTTAGCTCTTTAATGTGAACAAGCATGCGTTCTTTGTTTTCCTTGTTTGTAAAAATCATTAGCAATAATGAAACCACTCCTAAGATCATACCTAAAGTAAATGGACCGTAACTAGCAACAATTACCGATACGTGAATCATTAACCAATAGCCTTGTAAAACAGGTTCTAGATTACCAATAGCAGGATCCATCCAGTTCCAATGTGCAATCATTAAAATCATAGATGTTACAAACGCACCAGCAGCCACTGTTAAGCTCGATGTACTAAACCTACCTGCTAAAGATTTTGTTTTTACAGAATCTGCAGCTTTTTTAGTTTGCACTTTGTTTTTAGTAACACCAACAATAAAACCAAATAACATCGTAGACCAAGCAACATAAATCATAGATTCATAAGCGTCACTCCAAGGTGCATGACCAGATAAATACCATCTCCAGATTAAACCTAAAGTATGTAGTATAAATAATAAGGCTAAAACACCTAACAAAATGTTTATCGCGTATTTAATCCAAGTACTTCTATATTTAAAAATCTGTATGATAATAAATATAAACAGTACTGTACCTGCATATAAGTACCAGCTGTATAAACGCTTAAAAATATCGTAATCGTTGTAAAGTATTTCGGCATTAATTTTTTCGTCAGTTAACATGACGTCGCTTCCAAAACGCTCTTGTGTTTTTTTAATACCATTTAATAATTCTTCTGCTTTAGTATAGTTCCCTGTTTGTTTGGCGTTGTTTAATGTCACTAAATACGCGCTAAACCCATTATTAATAAAGTTACCGTAAAGGGTATCTTCAATTGTTTCTCTATAGCCTTGTTCTCTAAACTCTACTGAAGAAATCCATTTATTATTTTCATCGTTGGGAACAGGAAATATTTTAATCGATCGACCTTCTATCGCATTATACAACAAGTTGACCCTAGAATCTGCTTCTTTTACTTCTTTTTGAAAGCCATTAGGCACTTGCGTTTTATAGGCTTCTTCTAAATATGGGGCTAATTTATATCTCCCTTCAGGCGTAAAATAATCTACAAGACGCGAATATTTCTCATCATAATCTATACCTATAATATCTCGAATAGAATCTGCTTTCCTTGGTTTTAAATAAATAATTGGCACGTTATACCAAAGCATCGGACTTTCTTGAATAGATAAAAATACCTGATCGGCATTAAAGTCTTCATACACATCACTTTTGCTTAATTTACGTAGCATTTCAGAAGAAAACGTATGCATTGGCATCATACGACCACTGTAATCTTGAATCACCATTTTTGAAAATTTAGCAGCGTGCTCCTTAGGTGTAATATGAACATTTAGAATTGAATCTACTTGTGCTTTTCCTGTTTTTCGTTGGTGATTGTGACCATCATCGTCTGAATGTACTTGTGCAAAACCTGACAAACTAAAGAGTAGCAAAATCATAGTCATCATTTTTGCTTTCTTCTCTTTTAACTTAGACAATCGTTTTCGGATGTCATCGAAACGTGTATTCTTCACAAATAGAATTGCCATCATTGCTAAATACAATAATATATAGCCTGCATAAGTAATATAAGTTCCCCAGAGATCATGGTTTACAGACAATACGGTGCCTTTTTCATCGGGATGAAAACTTGCCTGAAAGAATCGATACCCTTTATGATCTAACACATGATTCATATAAACACGATAATCAAAATCTCCATCTTCTTTATCGAAAACCGTTATTTTACTCTCAAAAGAAGAATACGCATTTTCTGTACCTGGATATTTATCTGCAATAAAATCATTCAGTTTAATTTCAAAAGGTAGTTTTAATACTTTAGGCCCATATTGCAATGCTATTTCTAAACCACCAACTTTGAATTCTTTCATGGCTGTATAATTGCCTGGGCCACCTATAATACCAACTTTTTGCGTGTCGCCATTTGCACTGACGCTTAAAATAAGGCCATCGGCATCATTCTTTAGCAACTCTGATTTCTTTACCACTCCAAAATCACCTTGTACAATAGGTTTTGGCATAACCAATTGCATATTACCAATAACATACCTAGATCTTAAAATTAAGGGTTGTAAACTATCTTTCACCAACTTACCTGTAGCACGCGTTGCCATAGTCATATAATCTCCTTCGTATGGAGATTGAATAAATAAACCTTCATCGGTTTCGGTAATATTGATAGCACCTTCTTGATACTTATTTAAAGACACTAAAACATTGTGTAGATTGGCTACTTTTCCATCTTCTAAAAAGTGGTTGTGTGGGCCACTCTCTCCAGCTTCAACAACTTTTAAGTAGCGCTTTCCTGTATCGCTTGGAATAACATCTTCTTCAGCTCCTTCTATAAATTCTTCGAGCTTAATTGTAACTTCAGTGTCACCATAATCAAACGTTTTCTCGAATTCATTATCTAATCGAGGTGAAAAATCGACCTCTTCCTCAATTCTACGTTGTTGTAACTGACCATTAACGGTGTAATTACCAATGATACGCCCGCCAATGTAGGTTTTTTGCGAAAAGAATTCGCTTTCAGTTGCCCCTTCGCGTATTGGCATCATTCCCTCAAAACCAACATAACGTGTTATAAATGCTCCAAAAAGAATGAGAATAAAAGACAAATGTAAGATTAATGTGGCCCATTTCTCCTTTCTAAAAAGTCTGAATCTATAAATATTACCAATAAAATTGATAACAAAAAACACCATTATGGCTTCAAACCACCACGCATTATAGATTAAGGTTCTGGTATATGGAGTTGGTGAGGTTTCCATATTTCTATCTAAAATAGTACCTACTGCCATGGCAACGGCAAAGGCAATAAATAAGAATGCGGTAAGTTTTGTAGAGAATAGGAAGTTAGCGATTTTCTTTTGCATAGCTATTGGCTTTTTAAGCTGTGCAAAGATATGGTTTTTTAATTATTCCTAGTTTCAGAATAGGTACTAAAACATGTTAAAATTACGCACCAAAATCCATCTAACTTTTGTATTAGATTTAAGCATTTTATTTTGCTCTTCCATTAATTCTTTTAAATCTGAAAGCAACTGTATATCTTTAGGTGTAGATACCGTTTTATCTTTAGAATCTTGGGCTTTTGTTCGCAGTCTATTCATAAATTTTACAATGATAAACACCGTAAATCCTATGATTACAAAATCTAAAAGTACTTCGAATAATTCACCGTAAGCGATGGCAACTTCACTAGTAGTAACAGTACCGGAAGCATCTAGAATAGCATCGCGTAGGATCAACTTTTTCTTACTAAGCGTAACTCCATCTGTCAATAAAGATAATGGTGGTAATATAACTTGCTTGGCTAAAACATCTATAACTTTATTAAAGGCCGCACCAATGATGATACCAATAGCCATATCCATCATATTTCCCTTTACTGCAAATTCCTTAAATTCCTTTAAAAGCTTCATTATCTGTCTTTGTATTTCTAATATTGCTGGTTTGTTCTGTTAGCCATCTAAAAGCACTAAGAATAGCCTATATAAATTTAGATGTTTAAACTGCAAATTTAAATTATGTTCTTAACCATTAGCTATTTCTAGCCTTAAAAATATTCATGTACATAAACGTGCCCATTTTACGCGCTCTTCGTTTAGCATTTTCGGCATAATCCCCTTCAAATAATTCGTTTATAGTTTCGAACCAAAGGTTTAACCATATCCCAAAATGCAATTCCGTAATACTATGATTACATGCCGCATCTACTTTAACATGTGCTTCCAAAGGATTACCATAATATTTGGTTTTTAAAAACAAACTCGATTCCCAAAAGGTAGTTAAATGCTCTAAATGTTGCTCCCAATCTTTTATGGTTTCGTTGAAAAAAGGTCCTAATTTTTCGTCTTTCCTTACCTTTTCGTAAAATTTTGAAACTAATAAGAATATGTCTTCTCTGGTTTTTATGTCTGATTTGTTCATGGTGTTATAAATTATTTTCATTGGGTTTTGTTATCCATATATTGTCCACAAATGGACAATTTTGATTCTTGTTATTTCTGTTTAGCTTGTTGTCAAACAAAAGACCCTTTTCGGTTAATGTTTAAAATTCTATTTTTTCGTCCCGTTAGGGACTTCATATTGGTAAAAAAATCACAGTTAGACTATTGTGCCTTTCGGTACAATATATCTTTTTAATCTATACTTTACAACACAGGTTTTAGAATATAACGCTCATCATATTTCACATCAAAATCCTGCAACAATTTCAAATACTCGTCTTGAAATGCAACCTGTTTATGATGTTCTTCTTGATTTTTTATATAATTAATTATTACAGGAATTTCAGATTTTGAATATGAAAATGCGCCATAGCCAGATTGCCAAGAAAACCGACCATTTACTAAACCTTTATTATTTATCCATTTCGAAGAATCCTGTTTTACCTGTTTCATTAATTCTGATAACGATTGTGTTGGTCGCATTCCAAACAATATATGAATATGGTCTGCCATGCCATTAATTTGCAACACCTTATGATTGTTATTTTGAATTATTCCTGTAATGTATTTGTTTAATTCTGCTCTCCAACGACCTCTAATTAAACTTTGCCTATTTTGAACTGCAAAAACGGTTTGAATATGGATTTGTGTGTATGTGTTTGGCATGGTTGTAAATTATATCGCGTACCTAAAGGCACGCTGGATTAATGAAATTTCTTCTACCCATATGTTGTCCCTAACGGGACATTCGGAATTACCCCTAAATCTTCTACCTATATGTTGGCCCTAACAGGACATTCGGAATTACTCCTAAATCTTTTTCCTATATGTTGGCCCTAACGAGACATTCGGAATTACTCCTAAATATTCTACCTATATGTTGGCCCTAACGAGACAGTTTTGATGTATCGTATTATTAAACGATATAGTTCATAAATGGACAATTTCAATTTGACTTGTATGCGATCTTTCACCGAAATGTCAACATTTATACAAACGTATTTATCGAATTAATCAAAGTTATCCTTTTAATCGCATTCTTGTGATTCTAAACTAAGAAATCTTAGTATTTTTACAGCATGATATCAGTTGTATTACTTGGTGCTGGCAATGTCGCCACACATTTATATAAAGCCTTTTCAAATTCTGAAACCATTACGATTACACAATGGTATAATCGTACACGTGCTTCTATTTCATCTTATGCAAACGACGTTGACATAACAGATTCGTTAGCCGAATTAAAAGAAGCCGATATTTACATTATGGCGATTAGCGATGACCACATTGCTTCATTTTCCACAGATTTACCATTTACAAATCGATTTGTTGTGCATACGTCAGGAAGTGTTGCCATGCACGATTTAGACAAAAAGAACAAGATTGGCGTTTTTTATCCACTGCAAACCTTTTCTAAAGATGCTGAAATCAATTTTACGGAAGTTCCGATTTGTATTGAAGTTTACGAAAAAGAAAACCTTCAACTTTTAAAAGATTTAGCAAAGGCTGTAGGGTGTAAACCTCATAAAATCACTACAGAACAGCGTCAAACACTTCATTTAGCTGCTGTTTTTGTTAATAATTTCACGAATCAATTATATAGAATCGGTCATGAAATTTGTGAAACCAAGAATATAGAGTTTGAAATTTTGCATCCTTTAATTGAGGAAACAGCTAAAAAAATTCAACACATGTCACCTTTTATGGCCCAAACAGGTCCTGCGAAACGGAATGATAAAAAAACTATAAAACGGCAACTTAAACTAATAGAAAAAGAAGAACACGAGGCCATTTATAAAATGCTTACAACGTCTATAAAAAAGACACATGGTGTAAGATCGACGAGAGTAAAACGCCATAAAAACGAAAAATAACTATGAGCGACGATAAAAGTTACAAAGAATATTTAGCAAACATCAACACCTTTATTTTTGATGTTGATGGTGTCCTTACCGATGGCACAATTACAGTTACAACCGATGGCGAAATGCTAAGAACCATGAATATCAAAGATGGTTTTGCTCTAAAAACAGCAATTGATGCTGGATTTAACCTCTGTATTATTTCTGGCGGATCTAATGAAGGCGTTCGTAAACGTTTAGCCGGATTAGGCATTAAAGACATTTTCCTAGGAGCTCATAATAAAATTGAACAACTCAACAGTTACTTGGATCAGCATAGTATTTCAAAGTCGCAAGTATTGTATATGGGAGATGATATTCCTGATTTTCCCGTGATGAAATTAGTGGGTTTACCTTGTTGTCCGCAAGATGCAGTTCCAGAAATTAAAGCGATTTCAAAATATGTGTCTCATAAAAATGGAGGAAAAGGTGCCGTAAGAGATGTTATTGAGCAAGTGCTGAAAGTACAAGACAAATGGAATGGAAATTTTGACGCTAAGTACGATTAAATAGATACAACGTAAACTACAACACACATGTCGCAAGGAAGAAGACATAGTACAGGATTTGGCTATATAGGTTTTGGTAATAATCAAGCAACTTTTAACCAAAGATCTTCTAAGCCTTTTTCTAAATACAAGGAAAAATTAGATCTTGAAGCACATCTACACTACAAAATGGATTTCTTGCATAAAGATTTATCCAAAGAAGACAAGCAGCACATTAAAAACAAAATAAGACAACAAGAACTCAAAATTTTTAAAAAAGCGCTAATTATCAGTATCATTGTCTTTTTTATAATCGCTGCGTTTTCATATTACTTAATTACTAAAATATTATCTCACTAAACCTCAAATGATTCAGTTTCTTAATTTAATTCGTTGGAAGAATTTATTAATGATTGCCTTAATGCAATACTTAATAAAGTATGCACTATTATTACCATTTCAAGAAAGCCATGGAGTACTTATTACCTTAAGTCACTTCAATTTTTTTCTTTTAGTATTAGCGACCGTGTGTATCGCAGCTGGTGGTTACATTATTAACGATATTTATGATGTTGAAGCCGATAAAATTAACAAACCTAACCGATTAATTATAAATAAGCACATTTCAGAAAAAAAGGCGACGAACTTATTTGTTGTGCTTAATATTATTGGTGTCGGTTTAGGGTTTTATTTATCTAATGGTATTGGTAAACCTGAATTTTTCGCCATCTTTTTTATGACTTCGGCACTACTCTACATGTACGCGTCATACTTGAAACAAATTGCCGTTGTTGGTAACATTGTAGTGTCAATTTTGGTATGCTTAAGTATCTTATTAGTTGGAATTATTGAATTAATTCCTGTTATAACAGACAATAACAAAGCCATTCAAACCACTTTTTTATACATTATTAGAGACTATGCCATTTTTGCGTTTATGGTTAATTTAATAAGAGAACTAGTTAAAGATATTGAAGATATTGATGGAGATTATAAAGCAGGCATTCAAACATTACCTATCATTTTAGGAAGAGAACGCACTACTAAAATTGTTTTTATACTCTCATTAATTCCTATATTTTCAATCGTTTATTATGTTATTACCTATTTGTTTAAACAACAAGTAGTCGTAGGTTATTTTTTAATTCTTGTTATTGCTCCATTAATTTATGTGAGTATAAAATTGTTTAGTGCGAATCAAAAAGCGCAATTCAAACATATTAGCACAGTGCTAAAATTAGTTATGCTAACTGGTATGCTTTCCTTATTACTTTACAAATTTATTATCCTTAACTAAAATGCTAAACGACAAACTCAAAGATTTTAATATTATTCTGGCTTCGGCATCACCACGTCGTCATGCTTTTTTAAAGGAACTGCAACTCGATTTCGAAATTCAATTAAAACCAGTTGAGGAAATTTACCCAAATGAGTTAAAAAGAGAACAGATCACAGATTTTTTGGCCAAATTGAAAGCTGAGCCTTTTTTAGAAAACCTTCAAAAAAATGACATTTTAATCACCAGTGATACCATTGTTTGCTTAGGTGATAAAGCTATAGAAAAACCAAAAGATGAAGCTGATGCTGTTAACATGATAAAAGCATTAAGCAATAAAACACATGAGGTTGTAACCTCTATCTGTTTCACTCAAAAAACAGAACAGCTCATTGTAAACACAAGTACCAAAGTGACGTTTAAACCCCTTACAGACGATGAAATTCATCACTACGTCAACCACTACAAACCGTTAGATAAAGCTGGTGCATATGGTATACAAGAATGGATTGGAGCCATTGGCATTACAAGTATTGAAGGCTCGTATAATAACGTTGTTGGCTTACCTACGCATTTACTTTACAAAACGTTAAATACCATTGCAGACAGCAATTAGAATCTTATCTTTATAGAAACTGATTATCAGACATTTTGTACCAAATTTATTAAGGTAACGGTGTCTATAAAACATCTATGAATTATGATAAGAATAATAAAACCCAAACTTCTTTTAATACTAATTACGCTATTTATATACGTCACGTCTTGTAAAGACAATACAACGACGACGTCTGAAAACGACATCGCTACAGTCTCTAAGGCTGAAGAACCACAACCTAAAACAAAACTATCTGACGATTTTAAAAACTATTGGTATAATGGTGAAGCAGAAATTACGTCTTACAAGCTCGAACAAGCACGTTATGGCGAAATTAGAGAAGGCCAAGCCGTTTTGGTATTTGTTACCGAAGACTTTTTACCAAAAGAACAAGTGAAAGCCAATAACTATGATGAAACTAACACTCCTATTTTAAAATTCAATGCCACCAAAAACTTCAATACTGGTATTTATCCGTATTCTATAATGGAAAGCACGTTTTATCCTGTGGCAAATAATCAACATGCACTAAAAATTACAGCTTCAGTACAAGAATGGTGTGGCCAAGTTTATACACAAGTCAATAATCGTAATCAGTTTGAAGTACGCTCACATTCCTATTTTCAAGGTGAAGCAGACGAAACTTTTAATGTTGAAAAAACATGGACTGAAAATGAACTGTGGACAAAATTGAGAATAGATCCTCAAAGTCTTCCTGTTGGTGATTTACAAATTGTACCATCGTTAGAGTTTTCGCGCCTTCATCATAAAAAATTAAAAGCTCACAACGCACTAGCAAGTAAAACTAATGATAGCTATACGTTACATTATGAAGATTTAAATCGGACTTTAAAAATAAATTTCAGTCCTAACTTTCCTTTCGAGATATTAGGTTGGGAAGAAACGATAGTTAACGGAGTTGGTACAAATGCTGAAACTTTAACCTCTAAAGCTTCAAAATTAAAATCCATAAAATCGGACTATTGGAACAAAAAAAGCAACGCAGATTTAAAGTTAAGAGATTCTTTAAAATTACATTAAATAGTTGTAAATCTAAATTATCTTTGATGTAAAGTAAGTCATCTATGAACATCGTATTATCCAATTATCAAGATCAGATAATTTCTACACTTATATTATTAATAGTCCTGTTTATCCTTAGGACTATTATTGTTATTACAGTAAAGAAAATAGGAAAAAAAAGTGGTACAACAGAAGCACGAGCGGCCTTAATTGGCAGGTATGTAACCGTTACTTTCGTACTCATCGCAATTTTAATTGAAGCCTTTATTCTTGGTGCGCAAACACGAGATGTAACGCTTGTTTTTTCGTCTGTATTTGCTGTTATTGGTGTTGCATTGTTTGCGATTTGGTCAATTTTAAGCAACATCACTTCTGGTGTTATTATGTTTTTTTCATTTCCATATAAAGTTGGAGATAAAATAAGAATACATGATAAAGATTATCCCGTAGAAGCCATCATCGAAGATATTAGAGCTTTTCAAATCCACTTAAGAGAAGATAGTGGAGATTTAGTCACTTACCCAAACAACCTTATTCTTCAAAAAGCTGTAACTTTATTGCAAAAGGATGCATTAGACGACAGCAGTATTTTATAACGCATGAAGAAAAAGAAGGTAAAGACACGTACTCATAATTATAAAAAACATATTGGTAAAGCACCTGGTACGCTGGTGTATACAGGAAAGAAAACTGAGAAACAACTTAAAATAGAATCTTTCGATTATACCAAAGACACTATAACCGAGAATGTGCTTACCAACATTGCAGATGTTAAAGCTCACAAAGAAACCGATTCTGTTACGTGGATTAATATCGATGGCCTCAACGCTATTACCGAAATTGAAAATATTGGTAAACAATACGATTTACACCCGCTTGTCTTAGAAGATATTGTAAATACAGCGCAACGTCCTAAAATTGATGAGTATGACGATTACCTGTTTGTAGTTCTTAAAATGCTATACTATGATAATGAAGAAAACATAGTAATAGAACAAGTAAGTTTTATTTTGGGTAAAAACTATGTCTTGTCCTTCCAAGAATCGGAAGGTGATGTTTTTGACAATGTAAGAGAACGTCTTCGACATGGCAATGGTAGAATTAGAGGTTTAAAATCCGATTATTTACTGTATGCCTTAATAGATGCAGTGGTTGATAATTACTTTAGTATTATTGAAACCTTAGGTAATAAAATAGAAGATTTAGAAACCGATTTGTTTGAAGGCAATGCAAAAGAAGATATAAGTATTGAAGTACAACAACTAAAGCGCGAAATCTTAAAAGTACGACGTGCTATTTTCCCGCTTCGTGAGATAATTAACCGCGTTGAAAAAGGAGAACACTCACTAATCTTACAGCGCACAATCAATTATTATAGAGATATTTACGACCACTTAATTCAGGTGTCTGAAAACATAGATATTTACCGAGAAATGATTTGGAGTTTAATGGACATGTACATGACAACCATTAGTAATCGTATGAACGAGGTGATGAAAGTTCTCACCATAATATCAACCATTTTTATCCCATTAACCTTTCTCGCAGGTCTCTACGGAATGAATTTTGAATACATTCCAGAGCTACAATACCGTTATGGTTATTTTGTGCTATTGGGTGTGATGTTCCTAATGTTTTTAGGATTACTGTATTATTTTAAACGTAAGAAGTGGTTGTAACTTTGAAAGCAACCAAGTGCAAAACATTACATCAACAATAACTAAAAAATTAACACAACTTGAAAATGAATACCATAAATTTTAAAAAATGGGCTTTCCATTTTATGATTTGGATTTTAATAATTAATGTTATCTCATTTTACTTAACAGTGAGCTATACTAGCTTGTTTAACGAATTTAACAACACAGGCCAGATCCTATTATATTTAGGAATTTTAGCAACAGTTTTACTCTTCATGAGTCTAATTTTTATCATTATTAGCAGCATAAAAAAAGAGAAAAAGAATTATCAATATTGGACTTCAATAATCGGACTTATCTTTTTTGGAACATTGCCAATTTTAGCAAGTTTACTCTAAAAACAAAATTCGATTAGACATATAAGACGATATCGAAACGAAAAGCAAAAGTCAACGTTAAAAAAATCAAAAACAAAGGCTATACGATTCAAACTTTTCTATATTTGAAAAGCAAATAACCGAAATCCTCATGCACCAACTTAGACTCTGTCTTCTGCTTGCTATCAGCACTATATTTTCACTTCAAGCACAACAACCAAAAACCTATAATGCATCAGAAATTTACGAAGCCGTTCAAAAACTAAATGTTTTAGGTTCAGTATTATATGTCGCTGCGCATCCAGATGACGAAAATACGCGTCTCATTTCTTATATGTCTAACGAAGTTAAAGCGCGTACTGCTTATTTATCCTTAACACGAGGCGATGGAGGTCAAAATTTAATTGGTCCAGAAATCAGAGAACTTTTAGGTGTTATAAGAACTCAAGAGTTACTAGCTGCAAGACGTGTAGATGGTGGAGAACAAATGTTTTCAAGAGCGAATGATTTTGGCTACTCTAAACATCCCGATGAAACTTTAGAAATCTGGAATGAAGACGAGGTTCTTGCAGACGTCGTTTGGGCCATAAGAAAATTTAAACCCGATGTGATTATTAATCGGTTCGATCATAGAAGAGCTGGTCAAACACATGGTCACCATACAGCTTCTGCAACATTAAGCATGGAAGCTTTTGATATTGCTAATGATGCTTCAAAATATGCATCACAATTAGAATTGACTGAAACCTGGCAACCAAAACGTTTATTTTATAACACCTCTTGGTGGCGTTATGGAAGCCAAGAAAAATTTGATAAACTAGACAAAAGCAATATGCTCAATTTTGATGTTGGTGTGTTTTACCCTTCTAAAGGCATGTCTAACAACGAAGTCGCGGCATTAGCCAGTAGCCAACATTTGTGTCAAGGTTTTGGTCGTTTATCGCAACGTGGAACGCAACAAGAATATATTGAATTGTTAAAAGGGGAACCTATCAGTGAAGGCAACAATGTTTTTGAAGGGATTGACGTCTCTTGGAACAGAATTGAAGGTGGTGAAGCCATTGGAACCATTTTAAAATCCGTTGAGACCAACTTTAACTTTAAAAATCCAGCGTCACATTTACCAGAACTTTTAGAAGCGTATAAATTACTTCAATCCATAAAAGATAAACACTGGAAAACCGTTAAAACTAAAGAGCTTAAAACAATTATTGAAGCCTGTACTGGTTTGTATTTAGAAGTTTCGGTAAATACGCCAACAGCAGCTCCCAACTCGGAAGTAAAGCTTAATATGGAAGTTTTAAATAGAAGTACTGTGTCAATTGACTTGGTGTCTTATAAACTTTCAACCTTAGAATCCGGTATTGCCAAAAACATGACCTTATCCTCCAATCAAAAATTAAATTTTGAAGAAGGTATTACCATTCCAAATAACAGCAACTATACCACACCTTATTGGCTAAATACTAAAAGTACATTAGGCATGTACAACGTAAAAGACCAAAGTTTAATTGGCTTACCAGAAACACCAAGAGCGGTTTTTGTTGCATTCAATTTATTAGTTGATGGCACTCCGTTAACAATCACCAAGCCTGTTGTGTATCGCTATTCTAAACCAGATAAAGGTGAATTATATCGTCCTTTTGAAATTGTACCAATTGTTTCAGCAAGTCTAGGTCACGAGGTTTATATTTTTGAAAACGACCATCAAAAAGAAATTGAAGTCACTGTAAAAGCTGGTAAGGATAATGTAGAAGGCTTTGTACAAATGGCTTATCCTAAAGATTGGCAAGTCTTTCCACAAAAACAAAAGATTGATATTGCTAGCAAAGGAGATATTCAAAATGTCATTTTTACAGTTATTCCTCCAAAACACCAAAGTGAAGGACTATTAACTCCAATGGTAAATATTGATGGTGAATTTTATACCGACAAAATTATTGAAATTGATTATGCACATATTCCATTTCAGACTGTTTTAATGCCTAGCGAAAGCAAAGTAGTACGTTTAAACATAGAAAAGGAAGGTAGTAACATTGGCTATATTGAAGGTGCAGGAGATGTGGTTCCAGAAAGCTTAAGGCAAATTGGATATAATGTCACAATCATTAAACCCGAACAAATTTCGCCAGAAAACCTTGATGATTTTGATGCCATCGTTGTAGGAATCAGAGCTTACAATATTGTTGATGACCTTGTATTTAAACAACGGTTTTTATTAGACTATGTAAAGGAAGGTGGCAACTTAATCATTCAATACAACACAAGCAGAGGTGTAAAAGTTGATAATTTAGCGCCTTACGATTTACAATTATCTAGAGATCGTGTTACAGACGAAAATGCGGTCGTAAGAATTTTAGAGCCAAACCATCCCATTTTAAATTTCCCTAATAAAATAGGAGTTCAAGATTTTGACGGTTGGGTACAAGAACGTGGGTTATACTTTCCTAATCAATGGGCTAAAGAATTTACACCATTACTTGCAGCTAACGACAAAGGTGAAAACTCTAAAGAAGGTGCACTTCTGGTTGCAAAATACGGTGAAGGAAACTATATTTACACAGGTCTCAGTTTCTTTAGAGAATTTCCGGCAGGAGTTCCTGGAGCGTTTAGACTTTTTGCAAACCTACTATCTGCTGGCAAACAAAAAGAAAGCACTCTAAAAAACTAAGAAGCTAACAACTAACTAAACAAACAGCTAATGAGTAACCAAGAAAATCAACCAGAGCCGAAGCAAAAATGGAGTAAAATGTATACAGCTGTCCTAATAGCTAATGCACTATACATTGTCTTGTTCTATTTCATTACAGAATCATTCGCCTAAAAAAAGAAAATGCAGCAGACTTTAGATTGGATTGATTGGATTGTTTTAATAGTAACCTTAGCCACCATTGTTGGTTATGGAACTTGGAAAACCAGAGGCCGAAAAAACGCACAAGACTACATTAAAGGAGGTAATACGTCTAAATGGTGGACTATAGGTCTATCTGTAATGGCAACACAAGCAAGTGCAATTACATTTCTTTCTACAACAGGTCAGGCATTTGCTGATGGTATGGGATTTGTTCAGTTTTATTTTGGACTCCCAATTGCCATGATTATTATTTGCCTGGTGTTTATTCCTATTTATCATCGGCTTAAAGTTTACACAGCTTACGAGTTTTTAGAAAATCGGTTCGACCTTAAAACCCGAAGCTTAACAGCCATTCTCTTTTTAATTCAACGTGGCTTAGCAGCAGGAATCACCATTTTTGCACCAGCCATTATTCTTTCAGTTGTTCTCGGATGGAACATTGTAACTCTTAACATTATTATTGGTGTTTTAGTTATTATTTATACAGTTTCAGGTGGTACAAAAGCCGTAACAGTTACCCAAAAGCAACAAATGTTCGTCATATTTGCTGGTATGATTGCGGCGCTATTTATCATTATTAATTTAATTCCTGATGAAGTTTCTTTTGTAGATGCCATTGATATTGCTGGTGCTACCGGAAAAATGCAAGTTTTAGATTTTTCATTCGATTTAGAAAATAGATATACCGTTTGGACGGGTTTAATTGGTGGAACATTTTTAATGCTCTCTTATTTTGGTACAGACCAAAGCCAAGTGCAACGTTATCTTTCTGGTAAATCATTGAAAGAAATGCAAATGGGTTTATTGTTTAATGGTATGCTAAAAGTGCCAATGCAATTCTTTATTCTGCTTGTTGGTGTGATGGTATTTGTATTTTATCAATTTAATCCTTCGCCTTTAAACTTTATAGATAAATCGGAACAGACGGTTTTGTCTTCAGAATATGGTGATGAGTATAGAACACTTCAAGATAAACAAGCCGCATTATTTACCAAAAAGCAAAAGGTGAGTTTAGCATTATCTAAAAGCACAGATGATAGTTTAAAAAAGGATCTTTTTCAACTCGATAGTATTGAAAAAACGTACCGTAAAGAATCGAAGTTTTTAATTAAAAAAGCTGTTGATCCTGAATATACAACGGCATATAATACACTTCAAAATGAAGTTGAAGCCCTTAAATCTAATCCCGAAAGCGAAGCTTATCTTTCAAAATCTGCTGAGTTAACATCCTTATATTTAGATGCAGCTAAAGACACACAGACCAACGACCGGGATTATATGTTTATTAGGTTTATTTTAAACAACCTTCCAACCGGACTTATTGGTTTATTATTAGCTGTTATTTTATCGGCCGCCATGTCTTCCACGGCTTCAGAAATTAATGCACTAGCGACTATAACTGTAATAGATTTATATGGAAGAAATCAAAAGGAAGAAAAAGGTGAAGACCACATGGTTAAAATGACCAAATGGTTTACACTAGGTTGGGGAATTGTAGCTATCATTATTGCCTGTTTTGCAGATCTTGCCGAAAATTTAATTCAATTGGTTAATATCATAGGTTCTATTTTCTACGGTAATGTTTTAGGCATATTTTTATTGGCTTTCTTCTTTAAATATATAAAAGGAAACGCTGTGTTTTTTGGAGCATTAATCACACAGGCTATCGTTGTCATTGGTTGGTGGCTAGATTGGATGCCGTATTTATGGCTCAATTTATTTGGTTGCGTCGTTGTGATTTCTATCGCTAACCTATTACATGTCATTACACCCAAAAACAACCATATTGAAGTCAACAGTGATTAATTGGGGAATAATTGGAGCTGGTAAAATTGCGACTAAATTTGCATCGGATTTAGCTGCAGTTTCAAATACCCAACTCTATGGTATCGCGTCTCGAAATTTAGAAAAAGCCAAAACTTTCGGTCAAGACTTTAAGGCTACAATGGCTTACGGAAATTATAAAGACTTAGTCTTAGACCCTAACATTGATGCTATTTATATTGCAACACCTCATAGCTTTCATAAAGAACACACAGCATTATGTTTAAATCATAACAAAGCCGTTTTATGTGAAAAACCATTTGCTATGAACCTTGATGAAGTTGAAGATATGATTCAACTGTCAAAACAAAAGGAAACTCTTTTAATGGAAGCCATGTGGACTATTTTTCTTCCGCATTATCGCTATGTTTTAGACCTCATAAAAAACAAACATTTCGGAAACATTATAAAACTTGAAGCTGATTTTGGTTTTCATCCAACGTATGACGAAACTTCTCGAGTTTTCGATAAGTCTGTTGGAGGAGGAAGCTTATTAGATATTGGAATTTACCCTGTATTCGCAGCACTATCAACATTAGGTGCACCTGAAACGATAAATGCTAGTGCTAAATTTTTCGATACTGGTGCAGACTCAGAATGTAATATCACGTTTCACTATAAAAATGCTACTGCGATATTAAAAAGCACCTTTTTAGAAGAAACACATACGCAAGCCATCTTTCATTGTGAAGAAGGAACGATTAAAATAAACGGCCGTTTTCACGAGCCTTCATCTGTAACACTAACGGATTCTGAAGGCCATTCCGTTTTAAAGGAGTTTGATACAAAAACTATTGGTTATGGTTACGAAATTGAACATTTTAATGCATTACTTAGAGCTGGTAAAACGGAAAGTAATATCATGACATTTAATAAGAGTAAACAATTGATTGCTACTTTAGATAGCATACGACGTAAAATTGACTTACAATACCAATAAAAAAAGCGCAACTAAATAATTAGCTGCGCTTTTTGAATTTATACTTTAGCCTGAACTATTTTGCTCCCCATTCTTTTAGAGAATCATTATTCATTTTTACATAATCCGCGTTGCCTGCTTCTTTAGCTGCAGCCAAAGATTTCTTGGCAAGTGCAATCGCACCTTTTTTATCACCTGCTTTCGCATAGATTAAAGATTGTTGACGTAACTGCCAAAAACGTGGCTCCTTTGTCATTGACATTGCTTTATCGATCCAAGTTTTTGCCTGATTAATATCTTTATCTTCACTCAGGTAATAAGTAGCAGCAGCATAATAATCATTAAAAGAAGGACCAGCCATTACGTTTTCTATAGATGTCGTTACCGCTTTATCAGTTGGAACTTTAAACTCAACTCCAACATACGTTTTTTCCCACATCATTCCAATAACAGCAGAACTGCTTGTAATATCATCTATAGAAATGGTAAACGATTTAATATCCATTTCAATAGGATAAACTGGCGTGGTAACACGCGCTGCAACTTTAGACTCATCTAATTCTGCAGGAGCTCCACCTCCATTATAATCGGTGTAAAAAACAACATCCCAAGTTTTCGCTTGTGGAATAGTAAAAATCGCATACGTACCTGCTTTAAGATCTTTTCCATCAATAGTAACATCATTACTAAACGTAACTTTAGTTCTTGCATTGGCTCCGGTTCTCCAAACTTTATCGTAAGGTACAAGGTCGCCAAAAATTGTTCTTCCGCGCATCGCTGGACGAGAATATTCTATAGACACATCTGTTAATCCTACAACTTGCTCAATTTTTGCAGCAGGACTTGCCTCAGGTGTTTCAATCTGTGCATTTACCGAAAACATTAAGGTTAAGGCAAATGTAAAAAGTACTAATTTCTTCATTTCTTATGGTATTATATGTGGTTAATTATTAAATGTAAATTTACGACTTAACAAAAGCTAGATATGTTAATAAAGTCTTAAAATCAATTAGATGAAAGAATTAACATAAAAATAATTCAGCAAATTATTTGAGGCCTCAATCTTTCATCGTAATATTGCAATATAATAATACATGAGATTATGGGTTTAACTAAATCAGAAATTTTTACAACAGAGCAGAATCAAATTTCAAGCATAGCCAAGGTCTTTGGTCATCCTGCTAGAGTAGCGATTCTACAATATTTATTTAAAATTAATTCGTGTATCTGTGGAGATTTAGTTGAAGAAATCGGTTTGGCGCAACCTACCATTTCTCAGCATTTAAAAGAATTAAAAAACATTGGACTTATTAAGGGAAACATTACAGGCACCAGTATTTGCTATTGTATAGACAAAGACAATTGGACGGAGATGAAAACCACCTTATCCATTTTTCTTAATCAAGACTTAAACGACAACAGCAATTGCTGTTAAGTAACATTATAAAAAATAGACTTATGAAACTATCAGAAATTAAATCAAAATTAAAAACCTTAGACACTATTGCGTTTCAATTACCAAACGGCACTTTAGTACCAAATCATTTTCATGTGACTGAAGTCGGTAAAATATCGAAACACTTCATCGATTGTGGTGGTACAGTTAGAACAGAAAATGTAGCCAACTTTCAACTTTGGGAGGCAGACGACTATGATCATAGATTACATCCTGAAAAACTATTAAGCATTATTGAGCTTTCTGAAAAAGTCTTACATATTGAAGATTTAGAAATTGAAGTAGAATACCAAGGAGACACTATCGGAAAATATGGTTTAGATTTTGATGGTGAACATTTTTTATTGACGTCCAAATTAACAGATTGTTTGGCAAAGGACAAATGTGGAATTCCTGAAAAAAAATCAAAAGTAAAATTGTCCGAAATACAAAAGGAAGCGGCTCCTTCTTGCGCTCCTGGTTCTGGATGCTGCTAACCATTAAAACTTTATAAAACGCATGTTATACCAACCAATTAACAACCAAGTGGAGCAGTTAAATATTGATTCTATTTCTGCAGAACGTAAAACCGTTTTACAACCACTCATAGATTTTATACAGCAAAAAGCAGCTACAAATGAAACTATTAATTTAAACTTTATATGTACTCATAATTCGCGTCGCAGTCACTTATCGCAAGTTTGGGCGCAAACAATGGCGACCTATTTCGATATAAAAAATGTGTATTGTTATTCTGGAGGAACAGAAGCAACAGCTCTTTTTCCTGTTGCAGCAAAAACACTTGAAAATACAGGGTTTCAAATTGAAATGCTATCTAACGGAAGCAATGCGGTTTACAGTATTAAATTTTCAAAAAACGCACATCCTATCATTGGATTTTCAAAAACATTTGATGCACAATTTAATCCAACTTCTGCATTTGCTGCGATTATGACCTGTTCTAGTGCAGATCAAGGTTGTCCTTTTATTGGTGGATCCGAAAAACGAATTCCGATTACTTATGAAGATCCAAAAGCCTTTGATAACACGCCTCAGCAACTAGAAAAATATAAGGAACGTAGCCTTCAAATTGCTACAGAACTAAAATATGTGTTTTCTAACATTACAAAATAATTAGCATGACTGCAATCAAGAAAAAATTAAGTTTTTTAGATAGTTACCTTACTTTGTGGATTTTTATAGCCATGGCTGTAGGTGTAGGAATTGGATTTTTTGTACCATCATTTCCTATTCTTATTGAATCGTATAGTAGTGGAACTACTAATATTCCAATCGCTATTGGGCTAATTTTAATGATGTATCCACCGCTTGCCAAAGTTAATTACGCCCTATTACCAAAAGTGTTTAAAGATGTCAAAGTCTTATCTATTTCATTAGTTTTAAATTGGATTGTTGGTCCTGTTTTAATGTTTCTTTTAGCCATTACATTTTTAAGAGACTATCCTGAATACATGGTTGGGCTAATCTTAATTGGCTTGGCACGTTGTATTGCAATGGTTTTAGTTTGGAATGACCTTGCTGAAGGAAGTTCTGAATACGGAGCAGGTTTAGTCGCCTTAAATAGTATTTTCCAAGTGTTTGCTTACAGTTTTTATGCCTATCTATTTATTACAGTCCTTCCACCCTATTTTGGTTTTGAAGGTGCCATCGTAGATATTTCTATTGCTACCATTGCAGAAAGTGTCGCCATATATTTAGGCATTCCGTTTTTACTCGGAATACTTTCGCGTTTAATATTAGTGAAACTAAAAGGTGAAGCATGGTACACTAAGAAATTTATTCCTGCCATCTCTCCTATGACCTTAATTGCCCTACTATTCACCATTGTAGTGATGTTTTCACTAAAAGGAGAGTTAATTGTAGAAATACCAATGGATGTGTTAATCATCGCTGTGCCCTTATTAATATACTTTGCCTTAATGTTTATTATTGGATTTTTTGTCAGTAAAGCTATGGGAGCCACATATGATAAAAACGCAGCAATCGCATTCACAGCTGCTGGTAATAACTTTGAATTGGCCATTGCTGTCGCTATTGCTGTTTTCGGATTAAATTCTGGTCAAGCCTTTGCTGGAGTCGTTGGTCCTTTAGTTGAAGTACCCGCTTTAATACTTTTGGTTCGGGTTGCATTTTGGCTACGTAAAAAATATTATTTACCTAAAAACGCTTAGGTCTAAAACCGTTTTTCCATAATTCATGTTAAATTTTGTTTAACTTTATAAATAAATCGTTAAACATAATGTATTTTTGTATTGTAAAACAATTACAATGGCAAAAAAGAAAAACATAAAAGAATCAGACCTTATATCTTTTTATATGGATTATGTGCTTACACATAACCACAAACCAAAAACGATATACGCTTTTGCTAAAGACAATAATTTTGAGGAACAAAAATTCTATGAGTTCTTCAGTTCTTTTGAGACTTTAGAACAATCTATATTTAAAATATTTTTTGATAACACTTTCGCTATTTTAGAGAAAAGCGAAGACTATCATTCATTTGATGCGCGCCATAAACTTCTAAGTTTTTATTTCACATTTTTTGAAATACTTACAGCCAATAGAAGTTATGTGGTTCAGGCATTAAGTAGGGATAAAAACAAACTCAAATCCCTCAAAACACTTTCGCATTTAAAGCAACGTTTTAGTCACTACATTGAGAATTTAAATATTCAAACCATAGATCTAAAACAAGAAAAGCTTGAAAATCTAAAAAATAAAGCCCTCAAAGAATCTGCTTGGATACAATTGTTAGTCACAATGAAATTCTGGTTAGATGATACGTCTACCTCATTTGAAAAAACGGATGTATTTATTGAAAAATCCGTACAAGCTAGTTTTGACATCATCGATACGACTCCCTTAAAAAGCATCATCGACTTTGGTAAATTTTTATACAAAGAGAAAATTAACATGAACTAATTAGATATTGAAATAAATTCAGCAGATATGAAAACAATAGATAGTATTCCCATTACTAAAATATCTAGAGCGTCTAAGTTAGTGTCAACCGGCGCAAAAGTTGGTGTTAATTATTTAAAATATTACGGCGACAAAATGGTTAATTCTAAAACCGATGCCAAAGAACGCCTCAACCAAAATAATGCCGAAGACATATACGATAGTTTAAAAACCTTAAAAGGTAGTGCGTTAAAAGTAGCGCAAATGTTAAGCATGGAAAAAAGCATATTGCCACAAGCTTACGTTGAAAAATTCTCCTTATCACAATTTTCGGTACCGCCATTATCACCACCTTTGGTTATAAAAACATTTAAAAAATATTTCGGAAAACATCCCGAAGATTTATTCGATACTTTTAATGCAACTTCTGTAAACGCTGCTAGCATAGGCCAAGTTCATATAGCGGAAAAGAATGGGAAAAAACTTGCTGTGAAAATCCAATATCCAGGAGTTGCAGAAAGTATCGCTTCAGATTTAGCTTTGGTTAAACCCATTGCTATAAAGATGTTTAACATTAAAGGAAAAGACTCTGATAAATATTTTAAAGAGGTTGAAAATAAACTTACAGAAGAAACAAACTACATATTAGAGATTGCACAAAGCAAAGAAATAGCTGAGGCGTGTCAGCATATTCCAAATTTAAAATTCCCCAAGTATTACGAGGAATTTTCTTCCGAACGTATTATAACAATGGACTATATGGCAGGTGAACACCTTTCAGAATTTGTAGTTCATAATACAGACCAAGACAAATCTAATAAATTGGGTCAAGCCTTATGGGATTTTTACATGTACCAAATTCATCAATTAAGAAAAGTACATGCCGATCCACATCCTGGAAATTTTTTAATTTCTGAAGAAGCTAACTTAATTGCATTAGATTTTGGGTGCATGAAAATTATTCCTGAAGATTTTTATAGCCCTTATTTTGAATTAGCAAATCCTGAATGTATTAACGACCCTAAACGTTTTACTGAAAAACTTTATGAACTCGAAATTTTAAGGCAAGATGATTCAGAAGAAGAGATAACCTTCTTTAGTGCCATGTTTCATGAGTTATTAAGTTTATTTACACAACCATTTCACGCTGAAACTTTTGATTTTTCAGATCCTGCATTTTTTAATCAAATTACAGAAATGGGACAACGGTATTCAAAAAGTACAGAACTCAGAAACATGAATGGCAATAGAGGATCAACACATTTTATATATATCAACAGAACTTTCTTTGGATTATACAATTTAATGTTCGACCTTAAAGCTCAGGATATTAAAATCAACAATTTCAAGAACCTGTAAATAAATCCATCTATCTAAACCCATTTTTAATGCGTATACTCATCACAGGTACAACAGGCTATATTGCCAAAAGACTAGCACTTCAATTACTTGAAGATAAGCATGAACTTGTATGTTGCGTCCGTGATTTAAACAGAATTCCAGATGAAATTGAAGACCATCCGCTATGTTCATTTATAAAGGTAGATTTCTTAAAACCTGAAGATGCTGAAATTCCAAAAGACATTGATGCTGCGTATTACTTAATTCATTCGATGTCGACTAGTTCAGATGATTTTGAAGACCTAGAACAGCAATGTGCCCAAAATTTTAAAGACCTTGTTAAACCTACAAACTGTAAACAAGTGCTTTTTTTAAGCGGCATTGTTAATGATGCTTCTTTATCGAAGCATTTAAAATCGAGATTACAAGTTGAAAACACTCTAAAATCTGAACGTTACGCCTTAACTACATTCAGAGCTGGCATCATAGTTGGTAGCGGAAGTGCGTCATTTGAAATTATAAGAGATATCGTAGAGAAATTACCTTTTATGATTACACCAAAATGGCTAAATACTAAAACGCAACCCTTAGCCGTACGTGATGTACTTAACTTTTTAGCAGGTGGATTAGGAAAAACCGAACTCTATAATAATGCTTATGATATTTTTGGACCAGAAGTCCTGACATATAAGCAAATGCTACTTCAATTTGCTGAAGTTAGAGATTTAAAACGCTACATCGTTACGTTACCTGTATTAACACCAAAACTATCATCGTATTGGTTGTATTTTGTAACCTCTACGTCTTTTAAGTTAGCAGCGGCATTAGTCGATAGTATGAAAGTTGAAGTCATTGGAAAACCAAGTGACATCAACACCATTATTGGTATCGAACCCATGGATTACAAAACGGCTGTGGATTTAGCCTTTCAGAAAATTGAACAAAATGCTGTGATATCAAGTTGGAAAGATGCCGTGAGCAGCGGACGGTTTAAAGACCAATTATCTAAACATATTGAGTTACCAAAATTTGGCTGTTTTAAAGATGTAAAGCAACGAAAAGTGACAGACGAAGAATTTACTTTAAATAAAATATGGGCTATTGGTGGCCGAAACGGTTGGTACAGCTTCAATGGGTTGTGGAAAATTAGAGGTTATATGGACAAGCTTTTTGGTGGTGTTGGTTTACGACGCGGCAGAACAAGCGATACGAATTTAGAAGCAGGCGACGCATTAGATTTTTGGCGTGTGTTATATGCTAACAAAGAAGAAAAACGATTGTTACTTTTCGCAGAAATGCGTTTACCTGGCGAAGCGTGGTTAGAGTTTAAAATTGTGGACGACCAATTACACCAATGTGCTGTTTTTAGACCTAAAGGCATTTGGGGACGCTTGTATTGGTATGCCGTTTTACCCTTTCATGCGTTTGTTTTTAATGGCATGATTAACGCTTTGGTAAAAAAATGAAAGGTGTAAAAAAGGAAAATCTTCCTTCAAAACTATGTCCTGTGTGTCAACGTCCTTTTGCATGGCGCAAAAAATGGGAACGCGATTGGGAAGACGTAAAATATTGTAGCGACAAATGCAAAAAACAGAAAACAATAGTAATTTAGTATGGTTTA
>NZ_JADOET010000013.1 GCF_015645385.1 Winogradskyella marina
AGTACTTTGCCTAATGATGTTAACGTATATTTAGAAGACAATGTAGCTCATACGGTTACTTTATTAAATTCTGGTGATTACACGTTAACGCCAAACATGGATTTAAATGGAACAGGTCGCTTCTATCTTCGTTTTTCAAATTCGGTGTTATCCATAATAGATAATGAACTAAATAGTTTACAGATTTTTAGCACAACCAATCCAAAATCAATAGTGATTAAAGGAGTGCTTAATACTGCTACAACTATTAATTTATATGATATTCATGGTCGATTAGTGTTAAATCAATCCATAAATCACCTCAATGACACAAACACTATTGATGTTTCAAGAGTTGGAACAGGAGTATATTTTGTAAAGGTATTGAATGATCATCAAATGAAAACGCAAAAACTTATCATTAGGTAAGCTATAATAGCTGTATCATACTATCGAAAAGCTGTCTTTTTAAAAAGGGCAGCTTTTTTTATTTGTGAGGGTTAATTAAAGTGAGACGACAACGCTAGGCTGAATTTACATCTAGTGTACAAACACCGTTTAATACATCTCAACAGCTTCAAAAGAAAATTAATCTAAAAAATCGGAAATCATAAATCGTAATTCGTAAATCCTTACTATTTTTGCGCATGCAACACAACAAAGTCCTAATATTAGATTTCGGATCGCAATACACACAGCTTATTGCGCGCAGAGTTAGAGAGTTAAACATCTATTGCGAAATACATCCTTACAACAAAATTCCTTCAGACTCAGATAGCTTTAAAGCTGTTATTTTATCTGGTAGTCCAAACTCGGTAAGAGGAGAGGCAGTGCTTCATCCTGACTTAGATAGCATTAGAGGAAAAAAACCAATGCTAGCCGTTTGTTACGGAGCTCAATATTTAGCGCATTTTTCAGGAGGTGAAGTTGCGGAATCCAATACAAGAGAATACGGTAGAGCGAATTTAAGCTTTGTAAAATCTGACGAAGAATTCTTAGAAAATATACACGCAGGCAGCCAAGTTTGGATGAGCCATAGTGATACCATCAAACAATTACCAACAGGAGGTGTACTTTTAGCAAGTACCAATGATGTTGAAAATGCCGCCTATAAAATTGAGGGAGAACAAACATACGCCATTCAATTTCATCCTGAAGTTTACCACAGTACAGATGGACATCAGCTTTTAAATAACTTTTTAATTAAAATTGCTAAGGTTGAACAAGATTGGACACCACAATCTTTTGTTCAAGAAACCGTTGATAGTCTTAAGGAACAGTTAGGAAACGATAAGGTTGTTTTAGGGTTATCAGGAGGAGTAGATTCTTCGGTAGCAGCCATGTTATTGCATAAAGCAATTGGAAAAAACCTCTATTGTATTTTTGTAAATAACGGTTTATTACGTAAAAATGAATTTGAAGATGTTCTGCACCAATACGAAGGTATGGGACTAAATGTTAAAGGAGTTGATGCTTCGGCACGCTTTTTGGATGCTTTAGCAGGACTGAGTGATCCAGAGCTTAAAAGAAAAGCAATAGGCCGTGTGTTTATTGAAGTTTTTGATGATGAAGCACATTTAATACAGGACGTAAAATGGTTAGCTCAAGGCACTATTTATCCAGATGTGATAGAAAGTGTTTCTGCGACAGGTGGTCCAAGTGCAACGATAAAAAGTCATCATAATGTTGGTGGATTACCAGATTTCATGAAGCTTAAAGTGGTAGAGCCGCTTAAAGCTTTATTTAAAGATGAAGTTAGACGAGTTGGTGCGTCTATGAATATGGATAAACAACTATTAGGGCGTCATCCATTTCCTGGTCCAGGATTGGCAATTCGGATTCTTGGAGATCTAACCGCAGAAAAAGTGCGTATATTACAAGAGGTAGATGCTATTTTTATTAATAACCTACGGTCTTGGAATTTGTACGATAAAGTATGGCAAGCAGGAGCTATGTTGCTACCAGTAAATAGTGTTGGAGTCATGGGAGATGAACGTACTTATGAAAAATGTGTAGCTTTAAGAGCTGTAGAAAGTACAGATGGAATGACGGCAGATTGGGTAAATTTACCCTATGAGTTTCTGCAAAAAACGTCAAACGAAATTATAAATAAAGTAAAAGGTGTAAATAGAGTTGTCTATGATATTAGCTCAAAACCACCTGCTACTATTGAGTGGGAATAAATAAAGGACTAAGTGCAAGTTGAATTTGAAGCGTAGTTTGAAGTAAAATAGAATACATGAAAAATATCTTAACCATAATTTTAATTGCTTTTACAATAGGGCTTAGTGCCCAAGGTTATATTGAACATACTGTTAAACCAGGTGAAACAATTGAAAGTATAGCTAAAGGCTATTTAGTAACCGTAGATGATATTTTTGCGTTAAACCCTGATGCCAAACGTAAGTTTCAACCTAATACAGTCTTAATCATTCCAAACTCTAAAGTTAAAAACGACGCTATTGTAGAAGATAGTAGAGAATTAGTTGGCTATAAAAACCATAGGGTAAAACGAAAAGAAACCTTATACGGATTGTCTCAAGAATACGGTGTTTCTGAAGAGGAGATTAAAAAAGCAAATCGCTCGTTGTACTCTGAAAATCTTAAAAAAGGGGATAGAATTAGAATTCCTCGTTTTAGAACAATTGTTTCGCAACAAACTTTAACAAATACAGTTAAAAAATATACGGTTCAACCTAAAGAAGGAAAGTGGAGAATTGCCTATAAATTCGGAATTACTGTTGCAGATTTAGAAGCATTAAATCCATTTATGAATGAAACAATTCAACCAGGAGATGAGCTAAACGTACCTAATATTAACGATAAAGAAGAAAAACAAGTAGAAGCAACTTCTGGTTATTATGAAGTTTTGCCAAAAGAAGGTTTTTTTAGATTAAAGGTAAAGTTGAATTTAACCAAAGCGGAATTAGAAGCACTAAATCCTGAGTTGAAGGAAACAGGTTTAAAAGCTGGAATGATTTTAAAAGTGCCAGCAGGAGTTGCACCTACAGAAGAATTAGAAACTGTTGAGAGCACTAATTTAAAAAGTAACTTAACTAATTTTAAGACTAAAAAAATAGCCTTAATGATGCCGTATCGTCTCGACAGAATTGATGTCGATGCTGTAGACGAAACAAAAGAGATGATAAAAGATAATCGATTATTATCTACAGTATTAGACTTTCATGTCGGAGTTAAGATGGCCTTAGATTCTGCAAAGCAATTAGGGATTTCTACAGATTTAAAGGTTTTTGATACACGCTATCATATTTCGAAAACAGCAGAAATATTAGCAGAGAATGATTTCTCTGATTATGATGCAGTGATTGGACCCATGGAAGAAAATAGTTTTAATCGTGTTGCAATGACATTAAAAGCAGATAATGTGCCCGTAATTGCAGCAATGAGTAAACCAAAACAAGTTTACACTAATGTGTTTCAGACCTTACCAGACGAAAAGTTGTTAAGTAAAGTGATGACAGATTTTGTGAAAGCAGATAGTTTAAAAACTAAAGTGGTTATCATTTCAGATCATGCACATAAAACAAGTAGTGAAGCTTTGCAAAAGGTATTTCCTAACTCTAAATTGATTTTAACGCAAAAAGATAAAAAAGATAAATCAAAAGATGGGTACTTTATTTACCATGCTAATTTAAAGAATGTATTTTCTGAAGGTAGAACATTTGTGTTTCTAGAAACAGATAATTCGTCTTTAGCGTCGAGTGTAGTTAGTATGTTAAATGCTTTAGCGGTAAATAAAACTGAAATTATTTTAGCAACATTAAACAAAGGAAAGGCGTTTGATAAGGATGTAGATAACAATAATTTATCAAACCTCAAATTTCATTACCCTTCAGTACATAAAGACTTTGATGGAACAACATCTAATGGTTTTGTTGAGACCTACAGAAAAGAATATGGAATAGCACCAAGTAAATATGTAGCACGCGGCTTTGATATTACTTTAGATCTTTTAATGCGTTTGGCTACTGCTGATAATTTATATGACGCTTCAATAAACACTATACAAACGGAATACATAGAAAATAAATTTAGATATAATAAAATTCCATTTGGTGGCTATATTAATGAAGCTGTTTATATTGTAAAATACGATGACCTTAAAATTGTGAAGGCAGATTAATATCTTTTAATCGACCATTAATAGTTATTTCCTAGCCTTATATCGCATTTAGTATCCTAATATTGAAAAAGATATTATTTTTAATTCGAAATAATAACGCTTGAAAAATTTACTTATAATTATAACCCTACTTTTTCTTGGAGTACCTTCCAATGAAGAAGCCTCCGTGACTTGGAATGAAACCACCAAGCTTACATGGTCCGATTTTAAAGCATCTCCTGATTTAAAGTCAGGTGCTGTTGCAGTTACGGCTTCAGGGATTACTTTTGGATATTCTGTAAAAACGTCTGATGAAAGAATTGTTGACTTTTCTACAACTGTTCAAGCCCATTTTTACCCTAACAAATCTTGGTATGTAAAAGAAAAAGGAAATGCATACATTTTAGCGCACGAGCAGTTGCATTTTGACATTACAGAACTATACGCACGTAAGTTTAGAGCGCAAATAACCAAATTAACTGTTAACCAGAATGTAAAAGAACAGATGAAGAGGTTGCACGCTACAATTAATGAAGCCGTAAATGAAACTCAAAAACGCTACGATGAGCAAACCAAGCATTCTATGAATAGAGAAATGCAAAAACAATGGGAAGTAACAATTCAGAATGAACTTAGTAAATATGAAGATTTCAAGTCATTGTAGTTTAACTATGTTTCTCAACTTAATGATGTCTTTTCCGATCCACAATCATCTTTTTATTGATACTAAAATTCACTTAAAATGGAATTAGACGGCACAGTTTTAATTGAGTTAGCCCATTACAAAATGCCATTTGGCAAATACAAAAACCAATACCTAATCGATATTCCAGAATATTACTATATCTGGTATCAGCAAAAAGGATTTCCTGATGGAAAACTTGGACGTATGATGGCTCAGATGTGCGAAATAAAAATTAATGGATTAGAAGAGTTAATTTATACGATCCGAAGGGATTTTAGAAAGTAGGTTTAATAGTTTAAACAATGTCTCTCGGAGTATAAGTGCTTTATATCTTTGGTTAAATAATATGAGTTACTAACGCTACCAGGCAAACGAGGTATACGCTTCAGATATAAAATCTATACTATAAATTTAAAAACGACGTCATCATTTTTTGAAGAGCTAAAGGTGTTTGTTTGTAATGATATGTATATCAGTAGGTAAGACTGTCTTTTTTAAATTTTCATCCATAGAAATAATAACATATTAACAAACCATAAACAAATACAAAATAACCCATTAAATTTTGTAATTTTGCCTGCGTTTAAAAGCGTATCATGACTACAAACCCTAAATATATTTTTGTAACTGGAGGCGTGTCTTCTTCTCTCGGGAAAGGCATTATAGCTGCATCTTTAGCAAAACTCCTACAAGCACAAGGTTACAGAGCAACCATTCAAAAATTAGATCCATATATTAATATCGATCCAGGTACTTTAAATCCTTACGAGCATGGAGAATGCTATGTTACGGACGATGGTGCAGAAACCGATTTAGACTTAGGACATTACGAGCGTTTTTTAAACGTTCCAACATCACAAGCTAATAACGTTACAACAGGTAGAATATACCAAAGTGTTATTAATAAAGAAAGACGTGGTGAGTTTTTAGGGAAAACAGTTCAAGTTATCCCTCACATTACTGACGAAATCAAACGAAGAATCCAAATTTTAGGTAACTCTGGTGAGTATGATATTGTTATTACTGAGATCGGAGGAACTGTAGGAGATATTGAATCTTTACCATACATTGAAGCTGTAAGACAGTTGGAGTGGGATCTAGGTGAGCATAATACCTGTGTAATCCATCTAACATTAGTGCCATTTTTATCTGCTGCTGGAGAATTAAAAACAAAGCCAACGCAACACAGTGTAAAAACCTTGATGGAAAGTGGAGTGCAAGCAGACATTTTGGTGTGTAGAACAGAGCATAAACTTAACGATAGTATAAAAACAAAATTAGCGCGTTTTTGTAATGTGAAAAAGGAAGCGGTAATTGAATCTATTGATGCTTCTACTATATACGATGTACCAAATTTAATGCTTGAAGAAGGTTTAGATAAAGTGGTTTTAAATCAGTTGCAACTAAAAAATGTTGTGCCAGATTTAAAACGATGGAATGAATTTTTAGACCGCTTAAATCATCCTAAAAGTGAAGTTACTATAGGTTTAATTGGTAAATACGTAGAGCTTCAAGATTCTTATAAATCGATTCTAGAATCCTTTATACATGCTGGTGCAGAGAATGAAGTAAAAGTAAATGTAGAACCAATTCATTCTGAATATTTATCAGAAAATAATATCGAATTTAAGTTCGGTCATTTAGATGGCGTTTTAGTAGCTCCAGGTTTTGGTGAACGTGGTATTGAAGGTAAAATTGATGCCGTTCGTTTTGTCAGAGAAAATAATATTCCGTTTTTAGGAATTTGCTTAGGAATGCAAATGGCAGTTATAGAATATGCCAGAAATGTACTTAATCTTAAAGATGCGAATTCTGTAGAAATGGATGAGCGCACTCCAAATCCTGTTATTAATTTAATGGAATCGCAAAAAGGGGTCGTAAACAAAGGAGGAACAATGCGATTAGGAACTTGGGATTGTAATCTTGAAAAAGATAGCATTGCCTATAAAGTTTATAATTCAGAAACGATTACTGAAAGACATAGACACCGTTTTGAGTTTAATAACGATTATAAGGCTCAATTTGAAGATGCCGGTATGAAAGCTACAGGTCATAACCCTGAAACAGGTTTAGTAGAAATTGTAGAAATACCTAAGAACGATTGGTTTGTTGGTGTACAATACCATCCGGAATATAAGAGCACAGTGAAAAATCCGCATCCTTTATTTGTTGCGTTTGTAGCTGCTGCCTTAAAATATAAAAACAAAAGAAAGAAAAAATAACTATGCCACTTTGGCGAAAATAAAACTTTGGACAGTTTTTTGGATTGTTCAATCGTTACCATATAAGACCTGTCAAGATGAATATACATGACAGGTCTAAAACTGAAAATTAACCATGGAAGAAAAGAAATTCGACGTTAAATCTATTATAGGCTTTGTCCTCATTTTTGGTATTTTGTTATACATAATGTATCAAAATCAACCAAGCCCAGAAGAGCTTGAAGCACAAAAACTAGCAGAACAAGAGCAGGTTGAAGCTGAGAAAGCAGACAGTAAACAAAATGAGAGTTTAGTTACAACATCGTCAGACTATACAACTAATACTCAAGTTTTAGATTCTACACAAAAAGTTGCTCTTCAAAATAAAGTAGGTTCTTTTGCTTATGCATTAACCTTGCCATCTGCTACAAACGATCAAACTACAGTTGAAACTGATGTTTTTGAACTTAAGTTTAACAATAAAGGTGGTCACTTAGCCGAAGTGAAATTAAGAAACTTTGTCGATTATGATTCTGTACCAATTTATATGGTAAAGGATGATAATAGTGCGTTTAATATCAAATTTGGAACGTCTGATAATAGAACTTTAAATACACAAGATTTTCCGTTTGAACCTTCTGTTTCTCAAAGTGGTGAGAATACAGTTGTGTCCATGAAACTTAAAGTTTCTGAAACAGCGTTTTTAGAATACCGTTACGAGTTAAAACCTGACGATTATATGATTGATTTTTCAATTAAATCTCAAGGTTTAAGTGGAGTTTTTAATACATCGCAACCAATTGAGTTAGATTGGAAACAAAAAAGTATTCGACATTCTAAAAGTATCAGTTACGAAAACCGCTATACAAGGTTAACGTATATGTATGATGATGGCAAGGTTGATAAGTTATCGCAAGCAAGTGATGACGACGAAATTGCTGAAGACGTAGAATGGTTATCTTACAGACAACACTTTTTTAGTTCTATTTTAGTGGCTAATAATAGTCCGTTTAAAAAAGTAGAATTAACATCATTAGATTTAGTAGAAGATGAAGAAATAGATACGCTATATACTAAATTATACACATCAAAAATGCCTTTAGCGTTTAATGGTGGCGAAATAAGCGAAAACTTAGGGCTGTATTATGGACCAACAGATAACGCCACATTAAAAGATTACGATAAAGGACTAGAGGAAAGTATTCCTTTTGGTTGGGGAATTTTTGGATGGATAAATAAAGTGTTATTTATTCCATTGTTTGGGTTCTTAAGTGGTTTCTTACCTTACGGATTTGCTATTATTGTAATGACTATTTTGGTGAAAATTGTATTGTCTTTTGTACAGTATAAGCAGTTCTTGTCTCAGGCAAAGATGAAAATTTTAAAGCCAGAATTAGACGCTGTAAGAGAAAAGTATAAAGACAATAAGTTAAAAGCGCAGCAAGAAACAATGGCTATTCAAAGCCGAGCAGGAGCAAGTCCATTAAGTGGTTGTTTACCAGGTTTAATGCAAATCCCTGTGTTTTATGCCTTATTTATGTTTTTCCCAACAGCTTTTGAGCTAAGACAAAAAGGATTCCTTTGGGCAGACGATTTAAGTTCTTATGATTCTATTTACGACATACCTTTCCATATTCCATTGTACGGTGATCACGTTGCATTATTCCCGATTTTAGCGGCAATAGCAATTTTCTTTTATATGAAAATGACAACTGGTCAGCAAATGGCAACACAGCCAACGCAAGAAGGAATGCCAGATATGGCAAAAATGATGAAGTACATGATTTACTTCTCACCAATTTTAATGTTGGTATTCTTCAACAACTATGCGTCAGGATTAAGTTTGTATTACTTTATATCTAACTTAATTAGTATTGGTATTATGTTAGTGATTAAAAACTACATTATCGATGAAGATAAAGTATTGGCTAAAATTGAGGTCAATAAAAAGAAGCCTAAGAAGCAAAACAAATTTCAGAAGAAAATGGCTGAAATGATGGAGCAAGCTGAAGCACAAAAACAAGCGCAGCAAAAAGGCAAGAAGAAATAAATGATCTTCACTTAATTAATTGATAAAGAAATTATAGCCTCAACATTTTTGTTGAGGCTATTTTTATATAATGATATTTAATTACTCTTGAAGCTATTAACGAAGCTTACATTTTTAAAACGACGACTAATGGCTATGTTTAGGAATACTGTTAGGAGAATAAAAGCCCAAACGTTTTACTGTTTGAGCCTTTACCTAACTAATCAATCAACCTAATATTAATGAGGTGGTATCCCTCTGTTTGTTTTTATTGCATTGGTAAAAGTACTTTATCAATAACATGAACTACACCGTTAATAGACTGTATATCTACTAAACTTGTAACAATATTACTAACACGTGCGTTTGGATCTGTTAACGTAAATGCTGAATTATCAGCAGTAATATCTCCACCTAAAGTTGCTACAGTTCCGTTTGGCAAACTACTAGACTGAACATTTCCACTTACAATATGATAGGTTAAAACAGCATCAACAGTTGCTGGATCTAAATCACCAAGCGATGTGTTTCCAGAAGGGTCTAATTCTATTAGTAAATCTGCAAACGCATCGTTAGATGGTGCAAATACTGTAAACGGTCCAGCTGAAGCGTCAGATACTGTAGAAATATATGGCACTGTTGGTGTACCAGAATCAGCTAATTGTAATGCAGCTACTAAATTAGATAAAGCCGGATTTGTTGTCGCAAAAGTGGCGATAGTTGGTAGTCCAATCACTTCGTCAACAATATGCACAACACCGTTGCTAGCAACGTTATCTGCATTTGTAACAGTTGAAGACCCGTTTAACATAACTCCAGTAGACGTTGTAAAGTATAAACTTAAATTCGCTTGGTTTGGACCTGTTGCTGCTGTATTGGTATAACCAGAACCAGCATTAACCAAATCTGTAGAGCTTGTAACCGAACCAATAATGACATGGTTCAAAAGAATATTCTTTACTAAGGCTTCTTCAGCTGTAGATAAATTTTCTAAATCTAAACCAGTGTCAGTTAATAGTTGTGTGAATGCATCGTTTGAAGGTGCAAAAACGGTAAATGGTCCATCACCTTGTAAAGTAGATGTTAAATCAGTGGCCTCTAAAGCAGCTGCTAAAGATGTTAAATTGTTAGCTAGAGCTACATCCACAACGGTTGTCCGTGTTGGAGTAATTGTGTCGTCATCATCACTACAAGCAGTAGTTCCTATCACTAATAGAAATACTGAAAGTAATTTGAAGGTTTTTAAAATAATTTTCATTGTTTTGAGTTTTTATATTGTTCAACATTCAAACCTCGACTGGTTTGTTTAACAAAATTACAAAATGATTAAACAAAATATTTGTATAATTTTTACTTTAACACTATTTTTAACATCTACCTATGCGCAAAATCCAGTAAATCAGTTCGATAAAGATGGACTACGACATGGTTTTTGGACTAAGAACTATCACAAAACCAATGAGATACGTTACGAAGGGGTGTTTAATCATGGTAAAGAAATCGACTCCTTTAAATTTTACACCTTGTCTGGCGGAAAAAGTGTTTTAAGTGCTATAAAAGTGTTTAATGAGAAGGACAGTATTGCAGATGTGACATTTTTGGCTTCAACAAAGAAAGTGATTAGTGAAGGTAAAATGAATGGCAAACGCTTTATTGGTAAATGGACGTTTTATCATAAGAATTCTGATATCAAAATGATTGAAGAAAACTATAATAACGAAGGTTTGCTTGAAGGCGAACGCTTTGTATATTTCAAAAATGGAACGATTGCAGAAAGTGCCCATTATAAAAATGGAGCCTTAGATGGTGAATCTAAATGGTTTTCTGAGAAAGGTGTTTTGTTAAGACACACACATTATAAAGAAGGTGAACTCGATGGTAAAACCATTAATTACGATGCACTTGGAAACATTACGTCAGAAGGAAACTATAGTAATAGTCAGAAAACAGGTGTTTGGAATTATTACAAGGATGGTGTACTAACAAAAGAAATAAACCATACGACACAAGAAGTTATTTCAAAAAAGGAATAGTTTTAGACTATTAATATTATAGAATTTCAGAATGGCAATCGTAATAGGATTGCCTTTTTTATTTTGTAATTTTGCTGCGGTTTTTTCGAACAAAGACCATAACGTATTCAAATGTTGAATACTTAAATTGTCCTCTTGAGGGGACTTTAGGGGTGTTTTTAGTAACATCTAAATTATTAACTAAAAGATTTCTGCTGTGGCAGGAAATGTTATGAAAAGAGTCATTGTAGGACTGTCAGGAGGAGTAGATTCTAGCGTTGCAGCTTATCTTTTAAAAGAGCAAGGCTACGAGGTTATTGGGTTATTTATGAAAAATTGGCACGATGATTCTGTGACTATTTCAGATGAATGTCCTTGGTTAGAAGATAGTAATGATGCCATGCTAGTGGCAGATAAATTAGGGATCCCATTTCAAACCGTAGATTTAAGTGTGCAGTACAAAGAGCGTATTGTAGATTATATGTTTAACGAATACGAAAAAGGACGCACACCTAACCCTGATGTACTTTGTAATCGCGAAATTAAATTTGATGTCTTTATGGATATCGCTTTAGAATTAGGTGCAGATTACGTTGCTACAGGTCATTATTGTAGAAAAGCTACTATTGAAAAAGATGGAAAGGAAATTCATCAGCTATTAGCTGGTGCAGACCCAAATAAAGATCAATCGTATTTTTTGTGTCAATTATCGCAATCACAATTGGCAAAAGCGCTTTTCCCTGTAGGCGAATTATTGAAACCAGAAGTTAGAGATATCGCTAAAGCACAAGATTTAATTACCGCAGAAAAGAAAGATTCTCAAGGCTTGTGTTTTATTGGTAAAGTAAGATTACCAGAATTTTTACAGCAACAATTAAAACCAAAAGAAGGAGCTATCGTTGAGGTTGATGATGCTTTTGAAGCTTATAATCAAACGCTGCCAAAGTTCGATTCTAAAGAAGAGGAGCTCGAATTTTTATCCAAAAAACCAGTTTATAATCCTAACGATGGAAAAGTAGTTGGGAAACATCAAGGTGCACATTATTTTACTAAAGGACAGCGAAAAGGTCTTGGAGTAGGAGGAACCGTTGAACCATTATTTGTTATTGACACTGACGTTAATGCGAATGTAATTTACACAGGACAAGGAAAGAACCATCCAGGCTTATATAGAAATGTGTTGTTTGTGAGCAACGAGGAATTACATTGGGTCAGAGCAGATTTGGCTTTGTCAGAAGGAGAAACCATGTCAGTTATGGCAAGAATTCGTTATAGACAGGCTTTAGAAGCGGCAATATTACATAAAGTTGCTTCAGGTTTGTATGTAGAGTTTAACAACCCACAATCAGCAATAACCGAAGGTCAGTTTGTGGCTTGGTATTTAGAAGACGAATTGTTAGGTTCGGGTGTAATTTCTTAACTTGCCTTTTAAGAGATAAGTTATTAAATATTGAGTTACTTAGGGTTTTTCCTAAATGATTCTTGCTGAGAATTGTCCCCTTGAGGGGACTTTAGGGGTGTATAGAACAATAAATTGGAAGGCTATTACTTTCGAACACGGTTGTTTCATAAATGCAATAGGTCTTAGCAGTAAAAACCCAATGTCCGTTCGAGGGCAGTAGAACTCTATTCGATGACTTAAAAAGATTTCGACGGCGTTCAACGACCACTAAGTTAAGTGTGAAGCATCGTTATAGGCATATATATACTAATTTTTGAAAGTTAATTCCATGAAAAGAACGTTTACACTACTTCTATTTTTTGCAGTTACATTAGTTTTTGCGCAAGAAGACGCATGGATTTCCCTCACAGACAAGCCGAACGTTGCAGCCTCCATTGCAAATCCTATAAGTATTCTCACACAAAAGGCTATCGATAGAAAACAAAATCACAGTGTAGCGATTGATGAGCGCGATGTGCCTGTAAATGAAACTTATATTTCAAATTTAAAAAGTCAAACTGGCATCACCGTCTTGGCAAAATCTAAATGGTTTAATGCTGTTCATGTTAGAGGTACAGAAGACAATATTAATTCACTTAGCAATTTGTCGTTTGTTGAAAACATTGATTTTGCAAATCAGAATTTGGATACGTCTTCTAGAGGTACAGTAAGATTAGACAAAACAGCTATCGAAAACGAAACAATAGCTTTTACGTATGGTGATACCCAAAATCAGGTGGAAATGATTAATGTTGATCAACTTCATCTGTCAGGTTTTACAGGAGAAGGTATGACAATTGCCGTAATGGATGCAGGATTTCCAAATGTGAATACTATGGCGGCATTTCAAAGACTGCGAGATAATAATGATTTACTAGATGGTTATGATTTTGTGGATAGGACTTCAGCTATTTATGCTTTCGCAGGAAGTAATCATGGTACAAAGGTGTTAAGTACAATGGCTGGCTTTATTCAAGATCAGTATGTTGGCACTGCACCTGATGCATCTTATTATTTGTTTAGAACCGAAGACCCAGGAAGTGAAAATCCGGTTGAAGAAAGCTATTGGGTTGAGGCTGCAGAACGAGCAGATAGTTTAGGTGTAGATATGATTAACACTTCATTAGGTTATACGGTTTATGATAATTCTAATTACAGTTACACGCCAGATGATATGAATGGGCAAACGACCTATATTTCTAAAGGTGCTTCCATTGCTGCTGAAAAAGGAATTTTGGTCGTCGTGAGTGCAGGTAATTCAGGAGCAACAGAATGGCAGACGGTTGGTTCACCTGCAGATTCGCCAAACGTGTTGAGTATTGGAGCGGTTAATGCAAATGAAGACTATGTGTCATTTAGCTCGCAAGGTAGTACAGCGCAAGTGGGTTATCAAAAACCAGATGTGGTGGCTAGAGGTGGAGCTGCTTATGTAATAGACGAGTTTGATAATATCGTTCAGAATAATGGTACATCGTTTAGTGGCCCTATTATGTGTGGAGGTATTGCGAGTTTATGGCAAGCTATTCCTGATGTATTACCAACTGAAGTTATGAATTTAGTAAGGCAATCCGCCTCACAATTTACAACACCAGACGATTTTTTAGGCTATGGTATTCCAGATTTAGATGTCGCAAGAACTATGGCTCTATCTCTTGATGAATCTGAGCTGGAACGGATTCAGTTGTTTCCAAATCCTGTAAAATCTTATTTACATATCGAGATACCTTCAAACTTTAATCAAGTGGAAGTTTCAATTTATAACCAATTAGGTCAAGAAATTTTTAATCAAATAGTGACTAAACATTCAAAAACGATTGATGTTTCAAATTATACATCGGGATTTTACATGATGAAAGTTTCTACTGAAAACAATTCAAAAACATTCAAAATTATAAAAACTTGAAGTTAAGCCACAGCGTGGCGAAATATTAATTTAAACATGTCACTCCTCTGGAGTTTAAACAAACAAATGTATCTTGACTATTATTAATATAAAGCTTCAATAAAAACTTAATTATAAAACTCAAGACTAAAAAACCAATTCAGAAATGGCAAATAGAATCACATCACTTTTCAATATAAAATATCCAATTATACAAGCAGGAATGATTTGGAATTCTGGCTGGAGATTAGCCTCAGCAGCAAGTAATTCAGGTATATTAGGTTTAATAGGTGCAGGTTCAATGTATCCTGATGTGTTGCGTGAGCATATTCAAAAATGTAAAGCGGCGACTGATCAACCTTTTGGTGTTAATGTACCTATGTTGTATCCGAATATTGAAGAAATTATGAATATTCTTGTAGAAGAAGATGTGAAAATTGTGTTTACTTCTGCCGGAAATCCAAAAACCTGGACCAAATGGTTACAAGATAAAGGCATAACGGTTGTTCATGTGGTAAGTAGTGTAAAGTTCGCCTTAAAAGCACAAGCTGCAGGTGTCGATGCTATTGTAGCCGAAGGTTTTGAAGCCGGAGGACATAACGGACGCGATGAAACCACGACCTTAACGTTGATTCCAATGGTAAAGGAACAACTTCAAATTCCATTAATCGCAGCAGGTGGCATCGCAACCGGAAAAGCCATGCTAGCTTGTATGATTTTAGGAGCGGATGGAGTACAGGTTGGAAGCCGCTTTGTAGCCAGTGAAGAGTCTTCTGCGCACCAAGCATTTAAGCAAGTGGTTATCGATGCCAAAGAAGGGGATACCCAATTAACCTTAAAAGAATTAGCACCAGTACGATTGGTGAAAAACAAATTTTTTAATGACATCCAAGACTTATATAAAACTAGTCCAACACCTGACCAACTGAAAGAATTACTTGGAAGAGCCAGAGCCAAACGTGGTATGTTTGAAGGCGATTTAGAAGATGGTGAGCTTGAGATTGGACAAATTGCAGGTTTGATTCATGATGTAAAACCAGTTACTGAGATTGTGGAAGATATGGTTAATGAGTTTGAGGACGCTAAGAAAACCATGAGTTTATTTTAAAATAACCGTAAACGCCTATGAATATGATAAATAATGCGGTTTTATTTTTTGTATAATTCAATATTCTACCTTTTTTTAACGATTATTACACCAACTACTAGTAAGAAAAAAGTTAATTTTGCGCTTACTAAATTTCAGCTACTAACGGATGAATTTAACCACCGAGAATATACTTTTAATTGGCTCACTATTACTTTTTATAAGTATTGTTGTAGGTAAAACATCATATAAATTTGGTGTACCAACATTAATACTTTTCTTAGCTATTGGAATGCTTGCAGGCTCTGATGGTATTGGAGGTATTCGCTTTGATGATCCTAAACTGGCCCAGTTAATTGGTATTATTTCTTTAAATTTTATATTGTTTTCGGGTGGTTTAGATACCAATTTTAAGGCTATAAAACCCATACTTAAAGAAGGACTCATCTTATCAACACTTGGTGTTTTTCTTACTGCAGCAACATTGGGAACATTTGTCTGGTATGTCACAGATTTTACAATCTATGAAAGTATGTTATTGGGTTCTATTGTGTCTTCTACTGATGCTGCCGCTGTATTTTCTATTTTACGATCAAAGAATTTAGCTTTAAAAACAAATTTAAGACCAACATTAGAGTTAGAAAGTGGAAGTAATGATCCTATGGCTTATGTTTTAACATTGGCGTGTTTAAGTTTGGTTATTAATCAGGATCAGTCTTTTCTCAATATGATTTTTATGTTTTTCCAGCAAATGATCTTAGGTGGTATTGCAGGTTTTGCTTTTGGGAAATTGAGTGAGATGATTATTAATAGAATTAAATTGGGTTTTGAAGGCCTTTACCCAGTTTTAGTTATTGCTTTAATGTTCATTACATTTTCAGCAACGGATTTTGTGGGAGGAAATGGGTTTCTCGCTATTTATATATGTGCGGTTTACTTAGGAAATCAAGATTTAATACATAAATCGACCATTTTAAAAATGTTTGATGGAATAGCATGGTTAATGCAAATCGTTTTATTCTTAACCCTAGGTTTACTCGTTTTTCCTTCACAAATAATACCTTATATGGGAATTGGCTTACTCATTTCTGTATTCCTAATTTTAGTGGCAAGACCAATAAGTGTATTTATAAGTTTAATGTTTTTTAAAATGAAACTTAAAAGGAGGTTCTACATTTCGTGGGTTGGTTTACGTGGTGCTGTTCCTATTGTATTTGCAACGTATCCACTTTTAGCGGGAATTGATAAAGCCCCTATGATTTTTAATATTGTATTTTTTATCTCGGTGACTTCTGTACTAATTCAAGGTACAACCTTATCTCTTTTTGCGAAATGGTTAAATGTTGCACTACCAGAAAAGATAAAGCCTATTGCAGAAAATGATCGCTACATTCTTAATCTACCGAAATCTGCAATGGAAGAAATTTTAGTGACAGAGAATAGTTTCGCTGTAGACAAACGTATTATTGATTTACATTTTCCAAATTCTGCATTTATTATAATGATTAAACGGAATGATAAATTTGTGCGTCCAGGTGGATCTACAGTTATTGAAGCTAACGACATCTTAGTTTTACTCTTGGATAATGAAGATAGTTTAGCTGAAGTGAAGGACATATTAAAAGTAACTAATGGTTAATTACTAGTCCAATAGCTTATTTATTGCGCTTAATATTCTTTGTTTTTTATTTGCAGTTTTAAAATTAATCTGTATAATTAAGTGCTTAAATAAATTATATCTGTCGTTTATCTATGAATCATAAATCAAAATTTCACAGAATGAAAAGAGTCTTAGTTTTATTTGTTGTGGTTTTTGGTTTGTATTCTTGTAATGAAATTTTAGGTAAGGTTGAATTTGAAAAAGTTAAATGGGATGATCGTGAAGCGACTATAAAAAATGTAGACACGTTAACGTCTGGTCAGTCGTATTTATCTATTTATTCTCAAATTAACAGTTATTCGCATAAAAAGATTTATAATCTTACAGCTATGGTAAGTCTTAGAAATACGAGTATAAAAGATAGTATTTACCTTTTTAAAATAGACTATTTCGATAGTGATGGCTCCTTGTTTAAATCTTATATTGATAACCCTATTTTTATAAGACCTATGGAAACTGTTGATATCGTCATTGATGAAGTAGAAGTTGCGGGTGGCACAGGACCTAATTTTATTTTGGATTGGAAAACACCAGAAAACTGTCCTGAACCTATTTTTGAAGGTGTTATGACTTCCACTTCTGGTCAGCAAGGCCTATCATTTATAACACAGGCCAAAAGAATAAAGTAAATATTCATATTGTTTATAGGTTATTTTAAGGCCTATCATCTTCTTAATTATTTAGCAAATAATTCACTTTTAAAACTAAAAGGAGTAGTACTTTTGCTGCATGGTTTTAAGCAACTACACTAAGGAATTTAGATACAACCTGAAGCTCGCATCCCCTGTGATGCTGGGTATGCTTGGTCATACTTTTGTGAGTTTTATAGATAATATAATGGTTGGTCAATTAGGTGCAGCAGAGTTAGCAGCTGTATCTCTAGGAAACAGTTTTATTTTTATTGCCATGTCCATTGGTATTGGGTTTTCTACAGCCATTACACCTTTAGTAGCTGAGGCTGATTCTGAAGGAAATTTTGAAAAAGGAAAATCAGTATTTAAGCATGGACTGTTTTTGTGTACGGTATTAGGCTTGGTGCTATTTGGGATTTTATTATTCGCAAAGCCATTAATGTATATAATGGATCAGCCAGAAGAGGTGGTGAATTTAGCAATACCTTATTTAGATTTGGTTGCGTTTTCATTAGTTCCATTAATTGTTTTTCAGGCATTTAAGCAATTTAGTGATGGTTTGTCATTAACTAAATATCCTATGTATGCGACAATTCTTGCCAATCTTCTCAATGTTGCCATTAACTATGTTTTAATTTTTGGAAAGTTCGGTTTTCCTCAAATGGGAATTGTAGGAGCAGCAGTCGGAACCTTAGTATCTCGTTTTGTAATGGTGGCGTATTTATGGTGGTTATTAGCAAAACGCGAAAAATCGAAATCCTATGTTACTAATATTAAATTCTTTCAACTAAGTAAACAACCCATTAGAAAGTTGAGCAATTTAGGCTTACCAAGTGCGATGCAAATGTTTTTTGAAGTTGGAATTTTTACAGCTGCCATTTGGTTAAGCGGTACATTAGGAGCTAATGCGCAAGCGGCAAATCAAATTGCATTAAATCTATCTTCCATGACCTTTATGGTAGCAACAGGATTAAGTGTTGCGGCAATGATTAGAGTAGGAAACCAAAAAGGCTTAAAAGACTTTACGGCATTAAAACGTATTGCAGAATCCATATTTCTTGTCGGTTTTATTTTTGCTGTGATTTTTGCACTGTTTTTTGTAGCGTTTCATCAGTTCCTTCCAGATTTGTATGTGGATTTAGACGATCCTGAAAATGCATTAGATACAGCAGAAGTGGTAAGTATTGCTGCAACTTTACTTTTAGCAGCAGCCGTTTTTCAAATTTCAGATAGCCTGCAGGTTATTGCTTTGGGGGCTTTACGTGGACTTCAAGATGTTAAAATGCCGACTTTAATTACCTTTATTTCGTATTGGGTTGTCGGTTTTCCTATCAGTTATTATTTAGGAAAAGCAGACGCTTATGGTAGCTTAGGAATTTGGATTGGACTTATTGCAGGACTAACTGTAGCTGCCATTCTTTTATTTATACGATTCAATTTACTGACTAAAAAATTAATAGCTAAATCAATACAATAAGAACAGAGTTTTAGGAGGTTTTGATATTGTAATATTTATCGAGTAGCTCATTCAAAATCTATATATTTGTAACTTAAGTTGAAAAGCTTCGGATTTTTCAAACATAAAATTCAAACAGAAATGGAACTACCAAAATTTATATTAGGAGACAATACAGATTATCCTGATGCCATATTCATTATACATACTGAATTCCCGCGTTTTATCATTAATCTTGAAGATGATGAAGTAGAATGGTTTGAAGAATTTGATCAGCACGACGAAAAGGAATTAGAAACTGAAACAGAAAATTACATTCAGCAAGCTACAGACTTTTACGATAGAGAAATTGCTAGATACGACGATTGATGCTAGAACAACTAATAGAGTACGATAAAGAACTTTTTATATATCTCAATAATTTAGGCTCTGAAACTTGGGATAACCTATGGTTGGTAATTACAAATAAGTTCACCTCAATTCCGTTATATGCTGCATTATTGTTTTTAATTTATAAGAAATTTGGGTGGAAGGCTTTGTTATTAATGGTTGTCGTAATCGCAGGTATGATTACGTTTACAGATCAAATGACCAATCTTTTTAAGGATACGTTTCAACGCCCAAGACCATGTAGAGCAGAAGGTGTTATGGATTTAATGCGTTACATTGCTCCGCGTTGCGGTAAATATGGTTTTTTCTCTGGCCATGCATCTAACTCAATGTCAACTGCAATTTTTGCTGGCTTGTTATTAAGGCCGTATTTAAAAAACCTTATCTACCTGCTAATTATTTGGAGCTTAATTGTTACTTATAGTCGTATTTATGTTGGAGTACATTATCCATTAGATGTAATCTGTGGAATCACCTTTGGTGCGATTGCTGGTTTTGGCTTTTATAAGTTGAACCAATTTCTTTTAAATAAATTTATTTCAAAGTAAGCTTATAAAGTTGGTTTACTAATCTGGATTTGTGGTCTCTATCAGAAAAATTTAAATCATAAGTGCCTATAAATTCAATAGTATAAAGTTGTGCTAATTCTTCAATGTCTTCAGGTTTAGATGTTGTAGTTAACAGTCTGAATTGTTTTTCAGAAGGAAGTATTAGTCCTTCGCTTAACTTAATACGCGGAATCTTGTCTCCATAATTATAAATGGCTTCAGGAGCTACACCATCTAAAGTATAAAGTGATATTTTGTCTGATGCTAACTCAGAAAGGGGTTTGTAATTTTCTTGTGGTTGTACCTTTGCCAACGGCAACACCAAAACACCTATACTAAGCATAAAGGCAATGGTTAGATAGAATGTGTTTTTTATATTTTTAGCTTTTAAATGCTTCAAGATATAGAAGCCTATTATGGCTAAAACAATACTAGCAAGTATAAATCTTACCCAAACCATTCCGGTAAATGAAGGTGCTAAAAAGAAACCAAGTATCCAAAATAGTATGGCTATAGTTCCTATTAAACCAAATTGAAAATATACAGGAATCGTTTCTTTTTTAATGTTTATGGTCTTGAATTCACGAATTAAGTAATCGATATAAAATCCAATATTTAAGGCTAGCGGAATTAAAACAGGCATTAAATAACGCGATTTCTTTTCAGGAATTAACGATAATAAAATCACAGCAAAGAGGGTCCAAAAGAAACTAAAACGATAGGCTTTTAGATCTGTCACTCTTGTTTTTAAATAAGGATATAATAAACTAATAAACGCAGGAATTGTCCATAAACCACTCTGAATAAAGAAACTCCAGTAATAGTAAAATGGTCTTACATTGTAACTGTGCCAATTAGAGGTTTCGCGTTCTGCAATGGCTATAAAAGTTTCAGGATCTGCAAGGCGAACATGAAAATACCACCAACCTCCTAAAACTATTCCAAAAACCAAAAGACTAAATAATTTTAAATAATGAAGTGTTCGGCCTTTAAATTTGAAAGCGAATCCGTATGCCAATACAAAAGGTAAGAAAAGTACATAAAGTGATACAGGCCCTTTTGATAATACTGAACCAGCTAAAAACAGTACAAACAACAAACTTCTGAGAAGTGTTGTTTCTTTATTTTGAAACATTAGAAATAATTGATACAATGCCATTAGCATAAAACCATGTGTGTAAATATCCCAAGGGGCTTCAATAGTAATTCCGATGATATAAAAAGAGGATAACGCAATAAAACCATTAATGACGCTATGGGATTTAGATAACTCTAATTTTTTCGATAATAAGTAGATGCCAATTCCAATACTCGCTACAAAAATCAGTGTAGGCCAACGTAAAGCTAAAACAGATTTAATACCAAATAGGTATCCAAAAACAGCTGTAATCCATGTTGGTAATGGAGGTTTTTCATATCGCGCCTCTCCATTCATTGTGGTTAAAATCCAGTTATTATCAGTGAGCATTTCTCGTGCAGAAATAAAGTTTCGTGCCTCCATGATGGTTACAGGAATAGAATCTATAGTAAAACCTAACATCACAATTACAAAAAGTAAAAGGCTGAGTATAGGATATTTTTCAATGTGTTTAATCATTAGTTTGTCTTATTAAATAAGCGTTACGAGCATAAATCACTAAACCGAATAAATGACCTACAAACAGTACTGGGTCTTCTCGTATAATAGCATAGGTTAATATTAGCCCAGCTCCTATTAAACTCAATACCCAAAACCCCATAGGCAATGTAGATTCTTTATGACGCTCAGAATGTATCCATTGGTATACAAATCGAAGTGTAAAAACTACTTGTGCTACAATTCCTAAAACTAACAACCAAAATGGAATGTTATCGTTTTGAAATAATAATTCGAGATCTATTTTATTGTTGTTATAATAGAATACTACAATTATAATCGGAACAATAAAAAGTAAATACTGTACGATTATTGGAAATTTTCGCCACTGACCTTGCAGTTGTAAGTTTCTAATATAAATATAATAGGTTAAACTCTGACCTAACATAATAGCAAAGTCTAATCGTAAGTATCCATATATAAATAATAGAAAAGACGCCATTAAACTAAGTGTCCAAAATGTTTTTGGAGTGATAACTTTACGTTGCTTTTCTGAAGTTATCCATTGAATGATAAGCCGAGAAGAAAATAAAATCTGAGCTAAAAATCCGATGCTGTAAATAATCCAGTCTTTCAAATTATAGATGTTGTTTACTAGATTTTTCTATGTCGTAATTAATGTATTTTTTCTTCATCCATAAATAGGCAAAACAATCCATTAATGGTCCCAGTAGCCGATTCCATAATCCAAATTTTGCGGTGCCAGCGATTCTAGGAAAATGCTGAACAGGGATTTGTGTCACACGTCCGTTTTGCAGCATAATCATGGCAGGTAAAAAACGATGCAAGCCTCTAAACATTGGAATGCGTTTCGCATAATCAGTTTTTATAATTTTAAGAGGGCAGCCTGTATCATCCATGCCGTCGTGTGTAAAGGCACGTCGTATGCCATTGGCAATTTTAGATGACATATTTTTAACAAAAGAATCTTTTCTGTTAGAGCGCACACCTGTAACCAACTCATAAGAATTAATGTGTTCTAAAAGCTTATTAAAATCTTCTGGTGAAGTTTGTAAATCAGAATCTATGTAGCCTACCAATTCAGAATCTACATGTTCAAATCCTGCTTTTATAGCAGCACTTAAGCCTCTGTTTTGTTTAAATAAGATGAATTCAAAAGCATCATTCCGTTCACAAATAGTTTCAATTATGGCTTGACTGTTGTCTACAGATCCATCATTAACAAAGAGAACAGATGTTGAAACCGTAGCAATCTTAAGGTATTTTAAAAGCTCTGATTCTACACGTTGTAAATTTTCCTCTTCATTATAAACAGGAACTATGATAGTGAATTGGTACGTCATTTGCTTTATGGCTTAGTCAGAACAAAAGTATAGTTTTTTTATACGTTCGCAAGGTCTTATAATGTATTTCAAGCTGTATTATCTTGCTGCATCCATTTTTAGCCGCACTTCATTTGTTATTTGTCGCAACTCTAAATTATCTGGATCTTTCATTTCATTTTTTACAGCGTCAATATATTCTGGAAAATCTCTATATGTCATTTCTAAAATAGTTTCAGATTTTGTAAAATACAAAAGTAAACCCATTGCAAAAATTATAGAAAGTCGAACGAGAAGCGCGCTATACATCTTGTTTTTATGTTGACTATATTTTATAATTACAACGCCAATAATTGGTACGATACTCACTAACCCTATCAACAAATTGATACTACTATAGGGCCACCTTTGAAACTTAAATAAAATACTGATGCTTATTATAGATAAAACAAACCCAGTACCAATTGTTCCGATGAGTCTTAAGGTACTGATACCTTTGTAGGATTCCTTTTTTAATAGATTTCTAAATCGAATTTGATTTAAAAGCCCGAAACTAAATACTGAATATAACATAGCCAACACTAGAGTGAGTATTGTAATTAGTAGAGATGCGTACGGATACATAACGTTTAATCGTACCACCATAAGAAGTACTATGCCGATGCCAATAATTAATTCCGTTTGTTTCATGTTTTAGTTGTTTAGTCTAATCGCTACAGCGAAAGTAAGTATTCTGCAGCTGCAAAAGGTGTTGTTTTTCCAGCTTCAACTAATAGAATTTGTTTTGGCAATTCTAATTTAATTTTAGGCGCATTGTAGAAATTAGATTTTAAACGATCTTCTATGGTTTGTAGTAGCCAAAATTTATTTTGATTATTTCTATTGGTTTCAAAATAGTGATTTGCTGTTGTCACTTTGGTGTAATCTTCAATCATATTCCAAATTTCAGAAATACCTTCTCGCTTAAGAGCGCTACACAAGGACACTTTTGGCGACCACTCAGAGGCTTTGGCAGGATATAAATGTAAAGCTCTATTAAATTCTACTTTAGCTGTTTTTGCAGCTTTTATATTTTCTCCATCAGCCTTATTGATCACAATAGCATCTGCCATTTCAATAATACCACGTTTAATACCTTGCAATTCATCACCAGCTCCAGCCAGTTTTAACAACAAAAAGAAATCTACCATACCATGTACAGCAGTTTCACTTTGGCCAACACCAACCGTTTCGATAATAATGGTGTCAAAGCCAGCAGCTTCACATAAAATTATGGTTTCACGCGTTTTTCTTGCGACACCTCCTAACGAATTTCCAGAAGGAGACGGTCTAATAAAAGCGTTGTCGTTTTTTACCAAATCTTCCATTCGAGTTTTATCTCCTAAAATACTACCTTGACTTAGGCTACTACTCGGATCTACGGCTAATACTGCAACCTTTTTTTGTAAGGATGTAAGATGAATTCCAAACGCTTCTATAAACGTACTTTTACCAACTCCAGGAACACCAGTAATTCCAATTCTTGTAGATGTATTGGCGTGTGGTAAACATTTAGAAATAATGTCGTTTGCTTTTTTAGAATGCGAAGGATTGGTGCTCTCAATTAAAGTAATCGCTCTACTTAAAGCTGTAATATTTCCGGCTAAAATACCAGACACCAATTCAGTAACCGAAATGGTTTTTTTTCGATTTGCTTTTATGATTTTGGCAACATTAGGACTTAAACTCTTTGACGATTCTACGCCATCTTTTTCTTGCATAGCAGATTTGTATGTCTTCTTTTTCTTAGCCACTCTGCAAACAATTTATTGTTGTGTTTCTTTTAGTTCAATTGGGACTTCAATTAAGGTGTTATCCCAAGCCATGGTTAATTTTAAATGACCTGTTTTATTATCAAAAGCAATCGTAAATTTTTCAACGGTAACATCTAATTCTTGCGTAGGCACCTGAAATTCTAGAACATCGAAGTTTGGATCCCACATTGGCTCCATTCTTTCATTAACTCCCCAATCATACTGTTTAGAGTTAAACATAACTTTCCAAGTGTCTTTCATTGGGACTGTCCATATGGTATATTTTCCTTTGTTCAACACTATATCATCAATCAATAACTGCTGATTAGTCTCAAAAGTTGTCGCTTCATTTGCGCCTGTTCTCCAAACTTTGTCAAATGGGACTAATGCACCAAAAATGTCACGATCTCGTTTTGATGGCCTGTTGTATTCTACTTTTAATGTTAAATCGTTAAGGGAAATTTCTGCCTTATCTTTTGGACTTAATGGAGGTGAAAAAATATTCTCGACAAAAACAGAATATAATAGCAAGCCTAATGCTAAAATAGATAGGAAAATAAGGAGGCGTTTTAACATGATTTTTACTCTTAAAATAAATAGGTTCTAGTTAATATGCAAATTTATGCATTCAAGAATTAAAGATAATTGAAATCCCTAGATTTAAGAGTGCAAAGGTTGAATTTTATGTTAATCTTATAAATTTAAAATTAAATTGAAGATTTCTGCAATACTTCAAAATTTATTTCGACTTTATCACTTAATTTGGGACATAAATACTATACGATGCTACTTTCGTCTTTTGAAGCCTTTCTAAAATCACTCAAAACAAATTCACTGTTTGATGTTGCTATGTCAATGCGTGATTTTACTCCAATAGATTTATCAACGCACAATTCCGAATTGAATAAAATCAATGTATCATCACCTGAAGATTTAGAACAATTTATCTGGAATGCCCTAAGAACTCATAATGCCAATGTAGCGTTTGGTGGTTATCTCGAAAAACGAGCAATTTACCAACGTAGCACGTATTTTAATCAAACAAATCCTGAAACAGAACGTAATATTCATTTAGGATTAGACCTTTGGATAGAAGCCAATACGGCAATTTTTGCACCGTTATCAGGAACCATTCATAGTTTTAAAAACAATACCAATTATGGTGATTACGGACCAACTATTGTTTTGAAACATCACATTGAAGAATTTGAATTTTATACCCTCTATGGTCATCTTAGTTTAGAATCTATTGAAGACTTAGAAGTTGGAGTAGAAGTGAACCAAGGCGAGCAAATAGCAACATTAGGAACGGCAGGTGTTAATGGAGATTATCCGCCACATTTACATTTTCAAATTATAAAAGATATTCAGGGTTTTGTAGGCGATTATCCAGGTGTTTGTTCACAAAAGGATTTAGAATTTTATAGAGAAAATTGTCCGGATCCTAACTATCTATTAAAAATTAATAGAGGTCAGTAGTTGAGAACTATTCGTTTACTAAAGGAAGGTTTCGACTGCGCTCAACCAGAGATTTGGGTTAAAATTAATACTAATTAGTAATCAATTGCTTTTTAGACCATGTTTTGCCTAAATAGAATCCAATAATAGCAAATAATCCATCTGAAATGTTGAACCATAGTTCTTTAGGTAACATCACAATATTATAAAATGTAGCTGCAAGCATTAAAATACCAACAATATAACTTGGTACCATACTTTTTTTAGAAATCTTGGCTGCCACGAGCATTCCAATAATTATGCCTGCAAAATGTGCAATAACGACACAGATTTTCATACCTACAGGAATCATATTCATGTTATTACTTAACCATTCCATGTTCAAAGGGTCAGCTCCATCTGGTAACGGAAATAAATTATGACCAATAAGGTTTTCAACTAAGTAAACCGTTAAAGATGCAGCGATAAAGCCAATAATAGTTGCTAGTATATTTCGCATAATTAGATAAGTTCGTTTTTAGTTAATTTATTTAAAAATAGCGCACTACAAGGTGTCCTTAAGCCATTTAAAAAATTCGTGTTGCCAAACTAAAGCATTCTGCGGATTTAGAATCCAATGATTTTCTTCAGGGAAATAAAGTAGTTTACTTTTAATATCTAACATTTGTGCGGCTTGGTACGCACTTAAACCTTGTTCAATGGGAACACGGTAATCTTTTCCTCCTTGAATAATTAAAATAGGTGTATTCCATTCTGAAACTTTAGTAATAGGATTAAACTCATTATATGTTTTTTGAGCGGCTTCGTTGTTTATATCCCAATAGGTGCCACCAAAATCATGGTTAACAAAAAATAACTCTTCGGTTGTACCATACATAGATCTCGTATCAAAAACACCATCGTGAGAGATAAATGTTTTAAAACGATTATTATGAATTCCGGCTAAATAAAAAACAGAATAACCACCAAAACTGGCACCAACAGCTCCAAGACGATCGTTATCTACATAAGGTTCTTTGGCGAGTTCGTCAATGGCAGAAAGGTAATCGTCCATAACTTGGCCTCCCCAATCTTTACTAATATCCTCGTTCCATTCTACGCCATGGCCTGGCATACCACGACGGTTAGGCGCAACCACAATGTAGCCTTGCGATGCCATAAGTTGAAAATTCCAACGGTAAGAATAAAACTGTGTCAAAGGTGATTGTGGTCCACCTTGTGCATATAATAAGGTTGGGTATTTTTTAGACGCATCAAAGTTTGGTGGCAAAATAACCCAAACCAACATTTGTTTGCCGTCTGTTGTGGTAACGTATCGTTGTTCTACTTTAGGTAAATCGACACTATCGTACAAATCTTTGTTGATATTAGTTAGTTGCTTAAAATTATGGTCCTTTAAATTGAAACTATAAATATCAGCTGCATGATTCATATCTGTTCTGGTCACTACTAACGTATTATCTTTTTGAGCGATAATACTAGTGACGTCAAACTGGCCTTCAGACAGTTGTTTTACTACAGGAGCCATTCGTTTTTTACCGGGATAATTCACTTTAAAAATTTGAATGGTGCCATCTACAGGAGCCGTAAAATAGGCGTGATTTCCATCGTTACTCCATATGAAACTTCTAACTGTGCCATCCCATTGCTGTGTAAGATTTTGTTTTATTCCGTTATCTAAAACTACAATATCGTTTTTATCACTTTCGTAGCCATCAGTTTTCATTTGTAACCAAGCTAAAGCACCATGTGTAGAAAACGCAGGACTTGTATCGTAACCTTCGTTGTCATTTGTTATATTTTCAGTGGTTTTAGACGCTAGATTGTATTTATAAATATCTGAGTTCGTACTATTAGCGTATGCTTTGCCTTGTAATTTTTTACTTACGTAGTATATGTTTTTGCTATCTGGTGACCAAATGTAATCTTCATCACCACCAAAGGGTTGTTGAGGTGAGTGGTATGGTTCGTTAGGCATAATGTCAATGCCTGCGTTATCTTCAGCATCTGCTTTTTTATAAAACACATGGCTAAAACCACCATCGCTCCACGTATCCCAATGACGAATATCCAAATCTGAGTATATATAAACGTCAGATTTATCTAAATTTTTATAGTTGTCTGTACCTTTAATGTTTTCAATATGAACATCTTTATGAAATAGTTTGTACATACCATCTCCTGAAACATTTTTGTCTACTGCTGCTACATCTTCCTTTTTTATTTCAATAATATCACCACCATTAACAGGCATTTTAAAGTAGGTATAATCATAGCTATTTTTCTCGATATTCGGAGTGTTTACGGCAAAATAGAGCGTAGTACCTTCGCTATCTAAACCCATAACACTAAGTCGTTCTACTTGCCATAAAAGCTCTGGAGTCATGGTTTGCTGAGCTGTTAACAAGTTAGTAGTAAGGAGTAAACCGATAAAAAGGAAGATGTTTTTCATAATGGATGAATTAAAAAAATATAATTGCTCTTTGCTTAATTACACGTATAGTGATTGAGAAAAACCAATCGTTGAAGGTTTTGGTTTTTCATATGCACACAGATGTAAAGTTAAGAAGATTTTTTTATAGCATCCAATAGTTAAGAAAGACTTAAGATGTAATTTTATGGTGTGTAATAGTTACCATCATAACGGCCTATAATAACTTCGCCATCATTTCTAGTAAAGGTAAATGTGAACACAATATTATAAGGTGTAAAATTAGTAATTGATAGTGAACCTGATGCTGCATAGCTATCCAATTCAGGATGATCACTAGCTAAAAGAATAGTGCCTGGATTAAATTCACTGTCTATAACAGATCCATTAATTGAAATATTATAATCTTCAAAGGTATTGTAAGTCGTATTTTGTAAACTTTCGGTATTTATATTAAAGTGCACATAATCAACATCAGTTAAATCACTATTACTCGTAATTTCTGAACTTATTTTATTAAAGAGTCTAATTTCAGTCGTGTTAGACGAATTATCGTTGCTAATTATAGCTGATAAAAGTGGATAAGAATTACCATTAAATACAAATTCATTTATGTCTTCAGGTGCAGTATTAGTGTTGTCTTCTGGAGAACAGGCTATGAAAATAAATATAAGGACAAGTGTGAGAAGTTGGAATCTTTGGGATTTCATAACGATTAAGTGTTTAATTAATAAGTAGGTATTGGAAGTAAATATAGTATATATAATTCATTACGTCAGTTCGAGTGATATGCGAGACATGAGTAAATTGTATCGAGAGCAATTCTCTCTATAACCGAAAACTGTACTCCCTTATACTCAGTCTGTGTGGATTTATTTTTCCACTGTATCCAATGTTCTTCAAAGTCGTCTTTAGTAGTTTTTAAATCGCTATTAATTAATTGTTGATTTGATAACAATACAACTTTTAACTGTGCTTTACGTTGTAAAAGAGCAATTTTAGGATTCTAAACACCTAAATGGTAAAAAGGGATTTAAGCTTAGACTTCTTTGAAGTTATCTTAATTTTTAATAATTTTCTTGTTTATAATATCTTTTGAGGCTGTAATAATTTTTATAAAGTATATACCTGATTTAAAATCTTCCAAATCAATAATGCTATTATTAAATATTTTTAATTGCTTGCCTGCAGTGTCAAACAAAATTACTGTTTCAACAATTTTATTACTAATTTTTATATTCAAAATACTGGAAGTGGGATTTGGATACAAAGTAACTATGTTATAATTACTTGTTTCAAATTCTTCAATCGTCAATAAGTTTTCTATTGTACCAAATTTATGAATGAAACCTCTTGCCCATCCATATTCATTAAATGTCGATATTCTATTCCCATTTTGCCCAACCATAATTACATCTCCTTGATTATCAAACTTTGAATACCAGTTGTGTAAGTAACCAGATTGCAAATACAAATGTTTTACAACGGAGCCATTGTTATCAATTATTCTAATATTATTATCATAATAAGTGCCAAGTAATATATAATCACCATGAGTCATCAAATATATATTTGAAACGTCTAAATCGTCTCCGTTTGATAGTAAATTAAGGTCATCATCTAAGACAAGTGTATTATCATTGTTTAGAAATAAAAACATGTTTCCATTACTAAATTTTTTCAAGCCATAAATTTGGTCTGCAGTTAGATAATATGAGTAATTATTGTAGATGTCTAGTTTATTGAGTCTTCTTTCTGGTGGATTTCTTGTACTAAAAAACAATGTGCCATTTTCATCGATTTCATAAGGGAAAATCCCGTAATTATTATCTAAGCTTCTTGTAAATTGTTTTACACCGTTTTTATATAGGTAAATAAAGTCTGGTGTATTGTTTGTAATACTTTCATAAGTGTAGAAATAATAATCTTCACCTATTGTAAAAATTTCTAAAAATTCTTCATGTCCAACTTCAATTTCATTTATTAAATTTCCCGTAACCTTATCTAATATATAAATCTTGCTTGTGTCATCATACATGAAATAATCTTCTGCCATTAAAATATAATTTTCATTTGCATGAAACATCTTAGCGACATAAGTGTCATTCACATATTCTATATTTCCATTAGGCGTAACTTTATACAAACTGTAACCTAGACCATAATTATTACCTGCCCTTGGTAGATTTAAAAAGAGGTTATTATCTGCATCAAAAAAGAAATCGATATCTTTACCTCCATGATTTACAAGGTTAAATATGTTATTAGGAATTTCTACTTCCCAAAGCATTTCTAAATCAGAATCATATTTAATAATTCGTTTATTTAATGGAGGGTTTACACCTCCAATTCCTAAATATTCTGGTCCCATTTTTTCTGTTACTAATACCAGATAATTATTGTCGTTATCAATAATAACGCGTTGCTGAAATGCTTTAGACGTGCCTATACCAGAGTAAGTATAATTGTTAATTACTTCGGTAGAGTTGATTTTCTCTACTTCAATATCTAATTGTGTATAGTAATCCGATGTAGGAAACATTTTGCTATAACTAGTTCCAATTACATTTATGGTTTCATTATTTATTTTTGAAAAATCTATTAACTCAAAAGAATCTGAAGTGTTAAAAACAGTTAGTTCAGTTAGTGTATTAGAAAATAAACGAATATTTGAATTACTTGTCGTTATAAAAAAGGAACCATCCGTGTTTTTTTTGAAACCAGTCGCTACAGTGTTTTCAACATTAGATAATGATTGAATGGTGTTGTTGGCATCAACAAACAGGTATTGAAGCGTGTTGTCATCATTTTTATTTACAACCGAAATATTTTCATTTTCGTTATTTATAAAAGTATCTATTAATGTATAATTATTTGAAATATTGGTTGTTGTTGAATAGGAGACTGAATTGTTAGAACCTATTTTTGTCAAATTAATTTTTCCTATAGCGTCGTTATCATATATGTTATTAAACGCTATGTAAAAATTGGAGTTGTTGTCTATAGTTAATTTAACCTGATCAGATAGTCCTGAATTGTTGTAATAGCTTAGGAATTCAGAATTAGTAATTTGAAAACTATCTTGATTATTTTCGTCCTGAATCTTATGAAAGTTATATGTCAAAGAATAATCAATATCATTTAACTCTTGAGTTAAGAAATAAAATGTCTCATTGTTAATTTTTCCTATGATGCCATTTTCTGGTATTTCTTGAGTAAATGAATTGATAATATCACCATTATTATTTACTTTTAAAAATACAAAATCATCAAGGTTTTCAGAATCGAATTCAATAGGATTATAAACAAGACTCAGTGTGCCATCATTATTTAAATCGACATCCATGTAACTATAATCTCTATAGTCAGATGCATCAGTATTTCCAATTGTTATATTATAAATAATATCACCATTCTCATTAAGTTTTATAATAAAGATTAGACCATTAGATAAAGATTGATTAAAAGAGCTTCTGCCAATCACGTAAGTTTCATTATTTGTATTTACAAACGACTTAACAGGTATATCATAAGATAAATTGGTGTCTTGCGATACACGTTTCTGCCATACAAGATTAAAATTAGCATCAATTTTAGTTACTAAAACATCTGTAAAGGTTGAGTCTTTTTCTGTTGTAGCTATAATAATTGTATTTTCATTACTATCTACATGCGAGAAATAGGATACATCTCTATTTGTGTGATTGTTTAAGCCAAACGTCTCACTGGTTATTGGAGAAAACAATTCTTGGGAGAAAATTTTAAAACAAGAAATAAAGAGAATTATAAAAAGTAGTTTATGTTTCATATGACGTAAGTAGGCTTAGAAATAGTTGATCGGTTCGATTATAAAAGTAATAATTGAAAATTAATTGCACACAATTATTCTAAAGAATTTATGCACGCTCGGTTTTTGTGGATTCGTTTTTCCACGGTATCCAATGTTATTTTAAACTGACTTTAGTTATTTTTATAATACTAATTACTTTCATCTGCTAAAGGCGAAATCATAATATGTGCTCTATGTGTTCCAGGATTCATTATCCAAGGATGGTTAGACGCAACTGGCTTTTCTGGTAATCCTGTAGATTCGGCTGTAGCCCAAGGTAAATAGACCACGTAACGTAGCTTTGCTTCATCTACTTTAGACGTTTCTGGGTCGAACTCAGCTTTTGGTCCAGAATACACATGTAACGTAGCTCCTGTAGGAATTTTAAATTTACCTGCTTTTGCTTCAATTTCTCTGATATCAAAAATTTCTTGGTGTTTTTTGCCTTCTGCTTTTAAGGCTCTTCCTCTTGCCATAAAAGGTTCTAGATCTTTATGATAACAAGCAGCATTAAACCCTTTTTTATTCGGGTCATCGGCAAGTACAATAAATTCATTATCACCTTCTTTTAAGGTTACAAATTCGCCTGCCATATTATAACCAATCACTTTGCTTCCCGCTCTGCTTTCTTCAGGAGCAGCCATTAATGCGGTTGCGATTAAGTCTTCATCAGTTGTAATAGCTTTTAACTGTGTCTTTGATTCTGTTGATTCGCTTACTTCTGTCGTTTCAATGTCAGCAGTGGTTTCTGTTGTCGTTTTTGTTTTGTCTGAAGAATTACAAGACATTAGAATGCCAGAAAAAATAAATGCGGTGATGATGTGTTTCATATTGTATACGTTTCTTTTAGATTATTAATTAGTCTATTGATTGTTGTTTTTAAAGTTACTAAAATCTGTTTAGATATAATTAGTTTAAAGAAAGATAAGGGAAAATAGGTGTGTTTTTCATGAGAATGCCATAGGTCTTCTGTTGCATTTAGACTGCGCTTAGCGTACCTCTTCTCGATACAAAATTTTCTAAAAAGCGAAAATTTCACTCGAAGTGACGTTTTGGGTTTATTTGTGTTGTGTCATAATGCGATTACTATATCGTCCGTTCGAGTGGTTTTCGAAGGATGAAAAAATTGTATTGAGAACCTTGATTACTTGTGTTGCATTCAGACTATGCTCAACGTACCACTTCTCGATACAAAATTCCGAAAAGCAATTTCACGCGTAGTGATGGAATAATTTGTAACAAAAAAATCCTAATGAGTTACATTAGGATTTTAAAATTCTATTAATAGACACTTCGACTGCGCTCAGTGTGACAGTGGTTTTATTCAACAAGTACCCATTCTCCTTTTTCAATTAAAGGAATGGCTTGCTTGTATTTTACTTCTTTTGAATCACCACTCATAACGTGTTTAATTGTAACCTTATCATTACGGCCAATTTTTGGTTGGTCTCTAACAATGGTTTCAACAACTTGCTGTTGTTGGCGCGATGCACCTTCACCAGCTTGTCTATTTTGTGCAGCACGTTCGTCCATGTTTGGAATGTCGTCTTTCTGCGTTTCTAACTTTTCTTGTTTACGCGTTCTTGCTTCTTGAATTGTATTTGCAGTTTCTTGCGGGATTTCTCCTTTAAATAAGAATGAAATGACATCTTTATTAACTTGGTCAATCATTAATTTAAATAACTCAAAAGACTCAAACTTATAAATTAATAATGGATCTTTTTGTTCGTGTACTGCTAATTGAACAGACTGCTTAAGTTCATCCATTTTACGTAAATGTACTTTCCAAGCGTCATCTACAATAGCTAATGTAATGTTCTTTTCAAAATCATTGATTAACTGTGTTCCTTTAGTTTCGTATGCTTTTTCAAGGTCTGTTACAACTTGAAGATTTTTTACACCATCTGTAAACGGTACAACGATTCTTTTGAATTTATCGCGTTGTGTATTATATACATTTTCAATAACAGGAAATGCTAAATCTGCAGCACGTTGCATTTTTTCTCTGTAGTGCTTAAAAGCCGCTTTATAAATGATACCCGAAATTTCAGTCGCACTCTTCTTACCAAATTCAGCTTCAGTAATAGGCGATTCCATTGAGAAATAACGAATCAATTCGAATTCAAAATTCTTATAATCGTTAGCGTTTTTATTCGTTTCAGCAATACCTTCAGAGGTGTCAAAAATCATGTTGGCTAAATCGACTCTCAAACGTTCACCATGTAAAGCATTACGACGACGTTTGTAAATGACTTCACGTTGTGCGTTCATGACATCATCATATTCTAACAAACGCTTACGAACACCAAAGTTATTTTCTTCTACTTTTTTCTGAGCACGTTCAATAGACTTAGAAATCATACCATGTTGAATAACTTCTCCTTCTTTTAAGCCCATTCTATCCATCATCTTGGCAATACGCTCAGAACCAAATAAACGCATCAAGTTATCTTCAAGAGATACATAAAACTGTGAACTTCCTGGATCTCCTTGACGACCAGCTCTACCACGCAACTGTCTATCAACACGACGCGAATCGTGACGCTCTGTACCAACAATGGCCAAACCACCTGCGGCTTTTACTTCGTCACTTAATTTAATATCTGTACCACGACCAGCCATGTTGGTAGCAATGGTTACTTGACCTGCATTACCAGCTTGTGCTACAATGTCGGCTTCTTTTTTGTGTTGTTTCGCGTTTAAGACGTTATGATTTATTTTACGAATGCTTAACATTTTACCTAAAAGCTCTGAAATCTCAACGTTGGTTGTACCAATTAAAACTGGACGTCCTGCTTTTGCTAATTCCGTGACTTCATCGATAACAGCATTGTATTTTTCACGCTTCGTTTTGTAAACTAAATCGTCTCTATCATCTCTAGCGATTGGTCTGTTGGTTGGAATTTCAACCACATCTAATTTGTAGATTTCCCAAAGCTCACCTGCTTCTGTAACCGCAGTACCTGTCATACCAGACAGCTTACGATACATTCTAAAGTAATTTTGAAGGGTTACAGTTGCGAACGTTTGTGTAGCTGCTTCAATTTTTACGTTTTCCTTGGCTTCAATCGCTTGGTGTAGTCCATCCGAATAACGACGACCATCCATAATACGACCGGTTTGCTCATCGACGATCATTACCTTGTTGTCCATAACAACATATTGATTGTCTTTTTCGAAAAGTGCGTAGGCTTTTAGTAATTGATTCAACGTATGAATACGTTCTGACTTAATGCCGAAGTCTCTAAATAACTCCTCTTTAAGGTTGGCTTCATCTTCGGTTGACAAGCCTTGCTTTTCAATTTTAGCGATTTCAGTACCCATTTCTGGCATAACAAAGAAATCTGGATCGTCTTTACCGGATAAGAATTCAACACCCTTATCAGATAATTCAACTTGATTATTTTTTTCATCAATAACATAATAGAGTTCTGCATCTACTAAAGGCATTTCTCTATTGTTGTCTTGCATGTAATAATTTTCGGTTTTTTGAAGCAATTGCTTAATACCTTCCTCACTTAAATATTTGATTAAGGCTTTATTTTTAGGAATACCTCTATAAGCTCTTAATAATTGGAAACCACCTTCCTTAGTGTCACCTGCAGCAATTAATTTCTTCGCTTCAGCTAAAACACCAACTAAATATTTACGTTGTACTTCTTCAATTTGTTGCACTTTTGGTTTAAGCGCGTCAAACTCGTGTTCGTCTCCTCTTGGTACAGGACCAGAAATGATTAATGGTGTACGTGCATCATCGACTAATACAGAATCGACCTCATCGACAATTGCATAATGATGTGGACGTTGTACTAAATCGTCTGGCGAATGTGCCATGTTATCACGTAAATAATCGAAACCAAATTCGTTGTTAGTTCCGTATGTAATATCTGCGTTGTAAGCTTTACGACGTGCATCAGAGTTAGGTTGGTGGTAATCGATACAATCGATACTCATACCGTGAAACTGAAAGATTGGTGCCATCCATGCGCTATCTCGTTTTGCTAAGTAATCGTTCACTGTGACAAGGTGTACTCCTTTTTCGGCTAGTGCATTTAAATACACAGGAAGTGTTGCAACTAAGGTTTTACCTTCACCAGTTTGCATCTCTGCAATTTTTCCTTGATGCATTGCTACACCACCGATAAGTTGCACATCGTAGTGAATCATGTCCCAAGTAATTGGCTTACCGGCTGCATCCCATGAATTTGCCCAAATGGCTTGATCACCCTCTAAAGTGACGTAATCGTGCTCTCCAGAAACTTCACGGTCAAATGCATTTGCCGTTACCTGAATTTGTGTGTTATGAACAAAACGCTTTGCTGTTTCTTTTACGACAGCGAAAGCCTCAGGAAGAATGTCGTTTAAAACCCCTTCGGTTACCTCGTAGATTTCATCATCTATTTTATCGACTTCGAGATATATGTCTTCACGTTCATCGATATCTTCAGTAACTTTTGCTTTTTCTAAAAGGGCTTCTTTTTTGGTTTGAAACGGTTGCCTAGCTTCAGCAATTTTTGCTTTAAATTCAGTGGTTTTTGCTCTAAGTTCATCGTGAGAAAGGGCTTCTAAAGCACTTTCGAACGTTTTTATTTTTTCAACAATAGGTTTAATTGAACCTACGTCTTGTTTGGATTTATCTCCAACAAAAACTTTAAGGACTTTATCTAAAAAGGTCATATTGTATGTTTTGTAATCGATTGAATGGTTTCAATCTTGTTTTTTTGTTTCAGTTAGTTTGAAAATATTAACTTGAATAATCAAGTTGATGTTGTATAATATATTTCAAATTTTAGACGTGTTTTTAGATTATAAGAACACCTCTAAGGTCCCCTCAAGGGGACAATCTTTCAATTGTTAATTCTTTTAAATCGGAGTCCGTTTTAATTTCAAATTAAAAAAGCATCCGAAAATAAAAAAAGTCTCTTAGTTATAGTAACGCAAGAGACTTTTTTTATGATAATTTTATATGTTAGTATTCATCCTCATTCCAGAGGTAATCTTCGTCCGTTGGATAGTCTGGCCAAATTTCTTCAATAGAGTCGTAAGAATCTCCTTCATCTTCTATCGCTTGTAAATTTTCAACGACCTCTAATGGCGCTCCTGTTCTAATTGCGTAGTCAATAAGCTCATCTTTGGTTGCTGGCCAAGGCGCATCACTTAAATAAGATGCTAATTCTAATGTCCAATACATAGTTGCGTGTGTAATTTAATTTTTGCAAAAATAATTTTTTAGTTGAACAATCCAAGAAAAAATCAAATTAAATAATCATTATTAAAAAGAACGTGTAATCTTCAACTTTTGTTTTTGGACCACCTTTTGCAATTTGTAATCCTATTCTGATTTCGAAACCTGCATTAAGATTCCTTTTTTGGAATCCACTTTATTTCGTCAGCGTTTAAATCATGTGACAACTTCCGTGCCAACACAAAAAGGTAGTCAGATAGTCTATTAATATACATTAATGTTTCGGGTTGAAAAGGTTCTAAGTCATTAAGATGCGACGCTAAACGTTCTGCTCTACGGCAAACTGTACGTGCTATATGACAGAATGACACGGTTTGATGACCTCCTGGTAATACAAAATGCGTCATTGGAGGCAGGCTGTCTTCCATAAGATCCATTTCCTTTTCTAACTTTTCAATGTCTTCGTTGGATATTTTTGGAATGTTTAAACGGTCTTTTCCACTTTTTAATGTTGCTTTTTTAGGATCAGTCGCTAAGATGGCTCCAACCGTAAATAAGCGATCTTGAATGTCCATCAAGGTGTTTTTGTACAGTTGGTTAATATCTTGATCTCTGATTAAGCCGATATGAGCGTTTAGCTCGTCTATAGTGCCGTAGCTTTCTATTCTTATATGATGTTTAGGAACTCTAGTGCCACCGAAAAGTGCGGTTGTGCCTTTGTCTCCTGTTTTTGTGTATACTTTCAAGGTTTGAAGTTTATGGTTTTGTATTCAAAGTTAAGGAATAAGGTTGGAAGTTGGAAGTTGGTGGCATGAAGTTTTCTCGCTGAGGAGCAGAGTTGAAAAGTGCTTGTTACGCAGAGATTCGTGGAGGTTGCACAGAGATTCACGGAGGTTTTATTCTTAAAGATATAGGTGCTTCATAATTTTATTACTGAGATTTGTGGTCTCGCGAGAATGCGCCAAGTCGAGAAGTTTCATTTACACAGAGGTTTGCGGAGTTTGTTCGGAGGTTCGCGGAGGGTTCTTTTAGAGAAAGAGACGCTTTATAAATGTTTTGCTGAGATTTGTGGTTTCGTGCAGAGGCGCAGAGTCGCGAAGTTCTTTTTTCGCAGAGGTTCGCGCAGGTTTAATTCTTTTTGTTAAGTTTTTTGTTTCGCGCAAAGATACTGAGTCGCAAAGTGCAGGTTACGCAGAGGTTCGTGGAGGTTGCACAGAGATACACGGAGGGTTATTCTTGGTAGTAAGGTTTTATGTTTCACGCAGAGGCGCAGAGTCGCAAAGAAAAAATAAGGAATGTGTTTTATTATGAACTTACCTGTCAATTAATACTGACTTAGTTCAAGAAAGCTTATTTTCTATTTATCTGTTCATTTTGTCTTGATACAAACCCCTTCGACTACGCTCAGGATAAACCTAGCCAAAATACCACAATCAATTTGAGGAAATTACTCTCGTTTTTTATTCTTTAATAAGGATTTCATGAATGCTAAACATTTGCCTAGGCATCATTCTCTTTCGTAATTTCGTGCTTAAAGCTTCGCTTTGCATCTACATTCCTTCGATCATTATTTCTGCAAATTGATGTTTTCGACGCTGTCGAAATTTAGGACTTGAATATTAGCTAATGTCATTTAATGGCCCTTTGACTCTAATCTTATATTACATGCTACTGTCAACCAAAAACTGCAACTGAAAACCGCCTACTGAGGACTATTAAATGTATCACTTTCAATAATACCATCACGTAAACGAATAACGCGTTTGGCGTGTGCTGCAATGTCTTCTTCATGAGTGACCATAATTACGGTGTTTCCTGCGGCATGAATGTCATCAAAGAGCTTCATGATTTCTACACCTGTTTTAGAGTCTAAGTTTCCTGTTGGCTCATCAGCTAGAATAATAGAGGGTTTATTAACTAAAGCTCTTCCGACGGCTACACGTTGACGTTGCCCTCCAGAAAGTTGATTGGGTTTGTGATCCATTCGGTCTGCTAAGCCTACATCTGTTAAAACTTCCGTAGCACGTTCTACGCGTTCTTTTTTTGATGCTCCTGCATAGACCATAGGTAAGGCGACATTATCTAAAGCGGTGGTTCTAGGAAGTAAGTTGAACGTTTGAAACACGAAACCTATTTCCGTATTTCTAATGTCTGCGAGTTCGTCATCTGACATTTGACTGACGTCATTTCCATTTAAATTATATGAACCTGCTGTTGGGGTATCTAAGCAACCTAATAAATTCATGAGTGTCGACTTACCAGAACCAGAAGGTCCCATTATGGCAACATATTCTCCACGTTTAATGTCTAAATCAATGCCTTTTAATACATGAACAATTTCTTGTCCAAGTTTAAAATCTCTAATAATGTTTCTAATTTCAATGACATTGTTACTCATATATAAAAGATATAGTTGCTTAAACCTTTTGCAAGATAAAAGAATTTAAAAGTCGGTTCAAACAATAAGACGTTAAAGTTGTTGGGTTGTTACACGCTAATGGAAATTATTATAATTTGGGATGGTTTTGATAGACCCTTCGACTGCGCTCAGGGTGACATTTAAGTTGTATAATTTAAGAGACCTTTCGACTGCGCTCAAGGTGACGATGTTTGTAAATTTAGATTTAGGTGCTATTTAGAGATCCTTCGGCTGCGCTCAGGATGACATTGTGGTTACAATCTGATTTTAAAATGTTCTTTGACTTGTTCTCTTCTGAAAAATACGAAGCCTAAATGGAAGGTGTCAACAGTTACGGTTACGGACTTGTGGTTTTTTATGTATTCCCAGGCTTCTGTCATGCCTTTGGACCAATAGATGTCATCAAAAATAAAAATAGTATCATTGTGAACTTTAGGTAATAGGGCTTCAAAATACTGTATGGTTGCTAGCTTATTGTGGTGCCCATCGAAATAGATGACATCATAGTTGTCTTGTTTTAAAGCCGGAATGGTATCTGAAAAATTACCGATTATGAATTCGACGTTCTTTATGTTTTTGCCTGTAAGTTTGGACTGTGCAAAAGCTGATGTGTTTGGGCAACCTTCAATAGTTGTAATTTGAGAGTTTGTGTTTTCTAAAGCGAATGCATAAGTGCCCATACCTATAGACGTCCCTAATTCTAAACAGGTTTTAAATTTGAAGTATTTTGAAAGCCTAAATAATAGTTCTGCGTCTTTTTTAGAACTGCTTGAGGTTTTTGCCATTTTGCTAACTTGTCTTTGGTTAGCGTCTAAGGTTTTTGAGCCTTCTCCTAAATCTGTAATTTCAAGAACGGCTTTAGAGGTTTGTAATTCTTGTTTATACTGTTTAAGTTTTGTGTAAGCTTGATGTTTTGTTTTACTATAAAGGCATTTGGTGACGAAGTTGTATATAAAAGGGGAGTGGACTCCGTGTTGGTTGGTGGAGGTGATTAGAAATTTTATGTATGATATTAATTGGTACATGTTGTTCTTAATTTATTTACTCGCAAAGTCGCGGAGGCGCAAAGTGTTGAGGAAGCTAGAAGCTAGAAGTTGGAAGTTGGAAGCACGAAGTTGGAAAAATAACTTCAATAGGAGTGTTGATTAAAACTCTTGGTGCTTGAAGTTATATTTTCAGCTTTTTTTACTTTACACTTTTTACTAACCACTAATTTTCAAGCTTCTCAGCCAACTCAAACTAGTGCCTTTCTTTTTCTTCGATAGTGTTGCTTAAGACTTGTAATTTTTCTGATAGTTTATTAGTTTGGATTTGCTATAAAGTACAAAGAAACTATATTTTTTTTGTTTTCTTTGTTCATTTTGTCTTGATACAAAACCCTTCGACGACGCTCAGGATAAACCTAGCCAAAAAATCACAATCAATTTGAGGAAATTACTCTCGTTTTTCATTTCTTAATAAGGATTTCGTGAATGCTAAACATTTGCCTAGGCACCATTCTCTTTCGGAATTTCGTGCTTAAAGCTTCGCTTTGCATTTACATTCCTTCGTTCATTATTTCTGCAAATTGATGTTTTCGACGCTGTCGAAATTTGGGACTTTCATATTTGCAAATGCTTATTTTATTCCTAATCGCTAGTTACTTGTATCTCAACACTGCGACAAACTCTATCCTTCCAACTTCTCAGCCAACTCAAACCAGCGCATTTCTTTTTCTTCAATAGTGTCGATTATAACTTGTAATTTTTCAGATAGTTCATTGATTTGGTCTTGAGATAAATCAGGGTTAAGGAACTTGGCTTCCATAGCTGTTTTATCTAATTCCAATGCTCTAATTTTTGATTCTAAATTCTTATATTCTTTTTGTTCGTTATAATCTAATTTATTGGCTTCGTTTTGTTTTACGGCTTTAGTGTTATCTACTTTTTCAACGGCTTCTGTCTGTTTGGGTTGACTTTCATCATAGGCTCTGAAATCGGAATAATTACCAGGAAAATCATCCACAACACCATCTCCTCTAAATACAAACATGTGGTCGACAATCTTATCCATAAAATAACGGTCGTGCGACACCACTAATAATACGCCCGGGAAATCCATTAAGAAATCTTCCAACACATTTAAAGTAACGATATCTAGGTCGTTTGTTGGCTCATCGAGGATTAATACATTTGGGTTCTGAATTAAAACCGTACACAAATAGAGGCGTTTTTGTTCGCCACCACTTAGTTTTTCAACAAAGTCCCATTGTTTTTTTCGGTCGAAAAGAAAGCGTTCTAGTAATTGCTGCGCACTGATTTGACGGCCTTTTGATAAGGGAATATAATCGCCAAATTCTTTAATGACATCAATGACTTTTTGATTGGGTTTTGCGGTTATGCCTCCTTGGGTATAATAACCGATTTTGACGGTTTCTCCAATGACCACTTTTCCGGCATCTGGTTGTAAGGTTTGGGTTAATATGTTGAGAAAGCTTGATTTTCCGGTTCCGTTTTTACCGATAATGCCGATTCGCTCCCCTTTTTTGAAGGTGTATTCAAAACCATCTAAAATTGTTTTGTCTTTAAAGGCTTTAGAGACGTTGTGAAACTCTATGATTTTGCTGCCTAGGCGTTCCATATTAATTTCTAATTGCACTTTATGATCGTTACGACGTTTATGTGCTTTCGATTTTATTTCATGAAAATCATCAATCCTACTTTTAGATTTTGTAGTACGTGCTTTGGGTTGGCGACGCATCCAATCGAGTTCTTTTTTGAAGAGTTGTTTGGCTTTGCCGACTTCGGTAGCCTGGTTTTCGATTCGGGCTTCTTTCTTTTCTAAATAATAGGAATAATTGCCTTTATAGGTGTGTAATTCACCTTCATCTAATTCAATAATTTCATTACAAACACGCTCTAAGAAATAACGGTCGTGCGTGACCATAAATAAGGTCTGTTGAGTTTTGGCGAAGTACTCTTCTAACCATTCAATCATTTCTAAATCGAGATGGTTAGTAGGCTCATCTAGAATTAAAATATCGGGTTTACTTAATAAAGCTTGAGCTAAGGCTAGACGTTTTTTTTGTCCACCAGATAGTGCTTTTACTTTAATAGAAAGATCATCGAGTTTTAGTTGCGACAAGGTCTGTTGGTATTGTGTTTCAAACTCCCAAGCGTTGTTTCTATCCATGCCTTCAAATGCCTTTTGATAGGCTTCGGTATCTTCTGGATGTTTTAAAGCTTTCTCATACGCTTCAATAACTTTTATTATCGGAATATCGGAAGCAAAAATCGTTTCTTCGAGTGTAAGATTAGGATCGAGATCGGGTTCTTGGTCTAAGAATGCAAGCCGAAGTCCTTTTCTTACGACTATTTGTCCTTCATCTGGGGCATCTTTTCCTGCTAAAATATTAAGGATAGAGGTTTTTCCACTTCCATTTTTAGCGACAAACGCAATCTTCTGATCTTTATGAATGCTAAAGGATAAGTCTTTGAAAAGTACTAGCTCTCCAAACGATTTTGATATGTTTTCAACATTGAGGTAATTCAAACTCTTTTTTTTACAAAGAACGGAAATAAACCAAAAATAAACGTATTAGTTTTGATATTAGTGTTGATAGATTATATTTGTCCATTAAGATCCATAGTCCTTATGCTGCGTATGAAGCTTTTAATCATTTTTTTGAGTTGTATTGTTGTGTCCTCATGTATTCCTCATAAAGATACTATATATCTCCAGAATAAAGGGAATGCTACACACGATAGTATACCGTATAACCTTACAGAAATTCAGAAACCATACCGGGTTCAAGTTAACGATATATTGAATGTGCGGGTTAAAGCTTTGGACCAAGAAACGGTATCAATATTAAACCCAGCAGGAGAAGAGAATTTAAATGCTAGTAGTGCAGAACGTGCCTTCTTTGATGGGTTTACGGTAGATGTGCACGGCAATATACGAATGCCTACTTTAGGTTATATTAATGTTTTAGGATATACTACGGAAGACATTGAAAAGAAAATTGAGAAACAACTTCTAGAAGAGCAATTTAAGGAAACCGCAAACATATTTGTTACTGTGAAATTGGCAGGATTACGCTATACAGCGAATGGTGAAGTAGGTAACCCGGGAAGTCAAGTATTGTTTACAGAACGTGTTAATATTTTTGAAGCCATTGCTAACGTTGGAGAAATTCCTGTGACTGGTAATAAAAAAGATGTTAAAATAATACGCCAATATCCACACGGACAGAAAATTCATAGTCTGGATTTAACGGATGTAAGGGTGATGGAATCTCCATATTACTATATACAACCTAATGATATTATTTATGTAGAACCCTTAAAACAGAAGTCACTAGGAACTGGGGAGACAGCGTTGTCTAGCCTCACTGCAATAGCTTCTATAATTTCTTTGATTTCTACAGGAGTGTTACTATATACCAGACTATAATAATCTTATGAAAGACTATGTTGAGATAGAAGACCAGGATTCACAGAATATTAGTTTTGATTTTAAAGGCTATCTTTTTAAAGTCTTAAACTTATGGAAATTTGTGTTGATTTGCATAGGGACCGCTCTTCTAATTGCTTATTTTATCAATGTAAGAAAGCAAAATGTTTACCGTTTGGATTCCCTAATTTCTGTAGATAACGATCAGAACCCTTTTTTTACAGCAAATACAAGTATATCTTTTAATTGGGGTGGGGTTTCAGGTAAAGTAGGGAAGATTATGACCGCTATTAAAACGCGGACGCACAATGAAAAGGTAGTGGATTCGCTCCAATACTATATGGATTATTTGGAGGAAGGGAAGTATCGTAAGGTAGATATTTATAAAAAAGCTCCCTTTGAGTTTATTATCGATAAGTCTAAAGCACAGGTTCTTAATTATCCTGTAGGTATACGATTTGTAAGTGATAGTGAGTTTGAAGTATTTACGGCATTTGAAGGGGCAAGTGCATCGGCTCAAATCTATGGAGATAAGTCTAGATCTCGAATTCAAGTGCCTACTGGAGAATTTTCTAAACCTTTTAAAAGTGGAGAGACTATAGACTTGCCCTTTTTAAATGGTCAGGTGGTTGTAAAGCCTTCTCAAAACATTACGTCAGGATCAGAATATTTTATTAAGTTTAGTGATTTTGATGGTGTTGTTAATTCCTATAAATCAAATATTCAAATCGGTACGGTTTCTGCAGCTTCAGCTTCTATATTAAAACTAGAATTGACAGGAAATAATAAAGACAAGATTGTAGATTATCTGAACACTACAGCTGCAGTTTTAAGTGAGACAGAGTTAGAGCGGAAGAACTTATACGCGACCAATACCATTAAGTTTATTGATAGTAGTCTCGCTGCCACTAATGTTAACCTAAAAGACGTTACGGATGAGATGAATCAATTCCGAAAAGATAATAAGGTTTTTGATGTTAGTGCCGAAATTACTCAAATATCCAATGAACTACGGCAGTTTGAACAAGTCAAACAAGCAGAAGAGTCTAAATTGGATTACTTAAATAGTCTTGAAACGTATTTAAATACCAAAACGGATTATACAGGTATTGCTGCTCCTACAAGTGTTGGGATAGAAGAAGGTAATATTCAAAGAAGTGTTTCAAACATTATAGCCTTGGCTGCTGAACGCCAAAACTTAGAGTACACCACTAAAGAAGGTTCAGGGCTTTTTAAAGAATTAGACCGTCGTATAGACTCTGAAAAGAATGTGCTTCTTGAGACTATTGATGCCACAGAGCGCACTATTACAATTCAATTAAACACCTTACAACGGAATATTGCGAATTTAGAAGCTGAGTTGAGTGGTTTGCCTGAGGATGAACAGGAGTTTTTAAAGATTCAACGACAATTAGATATGAGCCAAGAGGCTTACGACATTTATTTAGCAAAACGTAGCGAAGCTGCCATTGTTAAAGCGGCTAATATTTCTGACCTTAGTATTGTAGATGAAGCCAAAGATATAGGGGGAGGTTTAATTGGACCTAATAAGAGTCTTAATTATATGATGGGCTTAATGCTTGGGTTTTTCATTCCGATGTTATTAATCTTCTTTGTGTATTTGTTAGATAATACGATTCATGGATCCGATGAGATAACGCGAATGTCTACTATTCCCATATTGGGCTTGGTAGGGAAATACCGCTATAAAAATAACCTGGTATCTTATGAGAAACCAAAATCTGCAGTAGCCGAATCCTTTAGAGCTATTCGGTCTAGCTTGCAGTTTATTTTTAAAAAGACAGGAGCTAATACTCGAGCTAATACTTTAATGGTAACTTCTTCTGTTAGTGGTGAAGGAAAAACATTTACGTCTATAAACATTGCTACCGTTTATGCACTTTCTGGTAAAAAGACGATTTTATTAGGATTGGATTTACGTAAACCTAAAATCTTTGATGATTTTAATATCACTAACGAAAAAGGTGTGGTAAATTACCTCATTGGTGATGATACTTTTGAGGATATTGTGACGCATACACATATTGAAAATTTGGATGTTGTTCCTTCTGGACCAGTACCTCCAAATCCTTCCGAGTTATTAATGAGTGATAATTTAAAAGCACTTATAGATTCGCTTAAGGAGACGTATGATGTGATTATTTTAGATACACCTCCATTAGGTTTGGTAACTGATGCTTTAGAATTAACACAATATGCTGATGCAACTATATTTATGGTCCGCTTAGATTATACTAAGAAAGGAATGTTGCAATTGGTGAATGCAAAATACCGTTCAGGTGAACTTAAAAATGTGAGCTTTGTTCTCAATTTCTATAGGCATAAAAACAATAGTAATTATGGCTATGGCTACGGTTATGGCTACGGTTATGGCTATGGCTATGGAGTTTATGGGAATTCTTATCATGAAAAGGATAGACAGTCTGTTTTTGAGAAGGTGAAGGGGTTTTTGCGGAGGATTTGATGAGGAAGTTGGAAGTTGGAAGTTTGAAGCTTGAAGTTGGTAGCACGGAGTTTGAAGTGGGGCGTTAGAAAAAGAACCTTCCGTCTTTGATTTCTTTAGGTGAAATCAAATCCACCTTCCTTTGAAAAAAAGGAAGGAGCTTGATGATGTTTAAAGTTTGAAGCATGGAGTTGGAAGCTTGAAGCTTGGAGTTGGGAGCTTGAAGTGAGAAGTGTAAAGTGAAGCTAGTAAAGTGTTTTTATTTTGGATACTATACACACGATTAAAGATTACTACTCTTCTTTCTGGTTGTAATAAAAACTTTTTGAATCACTTATATTAAATTAGACCTTCATGATCAGTAAAACGCAACTTAAAGTCAAACGTATTTTTGATGTTGCCGTTGTGTTGGTGTTTTTGCCATTACTAATTATTCCTATTCTATTATTAGTGCTTATTGCGACTATAGATACAAAACAATGGGGCATATATTCTCAGCTTCGGGTTGGTCAGTATGGCAAACTATTCAGAATTTATAAACTAAGAACGTTAGCAGACGGTGCACATCAATTAGGACAGTTAGATCACCTTGCGTCTTCAATGGGGAGGTTTTTGAGACAATCGAAATTAAACGAACTTCCTCAGCTTTTTAATGTGTTAATAGGTGATATGAGTTTGGTAGGGCCGCGACCTGATTTGCAGGGTTTTGCAGATGAATTGAAAGGCGAAGATCGGATTATTTTAAAGGTGAAACCCGGTATAACAGGTCCGGCAAGTTTAAAATACAGGCATGAAGAACAGCTTTTAGCAGTTCGCAAAGACCCTGAACACTACAATAGAACGATTATTTGGGCTGATAAAGTGAAAATTAATAAAAATTACGTTCAGAATTACAGTTTTTACTTAGATTTGACACTTATTTTAAAATCTATTTTAAATAAATGAATCATTCAGAAGATAAAATTGCCATTATAGGATTAGGTTATGTTGGTTTACCGCTTGCCGTAGAATTTGCTAAACAATTTTTTGTTGTTGGTTTCGATATTAATAAACAACGTATCAGTGAATTAAATTCAGGGCTCGATAAAACTCTGGAAGTTGAAAATGAGCACTTAAAATCTGTATTAACTACAGACTTAAACGCCGATAAGGGACTTTATATTACAGATGATTTAGACGCTTTAGCCGTGACTAATTATTATATCATTACTGTTCCTACACCTACAGATGCTTTAAATAAACCTGTGTTTACACCTTTAATTAAGGCGAGTGAAACTGTTGGTAAGGTGTTGTCTAAAGGTGATATTGTGGTTTATGAATCAACAGTTTACCCTGGAGCGACCGAAGATATTTGTATTCCTGTTTTAGAAGCATCCTCTGGATTCGTTTATAATACAGATTTTTACGCTGGTTATTCTCCAGAACGAATTAACCCAGGAGATAAACTTCATACGGTGACCAAAATATTAAAAGTAACCTCTGGCTCTACACCAGAAGTTGCGATAAAAGTTGATGAACTTTATAAAAAAGTAATTACTGCAGGTACGCATTTAGCTCCTTCGATAAAGGTGGCTGAAGCGGCTAAAGTGATTGAGAATTCGCAACGCGATATCAATATTGCCTTTGTTAATGAATTGTCTAAAATATTTAGGCTGCTCGATATTGATACTAAGGCTGTTTTGGAGGCAGCTGGAACGAAGTGGAATTTCTTGAAATTTTCCCCAGGATTAGTTGGAGGCCATTGTATTGGAGTTGACCCTTATTATTTAGCACAAAAAGCTATTGAATCGGGTTATAATCCAGAGATTATTTTAGCAGGTCGTAAGATGAATGACAGTATGGGAAGCTATGTAGCAACCGAAACTGTAAAGATGATGATTAAAAAAGGAGCGACGATAAAAGGTGCAAAAGCCCTTGTTTTAGGGATTACCTTTAAAGAGAATTGTCCGGATATCAGAAACTCTAGAGTCATTGATATTATTGAAGAATTAGAAACCTATCACGTTAATGTAGATGTTTTTGATCCGTGGGCATCTAAAGACGAAGTAAAGCATGAGTATCAATTGGACTTAATTAGTGATTTTGATAAATTAAGTACGGATTATGATGCTGTTATTTTAGCCGTTTCTCATAACGAATTCTTAGAAATAGATATCGCCAAATTAAAATCACAAACCGGTGTTGTATTCGATGTGAAATCATTACTGCCAATAAACACTGTAGACGCCAGATTATAATGTACGAAAACCCACATCACAACACAGACTTATCACAGTTCAGTTTTTTAATTACTGGAGGTGGCGGCTTTATTGGCTCTAACCTGGCTGAATATTTACTAAAATATAAGGCGAAAAAAGTCCGTGTTTTAGATAACTTCTCTAATGGTCACCGTGAGAACTTAACGGAGTTTATGGATCATCCTGCCTTTGAATTGATTGAAGGTGATATTCGAGATTTAGACACTTGTAAAAGTGCGATGGATGGTATGGATTATGTGTCGCACCAAGCGGCGTTAGGTTCTGTACCACGTTCAATAAACGATCCAGCAACGACTAATGCCGTAAATATCTCTGGGTTTTTAAATATGATGATTGCCCTTAAGGATAGTCCATCTGTGAAACGTATGGTGTATGCCGCATCTAGTTCAACTTATGGTGATAGTAAAGCGTTGCCTAAAGTAGAAGATACTATTGGTAAACCTTTATCTCCTTATGCGGTAACCAAGTACGTCAACGAATTGTATGCTGATGTTTTTGGAACCACTTATGATACGGATGTTATTGGTTTACGCTACTTTAATGTGTTTGGGCCAAAACAAAGTCCGGATGGAGCCTATGCAGCAGTAATTCCTTTATTTATGCAAGCGCTTAAAGATAATACCTCTCCAAAAATAAATGGGGATGGAGAACAAACGCGAGATTTCACCTTTATAGACAACGTGGTGCAAGCCAATGTTAAAGGCTTTTTTGCTTCAAAAGACGCTAAGAATGAGGTTTTTAATGTGGCTTGTGGTGAGCGAATTACCATTAATTATTTATGGGAGTCGTTGCGACTTGCAGCAGATTCTGATTTAAAAGCTGTTTACGGGCCTAATCGACAAGGTGATGTTAGAGATTCTTTAGCGGATATTTCTAAGGCACAGGATCTGATGGGCTATGAGCCGCGGTTTACTGTTCGGGAAGGGTTGGGGATTACTTGGGATTATTTTATTTAGTTAAAATTTATCAATATTTGTACGTTTGATATGAATACCTTTATTTTGATCTAACTATATGACATTTAGTATATACCCTAATAATTCCAATTAAAAAAATAAATATTAATTATTAATGACAAACATTTTAGTTACCGGCGGTGCTGGTCAGTTAGGGAGTTCAATTGCAGCAAAACTAGCGTTAAAAGAAGATGTAACAGTTATAATTATAGATAACCTCTCTACCGGTGAGAAATCAAAAATTCCAATTAGAGATAATATCAAATTTATAAAGGCAGATGTTAATGACTACAATGATATTATGTCCATATTTGCAACGTTTAAATTTGATTATGTATTTCATTTTGCCGCTGTTGTTGGTGTTGAGAGAACTTTAGAAAACCCCATAAATGTTCTACATGATATAGATGGTATAAAAAATATACTATCATTATCTAAGAACGCTTGTGTAAAACGTGTTTTTTATTCGAGTTCGTCAGAAGTGTATGGTGAGCCTTTTGAGATTCCACAAAATGAAAATACCACTCCACTTAATTCGAGACTACCTTATGCTATCGTAAAAAATGTTGGTGAAGCTTTTTTTAAAGCCTACCAAAGAGAGAATGATTTAGATTATACGATTTTCCGTTTTTTTAATACCTACGGCCCTTATCAGAGTAATGATTTTGTAATGCCAAGATTTGTGAAATTAGCAATGAACAATGAGCCGATACCAATTTATGGAGAAGGAGACCAAACACGTTCATTTTGTTATATTGATGATAATATAGATACTTGTCTTAATGCGTTGGACGACGACAATTACATAAATGAAGTTCTTAACGTGGGTAATGACGTGGAGATCAGTATACTAGAATTGGCTCATAAAATTATTGAACGAACCGGTTCAGAATCTAAAATTACTTTTCTTCCATCCTTGAAAGAAGGGGATATGACAAGAAGGTGTCCTGATATTACAAAAATGAAGAATTTACTAGGTAGGGAATTGATATCTTTGAATGAAGGCATTGATAAAATGATGAATCACTATAATTTGTATACCACTCAGAAAGCTTAGTGATTAAGCTGCTTTTTTTTGTATTTTTCGGTAAAAAGAAAAGCCCCTAGATGAGATTGTTTCTTTAAAATTGAGATAGAATATTTATTACTCAGTTTTAAAATTAGATCGTATTTTACTTAAAACAGACGAAAGGCCATCAAAAACCATTTTGTTCTTAAAATGAATGACTTTGTAGCCTAAACGTTCTAATTATTGGGTTCGTTTATTGTCATAGTCTTGAGCTTTGGGATTATTGTGGATTTCACCGTCTAGCTCTATGATTAGTTTTTCTGAAGGGCAATACAAATCGACTATGTAATAGTTAATGCTGTGTTGTTTTGTGAAGCGTCTGTTGTTTAATTGTCTTGCTTTTAAATGTTTCCATAATAAGGCTTCTGCAGGTGTTAAGTTTTTTCGCAGTGCTCTTCTGTATTCTTTTAATTCTTTTTTGGTGTGAAGTTTTTATTTTGGCATGTTTAAAATTATGGAATATTTTTTTCTTGGTAGAACTCCCTTTTCTTCACCTCGTGTCTCGGTGAATTTGTCCCGTGCCGGCTCGCCCCATCGCTAAAATAGTCCAGTGGACTATTTTTATACGCTCACTCGTCCTCTTTAAAAAAAAGAGGGGATCGGGTGCGGGTGCTGGGTGAGGTTATTCTATTTGATTTGGTTTTCTGTGTTTTGAATTTTTAGACATAAAAAAAGCTGCCTGAAAAGGCAGCTTTTAAAATGGGTAATTGTGCTTACAGCACCTCTATTAACTGAAGCGCATTGAAGGCTCCGTTGTTTAAGGGGTATTGTATGCTGTTTACTTCTTGAAAGAATGCTACTTTTAGGAAGTAAAACTGATTTCCAGTACCCGATGGGACAGCTGTTGGTGTTAAGGTTACTGTGGATGCGATACCGTTAATTGGTAAATTAACGATAGGACTCACTTGCAACTCCTTGTTACCTGAACTGAAATCGAGATCTAGAAATCCTGCACTGAAGCTAACATGTGTTGCTCCTCCCGGAATCCCTAAGTCGTGATTTGGGGTTAGGTCTACAATGGTTACTTCTCCGGTAGTGCTATCTAATGTAAAATCAGATCGCAGCACGGAGCTTAGCTGTGCATTATTATTGAAGTCGAAGCCTATTAAATGTGCTCTTCCTTCTGGTGTTGCTAGGCCAATGGCTACTTGCCGTTGACCACGTACGGACGTTATGTCCGAATTCTTAACTTTACTCATCACTTGAGTTAAACGTGATGTGACACGATTGTCTTTAGCATCAGCTAATAAGTTAATGATTGCACGACGCAGTATTTTACCACTGGTTGCACAATGTCCAAATTCTGAACCATTTTCTCGGGTTCTTGCAAATGCAGGGTCGCTTTTAATACGATTTGCACTTACACCACCTTTGGTTCTTACTAAATACCCTTCTTTGCCCTTGTAAAAGGTAAGGTCGTCCAGGGTTTCTTCGACCTTTATTAAGCTTTTTAACTTCGCCATAATTATGGGGTTTAAAAATTATTAATAAAAATTCATACCAGTACTTATTGTAAGAACTTCGATTATCATTGGCGCCTTATTGAGCACGAGGTTGATACTTTGACTACTGATATGACAAATTTAGGTGGAAGCTAAGGGCGTTTTTTTTGATATTTCCGAATTAGGACTTGATTTGTATTTATTGCCGATATTGTCTTTTATTGCTGATTTTGCTCTAGTGAAATTTAGTTGTATCTGGGTTTTCATACACTCATCATACATTATCTATACACGATCTATTCACCATCTATACTCTAGCTATATATTATTAAGTTGCCAATTTGACTTAAATTGTTCTATAATCATACGTTGAATTATGAGGTTTTTGTTTTTGGTCTAGATAAGTATCGTATTCGATGAAATGCATTAGTTACATATATGTAGTATATTTTCTTACTTATAACTACGCTTTATCGAAAATTAATGTTTTTAATAGTCTGAAATACAGTGGATTTTATAAATTGTAGCTAATTAATTTTATTGAACTTTAAACAGCCCCCAAATGGAAAAGAAAAAATTATTTTTAACCTCAACAGATGTGCAGCAAATCACCGGATTAAGTATGCGTACTGCACGAAACATTATGCAATTTATACGTGATGAACGCCAATTAGGAACTCGCCAATACATTCATATTTATGATTTTTGTTCCGTATTTAACCTTCCTGTAAATGTTTTATTTGATTATTTGAATACAAACATTTATCATAAAGGACCTATTGATGATGAAGCTTTAAGACGTGACTATCAAAAAAAATCTTTAGAAGATGGTTATACAAGTTATTTACAACATAAAGATTTTGAGATTTGTATGACAGCTAAGGATTTGAAGAAGCATTTAGGTTCGGATGAATTAGATGAATTGGATGATGAGAGTGAGGTTGCTTGATTTGAACTCCCCTTTCTTCACCTCGTTCCTCGGGAATTCATTCCCCTCTTTAAAAAAAGAGGGGAGCTGGATTAGGTTGTTGTTTTTGGCATTGCTTTATGCTTAATACTTTTTTTGAATATTTAAACTTCTTAAAAAAAAAAGAGGGGAGCTGTGAAAGGTTGTTCTATTTAGCATTGGATATTGGGATTTTACTTTTTTATTATTTATATTTTTCTTAAAAAAAAAGAAAGAGCATTGTAGTAGGTGGATTATTTATTTTGTAGCCTGCTGTTACTTTTGAAATTCTTTTGCCTTATAATAGGAATCCGAAAGTTTGTAGTTTATAAAACTTATTTTGGTCTCCTTTATGAGCTCCTCCCTTTAGAAAAAAGGAGGTGGATGAACCGCCGTAGAAGGTTTAGACGGTGGGTTTGAGTTTATTTATTTTATAAGTCTTCACCTCTTAGAACTCCCCTTTCTTTACCTCGTGCCTTAGTGAATTCTTTCCCCTTTTTTTTAAGAGGGAATGGGAGTTGGATCTGGGTGAGGTGCTCTTTTTAGTGTTTTTTTAGTAGTGATTTTGCCGTGGTATTGTTTCTGTGTTTTTATTCCTTATTCTGAGTTTTAGATTGTTAATGGAATTAGTATATTAGCCCAATTGAAAAAAAGGGTGTTTTCCTTAATATTTTAAACGTTGCATGGCCTTAGAAACTCGAGTTTACCAGAAAGAACGAACCATTAAATTTGGTGCGCTTTTAAAAGCGAGCTTAAAAGACATGTTTCAATCGCGTTTTTTGGCGCGTCAATTGGCAGAACGCGATATAAAAGCGATGTACCGCCAATCTTATCTAGGGATTGTATGGGCTTTTATTATGCCTATAACTACAGCTGCTGTATGGGTTTTCTTAAATAGCACTGGTACCATTAAATTAACTGATACTGGAATTCCATACCCTGTTTATGCCTTTTCTGGAACTTTGATTTGGTCTATTATTGTGGAGTCTATTAATTCGCCAATGACCAGTACGCAAGCTGCCAAAGGAATATTGACTAAAATTAATTTCCCAAAAGAAGCCTTATTGCTCTCAGGTATTTATAAATTGTTATTTGATACATGTATTAAAATACTCATATTAGTAGCATTCGTACTGCTTTATGGTGTGGGTTTACAATGGAGCTTACTGTTGTTTCCAATTGCTATTTTGGGTGCCATTATTTTTGGAACTACCGTAGGTTTGTTTTTAACTCCATTAGGCCTTTTGTATAAAGATATTGGTAAAATTATAACTTTTGGAATGCAGTTTTTAATGTATGTAACTCCTGTGGTGTATGCGATTCCTAAAACTGGCATTATGAAAACAATAATGACCTATAATCCTATTACTCCGATTCTGTTAACCGCTAGGGATATGGTTGTTGGTTTTACACCAGACTATCTCAATTATTTTTTAATCGTGTTAGCTGTTTGTATTCCATTTTTGTTTTTAGGGTTAATTATTTATCGTATTTCAATTCCTATTATTGTGGAACGGTTGAGTGCGTAGATGGGTGTTGGGTGTTGAGTTGTTTGTTGTTGAGTTGGAGAAGTTGGAAGTTGGAAGTTTGAAGTTTGAAGTTGGAAGTTGGCAGCACGAAGTCAAATCCTTCTGTTTGCCTAGTAGGTATGGAGGTCTTTGATTTCTTAAAGTGAAATTAAATCCACCTTCCTAGTGAAAAGGATGAGATATTGGAATATAGGATTTGAAGAGAGATTTGAGTTTGGATGAGTAAAACCCTTCCGTCTTTGATTTTTTTAAGTGAAATCAAATCCACCTTCCCTTATGCATAAGGGAAGAGCTGGGGAGAATTTTTAAGATAAGGTATATAGATAGGAAAGATTAATAGATTTAGATGTCTGATAAAAATGAAATAGTAGCTGATGGTGCTGTCCTTGTTAAGGTTGAGGGTTTGAGCAAAAAGTTTTGCAAAGATCTTAAAACTAGCCTTTGGTATGGATTAAAAGATTTGGTGAGTGGCGTTTCTGGCTCAACGGAAGACAGGTTATTGCGGCCAAAAGAGTTTTGGGCAGTAAAGGATATTAGTTTTGAACTGCGACGTGGTGAGTGTTTGGGTTTAATTGGGCATAATGGAGCAGGTAAAAGTACTTTGTTAAAAATACTTAACGGTCTTATAAACCCAGACGCAGGTAAAGTCACCATGAAAGGTCGTATTGGTGCGTTAATAGAATTAGGCGCTGGTTTTAACCCTATTCTTAGCGGCCGAGAAAATATTTATAATAATGGTGCTATATTAGGCTTTAGCCGAAAAGAGATTGATAGCAAGTTAGAGGCTATTATTGCTTTTGCAGAATTAGAAGACTTTATAGACATGCCTGTACAGCATTACAGTTCTGGTATGAAAGTACGTTTAGGCTTTGCCGTAGCCGCTCAAATGGAACCTGATGTGTTGATTATTGATGAAGTGTTAGCTGTTGGAGATTTAGGCTTTATTTTGAAATGTTTTAAAACTATTGATACTATTTTGCCACACACTGCGGTAATATTTGTTTCACATAGTATGCCTATGATATCTCGTATTTGTAGTCAAATTGTTTTGATGGACCGTGGGGAATCAAAATTTCAAGGAGGTGATGTAGGAAAAGCAATAGATTTATATTATAATAGGTTTGCCATAAATGAAAGTTCAGTGGTGTATACAGATTCATGTATAGAGTTAAATCACAGTGCTGTTTTAGCAGAAAAGTATGAAAAAAACATAGCTCAATTACCTTGGAGAGAAAAGCTTGAATTTTTATTTGAATTTAATATTTTGGCACCAATTAAAGACTATGAATTTTTTATAATTATTATTGATAAAGAACAGCGACCAGTGGCTCGTTTTAAGCAAAACAACTTTGATTTATCGCCGAAATCAAATTCTTCTGTAATATCTTTTAAAGCTTCTCATAATGATTTACAACTGTCAAAAGGGGTGTATTCAGTTAATTTAGCAGTAAGAGAACGAATGAGTAAAAATCCAGTTTATAGAATTAATGGAATTTTACCATTTCAAATTACGGATAAAGATGAAACTTGGGAGCCTTTTTTGTTAACTTCAAGTTTTGAATCAATCTCTAATTAAAGCGTAAGTTATTTTATGATAAACGTCACCAAAACATTTTTACCTCCACAAGAAGAGTACAATGCTATATTAAAGAGTGCATGGGATACTGGTTGGATGACTAATAGAGGTGTTTTGGTTCAAGAACTCGAAGCTAAACTAAAAACATATTTAGGAATCTCAAACATTATAGCGACTACTAATGGTACGTTGCCTTTGCAAATTGCTATAAAAGCCTTAGGATTAACTGGCGAAATTATAACCACTCCTTTTAGTTATGTTGCGACGACGAGCAGTATTGTTTGGGAGGGGTGTAAACCTGTTTTTGTAGATATTGATCCTGAGTATTTAACGATAGACGAAACCAAAATAGAAGCTGCTATCACAGCAAAAACATCAGCTATATTAGCAACCCATGTTTTTGGGAATCCTTGTGCTATAGAAGCTATAGAAGTCATAGCAAAAAGACACGACTTAAAAGTTGTTTATGATGCTGCCCATTGTTTTGGAGTGACCTATAACGGACAATCTATTTTTAATTATGGCAACGTTAGTACCTGTAGTTTTCATGCGACAAAGTTGTTTCATACCGGTGAAGGAGGTGCCTTGTTTGCTAAAGATGAGACATTACATAATAAATTTTTTTATCATCATAATTTTGGGCATGATGGTCCAGAAGCTTTTCAGGGTATAGGTATTAATGCTAAGATGAGTGAACCACAAGCTGCTATGGGTTTGGCTGTGTTACCTTATATGGGTGAAATTTTAGAAGAACGAAAACATATTGCTGAGACTTATAATGCTGCCTTTAAAGACACTACGCTTAAATTATTTAAAATTAGAGAAGGGGCTCGTTGGAATTATAGTTATTACCCTGTTGTTTTTAAAGATGAAGCCGAACTTTTGCGTGTAAAAGCAGCTCTAAACCAAGCCGCTATTTTCCCTAGGCGTTATTTTTATCCTAGTTTAAATACTTTGGACTATGTTGAAAGCGTATCCTGTCCTGTTTCAGAGTCTGTAGCTTCTAGAGTTTTGTGTTTGCCTTTGTATCATGGGTTACAGCCTTTAGAGGTAAAATTAATAACAAAAATAATATTAGATACATTATGAAAGTAGCTGTAATGCAACCATACATATTTCCTTATATAGGCTATTTTCAGATGGTTAATGCTAGTGATATATTTGTTTTTTACGATAATGTAGATTACATTCAAAGAGGCTATATAAATAGAAATAACCTATTGTCAGGTGATGGCAAACAGTATTTTACAGTTCCTGTAAAAAAAAGTAGTTTGGGGACGAAGGTAAATGAGGTTGTGATAAGTGATTATGGCAAGTGGAAAGTTAAGTTTCTAAAACAAATTAAATTTACTTATTCTAAAGCTCCATTTTTTAATGATATTTACGATATTTTAGAGAATTTTTTAGAGAATAAAAAGTATGATAAAATAAGTGATTTCTCATTAGAATCTGTTATAATGATAAGTAATTATTTAGAAATGCGGAACCAATTTGCATTTAGTTCAGAAATAGAAGGATTAAGTGAATTTGACGATAAGGTCGAAAAACTTGAACATATTTTAAATAATTATAAGGCCAGTGAAATTATATTACCACCGGGTTCAAAAGAATTATATAAATATTGGGAGCCAATTAATGCTAAAAAAAGTACATTAAAAGCCCCTGAAATTAAATACAAGCAGTTTAATTTTCAATTTGTAGAAAATTTATCCATTATTGATGTGTTAATGTTCAACGAGATTGAAAAAGTTAAGTCGTTTATAGAAAATGTTAATTATCAATGAAAACAATAACAGGAATTCATGGTGTGCCAAGATCCGGGACATCTTGGTTAGCTCAAATTTTTAATGCATCTCCAGAAGTAAGATTAAAATTTCAACCATTGTTTTCGTATGCATTTAAGGAGAGACTTGATGAGTTCTCATCTTCTAAAGATATCACTGATTTCTTTGATGGCATATACAATAGTGATGACGACTTTATTAATATGAGAGATACTGACTTACTTAAAGGTTATCCTCAGTTTAAAAAAATGGAAGAACAGCAGCATTTAGTTTTTAAGCATGTTCGTTACCACAATGTTTTACCAAATTTAATGAAGAACCATAGCTATTTAAAACTCATTTTGGTTATAAGAAACCCTTTGGCTGTATTAAGCTCATGGAAGAACGCCCCAAGGGAATTTGACAAATCATGGGACTTTCTTAAAGAATGGAAGTTAGCGCAGCTAAAAAATACGGATAGGGCTGATTATTTTGGGTTTGATAAATGGAAGGTGGTAACTGAGATGTTTTTATCACTAGAAAAATCTTATCCAAAACGGGTTAAATTAGTTACGTATAAATCTATGCTTTCTAATACTTTAGAGGTGTCAGAAGAGTTATATAAATTTGCAGGAATAACTTTTGGGGAACAAAGCAAAAACTTTATTGAGGAAAGTAAAACGAAACAAGTCAATCACCCAAATAGCGTTTTTAGAGTTAAAATTAATGATGAAGCTTATAAAAATGATATATCCATAGATATCCAAGATGAAATTATTCAAAATTTAAAAGGGACAAATTTAGAGCGCTTTTTATATGAATAAGCAAACAAAACCACTTGTTAGTGTAAGCGTGGTAACCTATAATCATGCTAATTATATTAAACAATGCTTAGATGGTATTTTAATGCAAAAAACCACATTTCCTTATGAGATAATATTAGGGGAAGATGATAGTACTGACGGAACTAGAGCAATTTGTAAAAATTATGCAGAACGTTTTCCAGTTAAAATTAGATTGTTTTTACGCTCTCGAAAAGATGTGATTAAAATTAACGGAAATCCTACTGGGCGTTTTAATTTTATGGAAAATTTAAAATCTTGCCAAGGCAAATTCATTGCACTATGTGAAGGTGACGATTATTGGACAGACCCATTAAAGTTACAGAAGCAGGTAGATCTTTTAGAAAGCTCTCCGAATTTGGTTGCTTGTCATCATTGGCAAAAAAATGCAGTCCTACAGGAAGGTTTATTTATAGAAAAAGATGCACCAAAAAAAGGTCATGGTTATTTTCCTAAAAAAATAGCTACAGTAGAAAATATTTTTTCTAATGAGATGCGAGTGAAAACACGTACGGTTATGTTTAGGAATATAATTGACCCAAATTTTTTTCCTTATTGGTTCTCTGAAGTTGCTTTTGGAGATGTGCCGCTTAGTTTTTTACTAGGTAAACATGGTGATTTTGGTTTTATAGATGAAGAAATGGCTGTATATAGATTAACAGGAAATGGAGTTAGTACTGCAGGATTAGAGGAGTTAGGTAATAATCAATTTTATGTTCAGCATTTTAAAAACTGGATAGATATATGGGATTTTGCAGATAAGCATTATAATTACAAGTTTCATAAGCAAGCTTCAAAAACTGTGATAAGTTTTTATCGTATCATTGAATCCAATTTACCAACGAAAATGTCTTCTTTTCTACATATTATGAAGTTTAATCTATTAGAGAGGAGAATATCTCTATTCAAATCTTTTACAGCGGCAAAATGGTTGTGTTTACAATACTTTAAAAAAAATAGGGTAAAAGTTAAAAAGAAAATTAGATATTAATGAAAGAAGAAAATTTAATATTTTTAATCTCTCAACCTAGAGCAGGTTCTACTTATCTTCAAAATTTGTTATCAAATAATAATGAAACTAACACGTGTAGTGAACCATGGTTGCTATTATATTTTGCTAATCAATTTAAGCCTAATTTATTCGAAGCAAAATTTGATAATAAATTAGCTAAAACTGCTTTTAATGATTACCTAGAAAAATATCCAAGTATTAACTTTAATAACGAACAAAAGTCCTTTTTATTAAACTTATATACTCCTCTTTTTGATGGGTACAAATTTGCAATTGACAAAACCCCGAGATATTGGGAAATAATGGATGAGATTCAAAATCTATTTCCTAATAGTAAAATAATTATTTTAAAACGCAATCCATTAGACGTAGTAAAATCCATTATCAATACTTGGAATATAAATTCAATATCTGAATTAAATTATTACAAAAGAGATTTATTATTAGCTCCCAAAAAAATACATGCTTTTTGTAAAAACCACAGAGATAATCCTAATATATATGCTCTACGATACGAAGATTTAATTAGAGATACAATTGTAGAGATAAAAAAAGTATATAAGTGGATAGGTATTGCTTATCAAGTAGAAGTATCTGATACAAGTAATAATCAAAAGTATAAAGGAAAGTTTGGAGATCCCTATCAAAACTCAGAGAAATCCTATTATCAGGTTAAAACAGAATTTAAACAAAAAACATTAAATAAAACATTTAAAGATTTTTTAATAGGTTATGAAAATTATTTAGGTTCTGAATTTTTATTGGCTTATGGGAACTATGAACTAACTGAAGCAAAACAAAAACAGACCAGAGCATATAATTATTTTATGCACATCCGTACGGATGGTCGGAAGAGAATTCATTTGAAAAAAGAATTCTCTTACCTATTGAAAGAAATTTTTTACAGGTTATTTAAATAAAATTTACTAATATTAAAAATATAACAGATAACAATTGTTTAGCTAATATGTTTATTAATACTAGTGATTCTTTAACATCATAAAAAGGAAACTTTAATGTTGATATCAATAATTACGATAAATTATAATGATTTAGAAGGTTTGCAAAAAACAATGAAAAGTGTGTTGGGGCAAACCTATACCGATATCGAATATATTATAATTGATGGAGGTAGTGAAGATGGTAGTAAAGCTTATATAGAAAGTTGCGAACAAGATTTAGCTTATTGGGTAAGCGAACCAGATAATGGGATTTATAATGCAATGAATAAAGGAATTGCTCATGCTACAGGAGACTATTTGCTGTTTTTAAATAGTGGTGATTGGTTACTTGATGATTTAGTTATAGAGAATTTCGTAAATTTTATTCCAGTAGAAGATATAATTTATGGAAAAATTAAATGGATAAAAGAACAAAAAATATGGGATGATGATTTTTCAAATAAAATAACCTTCAAGTATTTTTCTAAGGCTTCTCTTCCTCATCAAGGTAGTTTTATTAAGCATAAATTATTTAGAGAGATTGGAAATTATGATGAGAAACTAAAGATTACTTCAGATTGGAAATTTTTTGTTTTAGCTATTTATAAATATAATTGTTCATTTAAACGTATTAATATGTTTATCTCTATGTGTAATCGAGACGGTTTAAGTTGTCTTCCAGAAAGTTGGCCTTTAATTTTGAAAGAACGAGAAGAGACTATGAAAACTTATTTTCCTGCATTTTATTCTGATTTAGCGATTTATGAAAATGTTGAAGAAAAATTGTTAACTAAAATTCATAAGTTAAAAAGAAATCAAAGATTTTGGATTTCTAAGGCTCTTATTAAAATATTTAAATAATTATGAAACTCCTCTTCGTAACGCACGATACCACACGTACAGGAGCACCTATGGTGATTTTGCACTTTTTACGTTGGTTACGTGTACATAAACCAGAAATTAAAGTAGATGTTATTGCTCTTAAAGGAGGTAATATGGAGGAAGATTTTAAAGCGAATTGTACAACGTATTATAATTATGCTTTAAAAACAAAAAAAGAGCCTTCGCCTTTTATTAAAGTTGTATTTAAGAGGTTAAAACTATATACCCCTAAAAATATAAAAGATGTATTTCTGTCAAATTTAGCAAGTAACGAGTACGATGTTATCTATGCTAATACTGTAGTTTCAATTCCTGTAGCTATAAATTTGAAAACGTTTTATGCCAAAACTAAGGTTATTGCTCATGTGCATGAACTAGAGGTGGTTATTAGAAGTTTATTACCTGATTTTAATGATTATTTACCACACATTTCAAGAATTATTGCACCAGCACAATTAGTGAGAGAGAACTTATTTAATAATTGGGGCATAAATGAGAATGATGTAGACGTAGTTTATGAGTGTGCTAATGTAGAGTTGCCCTTAGCAGTAGAAGAAAAAAAAGCTAATTCTAATTTTATAATAGGTGCATCTGGTACAGTGCATTGGAGAAAAGGTTATGATTTGTTTATATTAGTTGCACGCTATATAAAAGAGCACTATGCAGAAGCTGATATTATTTTTCAATGGGTTGGTGGTTTGCCTAAAAACATCAAATATATAATTGAAGAAGATTTAAGAAAACTAAGACTACAAGATGATGTCTGTTTTATAGGAGAGGTTGATAATGCTAGTACCTATTTTAATGATTTTAATGTGTTTTTAATGCCATCAAGAGAAGATCCTTTTCCGTTAGTTTGTATTGAAGTCGGTTTATTAGGAAAGCCAATAATTAGTTTCGAACAAGCAGTTGGTACTAATGAAGTTTTGGAAAAAGGCGGTGGGTTTATAGTTCCATACTTAGATGTAAAAGCTATGGCTGAAAAAATAATGATTTATTATAATCAAAGAGATTTGATTAAAATACATGGTGACATCAATAAAAAGGAATTTGGAAAGTTTACACCAGAATATATTTGTCCTCAATTGTATAATGTTATAGAAACGGAATTGAATGACGCCTAAAGTTTCCATAATCATTCCTAACTACAATCACGTTAATTTTATACAACAACGCTTAGATTCTGTTTTTAATCAAACAGTTCAGGATTTTGAAGTCATTTTATTAGACGATGCTTCTTCAGATAGTAGCGAGCAAGTTTTGTTATCTTACAAAAATCATCCAAAAGTAAGTCATATTATTATTAATAATGTCAATTCAGGAAGTCCGTTTAAACAATGGGAAAAAGGAATTAAATTAGCTGTTGGAGAATATATATGGATAGCAGAGAGTGATGATTTTTGCGAACTAAATTTTTTAGAAACGTGTTTAAAGAATAAATCTGATAATTCTCAAATTTGTTATGTTCAAAGTGTTGATGTAGATGAATTAGGGGATGTTTTGAAAGATAGAATAAGTTATACAAAAGAGTTTAACCCAAATATTTGGGAAGATAATTTTTCAATCCTAGGGATTCAATTTGTAGAAAAATATCTCTTAAAAAAGAATGTAATACCAAATGCAAGTGCTGTTTTGTTCAAGCGAAAATTAATTAAGCCAGATTTATTTAATAAAGAGTTGACTTCAATGAAAATGTGTGGAGACTGGTTTTTTTGGATTAAATTGATTTATCATACGGATATAACTTTTATTAACAAAAAATTAAACTATTTTAGAAATCATAGTGAAGTAAGTCGAAATCATTATGATTTACATAAACAAAAACAGCGTGTCTTAGAAGAAGTAGTTATTAGAGAATTTTTATTTAAAAATCACAAATTAGAGGATAAAACAAGTGTGAAAAAAATGCAAAAAAAATGGTTTAATGCACATAAAAAAAATGAATTTTTAGATAAGAGTTTTTATAAAATTTCAGAAGGTTTTTTATCTAAAGCTTCATTGTTTTATAATTTTGTTGTTTTTAAAATAAAGTCTTTATGAATATAGCCCTTTTTTCCCCTTCCAAGAACCCATATTCGGAAACATTCATTCAAGCACATAAAAATTATTTGAAAGGGAATATGTTTTATTTTTATGGGAGTGGATCGGATATTAGATTAGAAGGTGTTGGCGAATTAGAAGCTTCATTTTATTATGATTTATTGAAAGTAAAAGGAAAACTTCTTGGTAGAAAATATGGATACGCTTGGGAGCAAGTTTTACTTAAAGCTTTAAAAAAATATAAAATAGATGTTGTCTTAGTTGAATATGGAAATCATGCTTTTTATCTAAAAAATGTATTAAATAAATTAAAAATACCTATTGTCGTTCATTTTCATGGAGTGGATGCAAGTAGTAGATATATTATAGAGTATTGTAATAATTATAAAACTGTTTTTAGTTTTTCTAGTAAGGTTATAGCTGTATCAAAATTAATGGTTCAAAATTTATTTGATTTAGGGTGCCCTATGGAAAAGCTAGTATGTAATCCATGCGGTCCAAATTCAGATTTTTTTAATGTAAAAGCTAAGTTTTCTAAAAAACAATTTATTGGTATTGGTCGTTTTGTAGATAAAAAAGCACCTTATTATACTATTTTAGCGTTTAAAGAGGTTTTAATAAAGTACCCTGAAGCTATACTTTTATTAGCTGGTAAAGGATTGTTATTAGATACCTGTATAAATTTAGTTAAGTCTCTAAATCTTGAAAAAAACGTATCTTTTTTAGGTGTTATTACGCCTCATGAGTTTCAAAATTATTTAAGCGAAAGTTTGGCATATGTACAGCATTCTATAACGGCGAGCTCTGGAGATAAGGAAGGTACACCTGTAGCTGTTTTAGAAGCGAGTGCAGCAGGTTTGCCAGTAATCTCAACTAAACATGCAGGTATTCCAGATGTAATTATTGAAGGTGAAACAGGATTATTATGCAATGAACATGATGTTGTAAAGATGACCCAAAATATGTTGTTTTTATTAGATAACCCAAAGAAGGCTATATTGATGGGGGAACAAGGAAGAAAGAATATTTCAGAGCATTTTACTTTAGATAGGCATATAAGTATTTTGCAAAAAATTATTGATGATTTAGTTTAATTTATAAGAATTGAATACTCAAACAATAAGTACAATCTATATTTATGAGCAATTTCCCATTAATTTCAATCATTATACCAACTTATAATCGTGCTCATCTTATTGGGGAAACTTTAAATTCTATTATAGACCAAAATTATACAAATTGGGAATGTATAATAGTAGACGATGGGAGTACAGATAATACAATTAAAGTTATAGAAGGCTATTGTAGGAAAGATAATAGGTTTCAATATTACCAAAGACCCGAAAATCGTCTGTCTGGTGGTAATGCAGCTCGTAATTATGGTTATGAAATGTCTCAGGGAGAGTTTGTAAATTGGTTTGATAGTGACGATATTATGTTGCCAAATTTTTTAACTGAAAAATTAAAAATTTTTCAACATTATCCTAGTTTAGATGCTGTATTGGGTTATGGTGCTTATTTTGAGGAGGACAAGGCTGTATTAGAAGTTCGTAAGCCTAAATTAGATGGAGATAACTCTTTGGTGGACTATGTGTCTTCTAAATTATTTTTTATAACACATGGACCTTTATGGAAAAAATCCTTTTTAAGGAATAAAGTATTGTATGACGAAAATAGAATTAAACTTCAAGACACAGAGTTTCATTTCAGAATGTTAATAGAAGGGTTAAATTTTAAATTTTATGAACCTGACTTTTTATTTTTAATTCGCAGAGGAGATGATAGAATTTCTGCTAAGAAGACTCTAACCTTAAAAAAACTTGAAGCTGTTTTTAATTATCACTATTTTACTTCTCAGAATACGCAATATGTATCTTTAAGATTTAGAGAGCTATATCAGAAAATAACGCAGTTAAAAACATTACAAGCCTTTTACGAAATGCTAGTACGTCAAGAAGAATTGAGTATAAGATTAAGATTAGCTAAGAGCTATAAACATCAAGTTAACAGTACTATTAATAGCTTTTCACACACTACTTTCCATAAAATAAAATTGCACGTAGCAATTGCAATTATAGTATTATTTAGAAAGGGGTTTTTATTATTAAGATAACAACTAATATTATGCTTAAAAACATATTAATATCACATAATTCCATTCCTACAGAGACTATTGGCAGTTGGAAACGTATGATTACAGATTTAAATGAATATGATGGTAGTATATTTGATTACATAATATGTCCTTTAGAGAATAGAAGCTTTCTATCTCATAAGCATATTAATGTTAAAGGTTACCGACAATCAAAATTATTAAACAAGTTTGTAAAGTTTTACAGATATAGAGATTATATTTTAGCATTAGATAAATTGTTAAAAAGAGAACAACACTTTATAATTACAATTATCGATAATTACGGGATATTGCTAGCGGTGGAGCACTATTTATTAAAAAACAACAAAAGAAAATCTATAAAAATTATTTTTTTACAACATGGTCATAATTATTATTTAAATCCACAAAAAAAACAAGAATTTTTTAATGCCATAGATCTATTAGTCGTACTGACTAAAGCTTCTTATAAAATTCAGTTATTAAACGTACATGCAATTCCCTGCCGTGTAAAGCAGCTTTATAATGGTGTAGATTCTAGTTTGTTTAAAGGCGTGAGCAAAGAAAAGCAAAAGCAATTAAGGGAAAGTCTAGGTTTTAAACCCAACAAAAAATACTTTTTATGGTTATCTCAAGATAGAAAAAAGAAAGGGCTACATCTTATTTTAAAAGTATGGGAGGAAATTAATAAGACGCATAAAGATATAGAATTGCTTATCATTGGGACGAAACAACGTTTTAATATTCCAAATGTTACAACATTAGGGATTATACCTAACAAAGAATTACCTATGTATTATAGCCTTTCTGATTTTTATTTATTTCCTTCATTGTGTTATGAAGGGCATTCATTATCCTTAACAGAAGCTTTAAAAAGTGGTTGTTATTGTATTGCGTCAGATTTAGGAGCAAATTCTGAAGTTTTAGGTTATGGAGATTATGGTCAACTTGTAGAAAATCCAAACTTTGAAAAATCTTGGGTTGATGCTATTAACTATGCGCTTAAATTATATATTAGTAATGCTTTAGAAAACCCTTATTCTTCTAAAACCCCTAAAAATATTTATGATTTAGCGGAGTGGCGTAAGAAAATTACGGAAATTATTAATCTAGAAAAATGGAGTGTACACTAGTACGTTACAAATATGAAAACAAGTAAACCGCATTTCATTATAGCCGGAGAAAGAAGGTCAGGAACTACTACACTCTATGATTTGTTATGTAAGCATACAGAAATAGGAATGTTAAATATATCAGATTATGATTTTTTTATTGAACCAGAATTGTTTTCAAAGGTTCAACCTAGGGATTCTAGATTGGGTAATTGGGAGGATAATCATGATATTTCAGACTATTGGGAACTATTTTCAGATCATTCAGAACCGGTTATAGGGCAAAAAGATGCCGATTTACTATGGTGGAAATCTTCCCACGAAAGACTTGCTAAATTTTTACCTGATACGAAATTCATAATTGTTCTAAGGAATCCCGTGAGACGTGCGGAAAGTCACTATTTTAATGAGTTATCTAAAGGACGTGAAAAACTCAGTTTTCGTGAAGCTATCGATAGAGAAGAAAAGACCGAATTAACAGATTGGGAATGTTTGCACCTACAATATAAAGCAAGAGGCTGCTATGCTAAATCATTGACGGAATTTTATAAATATATTTCCAAGGAAAAAGTAAAAATTGTCATTTTAGAAGAACTCATAAATAATTATGAAGTAGAAATTGAGTCAATTTGTAATTTTTTAGAAATCAATCAAAAAGAATTAATAAATCTTAACCCTATACATTCTAATAAAGAAAAACTATTAAAAAGAAGGGCTTTTGCAAAAACACTACCCTTGAGAAAAATATTTGATCTTTGGGAGCGTCTAGTAGAAGGTGTTATTGTAAGAGTTACTAAAAATAAGAGTAAACGAGAAATTTTTAGAAAATATTTAATGAGCTTTTATAAATATTCAAAACGTAATAATAGTAGTAATTCTGATAATGACAGTGTGAAATTATATTTAGAAAATTACTATAAAAAATACAACATTGAGCTTGAAACATTAATTAAGAGACCTTTAAAATATTGGTAAGATGTTCAGAAGAATTATAAATAAAGTAGAATCAATATACCAATATAGATACTTATCTCGAAATGAAAAAGCGAGCTATAATTTCTTATTAAAGAATGTATTTAAAGGAACTGATATTGAATTTTTAGAAAAAGTTTGGCAGTTAGATCACTTCAGAGAAGTTCTGGATCTTCAGGAAATTAATAAGAAAAAATTAAAAAAAGTTTTAATCTTAGCTCCACATCAAGATGATGAAGTAATTGGTTGTGGAGGTCTTCTTAAAAAATTAGTAGACCAAGGGAGTGAGGTGCATATAGGATTCTTAACTGATGGAGCAGAATTATCTAACCCTATAGAATCAGTAGTCACTAGGCGTAAAGAAGCGGAAAACTTATGTAATTACTTAAAAGTAGGTGTCCGAAACCTAGAGGTATGTAATATTAATTTAAAAATTAATAAATATCATATTGAAACCTTGACGTCTTGGTTTAGAGAAGATTGGGATGCTATATTTACAGTATGGCCTGTTGATCATCCTCCTAAACATCGTTTATGTGCATACATGGTTGGCAAGGCACTTAAAAACAGCGCTAAAAAAGATTTTCCTTTGTATTTATATGGAGTGCACACCGATGTATTAGCAAATTTTTATGAAGATATAACTGATGTGATTGATGAGAAAGCAGATCTCATTAACTTTTATCCTTCTCAGATGCAAGCTCAACGTTACGATCATTTATCAAGAGGTTTAGATGCTTGGAGATCTCGTTTTTTGCCCGTTTCAAATGAACCAAGATTTATAGAGACTTTTTTTAGAATTCCAATAGAAGCCTATGATGATTTTCAAAGTGTTTTTGACAAATCTAATATTAATAAACTATTCAAGGGGCACGAGGCCTGTATACGTAGTTTTCATATTATTAAGAAAATTAAGAATTAATTATCTGTTTTTATCGAAGTCAAGAATGGTTAAATATAAATTTGTTAAATGAAAACTATTGCAATTATACCAGCTCGTGGAGGATCTAAAAGGTTACTAAATAAAAATATATTGCCTTTAGGGAGTATGCCTTTAATAGGGCATAGTATTAAATATGCTTTTGAGCAACCTGAAATTGATGCTGTGTATGTTAGTACAGATGATGAAAATATAAAACAAGTAGCTATAGAACACGGCGCAAGTGTTATTGATCGGCCTAGCATTTTATCAGGAGACTTGGAGCCCACAGTAAGTGCTTTGCAACATGTTTTAAAAGAGTTGAATGATAATGAAATTGAAACCGTTGTGTTATTACAACCAACAAACCCTTTGCGTCCTAAAGCACTATTCAAAGAGGTGTTTACAGAATTTAAAACTAAAAATCATTCGAGTGCCTTTACAGTTACTCGAAACCATGATAAGTTGGGGCAGATTTTAAATAATACATTTGTACCCTATAATTATACGCCAGGACAACGCAGTCAAGACTTAGAGCCTTTGTATTATGAAAATGGTTTGTTATATATTACAGCTGTAAATGCTATACGTCAAGGCTATATTATGACCGAGGATGCTTTTCCTTTTGTAGTTGATCATCTGTTTGCTAAAGTAGATATTGATACACAAGACGATTTTGATTATGCTGAGTTTTTGTTAGAGAAATATAAAGAAGAATAGAAAATAGTATTAATCATATTAAAATAGTTATTATTTATATCGTTATTCAACTATAAAAAAATAACTTATTACTAATTAGTTTATAATAATAAAATCATAATAATGAAACCATATATAGAAATTTCAGGCCGAAAAATAGGTGCAGATTATCCACCATTAGTTATTGCAGAAATTGGTATCAATCATGAAGGTTCTTTAGAAGTTGCTAAAGAGATGGTAGATGCGGCTGCTCGTGCTGGTGTGGAAATGGTAAAACACCAAACCCACATTGTTGAAGATGAAATGAGTGGGGCGGCTAAAAAAGTAATTCCCGGAAATGCAGATATTTCTATTTATGATATTATGGCCCGTTGTGCGTTAAATGAAGCTGATGAATTGGCTTTAAAACAGTACGTTGAAAGTAAGGGTATGATCTTTATTTCTACCCCTTTTTCTAGAGCTGCTGCAGAACGCTTAGAACGTTTTGATATTCCGGCCTATAAAATTGGTTCTGGAGAATGTAATAATTATCCGTTATTAGAACACATTGCACAATTTGGAAAACCTGTTATTTTAAGTACAGGCATGAATACCATCGAAAGTGTAAAGAAAGCAGTCGCTATCTTTGATAAACATAAAGTTCCTGTTGCCTTATTGCATACCACTAATTTATATCCAACACCTATTCATTTGGTGCGTTTTGGTGCGATGGTAGAATTGCACCAGGCTTTTCCTGATAAAGTCTTTGGTTTAAGTGATCATACGCTTAATAACAATGCGTGTCTAGGCGCTGTTGCTTTAGGAGGTAGTATTTTGGAACGTCATTTTACCGATCATATGCAACGTACAGGTCCAGATATTGTGTGTAGTATGGACGAGCAGGCCTGTAGAGATTTAATTGTGAATAGTGCAGAAATGGCACTTATGCGTGGAGGAACCAAGGCACCAGCCAAAGAAGAACAAGTGACCATAGATTTTGCTTTTGCAACGGTATGTACTATTGCTCCCATTAAAAAAGGAGAGGTGTTTACTAAAGCCAATATTTGGGTGAAGCGTCCAGGAACTGGTGAGATTTTAGCAGAACATTTTAATGATTTATTAGGGAAAACGGCAATTGTAGATTTAGAGGAGGATGTACAGTTACGGTTGGAAGATGTGAAGTAGATGACTATTTCAATATAAAATGTTATTCAGACAATAAAAGGAATCTCTATTGATATGTGTTTGGATTTCATTCCAAAGGTTCTAGGAATCTTTCTATTGATGAGATGAAACCATTCTTAATCTTTTATCATTTCAAATAAAAGTCTTAAAATTGTTCTCAATTTCAGAAGATTGAAATCAACGAGTACCAAAACGATTTAAATACTTTTATTCATGAAGCAGATTGTATTCCTAACAGGCACTCGAGCTGATTTTGGAAAACTAAAATCATTGCTTGCTATTTTGCAAGATTCTCTTGATTTTGAGCCTCATATTTTTGTGACAGGAATGCATCTACAACATTTGTATGGATACACTTTGATAGAAATAAAAAAGAGTGGTTTTAAAAATATTTATACGTTTGAAAATCATACCGATGAGGCTACAATGGATTTGACTTTGGCTAAAACCATTTCGGGATTTTCAGACTATATTAAGAGTATAGACCCCGATTTAATTGTGGTGCATGGAGATCGGGTGGAAGCTTTGGCAGGTGCTATTGTTGGAAGTTTAAACAATGTGTTAGTCGCACATATTGAAGGGGGCGAAGTTTCTGGAACGATAGATGAACTCTTACGCCATGCCACGAGTAAAATGAGCCATGTCCATTTTGTATCTAATGATCAAGCGAAATCACGATTAATTCAGATGGGGGAGTTGGAAAGTGCTATTTATACAATAGGTTCACCAGATGTAGATATTATGTTTTCGGATACCTTACCAGATTTAGACACGGTAAAACATTATTATGACATTCCTTTTGAAAGGTATAATATCGTCATGTTTCATCCTGTGACTACAGAAGCTAAGGAGATGTCTTGTTATGCAGAAGCTTTTGTAAATGCATTATTAGCAAGTAAAGATAACTATGTCGTAATTTATCCGAATAATGATTTAGGTAGTCAATCTATTTTAAAAGCGTATACACGTTTAGAAAATAATACACGATTTAAAGTTTTTCCCTCATTACGTTTCGAATATTTTTTAACGCTGCTGAAACATGCCCAATGTATTATAGGAAACAGCAGTGCTGGGGTACGTGAAGCACCTTATTATGGCATTCCTGTAATTAATATTGGGACACGACAACAAAATCGTGTCACTCATTCTGAAATTATAAATGTAGATTATAGTGAAGCTGCTATATTGGAGGCTTTACACCAGATTCCTAAATTGACTATAGAGCCCATGACACCACAGTTTGGAGGAGGTGATAGTGGTGCTTTGTTTTTAAAGAGTTTACAAGAAGAAGCATTTTGGTTATTAAATCATCAAAAACAGTTTCGAGATGTTCTTTAATTCTTTGGATTTTGCCTTTTTTTTACCATTAGTTTTTCTTTTTTATTGGTTTGTCTGTAATAAAAACTTAAGGTTTCAGAATATATTCTTAGTTTTCGTTAGCTATATTTTTTATGGGTGGTGGGATTGGAGATTTCTTAGTCTTATAATTTTTAGTTCTCTTTTAGATTTTATATTGGGGAAAAAAATAGCAAATACTGTTGATAAAAATAAGTCTAAATTCTTTTTATATACAAGTGTTATTGTAAACCTTGGTTTTTTAGGTTTTTTTAAATATTATAATTTTTTTGTTCAGAGTTTTGCAAATAGTTTTAATTTTTTAGGCTTAAACTTTAATGTGTCAACCTTGAATATTATATTACCGGTTGGAATAAGTTTCTATACATTTCAGACTTTAAGCTATTCAATAGATGTTTACAGAGGTAAGATAAAAGAAGCAACAGATCCTATCTCATTTTTTGCGTTTGTTAGTTTTTTTCCGCAATTGGTTGCTGGGCCAATAGAAAGAGCGACTAATTTATTACCACAATTTTATAATAAACGGGTTTTTAATTATGACAAAGCTGTATCTGGAGCGAGATTGATACTTTGGGGATTTTTTCAAAAAATAGTGATTGCAGACGGTTGTGCTTTATATGTAAATGACATTTTTGAAAATTACTTGTTATATTCTAGCCCTACACTTATTTTTGGAGCAGTATTATTTGCTTTTCAGATTTATGGTGATTTTGCAGGCTATTCTAATATTGCAATAGGAGTCAGCCGTCTCTTTGGATTCGATCTAATGAGAAATTTTAATTATCCTTATTTTTCAAGAGACATTGGTGAATTTTGGCGTCGTTGGCATATATCATTATCCACATGGTTTAGGGATTATCTATATATTCCTTTGGGAGGGAGTAAAGGTAGTAAATGGAACAAGGTTAGAAATGTTTTTATTATTTTCATTATAAGCGGTTTTTGGCATGGAGCAAATTGGACATTTATAGTTTGGGGAGGACTAAATGCATTATTTTTTTTACCACTACTCATTAATAATAAAAACAGAAAGTATCTTAATGATATATCTCCAAATCATTTTTTACCTTCTGTAAAAACTTTTTTTCAAATATGCTTTACATTTACACTAACTAGTTTCACTTGGATTTTTTTTAGAAGTAAATCGGTCTTAGATGCAATACAATATGTTAAAAGAATATTTATAAACAGTGATTATTTAACGTTATCTTCAGACAGAACAATGAATGTTTCTATTAAACCTTTATTATTAGCTCTAATTCTATTTGTTTTGTTTGAATGGTATAATAGAAATAGAGAATCAATTGTTGGTGGAGATATATTTAAGTTTTCTTACATGAGATATGGTTTGTATTTTGTAACTATAATTATGATTATTTTGAATATAAGTAATGAAGCAAATGGGTTTATTTATTTTCAATTTTAATTAGTTTATGAAAAAATTTATAATTAAGCTTATTAAGATATCTTTTGCTTTATATGGTGTGTTATGGATATTACAATTTATAATAGACACAGGTTTAAGGAAAAGTACTGATGATGTTTTTGTAAGTTGGAATAAAATATATAAAGGAGAAATTAATGCTGAAATCTTATTTTTAGGTACTTCAAGAACACTCAAGCATTATGACCCAAGAGTTTTTGAAAAAGAATTAAAGATGGTGAGTTATAATTTAGGTACTTATGGAACTCATTTTGATACTCAATTTTTAATTCAAAACCCATATTTTAAGTATAATAACAAACCAAAAATTATAATACAGAATGTAGATATAACAGCTTTGTTTAAGACCGAAGAATTAACTAATAAACAACAATATTTTCCTTATTATAAATTAGAAAATTATAAGTTGCTTAGTTCTTTTGATAAAAATATAACAATTGAATATCTGCTACCAATGTATAAATATAGAGGATACTCAGATGTGATTTTAAATTCATTACATTCTTATTTCGGTATTAGTAAAGACTTACAAAATATAAAAGGATACATTCCTAAAGATGAGATGTGGAATGATACTTTTAAGCAGCGATTGAAATATCTTAAAGGTGAAAAATTCAAATATAGTCATATCAATTTTGATAGTAGATTTAAGGTTTTTAATAATTTACTAAATGATTTGGAAGTCAATAGTGATAAAATTTTTCTTATTTGGGCACCTGAGTATATTGGCAGGCAAAAGTTAGAAGAGGAAAAAATCATGTATGTGAAAGAAAGGTATAACCAATTAGCAAAGAACGATAAAACTTTATTTTTTCTTGATTTCACAAATGATCCTATGTGCTTGGATACGACATATTTTTATGATTCATATCATTTAAACAAAATTGGGTCAGAAAAATTTTCCCGTCAAGTAAGTGATAGTATCGTGAAACATTTAAAATTAGATTAATGGATACAAAAACTAGGAAAGTATTATTTGTTGTTCCGGATGGTGTGGGTATAAAAAACTATTTATATTCCAAAATCCTAACGTATCTCAAAGCAGATGATATTCAGATTGTAATATGGTCACCTTTACCTAAGGTCGTATTTGAAGCAGTAGAACGCTTGCACCATATTACAATTGAATACAAATACATAGAGTTAGAAGTAGAATCACCACTTACACGTTTATATCGTGAGGCTACTACGTATGCACGGTTAAAACACAATGCTAAACTTAAAAATAATACTTCTATTCTAACCAATTGGCCCACAGTTAAAGGGTTTAGTAAACGTGCTTGGTTACAACGCGTATCTAAAGGTCTTGGAAACTATTTAGCTAAAGATTATAAACGTATTTTGAATTTTGAAACCAAAAGCAAAAAATATTGGTCTAAATCTATAATTAATCAATTTAAATTTGATTTGGAGGCTTTGCAACCTCAAAGTGTTTTTATAACACATCAGCGAGTAGCCAGTTTAATGCCCATATGTTTAGCGGCAAAACAATTAGGGATTACGATACATACGGCTATTTTTTCTTGGGATAATTTACCTAAGGCACGTTTGTGTGTAGAAGCTGATTACTATTTAGTTTGGGGAGCGTGGATGCAACAAGAAATGGCAGATTATTATCCTGAAATACCTACAGAAAACGTAAAATTGGTTGGAACGCCACAATTCGAATTTTATTTGGATGACTCAAAGCAGTCAACACGTGAACAATTTGCGAAGCAAAATGGATTAGATGTTAATAAAAAATGGATTTGTTTTAGTGGCGATGATGTGAAAACATCACCTTATGATGCGGTGTTTTTAGAAGATGTTGCTGAAGCACTTGCTCCCTATCAAAATCAATTACAATTAATTTTTAGACGTTGTCCAGTTGATTTTTCGGACCGATATGATGTAACACTTGATAAATATAGCACTTTAATTACTTCAATAGATCCATTATGGAATACTCCAAACGATACTGGATGGACAGGGTATTTTGCGAAATATGAAGATATTAATATGCAGGTTAATTTGGCTAAGCATTGTGAAACTGTTATAAATTTGGGATCAACTATGGCTCATGATTTTACGATGTTCAATAAGCCATGTTTGTATTTATACTATAACCCTGTTCAAGATCATGATTGGAATGTAGACACGATCTATCAGTATCAACATTTTAGAAGTATGTCAAGTCTAGATGCTGTAGGTTGGTTAAAGTCTAAAGCAAGTCTTGCAGAAGATATTTTAAAAACCATTAATCAACAGGAAGTCGTTGCTCCTGATCGAAAAAAATGGATGGAAAATGTTGTATTACAACCAGTCACGGTAACGTCTAAATTGATATCTAAACTCTTTTAACTTATGCATATTTGTTTTATAACTAATGAGTTTCCGAAACCAGGCTATCCGCATGGAGGCATAGGAACTTTTATAGCAACCTTAAGCAAGGTTTTGGTAGAAAAAGGAATAGAGGTTAGTGTAGTTGGAAAAAATTATACAGCAAGTGAAGAAATTGAATCTATCAACGGAGTAAAGGTTTATAGACTTTATGCTAAAAAAATAAAAGGTTTAGAATGGTACTTCAACACACAAGTTATTGCAAATAGAATCAAAGCGATTCACTTAGAATCACCAATTGATATTGTAGAAGCCTCGGATATGGGTTTGGCTTTTTTGCCTAAATTAAAAGGAGTTTCTTATGTTATTCGTATGCATGGAGGTCATCACTTTTTTTCAGAATCTGAAAATCGAAAAATAAACCCTTGGCGGGGATTTCAGGAAAAACGATCTTATAAAAGCGCAGATGCTTTTGTGGCTGTTTCAGATTTCGTTAAAACACATACGTCTAAATATTTATCTTTAGAAAACCGTCTCGTCGAAAGAATTAATTATCCTATAAATTTAAATCACTTCCAACCGATCGAGGTTCCGGTAGTACCTAATCAAATTGTTTTTGCAGGCACGGTTTGTGAGAAAAAAGGAATTCGACAACTCATTCAAGCTATGGCTTATATTTTAGAAGAATTTCCAACCGCTAGTTTAGATATTTGTGGTAGAGATTGGTTTTATCCTAATGGCGATTCTTATATAGAAATGCTCAAAGCAACAGAGATTCCTAAATTAAAATCAAATGCAGATAGTGTTACTTTTAAAGGGGTAATTGATTATAATGAATTGCCAAAAGTATATGCAGCTGCTCACGTATGTGCGTTTCCTTCTCATATGGAGACTTTGGGTTTAGTAGCACCTGAAGCCATGTGTATGATGAAACCTGTATTATTTACTAAAGAAGGTCCTGGGCCAGAAGTTATAAGTCATTGTGAGACAGGCTTATTATGTAACCCTTATGATGCTTTAGATATAGCAGAACAAATTAAATGGATATTTAAAAATGCTGAAGCTGCAGATAAAATGGGTGTTAATGCTCGTAAAAGTGTATTAGAACGTTTCAACATCAACAGCATTGTAGAACAGAATATTACATTTTATAACCGAATTATTAATAGTAATAAATCCGTGTAATTAAAATGTTTTCAAAATTTAAAAAGGATATAACTAAATATAAGGATTATAGTAACACTAATAGTTTAGTTTTACTACTCACTCAGCAAGGGCTTTGGGCCTTATTTGTATATCGTATTTCGAATTTAATTTATGTTAGTAGTATGCCAAATGTATTGAAGCGTATATTATTAATACCTTGCTTAATAGCTCAAAAATCGATTGAGATATTAACAGGGATATCATTACCTTACTCGGCTACCATAGGTGAGTCTTTCTATATCGGACATTTTGGGGGAATTATTATTAACGCAAATGCTATTATTGGAAATAATTGTAATATTTCTCAAGGTGTCACTATAGGTGTAAGTGGTCTTGGGCAAAAGCGTGGTGTACCAGTAATAGGTAGCGATGTTTATATGGGAGCAAATGCTGTAATTGTAGGAAATATTAATGTAGGCAATGGAGCGGTTATAGGTGCTAACTCTTTGGTAACAAAAGATGTTTTGAGTAATACAACCGTTTTGGGCGTTCCGGCAGTAAAAATAAATGAGCATAATTCAAAAGGGTATATATGAACAATAAAACGAAAAAATTATTAACCATATCTTTAGCACCAACCATCTTAAAAGATGGGAAATATTGGTCGTATTCTCCTTATGTCAACGAAATGGATGTTTGGTTTAAATATGCTGATGAACAAAGAATATTGGCACCTTTCTCTTATCCTGAAGATGTTTTGATAAAACCTTTTAGTACGAAAACTATTAAGCGGTATTACATTCCATTTTTTGCTTTCAATTCTATTTTTAATACTCTAAAGACTTTATTGATTATGCCGCTAGTGGTTTTTCAAATGATTAGAGCTATGGCTTGGGCAGACCATATTCATTTAAGATGTCCTGCAAATGTTAGTTTAATTGCATGTTTTGTACAAATTTTATTTCCATGGAAAAATAAGTCAACAAAATACGCAGGGAATTGGGACCCTAACAGTAATCAACCTTGGTCTTACCGTTTACAACAAGCCATTTTAAGGAATACGTTTTTAACCCGAAATATGAAAGTGTTGGTCTATGGAGATTGGCCTGGTGAGACTTCTAATGTGTATCCTTTTATTTCGGCAACTTACAAGGATGAAGAGCGTGTGCCTTTTAAGGCTAAAGATTATACTGAAGAATTAGTTTTTGTATTTGCAGGTATGCTAGTGCCAGGGAAGCGCCCCTTATTGACCATACAGTTTATAGAAGCCCTAAATAATAAAGGGATTTCGGCACGGCTGGAATTGTTTGGAGACGGGCCTTTACGCCCGGAACTGGAAACTTATATATTAGAACATAAGCTTGCAGATTGTATTACTATGCATGGGAATCAAGATAAAATGGTTGTGAAATCGGCTTTATTAGGCGCGCATTTTAATATTTTATTATCGAAAAGTGAAGGTTGGCCCAAAGCTGTGGCTGAAGGGATGTTTTATGGGTGTATTCCTGTAGCGACTTCGGTATCTTGCGTGAGTTGGATGCTGGGACATGGGATTCGGGGTATTGTTGTAGATGCGGAATTGGACTCGGCTGTAAACCATTTTTTAGAGGTATTCCATTCAGACTATTTAGATGCCATAGCAGAAGCATCGTTACAGTGGTCGCAGCAATATACTTTTGATCGCTTAGAGGGCGATATTAAGGCTGTTTTAGAAGGGACTTTTGAAAGTCAAGTTTAAACAGACTAAAAAAATTATGCATAGTTTTTATTTATTTAACTAACAAGAAACAATATTGCGCGTATTACAATTAATAGATAGTCTAGAAGCAGGGGGAGCCGAGCGAATGGCGGTAAATATGGCCAACGCCTTGGTTGCTAAAATAGAGCGATCCTATTTGTGTACTACGCGCGCTGAAGGGGTGTTGCGAGATGGCCTCTCTTTAGACGTAGGGTATTTATTTTTAAAGCGCACCAAGACCTTAGATTTAGGTGCTTTAAAGCACTTGTGGCAGTTTGTGAAGCAAGAAAGGATTACCGTGGTCCATGCACATTCGAGTTCGTATTTTATGGCGACTCAATTAAAATTGATCGTTCCTAGTATAACATTGATTTGGCATGATCATTATGGGAATAGTGAGTTTTTAGATCAACGTCCCGTAACCGTTTTAAAATGGTGTTCGTACTTCTTTAAAGCCATTATAACCGTGAATGCTCAATTGGCAAGATGGGATAGGACACATTTACATTGTAAACAGGTTCAGTTTTTGCCCAATTTTGTAATGGCTTATGATACAGAAGCTGTCACTACTCTAAAAGGAACTATTGGAAAACGTATTTTATGTTTGGCTAATTTACGAGCACAAAAAGATCATATCACGTTATTATATGCTTTTAAGAAGGTGTTAGGTGTTGCTCCAGACTGGACATTACATTGTGTTGGGAAAGATTTTAATGATGCTTATAGTGCAGCAGTTCGGGATGAGGTTACTGTTTTAGATTTGGACAATCGGGTGTTTTTTTATGGGAGTTGTCCCGATAGCTCACATATTATTGGTCAAGTTCAATTGGGAGTGTTATCATCAGCTTCGGAAGGTTTACCTTTGGCTTTGTTAGAATATGGACAAGGCGGTTTAGCCGTCGTAGCCACGGATGTTGGCGATTGTAAGCAAGTGATTCCTACAACTGACTGTGGTACTTTGGTACCTGCCGCAGATGCTGAAGCTTTAGCGAATGCGTTATTACGCTATATTGAAGACAGCGAATTACGAAACCGTACCGCTAAAGCTTTAAAGGGCTATGTTGCAGAACAATTTTCTGAAGAAGCGATTTTAGAACGGCTATTAACTATATATGCTTAAATTTGCCCGCTAGATATGGGAATTAAATCAAAGAGAAAGAAAAAATATCATTTTACCAATGACTTGTATGTGCTGTTGGTGGTGCTGCATTTATGTATAGGTGCTGGGATTTATTATATCCCCTTATTCTCTAAGCTGTATTTTACGGTAGTTTCTCTATTTTTTATAGGAAAGGTATTAATGTCTCCTACATCGTCTAAAACCATGTGGGTCCTGTTTGGCTGTGCCTATATGGCTGCAGCAGAGTCTTTCTTTCGGATGACTGGTGGTGGCTTGTTTTATGAGTTTTCGAAATATTATATTATTTTATTAGTGCTTATTGGGATGTTTTTTACTGGGGTGTCTGGGAAAAGTTATCCTTATTTTTTATATCTTATTTTATTGGTGCCTTCGGTTTTAGTTGCTTCTACCACTCTAGGTTACGATTTAAATTTTAGGAAATCTATTGCTTTTGTGTTGAGCGGTCCTGTTTGCTTAGGCGCTTCTGCTTTATATTGTTATGATAAAAAGGTGACACAAGAACAGCTGTTGCAAATTTTAGCTTGTATGAGTTTTCCGGTGTTATCGATGATGGTGTACTTGTTTCTATATAACCCGAGTATAAAAGAGGTGTTGCAAGGTACAGGGTCAAACTTCGCTGCATCTGGAGGGTATGGGCCTAATCAGGTCTCAACTTTATTAGGATTAGCAATGGTTGCTTTAACGGTTCGGTTTTTTTTAAAATCGCCTAGTTTTTTTTTAAAGGTATTTAATCTGGTATTATTAGCTTTAGTATCGTTTAGAGCCTTGGTGACTTTTAGCCGTGGAGGAGTTGTTGCTGCCGTTATGATGATGGTTGGTTTTTTGGTAGTGTTGTATACACAATCCAAGTTTAAAAGGCGCCAACAAATTATAGGTTCCTTGATTTTATTGTTTATTGGAGTCTCTATTACTTGGATGATAACGGCAAATCAAACAGACGGTATGATCGAAAATCGTTACACAAATAAAAATGCAGCAGGTGTAGAGAAAAAGGATTTGTCTACGGGGCGAGTAGGTTTGTTTGTAAGAGAGTTTCAAGGATTTATAGATCATCCCTTTCTAGGTGTGGGTGCAAATGGGATGAAACAAGTACGTTTGGAAGAAGAAGGGAAAATTATAGCGTCTCACAATGAGGTGAGTCGGTTGTTTTCTGAGCACGGTATTCTTGGGATTATTATTTTGATTATTTTAATAGTAACGCCATTGGCCTATAGAAACCAGCATAAAGGGAATCTATTATTTTATTCGTTTTTAATTTTTTGGTTCGCCACCATTAATCACTCCGCCATGCGTATTGCGGCTCCTGGCTTTATCTATGGTTTAGCTTTATTACATGTTACTTATGAGAAAAAACGTACTATACGTCGGGAACGCCTTATCCAATAAAGGAAAAACGAGTACAACTATTGATACCTTAAGTGAGCGCTTAAGTGAAAATTATGTTGTTAAAATTGCTTCTAATAAATCAAATAAAATATGGCGTTTATTTGATATGGTATTTTTAGTGTTAAGATATCAATCAAAAACAGATTATGTACTCATTGATACGTATAGCACAGCTAATTTTTATTATGCTTTTATTATTAGTCAGTTATGTAGGTTGTTTAACCTTCGGTATATCCCAATTTTACATGGTGGGAATTTGGAACAGCGGTTAAAACATAACCCAAAGTTAAGTGGATATATTTTTAATAATGCTTATAAATTAATAGCACCATCGAATTTTTTAAAAACAGTTTTCAACCGCTTTGGTTATCCGGATGTATTGTTTATATCGAATACGATTGATATTGAGGGTTATACATGCTTAAAAAGAGAGATTAAGACTATAAATATGCTTTGGGTGCGGTCTTTTGCTTCCATTTATAATCCAGAACAGGCAGTGTTAGTCTTAGAGCAATTGATACGTAATAATTATAAGGCTACATTAACCATGGTTGGCCCTGATGTGGATGGCTCTTTAATTGCTGTAAAACGTATGGCAGCAGCTAAACAACTGGATGTAAATTTTACTGGAAAATTAACTAAAACAGAGTGGCTGGAACTATCCAAAGGTTCTAATGTTTTTATTAACACTACTAACTTTGATAATACTCCTGTAAGTGTAATTGAAGCTATGGCTTTAGGTTTGCCTGTAGTTTCTACTAACGTTGGAGGTTTACCATATTTAATTAGTGATAAAGAAGACGGTCTTTTAGTGCCGCCGAACAATACCGATGCCATGGTTAATGCCATTATAAAATTAAAATCAGATGAACATTTGAAAGATAAATTAGTTACTGCGGCAAGATCTAAAGTTGAGAACTTTGCTTGGGACTCAATAAAAATAAAGTGGGAAAGGCTTTTGTCTTAATTTAATGTTAAAATCCAATTGAACTTGTTATATTTACATCACTATAATGCTTAAAATGTCGCAAAAAAAAAGTATTCATTTCGAAGTTTCCGAGCGCAAAATTCTATTGAGGATTGTTGACTTGATTGTGGTGTTTATTGGCGTTTATGCTCTAAGTTATTGTTTTGATTTTGAATATGTTGAAGTCAGTATGGCCAATAGCATTGCCTTAATTTTATTAGGAGCCTATATTATATTACTAGGAACAATCTTTGAGTTGTATGATCTTCAAAAAGCGAGTCGGATAGAGTCGACATTTAAAAATACGGTATTAACGGCCTCTACTGTTGTACTGTTTTATTTATTGACTCCTATATTATCTCCTGAGTTGCCAAATGAACGTATGCAAATCGTCTATCTTTATTTGGCCGTTATTGTTTCGATTCTCTTGTGGCGTCTTGCATATATTCATTTAATTGAGTCTCCTCGTTTTTACAAACGTGTACTAATCGTTGGTGAAATATCTAATATCGATAGCTTAGTCAAAGCCTTAAATGCTTCGGATCCTAATTATAAAATAGTTGGTTTTATAAATAGTGAGGAGTCATCTAATGAATCTGTAATATTTAAAGGACTTCCAGAGTTTGAAGCCAAAGATTTTTTAAACACGATTAATAAAGAACGGATATCTGAGATTTTGGTGGCTAGTTCTAATACAGAAGCTATAATGGCGGAGGTGTATCACGATTTAATTTCGTTATTAGAGCGTGGTTTTAAAATTAGGGATTATACCCAAGTTTATGAAGAGTTACTGCATAAGGTTCCTATTCAATTTGTAGGTAAAGACTTTTATAAATATTTCCCATTTAGCCGGAATAATGAGAATAAGCTCTACATATTTATACAACGTGCTTTTGATATTGTTTTTGCCATTATTGGTTTGGCAATTGGCATCTTATTATTACCTTTTATACTAGTAGGGAATTTAATAGGAAACCGAGGTCCTTTGTTTTATACACAAGAGCGTGTTGGTAAGAATAGTCAACTTTTTAATATATTGAAGTTAAGGAGTATGGTTGTAAATGCTGAGGCCAATGGTGTAAAATGGGCTCAAAAAAACGACAGTAGAATTACGGCCTTTGGTATGTTTTTGAGGCGCTCTCGATTGGATGAAATCCCACAGTTTTACAATGTCCTTAAAGGTGAAATGAGTATTATAGGACCACGACCAGAACGTCCTTTCTTTGTGAATGAGTTATCTCGTGCGATTCCTTTTTATGAAACACGACATATTATAAACCCAGGACTAACCGGTTGGGCTCAGGTTAGTACACGTTATGGGTCTTCAGTAGATGATAGTCTTACTAAGCTTCAATATGATTTGTATTATATTAAGCATCGCAGTGTTTTTTTAGACTTAAATATTTTTATAAAAACGCTTAGTACTATTTTGTATTATAGGGGGCAGTAAAAGGGTGTTGGTCGTTTAGTCGTTAGTTGTTTAGTTTGAAGTTGGAAGTTGGAAGTTGGAAGTGTGGAGTATTAAGTATTAAGAACAAAGTATTAATTACAAAGTATAAAGGTATTAAGTATTATTTGTAATGTGAGACGTCTAATGTATACTGCTTTTTTAGATTGATTGCTTTTTGATTGTATTATATTGTTTTGTAAGTTTTTGAGATGTAGTGTGTTGTTGTGCTACGAAAGATTTTAGACTCCTACACCTTTAAATTAAAGAGCAATGATTTGTTACTAATTAGCTTAATACTGAGAATTTCAATTTTCGTTTAAAACGCTAGACTTTTACTTTATTGCGGCAGGTCTTTGTTAAACCACTTTATTAAATACAAATATCTTATCAGCAAGGCAATTACAATTGGTATTAAACCAATAGCGAATACTTGTACACCTCCAATCCAGTGAAAGGTCATTAGGGCGAACATTATGATTAAAAATTTAAGGTATCGTGTGATCCATTTTTTTACTTGTGGTTTTAATAACTGTAGCATTACAATTATATTTAAAGGAAATGCCCATAATAGATTGTAGTTGTGTGCGGTTGCTGAATGATCTGTTCCAAACCATAAGAACAGTATGAGCACACCGATTAGTCCTGTAGTTCCAAATATAGCAAGGTCTAGCCATTTTGTTCTGGTGTTGTTTTTGGCATCCTTATAGGTTATATATAACATTATTAAGGCTATTAAACCTATAATTACTAAGGGACTGAATAACCAATTTAAAGCTGATTTACTTTCTTTTTTTTGATAAAGCGTAGTTGAGTTTTGAACCAAATTCTCATTGCCATTTATGGTGGCATTCTCAAAAAACGTGTGAATGTATTCTGGAAGAAACATGTGCTCAGTTACTGACGCTTTTCTGTCTATTACTGAGCCTAAAGCGATATCAATTCCAAAACTCCCCCAAGAGTTTAAGCCGACATGGTCGTGAATAAGCGTCCGAAAGGTCTTTGGTTCGAAATTTTCTGGTGTTTTAAAGTCTATTTTAGTGGTGGTTGTCGTTTGTGCAATATCTCTAATTCGTGTGGCGCAGTTATCATAGAAAAAATCATATAGATACCGTCTGTTTTCAGGTTTATAATTGTTTTCTAAATAATTGAATAGGTTTTGTTTCTCCGCTGAACTAAGGTTTAAAACTTGCTCGTTTATGGTACGATTACTAATGGAATAGTGATACAATAGATCCTTAAAATTATGTCTGCTAATAAGGTAGTTTAACTTGCCTTGTGCAAATTTTAAATAAAAATTAGGGGCTTCAAAATCGTATTCACCATAACCATAAACCACATCTATGCCCAAGGCATTATCTTTTATTCGGAAGCCGTTATGACCAAAAGCATCATTTAAGGATTCACCAGGACCAATGGTTAATACTGATACTTTTGCATCTTCTGAAAGTTGAAACTGTTGACCAAATACTGAAACAATGGAACATAGGAAGAAGAATGCGAGTAACTTTAATTTCATAAGTATAACTATCTAAAGATGCTAAAATCTATTTTTAGTGAAAACACATTGGAATACAAGGCTGCACTTTGATCGCCAATATCTGTAAAGGCATAATCTATTTGGATTCCTCTATATTTAAACCCGACGCCAAAGTTGGGTTGAAATGTCACTTGTTCGGAATCATCGATTTGTAGTTCATTTTGAAAGTTGCCCACTCCAGCCCGCATAAACACCAAGTCCGTATAGCCAAACTCGAAGCCTAAAGCCGGATTAATACTTGCAAAGGATGTAGAAATAATATCATTATTTTCAGCAAAACGCATATTTAGATTTGCAGCGGCTAAAAAGGAGTAGTCATAATTATAAAGCCACTTTTTAGAGAGTCCGATTTGTAATTTAGGAATTGTTATTTCTGTGGTTTCTGGTAATTCTTGGTTTTCGCCATCAATAGCACTACTAATTTGTTCGAATTTTTCTTCGTCAATTGACCAAGCGTTATAGGTTGTGGTGATATCTCTTGCCATGATACCAAACTTCCAATTGTTTTTACTTTCAAACTGAATGCCTGCATCGAATCCAAAGCCCCAAGATGATGCGAAATCACCAATCACTCGTCTTATAATTTTTGCATTGACGCCAAAATTTAGACCGTCTAAAGGTAGTTTTCTGGCATAAGAAAATGTAAGGCCGTAATCTGCGGTAGAAAAGGTGCTTATTCTGTCGTAATTAATATTGCCTTGGTCGTCAATTAATTGTGTGGTGTCTAATATATCATCAACGCCAAATCTAATGAGAGAAAGGCCAACAGCACTTTTATTGTCTAAAGGCATGGCGTAGGCGATGTAGTTGTAATTGGCTATGTTAGCAAAATAACTAGAATGCATTAATGCGAGTTGGTTATCTTCTAGATGTACCAAGCCGGCTGGGTTCCAATATCCAGAATTAACATCGTCAGTTTGCGATACCACTGCATTACTCATACCCAAAGCAGCAGCATCAACACCGATATTCATAAATTCATTAGAATATTTCCGTGTTGTTTGTGCCGAAGCGATGAGCGCTGTAAGTGTGAATACCAAACCAAGCACATAATGTCGCATATAATTTTTTTCTTTTTAGCTTACTTTTTTTTTAAAATTGTTACCGTAATAAAGGCTATACAGTCCCGATAGGTATCGGGATTGTAATTTCATTTAATCTAAAAATAATTCAATTTCTTTATACGACATTAGTTGTTTAATTGAGTATAAGAGAATTACCTAGTAATTTTTAAACAGCAAAAATTTTTTACAAAGATGCACATTATTTTTCTATATATTTAACTGATAAATACTGTTCTTATTGTTTTAATTTGAAGCAATTCGGAAAAATTATAAGATTGAGCGCAAATACTTTTTTATTTTTACAAAAAATACTTCTATGAGTTTTAAGAGACACATTCCAAATATAGTGACGCTCCTTAATTTATTTTCGGGTTCTATTGCTGTACTATTTGCTGTAAATGGGAATTTTATTGCAGCTGCTATTTTTGTGTTTTTAGGAATATTCTTCGATTTTTTTGATGGACTTTTGGCGCGGAAGCTCAATGTACAAAGTCCTTTAGGCATTCAATTAGACTCTTTGGCCGATTTAGTAACCAGTGGAGTAGTGCCAGGTATTATAATGTATAAGCTGATTTCTGACGCTACAAATTCTCCAAGTTTAGGTGTGAGTTCTGATAGTTGGAATTCTGTTTTTCATTGGGAAGAGTTTCAATTGCCAGTGCTACCTTTAATTGGTTTGTTAATTACCTTAGCCTCTGCTTATCGCTTGGCTAAATTTAATATAGATGAAGATCAACAGAGCTATTTTAAAGGTTTGCCAGTTCCTGCAAATACCTTGGTTATACTGTCATTACCACTGATTTTAGAATATCAGAATAACGACCTTATGAATTCCATTATTTATAATCCGTGGTTTTTAATTGGGCTAACGCTTTTGAGTTGTTACCTCTTAAATTCTAATATTAAATTATTTGCTCTAAAGTTTAAAAATTGGGGATTTAAGGATAATGCTGTTCGGTATATATTTCTAATATTGAGTCTTGTCATTTTGATAGTGCTACATTTTGCCGCAATTCCACTGGTTATTGGCTTGTATATTGTGCTTTCTTTATTGACGCAATCTAAAATTTAATAGTCTTATTATTAATGTCCGATAAAAGACATAAGACCGCTGCGCTGTTAGACGTGAGAACCAAGACTTGATTCTAACTAACTGATAAACAGTTTTGTTTTAAAAGTATGTGCCCAAAAGCATAGTGTTTTTTTAATTCTTAAAACCCATTGTTTAAATAAGGTTTAAGAATCTTGATCGTTTTTAGTCGGACAACAAAAATGGTTTATGATATTTGGAAATAACAACCCATGAACGGTAGTGTTATTACCGAAGAATAATTTTATGTAGTTTGTAAAAAATATCTCGCAGATATATTAGATTTACACTGAAAAACAGCATTGGTTGTATTCAAAATGAGACTGCTGATTATGTTATTTTAGATCAGCCCATAAATACTGGATGTTTAGAATAGAACTATTTATAATACAGTCGAGAAGTTATTGAAATTAAGGGTTTGTAGGTATTCGACTATGCTAAGATTGACATAAATTAAACATTGCTTTTTAAAATATTTTTATTAAAATTTAATTCATATAAACACAATTATAATTAATGGCTTCAGGATTTTTTGCATTACTCGATGATATAGCAGCTATAATGGATGATGTTGCTGCGATGACTAAAATCACAACCAAGAAAACAGCCGGTATTTTGGGCGACGATTTGGCTGTAAATGCCGAGAAAGCTTCTGGGTTTGTATCTTCTCGTGAAATTCCCGTTTTATGGGCAATTACGAAAGGTTCCATGCTTAATAAAATAATAATACTGCCATTGGCTTTTTTATTAAGTGCATTTATACCTTGGGCAGTGATTGCTATATTGCTTTTTGGTGGCCTGTACTTGGCTTATGAAGGTGCAGAAAAAATCTACGAATATATTGTACCACATCCACAAGACGTTGTCGTTGATCTAAAAAAGGATTATACAGAAGACGAGCTTTTAGAAAAGGAAAAGGCGAAGATTAAATCTGCTGTAGTTACCGATTTTATTCTTTCCGTTGAAATTGTAATAATAGCCTTAGGAACAGTAGTTAATGAGACATTGGTGACACAAATTATTGTGGTTTCAATTGTTGCGTTAATTGCAACGGTAGGTGTTTATGGCATTGTTGCTATAATAGTACGAATGGATGATCTTGGATTAAAACTTATTAGTAAAAGTAATGGAAGTCGAGGTTTTTTATTTGGAATTGGGACGTTTTTGGTAAAGGCTTTACCGATTGTAATTAAGAGCTTATCAGTTATTGGTACGATTGCTTTATTGTTAGTTGCAGGTGGTATTTTTGTTCATAATATTGAATATATGCATCATTTTTTAGAGCAGATTCCTTCGTTGTTGCGTGATTTTCTTATTGGACTTGTGGTTGGTGGTGTTTGTTTGCTGCTGGTTAATGGTTTTAAGATGTTGTTTTTGAAGAAGGGGTAAGAGTTGGGGTTTTGTGAAATGAAATATTTCTGAAAAATGGAACAATAGCGATTTACAAGTTTTAAATCAATAACCAATATTGGTTATTTTTTAATAACGTATATAGAAGTGGATTAGGTTCGTAGAACTTAAAGGTTTGCCTGCCTTTATAGAAAGACAGAACACGTTTACTCTCTTATGTATTCTTATGTTTTTATATTTATAAAAACTTCGTCGCTTTGTCATTCCTGCGACGGCAGGAATCCACTTGTTTAAACATAATAATGTATAAAACTATTCATCAATATTATCTTTATATTATTACCAATAAAACCAATGGTACACTTTATATTGGTGTCACCAATGATTTAGAAAGAAGAATGTTTGAGCACAAGCGTAAACTCATAGATGGGTTTAGTAAAAAATACGGGCTTACTAAATTGGTTTATTTTGAAAGTTATCAGTATGTGAATGATGCCATTAAAAGGGAAAAGAATATGAAGAAATGGAAACGACAGTGGAAGATTGATCTTATTGAAAAAGAGAATTTTAGTTGGGTTGATTTGTCTAAGGATTGGACGGTGTTTGATGATTAGTTGGCTTTGTTATTGAGTAATTGGAGCTGATTGATTTGATTGTTATCTAAAGTTTGAAGATTGTATTTAGTTAGTGGATTCCTGCTTTCGCAGGAATGACAGAACAAGTTTATTTTTGTAAACACTTTACTTAGAGTTGAAAATTTGAGACTGTTTGTTAATAGTGGATTAGCTTCGCTGAACCTAAAGGTTTGTCTGCCTACGCAGGTATGACAGAACGAAGAAATTAAAATTAATTAAACATAAATAACGTAGTCATTGGTGTTTCCTACCAACAATTAAAGAATAACTTATAATTTCGCAGTATTAAAAGGCTTTTCCGTATTTAAAACTCCAATTTCTTTTTACGTAGTTCAAAATTTTGACCTAAATATACTTTACGAACCATTTCATCACTAGCCAATTCTTCAGGTTTACCTGCTTTTAAGATACCACCTTCGAACATTAAATAAGTTCTGTCCGTAATGGCTAATGTTTCTTGTACGTTATGGTCTGTAATAAGGATACCTATGTTTTTCTTAGTTAGTTTAGCGACGATTCGTTGAATATCTTCAACTGCAACAGGGTCAACTCCTGCAAAAGGTTCATCTAATAATATGAAATTTGGATCGGTTGCTAATGCTCGTGCAATTTCTGTTCTACGTCGTTCTCCTCCAGACAGTAAATCTCCTCTGTTAGTTCTAATATGACCTAAACCAAATTCTTCGATGAGCGATTCCATTTTGTCGTGCTGTTCTTTCTTACTCAGTTTTGTAAGTTGTAACACGCTTAAAATATTATCTTCAATACTCAGTTTTCTAAACACCGACGCTTCTTGAGCTAAGTAACCAATTCCGTTTTGAGCACGTTTGTACATGGGGTATTTGGTAATATTGGTATCATCTAAAAAGATATTACCACCATTTGGTTTAATTATCCCAACAATCATGTAAAAAGACGTTGTTTTACCAGCTCCATTAGGACCTAACAAACCAACAATTTCTCCCTGATTCACTTCTAAAGAGACATCTTTTACTACTTTTCGTCCACTGTAGGACTTCATTAAATGTTCTGCTCGTAACTTCATATATGGTCTAAGAACGCTAAATTTAATAAAATCATATAGATTCTATTAGCTTTGGCTATCAATTTATTATAAGTTTAACCTTGTGCGTTGTGTTCTTCTATGGCGTCCCAATATTCGTGTGCACGACGTAAATGTGGAATCACAATAGTACCACCAACCAAAGTTGCAATACCAAGGGCTTCACTTATTTCTGCTTTGGTTAACCCTTCCTTATAAGACGATTCTAAGTGGTATTTTACACAATCATCGCAACGTAAAACCGTGGAAGCCACCAAACCTAAAAGTTCTTTGGTCTTTTTATCTAAAGCGCCTTCTAGAAACGCATTCGTATCGAGATTAAAAATACGTTTTACAATTTTATTATTATCAGCTAATATTTTATCATTCATTTTAGCACGATAATCGTTGAACTCTTTTACAGTATCAGACATAATTTAGGACTTAACTTTTGATTTTTTATTTTCTCTTGCAGCGCGTCGTTTTTGTTTTCTAACAACTATAGCTGAAATATATATACTTACTTGGTATAATATTAATATTGGAATCGCCACAATGACCTGGCTTGCAATATCTGGTGGTGTAATCACAGCAGATAAAATAAGCACAATTACTAAGGCGTATTTTCTGTATTTTCTTAAAAATTGAGGTGTTACTAATCCGATTTTAGTTAAAAAATAGATGAGTATTGGCAATTCAAAAACAAAACCTGCAGCTAAAGATGATGATCTTACAATTGAATTATAAGAGCTTAAATCAAATGCATTTGAAACTTCATCTGCAAAGGTATAGTTTGTTAAAAAGTTTAGTGATAAGGGGGTTATAACGTAGTACCCAAATGCGACACCCAAAAAGAAAAGAAGGGATGCGATTAATATAAAACCTCTAGAACTTCTCCGTTCGTTAGCTTGAAGTCCAGGACTAATAAAACTCCACAATTGATATAATACATATGGAAAGGCAATAACTAAACCTGCATAAATGGATGTCCAGATATGTGCAGAAAACTGACCTCCAACGGATCTTACTTCAATAACAAATGGTAATTCATTGGCGCAAAACGACATGTCCATTCCGAAAAACTTAGACATTTCGCATAATGCCACGTATGTTGGAAAATCCATGTGCTTTGGAGCCATAATAATCCCAACAATAAAATCTTTAAAAATAAAAGCTAATATTGCTGCAACTAAAACACTAACAACAGCTCTAACTAAATGCCATCTTAATTCTTCGAGATGGTCTAAAAAAGACATCTCATCTACATTCTTTTTCGCCATTATATAATGCCTTCTTTTATTAAATCGTGAAGATGAACTACTCCAGAGTACCTACCATCATGTTCTACCAACAATTGAGAAATTCCAAATTCTTCCATAACTTCTTTGGCGTCTACTGCCATTGCATCTTCCGAAATTCGTCTTGGATTAGTACTCATTATGTCTTTGGCTTTAAGGCTCATAAAATCATCACTCTTACTCAACATTCTCCTTAAATCACCATCTGTAATAATGCCCATTATCTTTTCGTTGTCGATAACCGCTGTTACACCTAACATTTTTTCCGTTATTTCTACAATAACTTCTTTTAAAGATGTTTCTAAGCCAACTTGTGGTTTCTGGTTTTGAGACGATAAATCATTCACTCTTAAATATAAGCGCTTACCAAGTGCACCTCCAGGATGGTATTTCGCAAAATCTTTACTCGAAAACCCTCGTAATTCTAATAAACAAACTGCTAAAGCATCTCCCATAACCAATTGTGCTGTGGTGCTTGTTGTTGGTGCTAAATTATTAGGACAAGCTTCTTGTGCGACATAAGCATTCAAAATAAAATCGGCTTGTTGGCCTAAAAACGACTCAATATTACCTGTAATGGCAATCATTTTATTATTTGCATTCTTAATAAGTGGCACTAAAACTTTTATTTCAGGAGTATTTCCGCTTTTAGAAATACAAATTACAACGTCGTCTTCAAGGATTAATCCAAGGTCTCCATGAATGGCATCTGCCGCGTGCATAAAAATTGCTGGCGTGCCTGTTGAATTTAGCGTAGCAACGATTTTCTTAGCAATAATGGCGCTTTTGCCGATTCCTGTAATAATAACACGACCTTTAGATTGGTAGATTAATTCTACGGCATCTGCAAAATCTTCTGTTAAAAGTTCAGACAAATGGTCTATGGCTTTGCTTTCAGATTTGATCGTTGATTGTGCCGTTTTTAAGATTGATTTCTTAGTGTTCAAAACTTATTATTTATAGAGTTTTCAAAGTTTAAAGAAATTGTTATCTTTAAACTTGTTGCAAATGTATATAAAATACCAATAGGGATTAATGAGTATTGCAGAAATTGACTTACACTCCGCATTAAAAAAGTACTTTGGATTTTCAGAATTCAAAGGCCTTCAAGAAGAAGTAATAAAGAACGTCGTTGCCGGAAATAACACTTTTGTTATTATGCCAACAGGTGGTGGAAAATCTTTATGCTATCAATTACCAGCATTAATAAAAGACGGTACTGCCATTGTAGTATCTCCTCTTATTGCGCTGATGAAGAATCAAGTAGATGCCATAAGGGCCGTATCTGAGCACGAAGGTGTTGCTCATGTTCTAAACTCTTCTTTGAATAAAACGGAGGTAAAACGCGTAAAAGATGATATCACAAACGGCATTACAAAATTGTTGTATGTCGCTCCAGAATCATTAACTAAAGAAGAATATGTAGACTTTCTAAGAACGGTTAAAATTTCATTTATGGCGGTCGATGAAGCCCATTGTATTAGTGAATGGGGACACGATTTTAGGCCAGAATATAGAAATCTTAGAACGATTATTAAGCGGATTGGTGACGATATTCCAATTGTTGGACTCACAGCAACAGCAACTCCTAAAGTTCAAGAAGATATTTTGAAGAGTTTAGGTATGCCAAATGCAGTCACTTTTAAAGCGTCTTTTAATAGACCTAATTTATATTACGAAGTACGTCCTAAAACTAAAAATGTAGATGCAGATATTATTCGTTTTGTAAAGCAGAACGAAGGAAAATCTGGTATTATATATTGTCTAAGTAGAAAACGGGTTGAAGGCTTAGCGCAAGTTCTTCAAGTCAACGGTATTAAAGCGGTACCGTATCACGCAGGTTTAGATGCTAAAACCAGAGTGAAACATCAGGATATGTTCTTAATGGAAGATACCGATGTTGTGGTGGCTACGATTGCTTTCGGAATGGGAATAGACAAACCAGATGTGCGTTTTGTGATTCATCATGATATTCCTAAAAGTATAGAAAGTTACTATCAAGAAACAGGTAGAGCAGGTAGAGATGGTGGCGAAGGTCACTGTTTGGCGTATTATGCTTATAAGGATATAGAAAAGCTCGAAAAATTTATGGCAGGTAAGCCTGTTGCTGAACAAGAAATAGGTCATGCTTTATTACAAGAAGTAGTTGCTTTTGCAGAAACTTCAGTATCGAGACGAAAATTTATCCTCCATTATTTTGGTGAAGAATTTGACAACGAAACGGGTGAAGGTGGAGATATGGATGATAATGTTAGGCATCCTAAAAAACAAGTTGAAGCTCAAAATGATGTAAAAACGCTGTTAGAGACCGTAGAAAAAACGAAAGAGAAATATAAAGCAAAGGATTTAGTACAGGTACTTGTCGGAAATTCTAATGCACTTATTTCTTCGCATAAAACAGATTTACAAGCGCACTTTGGTGTTGGTAAAGCTAAACCACCACGATATTGGATGGCTTTAATTCGTCAGGTTTTAGTAGCTCGTTATTTAAAGAAAGATATTGAAACCTATGGTGTTTTAAGGCTAAGTGAAACTGGAAAGGATTTTATTAAAACGCCTAGTTCTTTTATGATGGCAGAAGACCATGTGTTTGATGAAGAATCAAACGATGGTATTGTTACGGCTGCTAAAGGTAGAGGAGCCGTTGCAGATGACAAACTAATGGGAATGCTTAAGGACTTACGTAAGCGAAATGCTAAAAAGTTAGGTGTGCCTCCGTTTGTTATTTTTCAAGATCCTTCTTTAGAAGATATGTCTTTAAAATATCCGATTTCTATTGAAGAATTATCTAATGTACATGGAGTTGGAGAAAGTAAAGCCAGAAAATATGGAAAAGACTTTGTTGGGTTAATCGCAGATTATGTTACTGACAATGATATTTTACGACCTGAAGATATGGTGGTAAAATCAACAGGTACTAATTCTGCTATTAAACTATATATTATTCAAAATGTAGATCGAAAATTACCGTTAAGCGATATCGCCTCATCAAAAGGTATGGAAATGCCTGCATTTATTAAGGAAATGGAATCAATTGTGTTTTCGGGAACAAAGTTGAATATCGATTATTGGATCAATGATATTTTAGACGAAGACCAACAGGAAGAAATTCATGAGTATTTTATGGAATCGGAAAGCGATAAAATAGATGATGCTATTGAAGAGTTTGATGGAGATTATGATGATGAAGAATTACGCTTGTATCGTATTAAGTTTATGAGTGAGGTGGCGAATTAGTGATCAGTGATCAGTAATCAGTGATCAGTAATCAGTAATCAGTGATCAGTGATCAGTGATCAGTGAAAAATGGTCTATATTTAATGTAAGAGTTGAATTTCTGATTTAGGTTTTCTGAAAAAAAATGAATGAACGTTTTTAAATTATAAAATCAATACGTGAACCCGTTTTTGGCTGTTTTATTAGTCATATTCATTCCTTTTTATATCTGGATAATGGGGTATATAAATGCATATTTTTTTATTCCATTTTTTAAAGAAAACGAGGCTTCCGATTTTTTAGAAGCTCATGGTTATGAGTTTGTTTCGTGTGAAGACACAATAAGCGATGGACGTCATAACCTAGAAGAAAACCTTATAACAAGACTGTATTCTTATAAAAGTTACTACCAGATTACTGCCAAATCTATTTTAGATGGTTCGGAGAAAACATTTAAGCTCATCCTAACGAAAACCTATTTGCCATTCCATCAAAAGAGAGAATTGCATTATTTTGAAGACTCATAAACTAAACCTTGAATCTCAGTTCCTGGGTTACTCCTCTTCGTCAGAAGATTCTATCACAACATACTTGCTAAACAGAATGTCATGCTTTTTTACCTTTAGTTGAATACTTCTAAGTGTTGCGTTTTCTAGTTTTTTTACCTCGCTTTCTTCAATCTGAAAATCTATTTTAGTGACATTTCGGCCTTTAATATCTGAGTTTTCTGATTCAAACTCAGGCATATCAGCTTCTAATTTTAATTTAAAATCATCACCTGCAAAATACAGTTGCGCTCCGTTTTTACATTTCACATTAAGATCCCCAACAATAACAGTTTGAAAGAAAAAGTAGCCTCCCAATTCATTTAGTCCAGCAAAAAGAACGTTGCTTTCAGAAACACCAAACGGTTTATTTTCTATATCATTTATAATGGCTTCAATGGTATCATTAGATTTTGATTTGCGATCGGAAGTTTTAGAACCAAAGAGTTGAGATAAAAATGCCATAAATGATTTTTTTTCAAAACTAAAAAAAAGAATCAGAACCCGAAATCGAATTTGAAGTTGTTTTATTTCGGTTTCAAATTCAGATTCGATTTCAAGTTAACTTTCTTATCTTTGCAGCCTTAAACAAAATAAAATACAATGCAAGACGGTATATACGCAAAATTCAACACTTCAAAAGGTGAGATTTTAGTAAATTTAGAGTTCGAAAAAACTCCAGGAACAGTTGGTAATTTTGTTGCTTTAGCAGAAGGGAATTTAGAAAATTCAGCAAAGCCTCAAGGTACTCCTTATTATGATGGGTTAAAATTCCATAGAGTTATTCCAGATTTTATGATCCAAGGTGGTTGTCCACAAGGTACAGGAACTGGAAATCCTGGTTATAAATTTGATGATGAATTTCATCCGGAATTAAAGCATAGTGGTCCTGGTGTTTTAGCCATGGCAAACTCTGGTCCTGGTACTAATGGAAGTCAGTTTTATATCACGCATATTGCTACCGATTGGTTAGATAATAAGCATACAGTTTTTGGAAATGTTGTAGAAGGACAAGATGTTGTAGATGCTATTGCACAAGGTGATAAAATTGAAAGTTTAAAGATCGTAAGACAAGGAGACGCAGCAGAGAACTTTAATGCAATTGAGGCGTTTAGAACGTTTGAAGGATCTCGTGAAAAACGAATTGCTGCGGAACGCGAAGCTGCGCGAGCAGAATTAGATAAGCTAGCTGAAGGATTTGAAGAAACAGCATCTGGTTTACGTTATAAAATCATCCAAAAAGGCGAAGGTAAAAAAGCTGAAAAAGGACAAATGGTTTCTGTGCATTATAAAGGTCAATTAGCTGATGGTACGGTTTTCGATTCGTCATATAAAAGAAATTCTCCTTTAGATTTTCAAGTAGGAGTAGGACAAGTGATTCCGGGTTGGGATGAAGGTATTTGCCTTTTAAATGTAGGAGATAAAGCACGTTTGGTAATTCCTAGTGATTTAGCTTATGGTGCTGCTGGTGCAGGTGGAGTTATTCCTCCAAACGCAACTTTAGTTTTTGATGTGGAATTAATGGGAACAAAATAATACGTGTATAACAGCATATAAACGCATTACAAAAAACCTCTTGAAATTAGTTTTTAAGAGGTTTTTTTATATCTCATTTGAGTTGAAGTACAAAAAAAAAGTGAACCTATAAAGTTCACTTTTTCTACAGTTATATATGTCTAATTTACGCAGTTTGCATCTCGTGCTTTCCTTCGTATATTTCTTCGACTAACTTTTTATTAAATGCTGGTAAGTCATTTGGGTTTCTACTTGTTACCAAGCCTTCATCGACAACCACTTCGCTGTCTTCCCATTTGGCTCCCGCATTAACTAAATCTCGTTTTATTGAATTATATGATGTTATTTTTCGACCTCTAATAACGTCTGCTTCCGCTAAAATTTGTGGTGCATGGCAAATCGCTCCTACAGGTTTTTTATTAGTAAAAAATGATTTTACAAACCGAATGCCTTCTTCATTTTGTCTTAATGTATCCGGATTCATTACACCTCCTGGTAATACTAAAGCATCATAATTTTCTTGTGACGCTTCACTTATGGTTTTATCAACCGTATATTCATTGCTCCAATTGTTATTGGCCCAAGATTTAATTTGTCCTTGCTTTTCTGATACGATATGAACATCTGCATTGGCGTCTTTTAATGCATTCATCGGTTCTCTTAATTCACTTTCCTCAAAGCCATTTGTTGCTAATATGGCAACTTTCTTTCTTTTTAAATTTTCCATTTGTGATTTTATATTTTGATTATTAATAATTTGATTCATCACTAAGTTAAAGAAAACAAAGGCGTACAGCGAATTTTGAAATGAACTTAACTCGGATTTAATAGTAGTTGTTAATGAATACGTTTTTCGTGTTAAAATTAAGGACAACCGTTAAAAAGTTTAACGATTGTTAATGTGAATTGAGGTGCCTTTAGTTTAAGAGAACCTATTTCATTTATAATATTATCGTAATTAATCTCTTTTGGACAAATACTGATACTCTTCGGTAGTTTTAGACGAAATACAAATAAAAGGATGTATATCATTCATCTTTAAAAATATATTCTGTTTTATATTCAATATTGTAAGCGTTAAGAAAATCGATATATTCTTCTTTAAATGATTTAATCTTATGATGCGCTTCTTGGTTTTTAATGTAGGCTATAACATTATCTATTCCTGACTGGCTTACGGTGAATGCTCCAAAACCTGTTTGCCAAGCAAATTTTCCATTAATGTATTGTTTTTTATTTAGCCATTTTGTAGAGTTAGCCTTAATGTCTCTCACTAAATCTGATAAATTACAGTCTGGTTTTGTGCCAATGAGTAGGTGGATATGATTTGGCATTCCGTTTATAATCATTAGTTTTTGGTTTTTGTTAGAGATGATTCCAGAAATGTATTTATAGAGTTCTACTTTCCATTTTTTAGCAATTAAATTATCTCTTCCTTTTACAGCAAATACAATGTGAAAATAGAGTTGTGTGTATGTGTTTGCCATGAGGTTTTGTTTTAAAGAATATATGTCGCTCCTCTGGAGCTCAATGTTCTTGGTTTGTTTTAGTATTAATATGTTGCTACGCTTTGGCAATGACCTTTAAAATCTATAGCTGCTAAAGTTAAATATAGAGATAAATTGTCTAAATAGTTGTAAAATAGGTTTTTGAGATGAACTCTGTTATTTGTTGATGTTATGTCACTCCTCTGGAGCTAAGTGTTTATCCTATGATGTTTTTGGTTACTGGTATAATGCCACGCTGTGGCAGTTGATGTTATAAGCAATTTTTTTAATTAAATTGTTGCTCCAGAGGAGCAACATATTAATAACCAAATATTCTATGGTGCCAATAAAAACTCCAGCGGAGTGAAATTATTTAGTAATAAAAATAACATAATATTATGGTTTGTAGGCTTTTATTAGATGTCTGTTTGTGTCAATTAGGATTTTTGGGTGTTTAAAGATTAAATGTCGCTCCGCTGGAGCTAAGTGTTTGTGCTTTTGTTGTTTTGATTATTAATTTGTTGCCACGCTGTGGCAGTTACCTTTTAAAACCTATGCCTGTTAAAGTTAAATTTAGAGATAAACATTGTGATTAATCGAAAAAAGGCTTCTAAGGTTAATTCCGTAATTCTTTTTATGTATATATGTCGCTCCGCTGGAGCTAAGTGTTTGTGCTTTTGTTGTTTT
>NZ_JADOET010000014.1 GCF_015645385.1 Winogradskyella marina
TTAAATTTAAGTCAAGAAAAAAACACCTCGTTTCTTAAAGTATCACCAGCAACCCAACGTTTAATATTAATTGCAAGAGCGATGATTAAGCATCCGCCGTTGTTAATCTTAGACGAACCCTTAATTAATGTAAATGATAAAGGCAGAGCACTTATTTCGGCTTTAATCAACAAAATCGCCAAGGAAAGCGAAACCAGTATTTTGTTTGTGGCACATCGTGATGAGGCTAATATTCAACCTGATTTTACCTACGAGCTTCACCCCTCGCCTGATGGTTCTGTTGGTGTCAAGATTTAATAACAGCCTTTAATTAAAGAAAATAACAGTAGAGCCTGTACGTCGCTTTCTCATTTTAGTTTTACTTGTTCACCAACTCAAACTGCGTTTCAATAGGAATTCCAAAATTAGACTCTAATTCTTTAATACTCTTTTTAAAGTAATCTGTAGCTGGTGGCAAATTAACCGTGTTCCAAAAATGAGCGTTATACTTTACATCAACCTCTTCCATTTTTGTACGGTGCAGGTCGGTGTTTCCCACATCTATTTTCTTCTTGTCCATTTCTATACCTAAAACAATGACTTCGTTTCGTTTAGATAATTTAACGTCCTTGTCTGTAGTTTTTAGAAGACGCTTCTGCGCTTCTGTTAAATCCATATAACGCCTTGTATAATGATTGTGATAACTTAAATACAGTTTCCCGTCTTCATTTTTCTTGTAGATATAAACCACATTAGAGGCCTTGTTTCGTGTTTTATAGACTTTATAACTATCAATACCGATATAAAGCACAGGGTCTAAATAGTTTTTGCGTTTCTCAACCTGGTTCACACCTTGGATTATAACAATATCTTCTCCATCGTAAGACGTATCTCCAAGCTTTGTCCATTTGAAATCCTTAATAGAAATGCCGCGACGTAAAGGATCTATTCGTGTCATAAAATTCAGCGGATAGATTCTTCCCATATTAGCATCTTTAAACATTCTATAATCTGCAGACCTACGGCCTTCTAAAATGTCTATTCTACGAATATGGCTGCTTCTACTTGGACCGACATCTTTAATTTTAAGATAGTGTTCAATAAAAAATTTAGCCTTATCCTCTTCTACAGCAAAAAACCGATTTAGAATTTTTAATTCATGAACAGAACTTACCGTATTCTTTTTTAAGTTTTTAAAAGCAAGTTCTACGTATTGCTGAGGATTCATTATGTTAACTTCATCTAGCGATACGATGTCTTCTTTTAAAGTGATTACTTTTTCCTTTAACTCTAAAAATTCTTTAACGACTATCTTAGAGGTTAAAAAACCAATACTAGACACCTCTAAGGTATCTAATTCATGTTTTTTTGATAACTCTAAGTAAAAATGGCCGTCTTCATTAGTGGATGTTCCAATATATTTTGAAGTAATGCTAACAGCAGCATAAGGAATGCTTAATTCTGCTTCGTCTAAAACAACACCTTCAATTTTGAGCGTCTTGTTTTGCGATTGCACTGAAAAACTTAATAAAATAAAAATGATTAGTAATCGAATTGAATTCATGTAATAGTTTTTTGTTTTTTTGAATCATCACAATTTAACATAAAACTTTAGCACTATCGAAGGATGATTCAATTAATTACATAACCAAAACCGCATCACATGAATTTATCTGATACGGCAAGCAGTTCTATTTAGCTTTTATTTACTCAATTAGGACATATCGCGAAGCGTAGAAATAGAATTACCTACGCACTTAAAAGTCCCACGATTTCATCAAATTGTTTGTCCTTTGCATACGCTAAAGCGGTTTTGCCGACATTATCTGTTGTAGTCGTAATTGCTTTATGCTCTAAAAGTAATTTTACAATAGCAATTTTGTTGTACTGGGTCGCAAAACTTAAAGCGGTTGTGCCATCTTTATTAACAGCATTAATATCAGCTCCATTCGCCAACAGGGTCGTTGCTAAAGTCACATTACCTTTAAAACTAACTCCAATCAGTGCTGTATTGCCAGAAGCATCTTTTGCATTTATATCGGCATTATTTTCAATAAGAATTTGTGTCGCTTCCTCATTATTAAAATACGTCGCTAAAATTAGCGGCGTGAATCCACGAGCATCGTTCTCATTCACCAACTTTGGATTTACACTTAGCAATGCGTTCAACCGATCCGTATCTCCCATTGTGATGGCTTCAAAAAAAGCAGCCTTGTCATTTTTCATTTTCAATAAATTTTAAAATAAAAAGGAACGTACCTAAGTGCATTCCTTTTTATAGCAGGTGTGTTATAAATTAAATATCAAAACGATTTGCATTCATCACTTTGGTCCAAGCAGCAACAAAGTCTGTAACAAACTTCTCTTTACTATCATCTTGTGCATATAATTCAGAATAGGCACGTAAAATAGAATTAGAACCAAACACTAAATCTACACGTGTTGCTGTGTACTTCAGGTCACCTGTTTGACGGTTGGTGATATGATACGTACCGTCATCTTGAGATTTCCATTCGTAAATCATATCTGTAAGATTCACAAAGAAATCATTGGTTAAAGCCCCTTCATTTTCAGTAAATACTCCATGTTTAGTTCCACCATAATTGGTTCCTATGACACGCATACCTCCAACTAAAACGGTCATTTCCGCTGCGGTTAAGCCTAGTAATTGTGTACGATCTAGTAATAGTTCTTCCGGACTCACAACATACACTTGTTTCTGATAGTTTCTATACCCATCAGCATGTGGCTCCATAGATTCAAAAGATTCTACATCGGTCATTTCCTGCGTGGCATCACCTCTACCTGGTGTAAACGGAACAGTCACATTCATTCCTGCATTGTTAATGGCCTTTTCTACACCAACATTACCCGCTAATACAATGGTATCTGCAACACTAATCCCGAATTCAGTAGCAATAGGTTCTAAAACAGCTAACACCTTTTGTAATTGTGCTGGCTCATTGGCTTCCCATGCCTTTTGAGGTTCTAAACGAATACGCGCTCCATTGGTTCCTCCTCTTAAATCTGATCCTCTATACGTTCTTGCACTATCCCAAGCGGTAGCTACTAATTCTGATAGTGTTAAATCTGTACTTGCAATTTTAGCTTTTACAGCGTCAACATTATAATCGTCATTCCCTTTTGGAACAGGATCTTGCCAAATTAAATCTTCTTGTGGTACATCTGGTCCAAACCAACGGTCTTTTGGTCCCATATCACGATGCGTTAATTTAAACCAAGCACGCGCAAATGTATCAGAGAAATAATCGAAATCATTCATGAATTTTAATGAAATCTCTCTGTAGATAGGATCCATTTTCATGGCCATATCGGCGTCAGTCATCATTGGGTTGAGCCTTGTTGTTAAATCCTCAACATCTACGGGCTTATCCTCATCCTTAATACTAACTGGTTCCCACTGATCAGCTCCTGCAGGACTTTTTACAGATTCCCACTCATGGTTAAATAGCATTTCAAAAAAGCCGTTATCCCATTTAGTAGGATGCGTAGTCCAAGCTCCTTCTAAACCACTAGTAACAGTATATCTCCCCTTTCCCGATTTTGTAGGATTAGACCACCCTAAACCTTGTGCATCAACATCGGCACTCTCTGGGTCAGGCCCTAAAATATTGGCATCACCATTGCCGTGTGTTTTCCCAACGGTATGTCCACCAGCCGTTAGCGCCACCGTTTCTTCATCATTCATGGCCATACGCTTAAAGGTCTCACGAACTTGCAATGCCGTTTTTAATGGATCTTGTTTGCCATTAACTCCTTCTGGATTCACGTAAATTAATCCCATTTGTACCGCAGCTAATGGATTTTCCATGGTATCTGGACTATCAACATCACTGTAGCGCTCATCACTTGGTGCTAACCATTCTTTTTCGGCTCCCCAATACACATCTTTTTCTGGGTGCCATATATCTTCACGTCCAAAAGCAAAGCCGTAGGTTTTTAATCCCATGTCTTCGTAAGCAATAGTTCCGGCAAGAATTATTAAATCGGCCCAACTGACTTTATTACCATATTTTTTCTTGATAGGCCACAATAAACGTCTCGCCTTGTCTAAACTCACATTATCTGGCCAAGAATTTAAAGGAGCAAAACGTTGGTTTCCGGTGCCTCCACCTCCACGTCCATCAGCTAATCTATAAGATCCTGCCGCATGCCATGCCATTCTAATCATTAAGCCACCATAATGTCCCCAGTCTGCAGGCCACCAATCTTGTGAATCGGTCATAAACGCATGAAGATCTTTTTTCAGCGCTTCAACATCTAATTTTTTTAATTCTTCTTGATAATCAAAATCAGCTCCTAAAGGATTCGTTTTGGTATCGTGTTGATGTAAAATATCTAAGTTAAGGGTGTTTGGCCACCAATCGGTCACTGACTTTTCTGTAGTTGTAATGGCGCCCTGCATAAAAGGACATTTACCAGAACCCGAACCGCCATGCGGATTTAATTCTTCGTTCTCTGCGTGTATTGAATCCGCAGAATTATGAGCTGAGTTTTCCATATTTTATAAATTGTTACTGTTTTCTTTCGGTAAAAATAGAATATAATGATATTCTGATTGAAAATACCATATTTTATTATCAAATGTTTTAATAGCCTAAAACTATTGTTTGAATAAAAGCGATAGACTACACCAATAATATTGTGAAGTTTTTTAGACTTTATATCAATAAATTTTCGTAACTTTTCTTAGAAATTTAAAACTAATAATTATGAGCACTACAGAATATACCAAAGTTTATTTCGGAAATTTTATTTTAGTTACTCGTGTAAAGGATGAGTTGGAAGCAGCAGGGATTGTTCCTATTATAAAAGACGAAGGTGAATCTCAGCGATTAGCCGGTTATGCCTCTATGAATCAAGGATATCAAGACCTCTATGTTCATAATGATGAATTGGATAAGGCCATGCTCATTGTGAATAGAGTTAAAGGAGAAATGGAGGCGTCATAACTTATATGGACGCCACAAAGCACTTAAAACAAAAAAAAGCTGATCATTTTAAAAATCAGCTTTTTTTATGTCTTAAGACTATCAATGCGTTTTATGCCGTAACACCATACATCTTTTCGCGTTGCTCTTTTATCTTTTTATCACTCATATACTCATCAAAGGTCATATAACGATCAATAACTCCATTTGGAGTCAACTCTATAATTCTGTTACCAACAGTTTGTGCAAACTCATGATCGTGTGTGGTTAACATTATGGTGCCTTTAAAGTTTTTGAGCGAATTATTAAACGCTGTAATACTCTCTAAATCTAAGTGGTTGGTGGGTTCGTCTAACATTAAAACGTTAGCTCTAATCATCATCATTCGGCTAAGCATACAACGTACTTTTTCACCACCAGATAACACATCAGATGTTTTTAAAGCCTCTTCACCACTAAAAATCATTTTACCAAGGAACCCTCTAATATTTACTTCTTCGCGCTCCTCTTCCGTTTGCGCCCATTGACGTAACCAATCGACAAGTGTTAATTTATTATTGAAAAACTCGCTATTGTCTAAAGGTAAATACGATTGTGTTGTGGTTACTCCCCAATCAAACTTACCTGCATCTGCTTGTTCATTACCATTCAATATTTGATAAAATGCCGTTGTAGCTCTAGAGTCTTTAGAGTACACCACTACTTTATCTCCTTTATTTAAATTAATGTCAATATTCTTGAATAAAACCTCACCTTCTAAACTCGCTGTTAATCCATCTACATTTAATATCTGGTCTCCAGCTTCACGATCGCGTTCAAAAATAATAGCAGGATAACGACGACTAGAACGTTTAATTTCAGAGATGTTTAATTTATCAATCATTTTCTTTCTACTCGTTGCTTGCTTAGATTTTGCAACGTTGGCAGAGAAACGACGAATAAAGTCTTCTAATTCTTTCTTCTTTTCTTCGGCTTTTTTATTCTGCTGTGCGTGTTGTCTTGCAGCTAATTGAGACGACTCGTACCAAAAGGTATAGTTCCCTGAGAAATGGTTAATTTTTCCAAAGTCAATATCAGAAATATGTGTACAAACCGAGTCTAAAAAGTGTCTATCGTGAGATACTACAATGACACAATTTTCATAATTCGCTAAGAAATTTTCTAACCAAGAAATAGTTTCGTAATCTAAGTCGTTAGTAGGCTCATCCATAATTAGCAAATCTGGATTCCCAAATAACGCTTGCGCTAATAACACACGGACTTTTTGCTTACCGTCTAAATCTTTCATTAAGGAGTAATGTAAATCTTCCTTAATTCCTAAGTTAGATAACACAGCTGCTGCATCGCTATCTGCATTCCAGCCATTCATTTCTTCAAATTGCACTTGAAGTTCTCCTATCTTTTCTGCATTTTCATCTGTATAATCAGCATAAAGCGCATCAATTTGAGATTTCAATTTATATAAAGGTTTATTCCCTTTCAAAATGGTGTCTAAAACGGTGTCTTCATCATGCTTGTTGTGATTTTGCTCTAAAACAGACATACGTTTGCCTGGCTCTAAATGCACACTTCCAGATGTTGGATCCATTTTACCGGCAATAATCTTTAAAAATGTAGATTTTCCGGCACCATTGGCACCAATTATTCCATAACAATTACCGTTATTAAATGTGGTGCTTACTTCATCAAAAAGGACGCGTTTTCCAAACTGAACTGAAAGATTAGAAACTGATAACATAGCTTAAAATTTTAATCTGTTAACCTTATATATTACAAGGTGATTTTTTGAGAATGCAAAAGTAGAAAATTAAACACAAACTCAGCTATCTGTACGTGTATATGAATCTTAAAAAACACTTAAAAATTTCGATTAACCAATGTTTCTAAATAGATTTAGCATTCTTTAGGCTTAAAACATAAACTAAATTGATTTTTATCAACGCTATAGAAGACCATTATTCCGCAATCACATCTAGTTTACAGCCTTCAAATTGTAATAAAAATCTGTATAACAAGATTTAACGAGGTATTAACAACAGATGCGCAATGCTTCATATACTTTTGTAATATCAAACTAATAATTAAAACATGCTAACACAACGTATAGTGCTTTCTTTTGCTTTACTGTTTACTGCTTTTGGGTGTCAGTTCAAAGGTGAGAACGTTAATAATTATGCGTATTTAGGTGGTGAAATTATTAATCCCAAAAATAAAAGTGTTGTTATTTACAACACTAAAGGTCAAATTTTAGATTCTATAACTTTAGATGCGAATAATCGCTTTATCTACAAAATAGATAATTTGAATCCTGGACTACATTCTATTACACATGGTGGTGAATACCAAATGTTATTATTAGAGCCTTCGGACAGTATTATGTTTCGATTAAACACATACGATTTTGATGAGTCATTAGTGTTTACAGGAGATGGGGCGAGAAAAAATAATTACCTCATAAAAAGTTATTTAACTACCGAAAAAGAAGCAAAAAAGCTGGTCGCCTATTCTAAGATGGAACCTGAAGACTTTAATGCTTTTATTGAAAAAAGACGATTAAAACAATTAGATGAGTTTAATACATTTTTAACTCGTAATGAAAATGAATCAGAATTTTTTAAGTCTATAATTGAAGCCAATATCAATTACAATTCTTATGCTGATAAAGAAATTTATCCATTTGCTTATTTTGGAAATAACAAATTGATTCATATTAAGGATTTGCCTGAAGATTTCTTTGCTCACAGAAAACATATCAATTATAATTCAAGTCACCTCAGTCGTTTCTTTGCTTATAATCGATTTTTATTTTCGCACATTGATAATTTAGCTACTCACGAATATTATAAAAATCATCCGTTTCACAGTAAGTTTGACAGACATGCGATGGATTACAATAAGTCTAAATTAGATTTAATTGATAGCATTATTTCAGATCCAATCATTAAAAATAATTTACTAAAATACAAAGCACGAGAATACATAAGCTACAATCACACAGAGGATGAAGCCAATGAATTACTCAATCATTACTTAGAAAAAAGCACTAACGAGGAAGATAAATTATACATGAATGACTTGGTGTCTTCATTGAAGTTATTGCGCCAAGGTAATCCGTTGCCAAATATTACTATTGTAAATTATAATGACACAGAACATCATATTAATTCAATAATTACCAAACCTACAATTATATATTTTTGGTCTTCTAATTCTAAGTTGCAGTACAGAAATAGCCATTATATGGTAGATAAGTTGAAAATGCACTTCCCTCAGACCGATTTTATTTCAATTAACGTTAATGATAATACAGACAAATATTGGAAAAAAATTATTGACAATTACAACTATCCAACAATTAACGAATTTAAGTTCAAAAACTCGAAAGAAGCTCGTAAAATATTAGCCGTTAACTACTTAAACAAGTGTATTATTGTTGACGAAAACGGAATTATTTTGCATCCTAATGCGAATATCTTCAACTCTAATTTTATAGAAACACTTGAAGACTTATTACAACAAAAGCATCTTATTGTTAAACAAGATGCTCCGCTTTAATCTACAAAAGAAATTTAGTTTTTAATTTCCTTTCTTATAATCTGCTAAGAATTTTTCTAAACCACTATCTGTTAATGGGTGTTTTAGTAATCCTGTGATAGAACTTAAAGGTCCTGTCATAACATCTGCACCTAATTTAGCACAGTCAATAACATGCATTGTATGACGTACAGACGCCGCTAATATTTGTGTATCAAAAGCATAGTTATCATAGATATGACGAATCTCTGCAATAAGGTTTAAACCATCTGTAGAAATATCATCTAAACGACCAATAAAAGGAGATACGTACGTTGCACCTGCTTTAGCCGCCAATAATGCTTGACCTGGTGAAAATACTAACGTCACATTAGTTTTAATTCCACGATCCGAAAAGTACTTACAAGCCTTCACGCCATCTTTAATCATAGGCAACTTAATTACAATTTGATCGTGTAATTCTGCCAAAGCCTCACCTTCTCTAACCATACCTTCAAAATCGGTAGAAATAACTTCTGCTGAAACATCACCTTCTACTATATTACAGATAGCCACATAGTGCTTCATAATATTATCAGTTCCTGTAATGCCTTCTTTAGCCATTAATGATGGGTTTGTAGTTACACCATCTAAAATACCCATATCTTGAGCATCTTTAATCTGCTCTAGGTTTGCTGTATCGATAAAAAATTTCATAAAAACTTATTTTGAATTGTTGTGTTTTTGATTATCGCGAATTTACGACTTTAAGCCTCATTTAACAGAATGAGTTTTCAGAATATATTAACAATAAGTAGCTAATTGATAATTATTGTAAACTCTTTAGAATCAGAATACGCACACATGGAATCTTCGTAGCGCTCAGTATCGTAATCATAATACTCTGGTGGATCAATATATAAGTAAATCTTAAATGTAAAGGTTCCCGAAGCAATTGGCATACCTTCTATTGATAGTGTTCTAAAATCCACGAACATTTGTAATCCATCTGGCAAATCTCCGTAGATTTCATAAGTATAGCCGTAAGCATCATCGTTTGGTTCATTTTTTATTTCTGAAGTAAATTCCTCATAATAATAGTTGTTAACATAACCAACTTCAAAAGATGTATTTGGTATTTCTGGTCTTTTATTAATGATACACTCTATAATATCTGAGCATCCAAAACATAAAAAGCAACATGCAAGAGAAAGTATTTTTATAAGTTTCATTGTGGTTGATTTGTAGTTTCACACCTCAAATAACGTACCATAAAGACTACAACTTATAATGATTCATTAATAATTTCTCATAAACCGCATCTGGAAGAATGCGCTTTAATACAATAGAGAATTTCTGCATAAAGGCGCCAACCTTATAATGAATTTTAGGGTTTTTAGTTTGAATGATTTTATAGATGGCGTCTGCCATTTGTTTTGGGTCACTGCCACTATCCACATGCTCGTCCATCATACTTAACGTATTTCCATACGTAGCTTTATAAGGAGAGTCTTCTAAAACCGGAGCGTGATAACGACCAGCGGCAATATTAGTTGCAAAATCGCCAGGAGCCACATTAGTCATATTAATATTAAAGCCTTTCAATTCCATTCTGAAGGCTTCCGTTATTAACTCCAGAGCTCCTTTACTTGCACTGTAAACACCTCTATATGGTAAACCCATATAACCAGCAATAGAGGTGACATTAATAATTAATCCTGAATTCTGCTGACGCATCGTAGGCAAAACAGCCTTTATGACATTAATTGGCCCAAAAAGATTGGTTTCAAAATTGCGTTTTATTTCTACATCAGGAATTTCTTCAATAGGACCTGTAATACCAGCACCTGCATTATTTAGAAGGACATCGATTTTAGATTCGTGGGTTAAAACTTCATTTACACACGTGGAAATTGTTTCTGGTTTAGTAACATCTAAAGCAACAATTGGAAATTTACTATCTGGATAGTTTTTAGGATTTCTACTCGTGCCATAAACCTTAAATCCTTTAGCTTGAAGAAATTCACCAACAGACTTCCCTATTCCTGAAGAACCACCTGTTATTAATACAACTTTAGACATACTGAATTATTAATTTCAAATTGCAAAATACAAATTCAAAAATTACTATACTATTTAAAGAGTTCTCAACCGTCGTTGAGCTATTTTTAAACTAAAAAATCTTGATTCGCCAAGGCTTTCAAGATTTGAGTTTATTGTACAAAAAAAGGCAAGCTACCTACATCACACCGCTACGACCGTTTACCTTTGCTGCGTTCCCGCCCTGGAGGATTCAACAGGAGCTGGTTGTGTAGGACTTGCCAGGTGCAAAGATACAATCTTTTAATACTTTCACAATAATTATATACAGATTTTTAAACTGAATTTTATTTAATAACTTGCTAAAAATAATAACAGTCATCATGCACATTTCTAAACATTTCATTCTCTTAGCATTAAGCTTATTTTTATCTAATTGTGGTGACACAAATGCCTCAAAACTTTCGAGCTTATCCATAAAAACACCAGCAAAATCTTTAATGCTTGGTGATACGTTGACGCTTTCTATCAACAATCCTAAAAATTATAAGGTGACTAACGTTAGTTTTCAATTAAATGGGAAACCTATTGAAGTTGTAAGTGTTTTAAATGAAATTACTTTAGGTCAAAAAGAAATCACAGCAACAGTTAGTTTAGGTGACAATACAGAAACCTTAACAAAGTCTATTCAAGTTTTTAATAATATTATTCCTTCGTATTACAAATACGAGGTTATTAACACCTATCCTCACGACATTACATCATATACGCAAGGTTTAGAGTTCTACAATGGAGAATTATACGAAAGCACAGGTCAAAAAGGAGAATCTAAGCTTAGAAAAGTGAATTTTGAAACTGGTGAAGTATTAAAAAACATCAATTTAGAAGATCAGTATTTTGGTGAAGGTTTAACTATTCTAAACGATAAAGCCTATCAATTAACATGGCAAGCTAAAAGAGGATTTGTTTATGATGTTAATACCTTTGAAAAATTAAGCACCTTTAATTATGGAACGAGTAAAGAAGGTTGGGGAATTTGTAACGATGGAGAAACACTTTACAAATCTGATGGAACTGAAAAAATCTATTTATTAAATCCGGAAAACTTAAACGAAAAAAGCCACATTGAAGTCTATACCGAAAAGGGTAAAATCCCGAATTTGAATGAAATGGAATGGATTAACGGTAAAATTTTCGCCAACATATACCAACGTAATGGTGTTGTTATTATTAACCCAAAAACAGGAGGTGTTGAAGGTGTTATTGATTTTAAACCATTAAGAAAACTGGTAACCCAACATCCTGAATTAGATGTACTAAACGGTATTGCGTATCACCCAGAACGTGAAACTATTTTTGTAACAGGAAAAAATTGGGATAAGCTTTTTGAAGTTAAGATAATGAAACAATAGAGTACTGTAGTAATTTACTATTCAAAAAGTAACAAACACTAAACACATTAAGTAAAAACACATTTTGCAAGTATTCGAAAAAACCATAATAGTTTCTGAAGACGACATAGACGATCTTAACCACGTTAATAATGTACGTTATGTGCAATGGGTTCAAGATATTGCTAAAGACCATTGGCTGGCTTATGCTACAAAACCTATTTTAGAAACTTACTCATGGTTTTTAGTGAATCATTTTATAGAATACAAAAGTCCTGCACTACTTGGAGACAAATTAATATTAAAAACCTTCGTTCCTTTAGTTGAAGGAGTTTCCACAACCAGACATGTTGAAATTTTTAATGCAGAGACCAAAAAATTACTAGTAAAATCGAAAGCAAAATGGTGTTTAATAGACAACAACACGCAACGACCAACTCGCATTATTCCTGAAATTGCTGAGCTTTTTAATTAACATTTCTTTAGGTTAAAGTTTAATTAAAAGCCCATTTTGTTTCAGTTTAATCTGCTTACTTTATCGCATCAATCAACCAAAGCATGCGAAAAATTACTGTTCTTACCCTTCTTTTAAGTTTCCCGTGTATTTACTTTGCCCAAACACTAAACGGAAAAGTTTACGACGCTAAAGGCAGTGTTAAAAACATAAAAGTTTTTAATGAAACACAAAAAAGTATTACATTAACCAATACTGATGGTGATTTTAGTATTAATGCAAAAGTGAACGACACCATATCGTTTCAATCTTTATTTTATCACCCTAAAGCTGTAGCATTAAAAGATTTTCATTTTGAGGGCACAGCCGTTTTTGAACTCGAAGAAATATTAACAGAGCTTAATGAAGTTGAAGTAAAAGCAGAACCTGAGCAACCTGTTTTTAATGAAGAAACCTATAATATTGAACTCAAAAACATCATTCAGGAGGATATTAAAAATAATCCTCAAAAATATGCACCAATTGGAAACAACCAAGGCATAGATTTCGTTTACCTCGCTCGTAAACTTTTTGATTTACTAAAGTCTAAAAAGCCAAAAAAGATTGAAGAACGTGAAATAACGTATGAAAACTTTGCTAAACTCATTGAAACTAGTTCCTTTTTTAATAGTCAACTACTAACTAATGACCTTAAGATACCTGAAAAGCATAAGTACCTATTTTTAGAGTTTTGTGCTGCAAAACAACTCAACCTATCCTTATTAAAAGAAGAAAATAAAATGCAATTATTGGAAGAACTGGTTTTAAACAGTCAACTCTTTTTAATTTTATTAGAACAATATGGTGAAGAGCCTGTGACTAAAGATTAATTTCTGTTATTCCAACTATTCTTCAATACCCTGTGATTTTAGTGTTTTTAAATAGATGCCTGCCTTCGCAGGCAGGACAAACCCAAATCTCATGTTAATCTGTTAATCGAAAATAAAATAACAGCCACATCGTGGCGATATATTAATAACTAACAACTCAAAACGGTAACCTAACACCACATCGTGGCGATATATTAATAACCAATAATCCAAAACAGTAACTCAATAGCCACAGCGTGGCGATATATTAATAACTAAAAACCTAACACGGTAACCATAGCTCCAGAGGAGCGACATTAACTAATAGACATATCATTTATTAACTAAAACTGTCAACAACACAAATTACACTAGAACCTTTCTATCATAGCGCAACTTTTACAGAGTTCACAAACCACACGTAATTTATCATCTATTTATACTAAAATCTAACTTCAAAAGTTATATTTTTATACCCAATGAATTTTAAAGTTTTGGATGGTAAATTTGAATTATAGTTTCTTTAGATGAAAGAGAAAATTTTGGGCATAACATTAGTTATGGCACTAAATTTTATTGAAGTATAAAGAGAATATAAACGAATTTAACCCATCATTTTGAAGTTTATTTGCTATTACCTTAATTATATTTATTACTTATGAAGCGATTGCTATCATTTTTTCTTTGTTTTGGAATCTTACTAATTTGGAGTTCTTGTCGTAATGATTTTGAATTTACACCAAGCAAAGGCAATCTTGGTTTTGCCAAGGACACCATTTACTTAGATACCGTTTTTACTAATGTTGGCTCTAGCACCTACAACCTAAAAGTTTATAATCGTAGTGATGATGATATTGTAATTCCGACCATACAACTCGAAAAAGGTGTGAACTCACGATACAGAATGAATATTGATGGTACCACAGGATTAGAAGGTGCTCAAGAAGGTAAGTTTTTTGAAGATGTTGAGTTGCTAGCAAAAGATAGTTTGTTCATTTTTATTGAAACGACCATTGATATTTCAACCTTAGGAGGTCTCGAAAATCAATTTTTGTATACCGATAAAATTCTATTCGATTCTGGAAATGATCAACAAGACGTCGATGTAGTCACCTTAGTTAAAGATGCCGTTTTTATATATCCAAATAAAGATGAAGACACAGGGATTATTGAAACCCTAAGCTTCGATGTCGATGGAGATGGCACACCTGATGAAACCACATTACAAGGTCGTTTTCTAGAAGATGATGAACTAACCTTTACTAATGAAAAACCATATGTTATTTATGGTTACGCTGGAGTTGGCGCAGGTAAAACCTTAACTATAGAAGCTGGTGCGAGAGTTCATTTTCATGCAGAATCTGGACTAATGGTGACCAACAATGCCTCGTTAACTATAAACGGACAACTCAGTACAGATCAAGAGGCTCTAGAAAACGAAGTCATTTTAGAAGGTGACCGTTTAGAACCACTTTACGAAGATATTCCTGGGCAATGGGGAACAATTTGGTTATTTAACGGAAGTGAAAACAATACAATTAATTATGCCACCATTAAAAATGCGACCATTGGAGTGTTGTCTGAAGGCGATCAAGATGCACCAAACGATAAATTAACCATTAGGAATTCGCAAATTTATAATGTTAGTAGTTTTGGAATATTAGGACGAGCAACCTCTATAAAAGCAGAAAACGTAGTGATTAATAACGCTGGACAATCCTCTTTTGCCGGAACATTTGGTGGAAAGTACAATTTTACACATTGTACAATTGCTAACTATTGGAATAATAGTTTTAGGCAATTCCCTGCCCTACTTTTAAATGATTTTATTGTAGACGAAAACAATGCAGTTTTTACGAACAGTTTAACCGAAGCTAATTTTAATAACTGTATTATTTACGGTAATGATAATCCGGAATTTTTATTAGAAAACGAAGGTGAAGTTTTTAATTATAAATTCACAAATTGCTTATTACGATTCGATAATAACAATCTTCAAGGCAATGGGAATTATGTTTTTGATGATGATACCTTTTATGTCGACAACGAATTTAATCAGTCACCAGATTTTGAAAACCCATTCGAAAATATGATGCGAATTGGTGAAAATTCTGACGCAAACGGCATCGGAAACTCGTCTTTTGCATCTCAAGTTCCTAATGATATTTTAGGCGAAAGCAGAACGGCTTTACCAGACGCTGGCGCATACCAAAGTATTGTATTTGAAGAAGATTAATATGCTAACCAAGAACACAAGGTGAAATTCCTAAAACGTATACTATTAGTTGTCTTGATTCTTGGGCTATTAGTGACACATTTTTTTGTACCTCGACTTATTTCAGAAATTAGAAATCCTGTTGTTAGTTTAATAAAACGAAATAAAAACATAAACGTCGACGTTACTTCAAATTCGGATTCAAAATTAAACCAAAAAGAATTTTTATTTAGCTCTTTTGATGGTCTTAAATTATCGGCACGATTAACGTATTCTAGTTCAAATACAACAAAAAGAACCGTTATTTTGTTACATGGCATCCGTGCTAATAAAGAGCAATTTAAAAATGTAATTGATTTTCTATCTGAAAACGGTTTTAACTCAGTAGCCTTAGATTCTAGAGCTCACGGAAAAAGTGAAGGCAATTTTTGTTCCTTTGGTGTTAATGAGAAAAAAGACGTTAAAACTTTAATTGATTATTTATCTCAACATGAAAACCTGAATCATTTTGGAGTTTGGGGCCAATCTTTAGGTGGTGCAATAGGGTTGCAAGCCATGGGTTACGACCAAAGAATTAAATTCGGAATTATAGAAAGTGCATTTTCAGATTTTAGAACTATAGTAAACGATTATTTTGACCTTCATGCTGGCTTTAGCTACACACCTTTTTCTAATTATTTGGTTAATAGAGCAGGTACAATTGCAGAATTCGACTCAAACGATGCCAAACCAATTGCGTATTGCGAGCAAATAAATCAGCCTATTTTAATTGTTCATGGTAATAAAGATGAACGCATAAACATAAAATACGCGAGAGCTAATTTTTCAAAAATTCCGAGTGCTAAAAAAGAGTTTATTGAAATTGATACTGCTAATCATTCTAATGTGTGGAAAGTTGGAGGCGATGCCTATTTTAAACGTGTCCTTAAGTTTATGAACGCGCAGTAAAGTTTGCACATTTTAGTGCGTTTTCAACACTTATGGAGTAATTATTGTGGAATATTATGAAAACAAACTATTATGAAGCACTTCCAACTAAAAATTTCTATAATAAGCATCCTGTTTGCTCTTATTTCTAATAGTATATACTCACAAAACAAAGCTTTAGAACTCGCAAATGCACTTTTAATTAGTAACCTAAATAGCGACTGTAATTGCCACAATACTATAAATACTAATCAACCTTTTTTTGAAGGCAAAGTGATCTTAAAAGACAGTTCGGTGTACAAAGGGAATATAAGCATCAATCAACCTTTTGAAAATAAAATGTTTACAATTTTAAAAATTGATAACACTTATAATCCTCTTGAAAACGACCTCATTAAAGAAGTTCATTTAACACATACTGAAGAAGAAACCCCGAAAAAAACCAAGTATATAAATTTAAATAGTGATGAACGATTATATAGATTAATCTATAAAAATGACGATTTAGTAAGTGCTTATGACGCTTCTAATGAACCATTTGATAAGTCTTTAATTGGCCGAATATTTATTAAAGAAAATAAGACGCTTACAGACACTTGGAACTTTTGGTCTTCTGGACCAAAGAAAGATGTCATAAATTATATAAACGACAGAGATGATACAAACTATAAGCGACGCGATTTTGAATCTCTAAACGACTTATTTGCAAAATTATGATAAATTAAAAAAGCCTTTCAAACTTCATTGAAAGGCTTATACTTTTTAGGACTGACAGGTTTCAAAAACCTGTTAGGTTTATTTTATATTATTTAGTTAAATAACTTACGTCCACCCATTAAAGCATTCACTTTTTCAGCAATACCAGCTAAAGCCGTTTCATTTTCATGATTCGTAAGTACTTCATCTACTAAATCTACAATGTAAGGCATATCGCTTTCTTTTAAACCTCTTGTTGTTACTGCTGCAGTTCCAATTCTAATTCCAGACGTTACAAACGGAGATTCTGTATCAAAAGGCACCATGTTTTTGTTCACAGTAATATCTGCTTTTACTAAAGCGTTTTCAGCATCTTTACCTGTAATGTTTTTATTTCTAAGGTCAATTAACATCATGTGGTTATCTGTTCCACCAGAAATTAAGTTATAATCTTTAGCCACAAACGCTTTTGCCATAGCATTTGCATTGTGTTTTACTTGTAACATATAGTGCATAAAATCATCTGTTAATGCTTCACCAAAAGCAATCGCTTTAGCAGCAATGATGTGTTCTAATGGTCCACCTTGATTTCCTGGGAAAACAGCAGAATCTAATAAACCAGACATTTTACGAAGTTTACCACTCTTTAAGGTAATTCCGAATGGGTTTTCAATATTTTCACCCATCATAATCATTCCACCTCTTGGTCCTCTTAACGTTTTGTGCGTGGTTGTTGTAACCACATGGCAATGTGGCATTGGGTCATTAAGAATTCCTTTTGCAATTAATCCTGCAGGATGTGAAATATCTGCTAATAAAACAGCACCAACACTGTCGGCAACTTCTCTAAACTTAGCAAAATCTATATCTCTAGAATATGCAGAGGCACCAGCAATAATTAGTTTTGGTTTTTCTTTTTGAGCCTGATCAGCTAACATATCGTAATCAATATAACCAGTATCTTTCTTTACACCATAAAATGTAGGACGATATAATTTACCCGAAAAATTCACAGGAGAACCATGTGTTAAATGGCCACCATGAGACAAATCGAAACCTAATATAGTATCACCAGGATTTAAGCATGCATGAAAAGCTGCTGTGTTGGCCTGACTTCCAGAATGTGGTTGTACGTTAACATATGCAGCACCAAATAAGGTTTTGGCACGATCTATAGCTATTTGTTCAACTTCATCTACGACCTCGCAACCACCATAATAGCGTTTACCAGGATAACCTTCGGCATATTTATTTGTGAGTACAGATCCTGCAGCTTCCATAACTTGGTCGCTTACAAAATTCTCTGATGCTATCAATTCTATACCATCGATCTGGCGTTCTTTTTCGGCTTTAATTAATTCAAATATTTGTTCGTCGCGTTGCATAAATAATGTTTTGTTAAATCAATACAAAAATACTAAATACATTAGTTTAAATATCAAAAATTATGTAGGTTTGAATGAATTTAATGAACAATTAATCAACAATAACTCTATGCCATTATCCGCTAACAATCCAGATCGTACCTCATGGTTACATGTCGGTAAAAATTCAGATTTTCCAATTCAAAACATTCCTTTTGGTGTTTTCTTAACCAGAGACGACATTATAACCATTGGAACCAGGATTGGTGATACTGCTATTGATCTTGGTGCTTTGCATCAGTTAGGCTATTTTGAAGGGATTCCGTTAACAGACGATATTTTTCTTCAAGATACATTGAACGATTTTATTGCAGATGGCAGAAAAACATGGCGTTTGGTTAGAAACCGAATCGCTGAGATATTTGATGCTGAGAATGAGGCTTTAAAAAACAACAATCCACATAAAGAAACCATTTTATTTCGTTTAGATGAGATTGAAATGCAATTACCTATTCAAGTTGGTGATTATACAGATTTCTACGCAAGTAAGGAACATGCGACTAATGTTGGAACCATGTTCAGAGATCCAGATAATGCATTAATGCCAAATTGGGTTCATATGCCAGTTGGTTATCATGGTCGTAGTTCTTCTATAATTCCCTCTGGAATTCCTATTCATCGTCCACAAGGACAAACCTTACCTGCAGATGCAGACACTCCTATTTTTGGTCCTTCTAAATTAGTTGATTTTGAATTAGAAATGGCTTTTATTACAACAGATGCTAATGATTTAGGAGAGCCAATTCCTATTGAAGAATCTGAAGAATACATCTTTGGTTTGGTGTTGTTTAATGATTGGTCTGCTCGAGATATTCAGAAGTGGGAATACGTACCATTAGGCCCATTTTTAGGAAAAAGTTTTGCGTCATCAATGTCGCCTTGGATTGTAACCTTAGATGCTTTAGAGCCGTTTAGAACTGAAAGCCCTAAGCAAAATCCAAAGCCTTTAGAGTATTTACAAACTAAAGGCAAAAAGAGTTTTGATATTAACTTAGAAGTTGGAATTCAACCAAAAGGAGGAAAAGAAACTACGGTTTGTAAATCTAACTTTAAATATATGTACTGGAACATGGCGCAACAATTAGCGCATCATACGGTTAATGGTTGTCCGGTAAATGCAGGAGATATGATGGGTAGTGGTACAATATCAGGTCCAACACCAGATTCGTTCGGATCTATGTTAGAGTTGAGTTGGAAAGGCACAAAACCAGTAAAAATGAAAGATGGTACAGAGCGTAAATTCATCAATGATAACGATACCGTTATTATGAGAGGTTACTGCCAAAATGATGATATTAGAATTGGTTTCGGACAGGTAAAAACACAATTATTACCAATATTCAATCCAAAGAAAAAGAAGTAAAACCCTAAAGTTAAGAACTTTAAGTTTTATATAAAAAAGAAGACTGTGGTTTTAATACTGCAGTCTTCTTTTTATGTTTCAAAGTAACAATTAAAATCCCGAATTATAACATTTCCTTTAATTCAGAACACAAAAAAACCAGAGTATAATATAGCTCTGGTTTTATTTATTTATATATAGAATAATCAACCTATTTCAAGTTGATTTAAGTTTTAAGCAATTATCCTTTTAGCCAAGCTGCTCTGATGTTTTTCTGAGCTGCAGTAGCATTCTCATCTGCTACAATAGCATCAGCAAGTGCAGTTGCTTTGGTTAAAGTTGCTTTTATGGTTATTGGCTTACCATCGCGTTCCAATTCCATAGTGATTTCATCACCTACCTTCCAAGCAAACATACCTTCAATAGTTACTTGCGCATTTGCTAAAGTTAAATCTGTACCATTTACTTTTTTAATAATATCGCCAGCCTTAACACCTTGAGACTTCCAAAATGAATTCGCTTCTGCTAAAGACGAAAAGAAAATAAGACCTCTTTCTCGGTCTGCATCAAAAATAATATTTTGTCCACCAGCAAAAATATAATTGGTTTCCAATTCAGTTTTCCCATTTTTTATACCAACCATGGCAAAAAATTCATCGTAATTAATTGGTAAATCACCTTCAACATGTGTTCTTAAGAAATCACCTATACTTGGATAAGTCATTTCTGTGATTTCAGCAATTAGCTGATCATCTTCAAATGGTTTTTCCTTACCATATTTTGCAGACAATTCTTTCATTAATGATAACAAACTTCTATTGCCATCACTTTCTTTTCGCATTAAAATATCCATACACATGCCTATAAGTGCACCTTTCATATATACATTATAATACTGTGATGCATAAGGCTCATCTAAAACGTTTTCACTCATAATGGTAAAGCTCATGGCATCATCAAAACGTTGCGTAGATACATCAATATACGACTTCATGGTATTGTAAAAAACAGTGTCATCCGTTAAACCTTCATACACTTGAAAATGTTGTGCGAAATATTCTGTGACACCTTCGTACATCCATAAATGCTTAGAAAATGTTGGTGTGTTGTAATCAAAATAATGTACATCTTCAGAATGCACAGACAAAGGAGTTACAATATGAAAAAACTCATGTGCCACCACATCTATCATAGAAGCCTTAAGTGCTTCTAAGCTACTATTTTCATCAAATACAACCACTGTAGACGTATGATGTTCTAAAGCACCATAGCCTTTTGGAGACGTTTCATCACCTCTAGACAAATACAAATAGATATCATAACGCGGAGTTGCATTAACATCTCCTAAATAGCTTTTCTGTGCTTCCATCATTTTAAAAACTGTCTCTTTTAAACTCTCTGCAGTATGCTTTCCTGTAGGAGAATATACACTTAAAACAATTTTAATATCACCAACCATAAATTCTTCAACATCTAAATCGCCATACATCATAGGATTATCTGTAATATCAAAATAACGTTGCGCAAAATAACTGCTTGTAATAGCTGTGCCATCTGCACTCGATTTGGTGCCCTTATTTTCTAAAGCAGAGGTCCTTTTAAAAGTTGCCGGAGCCGTAACATCTACAGCATATTGATTGTTTTTTAATGAATCAAAATAACCGATAAAACCATGAAGGTTTAATACAAAATTGTCCTCTTCAATGTTCGTTCCTGCTGGAGAAAAAGGTTCTTCACCTCCTATTCCACCACTCGTTTCTGTATCGAAAGTATCGTTAACGTAATACTCAATTTTATCCAAATCTTTAGCATCAGCAATTGTCCATGTATTGGTATCCACTTTAGTGGCGCTTAATTCATTTCCGTCGTAGTCGATGGCTTTAAAATCGTCAATATACTTTCCAAAATCACTAACAGAATACGTTCCTTGCACTACTCTTGGCAATCTATAAGTTACTGTTTCTGAAGTAAAACGACCAGGATTAATGGTCACTGGCACTCTATCGTTATTAACTGCTGTTAAATCTAAAGCTGTTTCAATTGGGTTGCTAACAGCCAAATCATCAACAGTTGGTTTTGCAGATCCACAACCAACTAAAACGATACTCAAGCCAAGAATGGCTAAATAATTCTTCATGTTTTAAGTTTTATTTTTTTAGACAGACAAATCTACTATCTGTTACCGTTAAAAACCTAAAGGTTTTGTTAAATTCGCAACATGTCACAACCATTAGTTAGCATTTTAGTCCCTTTTAAAAACACAGAAGCGTTTATTGCAGATTGTTTGGACTCCATTTTGAAACAATCCTACTCCAACTGGGAAGCTATTTTTGTCGATGATAATTCGGATGACAATTCTTTTGAAATCCTTAAAACGTATTCTGAAAAAGAGGCTGGAATAAGCGTTTATAAAAATGATAGCTCAGGAATTATAGAAGCCTTAAAAACAGCCTACAAACATAGTTCTGGGAATTATATTACAAGAATGGATAGTGATGATTTAATGACTCCTATCCGACTGGAAACCATGGTTACAAATCTCGAAAAATATGGCAAGAAACATTTAGCTGTCGGACAGGTAAACTACTTCAGAGCCGATGGTTTAAGCGATGGTTTTGCACGCTATGAGCAATGGCTAAATTCGCTTACGGTTTCAGGAAACAACTATTCTGAAATATATAAAGAATGCGTTATTCCGTCGCCTTGTTGGATGTTACATCGTGAAGATTTTGATGCTTGTGGAGGTTTTAATTCAGACATTTATCCTGAAGATTACGATTTAGCATTTCGGTTTTATAAAGCCAATTATACGTGCATTCCGTGTGATAAAGTTTTGCTTCATTGGCGAGATTACAACAGCAGAACCTCTAGAACTCATGAGCATTACGCAGAGAATTCTTTTTTAGATCTTAAAGTACACTATTTTTTAGAGTTGAATTATGATGCAACGCGACCATTAGCAATTTGGGGAGCTGGGTCCAAAGGCAAAACTTTAGCAAAGCTGTTGTTAAAAGAAAACATACCGTTTTACTGGATTTGCGATAACCCAAAGAAAATAGGCAAGCATATTTACGATCAAGAACTTTTTAATTTTGATTATTTAGCAGAACTTCAACAGCCTCAAAGTATCGTTACTGTAGCGAATACAAAAGCGCAGAAAGAGATTACACAGTATTTTGAAACCAAAAATATGCAAGCCATGATTGATTATTTCTTTTTCTGTTAAAATTCTCAGAAGCTGAATGAGCAAATCTCTTTGTATTCTATATATTTGAAGTATTAAGACCTTTCAGGCTTTTAAACATATGAATGAATAATTATGAAGATTATTATCAATTGGCTGATATTACACCCTTAAAGTCCCCTCAAGGGAACAATTAATAAAAAAATCTTTTAGATTTTTTTATTCGCAACAGTGAGAATGTCCCCTTGAGGGGACTTTAGGGGTGTTATCTGGGTTGATACTTTTCTCAAAAATAACATCTAAATACTAGTGTCAAAAAACCTAATAAATTTAATAAAAACAACGAATGCAGTTTAAAAATCCCGAATTACTTTACGCACTATTTTTGCTGGTCATTCCTATTCTTATCCATTTATTTCAGCTACGTCGTTTTCAAAAAGTAGAATTTACCAATGTTAAGTTTTTAAAATCAGTAAAACTTCAAACACGTAAGAGTTCGCAGCTTAAAAAATGGATTACCTTATTAACCCGAATGTTACTTTTAGCATGCGTTATCATTGCATTTGCACAACCTTTTATTCCCAATACTGAAGAATTTAACGCATCTCAAGAAACTGTAATTTACCTTGACAACTCCTTTAGTATGGAAGCTAAAGGTAGCAATGGCACATTATTAAATGAAGCGATTCAAGATATTATTAATACGTTGCCTGAAGACGAAACCATCAGTTTATTTACAAACGATGAAAGCTATAGAAACACAACCGTTAAAGCTTTAAAAAATGACTTAATTCAATTATCACATTCGCCAAATCAACTCAGTTATGATGCTGTTTATTTAAAGGGAAAACAATTGTTTTCAAATATAGGTGCTGCGACTCGTAATTTGGTTTTGGTATCCGATTTTCAACAAAAAGGAAATCCACTTACTTTTGAAGTTGATAGTACGTTTCAACTCAAATTGGTACAACCAAAATCTACAATAGCAACAAATATTTGTATTGACAGCCTTTATACAACCAACATCACTGGCGAAACCATTGACCTTAATGTAAAACTATCTAACGTTGCCGAGCCTATTGATAATGTTTCTATTTCCTTGTTTAATAACGACATTCTACTCACTAAAAGTGCCGTGGATATTAATAAAGAAGCCGAAACAACATTTACAATTGCCAATAATAAAGTGATTAATGGAAAACTAGTGATTGATGATGCTGGTTTACAGTATGACAATGTGTTTTATTTTAATATTAATGCGAAACCAAAAATTAAGGTTTTAGCAATTAATGAACGTACTGATGATTCTTTCTTAAAACGTATTTACACAGAAGATGAATTCGATTATAAAAGCTTTGAGTTAACTGCTCTTAATTTTAAGTTAATTCCGGAGCAAAATTTAATTGTGCTAAATGAACTCGAAACCATCTCAAACGCATTAAAAACAGCGTTAATTGCATTTAAAAATGACGGAGGAAAGATTTTGATTATCCCTTCTAATACTATTGCCTTAAATTCTTATAATCAACTGCTTAAAGACTTATCAATTACCACATTTAGCAATCAAAACACATCTGAAAAACGACTAACAAGCATCAACTACAACCATCCGCTTTTAGCAAATGCATTTTACTCTAAAGTGACTAATTTTCAATATCCTAAAGTTAAACAATCGTATCGTTTTTCTTCAAACTCTAATGCTGTTTTATCTTATGAAGATGGCACACCATTTTTAATTGGAGACACTAATTCCTACGCATTTTCTTCAGCTTTAAATTCTGAAAATTCAAACTTTAAAAACTCACAATTAATTATTCCTGTGTTATATAACATGGGTTTACAGAGTTTAAAACTGTCTAAATTATACTATACAATTGGACAACCGAATTCAATTGCGATTCAAACATCAATTGGTCAAGATGATATATTAACGTTAGAATCAGATGAAACTTCAGTGATACCTCTTCAAAAAACATACAGCAAATCTGTGATTTTAGAAACCGAAGAGTATCCTAATACTGCTGGAATTCTAAAGGTTAAAAACAAAGAGCAGGTACTTCAAAATTTAAGTTTCAATTACAATAGATCTGAAAGCAATCTCAGTTATTATGATTTAAGTCCTTTAAATAATGTGACCGTAGATTCTAGTTTAGCAACAACTATAAATACTATAAAAAGTAATACAACTATTAATGCGTTATGGAAATGGTTTGTTATTTTTGCATTAGTATTTTTAATAGTAGAAATGCTACTTTTGAAATATTTGAAGTAAGTATTTCTGAATTTAAAAAGTTATTAAGTTAATGCGCTATTTAGGCGTCCTAAATAGCTTAAACTAGTAAAAAAGTTATTAGATTATGTAGTTGTTTCGTCTGAATCAGAAAATAACTTAATGCCACAATAACGCAAAAACAAATAACCGTAACAAATATTAAGAACCTAATGAACGCACTCATAAAATCTGCAACCATCGTTGATTCTAAAAGTGATTTTCACAATGAAACGGTTGATATTTTAATTGAAAAAGGTCGTATTTCTAAGATCGCTAAACGCATAACCAATCCTAGAAATTATAAAGAAATACAGTTAGACAACCTGCATGTTTCTCAAGGTTGGTTTGACAGTAGCGTGTCTTTTGGCGAACCAGGTTACGAAGAACGCGAAACCATTAGCAATGGTTTAAAGACCGCAGCTAATTCTGGCTTTACTTCTGTAGCATTAAATGCAAATTCTAATCCTGTAATAGATTCTTATGCAGATATTACTTTTGTAAAATCTAAGGCTAATGATAATGCCGTTAGCCTCTATCCTATTGGTGCCTTAACTCAAATGAGTAATGGCGAAGATTTAGCAGAATTATTTGATATGAGAAATGCAGGAGCCGTTGCATTTTACGACTACCAAAAACCAATGTCTAACCCTAACCTTATGAAAATTGCCTTGCAATACGCAAGTAATTTTGATGGTTTGGTGTGTTCATTTCCTCAGGAATCTCGAATTTCTAGAAATGGTGTCGCTAACGAACATGTAAATAGTACCAAATTAGGATTGAAAGGAAATCCGGCTTTAGCTGAAGAACTACAAGTTGCCAGAGATTTATTTTTATTAGAATATACGGAAGGTAAACTTCATATTCCAACAATTTCGACGGCTAAATCTGTTGAATTAATTAGAGCTGCAAAAGCTAAAAAACTGAATGTTTCCTGTAGTGTTGCGATTCACAATCTAGTATTTACCGATGCTGTTTTACACGAATTTGACACGAATTTTAAAGTGCTTCCTCCATTGCGAACGCAAACGGATTGCGATGCTTTAATTGAAGGACTAAAAGATGGAACTATAGACATGGTTACCACGGACCATAATCCTATTGATATAGAATACAAAAAAATTGAATTCGATTATGCTAAATATGGAAGCATTGGGTTAGAATCTGCTTTTGGAGCTTTACAAAATAGCTTTACTACCAAGAAAACGATTAGTCTTTTAACCCAAGGAAAATCTAGATTCAACATAACTGAACATTCCATAAACGAAGGAGAAATTGCTGATTTAACGCTTTTCAATCCGGATGAGACCTATGACTTGACGATTGATAAAATTTCGTCACGTTCTAAGAATAGTATGTTTTTAGGGCAGCAATTAAAAGGTAAATCTTATGGCGTCATTGCCAACAATAAAATGGTTTTAAATAATGAATAATACTACAGTTGAAGCAGGAAAAACAATGGCAGTAGTCGCTTACCTCACTTTGTTTGGTACGCTTATCGCCTTTTATATGAATAAGGATAAACGCAATCCATTCACCGCTTTTCACACAAGACAAGCATTAGGATTAGGGTTTCTATATGTTCTATTAGGTTTTGTGACTAGTTATTTTAACAGCTGGATGATTACTTACTCGTTTTGGATATTCTTTTCTGTGCTCTATGTCTATGGCATATTCGGAGCAATTACTGGGAAACTTAATAATATTCCTTTACTCGGAGACTATTTTCAAAACTTTTTTAAATCAATAGGCCAATAAACATGTCGAAACTACAATATATAACAAGACCTTCATCGCTAAAAGAAAATGCACCACTTTTAATTATGTGCCATGGTTATGGTAGTGATGAAAATGATTTGTTTTCATTTGCTTCAGAATTACCAGAAGAACTAATGATTATGTCGTTACGAGCACCTTATACCATGCAACCTTATGGAAATGCTTGGTATGCAATTAATTTTGATGCAGACAAAGGGAAATGGAGCGATAATGAACAAGCCAAAGCATCAGTAAATTTAATTGCAGAATTTATTGATTATGCGTGTAGATCTTATGCTGTAGACGCAAATAATGTAACACTTTTAGGCTTTAGCCAAGGTACTATTTTAAGCTATGCTGTGGCTTTAACATATCCTGAAAAAGTTAAAAACATTGTTGCTTTAAGTGGTTATATAAATGAAGATATTTTACCAGATACCATAGAAGAACGTACAGTTTCTCACTTAAACTTCTTTTGTTCTCATGGTTCTGTAGACCAAGTCATACCGGTAAGTTGGGCACAAAAAGCACCAGCGTTTTTAAAGGCTTTAGGTATTAATCATGAGTACACTGAATATCCTGTTGGACACGGAGTTGCACCACAGAATTTTTATGATTTAAAGGCTTGGTTAAAGAAGTACATTTAAACTTTCAAGCAATAAAAAACAGAACTTTATCCTATCTTAGGATATAAGAAATACTCTGCCAGTTTATATTTTAGGTCGTTGTTTTCATCAATAGTATAGGTGACAAATATTTCTCCCCAAAATTCGCCATCCGTAAAATTCGCGACAATCCATTTGTGATTCATCACTCTCACTTTATTAATCACTAATTTAGAATCTGTCATAGATACATAAGGTACAATTGGGTGATCTTCACCTTCGTAGTCATTTAAATCATAAAGTCCATCTATGATTGCAGGAATCAATTGTTCTGTATCGTAACCCAAGGCTTCAAAATAAGATAACGCATCTTCATTTCTATCAATGCTAAAGTAGCTTAATTCAAAATTCTTATCTTTTAAAGCTTTTATGGTTTTTTCCTTTTCGAGAAGTTTAGCTTTTACTTTAACAATATCTTCTTCGTATTTATCAATAATATTCTTTGAATTCACATACTGAAAAATAAGTAACAGCACCGAAAAGATAAATAAATACATTAAAATTTTATTCTTCATATCTATATGGTAATTTGTAAATTATCGTAAGCTAAAAAAACGTTTTCTGGTAATAGTTGTTGAACATCATCATGAAAACCTAACAAATGACTAATATGCGTTAAATAGGCACGTTTAGGCTTTACTTTAGCAATAAATGCTAATGCTTCTTCTAAGTTGAAATGGGAAATATGTGGTTTAATTCGTAAGGCATTCACCACTAAAACATCTAAGTTTTGAAGTTTTTCAATTTCAGAATCTGCAACGGTTTTCATATCTGTTAAATAGGCAAAATTATGAAAGCGGTAACCAAATACCTGAAGCTTATAATGTAAACCTTCAATAGGAATAACCTTGAGATTTCCTGCTAAAAAAGGCTCATTTTTAACTTCTGTTGTCGTGACACTCGGCACTCCTGGGTATTTATTTTCTGTGGTAAAAATATAATCAAACCGTTTCTCTAAAGCTTTAAAAACACGTTGATGCGCATACAAAGCTATATCACCTTGTCTAAAAAAAAACGGACGAATATCATCTAATCCCATGGTGTGATCGGCATGTTCGTGTGTAAAAATAACACCATCGATTTTGCTCACCTTAGCATTAAGCATTTGTTGTCTAAAATCGGGACCACAATCGACTACAAACGTATACTCATCCCATTCTACTAATACAGAAACGCGCAAGCGTTTATCTTTAGGATTTTCACTTAAACACACTGGATGATCGCTCCCAATTATGGGAATTCCTTGCGATGTACCTGTTCCTAAAAATGTTACTTTCAAAACTCTTAAATTTCTAATACAACCCTAAATTGTAAACCTCGCAAAAAAGCATTCTATTTTCCGTTGTATTTCACTATATAGAAAAAAAATGCCTTATTGATTTGTTATATTTTCAATTCGGAATTGTGATGACAAAAATAAACTTATTTTTTTGTTTGCAATAGTAAAACTGTACCTTTGCTAAAACGACGCAAACCCAATATCTATGGATGACATAACGTACACTGGCGATTCAGATTTCGAAAATATTCCTTCTCTAGCAGACAAAGCTTTACGTATAAATCTTAATGCTGATATTTACGGAACCTTTTCTGAAATTGGCGCAGGACAAGAAACTGTACGTCAATTTTTTAGAGCAGGAGGAGCGTCTGGAACCATTGCTAAAGCTATGTCTGCTTACGATAAAGATTTTAGTGATGCGATTTACGGTATCGAAGATGATAAACGCTATGTCACAGAAGCCAGACTTCGTAAAATGCTAAACCACGAAGTTAACTTAATGGAAAAGCGTATAACGAGAGATAAACATCCTAACAAAATATTTTTCTCTTATGCGAATACAGTGGCTACCATAGATTTTGCAAAAAAATTTAAAGGTCATGGTTGGGTTGGAATTAAATATCAGGTTGCTCCTAATCAGCCTTATAATGATATAATTATCCACGTTCGTTTTAAAGAAACTGATGCGCGTTTACAACAAGAAACATTAGGTAAATTAGGAACTAATTTAATTTATGGTGCATTTTACAAATACAACCAACCTAGAAAATTATTACGATACTTATACGACCATTTAGATAAAGACCAATTAGAAATTGATACCATTAACTTCTCAGGTCCAGTATTTGAAAATATAGATAACCGTTTAATGAGCTTACAACTGGTGAAAAACGGCATGACAGATGCCGTTATGTTTGCGCCAGATGGTAATAATGTATTACCTGCTCGTGTCCTTTACAAAAAGAACATTTTAACGCTTAGAGGAAGCTTTAGACCTGTGACTAAGGTAAATATGGACATGTTAGAGAAATCTTACGAAATGTTCGTAAAAGAAAATAAAGTTGACAAAGAAAAAACGCAAGTTGTTTTTGAAATTACGCTTTCTAACCTAAGAGCGGAAGGTGAAATTGACGAACAAGACTTTATGGATCGTGCGAAACTGCTATGTTCATTAGGACAAACGGTATTGATTTCAAACTTTCAAGAGTATTACAAATTGGTTGAATACTTCTCTCAATATTCTAGAGCAAGAATGGGCTTAGCAATGGGTGTAAATAACCTCGTTGATATTTTTGATGAGAAATATTACCGTCATTTAAGTGGTGGTATTTTAGAAGCTTTTGGAAAACTATTTTACAAGGATTTACGCGTCTACTTATATCCAATGCAAAACGACGATGGTAGCTTAACTACTAGCGAAAATCTTAAAGTTCATCCACGTATGAAGGAACTCTACAAGTTTTTTAAATATAATGGTAAAGTTGTAGACATTACAGATTACGATATCTCTAACCTCTCAGTGTTCTCTAGAACTGTCCTTAAAATGATAATGGATAATGAAGAAGGATGGGAAGCAATGTTACCAGAAGGTGTTTCTAAGTTAATTAAAGAGAAAAGCTTATTTGGTTGCGAATCTGAAGAGGTGATGCATGCGAGCTATAAAGAATCTAGATCTTCTCGATAATTCATTAGTGCGGAGCAATAAAAAAACGGCATTCGGAAGGCCTTATCTTTTACGATTAAAACTCCACACCTAAATTTCATTATTTATATTATTATAGGCTTCGCTTCAAACGAAACTGTAAATTCATTTTACATAAAAATAAGTTGTGTAATAATGTATATTGGTAATAATATAACAAGCGAAAATTTAATCATATAACCAAAGAAGCTCGGCATTTTAATCTTATTGTCTTCTGCAATTGATTTTACCATAAAATTAGGACCATTACCAATATAAGTAAGTGCACCAAAAAACACAGCACTAGTAGCAATAGCACTAAGAATATGCTCTGCTACATTGGCAACTAACGGAACACTATCAGCATACGGAATATTTGCTGCTACACTATGAAAAGCGACTGCTGTTGGTGTATTATCTAAAAATGCACTCAGAAAACCAGTAGCATAATAATAATGCCATGGATCTGTAAGTCCCATAGCTGGAGCGTGTTGCCTAAGGTATATTAATGTAGGAGTCATAGTAATAAATATACCAATAAACACCACCGCAACTTCTGCAATCGGTCCCCAAGAAAATTTATTACTTTCTCGTATCTTTTTAGACGTTGTAATGAAAGCCAGAATTGTTAATATAATAAGTACTATTTCTCGTAAATGAACAAGCCAAAACGGAGAATTTTCATCAGCAATTTCAGGAATTGTATCAGAATTAATTAAAGCTACAGAAAAAACAACACCAAGTAAAAAGATGAAATTAATTGCTCCTGTGATACGAATAGGTTTAATTTCTACGGCATCAGCAATTAAATTTTCTCGTGGCTCCTTTTTATAATAATAAGAATCAATAAAATAATATATAATAAGGAGTAATGCTCCTACAAAAGCCCACTCTGGAAGTAAACTAAAAAACCATGTAAAGCTAGCTCCTCTTAAGTACAACATCAACAATGGTGGATCTCCAAGAGGAGTTAATAAGCCACCACAGTTAGCAACTGCAGCAATAAAGAATAAAATAGTATGTACACTAAATTGACGTTGTTTGTTGATGGAAATTACTGGTCTAATTAATAACATTGCAGCTCCTGTAGTTCCCATAAATGACGCCAATAGGTATCCAATTCCTAAAAACAGTGTATTTATTTTGGGTTTTGCTTTAATATCTCCACTGAGATGAATACCTCCCGTTATAACAAATAAGGATGTTAGCAAAACAATAAACGGAATGTAATCACCTATCACTTGATGACTTAAGTGATCCGTTAAATCCATGTAAACCAAATACGCTATTGTTGGTACACTTAGCACTATAGATACTAATAACTTATTCCGATTATTTTCCCACCATTCTTCGGCAATAAGAGGTCCTATTGCGATGGCTAATAGGATTAAAAAAAACGGAATTGAGGGCCAAAGTGGTATTTGTTGCACTAATTCTGGACTACTATTGATTAATAACATAAGGGGAAATTAAAAGACAAATTAATCTCGTACTAAGTTAAAAAGTTAAGTTTTAAAATCGCTTAGTATTCTTTTATTTTTATGTTAAATAATGTCTAATGGCACTAATAAGCAAAAATCCCAAATACAACGTTTTGATTATCAATTCGTAAGAATACATGATAGTACAAAACAAAAAGCTGTACTTACTAAGTTTTTAATTTAGATTGGTCTAATCTAGTGTATAAAAACACTTATTTTAGTAGTCGTTTTTTTCGGACATAGTAAAAAACGATAGCATTTATTCCATAAACATTTAACTATTTAAAGATTATGTAGCTTTTAAATAGAATTGAAACCGTTTAATATAATGTATAAATGGAAATGATTTGAAGAATAATTACCCTTCTAATATCTGATCAGTGTGAGCCTTCGTCTTTACTTTAGTTATCACATCTGAAAGAACTCCATTTTCGTCTATTACAAAAGTCGTTCTATGAATACCATCATACTCTCTACCCATAAATTTTTTAGGTCCCCAAACTCCAAAAGCTTCGATAACAGATTTATCTTCGTCCGCTAATAGTGGATACTGAAAATCGTATTTATTTTTAAAATTAGATTGTCGTTTGGCACTATCTGCACTAACTCCTAAAATCTCATAGCCTAAAGACTGAAAACGCTCATAATTATCATTAAGGTTACAGGCTTCTGCTGTACAACCAGGAGTGCTCGCTTTCGGGTAAAAGAAAACAACTAACTTTTTGCCTTTATAATCCGATAAAGAAATGGTACGGCCTTGTTCATCTTGTGCTGAAAAATCTGGTGCCTTATCTCCTACTTTTAAATGTGTCATAATTACGTAAATTTGTATTTAATCTTTGATTACGTAAAAATACAAAATGACTAAACAAGAAAAAGTTAATTTCGTTATAAATACCTTGTATAAATTATATCCTGAAATTCCAGTGCCCTTGGACCATAAGGATCCTTATACATTATTAATTGCCGTTTTAATGTCTGCGCAAAGTACAGATGTACGTGTCAATAAAATTACTCCATTATTGTTTGAACGTGCCGACAATCCGTACGACATGATTAAGCTAAGTGTAGAAGAAATCAGAGACATTATAAAACCCGTTGGCTTGTCGCCAATGAAAAGTAAAGGTATTCATGGCTTATCTCAAATTTTAATTGATCAACACAATGGCGAAGTTCCTAAAACTTATGAAGCTTTAGAAGCACTACCAGCAGTAGGTCATAAAACGGCTGCTGTAGTATTATCACAAGCTTTTGGTATTCCTGCATTCCCTGTAGATACACATATTCATCGTTTAATGTACCGTTGGAATTTAACGAATGGCAAAAACGTAGTACAAACCGAAAAAGATGCCAAACGTATTTTCCCAGAAGAACTTTGGAACGATTTACACCTTCAAATTATTTGGTATGGTAGAGAATATTCGCCGGCTCGTGGTTGGGATTTAGATAAAGATATTATTACCAAAACTATTGGAAGAAAGTCCGTTTTAAATGACTATTATAAAAAGAAAAAATAGTGAAACTTGGAACAATTATTGAGGTGTTACATCAAACCATCAATTTATGAAAAATCTAACCGTTCTCTTTTTTATTTTAGTTTTCACCTCTTGTATTCCGGTAAAAATAGCGCCTAAATTTAAGAATCAGGATTACAAAATAATGCAAGCTAAAAAGTTTCAAAAACACATGCCTAGAGAAACAGCTTTCATATTTAAAGATCCTAAAAATGCTGGTGATTTCTATAATTACATCAATAAAAAATTCAAACTAAACGGAAAAGATGTTGGCTATAATGTCCCGTTTCAACTTGAAGGACAAACCTTGTATTTATCATATCATGAAGCAGAACGAACAGATGAAAGCATAAATCTTCCATTGGCTGTAATTGATGCGAAACGAGAAAGCAACGGCAACTCGCGTTTATTTGAAGGTAACTATTCAAACAGAACAGGTCATTGGTATATTTTACTAACGGTTTATGACGAAAACATCAAAAACTGTTTAAGAGATAAACATCTTTTAAAGGCTAAAACAATTGAATATTTAAAAGGACTACAGCAAGAATACCTTACCACTCAAAACTACGAAGAGTTACTACTAACAAAAAAATCCTGATGTTTTTCACATCAGGATTTTTCTATTAATTAAATTAATTTAGAAGTGCTTCAAACTTCATTTTATTATGCCCTAGAACACTTAACGCCTTTGAATAATTCAAAAGAAAACGAATCGTCTCATCTTTTGGATTTAGGTTACATTGTTTTGGGGAAGCGTGAGAGTAAATTTTTGCCATTTTTTAGGTGTATTAGTTTATATATAGCAAAACGTACTTCTATATCCTTTATTGTATCAATTTGTTAAAATGATATTGTTTTGCTCAATGACCTTTCGCATATTAATTAATGCATAACGCATTCTTCCTAAGGCAGTATTAATACTCACTCCTGTTCTTTCTGAAATTTCCTTAAAACTCATGTCTTGATACATACGCATTAAAAGCACCTGCTTTTGGTCTTCTGGTAACTCTTCAATAATACGTCTCACATCAGATTCTACTTGGTCTTTAATAAGCACCTTCTCTGCGTTTAAAGCCGAATCGCTAAGTACAGAAAAAATACTGAATTCACCTGCATTATCAAATTTTGGCATGCGGTTGTTTTTTCTAAAATGATCGATCACTAAATTGTGAGCAATTCGCATAACCCATGGTAAAAATTTACCTTCCTCGTTATACTTTCCTCGTTTTAAGTTTTTTATAACCTTAATAAAAGTATCCTGAAAAACATCTTCAGTAATGTCTCTATCAAATACTTTAGAATAAATAAAACTGTAAATTTTTTGCTTATGCCTTTCTATTAAAATCGAAAGTGCATTCTCGTTACCTTTAATGTAGTTGCTAACCAACTCTGCGTCTTGGATAAGTTCTTTTTTCATAATAATTACTTTAATGCCTAGTAGTTGCCTACTAAGTTTGGGGTTTCTAGCTGTTTTTTTTAAAGTAATATTATGCGATACGCAGATGTCTTTTTAAAATGAATAGATTTCAAATATAACAACATTCATTCCAATTATACAAAGAAAAGTACTAAAATTTAACATTTTATCGGACAAAGTGCTCCTTTAATAGATATAAAAAGTACGAATTTTAAACGTTTTACTATTAGAGATAAATTGATAGACGCATTAATACTAGTATAAAGGTATAAACATATAAAACGAACCACTTAAAAAAACTTAAGTTTTAAGAAGTAAACCCAGTATGTATTCTTATTAATTAGTCAAGATCAAATCGTGGTTCTATTGCCTAATTGTATAACTGCCTTCTAACTAAAAAAAAGTCGCCATCTGTTTCAACGGATGAATTACAGCACATAGTTCAATCTTTACTGGCTAAATAGTATCTTTGCAAACTTAGATATCAAAATAACCTATGAATACCACTGTTTTAGACGTTAGCCCAAAGGAAAACATCATTATAAAAGGAGCAAAACTGCATAACCTTAAAAATATTGATGTGGTTATCCCTCGAAATAAACTGGTGGTAATTACAGGTTTATCTGGTTCCGGAAAATCTAGTTTAGCCTTCGACACCCTTTATGCAGAAGGACAAAGACGTTATGTGGAGAGCTTAAGTAGTTATGCACGTCAGTTTTTAGGTCGACTTAATAAACCTAAAGTCGATTATATAAAAGGAATTGCACCTGCTATTGCTATTGAGCAAAAAGTGAATTCTACAAATCCACGCTCAACCGTTGGTACAACAACTGAAATTTATGATTATCTAAAATTATTATTCGCAAGAATCGGAAAGACCTACTCGCCTATTTCTGGCGACGAAGTAAAAAAACACACGGTTTCTGATGTTATTAATTTTATTTCAAAATTTGAAGAACGCAGCAAATTATTACTCTTAGCTCCTATTATTTTAGAAGAAGGCAGAACCCTTGAAAATAAACTTCAAACTTTACAACAGCAAGGTTACGCGCGAATTAAAGTAAAAGATGAAGTGGTGAGAATTGATGATGCACTAAAAAGCAACATTACAGCTGATAAAAATATATTCTTAGTTGTCGATAGAATTGTGTTTAAAAACGACGAAGATTTTCTCAATCGACTAGCAGATGCCGTCGGAACAGCTTTTTACGAAGGTGTTGGTACTTGTATTATAGAATCCCTTTCCGATAAAAAACAAACGACTTTTAATAACAAGTTCGAAATTGATGATATGTCATTTCTTGAACCAAATGCGCATTTATTCAGCTTTAATAATCCTTATGGAGCTTGTCCTAAATGTGAAGGTTATGGCGATGTTATTGGTATTGATGACGACTTAGTAATTCCGAATACCGCATTATCTGTATTTGAAAATGCCATTTTCCCTTGGCGAGGAGAAAGCATGAGTTGGTATAGAGATCAGTTGGTCAACAACTCGCATCATTTCGATTTTCCAATTCATAAACCCTATTTTCAACTAAGTGCCGCACAAAAATCACTCATCTGGAAAGGCAATAAATACTTTGAAGGCTTAGATGACTTTTTTGCTGAACTAGAATCTAAAGCGTATAAAATTCAGAATCGCGTGATGTTATCGCGTTATCGTGGTAAAACAAAATGTAATGTTTGTGAAGGTAAACGCTTACGAGTAGAAGCCAGTTATGTAAAAGTTGATAATGCAACCATTACAGATTTGGTAGATTTACCAATAGATGAATTAACCGTGTTTTTTGATAATTTAACACTGAGCGACAATGATGCCAAAATCGCAAAGCGTCTATTAACAGAAATAAAAACGCGTTTAGGGTTTCTATCTAACGTAGGATTAAATTATTTAACCTTAAACCGAAAATCTAATACACTTTCTGGAGGAGAAAGCCAACGCATCAACTTAGCTACTTCTTTAGGAAGTAGTCTTGTTGGTTCCATGTATATTTTAGACGAACCTAGTATTGGCTTACACCCAAAAGACACAGAACGCTTAATCGACGTATTAAAATCGCTTCGCGATCTTGGAAATACCGTAATTGTAGTTGAGCACGATGAAGATATAATGAAAGCTGCAGATGCTATTATTGATATTGGTCCAGAAGCCGGAACTTTAGGAGGTGACGTTGTTGCCGTAGGCGATTTTAAAGACATTCTTTCTGCAGATACATTAACCGCAAAATACCTCAATGGTCAATTAGAAATTGAAGTGCCTAAAAAACGAAGAACTTCAAAACATAGTATTGAAATTATAGGTGCTCGCGAAAATAATTTACAAAACATAGATGTTACGTTTCCGCTCGAAATGCTAACCGTTCTTACTGGTGTTTCAGGTAGCGGAAAAAGTACTTTGGTTAAAAAAATTCTTTTTCCTGCGATACAAAAGAAATTGACAGGATTTAGCGATAAAATTGGTCAGGTTTCAGAAATAAAAGGTAACCACAGTAATATTAAGCATGTAGAATTTGTAGATCAGAATCCTATTGGTCGTTCTTCTAGATCAAATCCTGTGACTTATATTAAAGCTTACGATGATATTAGAGCCTTATTTGCGTCTCAAAAACTGAGTAAGATTAGAAATTATGCTGCCAAGCATTTTAGTTTTAATGTCGATGGTGGACGTTGCGAAACCTGTAAAGGTGAAGGTGAAGTAACTATTGAAATGCAATTTATGGCAGATGTGCATTTAACCTGCGATACTTGTAATGGTAAACGCTTTAAAAAGGAAGTCTTAGAAGTTAAGTTTGATGGTAAATCTATAGACGATATTTTAAACCTAACCATTGATGATGCCATTGAATTTTTCAAAACAAATATTGAGGCTAAAATTCAAAAAAAGCTACAACCACTTCAAGATGTTGGTTTGGGCTACGTGACTTTAGGGCAGTCCTCTTCTACCCTTTCTGGTGGTGAAGCGCAACGTATAAAACTAGCCACGTTTTTAGGTAAAGGTAGTAAAAGCGATAACGCACTTTTTATATTTGATGAACCAACCACTGGTCTTCATTTTCATGACATCAAAAAGTTATTAAAATCGTTTCAAGCATTAATTGCCAAAGGCCATTCAATAATTGTAATTGAGCATAATATCGATTTGATTAAATGTGCCGATTACATCATTGACTTAGGACCTGAGGGCGGAAAACATGGAGGACAACTCATTGCTGTTGGTACACCAGAAGAGATCGCAAAAAACAAGAACTCAATAACAGGGAACTATTTAAAAGAGAAGTTATAAGATGGATTTACCAAAAGGTTTTCACGATGAAGTTAATGAAGCTAAAGAAAATACTCATAGTGCTAAAGACACTATAAAGTCTAAAGTTTCAACCTCACCTTTAAAGCCTGGTGGCGCCAATTTTAAAACCAATGTTTTAACTCAAGCAAATTCCTCGAAATTAATTTACAAACCTTCAATTGGAGCTGCTATATTCAGTTTTATATTTTTTGCTGTAGGCTTCGGTGTTTTATTTTTTGCACTATTCCCCTTATTTAAAACCAATATTGAGATCGTTTCAATCAATTGGTTTCTAATCCTATTTGGATTACTATTTTCTAGTGCTGGTGGTTTTATGTTTTATAAATTTTACAAACCGAGAGTTTTCGACAAGCAACAAGGGATTTATTACACCACGTATAAATTCAATCTGCACCAATCGAGAAAACAACAATCTGATGATTATTTACCCTTAAAATCAATTGTTGCTATTCAAATTATAGGAGAACACATTCAAAGTGATGATAGTTCTTACAAAAGTTTTGAACTGAATTTAGTATTAGACGATGCTTCTAGAAAAAATGTCGTTGATCATGGGAGTTTAAAATCTCTAATCATTGATGCTGAAATGTTGAGCGAATTTTTAAATGTTCCTATTTGGCATGCTGGTTCTATTAATGACTAATAAAACAAAAAAGCAAAAAGTCCCATAATGAATACCGCTGTTGGAATTACAATGGCCATAAATGTAAATGTAGCTACACTACTTTTAAACCAACTTAAAAGCCACCCTTGATCATAAAACCGTTTTAATGCCATCATTAAATAAATAAAAGTAGATAAAGCAATAAGAAAGTCTAGCCAATTTGGAATATCCCAAATGAGATTAAGACCGAAGATGACACTAAAAACTGTAAACAAATATGAAAAAAAGTAAAAACTAAATACTAAATGGTGTGTGTATGTTCCTTTTTTTAAATGCAATAATTTAATTATTAGTGCAAATAATGGCAATAAGAAAAATAGAGCAATCGGTACGGTGTCATAAAACGCTTGTAAAATAGTCCCTCCATCTCTCGCTTTGTAAAACTTAAGTGCTTGAGCATACATTTTTCTCGTAAACCACCCATCGTTGTCATCCATTCCCATGGATTTATAAATTTCTTCATCAGAAGCCTTTAACGCTATTAAAGAATCAATTTTACGCTCATTAAGGCCAAACGAAACATCTGTATTTTTAGGGATCTTTTCTAGAATAGCTATAGAATCCTTATCCGACATATTAGTCAGCCATTGATTATCCTCTAGTGCCTTTCTTATTTCAATTCTAGTTAATGAATCTTCAAGTTTTAAAGCCCGTTCTCTTTCTTTAACTTCAACAGAATCTAAACTGGCCACGTCTACGTCTGACACTAAAGTTTTTTTGAGTTCTCGGTTTAAAGAATCGGTTTGCTGCCGTACGCTAAACGAAAAAATAAAAAAGAAGACTACCGAAATAAACAAATACATCTGTGCAGGATGTAAATACAATAAACGTTTTCCTTTTATAAACTGCCCTGGCAAATAGCCAGGTTTGAACATTAAAGGAAAAAAGCTTTTAAAAAAACGTGCATCAAATGAAAAGTAATTACTAATGGTATTGTAAAATAATACACCAATGGTAAGTTTATCATTTGCTTTTTGCCCACAATGCGGACAAAACTGAAAACTGGCATCAAAAGGTTGTTCACAATTTTGGCAATTAACTTGATTCGGTTTCATGGTTGCTGGTTGGTCTTGGCTTAAAAGTAATAAAATATACCACATTATTAATATTTATAATAAAATGGAACATAACACTTGAAACAGTTTTCATTTAACAATAACGATAAAATACTACGAAACAGCATATTGTGTTTTTGGCACGTTGTTTGTTTTATACTAAACGAGTTTAATTTAAAACCCAATTATTATGAAACGAATTATATATTTATTTGCAGCTTTAGTCGCTTTTAGCACAACTGCATTCGCAACCAACACAACAACGACAGAAGCAGACGCTTCAATTAATAATTATGTGAGAGGTTATGGTAATTCTTTCATATTTAATGAAGCTGGTATTGAGTTTTCAGTGTTTGCCGATGGTCAGTTTGATTTTTATTTACCAAATCATGGTCCAGATGTAAGCGTTAATATTAACAGACCTGGTTTCAGTTTAAGTTTCAACACAGGTTATAACTATAACCCATATGTTCAATATGATAGCTTTGGAGCTATTATCCAAATTGAAAACACACCAATATATTATGATTATTACGGTCGTGTTAATCAAATAGGAAACATCTTTATTAACTACAATAGTTTTGGTAGAATTAGCAGACTTGGTGGGCTTAATGTATATTATAGAAACAATGTATTTTATAGATATGATGGTTATATTAACATATATAATAGATCTTATGTTTATAGACCTTGGCACCGATTTTATGCAGCGCCACATAGTAACTATAGTGTTGTGCACATTAATCCATACAGACAATATTATACACCTGTAAGACATATTTATTACAGACCTTATACTAATAATGTAAGACATTATAATATCGGAAGACGCGATAATGGATATGCGGTAAGAAGAACAACAACGACAACTAGACGTAATGTTAGCTATGCACAGACTCCGAGAAATAGTACAGAACGAAGTATTAGAACTCGTGTAACACGAAACAATGCAACCATTGCAAGTACAAGAGCTACACGTTTAAGAAAGAGTAATGCAACTGCAACAAGAACAACGCGCAGTTCAAGTGTGACAACGAGAACAGGTACAAACCGAGTTTCTAATGGTGCAACTACTAGTCGTTCAAGTTCAAGAGTTTCGACTCCTACAAGATCAAACTCTGCAATAAATAACAGAGCTACTACGACGCGTACTATTACCAGAACAACAACTCCAACAAGAACGATACGCAACAGTAATGCAACAAGTTCTAGGAGTGTAAATAATAATGTGACCAGAAGCAATTCCTCTGTGTCTAATAAAACAAGAACTACTTCGGTAAGAAAACCGAAAACGACAAATTCTCGTACATATACCAGAACGTCGCCTAGCACAAAACAACGAAGTACAGTTCAGAGTAGAAGTAAATCATCGTCTGTAAAAGCCAGATCTAATACAAGTAGAACAAGCAACCAAAGTTCTACAAGATCTAACTCAAGACGATCTAGAGGATAAAAAGTTTTTTTGGTTGGTTAGGAGTTCCCGTATGACGTATGCCTCAAAGCACCTTACGGGAATTTCTTATTTTAAAAAGTATCTATAGTTTTAGGTACTTTTTTATTTGTGCTGAAATATCCTCAGAAACATTCAACTTATAAATAAGGCTGAAATAAACACCACCAATTAATCCCGATTTTAAAACAATGTTTACTACAGGATGAAATGGAAAATCCCAAAAGTAGAATACCAATGATAACACAACTAATGTTAAGACAATCTTAGTTGAACCCATTGTAAATGGCAGCATATTAAATTTCTGTTTTACAAATATAATTTTGATTGAATTATAAATAAACACAGCTAAAAACGTTGCAAAAGCAGAGCCTTCAATACCATAAACAGGAATAAAAATAGCGTTAAGCACAATAGCCATTATAGCTAATAACACACCAAAAATTAAAACCATTTTGTAATAATCACTATTAAATAGAATGGCATTATTATTTCCTAAACTGTTATCATACAGTTTTGCTAAACTTACAATGAGCACCACAAAAAGTCCACCCGTAAACTCTTCTGGAAGGATCTCATAGAGCTGATTAATATTCAAAATAATGAGCAGAAAAATAAAACCACTCACTACCAAAAGTGTCATCGAGCTTCGTTTGTATAAATCTTCTAAGGCAACATTATCCTTTTCATTTAAATATTGAGCCGTTAAAGGCAGCATAATTTGGTGCATAGCACGTTGAGGCACTGCAATAACTGTTGCGATAAAAATAGCAACACTATAATAAGCCACTTGCTCAATATCTGGCAACATTAAGCCTATCATAAACTTATCAATATCTAGAATAAGCATGGCTACAGAACCTGCAATAATCATTAATCCCGAATATTGTAAAATAGATAAGTGATTCTCTAATTTTTGAAACTTTAACTTTGGAAACCTTACCGAATAGGCATATAGTTTCATAATTACCATTCGCAAAACATAGACACTAACAAGTCCGTTTATAAATTGATCAACCGACAACCAATCAAAATAAACTGCAAAAAGCAATATCATAATACATACACGATGGAAAATCTCCTTCATTAAATTCCCAAAAACGGTTTGCATTTGCACTTTTGTCCACGCAAAAAATATTTCGAAATAAGCCATTGCAATGGCTAGAATAAAAATATGCCAGACATACTTTTCTACAATTTGGTTTTCGTTTGACAGCCAATTAACTATTGAATCATAAGCTAAATAACCTATTAAACCCGTTGGAATTATAAACAAAAAGGGTAAAAATAACATCAGTGTTAAAAAACTATTGATACTGTTTTTAGATTTAAAAGACGAATAAAATTTAACAATAGCATTATGCACTCCAAAGGCCATAAAAGGCATCATAATATTAGCTGCAGACAATAAAAACGCAACTAAACCATAGTATTGATCCGATAAAAAATTAGTGTAAAGAAAAAGTGTATTAATTGCACCAATACCGAAGCCCAAATAGGTGGTAATAGTGTTTTTAAATGATTGGTTTAATACAATTCCCATAGAATTACAAATAACAACTTTAAAATATCAAATTCCAAAATGACTACTGAAAAATTATAAAACTAAACTGGAAGGTTTTATTTAATAGCAAAAAGAGCTTTAATAAATTGGGCTTAACGCACTATAAAGGTTTTTGAAACTCACGTGTTCAGAAGCTCTAAACTACCATTTTTTATTTCGTTTTTCACACCCCTAAAGTCCCCTCAAGGGGACAGTCTCACTGTTGCGAATAAAAATCTAAAATATTTTTATTAATTATTAACTTGAGGCGACATTAAGTATGTAATATCAACTTTGCCAATTTCTCAGTCAAGGTTTTTCTGCTATAAGGTTGTAAACCGATAGCATTTACTTTTAATGTGTTGTTTTGAAACGCTTCAAAATAACTTAAAAGCTGTGTTTTCAATTCCGCCTTTTGATTGTAATTAAAATAACTTCCTGTGTTGGTTGATTTTATGATTTGCTCTACGTCAGCATCTTTTGGACCAAGGGCTAATATTGGTGTTTCAGAAATAAGATATTCAAACACTTTTCCTGGAATGATCGCTTTGGTATCTTCAGAATCGATTTCAATTAACAATACTAATTGTGATTTCATTTGAAATTGTATCGCTTCATCATGACTCACATAACCAACCACATCAACATGATTTTTTAATCCATTTTGATGAATAGATTCTACAACATCATCACTAACGACTCCAATTAATTGTAATTTAAAAACTTCTGAAAAGGCTTTATGTTCTTGTATTAATTCTGAAAGTGTTTCCCATAAAACCACAGGATTTCGTTCTGATAATAACGACCCAATATGCGATAAGGTAAAAAGCTCGTCCTTCCCTTCTACTCTAATATTATGCGCATCGTAACCATTAGTAATAACAGAAATCGGTTGTTTTGTTTTAGTTTGAAACTCGTTTTTAGTGTGATTGCTTGTGACAATAATTTGGTCTGCAGTATGTAAAACATTTTGCTCTAACGCTACATGCTTTGCTTTTGAAGAATCCGTAAGTTTTAAATCCTTATGATAACCAATAGTGGTCCAAGGATCTCTAAAGTCCGCTAACCATTTTACACCTAATCTTGCTTTTAATTGTAAGCCTATGAGATGTAAACTATGCGGTGGACCTGTTGTAATTATGGTTTCAATGTGATGTTCTTTGATATAATTAGATAAAAATTCAACCGAAGGTTTTATCCAATTTTTACGAGCATCTGGAATAAAATAATTCCCTCTAACATAAAGCATTGCTTTTTCAATCAAAGATTGCTTTTTAGCTTTTGGAATAACTCCAGAACTTATTTTTTTAGATTTTCCTTTTGAAAATACACTCGCCAAACCATAAGGTTCACTTATAGGTTGTTTTAAAATCGTAATGTCTTTAGGAATCTCGTTTACCAAACTTTTATCCATAATAGGATAGTTTGGATTTTCAGGACAATACACAATAGGTTCAACACCAAAATCAGGCAAGTACTTCACGAATTTTAACCATCGCTGTACGCCTGGACCGCCTGCTGGTGGCCAATAATAGGTTATTATAAGTGCTTTTTTTTTACTCATGTTTGTCATTCCTGCGAAGGCAGGAATCTATTTTTTAGTTATAGATAATGGATTCCTGCCTTCGCAGGAATGACAATCAATCTTTTCGCTTTTTCACCTCAAAAAACAAACCAGCTAATAGCAATAGTCCTAAAACCGCAGAACTCGCTAAAGCAATTTTACTTCCTGTTTCTACAACTTGTGGTTCAAACTTAAATTCTATGGTGTGGTTTCCTTTTGGTAATTCTAATGCTCTTAATACATAATTCACACGGAAATGTGGTGTTAAGTTACCATCGATATATGCATTCCAACCTTGTTCATAATAGATTTCTGAGAATACGGCTAGACCTTCATTTCTATTATTAGATTGGTATTTTAAATAATTAGGTTTGAATTCTTTCAACTGAATAGAAGCCGTAGAATCTACTTGATATCCTGTTTTTAAATTATTTTCCGCCTGAACCGATTGCTCTAAAACTGCTGTAGTCTTTGTATTCAAACTGTCTAAAGCTAAAATCTCTTGATTGGCATTAGCAACAACTTTTAGGTTTGAAACAAACCAAGCGTTACCGTTTGCTTCCGTATTAGTATAAGGAAATATTTGGCCTTGTTCTTCGGCAATAATGTATTTAGTGTTCAACATATTAAGAACATCCATGTTGTTTTTATACACATGAAAATCTAATAACTCTTCTGAACGCCCCAATTTAGCAGCACTATAACCCATTAAAGAATTATGATAATAAGCCGCTTTTGCTGGCAATCTTTGACCTTCGTTAGACATATCTAACACTCTAAAATGCCCTTTGTCATTCAGTATTTCTTTATCTGCAGAATTAGGCTGATATGGTTTATCGACCTTTAAAGCCGACACAAAATTGTCGTTATTTACATATTGCTTATCAACTGAAACTAAATCAAACAGTATTAATACAGCGAATACAACCACGACTAAATTCTCTGATAGTTTCTTTTTTAAGAATAAGAAAATGGTACCTGCCGATAATAACACTAATATCAATGTTCTTAAGGTATCAGTAGTCATTAAAGATTTTCTATCTTCAATAATAGCATCCATAAAAGGTTGTCCGTAAGCACCAATATACTGGTCATCTCTTAGGCCTTCAAAATCAAATAACGTGGATTTAAACAATAAAAAGATAATCGCTAAACCAGCTGTAATTCCTACAGCATATTTTAAGGCTTTTAGTTTTTCTTCATCTTTTTGATAGTCATTAAACAAACGAACTAATGCAAAAACACCCAAAACAGGAATACACAATTCTAATAACACCTGTATGGAACTTACCGCTCTAAACTTGCTATATAACGGCACATAATCGATAAAGAAATCGGTTAAAAATCCTAAATTTTTTCCATAAGACAATAAAAGAGATAACACTGTACCGCCAACAAGCCACCATTTTAATCGGCCTTTAACTAAGAATAATCCTAAAACAAACAGGAAAATAATCACTGCGCCAACATAAGCTGGTGCCTCTACAATGGGCTGATCTCCCCAATACATTGGTGCGTTTCTAGCCGCATCTAAGGCTTCAATTGGCGAAGCGCCCAAATTGATATAAGCGTTGTAAGTTTCGGAGTCTTTACCGACATCTTCGTAATTTCCACCTCCCATAAATTTTGGGATGTAGAGGTTAAACGTTTCTAAAATGCCGTAACTGTATTCCGTAATATACTCTTTGCTCAGTCCGGTTGTGGTTTCTTTTGCAGATCCATCAGGATTAATGGTTAAATCACTTTGACCACGCGCACTTTCCTTCACGTACTCTTGGGTTGCCATAATATTAGTGGCATTGAGACCAACGGCTAAGATGGCTGCGACAGACAATAAGCCAACGGACTTAAAAAAGTGTGGTAACACCTTCTTTTTGTAAGCATCAATTAAATACGCTAAACCTAAGACTAAAACTAATAGCAACAAGTAATAAGTCATTTGGAAATGATTCGCAACAATTTCTAATCCTAAAGCTACAGTCGTTAATAAAAACCCGAGTATGTATTTCTTTCTAAACGTGAGCACAATTCCTGCTAAAACTAATGGCATATAAGCAATGGCGTGCGCTTTAGAATTATGACCAACACCGAGAATTATAATAAGATATGTTGAAAATCCAAACGCCAAAGCACCAAGTGCCGCGAGTTTAAAATCTACTTTTAGGGACAAGAGCAAAATATAAAAACCTATAAAATATAAAAATAGGTAATCTGCAGGTCGAGGAAGAAAACGTAACGATAAATCGAGTTTTTTTATGTAATTATGCGGATATTTTGCGCCTAATTGATAGGTTGGCATACCACCAAATGCACTATTGGTCCAATAGGTTTCTTCACCAGTAGTCTTAGCAAACTCTTTTTGTTGCTCTGCCATACCAATGTAGTGCATAATATCACTTTGGTTTATTTTTTTGCCTTGTAAAACAGGACTAAAATAGGCTAAAGATAAAACCACAAACCCTATTAAAACTAAGAGATGTGGCAATAAACGTTTTATAGAAAATGACATGCGAATACTTTAAGTTGAATGATTCTGAAAAGTAGTTATTTTTTTTGAAACATTACTAGAATTAGCGTTGTTTACTAAAAAGGAAGTTCTGTAATAATGACAAGAATTGAACTAGTCAATTTCTTCGTAATCCACGTACTCTCCAACTTTATCGTTAGATTTTTTGTTTTGATTAGGCATTTTATCGATTACTGTTTCGCCTTCCTTTTGCTTTTGCTGTTGGCTTTGTTGATTTGGGTTTTGAAATCCTCCAAATTGTCCGCCAAATTTTTCTTCTGCTTTCTTAGCCACAAAACGCATCAATAAAGGTGCAAAAAGACGTGCTAATATCTTAAAGCCAAAGTAAACTAATAAAATTATTAAAATAGTTCTCAGTAATCCCATGATAAACATAATATAATTATCAAAAATACGATTATACTCATTTATAATCCGATTAAATTCCTTAAAAAAACTATAAAATATCTATATTTGAATTCAATCTACAATAGACCGAATGGTTTTAAATCCGTAAATAATGCGAATACTCAAATCAACACTTACGTTAATTATTGCTTTCAGTTTTACTTCTGCGTTCGCTCAGTATACCGAAGTAATTAATTCTAATCGACCTGGAGTCTCTAAAAGTGCTTTTTCTGTTGGAACGGGAATTGTACAGTTTGAGGCTGGAGCTTTTACTGTTAAAGAAGAGCATGCCTTGGCAAATTATGAAGTATCAGGATTTGGTCTCGATTTTGGTTTAAGGTATGGTTTGTTTTTTGAGCAGTTAGAATTATCCTTAGATGGCGTATATCAAAATGACAATATCACTTATAATAGTGCTGCAATTCCTGTTGAAGATAAGCGCTCTAATTTTAAAAATTTCACATTAGGTGCTAAGTACTTGGTTTATGATCCGTATAAAAATGCGGCTGAAGCTAAACCAAACCTTTACAGTTTTCACGCTAACAATAAGTTTAGTTGGAAATCTTTAATTCCTGCTGTTTCCGTTTATGCTGGAGCAAATTTTGATACTAAAAACAATCCATACACAGCTCCTGACATTGAAGGATTTAGCCCTAAAATTATGGTTGCAACCCAAAACAACTTTAATGGTGGATGGGTTTTTGTAATGAATTTAATAAAAGACAGAATTGGAACAGATCAATCTGATTTTCAATACATTTTCACTCTAACACATTCATTTACACCACAATGGGTTGTTTTTGGAGAAACACAAGGAATTAAAAGTGACTTTTATGCTGATAATATTTTTAGAGTTGGTGGAGCATATCTTTGGTCTAAAAATTTTCAATTAGACGCTAATATTGCGTTTAACACTAAAGACACACCAACAGTTTTAAATATTGCCTTCGGAGCTTCTTATCGCTTAGACTTTCACAAGGACAAAGAAATAGACAATGGCAATGGAAATGATGGTAATTTTAAGAAACAGAAAAAGCAGAAAAAAGAAAAGAAATCCGATGATTTCAATTTCTAATCTATAGCCTTCCTAACTACATGATAACAATTAAAGAAGCCACAACAAAAAAGGACTTAAAAGCATTTGTTCGATTTCCTTTTAAATTATATAAAGACTCTAAATACTGGGTTCCTCCTATAATTAAACAAGAATTAGAAACGTTTAATAAAGAAAAAAATCCCATATTTAAAGATGCTGAAGCCCGCTTTTTCCTCGCCTATAAAAATGAAGAAATCGTTGGTAGAATTTCTGCAATTATAAATTGGCTTGAAGTTGATAAACAAGGTATAAAAAAAATGCGTTTTGGGTGGTTTGATTTTATAGACGACTTAGAGGTTAGCCAGGCTTTATTAAAAACTGTTGAAGACATAGGAAAAGAAAATCAGCTCGAATTTGTAGAAGGCCCTGTTGGCTTTTCTAATTTAGATAAGGTTGGCGTAATGACTGAAGGTTTTGAGCATTTATCGACTATGATTACATGGTATAATCACGCCTATTACATTAAACATTATGAAACTTATGGCTTCAAGATTGAAAAAGAATATTCTGAAAGTGAGTTTCCGTTTAAGAATGTAAAACCCGAGTTTTTTAAGAAAGCACAAGAACTTATAAAGCGTCGTTATAAAATAAAAGCATTAAAATTTACTAAAACAGAGGAAGTAATGCCTTATGCAGACCGCATGTTTGATTTATTTAATGAAAGTTATTCTTCTTTATCCTCGTTTGTTGAAATCACTGATATTCAAAAAGAATATTTTAAAAAGAAATTTATCAGTTTTGTAAATCCCGAATATATAAAGTTTGTTGTGGATGAAAACGACAAGTTAATAGGGTTTGCCGTTGTGATGCCAGGATTCGCAAAAGCGCTACAAAAAGCAAATGGCAAATTATTTCCAATGGGATTTTCTCACATTCTGAAAGCTAAGAAACATAGTAAGGATGTGATTTTCTATTTAATAGGAATTCATCCAGATTACCAAAACAAAGGCGTTCATGCAGTAATCTTTAACGAGTATTACGAAACATTTAAAGAAAAAGGAATACAAACCTGCTATAGAACACCAGAACTTGAAGACAATGTAGCGATTAAACAAATCTGGAAACATTTTGACCCTAAGGTTTATGCCCGACGAAAAACATTGCGAAAAGAATTACTTTAGACTTTAGACTTTAGACTTTAGACTTTAGAAAATAAAAAAAACGGTCATTACAATGTAAGTAATGACCGTTTTTTTATTTTATGACGTGAATTAATTACTCACCCATTGCTGCAACTAATGCTGCAGACATTCTTTTATATGTTCCGTTAACTAATCGTTCTCTAATAGCATCAAAAGCATCTAAAGTTTCGCTTACATCTTCTAACGTGTGCGTTGCTGTAGGAATCATTCTTAATAAAATTAAACCTTTAGGTATCACAGGATAAACTACTATAGAACAGAATATTCCGTAATTTTCACGTAAGTCTCTAACTAAAGCCATAGCTTCAGGAATACTTCCTTTTAAATATACAGGTGTTACACAACTTTGTGTTGTCCCAATATCAAAACCACGTTCTTTTAAACCTGATTGTAATGCATTAACTATAGTCCAAAGATTAGCTTTAAGTTCTGGCATTGAACGTAACATATCTAAACGTTTTAATGCACCAACAACGAGTTGCATTTGTAACGATTTAGCGAACATTTGAGAACGCAAGTTATATTTTAAATAATCTATAATTTCTTTATCAGCTGCAATAAATGCACCTGTACTTGCCATAGATTTAGCGAAGGTTGCGAAATACACATCGATATCATCTTGAACACCTTGCTCCTCACCTGCACCAGATCCTGTAGCACCAAGTGTACCAAATCCGTGAGCATCATCTACAAAAAATCTAAAGTTGAATTTTTTCTTTAGTTCAACAATTTCTTTTAAACGACCTTGCTCACCACGCATTCCAAAAACACCTTCAGAAATCACTAAGATTCCACCTCCTGTTTGCTCTGCCATTTTTGTAGCACGCTCAAGGTTTTTCTCTAAACTTACAATGTCGTTATGCTTATAGGTAAAACGTTTTCCCATATGCAAGCGCACACCATCAATAATACAAGCGTGTGCATCAACATCATAAACAATAATATCATCTTTAGCTACCAAAGCGTCAATAGTAGACACCATACCTTGATACCCAAAATTCAAAAGATAAGCTGCCTCTTTATTCACAAAAGCAGCAAGCTCTTCTTGTAGTTGTTCGTGCAAATCTGTATGACCAGACATCATACGCGCACCCATTGGATACGCTGAACCATATGCAGCACCCGCTTCCGCATCTACTTTCCTCACTTCTGGGTGATTCGCCAATCCTAAATAGTCATTGATACTCCAAGTAATAACATCTTTACCCTGAAATTTCATCCTATTAGAAATCTGTCCTTCAAGCTTTGGAAATACGAAATAACCTTCTGCTTGATCTGCCCATTTTCCTAGTGGTCCTTTATCTTTATAAATCTTTGCAAATAAATCCTTCATGCACGCATACTTTGATATTAACGATTAATTCTATGTTTATTGAACATAAAATCAATGATTAATAATTGTTAATTTATCTAGTTAGTGTCTGCAAAATTAGGTAATAATATTATGAATGCATAATTTATTTAGTGAAGTATTCAGAAGTTATAAACCACTTTATTCAATTTATTTTACCTAAAAATTCTGCAAAAAAAAGCCTATTACAATTTTAGCAATAGGCATATGTTTTTTATAATTTATTTAATGTATTCAATTGTGGCTTGTACTGCACTTTTAGCATCAAAAAAGCCTTGATCTTCCATCCACTTATCGTTATAGACTTTACTCATATAACGCGAGCCATGATCTGGAAATATTACTACAATTTTATCCGTTGGCTTAAACTCACCTTCTTCTTTCAATTGTTTAATAGCTTGCATAGCTGCACCACTTGTGTACCCTACAAAAAGACCTTCTGTATTTGAAATCTCTCTTGCAGTGTGTGCACTTTCTTCATCTGTAACTTTTACAAACTTATCTATAGCATCAAAATCTGTAGCCGTAGGAATCAAATTTTTCCCTAGTCCTTCAATTCTGTATGGATAGATTTCTTTTTCATCAAACTCACGAGTTTCATGATATTTTTGTAACACAGAACCATAAGCATCGACTCCAATAACTTTTACGTTTGGGTTTTGCTCTTTTAGATATTTTGAGATTCCAGAAATAGTACCTCCTGTTCCACTACAAGCAACTAAGTGCGTAATCTCACCTTCTGTCTGCTCCCAAATTTCTGGACCAGTAGTGTGGTAATGAGCGTCAATATTTAATTGGTTAAAATACTGATTGATATAAATTGATCCGCTATTCTCTTCGTGTAAGCGTTTTGCAACTTCATAATATGAACGAGGGTCGTCTGCTTTTACATGTGCTGGACAAACATAGACCTTGGCTCCCATAGACTTTAACATGTCTATTTTATCTGGAGACGATTTAGAACTTACAGCCAAAATACATTCATAGCCTTTAATAGCACTTACCATTGCAATACTAAAACCAGTATTACCAGAAGTGGTTTCTATGATTGTATCTCCAGGTGATAAAATACCTTGGCGCTCCGCTTCTTCAATAATATGGAATGCAATTCTATCTTTTGAAGAATGACCAGGATTAAATGCTTCTACTTTAGCATAAAAATCACCATCAAAGTCAGCAGTCAGTTTATTTAATTTGATAAGTGGTGTATTACCTATAAGCTGTAATACATTATCAAACACATTTTTGTTTTGCTTCATAAAAAATATTTTTCAGTAACCTATTAAATTATTAGACACCTAAAACCTCGCAAAAGTAACATTTTTTTTTTAATTAGCTCGAAATCCCTTCCAAATCAAGTAGAAAAGCAAACTCTTCCGCATCTTCCTTTAAGCTTTCAAAACGTCCAGACGCACCACCATGACCAGCATCCATGTTAGTTTTTAAATATAATTTATTAGAATCAGTTTTCATTTCTCTGAGTTTCGCAACCCACTTAGCAGGTTCCCAATACTGCACTTGCGAATCGTGAAGGCCAGTTGTTATTAACATATTAGGATAATCTTTGGCTTCAACATTATCGTACGGAGAATAGGATTTAATATAATCATAATAGAGTTTATCATTTGGGTTTCCCCATTCGTCATATTCTCCTGTGGTTAATGGTATAGAATCGTCTAACATTGTGGTAATGACATCTACAAAAGGGACTGCAGCAATGATTCCATTATATAATTCTGGTGCATTATTAATTATAGCTCCCATTAACAAACCACCTGCACTTCCGCCCATAGCATACAAATGTTGAGACGATGTATAACGCTCTTTTATTAAATGAACAGAGCAGGCTATAAAATCCGAAAACGTATTTTTCTTGTGTAATAATTTTCCATTTTCGTACCAATCGCGTCCTAAATATTCTCCTCCTCTAATATGCGTAATCACATAAATAAACCCACGATCTAATAAACTCAATCGTATCGTCGAAAAATAAGGATCAACCGTAGAGCCATAACTTCCATAAGCATATTGCAGTAACGGGTTTGTGCCGTCTTTTTTAATACCTTTTTTATACACTACAGACATTGGGATTTTAGTGCCATCTTCTGCAGTTGCCCAAATACGTTCTGAGGTATAATTCTCTTTTTTGAATTTTCCACCTAAAACATCTTGTTCTTTTAAAACCGTTTTTGTTTTGGTGCGCATATTAAAATCTATAACCGAAGTTGGTGTGGTGAGCGCGTTGTAACCATAGCGCAATGTTTCGGTATCAAATTCTACATTAATACTTGTAAAACAGGTATAGGTTTCATTGTCGAACGGTAAATAGTAATCCTCACTACCATCCCAACGTTTAACCCTAATTTCATTTAAGCCATTTTTACGTTCGCTAACCACCAGGTAGTCTTTAAAAATATCGATCCCTTCTACCAACACATCATTTCTATGTGCTATGACTTCACTCCAATTTTCTAAGCCTGTTTCTGTTTCAGGCGTTTTCATTAATTTGAAATTGGTCGCTTTATCTTTATTGGTTAGGATATAAAAATGACTATCATAATGCGAAATACTATACTCTAACCCTCTAATTCTTGGTTGAAAGACTTTAAACCTACCTTCAGGATTATCAGCATTTAGAATATGGTATTCATTAGTTAAGGTGCTGTAACAGGCAATAATGAGATACTTTCTCGATTTCGATTTGTAAACCGCAACCCCAAATGTATCGTCACCTTCTTCAAAAACCAGTTCATCTTTAGAATTGTCTCCTAAGCGATGTTTATAAATTTGAAATGCCCTAAGGGTGACTTCATCTTTCTTCGTGTAAAACAACGTTTCATTGTCATTTGCCCAACTTGAAGATCCTGTAGTATTCAAGATACGGTCTACAGCAACCTCATTTGTTTCTAAATTCTTAACATGAATGGTATAATTACGTCGCCCTGTATTATCAATACCATAAGACACTAATTTATTATCTGGACTGATACTAATGCCTGCAAGTTTGAAATACGATTCACCTTCAGCCATTTCATTACAATCGAACAATAATTCTTCAGGATTATCTAAACTGTCTTTTTTTCGTGTGTAGATTGGATAATCTTTTCCTTTTTCGAATTTAGTAATGTACCAATAGCCATTATATTTATAAGGTACAGATGAATCATCTTCTTTGATTCTGGCTTTCATTTCTTCAAACAAATCCTTTTGAAAACCCTTTGTATGTGCCATTTCACTATCGCAATACTCATTTTCAGCTTTGAGGTAATCAATGACCTCAGGATGTTCTCTATCCTTCATCCAAAAATAATTATCAACTCTAATGTCTCCATGCATTTCTAATTGATGTGGTATCTTTTTGGCAATTGGTGGATTTAAAATTGAGTTTTTTGTCATCTGTTGTTAAGAAAATTTAATGAAGTTATTTAAAAAGTGACGCAATTTAGTAATTTTGTGTCTTAATAATTTAAAAGACAAGATTATGTTTGGAGATATGATGGGAATGATGGGCAAATTGAAAGAGTCTCAAAAAAAAGTTGAAGAAACTAAAGAGCGCTTACATACCGTTTTAATTGACGAAGCGAGCAATGACGATAAATTAAAAGTAACGATTACAGCTAATAGAACAATTAAATCTATTGCTATTTCTGATGAATTACTACAGGATAAAGACATGCTTGAAGATTACTTAATACTTACCCTTAACAAAGCGATCGAAAAAGCGACAAGTGTTCACGAAGCAGAAGTTGCCGCTGTAGCAAAAGAAGGCATGCCAAATATTCCTGGTTTAGACATGTTTAAATAATTTTTTAGTTCATTTTATGAATTAAAAACCAATAGCAATTAAAGCTACAACGTGACAAAACATTAATAATTATAGAAGTGAAGTTTTGCTTTAGCTCCAGAGGAGCGATATATTATTTGATCTTTTCTTAATATATCACTCCGCTGGAGTTCAAGGCTACTATCTATAACTTCGTTACTAACATAAAACTCCTCTAGAGTTTAAATCATCGAATCACATAGATATTAATTTACTTAAAACAATTTAGGTATTAAAGCTACAGCGTAGCAACATATTAATAATTACAAAAAAATTCTGGGTTTTGTTTAGCTCCAGAGGAGTGGTACAATGTTAAAATTTATGCTATAAGAAATATCACTCCGCTGGAGTTCAACGCACCATTAGTTATCCTTGTTATTAATATAAAACTCCTAAGTTTTTATCCATTATCAGCTATCGCTATATATTAATATAGAGCTACTAAAGTGTTTTGTTTTTAAATAATGATATTTAAATAGACTTTAATTCGCCTAGAAGTTTTTCATGCATTTGCTCCGTATAATCCAAATGCGTTACCATTCGTAATTTGTTACTTCCCATACCAATAATATGAATATTCTTTTCTTTTAATTTACTTAGGAATTGTGCTTCATCCACATCATCATTCAACTCAAAAATTACGATGTTGGTTTCAATAGGTTCTACTTTTTTAATTGTCGATAACTTAGTTAACACCTCCCCTATTTCTTTCGCTCGTTTATGATCTTCAGCTAAGCGCTCTATATTATGATCTAATGCATATAATCCGGCAGCAGCCAAATAACCTACTTGTCGCATATTACCACCAAAAAGCTTTCTTAAGCTCAAGGATTTTTTCATAATTTCCTCATCTCCAATTAACACGGAACCAACAGGACAACCCAAACCTTTGCTTAAACACACTGAAATGGTATCGAAAACGCCACCATATTGTAAAGTGGTTTCATTTTTAGCCACCAAAGCATTCCATAATCGTGCTCCATCTAAATGAAATCCTAAAGTATTGGTTTTACAAATCTTATTTATGTTTTCAATTTCTTGAAAATCCCAACACGCTCCACCTCCTTTATTTGTTGTGTTTTCAACTTCAACCAAACTCGCTTGACTGTAATAATAGTCTGTAGGATTTATAGACGCTTTTACTTGTTCTGCTGTAAACATGCCACGATCGCCATCTATCAATTTACATGACGCTCCACTATGAAAAGCCACACCTCCAACTTCATAGTTATAGATATGTGCATACTTATCGCAAATCACCTGTTCACCTGGATTGGTGTGTAATTTTATAGCGACTTGATTTGCCATACTTCCCGAAGGGAAAAACAACGCCTTTTGTTTACCAAACATTTTTGCTAATCGCTCTTCCAATTGATTAACGGTTGGGTCTTCTCTAAAAACATCGTCACCAACGTGTGCAGATTGCATAGCATCTAACATGCCTTTTGATGGTTTGGTAACGGTATCGCTTCTTAAGTCTATTATCATATTTATTTCCCTGAAATTGGGAATCTTTTTTAGTTAAACATTTTTCTCAATAGGTTTCAACTACGCTCAACCAGACATCAATATTAGTTATAATTACACAGATTACTTCCTATTGGAGAACCATCTGGAATTTTAGGAGAACTTTCTAGTTCAAATTTTTCTGGATGTTCGTAAAACTCTTTTATCATAAGATTATATTGATACTGAATAGCTTCAAATCCTAAGTTTTTCTTTGCTATATCTCGAATAGTTTTGTTTGCAATTGCCTTAACCTGAAAATAAGATTGACTATTTACTGCCAAATTCATTAAATACTTTAAAACGTTAACATTGATTTGTTGTTGAATTTCAACTAAATATGGATCTTTATGTGTTTTATCGAAAGAATTCTTTAAAACCTGACTTACAACATCTTCTAAACCCAACTGATTCTCATCTAAACTCTTCTGCAAAGTTAAGCGATTAGCACGTTGTGGATGCAATAAATATTTCAATGTCATATCACTAGCTGTATTTGCTGCACTCAAGGGATCAAAAGCAACTCCAGTTTTTCCTTTAAAAGATTCTCTCGAACGGTTATAACCAAAAGCTCGTGGTGGGAACAAACTTAACTTCTCTTTAGGGATTGCTAATGTTTCCGCTTCGATGGTTTTTATAACAGCATCTAAAGTCTGTTTTTGCATATTTACAGCTACTGACTTTGTTGTTAATTGATCATCATTTTTTACGGCATAATTATAGTCTAAGCCTCCAATAACTTTGGTTGCCGCTTCAACCTGAAAACGATGATAAAAATACAAAGGCACAAAGACATCTTCTAAAACAGAATAAGGTTCATATGACTTTATATTATCTACTGAAAAGTTCTTAATTGCTTGTTCTCTTAATTTTAAAACAGCATTTAATTCATCTTCAGGTGTTTTTCCATTATCCCACAGATGAGCTAAGGCATGTGCTCCTCCTGCTGCTCTAGCATCAGAGTCTGTAATAAAACGCAAACCATCATTTTGTGCTTGTTTTAGAATTTTATTTAATTCCTGCTGTTCGTCTTGTTTTTTATCAAATTCAGAATAACTGTAAGCAACTGTCACTTTATCCCAATCACCAAGTCCTGTTGCATAAGCATTACTAAAATCTATTTGTCCATCTGTCAGTGAAATCTGTGGATGTGGATAATCCATAACTGAAGCTCTATTATTAGTACTTGCTGCAAAATTATGAGCAAAGCCAATGGTGTGTCCAATTTCGTGAGCACTCAATTGCCTAATTCTTGCTAAAGCCAAATCTAACATTGGTTGGTAATTATCATCGCGTTTGGCAAATGGCTTATTCATTAAGGCTTGTGCAATCATAAAATCTTGTCGAATACGTAAACTTCCTAAACTTACATGACCTTTAATAATTTCACCAGTTCTTGGGTCTACAACACTTGCACCGTAACTCCAACCTCTTGTACTGCGATGAACCCATTGAATTACATTGTATCTACAATCCATAGGATCGGCTCCTTTTGGCAACATTTTTACTTGAAAAGCATCTTTGTATCCAATGGCCTCATAAGCCTCATTCCACCATTGTGCTCCATCTAATAAAGCAGAACGTACAGGTTCTGGAGTACCAGGATCTAGATAATAGATAATCGGTTCTTTAGCTTCACTCTTTTTAGATCTAGGATTTTTCTTTTCTAAACGATGTCGAATTATAAATCGTTTTGTAATATTATCTTGAATTGGTGTTGAATAATCCATATAAGACATTGAAATCGCTCCACTACGTGTATCAAAAACTCTAGGTTTGTAGTTATTATCTGGTAACTTAACAAAAGAATGATGCTGAACTACGCTGACCAATGAAGGCGTAGGAGTTACACTTTTTAAATTTTTACCAGTTGGATTTCCTTTGAAAGTAAGCAATGCTTCAAACTCAACATTCTCTGGGAATGCTTTTGTTCTTTCTAATGATAAAGCACTTTTTGAAGCATCCAATTTATAAGTTCCTTCTTTCTTTCTTTTTAATCTATTGGAAACTCCATGCGCATCTTCCAATAAAAACGGAGTAAAATCAATGATATAAACACCATTCTTTTTAGACAAAATTTTAAATCCAAATAATACAGACTTCGCAAAGGCCTGCTCTATACTCTTCTTTTCTTGTGTATTATTTGTATTTGCTCTATATTTTAAATTGGGCTGAATGAGTAATAATTTATTTCCTGCTTTTTCAAAGTAAACGACACGCTCATCACCTAATTGCCCTCTGTCCAAACCAATATCATTACTTCCAATTCCAGTTGCTAAGGAATTTACATAAAGAAATTCATCGTTAAGTTTTTCAACTTTAAGATAAATTTTATCGGTACTTTCTTCATAATAAAAGTCGAAATAACCGTCATAGCTTTTTAAGTCTTTCTTATCTAAAATTTGAGCTTGAAACTGAGAACTTATTAGAAAGATACCTAACAGGAAAAATATGTTTTTCATTGTAATTTATTTGAAACATAAAACTACAAAATTCCTAAAAAACCAATTCAAAATTATGGCACTTTAAATCCACTCCATATATTTGTATAAATTACTACATTATATGATAACATCAGATCAAATAAAAGATCTTAATTCCCGTCTAGACGTACTTAGGCAGTATCTTTGACTTAGATGCTAAGCTCATAGAAATCACTAACGAAGAAGAACAAACGTTCGACCCTAATTTTTGGAATGACTCTAAAGCTGCCGAATTGGTTATGAAATCCATTCGTGAGAAAAAGAGTTGGGTTAACGACTATAATGACGCAAAAGCACTTTTTGAAGACTTAGAAGTTATTTATGAATTCTACAAAGAAGACGAAGCTCCAATGGAAAATGTGGAAGCGCGTTTCGAAAAATCGGTTAATGCGATTGAAAAACTAGAATTTAAAAACATGCTTTCTGAAGAAGGCGATAGTTTAAGTGCCGTTTTACAAATTACAGCCGGAGCAGGTGGAACAGAATCTTGCGATTGGGCAAGCATGCTAATGCGTATGTATTTAATGTATGCTGAAAAAAGTGGCTACAAAGTAAAAGAACTCAACTTACAAGATGGAGACGTTGCTGGTATAAAAACGGTGACTATAGAAATTGAAGGTGATTATGCTTTTGGATGGTTAAAAGGCGAAAATGGTGTACATCGTTTGGTTCGTATTTCACCTTTTGATAGTAATGCCAAACGACATACAAGTTTTGCTTCAGTTTACGTGTATCCGTTGGTGGACGATTCTATTGAAGTAGATATCAATCCTGCTGATATTGAAATTACCACGGCACGATCAAGTGGTGCTGGTGGACAAAATGTAAATAAAGTTGAAACGAAAGTCCAGTTACGTCATAAACCATCTGGTATTCAAATTCAATGTTCAGAAACCCGTTCGCAACAAGATAACAGAACACGTGCCATGCAAATGCTAAAATCGCAATTGTATGAAATTGAACTACAAAAACGAATGGCACAACGTGAAGATATTGAAGCAGGAAAAATGAAGATTGAATGGGGAAGCCAAATTAGAAATTACGTTATGCATCCTTATAAATTAGTAAAAGATGTACGTTCTGCACACGAAACAGGAAATGTAGATGCTGTTATGGATGGCGATATTGAACCATTCCTAAAAGCCTATTTAATGATGATGGGGCAACAAGACGATTCGGCATTATAATTGTACTAAATAGTTACTAGTTATTGAACTAAATTTAACATAAAATGATTAAAATATACCACAACCCAAGATGTTCAAAATCGAGACAAGGGCTTTCTATTCTAGAAGAATCAGGTAAAGCATTTGAAACCATAAAGTATTTAGAAAATGATTTAACATCTGTTGAAATACAGGACATCCTAATCAAATTAGACATAAAACCCATAGATCTAATCCGAAAAAATGAAGCCATTTGGAAATCGGATTTTAAAGGAAAAGAGCTTACCGATAATGACCTTATTGCAGCGATGGTTAATCACCCAAAACTTATAGAACGTCCTATCGTAATTAATGGAGACAACGCTGTAATTGGAAGACCTCCAGAAGCTATCAAAGAAATTATATAAAACAATCGTTATGAAAAGTATCATTTTAGTAGTTTTCACCATACTCTTAACTTTAAATGTTAACGCACAACGTAGAAGTGGTAATATGAACAATATACCGCAAACCAATAGAGAACCAACTGAAGAAGAAATTGCAAAATACGAGCGCGAAGCGGAGGAGCGTAAAGAAGAGTATATCGCTAACTTCTTAACCACATTAGAAGCCGATGATTTTCAGAAACAAATAATTAAACTAACCATCAATAGTTTTCTCGAAGAAAAAATTGCTTTGTTAAAAACAAGATTTGAACATCATTTAGATCGAAATGCTGCCATTAAAAAACTAGAAGAATCTCACTTTGCAGAATTGAAAGAGCTTATTTCTGAAGATGATATGTCTAAAATAAAAGAGTTAATTAAAGGAGGTTTTAATGAAAAAGAAGTCTTAAAAGAAAAGAAGAAAAAACGGAAAAAGAAAAAGCGAAATAAGAATTAATTCTTAACAAAATTTACATTTTTTTAACAGATGTCTTTAACAAAAGATTAACCAATTCCAATTAAACTAAAGGTATTTTTGCGCGTCTAACTGACTAACAAACCTATTAAAAAATTGCGATGAAGCTACATCTTATTACTACCTTTTTACTTGTTTTTTCCTTTACCTTTTCTTTTGCTCAGAAAGATATAAAAATTGAAGGAACCGTTATTGAGGAAGACACTAATATTCCTTTAGAATACGCGACAGTTGTCGTAAAAACAAGAGCTGATGACAAAATAATAACTGGAGGTATCACCGACACTAAAGGTAAGTTTCAAGTTGAAGTTCCTGAAGGATCCTATATTGTTTCTGTTGAATATATTTCTTACAAAACGAAGAGTTTTCCTGAACAAAATTTTACTCAAAATACTAATTTAGGGACTGTTAACTTAGCATTAGACGTAGATACTTTAAATGAGGTAACGGTTGTTGCTGAGCGAACAACAGTAGAAATAAAATTAGACAAAAAAGTTTACAACATTGGTAAAGATTTAACCACAGCTGGTGGTACTGTAAGCGATGCTCTTAATAATGTACCATCTGTTACTGTAGATGTAGAAGGCGCTATTAGTCTTAGAGGTAATGAAAACGTTCGTATTTTAATTAATGGAAAACCATCAGCAATGGCAGGTTTTGGCGATAGCAATGTTTTAAGTCAATTACCAGCAGAAGCTATTGAACGTGTTGAGGTTATAACCTCACCATCTGCAAGATATGATGCAGAAGGAACGGCCGGAATATTAAACATTATCTTAAGACAAAAAGAGACATTAGGATTTAATGGTTCTATTAATTTAACCGCAGGAAATCCTGACAATGTAGGCTTATCTGCTACATTAAACTACCGAACAGAAAATTATAACTTATTTTCAAATTTTGGTTGGCGTTACTTTGATGCTCCAAGAACTAGTTTTAGTGATGTCACTTATTTTGATAGAATTGACGAAGGCCAAACCATCACCCCAGAATATCGTAGAATTGTAGAAGATCAGAACGTAGAACGCTTAAATCGAAATTATAACGCCAATATTGGTATGGAGTATTTTATTGACGAATCTTCTTCTATAACTGGTAGTTTATTCTATAGACTTGGTAGTGATGCAGACACTTCATTGAACTCTAGTGAACGTTTTAATAACAATACCATTGTTGAAGAAACCCTTAGAAGAGAAAAAGAAACCGAAGAAGACAATAGTTATCAAATTGCATTGAACTACGTAAAGCGTTTTGCAGATGATAGCGATCATAAATTAACAGTAGATTTTCAATATGAAAATGATAGCGAAGAAGGCTTTACAAATCTAAATGAAGATTATCTTTTCAGCGATCAAACCAATCCAGAACCATTTCAAAAAGAACAAGAGTTTACAACTGAAGATAAAAAGGAATTTTTATTTCAAGCAGATTATGTTTTACCATTAGGTGAAGATTCTAGATTTGAAGCTGGGTATAGAGGAAATTTTGAGAATGAAATTACTGATTACCGCTTAGAACAAGAAAACTTAGATAACGGTAATTTAGAAGTTAATGACGATGTTAGTAATATCTTCGATTATGATGAAAATGTCAACGCAGTCTACAGTCAATATGGCACTAAGTTCGGTGAGTTTTCCTTTTTATTAGGATTGAGATTAGAGCATACACAGCTAAAAGGAAGTATTGCTTCGGACTTTACAGATGAAGCGCTTAATGCTGATTTTGACAAGAATTACCTTGGACTTTTCCCTACTGTAAACTTAATATACAACATAAACGGTACTGAATCTGACAGTGAAGAAAGTATTACTGTTGGTTTTAATAGAAGAATAAATCGTCCTCGTGGGTGGTTTATTAACCCATTCCCTAGCCGATCTAGTAGAACTAGCATATTTCAAGGAAACCCTGATTTAGATCCAGCTTATTCTAGTACATTTGATTTAGGGTATTTAAAACGTTGGGATAAATTCACATTAACGACCTCTGTATATTACCAACATGAAACTGATTCTTTTGAGCGTGTTGAGGAAAACACAGGACTACAAACTTCTGATGGTATAGACATCATTAGAACCATACCAATTAACCTTTCAACAAATAAACGTACGGGTGCAGAATTAGGTTTTTTATATAACCCAAATAAATGGCTACGACTAAATTCAAGTTTTAATTTCTTTCAGTTTGATACTGAAGGAGAATTTAACGATGTAGATTATAGTGCTAAAAATACAAGTTGGTTTGCAAGATTTAGCTCAAAAATATCATTACCATGGCAAATAGACTGGCAAACAAACGCTTCTTATAGAGGAGCTGTACAGGATGCTCAGTCTGACACGGACGGTGTATTATCTATTGATTTAGCCTTAAGCAAGGAGCTTAAAATCAAAAAAAACAGCCTTACCGTTTCTGCAAATGTTAGAGATTTACTGAACTCTAGAAAACGTCAATCTACAACAACTACAGAATTTTTTGAACGTTATAGTGAATTCCAATGGAGACAACGTCAAGTAAGCTTATCATTAATTTACAGGTTTAATCAGCAATTAAATAAGCGTGAGCGTTCTGGAAGACCAGGAAATGGCGGTGATGATGATATGGAGTTTGAAGGATAATCAATTATCAAATAATACAAAAAAAATGTTGCTAATCACTTAGCAACATTTTTTTTATTTAGATATTTCTTACAACACTTTAATCCTTAAAAAAATCATTGCATTTTAAATAAGAGATTTCTTTAAAATCTGAAACGACTTTATTTGCTAACGCGTAGTCTTGACCAAAAGAATGTTCACTCTTAAAACCTGTACAAAAAATACCAGCAGAATGTGCCGCTTTTATACCATTAGTAGAATCTTCTATAACCATACATTCCGATTTATCAAAACCTGTAAACTCAGCTGCTTTTATAAAAATTTCGGGATGTGGTTTTGATTTTTCTAAATCTGCTCCACTAAACTTACCTGAGAAATACTGATTTAAATCAAAACGGTTAAAAATGCGTTCAATATTTGGCATGGAAGCCGACGATGCTACAACCAGCTTAACACCATTGGCATGATAATCTTTAATACGATCTAAAACACCATCAATTAAAACCAAACTAGAATCATTTTCAAACAAATATTTAAAGTGTTTTCGTTTGATGTTGACTAAGCTTTCTGGCTGTTCATTTAAATTAAAATGATCAACTAATCGTTTGCAAATATTAATTGTGGATTGACCAGTGAAAGATTCGTAAAGTGTTATATCGACGTCGATATTTACATCTTTAAACATTTGATAATACGCTTTTCGGTGTAAAGGTTCAGTGTCTACAATAACACCATCCATATCAAATAAGACTGCTTTTAGCATAGATTTTTTTTGTTTTAACAAAACTATGAAAGTAATATTTAAAATCAACTTCCGATTGTAATTTATCGTTTTCAATCCATGCAAGTTTCAATACTTCATAACTGGCTTTAGTCGAAGCTTGATACTTTAATTTAAAATAATGTTTAATTTTATACCCATATATTTATTTCAACTATGGCAAAAAAAGGAAAAGAAAAAAACACCAACAACAAAGCCAAGCACAGTAAACTGATTGCCCAAAAAAAGAATAAAATAAAATCTAAGGATGCTGAACGCAAAGCACGATTAAAAGCTATTGTTGAAAAAGCAAAAGCATCTAAATCAGATTCAGAATAATTCAAAAAAAATCCAAAACTCATTCAGCGTTTTGGATTTTAAAGTTTAGTATTTTCAATAACTTATTTCACATTATCAATTATATCTTGTACAACTTCAGGATTAAAAAGTGTACTTGTATCACCTAGTTGATCTGTTTCATTACAAGCAATCTTCCTTAAAATTCTTCGCATAATTTTACCCGATCTTGTTTTTGGTAAAGCATCTGTAAACTGAATTTTATTCAACTTCGCAATTGGTCCAATCTGCTCTGTAATTAACTGATTGATTTCTTTACGTAAGTTATCATGATTTCTACTTTCTCCTGTTTCTTTTAACGTTACATAACCATAAAGTGCGTTTCCTTTAACATCATGCGGATAACCAACAATGGCACTTTCTGCAACTGCTGGGTGTTCGTTAATAGCATCTTCAATAGGTGCTGTCCCTAAGTTATGACCAGAAACTATAATAACATCATCGACTCTACCTGTTATTCTATAATAACCAACCTCATCACGTAGCGCTCCGTCTCCTGTAAAGTATTTATCATCATAAGCAGAGAAGTACGTGTCTTTATAACGTTGATGATTTCCCCAAATCGTACGCGCCATACTTGGCCAAGGGTATTTAATACATAAGCGTCCATCCACTTGATTGCCTTTAATTTCAGCACCATGCTCATCCATTAAAGCCGGCTGAATACCAATAAAAGGTAAGGTTGCATATGTTGGTTTTGTTGGTGTCGCAAAAGCGATTGGTGTAATCATAATGCCTCCAGTTTCCGTTTGCCACCAAGTATCTACAATTGGGGATTTCTTCTTCCCAACGTTATCATCGTACCAGTGCCACGCTTCTTCATTGATAGGTTCTCCAACCGTTCCTAATACTTTTATAGAGGACAAATCGTGTTTTTCTAAATGCTCAACACCTTCTTTTGCTAAGGCTCTAATAGCCGTTGGTGCTGTATAAAATTGACTTACTTTATGTTTTGCTACGACCTCCCAAAAACGACCGTAGTCAGGGTAACTTGGCACACCTTCAAATAATACTGTAGTGGCTCCATTACATAAAGGACCATAGACGATGTAACTATGTCCTGTAATCCAACCAATATCCGCTGTACACCAATACACATCTTTTTCTCTGTATTGGAATACGTTTTTAAACGTGTAAGCTGTATACACCATATAACCGGCTGTGGTATGCACCATACCTTTTGGCCTTCCTGTAGAACCTGATGTGTACAATATAAACAGTGGATCTTCCGCCTTCATTATTTCAGGTTCACAATGGTTATCTGCATTATTTAATAAGGGTTGTAACCATTCGTCACGCCCTTCTTTCATATTAACATCAGATGCAATACGCTTTACAACTAATACTGAGGTAATAGTAGGACATTCTTCTAAGGCTTCATCTACAATTCCTTTTAAATCTATGGTTTTAGCACCACGATAAGAGCCATCACTGGTAATCACCATTTTACATTCGGAATCATTAATTCTAGTCGATACTGCTGTAGAAGAAAAGCCTGCAAAAACAACCGAATGTATTGCGCCGATACGTGCACAAGCTAAAGTAGCAATCGCTAACTCCGGAATCATTGGTAAATAAATACAAACGCGATCACCTTTCTGAATGCCTTTATCTTTTAATACATTGGCAAACTTACAAACACGCTCGTGTAATTGCTTATAAGTAATATGCTCAGCTTCTTCTGAAGGATCATTAGGCTCAAAAATGATAGCCGTTTTATCTCCTCTCGTATAAAGGTGTCTGTCAATACAATTTTCGGTAATATTGAGTTCTGCGCCTTCAAACCACTTTATTTCTGGTTTTGAAAAATCCCAACTTAAGACATTATCCCATTTTTTTCGCCACATAAAGTGTTCTTCAGCTATTTCTTCCCAAAAAACTTCTGGGTTTCTAACCGATTTACGATATACTTGATAGTATTCCTCTAAATGTTTTATGTGATAATTACTCATGCTAGTTTCGTTTTATTGTTGGTTTATGAGTTTCCTAAAGCCGTAAACTTACCAATAGGAATCTCGTATATTAGTTATTTATAATTCCATAAATATATATAATTCAGCGTCTATTCTGAATTCCTATTTCATGATTTATTTAATTTTGTATCAATTTCGGGCTATTTGCAATATTAAATATCGTAAAATATTTTATGAGCTTTTAGGGTGTTATTTAAATTTACTCACAAATTAATTTTTTTTAAATTAAAAACCTAATAGCCAAAATTAGGCTTTCATGTTAAAAAAGGCATCTTCTTCTTTGGTTAATAATCGGGAATGAATTAAGAATCGCAATCCCAAAGGAATCTCTAAAGAAAAACTTGCACCTCGACCTTCAGTTATATCTACAGTTAAGTGTGTATGTTTCCAATATTCAAATTGATCTTGATTCATATAAAAATTAACCCCTTCTACTTCACCTAAAAAAATATCACTTTCATCTAAGTACATATCGTCCTTTTCAAAAATCATTGGTGCAGAGCCGTCACAACAACCACCACTCTGATGAAAAATTAAATCTCCATGTTTTGCTTTCAATTGCTTTACAATTTCCGCTGCTCTATCTGTTATTTCTACACGTTTCATATGTTTATGTTTAAATGATAAAAGACCGCTTCGCTTATAGAACTAAGAGCAAAGGCTTTATTCTAACTAAATGATAAAACGTTGGTCTCATATTACAAACTCTTGGGAACCTCATTTTATATTAACGGTTCTAGAATTAAATTATTTTTAATCGAATGCTTGTGTTTTTAATCTAAAAAAGAAGCTGCCTAAAAAAAAGGATATTTATTGAATCTTATTTCTTAGACAGCTTCGAGCTGCTATTAATAACTATGTCTAAAAGAACCCTAATTTATTCTTATCGTATGAAATTAGCATATTCTTAGTTTGCCTGTAATGACTCATCATCATCAGATGATTTTCTCTACCAAATCCAGATTTTTTATATCCTCCAAATGGTGCATGTGCAGGATAAGCATGATAGCAATTCACCCAAACACGACCAGCTTTAATCGCACGTGGAATTTGATACAGTTGATGTGCATCTCGTGTCCAAACTCCGGCTCCTAAGCCATATAAAGTATCATTAGCAATTTCTATGGCTTCAGCTTCGTCTTTAAACTTAGTTACACAAACCACAGGACCAAAAATTTCTTCTTGAAAAACACGCATTTTATTATGGCCTTCCAAAATTGTAGGTTTTATGTAATACCCTCCAGCCAAATCGCCATCTTGTTTATGGGCTTCTCCACCTGTTAAGACTTTTGCTCCTTCCTCTTTACCAATTTTAAAGTAGGATTGAATTTTTTCATATTGATCATTAGACGCTTGTGCACCAACCATAGAATTAACATCATAAGGACTCGTTTGTACTATAGCTTCTGTTCGAGCTACCACACGTTCCATAAAAGCATCATATATATCTTCTTGCACTAAAATTCGTGAAGGACATGTACAAACCTCTCCTTGATTAAAAGCAAATAAAACAGCACCTTCAATAGCTTTATCTAAATAAGCATCATCCTCATCCATAACACTGTTAAAGAACACATTTGGAGATTTCCCTCCTAACTCCATCGTTACAGGATTTAAGTTTTTTGATGCATATTGCATAATCAGTTGACCTGTTGTCGTCTCTCCTGTGAAAGCTACTTTATCGACATTAGGACTCGATGCTAATGGTTTTCCGGCTTCTGGCCCAAAACCATGAACAATATTTAATACACCTGGAGGAAATACATCGGCAATTTTCTCCATTAACAATGTTGCTGAAGATGGAGTTTGCTCTGCAGGTTTTAATACTACACAGTTTCCGGTTGCCAATGCTGGCGGTAATTTCCAGGATAACATTAGCAATGGAAAGTTCCATGGAATAATTTGACCAATCACTCCTAATGGCTCTTTAATATTCATGGATAATGTATTTTGGTCTAATTCCGTCGCACTACCTTCTTCTGCTCTAATACAAGCCGCAAAATAGCGCCAATGATCCACAGATAATGGAATATCTGCATTTAGGGTTTCGCGAATAGGTTTTCCATTATCACAGGTTTCTACAACTGCAAATTCTTCTAAATTCTCTTCTATAATATCTGCCACCTTAGACAGGAGTGCCGCACGTTCTGCTGCTGACGTATTTCCCCACGCATCTTTAGCAGCATTGGCTGCATCTACTGCATTGTCTACATCTTCTTTTTGCGATCTAGGATACTTAGCAATTAGCGTTCCATCTACTGGAGATGTGTTTTCAAAATAATCTCCACCCACTGGCGGCACAAATTTTCCATTGATAAAATTGGAATACTTTTCTTTAAATTTTGGCTTAGAGTAGCTCATACCTTACTTTGTTTTAAATTATTAATTATCTATTTATTTAGTACAAAAAATACTTATTTTGTAATTTTGATAAAGTTATTTTATCAATTCGCCAATAAATAGAACATATTGATTATATTATTGAACATATCTATTATTAACTATATTTAAGACTAATTTTTTGTACTATTGAATATGAGCCACTTATTATCATCACATAAAAGCCATAGAAAACTAACAACATTAGTAGAAAATAGAACTACATATAATGCCGAATATGCCGAACTCAACATTTATGAGACACATGCTGTTGCTGAAAAAGTATCATTGACTTTTGATTTTCCTATTATTGCGAGTATGCTAACCGGAAAAAAGATTATGCATTTAGATGGTTTTGAGTCGTTCGACTTTTTTCCTGGTGAATCTGTGGTAATGCCAACGAATAAGGAAATGATAATTGATTTCCCTATAGCCACAAAACATAAGCCAACGCAATGTTTAGCTTTAGGTATTGATGCTTTTAAAATTTTAGAAGTTGTTGAAAAATTCAATCACAATGTTGCTATAGAAAATGAAAACAACACATGGGATTTAGATAAAACGACTTCGCACCTCATAAATAATGTGGACGTAAATCATTTATTAGAACGATTAACGTACACCTTTACCAACAGTAATAAGTCTAAAGATGTATTGCTTGATTTAATGATTCAAGAATTAATAGTAAGGTTACTTCAAACAAAAGCTAAATCTTTAATTGTTAATGATACAGATGTTTTTACTGACACACGAATTGGCACTGTTATTAAGTTTATTAAGGACAACCTAACCAATAAAGATATAACCGTAGATCAGTTAGCGAAGAAAGCTTACATGAGCACGTCGCATTTTCATAAGCAATTTAAAAATACCTTAGGAGTTTCACCTATTGATTACATCAATTCTGAAAAAATAAAGTTTTCTAAAAAACTAATTAAGGAATCTAAGCAGCTTAGAATGTCTGAAGTTGCATTTCAATCTGGTTTTAATAACACGAGTTACTTCAACAGGCAATTTAAAAAAATGGAAATGATGACACCTCAACAATTTAAAGCTTCAATTAACAAGTAATTTTTGAAACTACTTTATCATTATTCCACCTTAGTATCTTGTTCAGACTGTTTTAATGCATTCGTGTAACGTTTCAGCTCTTTAATCACTTTTGGTGCTAAAATAATTGTTGCCACCATAGTTGGTATTGCCATTAACGCAAATACACCATCAATAAGGTTTATCATCATACTTAAGCTCGTTGTTGCTCCAATAATAATGCTAATAATGTAGAAGTAATTGTAATAGTGTTTTTTATCGGCTCCAAAGAGAAAAGACATGCATTTTGTACCGTAATACGAATATGAAAATAATGAGCTCATACTAAAAACAGCAATACAAATTAGTAGTAAATATTTACCGTAAAAAGGCATCACATCGCCAAAGGCAGAAGCAGTAAGGCTCACTCCATTATCTGATGTGGTTTCCCAAACTCCAGTGACCAAAATAGCCAAAGCCGTCAACGTACAAACAATTAACGTATCTATTGCAGGTCCAAGCATGGCTACCAAACCTTCACGAATTGGCTCATCCGTTTTTGCTGCTCCATGAGCCATTGGTGCGGTACCAATTCCGGCTTCATTAGAAAATGCACCTCGTTTTATACCATGAAGAATTAACGCTCCTAAAACACCGCCTAAAAATGTATCGTCTTGAGGATAATAATTAGCAGCAAACGCATCTGTAAATATCAGTTTTAGATAATACAATAGCACATCGCTATGCGTCACTAAAATTATAATAACCAACACAAAATACAAAGCTACCATACTTGGTACTAAGCGTGAAGCGACATTTCCTATACGTTTGATTCCTCCTAAAATAACTAAGGCCGTGATACTAATTAAAATGACACCTATAATAAGGTTCGATTTTAAGCCAACTTCTACTCCATTAGGAATTAACAATATATCATTTAAAGCTTGCGTGAGTTGGTTGACATTAAAAACAGGTAAGGCTCCAATAAGACCGCAAAAACTAAAAAATATAGCTAATGGTTTCCAAGATTTACCTAAACCTTCTGTAATAAAATACATTGGTCCACCTTGAACTTCACCAGCACTATCTTTACCTCTATACATAATTGCCAATGTGGATGTAAAAAATTTAGTGGACATACCAACTACGGCACTAATCCACATCCAAAAAACCGCTCCTGGTCCCCCAACGGAAATAGCAACGGCAACACCTGCAATATTTCCCATACCGACGGTTGCAGATAATGCTGTTGTCAATGCTTGAAAATGCGAAATATCCCCAGGATCGTTTGGATCATCATATTTTCCTCTCAATACATTTAAAGCATGGCCTAAATATCGAAACGGTAAAAAGTGAGAACGAATTAATAAATATAAACCACCACCAATTAATAAAATTAGCAAAGGTAATCCCCAAGCTAAAGATGAAAATTCGCTGAGTAGTTGGTTGAGTTTCTCCATAGATTATAAATGTAATAAACCGTTTGAATTAATGCTGTATTGTTTTCAGTTAATTTTATAGATAAACTTATAAACTATTGATTTTAAATTGAAAAAATTACTTTGAAAATGAATTAAGATGCATTACAGCATTCAAATTAATAGTTGTTATTTTTATCTCATTATATTAAGCATTACACGTATAAGCGCGTTGTTTTCCTTTTTTTATTTTACGGTGCCTGTAAAGTAATATGGAAATCGCAATACACCCTCCTGAAAACGCAAGAGCAGCACCTACTAAAGATGAAGATGTTACACTATAACCATAGGCAATTGGTAATCCGGCTAAATAAGCTCCCATAGCATTACCCATATTAAATGCACTTTGGTTCATTGAGGATCCCAACATCTCGGCGCCTTTAGACGAATTAATTATAGCCATTTGTATTGGTGTCGATATACTAAAAGCTATTAAGCCAATAAGGCAAGTTAATATTAAGGTGAGAACTCCATTTGAAGCTATAAAAGAATTAACCGTTAATACCACCGTCATAGTTAAAAGGCTTATTAAAACAGAACGTAAAGGCGTAAATATTTGTGCCATTTTCGCTCCTAAAAAGTTGCCAATAAACATGCCAATTCCTGCAATTATCATAGCATAACTCACTACGGCTTCAGAAAAATGAGCGACCTCCATTAATAACGGAGCAATATAACTATACCAAGCAAAAAATCCACCAGTTCCAATGGTTGTAAGTGCTATGAGTCCCCAAAGTTCTGGGTTTTTTAATCCTTTTTGCTCTATATCTGAAGATGATTTTTCTTCTTTATTAAATTTCGGCATCCAATAAAAAATACTAGCTAAGGTTACAACACCAACAACTCCTACCATTAAAAAAGAAGCACTCCAATGGTACTGATTTCCTAAATAAGTACCAATAGGCACTCCAATAACATTCGCTATAGTTAATCCTGAAAACATAGTAGCAATAGCTTGGGCAGTCTTTCCTTTCTTAGCTAATTTACCCGCAATTACAGCGCCCACGCCAAAAAAAGCACCATGCGGTAATCCTGACAAAAAACGCATAGCCAACAACATATTATAATTTGTAGAAAAAGCGGAAAGTGTATTAAACACCGTAAACCAAACCATAAGTAGTAACAACATCCGATTAGGTGAAAACTTATAACTAAAACTGGTTAACAGTGGAGCGCCTACTACAACACCAAAAGCATAAGCCGAAATAAAATGACCAGCTTCTGGTATTGAAATAGCTAATGAATTTGCAACATTAGGCAAAATTCCCATAATTACGAATTCTGTTAAACCTATTCCAAAACCACCTATTGCTAATGATAATAACGCTTTTTTATTAGAAAATTTATTTTCCATAACTTTTAAGATAGTTCAAATATGATAATGCAAATGTCTGTATAAAAAGCCAATTCAATTACTCGTGGTTTATCTCAAATATGTGCCATATTAACTTTTAATGCACGCAATAAGCCAGGCATATCTTAAAGCTATAAGCGACATAAAATCCACTTTTTAAAAAATTAATACAATATATAATGTTAAATTTGTGGCATCATTATTTTTAAGATACCGCTATTTTATAGAATTTTTCATTCAATCTAACAAAGCGACTATTTTTTTTAATTCAAACTAACCAAAACCTATTTTAATCGAAAAACTACCTTTACAATCCAAACAGTCATTTTTGAGTACCAAACGCCTATACTTTATCGATGCTGTAAGAGCATTTGCCATTTTAATGATGTTGCAAGGCCATTTTATCGACACCTTACTAGACGTATCTTACAGAGACCAAAACAACACAGCATTTAAGATTTGGGAATATTTTAGAGGGATAACAGCACCAACGTTTTTTACCATTTCTGGGCTCATCTTTTCGTATCTATTAATTAGAGCAAAGCAAAGTGGTAGTATTAAAACTCGAATGCACAAAGGTCTAATGCGAGGCTTAATGCTTATTGGGATTGGTTATTTACTACGTGTCCCTCTTTTTGAATGGCTTTTTGGTAAGTTCAACAGTTATTTTCTTGTCATTGACGTCTTGCAATGTATAGGTTTATCGTTAATTTTAATTGTTTTAATTTATAAATTAACCTTCAAAAAAACGTTATACTTTTCAGTTTTAATGTTTCTTTTAGGTATAACTATTTTTACTACTGAGCCCTTATATCGTTATTTAGAATTGCCTGAAGTTCCTGTGGTATTTTCAAATTATCTTTCCAAAGCAAACGGTTCTATTTTTACCATAATTCCTTGGTTTGGTTATGTAGCATTTGGTGCGTTTATATCCACATTATTCTATCGCTATGTTGAACGACCAAAGTTTAAAATGACTATTGTATCTGGCTTTTTCATCTTTGGCATCGCACTAATTTTTGGGTCTTCTGAGCTACTTATGAAGTTTTATTACGCCTTTGATATCGTGCTTTTCAAGGATGTTGCTTATTATAATTATCTATTCACTAGACTTGGTAATGTACTGATTTTATTCTCTTTATTCTATTTATTAGAGACTTACATTAAACAACCTTTAATCTTAAGAATTGGTCAGAAAACATTATCTATTTACGTTATTCATTTCATTATCATCTACGGCAGTTTTACAGGTATTGGCTTACATCAAATTATAGGCAAAACATTATTACCTTGGCAAGCTATTGTTGGTGCTATCATCTTTTTATCAGTAGTATGTTTTATTTCGTTTCATTATGCAAAAACAAATGTATTCGTCTATAACAAATTGCAGCTTTTTTGGGATAAGATTAAAAAATACACGCGGTAGATACTTTTAGTTTATGTATTTTTAAAGCTATAAAACTCTTTTACAACATGAAAATTCACCAATTAGTAACACTTATTATTATATTAAGCTTTTTATCCTGCGACAGATTAGCCAACAAAACTAAAGAAGGTATTAACAGAGGTGGCGAAGTTGTTGGTGAAAGTGCCACAGAGTTTTTTGAAGGTGTTTCTGAAGGCGTAGATAAAACATTAGAATGTAAAATTATACTTTCTGAAGACTTACAACAAAACGGCTTAAAAACTGGCGTTTATGATATTGGCAGCTCATCTAGCAGCAACAATAATAAACTCACCTTATACGTTATCTTTGATGCCGATTTTAATAGAACAGTAATTGCTAAAGCTTATAATAAAGCTGGATTGGAAATTGGAAGAGCTAAAACCACCATCAGCGGCAAAAATGGAGATGCCGATTATTATGATTTTTTATTTGACGAACGTACAGATATAGGTTTTAGAAATAAAATCACTATCGAATAAAAAAAACATCTAATTAAAGTTGATTTTTCGCTTATCTGCCCATAACATCTCATTCAAATAAAAGTAAAGAAATCAATTGTACTCCATTGTATTTCGTTTGTTTATAGCCTAAATTTCAATTAGCTTAGCTTTTTCTTAAATTATGAATTTTACTGACACTTTAACGGCATTGGTGCCATTTTCAGATGATGAATTAAATGATATTTTGAATCATTTTACAATGAAATCTGTACCAAAAAATGAAACTCTCGTCCATCAAGGTAAAATCTGTAAATACTTATACTTTATAGAGCAAGGCATGGGTAGAAGTTATTACCTAAATGACAACCAAAAAGACATTACACAATGGTTTTTTGGAACAGGAAAATTTATGTCTAGTGCTGATAGTTTTTTTCAAAAAAAACCAAGTTTATATTATTTAGAAGTTCTTGAAGATTCTATTGTATATCTCATTTCTAAAGAAAAATTAGATGTCTTATTTGCGAAATACCCTAAAATGGAAAAATTAGGTCGACTCGTCATTACCGAAATGTTAACTAATGTGGTTAACAAACTCAATGCGATTCAATTTCAAACAGCAAGAGAACGCTATGATTATATGCTCGCTGAATTTCCTGATATTGCCTACCAAGTTTCACTAGGTCATATTGCATCTTATTTAGGCATGGCACAAGAAACATTAAGTCGTATTAGAAGTCAAGATTCTAGCAATTAAAATCTAGTATACATTCGCTTTTATGATATAGGTCAAAAATAAATTAAAAATTCAGTAATACCTTTGTATAGTAATTAAAAACTATGCAAAATGAACATAAATAAAGTCACCTTAAATTGTGTTTTACTGCTACTTGCAACCGTAATTCCGACTGTAATTTCGGCACAAGAATTAGATCCAATACTAAAAGATTTAATCCATAAAGGACTTCATAAAAATTACACGCTAAAGCGTAATCAAATTGAATCTGAGCAAGCCAAAGTAGATCAACAAATGGCGAAATCAGTTTTCTTGCCAAAGATTACTTTCAACGGAAGTTACACACGATTAAATGATGATATTACCTTTGACGATGATACTCAAACATTATTAATAGAGACACAAAAACTCATCATCAAAGATGCCATCGGATTGCCTTTTAACTCACCATTTCCCGAAGACATCCCGTTGCAAGAAGCTGCAAATCTACAAGACAAGAATATTTTAAAATCTTCAGTAGATTTAGATTGGGTTTTATTTAGTGGATTTGAAGCTAGCAATGCGCTTAAAGCAAGTAAACACAAAGAATCTTCATTAAATTATGCAGGTCTTGCCGAAGCCGATAAATTGGCTTTACAAATTATTGAAACTTACGATAAATTGGCGCTTGTAAAAGCTTCTGAAAAAGTTTTAACGACCACTGAAAATTATTTAAACGAACAAGCCTATTACGTCAAGAAAGCGATTGAAAATGGGTTAACAACACCTATAAGTCGAAAAAAAATTGAACTCGCTCAACAACAGCTTGCAGCAAAACAACTCGATTTTAGACATAAAAACACGCTATTAATAGAAGTGCTTCATCAATTGACAGGTGAACCCAAAGCGCGCTTAAAATTACTCAATCCTGAGCTACATGTATTTTCATTTAGTGACGCTTCTAACACAGAAAAACGGAATGAAATTAAAGCCTTAGAAGAGGCTGAAAAAGCCACAAATTATAAAGTAAAACTGGAGAAAAGTAGCTTTATTCCCAAAATTGCTATTAAAGGTCATTACGAATTTATAGAAGATGATTTATCCTTATTAGATCCACAATGGTTTATAGGAGCTGGGATAAAATGGTCTATTTTCGATGGGAATACATCCCGATTAAAAAGCAAAAAAACACAGTTAGAAAGTCAAAAACTTAGAGCGCAAATTACGGATGCCAATGAAATGATTGCTTTGAGTATTACAAAAGCTCAATTAACTTATGAAGCTGCATTAGAAAACACTAAAATAGTTGAAAAAGAAATTGAATTAGCTAGTGATACTTACGACCTAATTAACAAACAATACAAAAATAATTTGGCTTCAATCAATGATGTGCTCGATGCTTTAAACGATTTAGAAAAAGCAAATTTTAAACTGCAAGAATCTTTCTATAACGAACGAAGAGCTGTTGCAGATTTACGCCATGCTAAAGGCATACTTACTTATTAATTGAACAATAAACGATATAAAATGAATACTTATAAAACACTCATCTTAAGCTTTTTTACGCTGTTACTCTTTCAATCTTGTAATCACGAAAAAATTACACCAAATAGAGGAAAAGTAAAATTTGAAACCATTGCAGTAAGCAGTAAAATCGCAGGACGAATCCATACGATATATGTTGAAGAAGGGCAAACTGTAAAAAAAGGTGATACGCTAGCATTGATTAACATACCAGAAGTGAATGCTAAAATGTTACAAGCCGAAGGTGCTATTAAAGCAGCACAAGGCCAGTTAGACATGGCTTTTAATGGGGCGACGTCTGAACAGTTTAGTCAGATTGAAGGCCAATTAGCAGCCGGAAAAGCACAATTAGAATTTGCACAAGAATCCTACGGAAGATTGAAAAACATGTATAATGATTCGTTAATAAGTCAACAACAATTTGACGAAGTTAAAATGAAACTCAACATGGCAAAAGCACAGGTTGCAAGTTTAGAAGCCAAACGCGATGAAGTAAAAAAAGGGACCCGATCTGAACAAATAGAACAAGCCAAAGGGCAGCTAGAACGTGCACAAGGAGCAAAAGAAGAGGTGATTTCTGCCTCAAACGAACAGTATGTAATTGCACCAGCAGCCATGTCTATAGAGACTATAAGTTTAGAAGAAGGTGAATTACTAACACCTGGATTCACCTTATTTAATGGCTATAAAACGGATAGCGTCTATTTCAGATTTACAATTCCAGAATCAAAAATTTATGATTTTGAAGTCGGACAAGAACTCACACTTATAAATCCTTACACCAAGGTAGAAACCGAAGCTAAAATTGTAGCTATAAAACAATTGGCGCAGTATGCCGATATTACAAGCACAGCACCTTTGTACCAATTATCGGAATCTATTTATGAATTAAAAGTTGTACCGACTGTAGATGTTTCAGAACAACAATTTTACACCAACGCAACCATTCTCATAAAAAGCTAAGCCATGAAAAGATTTATAAGCCTCCTTAAGGTTGAGTTTAAACGTATTTTTTCGAATGGTGTTTTGCTAGCAATTTTTTTTGGAGCACCAATTGGTTATGGCATTTTGTTTGGCTTTGTCTATCAACAAGCAAAAGTTATCGATTTACCCGTTGTCATTGTAGACCAAGACCAAAGTCCTACAACTGATAAAATTATAGATGCTTTTGAAGACAATGAAGTTTTATTGGTAACGGATGTGCGTTTTACTGATGGCAATATTGTAAATGAAATGCCTGTGGAACAATATGCTGCAGTTATAACGTTTCCTTCAGATTTTGAAAAAAACCTATTACAAAAAAAGCATCCAGAAGTTCGGATAGATCTTAACATGGCTAATATTTTAAATGCTAATACGGCAAGTAAAAATATAAGTACCGTTTTAATGACCATAAATGCTGGCATAGAAATCGAAGCACTCAAAAAACAAGGGCTTCATCCTAAGCAAGCCAAAGTGACTTACGAGAGTTTTAAAATTAATTTTAATAAACTTTACAATTCCACAGGTAACTATATCACTTTTATGTTACCAGGCTTACTTGCAGCCATTATGCAACAGGTTATTTTCTTGGCTATGGCCTTAGTTTTTTCAAGAGATTTTGAAGATGGTTATTTCATCACCTTAACAAAAGAAAGCAAATCATCACTCTATCACATCGCATTAAAAGCGACTCCTTTTATCATTATGCTACCAATTATGTGGCTACTAATAAGTCTGCTCTTTCCTTATTTTAATATTACAGCTGGTATTTTTAATATGCCAATGATTGTTCTAACCTTATTATTGACCCTTGCTTCTATGGGAATTGGTATGCTTTTTTCTATGGCTATACCTAATCAACTGAAAGCGACAGAATTATTAATGGTCATTTCTACGCCTGCATTTATACTAAGTGGGTTTACTTGGCCAACGTTAGCTATACCAGATTTTATTACTAGCGTTGCTCAGTTTATTCCTGTGACGCAATACTTAAGTGGATTTAGAAAAGTGGCGTTCTATGGAGGTGATTTGTCCTCTGCCGCATCAGAAATAAAAATTTTAATACTTATAATTATTGTCACTTTTATAGCGATGATTATTCTGCTTCAATATAAGATTAATGCCGCTGTAAAAAAACAACAAAAACAGCTTTAAAATCACTAAAACAGATACTTAAAACATTCATTAAACACCATAATCCGAAAAATTTGAGGAACCTATCTCAATCAAAAAAGCCATCTAATTATAGATGGCTTTTCGATTTCATAGCAATTAAATCCCATTCGAATGAAAGAATATGAATCAATAGCACGATACTTATGTATTTTTGTATGGCATGGTTTTAATAAAACTAATAAAAGAATCTAATGGAAAACATCATAAAAACATTTTACACAGCTTTAAATAATTGTGATGGTCCAACAATGGCATCATGCTACCATGACGCTATTGTGTTTGAAGATCCTGCGTTTGGAATTTTGAAAGGAGAACGCGCTAAAGCAATGTGGTTAATGCTTTGCGAATCACAAAACGAAACTAATTTTAATGTTGAATTCTCAAATGTAAATGCTAACGATAACAGTGGTTCAGCTCATTGGGAAGCGCACTATACCTTTAGCAAAACCGGACGAAAAGTCCATAATAAAATTGATGCTAAATTTGAATTTAAAGATGGCCTAATCATTAAACACACAGATGAATTTGACTTACACAAATGGGCAAAACAAGCTTTAGGAATTAAAGGTATTTTCTTTGGTGGCATGCGCTTTTTTAAAAATAAGCTTCAAAGTCAGACAAATTACATGTTAGATAATTATATAAAAAAAGCCGTTTAAAATAAATTAAACGGCCTTCTACTGTTAAACACTTTTCAGTTTAATCTTCTAAATATACTGATGAGGCTGATGCAAGTGCACTATTAAAAGTAGGCGCAATATCTCCACCTGCTGTAAAATTAGAAAAGCCTAAAATACGACCGCCACCGTTTCCAGCTTCAGCAATATAAATGATCTCGTTATCTGAATCATAAGCAACATCAACAGGATTCCCCATCAAGGTTGAAGCTCCAGAAACTCTTACTTGATTTCCGGCAACAGCCATTGTTTCACCATCTGAAACGGCATTAAATTTATTGGTAAAACCAGCTATAATATGAAAACCACCATCATCTTGTCCATTTGACGCTTCACCGATATCGGTCATAATCAATGTATCGGTAGAATCATCATAAGTAATACCATGTGTCCTTACGATTCCTTCAATTGCAATTCGTTTTGAAGCACTAACTGTAGCATCTGTATTATTTGATAAGAAATCATTAAATACAGCTAATTCATTTGTAGCATCAACAACTGCATAAAGATCGTTATCATTAAATGTAATTCCCCAAAGTTTAAATTCTGTAGTAATTACGTTTCTTAATGTAAAACTAGATCCATCAAATGAATAGATAAATAACCTTCCGTCTGGTGTCATTTCATCGCCATCTACATCGGCATTATCTGCTACAACAAATAAATTTCCATTTACTGCAACTTCTCTAGGACTAGACATATCGCTAGTTCCCGCGAAATTTATATTTAATATACTTTCTGTTACTAAGTCGTCAATATTAGCAAAACCTTCTAAACTATTTCCTGATCTTGATGCCTGAAACACAGATTCCGAATCATCATCATAATATATGCCGTCTGCTGCAGTGGTAGTTGTAATTAATGTTTTTGTTTCAACCATTTGGTCCGATTCAAAATCATATACTGAAATATTTCCATTTGAATTATTGGAAGCATATACGGTTACAGAATCGTAATCGTCGTTCCCTCCATCATTGTCATCATCATCGCTACAAGATGTAAACGATACACCAATAGCTAAAACTAATGCACACATTGAATTGAAGTTCCTTTTAATCATAAATTTTTCTTTAATCATAATTGAGTTTTTTTGTTAGTTGTTTGTTTCTATTAATATATACGTAGTTATTCAATCTTGGTTTTAAAAAAACGCGCTACAAAAACACACCAACTCATTACATTCTGACTTCTAACAAATTACAGGTTTAGTTTTATAAATATTTTAACAATTAAAAAGGTAGGAAATATCTAAAAAAGAAAAAGCCATCTAATTACTTAGACAGCTTTTTACGACAAATAACAATGTTTCTTTTTAGGGACTTACGTTTACTTTATGTTTCATTGTGTTAAGAATACTTCAAATGTTATGCCAAAGTATATGGGTTTAACTATAGGCCTTTACTTTTCCTTCAACACCTTTAAAAAAAGCTTTCATTGTTTTAAAATCGGCTTCAATATTATCTGTTGGATAAAACGGCTCTGATATTTTATTCTGTTTATTCTTAAAGTCTAGTGTAAACATTATGATGGGCACATTAGCTTTTTTGGCGATATAGTAAAATCCTGTTTTCCAGTTTTCTACTTTTTTTCTTGTGCCTTCTGGTGCTAATGTTAATCGGAATTCATCTGTATCATTAAATAATTTGGCTATTGCTTCCACTTTATTTTGTCCAGAAGTTCTATCTAAAGCGCGTCCGCCAATGGCTCTAAAATAGTAACCAAATGGCCAAGTGAACAATTCCTTCTTACCGACAAAGTTGGTTTTAACATTGCTTAATTTACGAAGCAAAACACCAATATAAAAGTCGTGCCAACTGGTATGAGGCACAGCTATAATCACTGATTTTTTAATGGTATCTTTAGAAAAGTTAGTGTTACCAACAACCTTCCAACCTAATACTTTAAAGTAAATGAATTTGGCTAACCAGCGCATGTTACATTTTTTTGTAAAGCTCTAAAAGCTTTTGTCTGGTCATTATGGTTTTCCAGTTTTTACCTATTGCATTTTCCCAAAGTGGTTCTAAACTCAAGGCCACATCAATCATAGTGTCAAACTGATCTTCATCTAAATCCGCACAAATGCCTTGAGGTATTTCAATATTGTGCTTGGCCTTCATTTGTTTGAAAATAGCCACACCTTCAGGATAATAATCTTCTAAATGATCGAAAACAATACAGTTACCAACACCATGTTTAACACCTAAAAGATACCCTAGACCATAACTCATAGCATGTGCGACACCAACTTGCGAATAGGCAATACTCATTCCTCCATGCCAAGACGCCATCATTAATTTGTCTTGCGATTCTTCAGCACTTAAGGTGTCTTCTAAAAATATTTCTTTGCAAAGTTCATAGGCTTTTTCACCATAACTTTCACTAAAGGCATTGAGATACGTTCCTGTAAGCGACTCTACACAGTGTACAAAACAATCCATTCCTGTATAAAACCACTGATTTTTTGGTACATCTTTGGTTAATTCCGGATCTAATATAACTTGATCAAAAGGCGTGTAATCACTATTTATACCTAATTTACGAACTGGACCAGTTAAAATTGTAGTTCTAGAGACTTCTGCTCCTGTACCAGAAATTGTAGGAATACCAACATGGTAAATCGCTGGATATTTAATTAAATCCCACCCTTGGTAATCTTTAGACTCTCCTTTATTGGTTAACATTAACGACACTGCTTTTGCAACATCTAAAACAGTACCACCACCAATACCAATAATACCAGACGGAAGCTCACTATTTTCTAAAATAATTTCTTCTACTAACTGATCTATTTGATCCGTTCTTGGTTCTTCGTTCGTAGGTACATATATAATCTTATCCTTGTAGGACAATGTAATACGTGACGTTAACCAATGATTGCCTTTAAAGACATCATCTACATAAAAAATAAATGGTGCGTTGCGTCCTTTGCGCTTTGGGGCGAGAATTTCATCGAGTTGATTAAAACTTCCGCGTCCATAAACTACTCTGGACACCATTGGATAATTTTTGAATATCATTTACTTTATATCTTTAACAAAAATAACAACTTAGTTTAATTATGAGCACTGAATAAATCTAAAATTTCAGTTAAACTATTAACCGTTTTAAATTCAGAACCATTTGCTTCTTTTTTACTTACCGTTTCATGTTGCCATGTGGTATGAAAAGGTACATGAATTGCTTTTGAACCAATGTTAACTAATGGTAAAATATCAGACTTTAACGAGTTACCAACCATTAAAAATGATTCTGGCTCTATATCTAATCGTTTTAATAACTGTATATAATTGGTATCATGCTTTTCACTTAATACTTCTATATGGTGAAAATATTTTAACAATCCGGATTTTTCTAATTTTCGTTCTTGGTCTAACAAATCACCTTTGGTGGCAACAATTAATCTGTAATCTTTAGACAATTCTTTTAATACATCCTCTACTCCATTTAACAGCTCAATAGGTTTGTTAATCATATCTTTACCGATATCTAATATTTTAGAAATTACAGTATTAGACACTGTTCCATTAGATAATTCTACAGCCAACTCTATCATGGATAAAATAAACCCCTTTACCCCATAACCGTAGGTTGGTAGGTTTACCATTTCCATTTTAAATAGTTCTTGGTCTATTTTATTTGGTGTCTCGTAATGCGATAATAACTGTCCTACTTCTTCTTCTGCGTCTCTAAAATAGGTTTCATTAACCCATAACGTATCGTCAGCATCGAAACCTATTACTTTTATGTTTTTATATTCTTTATTCAATTCACTTTATATTTTTTTGGACAACTCTCGAGTTGTCCCTACAGCACTTGTCCTTACGCGAGTTGTCCCTACGAGATACCTACTTCCACAAACGTTTTGCTTTTTCTAAATCTTCTGGTGTATCAATTTCTACTCCTTGTATTTTGGTTTCAACCATTTTAATACGTTTTCCATATTCTAAATACCTTATGCATTCAATTTTTTCTGAAGCTTCCAAAAATTGCATTGGTAACACCGCAAAATCTAATAAGGCTTCTTTTCTAAATGCATAAATGCCTTTATGTTTAAAATATCGCGCTCCAACAGTTGCATCTCTTGGAAATGGGATAGGACTACGTGAAAAATATAATGCAAAACTATCCTGATCTACAATAACTTTTACCGTATTTGGATTGTTGATTTCCTCTAAATCTGTAATTTCAACCATCAAAGATGCTAAATCGATTTCCTTTTCAGTATCATCTTTAAAAACATCTATGACTTTCGCTAAACTTTCACGCTCTGTAAACGGTTCATCTCCTTGAACATTTATTACAATATCACAATCTACAGTCGCGACAGCTTCTGCAATTCGGTCACTTCCAGATTCGTGTTCTTTTATGCTCATTATGGCTTTCCCACCATTATTTACAATCTCATTATAAATAATATCGCTATCGGTCACCACATAAACTTCACTAAATAAATTAGTGGCAACTGTGGCTTCATAAGTTCTTAGAATAACAGATTTACCGGCCAAATTTTGCATCAATTTACCTGGAAATCTAGAAGCACTGTAGCGTGCAGGAATCATGGATATTATTTTCATCTACGTGATTTGTATTATGAATACATTCAATTTCAAAAATAAGGTTTATAAGATGATTTTGATCAATTTCGACGGAACTTTTTAAAGAGTTTAAAAACCAGATAAAAAATGAACAGTACTAAAATAAAGGCCAGAATCGGTAAAAATATAGAGACAATAGACATTACAACAGAGGATCCTGTTTCAATAGTTGACACTACAGGGTTTCCAAAACCTGCAGTAGAAACCGTTGAACCTACTCGTGTAGCACTTGCCGAACTCTTTACTGCTGCTGCAGTTCCTCCACCTGCTATAATTGCTAATGCCCAAGTAATTACAGGACTTAAATCGGCAACTGTAGACACCATAACTGCTGTTCCTGCAATAGTCGCTAACGGCATTGCAATAGTGTCTAATGCATTATCCACTAAAGGAATATAATACGCAACTATTTCAACTAAAGTGGCGATACCTAATGTAATTACAGCAGCTGTACTGCCAATCCATTGCCAAGATTCATTAAGTTCCCACACATTACAATAGGCTGCTAAACTTAAGGCAAACAATGGTAAGAAGACTCTAAAACCAACAGAAGCTGAAAGTCCGATACCTAAACATATACTTAGAATTGTTTCTGCCATTTATATTATGTTTTAACGTGCGTAAATTTGTGATACCAACCTCACTAATTTACTTGAATCGTTTTAATACGAAAAATAGGTTAGTCTTTTTCAACAAACATCTCATCTTTAAATCCTATTAAATAGAGTTTCTCCTTAGCTCTTGTAATTGCTGTGTATAACCATCTTATATAATCTCTATCCATACCATTAGGTAAATAGGGTTGCTCTACAAAAATGGTGTTCCATTGTCCACCTTGCGACTTGTGGCAGGTAATTGCATAAGAAAACTTGACTTGCAGTGCATTAAAGAACTTATTATTCTTCACACCTAAAAAACGTTTATATTTAGAAGGTTCGTCTTCATAATCTTTTAGTACTTCTTGGTATAATCTGTTGGACTCTTCATAACTTAATGAGGCACTTTCAACATCAATAGTATCTAATAGCAAAACGGTTTCAATTGGTCTCATATTAGGATAATCTACCATTCTTATTTTTACTTCTGCAAATCTAAAACCGTACAATTCCTTAATGCTAAAAATCTCTAAAACTTCAATAATATCACCATTGGCAATAAAGCCTGCTTCGCTCGTCGGTTTTATCCAAAAATAATTATTCTTAACTACCATTAAATAATCACCAGAAGACAATTCCGTTTCATTAAACAAAATTCGCTGTCTAATTTGTTGGTTGTAGGCATTAGCGCGCTTATTACTTCTAACAATAATGGCCGTTTCTTCGTAACCATTTTCGCTATAGGCATCGTTAATGGCGTCCATAATTTCGTAGCCATCAATTAAACGCACACTATCGGTAAACCCATTTACATCGAATTTAAAACTCTCATAAAAATTAGATTCTAAAACAGCTCTAAGTTCTGTTGCATTACTTAAGATTCCTGAATCTTGTTCTTGTCTTACAACCTCGTATAGTTCAATTCCAACAACATCTTTATTATAGTTTAAACTGAGTTTGTTTTCATCTAACGCAGGACTTAAATCCGATTTCACAGGTGGTAACTGTGCTTTATCGCCAATTAAAAGTAATTTACATTGATGACCAGAATATACATATTGCATTAAGTCGTCTAATAATGAACTGCTGTCAAATGATTTTGAATCTGAAGACGTATCAGGAATCATAGATGCTTCATCTACAATAAAAATAGTATTGCGATGCTTATTAGGTTGTCTTACAAAATTAACACCACCACCTTTATTTTTTTTCGGGAAATAAATTTTTTTATGGATGGTAAACGCCTCTTTTTTCGAATAATTTGAAATTACTTTAGCTGCTCGACCTGTCGGAGCTAACAAAACAGCATTTTTTTTGGCTTGCCATAAGTTAGAAACAATGGTACCTATTATACTCGTTTTTCCGGTTCCTGCGTATCCCTTTAATACGTAAATTGAATTTTTATTTGAATCAAAAATAAATTGAGACAACTGCATTAACACCATATCTTGCTTAGAAGTTGGTGCAAACGGGAATTTGGATTTTATTAGTGAATAGAATGCGGAAGCATTAGAAATCATAAAGAAAAAAATTATAGAGCAAGATACTATTATTCTGTATTTTTAAAGCCTATATCTTATTTAGTTCGTTATTTTTAATGTTTTTTATTTTAGATAGTTTTAACGAACAAAAAAAAATTGTAGATTTGCGATAGACCTAATAAATAAAAACTAATATGAAAGTAATTATAGCAATTGTAGTTATTATACTATTAACCATTGGAATCGTATGGTTAATTGACAAATTTGTACCGAAAAAAATAAAACCAGTAATAAATATATTGCTGTGGGTCTTAATTATTTTCTTGGGGTACATGACTTATATGTCAGTTTATAAAGAGATTCAATTTAACCAATTGAAAAAAGAACGTTTTGCTGTAGTTATTGATCGCTTAATAGACATTAGAGATTCACAACTAGCTTATAAAGATGTTAACGGAACTTATACAGATAGTTTTGACAAATTAATCAACTTTGTAGAAAATGGTCAGGTGCCAATAACACAAAGACGCGATACTTTAGTATTAGATGAAGAAAGAACAAAGTTATTTGGTGGTGTTGAAACCATGAAAACAATAACATTAATTGATACGTTAAGTTATTACTCTGTTAAAGATTCAATTTTTAAAGGTAGCGACCGATACAAAACCATGATGAATGTCGGTGTTGGTAAAGAAGGTGCCAAATTTAAACTTGAAGCTGGCAAACTAGACGAGTTTTCTGTATTTGAAGCAAGTGTAGAAAAGTCTGTTGTCTTAGATGGTGAAGAGCCTTACCTAATTGAAAAAGAAAAACAAGTAGTGTCTGTAGATGGTGTTAATGGACCTACGTTAAAAGTTGGATCTATGACTGAAGTTTTCACCAAAGGAAACTGGCCAAAAAGCTACACAAATAAAGAATAGTTTGAAAATAAATGATATTAAAGAACTGTCCATTCAAATTAATTTGAATGGGCTTTCTTTTTGTATTCTAAATAAAACCGAAAACACCATTGAGTTTCTCAAAACTGTTCCGTTTGATCAAAAGTCAACACCTACAGAAATTCTCAATCACCTAAAAGCAGAACTGAGTAGTAATACTGTTTTTTCAGAAGACTTTAATGCCGTTTTAGTAATTCATCAAAATGAATTGGCCACTCTAGTGCCTGAAGAACTTTATAATGCTGAGCATAAAGCCGACTATTTAAAGTTTAATTCTAAAATACTTCGAAACGATTTTATTACAGAAGATACTATTTCTGCCAATAATAGCGTCAATGTTTATGTCCCTTATGTAAACATTAATAATTATATTTTTGAAACTTTTGGTGAATTTGTTTACAAACATGCCTCTAGTGTTCTTATAAATTCACATTTACAACATTTAGAAACCGTTGATGAACCTATCGTTTTTATCAATATTAATAAAAATACGGTTGAAGTTGTAGTGACTAAAGAAAACAAGCTTCAACTATTCAATAATTTTGAATACCACAGTAAAGAAGATTTTATCTATTATATTTTATTCGTTTTTGAACAGTTAAAGTTAGATACAGAAACGACGCTTGTTAAACTGAGCGGACACATCAATTTAGGTGATGAGCTTTATGTTATTCTTTATACATACATAAGACATGTTAACTTTATTGAAAAGCAGTACGAGTTTTCAATTGCTACAGGTATAGATAATCGCTATTTGCATCATCATTTTTTAATTTTAAATTCCTTTTAATGCGTATAATTTCCGGACTGTTTAAAGGCAGACGAATCACAGCACCTAAAAAATTACCTGTTAGACCAACAACAGATATGGCAAAGGAAGCGTTGTTTAACATCTTAAATAACCAGTATTATTTTGATGATATCTCGGTGTTAGATTTGTTTTCGGGAACAGGAAATATAAGCTATGAATTTGCTTCGCGAGGCACAGAACAAATTACAGCTGTAGATGATAATTACGGTTGTATAAAGTTTATAAACGAAACATCTGAAGCTTTTGAAATGCCTATTAGTACCATTAAAAGTGATGTTTTTAAATTTTTAGAAAAATCGAAACAGAAGCACACCATTATTTTTGCCGATCCACCTTACGATTTTGAATTGGAAGCGTTTTCAAAAATCCCTGAATTGGTGTTTCAAAATGACTTACTTGAAGATGAAGGTTTGCTCATTGTAGAACATTCTAAACACACAGATTTGAGCCAGCTAGAACATTATTCGCATTCTAAAAGTTATGGTGGTAATATGTTTAGTTTTTTTGATTAAATCGTTACAACTAACCTCATAATAAAAAACAAAGCTTCATGTATAACCATGAAGCTTGTTTGTTTAAGCAAATCTATAAGCCGAATTCTGTTCATTCTGTACCCGTTTCAGAATCTCTTCTGCACAAGAACAAAACTACCTTATCATTTATCTACGTTTACTGTTACCAGCAAACTTTAGCTGCCTACCCTCTAACAATCGCGCGTGTACGCTCAAGCGTTAGTATACATGACATTGCACCACATAGAGTTTACCTGGTTTCACTACAGCATAACCTGTACATACTTTCTGTTGCACTTTTCCTCACCTTACGATGGATGGCTGTTAACCACTATGATTGCACTATGGTGTTCGGACTTTCCTACCCTAAATAAATTTAGAATCGATAAGGCGATTTACTCGGTGCAAAAGTACATAAATTGTTAATAACTCATCTTAAATTTTAGTACTAACAATCGTGTATTTATAGGTTATTCTTAAATTTGTAATTCAGTAATTTTTCAATGGAACATTTTGTAGTATCGGCTCGTAAATACAGACCACAGACCTTTAAGGATGTTGTGGGGCAGCAAGCTATTACAAACACTTTACTTAATGCTATTGAAAACAATCACTTAGCGCAAGCTTTATTATTTACAGGACCACGTGGTGTTGGTAAAACAACATGTGCACGTATTTTGGCTAAAATGATTAATAGTGATGAAAACACCAGTGAAGACGAAGATTTTGCGTTTAATATTTTTGAATTAGATGCCGCTTCTAATAATGGTGTCGATCAAATAAGAGAGCTAACAGACCAAGTACGTATTCCACCACAAGTTGGTAAATACAAAGTGTATATTATTGATGAGGTTCACATGTTATCTCAGGCAGCTTTTAATGCATTTTTGAAAACTTTAGAAGAGCCGCCAAAACACTGCATTTTTATTTTAGCAACCACTGAGAAACATAAAATCATTCCAACGATATTATCGCGTTGCCAGATTTTTGATTTTAAACGAATTACTGTTTCAGACGCTAAAGCTTATTTAAAATATATAGCAGAAGAGCAAGGAATAACTGCTGAGGATGATGCGCTTCATATCATTGCTCAAAAAGCAGACGGAGCGATGCGAGATGCACTTTCAATTTTTGATCGTGTGGTTAGTTTTTCGGGTAAAAACCTAACAAGACAAGCCGTTACTGAGAATCTTAATGTTCTCGATTACGAAACGTATTTTACAAGTACCGATTTAATTTTAGAAAATAAAATTCCGGATTTACTCATACAATTCAATACTATTATTTCTAAAGGTTTTGATGCACATCATTATATTGCAGGTTTAGCTTCTCACTTTAGAGATTTAATGGTGTGTAAGAATCCAGCAACCATTCCATTATTAGAAGTTGGTGAAGACACCAGTCTTAAATATATGGAACAATCAAAGAAAACAACTCATAGTTTTCTCATGGAAGGCATTCGGTTAGCCAATGACTGCGATCTCAAATATAAGACTAGTAAAAATCAACGACTATTAGTTGAATTAACACTTATGCAACTTGCCTCTATCACTTTTGATGGAGAAAAAAAAAATCTTAAGCACTTCATAATTCCGCCATCGTATTTTAAAGCGCGAGGCATTACACCAATTCCTGTAAACAAACCGAAGTCTGAAGGCGTAAAATCATCAGAAAAACCTGTCGTTGCTAAAAAAGTGGCCACACCAAAAGAAACGGTTAGCACTGTAGAGGAACCTGTATCTATTCCGAAAATATCTATAAACAAGCCCAAAAAGTCAACTTCTGGTTTATCTCTAAAAAGTATTAGAGAAAAGAAAGAGCACCAATTACGGCAAATGGACGTCGTTATTGATGAGGAAAATTTACCTAAAGAACCCGTTAGCCAAGAAGCTTTAACGGAAGCTTGGAAAGCCTACACAAAAAAAATGGATCAGAAAGGTGAAAAAATTATGGCTTCTATTTTACAAATGGATATGCCAAAATTAGAAGGCACCACCATTTATTTAACCTATTCTAATAATACGAATAAAATAGAATTAGAACGTGCTGAATTTCCATTAATGACGTTTTTAAAGAAGAAATTACTTAATTACGATCTTAAATTAGATATTACAGTTAATGAGGAAGTCGCAAAAAAATATGCTTTCACACCTTTAGAGAAATACGAAAAGTTAAGAGAAAAAAACCCAAATATTGAGGTTTTAAGAAAGACTTTTGGATTGGACGTATAAATACTATTTTGAAATAGAACTGTTATATCATTTTTTTTGGAAAACGTAAAATCCATAAAAAAAAA
>NZ_JADOET010000015.1 GCF_015645385.1 Winogradskyella marina
AATGATGAAAACAGTGATGGCTATGCCAACATAGGAGAAACCATTACCTACAATTTCACAGTGACCAATCAAGGACAAGCGACCATAACAGATGTGGTGCTTACAGATGATATGTTAGGTGGTGAACTTACACTAGCATCAGGAGACGACAATGGAGATAACATCTTAGATGTCGATGAAGTTTGGTTGTATGCAGCAAGTTATACAATAACACAAGCTGATATCGATACAGGCATGGTAAGTAACCAAGCCCTCGTTACCGGAACAAGCAGTACAGATGGATCAACCTTAGAAGATTTATCAGATGATGATACCGTGTTCGAAGATGATATAACAGATACGGAATTGCCATTAGAAGCCGGAATCGCAGTGATAAAAACAGGAGTTTTTTATGATGAAAACAGTGATGGCTATGCCAACCTAGGAGAAACCATTACCTACAATTTCACAGTGACCAATCAAGGACAAACCACTATAACATATGTGGTGCTTACAGATGATATGTTAGGTGGTGAACTTACACTAGCATCAGGAGACGACAATGGAGATAACATCTTAGATGTCGATGAAGTATGGTTGTACGCAGCAAGTTATACTATTACACAAGCCGATATTGATGCAGGTATGGTTAGTAACCAAGCCCTCGTTACCGGAACAAGCAGTTCAGATGGATCAACCTTAGAAGATTTATCAGATGATGATACGGTGTTCGAAGATGATATAACAGATACGGAATTACCATTAGAAGCAAGTATAGCAGTGATAAAGACCGCAATCTTTAATGATGAAAATAGTGATGACTGTAGTAATGTGGGAGAAACCATTACATATTCATTTACTGTTACAAATGAAGGTAATGTAAGTGTTCGCAATATCGAATTGATAGATGATATGCTTGGTGGAGTTTTAAGTTTAGTTTCAGGAGACGACAATGAGGATGAGGAGTTAGATGTTAACGAAACTTGGATCTATGCTGGTGAATATACACTCACCCAAGCAGATATTGATGCAGGCATGGTGAGTAACCAAGCTGTCCTTTCCGGAGAAAGTAGTCTAGATGGTTCTATTTTAACAGATCTATCAGATGATGATAGTGTTCTAGAAGATGATACTACAATAATGCAACTATGTAATTCCGGTTCTATATCTCTTGAAAAAGTTGGTGAGTTTAATGATGAAAATGGAAATGGTGTTGCAGAAGCAGGAGAGACTTTATCGTATTGGTTTACTGTTTATAATACAGGTGTAACAACTTTATATAATATTAGTATAGACGATCCATTACCAGGTGTACAAATTGAAGGAGGACCAATTATTGAATTAGGACCTAATGACATAGACGATTTTACTTTTATTGCAACCTATACGTTAACAGAGGACGATGTGGCGAATGGAGAAGTTATCAATCAGGCGGTGGTTGAAGGTGAAAATGAAAATGGAATAATCTATACAGATACATCCGATGATCCTAATAATTTGGATAATATAGACTTAAACAATGATAATGAACCAGATGATCCAACAGTTGTAATCTTACCTCAAGTATTGGGTGCTGAGTTCGAAATATTTAATGGAATTACTCCAGATGGCAATGGTGAGAATGACTTCTTTAGAATTGTTGGTATAGAGGACTATCCAGATAACAATTTGAAAATATATAATCGTTGGGGAATTCTAATCTATGACATGGATAGTTATGGAATCAATGGTAACGAATTTAGAGGGATTTCCGAAGGTCGGAGTACTATAAATAAAGATGAGAAACTACCTACAGGAACTTATTTTTACATACTACGAAGATTTGTTGGAGGTAAAACCTTAACAAATGAAGGATATTTATATATAAAAAATAACTAAACCCTAAAATCTTATGAAATATTATTTTTTATTACTGCTAGTGTTTATTAGTGTGAATTTGAGCTTTGCTCAACAAGACGCACAGTACACTCAATATATGTATAACACTCAAGTTATAAACCCTGGATATATAGGGTCAAAAGATGTACTTAACTTTGGTTTGCTATATAGATCTCAATGGGTAGGATTTGAAGGAGCCCCAAAAACAGGAACAATTTCAGTTAGTTCACCAATCGGTGAGCTTAAAAAAATGGGATTAGGGCTGTCTATAGTGAATGATCAAATTGGTCCCGCTATAGAAACTAATATAGTTGCTGATTATTCCTATTCATTAGAGTTTTCTGAAGTTTCAAGATTATCATTTGGCTTAAAAGCGGGAGTGAATTTCTTAGATGTAGATTATACCAAACTCAATATTTATGATACTAATGATGCGCAATTTGATGAAAACATAAATAATAAACTCTATCCTCAAATAGGAGCGGGAATATATTATAATACAGATAAAATGTATGTAGGATTATCCGTGCCTAACTTTCTTAATTCAAAACACTATAATTCAGATAATGTGAATAATATAAATAGCGATGCAATTGCGGTAGAGCGTTTACATTATTTTTTAATTGCTGGATATGTATTTGAGCTTAACGAGAACTTAAAATTTAAACCAGCAACAATGGCTAAGTTAGTTAAGGGGTCACCGCTTCAAGTGGATCTCTCGGCGAATTTCTTAATTCATGATAAACTTACATTAGGTGCAGCATATCGCTTTGATGCGGCAGTTACTGCGATGGCAGGATTCCAAATTTCCAACAGAATATTTATTGGGATGGGGTATGATTATCAAACAACTGATATCGAAACGTATAGTCATGGTTCTTATGAGGTATTTTTTAAGTTCGATGTTTTTAAAAATACTGAACGTATACTAACTCCAAGATTTTTCTAAACTAAAACGATTATGAATACACTTATATATAAAAGAATATTATGTTTTTTATCAATCATTTTCTTTGCTACGTCTTTTGCTCAAACAGGAAAAATAGAAAAAGCGAATAGTAAATACGATAAATACCACTTTATCGATGCGCGAGAAATTTATTTAAGCGTTGTAGAAAGTGGATACCGATCTGCCGAAATTTACAGAAAATTAAGTGAGACTTACTACTTTAATAGCGAATATGAAGGAGCATCCAAATGGTATTACAAACTAATAAATGAGTTTCCTAATGATTTAGTCGTTACTGATTATTTTAGGGCGGCACAATGTTTAAAAAGTTCAGGTGAACCCAATGGGGCTGAAAGGTTAATGAAGATTTATAAAGAAAATGGCGGAACGGCATTAACTATAGATTCCTATAAAAATGTTGCGGATACGCTTTTTGAAAAGGGAGTGAGTGATAAATTATTTGAAATAGATAAAATATCGGTAAATACTGAGTTTTCAGATTTTGGCCCAGCATTTTACGGTAATAAAATTGTTTTTGCTTCAAGCGATAATTCTGAAAATGAGTTTGAAGATAAATCTGTAGATCTTGCAGGCTGGGATAAACAACCCTTTTTAGACCTATATCAGGTTGCTGTAGATGACGAGATGAACTTAAAGGAAGCTGAACTTATTAAAGGTGATGTTAATACTAAATACCATGAGTCAACAGCTGTGTTTTCAAACGATGGTAATACCATGTATTTTACAAGAAATAATTTCTTGGATGGAAAGAAAAAAAGAGATAAGGATTTTGTGATTAGGCTTAAAATATACAAGGCTACAAAATCTGGTGATACATGGGGAAATATCAAAGAGCTTCCTTTTAATAGTGATAATTATTCCGTGGGTCATCCTGCTTTAAGTGCTAATGAAGATAGGCTTTATTTTGCTTCCGATATGCCAGGGACTGTTGGGATGTCTGATATTTGGTATGTGGATATTTTAGGAGAAGAAAGCTACTCAAAACCAGTTAATATGGGTAATGTGATTAATACGGTAGCAAGAGAAACATTTCCTTTTGTAAGTACTGAAGATAACCTATACTTTTCTAGTGATGGTCATTTAGGACTTGGCGGATTAGATATTTTTGTGACTAAATTAATCGAAAACAGCCATGGAGAGATAGCGACGTTTGGAGAGCCTATTAATAGTGTAAAGGACGATTTTAGTTTTATAATTAAAGAAGGTCGAATAGGGTACTTTACCTCAAACAGAGATGGTGAAGAAGGTAGTAAAGGTGATGATATTTATCAAATATGGGAGCGTTGCGAAATTACAATTCAAGGACCAGTGAAAGATGAAGATACCGGTGAAATAATTCCCAATGCGGAAGTAAAGCTATTAGATAGTAGTAATAATGAAATTCAAAGACTTATAACAGGTGATGATGGTCTGTTTACTTTTACTTTAGATTGTAATGAACAATATGTTATAAGAGCAATAAAAGAAGGTTATAATCCTAAGGAGGAAATCTTTGAAACACCAAAGAACCCTAGAGTAATTGAAATGCCGATTGTACTAAATATGCCATTACTCCTTAAAGTTGCTGATCCTTGTCCTCCTAATGATTTAGGTTGTAAATTGACTTTACAGCCTATTTATTTTGATTATGATCAATCTAATATTAGGTTAGATGCAGAAATCGAATTGGCTAAAATTTTGGCGGCATTAAACAAATACCCAGAATTAAAAATTAATATAGAATCGCATACAGATTCTAGAGGTAGAGATTCATATAATTTAAAATTATCACAACGTAGAGCTAAATCTACATTACAATGGTTGTTAGATAAAGGGATTGCTAAAAATAGATTAACGGCAAAGGGTTATGGTGAATCTCAATTAATAAATGAATGTTCTAATGGTGCAGACTGTAGTGAAGAGCAACATCAATTAAACCGTAGGTCAATGTTTATTATTAAAGAATAATTATTGAATAGTTTTCCGATAAGAAACACCTTGTTTATTTCTGTATATGCAAGGTGTTTTTAGTTTTGTCTATACCTTTTATGAAAACATTAATGTATTTTTAAAGTTTTACTTGGTATTTTTACGGCATGAGAGAAGAGCAAGTCATCTTAGTCGATGAAAATGATAATAAAATTGGGTTAATGCCAAAAATGGAAGCGCATGAAAAGGCACTTTTGCATCGTGCATTTTCCGTATTTGTGTTTAATGATAAGAATGAACTAATGCTTCAGCAACGGGCTTTGCACAAGTATCATACTCCTGGTTTGTGGACGAATACTTGTTGTAGTCATCAACGCGATGGTGAAAGCAATTTAGAAGCTGGTAAGCGACGCTTACAAGAAGAAATGGGCTTTGTTACAGACTTAGAAGAAAAGACCTCGTTTGTTTATAAAGCACCTTTTGATAATGGATTAACAGAGCATGAGTACGATCATATTATGGTTGGGTATTACAATGCTGCACCTAATATTAATCCAGACGAAGTAGCAAGTTGGAAGTGGATGTCATTAGAAGCTGTAAAAACAGATATTGCAGAAAATCCTCAGATTTATACCGCTTGGTTCAAAATTATTTTTGAAAAATTTTATGAATTCATAAATGTGAATAATCAATAATGAAAGTTACAGTACATAGAAAAGCACATTTTAATGCAGCGCACAGGCTTTATAGAAAGGACTGGAGTTTTGAAAAGAATGAAGCCGTTTTTGGTCTATGTAACAATCCTAATTTTCATGGTCATAATTATGAATTAATAGCAAGTGTTACAGGTGAGATTGACCCTGAAACAGGTTATGTTATTGATGTGAAAATTTTGAAAGATATAATTAAAACTGAAGTCGAGGATGCTTTTGATCATAAGAACCTAAATGTTGAAGTTCCTGAATTTAAAGATTTAAATCCTACTGCAGAAAATATTGCTGTAGTCATTTACAATAAGATTAAACCAAAACTGAACCCGAAGTTTCAATTGGAAATTACTCTATACGAAACACCTCGTAATTTTGTAACCTATTCTGGAAATTAAGATAAAAACATGCTATATCCTTTAAAATTTCAACCTATTCTAAAAGACAAAATTTGGGGCGGAGAAAAGTTAAATCAACACTTTAATAAAAACTCTAATTCTAAAAACTCTAATTCTAAAAACTTAGGAGAAAGTTGGGAGATAAGTACCGTTCCAAATGATATATCTGTTGTTTCAAACGGGGAATTAAAAGGAGAATCACTTCAGGATTTAGTAAATAATTACAAATCTGCTTTTTTAGGTGAAAAAAACTGGGATCGGTTTGGTAATGAATTTCCATTGCTTATAAAATTTATTGATGCTAAAGAAGATTTGAGTATTCAGTTACATCCTAATGATGAGTTGGCAAAAAAACGACACAATTCATTTGGTAAAACTGAGATGTGGTATGTGATGCAAGCTGATAAAAATGCAAATCTCATTGTAGGTTTTAAAGGTGAGGTTGATAAAGCGACTTATTTGGAGCATTTAGAAAATAATACACTTACTGAAATCTTAAATTTTGATACGGTAAAAGAAGGGGATACCTATTTTATTGAAGCAGGAAGAGTTCACGCTATTGGCGCAGGTGTTTTATTAGCAGAGATTCAACAAACTAGTGATGTGACGTATCGTGTTTACGATTGGGACCGCGTTGATGATGAGGGAAATGGACGTGAGTTACATAACGATATTGCCATAGATGCTTTTGATTTTGAAATGGAAAATGATTTTAGAGTCGACTATCAAAAAGAAAAGAATGTCTCTAATGATATGGTAAGTTGCCCGTTCTTTACAACAAATTTTATGGAGTTAACGTCTGATTTAGATATAGAAAACACGCACGATTCTTTTATGATTTACATGTGTGTAGATGGAGACGTTGAAGTTTCTGTTGCGGGCTCAAGTGAGCGAATTTCTAAAGGTGAAACAATTTTGATTCCGGCAAAAATTAGAAATTTTAAATTAAAATCTAGTTACGGAAAACTTCTAGAAGTGTACGTTTAAAACTTTAGATAAAAAGTAAAATTGCCAATCGAATAACTAAAAGGATTTAGTATTTTTGCGGTTATTATTAAAAATAATTATCATGTCGAATAAAAGAGATTTAAAAAAAGATATCAACTACGTTTTAGGAGATATTATTGAAGCGGTTTACGTTTGGGAATTAACAAATACAGAAAAAGCTACAAAAGAAAGCGAAGCTATTATAGATGAAGCTATAGGAACGTTTGATTCGTTAATTGCACGTGTTAACGATAGAAGTGTTGAAAATAAGAAAGCACACTTTAAAGCGATTAACAATGATCTTGAAACTAAAGGAAGAGATCTTATCGAAAAAATCAACAAATTAAAATAAATTGATTTGCAAATTTGAAAATCTATTTTAAATTTGCGCCAGCTTACCAAAAATAGGTGAGCTAATGTTTTTGCCGATGTAGCTCAGCTGGCTAGAGCAGCTGATTTGTAATCAGCAGGTCGTGGGTTCGAGTCCCTCCATCGGCTCTTAATTGAAACTCTAACTATCATAAAGTAGTTAGAGTTTTTTTATTTGATAAAATTACATAGGGCGAGAAGTTTATGCTGAGCGCAGTCGAAGTAAGTCCCTCCATCGGCTCTAAAAAAAAGAGGCTGTCTATAAAGTTCAAAAATTACTTTTTGTCACATTGAGCGCAGTCGAAATGTCTTTAAATCTAGTATATTAGATTTTTCGACTGCGCTCAAAATGACAATATAGTTAACTTTTTAGTGAGTCTCTTTTTGTTTTAAAGTCTAGCATGCAAAATTAAATTCCGCAGGCGTTTGTTTTACTATGCTAATTATCAGAATTTCTATTCGAAATAAATTCATTCAATTTTTTACCGTAAAACGAATTTTTAACCTCATTGGTTAGATTGTTATAAATAGAATCGATATAAATCGGATTAGCGTTTTGTACTTCGTAAAGTGCTAAATAAGGTGCTATTTCACTATCCCTATTATTTATAGCATACTGTATGGTATAAGCATATTTACGCTTCATAATTTGGTCTGCTACTTTGTTCAACGAATCTAATTTAATACTATCTTTCTGCTCATGCGCATAAAATTTTTCTTCTATAATATCTAAATTTTTATCATTGTATTTAGACAAAACATCTAAATATTCTTCTAAAAGGGCTTGCTGTTTAGAGCCTTTAATTTCAGAATCATAATTAAACGTCTTTAAGGTTGTGGTAATTTCCGTAACACCTTTATCCGCAAAGAATGGAATGTAATGCTCTTCTCCATCATTTTTAAAAAGTTTTAAATAGAGTAGAAGTGGTTCATTTAAATTGGTGTGTAAGGTGAATTCTGGTTGTCCTGTAATAACCATTGAGTCTAAGTCTACAATGCTTGAATCTCCATCTTTTTGAAGATAAACAACTCCTTTTTTTAAGTCTTTAATATGGCCCTTTAGGGTAAAGTTAGCGTTGTTATTTTTGCTACAAGAAACGGCTAATGCTACTACAGCTAAGAGGCTTAGTGTTTTATATAATTTTGTCATGTTTTGCTAAATAATTAGGTGCGCAAATATCTTATAATAGTTTTAATATCGAACTGATCTTGACATTTTATTTTTTGGTGATAGAAAACCATATGAAGAGTTAAAGCTAACTTACAGCTGCTAATTCCATTAATATTGTACAGCCAATAGCCGCAATGGTTCCTACAGCATAGCCAAATACAGCAAGTAAAACTCCAACTGTAGCTAAAGACGGATGGAAAGCTGAGGCAACAATAGGAGCAGAGGCTGCGCCACCAACGTTAGCTTGGCTTCCTACAGCTAAAAAGAAATACGGAGCTTTGATAAGTTTAGCAATTAGAATTAATAATAATGCATGAATAGACATCCAAATAACGCCAATTGCAATAAGGCCTAAATTATCGAAAATCATGGTTAAATCCATTTTCATACCAATACTAGCTACAAGGATGTATATAAAAACACTACCAAATTTACTTGCACCAGCTCCTTCATAATTTTTTGCTTTTGTATTTGATAAAAGAACAGCAATTATAGTAGCGATACTTATCATCCAAAAGAATTTTGAACCTAAAAAGGTAAATATATTTCGTGTTGTAGGAGAGTCTATTCCTGCTACCATATCTGCAAAAAGAGGTGCTAAATAATTAGCGCTTAAATGCGCAACACTAACGGTTCCGAAAGCAATAGCAGCAATAATCATTATGTCGGTTAAAGATGGATTTCGCTTTACTTTTTCTGAAAAAGAAGACACTTTCTCTTTTAGTTCTTCAATTGAAGACGTATCTGCTTTTAACCATTTATTAATTCGATTTCTTTTTCCGATACCAACAAGTATGATAGCCATCCAAATATTGGCAACCACAATATCTACAAAGACCATCCCACCATATTTAGCTTGGTTGTATCCATAAATCTCTAACATAGCTGTTTGGTTAGCGCCTCCACCAATCCAACTCCCTGCTAAAGTAGAAAGTCCTCTCCATACTGCATCTGGACCAACACCTCCAACAGTTTCTGGCGAAACACTAGCTATTAATAAAATAGCAATAGGTCCCCCGATTATAATTCCAATAGTCCCTGTGAAAAACATAACCAAAGCTTTCCAACCTAAATTAAAGACTGCTTTTAAGTCAATACTCAATGTCATTAAAACTAAAGCGGCAGGCAATAAATACCTACTGGCAACATAATATAGATTTGTGCTATGTTCCGTTATAACACCAGTTTCTGAAACGGTTGTCCATTCTGGTGAAATTAATCCAGTGGTTGTTAAAACCGCAGGAACCATATAAGCCATAAATAATCCAGGTACTATTTTATAGAACTTTGACCAAAATCCTGTTTTTATAGATTCTGTTACAAAGACAAAACCTAAGGCTAGCATTAAGAGTCCAAATACAATAGTATCATCAGTAAAAATCGGAGTATTATCCATAGTATAGTTTATTTAGGACTTGCAAAATACAAAAAATTAAAACTAAAAAAGTGACCGTTTCCGATCACTTTTTGTCTTTAGAATTATCTTTTTTCTTGGGTTGCCTATTATGTTCTTTGAGATACTGCATTAACATCCATTCTATCTGACCATTAGTGCTACGAAATTCATCTGAAGCCCATTTTTCAATGGCTTTCAGCATATCTTCATTCATTCGTAGTGCAAAAGCTTTCTTTTTAGACATTATAGTTTACTTAATTAAATTTTGTTTTATAGGTGGTTAATATGCGTTCTGCTTCGTTTCGTTTTTGTGTACCAATTAAAAGTTTTTTACCATTTTTTAATTCGAGTTGAATTCCTATATCACCAGAAACGTTTATAGCTTTACCTTTAGATGTATTCCAAAGTATACCTCCTTTTATGCCCCAACCACCATATTCTGATATAGGAGAATAAGTTCTAACATAAGCTTTTTCTATGTCGTTCCATGTTACCACTTTAAAACTCCAATGGAAAGGAAAGAACTTATAATGAATTCCTTTTTCATCAATTCGTGTTTCTAATTTGAACAAAAATATAATTCCTGCCGCTAAAATTATAAAACCAATGCTTGAAGTTAATTCTAAATTAGTATAGCTGCTTGGATCTTCAAAGTAAGATTGTAAGATCACACCAACAGGTACCAATAAACTTACAAGTATCAGTACAATTAACCATAGCTGAGTAAAGCGTTGTTCTTCTTTAAATATTTTCATTATCTGTTCTTGTCGCGTTCAAAAACTACAGTTGCCCAATTCACCGCAATTTGATTTACAACCCAACCTTCACGTGCGTGTTGATTCAGGAAATCTTCAAAATTTTGAACGCGGTTTCTAAAACCTAATTTTGGGATAACTACTTTGTATTCTTTCATGTTTTAATGGTTTAAAGTTCCGGTGTTTAAAACTGGAGAGGCATCTTTATCTCCACAAAGTACGACCATGAGATTACTCACCATAGCAGCTTTGCGCTCTTCATCTAATTCTACCACTTGCTTTTTATTAAGTTCGTCAATTGCCATTTCTACCATACTCACAGCGCCTTCAACAATTTTATGTCTAGCAGCAACAATCGCTGTAGCTTGTTGGCGTTTTAACATGGCATTTGCTATTTCATTGGCATAAGCTAGGTAGCCAATTCTTGCTTCTAAAACTTCAATACCAGCAATGGTTAAGCGTTCGTCTATTTCTTTTTCTAACGCATTACTAACTTCATTAACACTAGAACGTAAGGTAATATCTTCGTCAACACCTTCATCTGCAAAATTATCATAAGGATACATACTCGCTAATTTACGAACAGCGGCATCGGTTTGTACACGTACAAAATTTTCATAATTATCGACATCAAATGCGGCTTTGTAGGTGTTATGAACACGCCAAACTAAGATGGTACTGATCATAATTGGGTTTCCTAATTTATCATTCACTTTTAAGCGTTCGCTATCAAAATTGCTTGCTCTTAGTGAGATTTTTCGTTTAGTGTAAAACGGATTCACCCAGTAAAAGCCATTCTTTTTAACGGTTCCAACATATTTACCAAATAATAGTAAAACTCTTGAGCCATTAGGTTGTACCATTAAAAACCCAAAGGCTAAAATTAATGCTGCTACAATACCAAATATTGACCAACCTGTTTCTGTAATTGGAATTAATGCAATACTGCCAAAGAACAATATTAAAAATAAAAATAGCATTAGATAGCCATTTGCTGGGACGATGATTTTCTCTTCTTTCATGATTTAAAAAATTTAATTGGTTAATTATCGTTTCAAATCAATATGATATTAAAATGATATCATAAAGATGTGATTTAATTTATTAGTATGCAAATAGAATTTTTTGTTACAGTATTAATAAAAGAAATAAAAAAAACAAAGTTTGGCACAGGGTTTGCTTAATATTAATTGTAATGATTATTACAACTGTTACATTCTAGTAACAGAACTACAAAGTCGTAACATTACATTGGTTGGTTAGTTAGAAAAAGCATCTCGTGGTTGGGATGCTTTTCATTAGTGTTTAGTTAGTTAAGTGAAAAAAGCATCTCATTCCTATACATTTTAGGCGAGATGCTTTTTTATTTGATGAATTTTAAAGAATGGGTTAAGACGCTATAAACTTCGTTATTCCTGTTATAAGTTCTGGTGAAATAGATCTAAACGATTCGTTATATGATTTTGAATTTTCTAAATCATCACCTTCAATTTCAAAAAGGACGTGATTCATATTTTCTATAAGTAGTAATTCCGCTGTTTTATTAGCGTCTTTTAGTACTTCAGCTTCACTAACTGAAACTTGAAGGTCTTTTGTGCCATTAATAATAAGAATTGGCATGTTTAATTCTTTTATAATTTCAGAGGGATTATGAGACATCCAATTGATCATAAATGGTTGCAAATCGGCATTAAACATGGATGCTAAGGCAACTGGGAAATCAGTTGTAGTTTTACCTTCTTTTAGACTATTAACAACACGTTTGGTTTCTTCATTAAACATTGGTGCCGTTTTAGCCACTTGTTCTATAATAACATCTCCTATGTTATTACCAGCTCCAGCGAGCGAAATAAAACCGTCTGCCTTGTCTTTTGCGGAGAGCATTCCGACTAAACTGCCTTGACTGTGCCCAATAATATATATCTTATTATAAGTGCCTTTTACTTTAAAGTAATCTAATACATCTGAGGCATCACTCACAAAATCATCGAACATAATATCTTTATCTACGTTGTTTTGATGAATTTGTTTTACTATTCGTTTGTCAAACCTAAAGGTAGCAATACCATTGTGTGTAAGTCCTTCTGCTAACTTTTTTAAGGAATTATTTTTCAGGAAATTTTGATTACCATTTCTATTTGTTGGACCAGAGCCTGCTATAATAATGGCTAAATTAGGTTGGTCATTGTCTTGAGGTGCAAGCAATGTGCCATCTATCCATTTAGAAATAGATATATCTTCTTCGGTATATGTTTTTTCTTGGCTAAGTCCAAGACTGCTAACTAATGATAAAGCGAGAATTAAAAAGAATTTCATATTTAAATATTTTAAGACGTATAAAGTTAATTCATATTGAGCTGAATGCACTAGTTGTTTCAAAATTTATACCAATTTTTAGTGTTAATTACGGAAATATACACATTTACAAATGTGTATTTCATCGGTAAAATACATAATTTTGTCGTTAAATGTTAAAATAAAGTGCATTTCATCGATTAAATGTGTTTTTAAGCGTTGCAATTCAAAATGAATTATATATTTGACTCGTACTGAAATTTAGTTTTTAGTTCAATGGATTAATTAATTAATATTTGCCTTATGTTGAGTTGGCTTAGAGACCCTGAATCTACCAACATAGAAAAGCAAATAAACGAAAACCGAGATTGAGGGATCTCGGTTTTTTGTTTTTATAACATCCAATATGTTTTGTGTTAAACGTCGATTTGGGTTTAATTATTATGTTTTGCTCTCTTTTTGTCTTCATAAAATGTAAGTATCTATTGTGAACATCTAAAGCTGAGAATGATGTTTCGCAATTCTAAATTTATACTCTTTTTTTTATTAATTTAGTACTTTATTATGAATTACAAAGCACTACTATACATAGGAAGTTTAATCCTTCTAACGTTAGGGTTTCAACAACAGCAAACATTGCCAGAAGGTTTTGTTTATGCTAAATCTGTGATTCCAGATTTAGATGTAGAATTACGTTATTTTTCTGAAAATAATTTTGTTGGAGACACCATTAACGGTTATAAAGCCAATCGTTTAATCGTTACAAAAGGGACTGCTGAGAAACTAAAACTAGTTCAAGAAGAATTACAACAACAAAACCTTTGTCTTAAAGTGTATGATGGTTACCGCCCACAACGTGCTGTAAATCATTTTATAGAATGGGCTCGTGAGTTGAATGATACGGTTAATAAATCTTTATTTTATCCAGAAGTTGAAAAGAAAAACCTATTTAAAGCAGGTTATATTGCATCGCGATCTGGTCACAGTAGAGGAAGTACAGTAGACTTAACCATTACAAATGGCGAAACAGGTGAACCTTTAGACATGGGAAGTCCTTATGATTTCTTCGGAAAAGCATCTTGGATTGCTCATGATGATTTAACCGACGAGCAAAAACAAAACCGTCAGTTATTACAAACTGTTATGTTAAAGCATAATTTTAGAAATTACTCTAAAGAGTGGTGGCATTTTACATTACGTTGGGAACCTTTTCCTAAGACGTATTTTGATTTTGAAGTGGAGTAATTTTTAGACATACATCCAAGCCCAATACATTAATCCAAATTGAAGCGGTATTCGTAAGATTAAAATCCATTTCGGAATTCCGGCAGCTGCTTTTTTGCCAGAAAGCATATAAAAATGTACTAACAGAAAAACGGCTAACATGGCAATAATGCCATAAATAGCAATGGTTTTTAATGCAGGAATGCATAAACCAATACCTAATAAGATTTCGGCTAAGCCACTTAAATAAACCAAAGCTTTGTGACTAGGTAAATATCTGGGCATAATACGTATATACATTTTGGGTTTTACAAAATGCATCACACCGGCAACAATATACATGGCAGCCATGACGTATAGCCCAGTTGGTTCACTCATCTTTAAAAGTTTTGTAAGTTAACCCAATACCGTAATTAAAAAGATTTTTGTCTAATAAACTCGATTTAAACTGATTGCCTTTATCAAATTTCACCCAATTATTTCCACTAATAAACACGCGTTTTATAAAGGTGTTTTTGGATGCAATGTCATCAGTAAATGGTAACAAAGGTCTAAAGTTAGTTGGGATTTTTACGACGCTTCCACCTCTAGATTCAATTTCTTTATACTTTTTATTGGGCAATAATTTTCCTTCTTTATTAGTATAACCTAAAACTTGAAGAGACACAAAGAAGCCATTGTCTGGAATATAAATGTTATGGTCATCTACATTTAATTCATAAGCATCACCATCTTTTTCAGTAGCTCTAAACACAATGGTTTCGTTGGTTAAAACGTTACCAGGTACTCCGTTATTGTTACTGTAAAACTTTACTTTAAATAACGTTGAAAATTTCTTCTTTTCACTATTTCTACGGTTTCGTTTTTCCCAATCTTTAGATTCTAAAGCAATAGGAAAAACAACTTCTTTAAGCTGTTGATCTTTGGTTGTTGTTTTAGGAAAATAGACAGCAATTTCAGATTCTATAGTTGGTAACCAGCAATTGTAATAATCATCGTCTAAAGAAGGTTTTAATTCTTCTTCTTTAAATTTACGATCTAATGTAGTGCCAATAAATACTTCATCTAATTCTGAAGCTTCTGGTTGCAATAATAAGTGATTGGGTAAATTATGAGTGGCAACATTTAAATCTTTAAAACCTAAAGCTGAAATAAATAACGAATCTATATCTGGATATAATTTTTTAGTAAAAACAAACTGACCTTCATCATCAGCAAAAAGACCATTGCCATTTCCAAACGAGACTGTTGCATAGCTCACAGGATATGTTGAAATGCTATCTTTAATAGTAATTTGAGCAAATGCGATTTGCCCAATGAATAAGAAAATAAATAAAATTTTATACATGGTTAAGTTTATAGATTCTAAAGATACATTAATTAAGCGCATTAAAAAATGAATAACGATAGGACGCTCTTATAATGTATGGATTAAAAATCAAGGAAATACTAGTGATTCGAATGATTTATTTTAGAAATCCCAACTAACAATCAAAATCAATACCAACGCTTTTTCTTCTTCTTAGAAGCTTCGCTTTTACGACCTTTCTTATACTTGCTGCCTTTCTTTTTATGAACAATAGGTTTTGCTTTTGGGTCTAAGGGATAAGGGTGTTCCGTCTCAACAGGTATCTGAATGTTTATAGCATTCTGAATGGTTTTTACATAACTTTTTTCATCTGCAGAACACATAGAATAAGCTTTTCCAATATGTCCAGCACGACCTGTTCTTCCAATTCTATGTACATAGGTTTCTGGTACGTTTGGCATATCAAAATTTAGCACATTGTCTAACTCATTTATGTCAATACCACGAGCAGCAACATCAGTGGCAATCAGAACTTTAACGTAACCATTTTTAAATTTATTAAGCGCAGTTTGTCTGTCGCTTTGGTTTTTGTCACCATGAATACTATTTACAGCATATCCATTTTTTAATAAGGTTTGTTCCAATTTATTTACGCCAAATTTGGTACGTCTAAAAATAAGAACATTTCCTTCAATGGTATTTCGCATTAAATGCAAACACAATTCCATTTTGTTACGTTTTGGAACATAATACAACGCTTGACTAACGTCTTTAGTAACAGATTTTGTTGGTGTAACATCAATACGTTCTGGATCTTTGAGAATAGTATTGGCTAAGTGTTCAATTTTATTAGGAATTGTTGCCGAGAATAATAAGGTTTGTTTGTCTTCTGGGCAAAGTCGTTCAATCTTTTTTATGTCATCGATAAAACCCATATCTAGCATTAAATCGGCTTCATCTAAAACAAAAGTTTCAATAAAATCTAAGTTAATGTAATCTTGTTTATGCAAATCGAGTAAGCGACCAGGAGTGGCCACTAAAATATCAATGCCTTTTTTTAATACCTCAATTTGAGGTTCTATTGATGCTCCACCAAAAACAACTAAAGAGGTTAAATTTGTAAACTCAGCATAAGTTTTAAAATTCTGTTGAATTTGTAATGCCAATTCTCGTGTAGGACTTACAATTAACGCTCTAATTTTTTTACCTTTTTTGGGAGCGTCTTGCTTATCAAAAAGCTGTTGTAAAATTGGTAAAGCAAAAGCTGCTGTTTTCCCTGTTCCTGTTTGTGCTGAGACAATAACATCTGTACCCTCCAAAATTGGTGGAATAGAACGTTGTTGTACCAAAGTAGGTTCTACATAACCAGAAGCTGCAACAGCTTTCTGTATGGGTTTTATAAGATGTAAGTCTTTAAATGACATATGATTTTGTTTGTTGCAAAGGTAGAATATTTGTTAATTTAAATTTTAATATAAAAATTTTAAAATTACAAATCACGTCAGTTCGAGTGATTTGTGAAGTATGAGCAAATAGTATCGAGAACCATTTTGTTTCTATTGCTTCTCGATACATTCCGATAAAAATATCGGAACACTCGAAGTGACTAAATGTTTTACCAACGCTCAGATACCCAATCCTTTTGTTCTTGTTCTGTTAAAAACGTCCATGCAATAAATCGACTGATTTTATGGCCTTGACCCATTTCAATAGTTTTTACAGCTGTAGCATTTACTTTTTCTAAAATCTTATAGGTTGGTTTTAATGTCGCTTCCTTCGAAATTAAACTTGTAAACCAGAAACACTGTTTGCCAAAATGTTTGCTTTCGTAAATCATGTCTTTTACAAAACGGGCTTCACCACCTTTGGTCCAGAGTTCGTTATGCTGACCACCAAAATTTAAAAGCGCTTTATTAGGTCGTTTGCCTTTTAAGTTCTTTTGCTTTTTTAAACTTGCTTTTTGAGCGTCTTCTGCTGACGCATGAAACGGAGGGTTACAAATCGTGAAATCTACTTTTTCTTCAGGTTTTAAAATATCGTAGAAAAAGTTATTCGATTTTTCTTGCTTTCTAATTTCTAAAGTAGATCTTAATTTGTAATTCTTTTGCTCAATATCTTTAGCCGAGATAATTGCAGTTTCATCAGTGTCACTTCCTATAAATGACCAGCCGTATTCATGCTGACCAATAATGGGGTAAATACAATTAGCACCAACACCAATATCTAAACCTTTAATTTGATTTCCTTTAGGAATCGTAGTGCCTTCGCCTTTTAAAAGATCGGCAATATTATGAATGTAATCAGCTCTTCCTGGAATTGGAGGACACAAATAATGCTTCGGAATATCCCAATACTCTAATCCGTAATGGTGAATTAACAACGCTTTGTTTAATGCTTTTACAGCTGCTGGATTAAAAAAATCTACAGAATCGTCGCCATATTTATTAGGTGCCACATAAGTAGCTAATTCTGGTGAGCTTTTAATTAGCGCATCAAAATCATAGCGTTTTCTATGTTGACTTCTAGGATGAAGTTCTGATTTTATTTTGGGATGTGATTTTTTCTTTTCCAAGGCTTTATAATTTATGGTGGCAAAGGTAATGGAAAAGAAATTGGGTTATTAAAACCTTAGTCTAAATAACCCAATATTTTAAATGAATGTGACATCTAATTAATCTACCTTCTTAAAACGTAGCACTTCGTCACCAGATTCATTATAAAAAGATAAAGTTAACCCTTCTTTCTTATACGTTGAAATTGTATTGAATGCCTTGTCAAAACTATCTGGAATAGCCATATCCATACACATTTTTCGGGTGGAAGCAATGGCACCAAATTCAATTGTTGAAGCGTTTATATTTTTAATTTCACCAGTATAATTATTACAACCATTTGTTCCGGAAGCACGCATTTCAGTGGTGTTTATTTCTAACGTTGGTACATTATTAGTGCTTTCAATTTGTTCGCCATTAATATGTGTGGTTGCCCAAATATCGTGAATGGCCAATTTTGGATCTTGTTTTTTCTCTAAAACTTTAATTAAATCATATTTTATTGAAGATGCATCCGCTGGAACATTTTCAGAATCTAAAGTGGTTTCTGTAACCTCAATTTTCTGTAAGTAACCAGGTTCAAAATTAAAGCCATTTATAGTGGAGTAGAAAAGGGACCATTCTGCATTTTCGTAATCGTCACTTTTTGTAACTTGAAGACAGGTTGCTTGTCCTGCACCAGCATCACAATCTACTTTAGCGCTATTTACCCAATAGGTTGAGGTTACTTGTTTTGTAGAACCACAAGACGATAGTACTGTAGCTAATATTATAATTGGTAGGTTTTGTAAGAATTTCATTTTTATATTTTGTTTTAGTTGTTTACATCTATAATTTCAAAAGCCTTGCCATTAAGTCTTGGCAAACGTTAAAAATATGTTAGAAAAATTACGTTTAGTTTTCACCAATGATATAAAGATAATCTCCTGAATTAGTTTTATAAGTGTTTATAATGTCATTTATTTTTCCGCTATCAATATCTTTTCTTAAGCTTGCTAAGCCACGTTCTACGTCTTCAAGATTAGCCAATCCACTAAATGAGGAGATGCCATGTCGTATACTTTCATCAAAATATAATTCAGGGTTGTGTTTGCCACAATACAAGAATTGATCTTTTAAATTTGGATGAATGTCATAGGTTTCAGTTTTTGTGATTTTAATGCCTGAAAAATTCATAGCATTTTCAATACTCTTTAAAGTTGGCATTTGCGCAATTGAAGCTTCCATCATTTTTGGAAAGTAATGATTTAGCCAGTAGCCTTTCATTTGTTGTGGAGTAGACGTGAAAATCACGATTTTACTATTCGGTTTTAGTATATATGCTAATTCCGAAAATGCTCTCATAAGATTAGACCAATGATGAATAGTTAACGTCGCTATAATGCCATCAACACTATTTTTTGCTAAATCTGTTTTTTCGGCACTGCCTATTTTCCATGCGATATTTTGGTTTTTAGACTGGGCTATTGTCAACATTTCAATAGATGGATCTATTCCAATACACTGATATCCCTTTTCTTCAAGCGCACTGGAATAATTTCCTGTGCCACAACCAACATCTAAATACACTCCGTTTTTATTAGGATCCAAGTGTTTTAATAACTGTTCCGTTAAGTATGGATCGGCTTTACGCGTTTGATTATAATTAACTCCAATAGTATTGTATTTGGTTGTCATAAATTCTATTTCATTGCAATTTTATAAAGTTCAAATGTAATACTGTTCTTAACACGGTTTACTCAAAAGTAACAATCAAATCGTCTTGTTTTACCATGCTACCTTTAGATAAACTTACCGATTTTATTTTTCCAGACTTGTGAGCGGTGACAGTTGTTTCCATTTTCATAGCTTCAATTATAAACAACGGATCGTTTTCCTTTACGGTTGTACCTTTTTTTACTAACACTTTGTACAACGACCCTTGTAAAGGTGCTCCAATTTGGTTGGCATCATCTGGATCTATTTTTGTGTTTTCGACCTTAGAAATATTTAATGATGTATCAAAAATTTCAACAAATCGATTTTCTCCATTCACTTTAAAGAACACTGTTCTTACACCTTCATCGTTTGGAATACTAACAGAAAGTAATTTTACAATAATGGTTTTTCCAGGTTCTAAAGTGATAAAAGTTTCCTCTTGAAGCTTCATGCCAAAAAAGAAATCTTTGGTTGGGATGAGAGAAATGTTGCCGTACTTTTTATAGTTTTCATGTGCTTTTTCAAACACCTTCGGATATAGCATATACGATAAAAAGTCTTCTATTTCAATAGGTCTGGTAAAGCCTTGTTGGAATTTCTTTTTAAAGGCAGCAAATTCTTTAGTGAAATCTACAGGCTCTAAATGTGAATTTGGTCGATCTGTATAGGCGTCTTTGTTTCGTAATATAATTTTTTGAAGTTCCTTTGGAAACCCTCCAACAGGTTGTCCTAAATCTCCTTTAAAGAAGTTAATTACCGATTCTGGAAACGATATTGTTTCTCCACGTTCCATCACATCTTCTGGTGTTAAATTATTGGTGACCATAAAAATGGCCATATCTCCAACCACTTTAGAACTTGGTGTTACTTTTATTAAGTTACCAAACATGGCGTTGACTTTTGCATACATGTTCTTTACTTCATTAAAGCGATCTCCTAAACCTAAAGCAATTGCTTGAGGTCTTAAATTTGAATATTGACCACCAGGAATTTCGTGCTGATACACTTCTGCTGTTCCTGCTTTTAATCCAGATTCAAAAGGGTAGTACATTTCGCGTGTATCTTCCCAATAATTAGAAAATAGATTTAAGGTATTCATATCGAAATCATGAGCGCGTTTTTGTCCCTTCATCATTTCTATAATCGCATTAAAATTTGGCTGAGATGTTAATCCTGAAAGTCCACCTAAAGCAACATCAACCACATCAACTCCTGCTTCAATAGCTTTTAAATACGTCGCCGATTGTACCGAAGACGTATCGTGTGTGTGCAATTGAACAGGAATGTTAACGGTGTCTTTTAGCGCACCAACCAATTCTGTCGCAGCATAAGGTTTTAATAAGCCTGCCATATCTTTTATAGCAACCATATGTGCACCTGCATTTTCTAAATCTTTAGCGAGTTGTGTATAATATTTTAGGTTGTATTTGGTCTGTTTTGGGTCGAGGATATCACCTGTGTAACTGATAGCAGCTTGTGCAATTCCTCCGGTTCTATTTCGAACATAATTCATACTTGGCTCCATGGCTTTAACCCAATTTAACGAGTCGAAAATTCTAAAAATATCGACACCATTTTCCCAAGATTTTTCAACAAATTTTTCAATTAAATTATCCGGATAGGCTTTATAACCCACGGCATTAGAACCACGCAACAACATTTGGAACAAAATATTAGGAACCGCTTTACGTAATTCTCGTAGGCGTGTCCAAGGACTTTCGTGTAAAAAACGATAACACACATCAAAGGTAGCACCTCCCCAAACCTCCATACTAAAGGTGTTGGGATGATTTTTTGCGAAGCTTTCTGCCACTTTAAGCATATCATAACTTCGCATGCGTGTTGCTAAAAGTGATTGATGTGCATCTCGCATTGTGGTGTCTGTATAATGGATTTTGTTATCCTCTTTTAACCACTGACAAAAGGCTTCTGGGCCAAGTTCGGTTAATAAATCTTTTGTGCCCTTTGGAAATGCTTCAGAACGATTATATTTTGGAACTTTAGCAGTTCTGAACACTTTGGTTTTATCAATGTTTTTAACATCTGAATTACCATTAACAATAACTTCTGCTAAGAAATTTACGGCCTTAGTAGCGCGATCTTGAGGTAATTTTATTTGGAATAATGTCGGTGTATTCTGAATGAAATTTACAGTGACTTTTCCGTCTTTAAAAGTTTCATGCTGAATCACATTTTGAAGAAAATGAATGTTAGTTTTTACACCCCTAATTCTAAATTCCTTTAAAGCACGTACCATTTTTCTAACCGCTCCATCCAGTGTTCTACTATGAGCAGACACTTTAACCAACATAGAATCGAAAAATGGACTTACATTATAACCTTGATAGATACTTCCTGCATCTAAGCGGATGCCCATTCCTGAGGCACTTCTGTAGGTTGTAATATTGCCGTAATCTGGTGTGAAATTATTCTCAGGATCTTCGGTTGTTAACCTACACTGTAAGGCAAAACCATAGGTTGCTAAGGATTCTTGATCATATATTTTTATCTGTTGGTCTGATAACTTATAACCTCCTGCAATAAATATTTGAGTTTTTACCAAATCGATTCCTGTTACCATTTCGGTAACGGTGTGTTCTACTTGAATTCTTGGGTTGACTTCAATAAAATAGATGTTGTCTTGCTCGTCCACTAAAAATTCTACTGTACCAATATTGTTGTAGTTAACTTCAGATGCAATGGAAACTGCATATTTATATAAAGCATCTTTTACGTTTTGAGAAACGTTATGGGAAGGAGCGACTTCTACAACTTTTTGATGGCGTCGTTGTACAGAGCAATCGCGTTCAAATAAATGTCGGATATTTCCGTGTCTATCAGCTACAATTTGGACTTCAATATGTTTAGGGTTTTCAACATATTTTTCTAAAAACATGGTGTCGTCACCAAAAGCATTTAGTGCTTCGTTTTTTGCAGAATCAAAGTGTTGTTCAACGTCTTTGTCATTTCTAACAACACGCATACCACGTCCTCCACCACCTGAAGCAGCTTTAAGCATTAATGGGTAGCCAATAGAATTCGCTTCAGAAATTGCGATTTTTAATGAGCTTAAGTTTTTTTTGTTGCTTTCAATAATAGGCACATTACATTTAACAGCAATTTTCTTAGCTGTAATTTTATCACCTAAAGCATCCATAACTTCAGGATCTGGTCCTATAAAGATTAAATCATTTTCTGCACAACGTCTTGCAAATTCTGAATTCTCGGATAAGAAACCATAACCAGGATGAATAGCATCTACATCCTTTTCTTTTGCCAATGCAACGATTTCTTCAATATCTAAATACGGTTTTAAGGGTTCATCGTTTTCACCAATTTGGTACGATTCGTCTGCTTTATTTCTGTGTTGTGAGTAACGATCTTCATACGTGTAAATAGCGACCGTTTTAATATTAAGTTCTGTACAAGCTCGTAAAATTCGGATGGCAATTTCACTTCGGTTTGCAACTAATATTTTTTTGATTTTCATAACAATAGTTTTGTGTTGAATATGTGGTTAAACGCTGAGGTTAATTACTGTTTTGAAGCCATTCAAATTATAGAATTAACTTAAGAATTAGCGTTTTCGTGAAAGTTACATAAATTATTAACCAACTGCTATTAAAAAAATGTTATGTATTGTACGTGCGGTTCTACTTAGTAGGCTTCCAAAATGGCAAGATGCTCCTTTGTAGTTTTTGGTAGTCTTCTGGTAAATCTGTTAACGGTTCTTCTGTAAAAGTGAAGGGCTTATTCGCATCAAAATTCCAATAAGGTTCTTTTAAAATGCCATCAGTAGATGCTATGTGAGATTTCGGAAAGTTAGTCATAGAAAACGGTCCATCATTGTTTTTATCGATACCAAATACTTTTAAATCTTTATCTGATGTGTAGGTAAGTGTTAGTTTTAAATTAAGCGCATTTTTGTCTTCAGACTTAAAGAATTCCTTTTCTTTTTTAGGGTAATTTTCGAGTTCTGAACTCCATGGACAATTAGATTGAGTAATTTTTGATAATTCATTCTGAACTTTTAAACTATCACTTTCATTTTGAATAAAGGTTACCAAATTCTCTTGTAAAATGACTATGGTCTTTTCGTTAGGATTAATAGTGACCGTTGTTTTTTCTGCTATGAGACTACTTTGGTTGAAACCAAAAAATGTACCTACAATAAAGAATAATATATTAATAGCTTCCATGGGTTTTTTTATAAAAAATAATTCAGAAATTTTAGAGAATTAATAGTAATATAAGGCTAAATATAGTCATAAAAAAAGCGCGAGTTTTACAACTTGCGCTTCTTTAGCTATTAATCCATTAGGGAAAATGTAGTACAAATTAATTAGGGTTTTGTACTGCAACAAAATTATAAGGTTTAGTACTTATAAAAATTGATGTATGTTAAGAAATGGAAAAAGGCTAAGAATTATATAATTCTTTTCTAATACGGCTTAAACTTTCGGTAGTGATGCCTAAATACGATGCAATATGATAATTCTTCAATTTTTTCTCAATTTCGCTATGAGTATCGAGAAAGGTAAGATACCTATCCTTAGCAGATTGCGACAAATTAACGATAATTCTTTTTTGAAAAGCAGCATAAGCGGCTTCTAATTTACGAATAATGAAGCTTTGTACTTTTGAGATTTCGGTATAGAATAATTCTTTGTCTGCTTTAGTAAGGCTATAAACCGTAGTGTCTTCTAGAGCCTCAAGCGTCATATAGGCTTTAGTATTAGTAAAATAAGAAATATAATCAGTAATCCACCAGTCTTTTATGGCAAATTGAATAGTGTGTTCTTTGCCCGAATCATCCAAGTGAACCGTTCTTAAGCAGCCTTCGTAAATGTAGAGCATCTCATCAGCCACATCGTTTTGCTCAAAAATAATTGTTCCTTTTTTATAATGTTTTTTCTTGAAAACTTTAGAAATATACTTCAGTTCCTCGTTTGAAAATGAGACACCAACAAAAATTTCTTGAAATATGGAATGATTAGATTGCACTGAAATACTAAAATTAAACAGTTAAGGTATAAAATTGTTTTTTAACATGTGGTAATTTTTTTTAGTTTTTGATTTCGAATTATAATTCGGAATTTAGTTTAAGAAAAAAAACCACTTTGAATTAACAAAGTGGTTTAAAGTAAAGAGATTGCCATATTTCGACTTCGCTCAGCACTGGCTATCCAATATTATTTAATCATCTCGTAGCTACGCTTAATAAAATTCGTTAACTCTTCTCCTTTTAAAAGGCCTTGAGATAAACGTGCTAAATCTAAACTTTGTGTAATTAAACGTTCTTGTTTTTTCTTGGTTTTAGTTTCTAAAATCTCACCAACCAATTTAGAGTTTGTGTTTACAATAAGGTTATACATTTCTGGCATATTACCCATTCCAAACATTCCTCCACCGCCACCAGTTTGCTGCATTTCTTTCATTCTGCGCATAAATTCTGGTTGTGTAATAATAAATGGAGAGGCATCACTATCCATAGCTTCTAACTGCACCATAAACTTTTCAGATGGTACAATTTCTTTTAAAATCGTGTCTAATTCTGTCTGTTGGTCTTCCGTTAATTTAGAAATTGCATTTTCCTCTTTCTTAATTAAGTTATCAATATGATCACCATCTACACGAGCAAAAGAAATATTTTCCTTTGTAGTTTCTAATTTCTGAATTAAATGCGGTACAATAGGAGAATCCAATAATAAGACTTCGTATCCTTTAGCTTTAGCAGATTCAATGTAAGAATGTTGCTCATCTTTATTAGAAGCGTAAAGAATGACTAATTTACCATCTTTATCCGTTTGATTTGCTTTTGTTTTGTTGAACAGCTCTTCGTAAGTATAAAACTTACCGTCAACCGTTGGGTATAAAGCGAAAGCATCTGCTTTTTCGAAGAATTTTTCTTCAGACAGCATTCCGTATTCAATTACGATTTTAATATCGTCCCATTTCTTTTCAAAATCTTCTCTGTTAGAGTTGAATAATGATTTCAACTTATCAGCAACTTTACGCGTGATGTAAGATGAAATTTTCTTCACCGCTCCATCAGCTTGTAAGTACGAACGCGATACATTTAATGGAATATCTGGCGAATCAATAACACCACGAAGCATGGTTAAAAACTCAGGTACAATACCTTCTACATTATCCGTAACAAAGACTTGATTTTGGAATAATTGTATTTTATCCTTTTGAATGTTCATATCATTCGTCATCTTAGGGAAATACAAGATTCCTGTTAAGTTAAACGGATAATCAACATTTAAATGAATATGGAAAAGCGGCTCTTCAAACTGCATTGGATACAATTCTCTGTAGAAGCCTTTATAATCCTCATCTTCTAATTCCGTTGGTTGTTTTGTCCAAGCCGGATTAGGGTTGTTAATGATATTATCTACCGTAATTTGTTTATGAGGCTCAGTCGTTTCTTTACCTTCAGCATCTGTAGTTGTTTCAGGTGTAAAATCTGGGTCGTTTACTTCCTTAGTTCCAAATTTAATTGGAATAGGCATAAACTTATTATACTTATTAAGTAATTCTGTTATTCTACCTTCTTCTAAAAATTCAGTTGAATCTTCTGCAATATGAAGGATGATTTCCGTTCCTCTATCTGATTTGTCAGAAGGCTCTAAAGTAAATTCAGGAGACCCATCACAGGTCCAATGTGCAGCATCAGCACCAGTATGAGATTTAGTGATAATTTCAACTTTTTCTGCAACCATAAAAGCAGAATAGAATCCAAGACCAAAGTGTCCAATAATTCCCGAGTCTTTTGCAGTATCTTTATACTTATCTAAGAATTCTTCAGCACCAGAAAAAGCCACTTGGTTAATGTATTTTTCAACTTCTTCGGCTGTCATCCCTAAACCTTGATCAATGATGTGAAGTTTTTTACCTTCTTTATCAATCTTTACTTCAATTTGTGGAGTACCGTATTCAGATTTAGACTCCCCAATATTGGCTAAGTGCTTAAATTTAAGTGTCGCATCTGTTGCATTACTGATTAGCTCACGTAAAAAGATTTCGTGATCAGAGTATAAGAACTTTTTAATTAACGGAAAGATATTCTCTACCGATACATTAATACTTCCTTTTGTCATGATATATAAGTTTTTGTATTATTAATTTGAATGTTTAGCTATAGTCAAATAAAATACCAAGATTTAGAATGTGACAAAGTGACATTCTTAAAAAAAAGTTTAAGTTTGTCTAAACAAGCCAAACTACATAACTATGAAAAAAATCTACGTATTACTCTTTATGCTTTTTTATTTTGCCTTTAGTCAGGCTCAAATTGTAGATATTCCTGATGCCAATTTTAAGAGTGCGTTGGTTAATGATATAATTGCAGATTTTGATGGAGATGGCGTTCCAGATGGAGATGTAGATACTAATGATGATGGTGAAATTCAAGTTAGCGAAGCTGAGGCTGTTATATCATTAGAAGTGTCTCAAACTTATTCTACTTCATTAGAAGGCTTAAATAGTTTTGTTAATTTAAAAACATTCTATATGAATTCAGCGTATAATATTTCTAGTATTGAAATAAACGCATTGTCACAACTTGAGAATCTTATAATTACTGGTACAGATTTAATTTCAACTTTAGATTTAAGTGGGAACCCAATGTTAAAAGAATTAAAACTAGCAGGAATTGGTTTAACGAGTTTAGATGTTAGCCAAAATCCAAACTTAGTTTGGTTTGATGCAAGTTCAAATGATTTAAGTGAAATTGATGTATCTAATAATTTATTACTTGAATACCTAGACGTAAGCCTTAATTTAATTGAGAACCTCAATGTGAGCTCGTTAGCTAATTTAGAATCTTTAGGGTGTAATAATAATACTATTTCATCGCTAAATATATTAGGTTGTACTAGTTTAAATCGGTTGGCATGTTTTACAAATCAATTAACAGAATTAGATATTAGTGAAAATCCGAACTTACAGTATTTAACTTGTTATAATAATCAGATAGGGAGTTTAGATTTTTCTTTAAACCCAGAATTGATTGAATTAAAGGCTTCAACAAATCAATTAACTACCTTGGATTTTAGTCAAAACCCAAATTTATCTAAATTAATTGTTGATCATAACAACCTTACTTCTATAAATATAAAAAATGGAGATGCTTTTGATTACCACTGGTCAGAAGCATGGAATACGTTAGTTTTTAGCTCGAATCCAAATTTAGAATACATATGTGCTGATGAAAGTGAAATCTCTAAAATAGTAGCGAGGTTAGATAGTTCTAACATGAATAATTGTACAGTAAGTTCATACTGTACGTTTGTGCCTGGTGGAGAATATTATAGTATAAGTGGAAATAATACCTTAGATCTTGAAAACGACGGTTGCGATATTCTTGATACTTTTTATCCAAATTTAAAATTTGAAGTTTCGAATGATATTAGTATTCATTCGTTAATTAGTGGTAATGATGGTAGTTATTTTTTGCCAGTTTTGGCTGGAAACCATACTATAACACCACAATTTAATGGGTCAAGTTATTTTTCGGTAAGTCCATCTAGTTTAGTTGTAGATTTCCCTTCAGATACAAGTCCAGTTATTCAAGATTTTTGTATTGCACCCAATGGTGATTATAGTGATCTAGAGGTTTATGTTACACCGTTAACTGAGGCTCGTCCAGGATTTGATGCTAATTATAAAATTACATATAAAAATGTAGGAAGTGTTGTGTTGTCTGGTGATGTCACCATGGCTTTTAATGATGATTTAATGGACTTGCTAAGTTCTAACCCTGCACCAGATTCTCAAACTACAGGTCAATTGTTGTGGAATTATACAGACTTACTGCCTTTTGAAAGTAGAAGTGTTTTTTTTAAAATGAATTTAAATACACCAACTGATTCCGAGTTTCCTTTATTTGGTGATGATATTTTAAATTTTGCTGCAGTAATTTCACCAGTAATAGGTGATGAAACGGAAGGTGATAATTCTTTTCAATTGAATCAAGCCATTGTAAATTCTTATGACCCTAATGATATTACTTGCCTTGAAGGTGCTACCATTGAACTAGAGGAAGTTGGAGATTTTCTTCATTACATTATACGTTTTGAAAATACAGGTTCGGCAAGTGCAGTAAATGTTGTAGTTAAAAATAAGTTGAATAGTTTTAAATTAGATGTTGATTCTATGATTCCTCTAGAAGGAAGTCATTCTTTTTATACACGTAGAACAGGTTATGAAACAGTAGAATTTGTTTTTGAAAATATTAATTTACCTTTTGATGATGATAATAATGACGGCTATGTTGTTTTTAAAATTAAAACTTTGACAAACCTGCAATTGGGTGACTATATTTCAAACAGAGCAGAGATTTATTTCGATTTTAATGCGCCTATTATTACGAATACAGCCATAACCACAGTTGAGGAAAATTTATCTATAGATGAGAATGATTTTAAATCTAAAATTAAATTGTACCCAAATCCAGTCAATGATAATTTATTTGTTGAAAGTAAAAACGGAATTGAATCGATAGCGTTTTATGACATTAATGGAAGATTACTTCAAAATACAGTTTTGATACAGAACAAATTTGAAACGGAATTAAGTTTAGTAAAATTAAATTCAGGTGTTTACTTTGTTGAAATTGTTTCAAAAAAAGGAAAAATCGTTAAGAAAATAATAAAGGAGTAAAAGTGAAGTCTTAGAAGATTAAAAGTATGTGGCAGTAAGATAGTTGTAAAAAGTAAAAGAGCCATTCAAATTCTGAATGACTCTTTTAACCTTTTTAAAAAAGGCTGTTTAATCCTTTATTTTTTCTTGGTTTTCTATCGGTTCTGTGTTTTCAACCTTATTCTTCACATGTTTTTCTAACCACTGATCTTGTTCCCATAGCATGTGCATTATAGATTCTTTTGCTCTATACCCATGACTTTCTTTAGGTAGCATTACTAATCTTACAGGTGCACCTAAGCCTTTTAAGGCATTAAAATAACGTTCACTTTGTAAAGGATACGTACCTGAATTGTTATCTGCAACTCCATGTATTAATAATAAAGGAGTTTTCATTTTATCAGCATGCATAAACGGTGACATGTTGTAATATACTTCTGGAGCGTCCCAATAACTGCGTTCTTCACTTTGAAATCCAAAAGGAGTCAATGTTCTGTTGTAAGCTCCACTTCTTGCAATTCCTGCAGCATAAAGGTCTGAGTGCGATAATAAGTTGGCTGTCATAAACGCGCCATAGCTATGGCCACCTACAGCTACTTTCTTCCTGTCAATATAACCAAGATTGTCAACAGCATCAATTGCTGCTTTTCCATTAGCAACTAATTGTGTTCTAAACGAATCGTTTGGCTCATCTTCTCCCTCTCCAACAATAGGGAATGCTGCATCATCTAAAACGACATAGCCTTTAGTAATCCAATAAATTGGTGAGCCCCAATATGGATACACAAATTCGTTTGGGTTTGATGTGCTTTGTGCGGCACTTGCTTTGTCTTTGTATTCACGAGGATAAGCCCATAAAATCATTGGGTATTTTTTTCCCTCTTCGTAATTTAAAGGTAAATAAAGTGTGCCATCTAAATCTAAACCGTCATCTCGTTTATAGTTTATGATGCGTTTATTAACGGATTCTAAACTTTTAAATGGATTTTCAAAAGTGGTAATAGCTGTTAAATCATTTTTCTTATTAATATTTCGAACATAGTAATTTGGATATTCTGTTTTAGATTCAATTCTTACCAAAATCTCACCTTTTTTCATGTCAATGGCGTCATATAAATTTTCGAGCTTGTCTGTATACGGAGATTGATATAAACGTTTGGTTTTGTTGGTTTTTATATTGTAAGCATCTATAAACGGAAATTGTCCTTCTTTAGAATAACCATCTCCCATAAGGTAAAGTTGGTTGCCATTCATCGTTAAGGTATATTCTCCAAATTCATTTTTAGAACTTACAAAATTTCCAGGATCGCTGTAAACGTCTTGGTAGCTACGATCTGTTATAATTTCAGATGTTGCAGTTGAAGGATTAAATAGGTAAGTTTTTGTGTTTCTAGTGTTCCACCAATAATCGTAAGCAATAGCTGTGTTTTCATTTCCCCAACTTATACCAGAAAAACGTTGTTTTGTTTTTAGTATCAGTTTTGGTTCTCCATCAAATGGAGCTTTAACTTGGTAAACAGCATCTCTGTAATCCACTTCAACTTCAGGATCTCCTTTATCTTGTGCTTCTGCCCAAACTAGAGTAGATGGTTGGTCCGCTCTCCAGTTTAGGTTTCGTTTTCCTGTTCTGGTAGCCATAAACCCTTTAGGTCTTACTTCATCTAACGGAACTTCGTTAACTGTTTTTACTTTATTTCCTGTTGAAGAATAGATTGTGTTTTCGCTAGGAAACCTCGAGTAGGTTACTAAGTATGAAAACGGTCTTTTTATGGTGGTCACCATAATATATTCGCCATTAGGAGAAAAGTTAACACCACGATACATATCTGCAGCTAAAAAGTTTTCAACGTTTCCATTTATAGATACTTTTTTGATTTCGGATCTGGCAAGTTGTTCAAAATTAAATTCATCGTTTGGTGTTTTTAATAAATCTTGATAGGTTCTATTTTGAGCTTTGGCACCATCACTAACAGAAATAGTTGGGCCAGTTGGCACTGCAATATCTGTATCAATTAATGGTTTTCTATCGCTTGGTAACATTTTTACTAATAAATGCTCATTGTCGTTAAACCAACTTATGGTACTTCCCATATTAGCATTTACATTAGCACCTGTAAGTTTTGTTGCTTTGGCTTCTTTGATGTTTAAAACCCATACTTCAACACCTGTTTTAGTCGTGTTTAGACATGCTATCATAGATTCATCTGGCGACCAACGAAAACTAGATAGTCTAGCGTCTTCTGGTAATCCTGAAACTTGTTTGGCATCTTTATCTGATGTTTTTTTTACTTTAAGGTTGGTGTAGTATCTTGTTCTACTTCCAATGTTGGTGACAGGGTTTATACGAAGACCAGCTAATCGTAATTCTGTTTCTGATAACTCAGCGATGGATTTGTACTGATTTCGGTAAAGTAATATCATGTTCTCCCCTTTACTGTCAATTTGTACTCCAGGAGCTAAATCTACATCTGCTAATTCTAATATTTCATCAGGTGGTACTTGGTAAGTTAAATTTTGTTGTGCATAGCTATTGGTAAGAAATAGACATACGAAAAGTTGGATTAAAGTTTTCATGTTTTGATTAGATTGATTAAAAAATTCGTAGGTCTCAAGTTAATTAAAAAATAGATTTGAAAATGTGATAAAGATGTTAAAATTAGAAGTTTATATGGATAGATTGAGTTACAGTTTAAAAATCATAAATTTGTGTATATTTAAAACTCTAATTAGGTAACTAAGATTATAGTAAAAAAATAAACTTTAGATGTACAATTCAAAAATAATAGGCTTAGGCAAATACGTGCCAGATAATGTTGTAACCAACGATGATTTATCCAAAATTATGGATACTAATGACGAGTGGATACAAGAACGTACAGGCATAAAAGAACGTCGTTGGGTAGAAAAGGGTAGTGGTGATACAACGGCAACGATGGGCGTAAAAGCCGCTAAAGTTGCCATTGAACGTTCTGGATTAGATAAAGATGATATCGATTTTATCATTTTCGCCACCTTAAGTCCAGATATGTATTTTCCTGGTCCGGGAGTTCAAGTTCAACATGCTTTAGATATAAAGACGGTTGGTGCACTTGATGTTCGTAACCAATGTTCTGGATTTGTCTATGCGATGTCTGTTGCTGATAACTTTATTAAAACAGGGATGTATAAAAATATCTTAGTCATCGGAAGTGAATTACATTCTTTTGGTTTAGATAAAACGACGAGAGGTCGTGGAGTATCTGTAATATTTGGTGATGGTGCAGGAGCTGCAGTTTTAACTAGAGAAGAAGATAATAGTAAAGGTATTTTATCCACACATTTACATTCGCAAGGAGAACACGCTGAAGAATTGGTGTTGGTAGCTCCGGGAATGGGAAAGCGTTGGGTTGATGATATTTTGGCCGATAATGACCCTAATGACGAAAGTTATTTTCCACATATGAATGGTCAGTTTGTATTTAAAAATGCGGTGGTTCGTTTTAGTGAAGTAATTATGGAAGGCCTTATGAAAAACAAATTAGCTGTCGATGATATTGACATGTTAATTCCACACCAGGCAAACTTACGTATTGCACAGTTTGTACAAAAGAAGTTTAAGTTGAGTAATGACCAAGTATTTAATAATATTCAGAAATACGGAAATACAACTGCAGCTTCTATTCCAATTGCATTAACTGAAGCTTGGGAAGAAGGAAAAATAAAAGAGGGAGATACGGTTGTATTGGCTGCTTTTGGTAGTGGGTTTACTTGGGGAAGTGTGATTATGAAATGGTAAACAAATCCCTTTGAAAAAAGAGATCTTATATATTTAGCATGTACAAATTATTCGCTTTATTACTCGTATTCATTTGTTCGCAATCAAGTACATTCGCGCAACAAAATGATATCTACATTAAAGCTGGACTTTTATACGACAGCGAACAAAATGTATTAATAAAGAATAGAGTCATTCATGTTAAAGGCAATACCATACAATCGGTTGGAGCTTTTAATTCTATACCAGAAAATGCTGATATTATAGATTTAACGGAATATACAGTTCTTCCAGGACTAATTGATGCGCATACACATGTGCTTTTTTCGCAAGATGCCACGGAAGATTTTTCCGAACATAGTATTCATTCTCTAACTATGGAAAGTGATGCCTTAAGAACACTACGAGGCGCAAAAAGAGCAAAATCATATTTAGATGTTGGTATTACTAGTGTAAAGGATCTTGGTAATTCAGGGTTGTTCTTAGATGTTGCCTTGCGAGATGCAATAAACGAAGGCACTATTGAAGGCCCTCGCATTTTCGCTTCAGGACCTATTTTGGCTGCAACTGGCGGACAAATTTATGGAGTATCTCCAAAACATCAAGACCTTATAGATTTAGAATACCGAATTATCAATGGAGTAGAAGATGCTAAACTAGCAGTTAGAGAGCACAAGAATCAAAATGTAGATCTTATTAAAATTTGTGCAGACAATATTCCGAATAATACACATCTATCCATAGCTGAAATGAAAGCTATTGTAGAAACAGCAAATTCTTATGATCTTAGTGTGGTAGCACATTCTATTACTAATCAATCGGCGTGGAATGCTGTACAAGCAGGTGTCAATGGTATTGAACATGGTTTTAGATTAGCCGATTCAACTTTAACTTTAATGGCTGAAAAAAAGGTCTTTTTGGTGCCTACTGAAAATAGTAGAACCTATATGAACATCTACGGTAAGCTTGCTGGTTATGAGGAAGAGGATTTAGATTGGGTTGATAATTATATGCAAATGATGAAGAGCAGACTTACTAGAGCAATACAAAAAGGAGTGACTATAGTCGCAGGTTCTGATAACTATACAGCTATTGGTGGAACTCGAGGTGAATCGTCGCGAGATATGTTTCGTGCATATTTTGAAGCTGGTATGTCTCCTTTAGATATTTTACAATCCGCTACGTACATCTCAGCCCTTAATTTAAATATGGCGAACGATATTGGTGTTATTAAATCGAATGCAAAAGCAGATATTATTGCCGTTAAAGGGTCTATAGAAACTGATTTCATTAATACAGTTGAACACGTTGAATTTGTAATGAAAGATGGACAGGTCTATACTGATTGACTAAAATAAGTTACATTTTTCAATCTTCTAATCAAATAAAAAAAGCCCAAACAATTAATCGTTTGGGCTTTTCAGCTATTAACCAACTTAACTAACACTAATGTAAAAATTAATTTACAATAAATATTACTTAAAACTTATTATACCTATAGACGTAAGAAGTTCTATTTTATTTCATGAGATGTTATATTTAACGTGTATTTAACAGAAAACCCGAAACGTAAATTTCGGGTTTTCTTGATATTACGGTTTGTTATTTTTTATAACTATCAGCAAGTTATGTTGGATATTGTTTGTTTATAAATCGTTTTAAGATTTGTAGACTAATTAATATTCAGTCTTGTTTCTTGGATCTTAAAGCGAAGCGGTCTATAATCTAAACTTAAAACATCCCTCCACCTTCTTTTACGTCATTATCACGTTGCTTACGAGACTTAGCTCTATATTTTCCACCTCCAAAACGATACGATAAATTTGCTGATATTTGTTGACTTTCCCAGTTAAAACGTCCGAATTGTGCATAAGGTCTTTCGCTTTCAAACTGTGCGTACATCGTATTGAATATATCGTTATAACTTAAGCTAAAGCTTGCTCTATTATCTTCAAGAAAACTGTAACGCATGCCTAAGTTGACCATGAGCATATCTTTCATTTCAAATTGAATGTTTTTATTTTTTCCTCGATACATTCCAAAGGCAGAAAAACTTAAACTCTTACTGACTTTAAAGTTGTTGAAAGCTCGTGCACTCCATGCAACGTTATCGACTTCAACAGTATTTAAAACAATGTCTTGATTGCTGTCAAATGATTCTGCGAGACTTTTTTGAGTTTGTGAAAACAAATCGAAACTCGCATTAACACTCCACCATTTTGTTGGACGGTAACTTGAAGAGACTTCCACACCATAAGAGGTGCTGTTGTCAAAATTCATATTCGTCATAATTAAACGATTAATGTCTGTACGATCTATGAGAATAGCTTGTTGTATTTCGTCTTCAATTAGTCTATAAAATACACCAGCTGTCACGCTTCCCTTTTCAAATTGTCTGGTATAATTAGTTTCAATAGAATTAGTGAATTGAGGTCGTAATTCTTGGTTTCCAAACTGAGAAATTAAAGGAGTACTCCATTCTGGTAATGGGTTGACTTGTCCAATTCCAGGGCGATCTATTCGTCTGCTATAACTAAATTGATACGAGTTTTTTTCCGAAGGAGTATAGGTTAAAAAGGCAGAAGGATATAATTGAAAATAATCATTTTCAAACGGAATATTTAAGTCTTCATTTGATTCCAAATCTTGCTTAAAAGCATCAGAATTTACTTTTACTGTTTCGGCTCTAACACCAACTTGGTAACTCCATTTTTCTATTTTATTGCCATACGTTGCATACGCAGAATAAATATCTCTTGCATAATCAAACTGTGTGGTTGTTGGAATATAATCACCAAATTGATTTTGTTCGCGACGATCTGATTCATAAAATATGCTAGTATCAAATAAACGGGCTTCTAAACCTAATTCTAATTTGGTGGTTTCGGTTAATGGATTTACATAATCTAAGTTGATAGTCGTACTATTTCTATCTGTATCAGTATCTTCAATAAAATTTGGACGTTGAGAACTGTAAAAAATATTGTTGGTGTCACTAATCCCTTCATACGTATTATAGTCAACTTCGAGTTCTATATTATGACCTTCTTCATTAAAATCGTGTTTGTAATTAAAATTGTACTGTTGAGAATCATTCTCTGATTCTCCTGTCATAAATTGCGACTCATTTAGGCTTGGATTGTCTAGATATAAGATTTCAGAATTTACAATAGGCTTACCAGTAAACGTGTTAAGATTGGTGAAAACGGATATGGTGTTTTTATCATCTAAGTAATAGTCTAAACCAACTTTAAATAAGTGCGATTTGTTATTGTTTAAAATGTCGAAATTTTGTTGAATTTGTTGGTCAACTCTAGTGAAGCCACCATCATTTGCATTTTTTCGAATGTTATTGCCGTAAGAACCGTAAAAATTAAGCTTTCCGTTTCTATAATTGGCATCGATAGAGCTATTGAATTTAGGTTCAATATCATACGCTAATCCAACATTAATGTTTCCATTAAAGCCTAATTGCGTGTTTTTGTGAAGTACAATATTTATGATGCCACTCATGCCTTCAGGATTATATTTCGCTGAAGGATTGGTAATTAACTCAATACTTTTTATAGAGGTTGAAGGAATCTGTTTTAGCAATTGCTCTGCCGGAATATTAGATATTTTACCATCTACCATTACACGAACATTCTGGTTGCCACGTAAACTAATAGATCCAGATTGTTGATCTACACTCACCGACGGTAAGTTATTCATAATCTCGCTTGCGGTTGCTCCAGCGGTTTGTAAATCTTTACCAATGGTAATTACTTTTCTATCGACGCGTTGCTGAATGGTAGAAACATCTGCAACTACAGTTACTTCATCTAAGCCTGTAGATTCTTCTTCGAGATTTATATCTCCAAGGTTTGGATTGTAGTTGCCTTTGCCAATAGTGACGTTTTTATCTACCGTTTTAAAACCGACGAATTGGATTGAAACGATAACTTTTCCTTCAGGAATATTTTGAATTTCAAAGGTGCCGTCATCATTCGTAATACCTCCTGTAATTATTTTATTCGCCATATCTTTAATGACGATATTTACGTAAGGTAATGGCTCGTTTAACTGAGCATCAATAACACGTCCTGAGACAGAACCGTTTTTAATATCAGAATTGGAGTTGGGTTGCGCACTTATTATGGTTGATGAGACCATAAGAAGTAGTAATAAGAATTGTTTCATTTTTAATTGGTTTGTTTTTGATTGATTTAACAGTTTGTTATATAGTAGACGACTATATTTATAGTATGTTACTGTTAATATTTTACTTAACACTATTTTAACATTATGAATAAAACAACATTAGTTATCGGAGCATCGTTAAAACCTGAACGTTATTCTAACATTGCTATAAAACGATTACGTAGTTACAATCACCAAGTGAAAGCTATTGGTTTAAAAACAGGAAAAGTTGAAGATGTCACTATAGACACAGAATTAATGCCGTATAAAGGAATAGACACTGTAACATTGTATCTTAATCCGCAACGTCAAAAACCGTATTATGATTATATCATTGGTTTAAATCCTAAGCGTATTATTTTTAATCCTGGTACGGAAAATCCAGAATTTTATAATGTTTTAGCACAGCAAAATATTGATTATGAAGTGGCTTGCACTTTAGTGTTATTAAGCACAGGTCAATATTGAAATACTAAGCTTTCTTCTTTATAAAAAGCAAACCTAAAAACATTAAGAGGCCATTATAAATTAGTATTTCGAATCCTATTTCGTGACCGTTAAATAATTCTTTTGAATATAAATTTAAAGTATAGGATACCAATGGAGCAGCAATGGCAATTATCCATACCAATTTATCTTTAATTTGAAACTTTGTCATTAAGCCAAAGGCAAACAATCCTAATAATGGACCATACGTATAACCTGCAGCTTTAAAGAGTTCCCAAATTACAGAGACATCTGTAAATATGATATCGAACAATAAGATAACCAAAACGAGTACCACACTAAATCCTATATGTACACGTTTTCTTAAGCTTTTTCTTTTAATTTCTGGTTTGTTTTCAATATCCATAATATCGAAACAGAACGATGTGGTTAAGGACGTTAAAGCAGAATCTGCACTAGAATAAGCGGCAGCAATAAGACCTAGTAAAAAGAATGCTGAGGTAATAATGCCAATTTCTGGAAGCATGGCAATGGTTGGGAATAAATCATCTTTAGTCGCTGTAATGCCATTTGCAGCAGCATATTGTGTTAGCATTAATCCAAGAACTAAGAACAGTATGTTTACAAAAATTAAAACAATACTAAACGTTACCATGTTCTTCTGAGCGTCTTTTAAATTGCGACAGGTTAGGTTTTTTTGCATCATGTCTTGGTCTAAACCGGTCATGGTAATAGTGATGAAAATTCCAGATAAAAAGCTTTTCCAGAAATACTGAGAATCATTCCCATCATCAAAAAAGAAAACTTTACTTAGGTGGCTTTCCTTTGTGTAGGTTATAATGTCTCCTATGCTATTTAAATCTAAAGCTGATGCTAAAAACACAATGGTTACAACCACAGAAATTAACATAAATAAAGTCTGAAGTGTATCTGTAAAAATAATGGTTTTAATACCGCCTTTAAAGGTATATAGCCAAATTAAGGCAATGGTAATTATTACGGTTATGGCAAATGGAATATCAAAGAGGTCAAAAACTAAAAGTTGTAATACTTTAGCAACTAAAAACAATCTAAATGCTGCACCAACAGTTCTAGAAATAAGAAAAGCGACAGAACCAGTTTTATAACTAATAATTCCAAAGCGATCACGCAAATACGTGTAAATTGAGGTTAGGTTTAATCTATAATACAGTGGTAATAATACATAGGCGATAATCAAATACCCAAAAAAGTATCCAAAAACCACTTGTAAATACCCAAACTGTTTAGCTTCAATAGCACCAGGAACTGATATAAAAGTAACTCCAGATAGCGACGCTCCAATCATTCCGAAAGCCACTAAATACCAAGGCGCCGATTTATTCGCTTTAAAAAAAGCAGCATTAGAATCTTCTTTTCCAGTGAAATAGGAGATTAGAATAAGCAATCCGAAGTAACATACAATTAATAATAGTATTGCCGTTGGCGACATGATATTTTTGTTTTAGAAATATTATCGAAAAATAGTGTATTTGAAAAAAAGGAGAGGCTTAAAGTCAAAATAATTATGAAAAACTTATTTAATTCCTTTAAAGTTAAACGTCAAATAGACTTTAAAAACATCTATCTTTTTGTCTTTAAAAATCTTTACCTTCGCACACATGGAATTTTCATCAAAACTATTAGAGAACGCAGTCAATGAGATGTCGCAATTACCAGGTATTGGTAAGCGTACAGCATTGCGATTGGTGTTACATATGTTGCGACAACCAGAAAATCAAACGTTTCAATTAGCTGAAGCTTTGTCTAAGGTGCGACGCGATATTAATTTTTGTAAATCGTGCCATAATATTAGTGATACTGTTTTGTGTGAAATATGTTCAAACCCAAATCGTAACAGTGAATTAATCTGTGTCGTTGAAGATATCAGAGACGTTATGGCTGTAGAAAACACCAGTTCCTTTAAAGGCTTATATCATGTTTTAGGTGGAAAAATATCTCCAATGGATGGTATAGGTCCTCAAGATTTGAATATTTCTTCATTAATCGAAAAAGTAAAATCAGGCGACGTAAAAGAGTTAATTTTTGCTATGAGTCCGACAATGGAAGGTGATACAACAAATTTTTATATCTTCAGGCAAATACAAGATTATAACGTTGCAACATCTACCATTGCAAGAGGAGTTGCAGCTGGTAACGAATTAGAATATACAGACGAAATTACCTTAGGCCGTAGTATTTTAGATCGTGTACCTTTTGAAGCCTCTTTAAAATCTTAGATGAAATTATCCGTCATCATACTCAATTATAATGTGCGTTACTTTTTAGAGTTATGTCTAAAAAGCGTTGAAGCTGCCATTGCTAATATTGATGCTGAAATTATTGTCATAGATAATAATTCACCAGATGATAGTTGCGATATGGTAAAGCAATTATTTCCTGCTGTAAAATTGATAGAAAACAAAGAGAATTTAGGCTTTTCAAAAGGAAATAATATTGGTGTGGCTAAAGCTAAAGGAGACTATTTGTGTATCCTAAATCCAGATACGGTAGTGGCCGAAGATACATTTACCAAACTAATTAAATTTACAGATTCTAAAGAAAATTTGGGTATTGTAGGTTGTCAACTTATCGATGGAAAAGGCAAATTTTTGCCAGAAAGCAAACGCAACATTCCAACACCAAAAGTATCTCTAAAAAAAGTACTTGGTAGCACAAATGATTATTATGCCAATCATCTCAGTTCTGAAGACACCGGAAAAGTAGATGTTTTGGTTGGTGCTTTTATGTGGCTAAAAAAGGAAGTTTACGAAGCTGTTGGCGGCTTCGATGAAGACTATTTTATGTATGGAGAAGATATTGATTTGTCTTATAAAATTGTAAAAGCAGGTTATTATAACTTCTATTTTGGAAACACCACAGTGATTCATTATAAGGGTGAAAGCACTTTAAAAGATTCTAAATACGCGAAGCGCTTTTATGGAGCCATGCAGATATTTTATAAAAAACATTTTAAACAGAATCTAATATTTAATGCTGTAGTTTGGATAGGAATTAAAATAGCACAGTTTATGCGAAAGAATCCTGAAGACGAAGATGTAACCTTGAATAAGTGTTATTTGTATTCAAACGATTTTGATACAGTGGAACAATTGCCAAAACCTTTGCAAAGTGAAGCTACAATACAAGGTAATGTTGAATCTAATAGTATGATTGTGTACGATTTTGAACTGCTAAAAGCGTCGATTGTAATGGCAGATATGAAACAAAAATCGAAGCAAGAAAATATTGTCTTTAGATTTCTTTTAAAAAACAGTAAATTTATCATCGGAAGTGATAGTGCTACCAATAGAGGCGAAGTGCTTCATTTTTAGTATGTATTTATTGAATAAAAATCAGTAAAACAGCGATTTTTTTAGTAATTTTGCATGCGATTAGCAAATAACGACCTACAAATTATAGATATGGCAAAGTTTGAACTTAAGTTACCTAAGATGGGAGAGAGTGTTGCGGAAGCAACCATAACCTCATGGCTTAAAGATGTTGGAGATACTATTGAAGCAGATGAAGCTGTTTTAGAAATAGCGACGGATAAAGTAGATAGTGAAGTGCCGAGTGAAGTCGATGGTGTTTTAGTTGAAAAACTATTCGAAGTTGATGATGTTGTGCAAGTCGGACAAACAATAGCAGTAATAGAAACAGAAGGTGGTGAAACCGTTGAGGTAAAAGCACCTGCTGCAGAAGCAGAGCCTGTTGCTGAGCCTGCGGCTCCAAAAGTAGTAGCAGAAGTTGCGCAAACTGTTGTGGCAGCAAAAGAATCTGTTGAGCCTGTAGTGTCTACAGAAGATCGATTTTATTCTCCATTAGTAAAAAATATAGCGAAACAAGAAGGAATATCTCAAGCAGATTTAGATAGCATTTCAGGAACAGGTAAAGACAACCGCGTTACTAAAAATGATATCAAAGCGTATTTAGAATCGCGTAGTTCTGCACCAAGTCCTGCTCAAAAATCAGAACCTGTTTCAGCTACAAAATCTGAAGACACTAAAACATTAGATACTGAGCGCCGTGAAAACTCAATAGAAGCACCGAAAGCGGTTGTTGCTCCAGCAAAAGACAAGCCTAAAGAAGATAAGTCTGCTGCAAAGTCAATTGAAGTTTCGGGAGGAGATGAGATTATAGAAATGACCAGAATGGGGAAACTCATTTCAAAATATATGGTCGATTCTGTTCAGACTTCTGCACACGTTCAATCGTTTATAGAAGCTGATGTAACGAATATCTGGAATTGGAGAAAGAAAGTGAAAAACGACTTTATTAAACGAGAAGGTGAAAACTTAACCTTCACTCCAATTTTTATGGAAGCTGTAACTAAGGCTTTAAAAGAGTTTCCAATGATGAATATTTCCGTTCAAGGAGATAAAATCATTAAAAAGAAAGCGATTAACGTTGGTATGGCGGCAGCTTTACCAGATGGAAATTTAATTGTTCCTGTGATTAAAAATGCAGATCAGTTAAATTTATACGGAATGGTAAAACGTGTAAACGATTTAGCTGGAAGAGCAAGAGAAAATAAATTAAGTCCAGATGATATACAAGGTGGAACATATACCGTAACTAACGTTGGTACCTTTGGTAGCATTATGGGTACACCAATTATAAATCAACCACAAGTTGGTATTTTAGCCTTAGGTGCAATCAGAAAAACACCTGCAGTTATTGAAGGGCCAGAAGGAGATTATATTGGTATTCGTTTTAAAATGTACTTATCGCACTCGTACGATCATAGAGTCGTTAACGGAGCACTTGGTGGACAGTTTGTAAAAGCGGTTAAAGATTATTTAGAAGGTTGGGACATGGATAGAGAAATATAATGACACCAAAAACGCCAATTACTAATAAAACGAAATCCAAACTTATTAAAGCAGGAGAAGTTGTATTGTATTGGGTCGGTGGAATTATTCTTATTTCAATTGTTTCTCTTGTAATTTACTATCTCGTAAAACTTGTTTTGTACGTTATAACGTAGAAACTATAATATAGAAAAAATGAAAAGCACCGTTTTAAAACGGTGCTTTTTTTGTGTCTATAAGGAATATATGGCTGTTTATAGTTCTCGTGTTTCAACAAAGCCATCCCAACGTCGCATATAATCAATAAACTTAGTGCTCAAACCTTCGGCTCTCAAATAACTTTCACTAACAGGTGTTTTAATGGGAATAAAATTAGGATTCTCAATAACCTGTTTTGGAAAATCATGATGCAAAATACCAGAACGTCCAACCGTAACAAAATCAACTCCTGAGTCTAATACCTTTTTTACGTCGGTACCTGTGCTTATTTTACCGGCAACTGTGAGTTTTACATTTTTATAATCGAGCTCTAATATATGTTCTAATAAATTCTTTTGACTTTCTGGGTATTCTTCTGGTGTTTTAAAACAATCCCAAAGTGATAGATCTAAAAAATCAATTACGTAGCTGTCAATCAGTTGTTGAGAAATCAATTTTATTTCAGATAATTTCATACCAAACCTTTCGGGTGATAACCTAACTCCCAATAAAAACGCTGGGCCACACTGGTTTCTGATTTCAGTTACAATTTCGAATAATAGTCTTGAGCGATTTTCAAGGGATCCACCATAATCGTCGTTTCGTTTATTTATGTCTGAGCTTAAAAATTGCGTTAAAATATAACCATGAGCGCCATGAACTTCAACACCATCATAACCACAACGTTTTGCTCTTAAAGCAGCGTTTATGAAGTCGTCCTTAAGTTGAATTATTTCTTCTAAAGTTAAAGCTCTAGCATTGTGCTTTTTGCTATCCGAAGGACAGACGGCTTTTTGCATTATAACGTCTTTTGGAGAACGCATGCCTGCATGATGCAATTGAATAACAGCTAAACTGCCTTCAGCTTTTATGGCATTAGCGAGTTTGGTATGGCCTTCAATTAAATCATCCGAAAATATACCTAACTGTCCTGAAAATCCTTTTCCAATTTCTTGCACATGCGAAGCACAAGTCATTACTAATCCAAACTGACCTTTGGCACGCATGGTAAGCCAATGAAATTCGTCGTCAGAAAGTTGCCCATCATCATGACTTTGCTCATTGGTCAATGGAGCTAACATAAAACGGTTTTTTAGTGTTGCTCCAGAAGAAAAAGCAATGCTGTCTTTAGGGTTTTTAGTCATGATTAAAATTTGATATTCATGCGAATTTCGGTTAATAATTTAAGATTATAAAATTATAAGTCAAATAGCTCTGCAAAGGTTTCTTATGCCTAGCAGGTCAGTTTAAAAGAATCTAATTACCTTTGTAAAAAACAATTATTCATGCAACTCAATCTCAGTAAACCTATCTGTTTTTTCGATTTAGAAACCACAGGAATCAATATCTCTAAAGATAGAATCGTGGAAATTTCCATTCTTAAAGTGTTTCCAGATGGAAAGGAAGTTGCTAAAACATGGGTTGTAAATCCTGAAATGCCAATACCTGCTGAAGTCACAGCTATTCATGGCATTTCAGATGCTGATGTTGCAGACAAACCAACATTTAAGGAATTGTCTAAGGAAATTTATAACCTTATTAAAGATTCAGATTTAGGTGGATTTAATTCTAATCGTTTCGATATTCCGTTATTAGCTGAGGAATTGTTAAGAGCAGAAGTTGATTTTGATATGAAGAATACGCAATCTGTCGATGTGCAAACTATTTTTCATAAAATGGAACAACGTACATTGGTTGCGGCATACAAATTCTACTGTAATAAAAACTTGGAGGATGCACATAGTGCGGAAGCGGATACAAAAGCTACTTACGAAGTTTTAAAAGCACAATTAGATCGTTACGAGAATTTAGAAAACGATACTAAGTTTTTAGCAGAGTTTAGCTCACGTAAAAAGTTTGCTGATTTTGCTGGCTTCTTAGTTTTTAATAAAGAAGGGGAAGAGTGTTTTTCATTCGGAAAGCATAAAGGAAAACGTGTACTAGATGTTTTAGAAAAAGAACCTGGTTATTTTGGTTGGTTGTTAAATGCTGATTTTCCACTTTACACCAAGAAAGTTTTGACAGCGATTAAGTTGCGTCAGTTTAATAATAAGCTTGATTAATAATTAATGCCGCGCAAAGTCGCAAAGTCGCAGAGTCGCAAAGTTTCGAGGAATTAATTAATACACTAATTTCCTGTAGAGTAGGTTTTGCGCTGTTGTGAGAGAAAAAAAAGAAAAACAAAATATGAAATTTCCACCTCTTTCTCTGTGCATCTTCGTGTGAACTCAGTGAATCTCAGTGGAACAGTTCTCAAGAGAGAAGTTAAAATAAGAAAAATAGAGTTAAAATTAATAAGATTCCTGCCTTCGCAGGAATGACAGAAATATGAAACTAATCTGCATAGGTCGCAATTACACCGACCACATAAAAGAACTCGAAAACGAAAAACCAACAGATCCTGTCGTGTTTTTAAAACCAGATACGTCAATTTTGTTGAAGAAACAGCCGTTTTTTATTCCAGATTTTTCTGATGATGTCCATTACGAAGTTGAGGTTTTGGTAAAAATCAATAAAGTTGGAAAATATATAGACAGAAAGTTTGCACATAAATATTATGATGAAATAGGACTCGGTATCGATTTTACAGCACGAGACCTTCAGGCGCAATTAAAAGCAAAAGGCTTACCTTGGGAAAAAGCCAAAGCCTTTGATGGTGCTGCTGTCGTTGGGAAGTGGTTGCCAAAAACAAGATTTCAAAGTATAGACAATATTAACTTCAGTTTAAAGAAAAATGATGCGATTGTTCAAAACGGAAATACAGAGTTAATGCTCTGGAAAATCGATGAGATCATAGAATATGTGTCTAAATATTTTACTTTAAAAATTGGAGATATTATATTTACAGGCACTCCAGCAGGAGTAGGGAAAGTTTTTGCTGAAGATCAATTAAAAGGTTATCTTGAAAACGAAGAAATGTTTTCAATAAAAATTAAGTAAATGTCACAACATTATAAATTACACCGTGTACGAGAAATGGCTGATAACGACGAAGATTTCGTTGCAGCATTAGCAGCCGCCTTTTTAGAAGAAGTGCCAGAGGATGCTGAGCGTCTTAGAACAGCAGTACCAGCTAAAAACTATAAAGAAGTTTACCAAGCCGCACATAAAATGAAACCCACTGTGGATTTATTTGAACTCGGTGTACTAGATACATTAATTGAAGTACAAGATTGGGGAAAGTTTGAACAAACAGACAAAAACGTAGACGAACAATTGACAACAGTGTTAACTGCAGTTGATAACGCTGTAGCTGAAATTAAAGCCGATTTCGGACTTTAAACAATTTAGAAATGCAAGCTGAAATTATAACTATCGGAGATGAGATTCTCATTGGGCAGATTGTAGATACAAATTCTGCTTTTCTTGGTAAGGAACTTAATAAGTATGGCATTTCAATCTATCAGATTACCTCTGTACAAGATGAAAAATCGCATATTCTTAAAGCTTTAAAAGAAGCCGAAGAAAATGCAGATATCATTATTATTACTGGAGGATTAGGGCCAACTAAAGACGATATTACCAAACATACTATTTGCGAATATTTCAATGATACTTTAGTAGAAGATAAATCTGTTTTGGCGAATGTAGAGCAGATATTTTCAAAATATAGTTCATCACCACTATTAGAAGTAAATAAACAACAAGCCTTAGTACCATCTAAAGCCCAAGTGCTAATGAACCATAACGGAACAGCACCAGGCATGTGGATGGAAAAAAATGGAAAAGTGTTTGTGTCGCTTCCAGGCGTTCCTTATGAGATGAAAGCTTTAATAACCGAGCAAGTACTTCCTAAGTTAAGGGAACAATTCAAATTTCCATATATAATGCACAAAACAATCTTAACCTATGGTTTAGGAGAAAGTGCATTAGCAGAACGTATAGAAAAGTGGGAAGATCACTTACCTGTTTTTATAAAGTTGGCTTATTTGCCAAGTTTGGGGCGCGTACGATTGCGATTATCGGGTAAAGCAGCAGAAAAATTTATCTTAGCGACAGAAATCCAAAATCAAATAAATTTATTGTTACCACAGATTGAAGATATTTTTGTGGGCTACGAGGAGGACGAATCAATTGAAGCTGTCATTGGTAGACAGCTAACAGAAGCAGGACAAACTATAGCCATTGCGGAAAGTTGCACAGGCGGAAGAATCGCAGAAGCTTTAACGGCAAATGCTGGAGCTTCAGCTTTCTTTAAAGGTAGCGTTGTAACTTATGCAACAGCAACTAAAGTGAAAATTTTAAATGTTTCTGAAGCGGATATCAATACGCATTCTGTCGTTAGTAAGCAGGTCGCAGAAGCGATGGCAAAAAATGTAAGAACACTTTTCGATACAGATTATGCCATAAGTACAACAGGTAATGCAGGACCAGCAAAAGGTGATTCAGATGCAGAAGTGGGAACCGTTTGGATTGCCATAGCCACAAAAGACCGTGTGTATTCTGAAGTTTTTAACTTTGGGAATCATCGCGAAAAAGTCATTGGTAGGGCTACAAATAAGGCTTTTGAAATGTTAAAGAAATATTTTTTGAAAAAGTAGACTTTTATATTTGCTGAAATGTAAAGTTTTATTAAATTTGCACCCTGTTTAAAATATCCATGTTCGGATATTCAATTTTTATTGTGATGTAATTAAGGGAATTCCTTAAAAAAAGAACAAGAAAAATTAGCAGAGAATTAATTATAGACCTAAAGAAAGAAAACAATGTCAAGAGTTTGTGAACTTACTGGGAAAAAAGCGATGGTTGGAAACAATGTTTCTCACGCTATGAATAAAACGAAACGCAAGTTTGATGCAAACTTGATTAAAAAGCGTTTTTACATTCCTTCAGAAGATAAGTGGGTAACATTAAAAGTTTCTGCATCTGCATTAAAGACTATCAATAAAATTGGTATCGATGCAATGTTAAAAGAAGCTAAAGCAAAAGGATTTTACAAATAATAGCGTTAACGCTTAAGTCAATTTACAATGGCAAAAAGAGGAAATAGAATACAAGTTATCTTAGAGTGCACAGAGCACAAGACTTCTGGTAAACCAGGAACTTCAAGATATATTACAACGAAGAATAAGAAGAATACACCTGAGCGTATGGAGATTAAGAAATTTAATCCTATCCTTAAGCGTATGACAGTTCATAAAGAAATTAAATAATTAGGAAACATGGCAAAGAAATCAGTAGCGTCTTTACAGACAGGATCAAAGCGTTTGACAAAAGCGATTAAAATGGTGAAATCACCAAAAACTGGAGCTTACATGTTCGTAGAATCAGTAATGGCACCAGAATTTGTCAATGACTTTTTTAATAAGAAATAAGCTGAAATTATTTTACAGCTATAACTAAACTGCTTTCATATGAAAGCAGTTTTTTTTTGGAATACTTTGATTTAAAAGTCACAGCGTAACTGAATTAAATCAGTTAGTAGAACAAAACTGGCGGTTATTGCAGGAACTTAATTATAGTAAACAAAAATTCAATTATATTTGACAATACATGACAACTTAGCATTAAGTTGTTAAAGGCAAGATTGTTGTATTGAGTTTGTAATAGACTTATAATTTCTACAAAGGTTTTGAAAACTTGAAGAATATAAATAAGTATAAACGACTTAATGCCTAAACGATAAACAACCAAAGATCAAAATGAGTTTTTTTAAAAAAATATTCTCTTCTGAAAAGAAAGAAACCTTAGACAAGGGATTAGAAAAATCCAAAACGTCTTTTTTTACAAAACTAAATAAAGCCGTTGCCGGAAAATCTAAAGTAGATGATGACGTTCTAGATAATCTTGAAGAAATATTGGTCACTAGCGATGTTGGTGTCAATACCACTTTAAAAGTTATAGAACGCATTGAAGAACGCGTTGCTAAAGATAAATATTTAGGAACATCTGAACTTAATCAAATATTAAGAGAAGAAATTGCCGCCTTATTGTCAGAAACTAAATCTGGCGAAGAAACCGAATACACCATTCCAGAATTACCAAAACAAGCTGATGGGTCTAAAACACCTTATGTACTTATGGTAGTTGGTGTTAATGGTGTCGGTAAAACAACAACAATTGGTAAACTGGCTTACCAGTTTAAAAAGAAAGGTTTAAACGTGGTTCTTGGGGCTGCAGATACTTTTAGAGCTGCGGCTATAGATCAATTACAAGTTTGGGCAGATCGTGTAGAAATTCCAATGATTAAACAAAAAATGGGATCAGATCCGGCGTCTGTGGCTTTTGATGCTGTAAAATCTGGAGTCAACCAAGATGCAGATGTCATTATTATAGATACAGCTGGTCGTTTGCATAATAAAGTCAACTTAATGAACGAGCTGACAAAAGTAAAACGTGTGATGCAAAAAGTTATTGGAGATGCACCTCACGATGTTTTATTGGTTTTAGATGGCTCAACAGGTCAGAATGCGTTTGAACAAGCCAAGCAATTTACTGCAGCTACCGAAGTGACCTCATTAGCCGTAACCAAATTAGATGGTACAGCAAAAGGTGGAGTTGTGATTGGTATTAGCGATCAATTCCAAATTCCTGTAAAATATATTGGTGTAGGTGAAGGTATTGAAGATCTTCAGGTATTCAATAAATATGAGTTTGTGGATTCTTTTTTTAAATAGTCAGTTTTTACAAAAAAAATAGAAACTCTAATTTATATTTTTATACAGGTGATATTTCTTCTAGGAAGCTCACATACCAATTTTCCGTTATTAGCTTGACCACTTGATGAAATTGTAAATATCTTTGTAAAATTCATTGTCTTTGTTTTTTTGGTATTTTTATAAAAAACACTACCCATGCGAAATAGCTTTTATTTTTTAATTTTCTGTTTAATTGTTTCATGTAAATATTCAAAATCTTCCAATTCGCAAACAGCGACAGAAGCTTCAAAAATAAAAACTGATACTTTAGAGTTTGAAAAATCATCTGAATTGAGCGCTATTTCCACAGAAGATTTTAGAGATTTTAAAGTATTAGATTCAAAATATTTAAGTAAGGCAACAATTTGGAGTTCTATAAATCAGCAAATGGAAGACTTTACTGAAGAAGACTACAATCGATTAAAGCCTCTTATTCTAGAAAAATCCATCACCGAGCTTCAAGTAAGTAGAACTAGAAATCTATTTTCTTATGAAGAATTAACTAAATTTTATTTATATCGAATCAGGAAATTTGATAGAGAAAATCCATTAGCCTTAAATTCTGTTATTGCCATTAATCCACATGTAATAGCACAATCACAGTTGAAAGATAAAGCATTTTTAGATACAAGATCTAAGCATCCCATATTTGGAATGCCAATTTTATTAAAAGACAATATTAATGCTTCTCATATGGCAACTACAGCAGGAGCTGTGGCTTTAAAGGATAATTTTACTGGGGATGCTTTCATCGTAAAACAATTAAAATCAAAGGACGCCTTAATTTTAGGTAAAGCTAATCTTAGCGAGTGGGCCTATTACTTCTGTGGAGATTGTCCAAGTGGGTATTCTGCAATAGGAGGACAGACTTTAAATCCCTATGGAAGGCGTATTATAGATACTGGTGGTTCTAGTTCTGGAAGTGGTGTCTCAGTGGCTGCTAATTTTTGTGCAGCTGCTATTGGAAGCGAAACCGCAGGTTCTATCTTATCTCCTGCCAGTCAAAATTCAGTTGTAGGTTTAAAACCAACTGTAGGATTGGTAAGTCGTACTGGTATTGTTCCAATTTCATCTACTTTAGATACCGCAGGACCAATCACAAAATCTGTAAGAGATGCAGGCATCGTTCTCGATGCCATAAGTAGCTTTGATACATTAGATACTAAATCTGTTGGTTTAGATAAATGGCAAGGTTACTTTACCCAACCACCTTTGTCCGCGCTAAAAGGCAAACGTTTTGGTGCACCTATACGCTTATTAAAAGATTCATTGTACAAGCAAGCTATAAAAGTTTTAAGAGAACAAGGTGCAGAAATTGTTGAGATTGAAGAAGAGAAATTAGGACTTCCTAATTTTATAAGATTACTTAATATTGACATGAAAAAGGATCTACCTGCGTATTTAAGTAATTACGCTGACTCCGCTATTACATTGAGAACTGTAAACGATGTTATATTGTTTAATCTTAAAGACTCTGTGAACACTATGCCTTATGGTCAGAAATTGTTTGAGGGTATTACAAATGATAAAGGAGATGACGTATTCTTGGCACGTATAAAAGACACCTTACAAACAAATGGTAAAGCGTATTTCTCGGTGCCTATGCGTACTTTTAATTTAGATGGCTTTTTGTCAATCAATAATTACCATGCAGCTTTTGCGGCTGTAGCTGAATATCCTGCATTAACCGTTCCTATGGGATATGATGAAAGCGGTGTGCCAAAAGGATTAACTTTTATTGCAGAGCCATTTCAAGAAAAACTATTAATAGATTGTGCAATTCTATATGAAGAAGCCACAAAGGAACGAGTGGCGCCTAAAGATTATAACTAATTAATCAATGCATTAATCTTAATCCAAAGTTCATTATCAAAGTTAGACAGTGCAAAATTATGATCGTCAGCAGCTTGTCCCATTCTAATAATTACTAATTTTTTGCTAGGCACTACGTAAATTTTCTGATCGTTTTTACCTAAAGCTGCAAACATGTCATTTGGAGCATCAGGAATAAGAGCTCCAGGAAATTCCAGTTGACTTTGAGGTAGGTGATAAGACGGTTTGCCATTTAACCACCACATATAACCATAAGCTAAATTAACATTCTGAGATGTGTGTGTGGCAGCAGCTATATAGTTTTCACTAACAATTTGGTCATCTTCCCATTTACCATTCGCATACGTTAATAAACCAAATCTAGCCATGCTTCTTGTATCACTAAAATAAACACTTAAGCCAGCAAGATCTATCCAACTTCCAGACATTCCTATTTTATTTCTTAGATTGGTGTTAAAGTAATCATTCCAAGTACTATTGCTAGCCTCAGCTACAATATCTTGTAATTTTACATAGACATTGTGGTATGCCCATCGACTACCTGCATCTGCTACATACTGTAAATTACCAGATGAAACATCGTCGCCTAAGGTATCATCTAAACCAGAGGTCATAGATAATAAGTTTTTAGAAGTAATTAGGTTCTCTTTTTCTAAAGGAGCACTTGTCCAACCTGTACCCAAGTAATCTGAAACTTTATTTTCAATATCTAATAAGTCATTGTCTTCTGCAATACCAGTAACTGCGGTTGTTAAAGTTTTTCCGGCACTTGCCCAATACCAAGAGGTTGAATTTGTATGACCATTAAAATAATGTTCTTCAACAATTTTGCCATCGTGAAGTATCATAAAGCTTTTCGTGTTTTTTTCTTCAAGAAAATCTAACAAAGGTTGAAGTTGGTCTTCATTCCAATTCAAATCTGAAATTGATTTAGTTTCCCATGTGTCAGAATTTATAGGTGGAAAATAAATAGTTTCTGGTTCTGGGTCATTAGGAGTTGTGTCATCTTCGGTAGAACAAGAAAAGCTAAACACAAGACCTAAAATTAAAAGGTAGAAATAGGTAGGCTTCATGATTTGGTTTTTTAATAAGACTATAAAAATAGTAAAAAGTTTAATCTCAGGACTCAAAAATCAATAATCACAAATCATTCCGTATCTTTGCAAACTGATTTACAAAAAGCATGAGAACCAAGACAATAAAAAAGAATAAAATTAACGTCATTACTTTAGGCTGTAGTAAAAATGTTTACGATAGTGAAGTCCTAATGGGACAGTTGAAAGCTAGTGGCAAAGACGTCGTTCACGAGCAAGAAGGTAATGTCGTGGTGATTAATACATGTGGTTTTATCAATAATGCCAAAGAAGAAAGTGTGAATACCATTTTGGAATTCATGAAGAAAAAGGAAGAAGGTGAAGTTGATAAGGTTTTTGTAACGGGCTGTTTAAGTGAACGCTATAAACCAGACTTGCAAAAGGAAATACCAAATGTAGATCAGTATTTTGGGACTACAGAATTACCAGGTTTATTAAAAGCTTTAGGGGCAGATTATAAGCACGAACTTATTGGAGAGCGTTTAACAACGACTCCGAAAAATTATGCTTATCTTAAAATTGCTGAAGGTTGCGATCGTCCGTGTAGTTTTTGTGCTATTCCTTTAATGCGAGGCAAACATAAAAGTACTCCAATTGAAGAATTAGTGACTGAAGCTGAAAAATTGGCGGCCAATGGTGTTAAAGAATTAATTTTAATTGCTCAAGATTTAACCTATTACGGTTTAGATATTTACAAAAAACGAAACCTTGCTGAATTGTTAGAAAACTTAGTTAAGGTGGAAGGCATTGAATGGATTCGTTTACACTATGCGTTTCCGACCGGATTTCCGATGGATGTGCTAGACATTATGAAACGCGAACCTAAAATATGTAATTATTTAGATATTCCATTACAACATATTTCAGATTCAATTTTGAAAAGTATGCGTCGCGGAACTACGGAAGCAAAAACAACGAAATTGCTTAAAGATTTCAGAGAAAAAGTTCCTGAAATGGCCATTAGAACAACACTTATTGCTGGTTATCCTGGTGAAACGCAAGAAGATTTTGAATTGCTTAGAGATTGGGTAAAAGAAATGCGTTTTGAGCGTTTAGGTTGTTTTACCTATTCGCATGAAGAAAATACACATGCTTATAACCTAGAAGACGATGTTCCTGAAGACGTAAAAATGGAACGTGTTAATGAGATTATGGAAATTCAATCTCAGATTTCTTGGGAATTAAATCAAGCTAAAATAGGACAGGAGTTTAGAGTTGTTATCGACAGAAAAGAAGGTAATTATTTTGTTGGAAGAACCGAATTTGATTCACCTGATGTTGATAATGAAGTTTTAATTGATGCGACTAGTACTTATTTAAAAACAGGTGAATTTGCAACTATTAAAGTGATTGAAGCAGAGGATTTTGACCTTTATGGTGAAGTAGTTCCAACTACAATTTAAGTCATAGACTTTAAAAGAAAATTAGGCCTTAAAGGCTTGTAAATATAATAAGCCATTGATATACTTAAGTGTATCAATGGCTTTTTTATTTTAAATAACGTTGTCAGGCCAATGCAGTGGATGTTCGCCGCTAAATCCTAATTTAGGTAATTCATTTATTTGACTCATTTCTGCACTCGTCAGCTCAAAATCAAATAATTTTATATTGTCTTCAATCCGTTCATTGGTTGTTGATTTCGGAATCACAATTACGTCATGCTGAATGATCCATCGCAGACAAACCTTGGCTACAGATGTGTTGTGTGTATTAGCGATTTTCTTTAAGGTTTCGTTTTCAAAAACCTTGCCTCTTGCTAATGGAGACCACGATTCAACTACAATGTTTTGCTTTTTGCAATAATCAACTAAGTCCTGTTGCCAATAGCCAGGATGAAACTCAATTTGATTTACGGCTGGTTTCACGTTAGAAGTTTTAGATAAAGCTTCGAGATGTTCTTCAAAAAAATTGCTGACACCTATGGATTTTATTTTTCCTTCCGCTTGTAATTCTTCCATGGCTTTCCAAGCGTCAGCATTTGCTTTTTGCCAATTGTCATAATTTTTAGCGTTAGCTGGCCAATGGATGAGATAAAGATCTATATAATCTAAATCCAATCTGTTTAGGGAGTTTTCAAATTCCTGTTTAGCCTCGTCATAACTTAAGTGTTCACGCCATAATTTCGTGGTAACAAAAATCTCATCTCGTGCAATACCACTTGCTTTTATGCCTTTGCCAACGGCTACTTCATTGCCATAAATAGCCGCAGTATCTATTGATCTATAGCCTTTTAATAGGGCGTGTTTCACTGCGTCAATACCTTCTTGTTCTGTGGCTTTAAAAGTTCCAAAACCTACTAGAGGCATATTATTACCATCATTTAATTTAAGATATTTCATAATATAAGCTTTAGTGTTTTTATCTATCGTTCCGTAATGTTATATGATACCAAATCTAAATCGAATATGCAATCTTAAAACCACTAAACCAATTTCGTGGCATGCCAGGATAATAATATCGCGGTTCAGAATTGCCAAATCCAATAGCATTTATAAGTACAGACGATGCGTAATGTTCATCCGTGAAATTATTAATTCCGGTGTTGATTTCAATAGAAAAATGATCCGAAAGTTTACTTCTATAGGATAATTTTGTGTTGAACACCGTATAGTCATCAGAGTACAAGGTGTTGGCATCGTTGAGCGGCATGTCCCCAACATGTAGAAAATTAGTGTTTAAAACAAAATTTTTATAACCAAAATGAACACCGCCATTCACTTTGGTATCAGGAACTCCAGTTAAGGTATTGCCAGAATAATCGGTTTGGTCATCTACAAAATCGATAAATCGGTTGTCGGTTATTTCGGCATTTAGATAAGGTGCGAGCGTGAAACTGTTTTCAAATATTTGAGTATAAGAAACAGAAAGCTCAATCCCTTTATGTTCGGTCTGTCCGGCATTCCGCCCAATGTACTGGTCATCGCCTATACGGTCTGCTACCAATAAATTTTGAATGTCTAATAAGTAAGCTGAAAGTTCAAATTTTAATTTTCGATCTAATAAAAATACTTCGGTACCTAGTTCATAATTAATACCTGTTTCTGGACCTAAGTCAGGATTTATGACACCTTCTGGCGTAAGCGTTTCTTCAATGGATGGATAATTAAAACCACGACTTACATTAGCATAAGCGTTTACATTCGGTGTAAATTGATATAAAAGATTCAAATTTGGTGCGATTATAGGATCAAAATCACGATCGGCATTTAGATTGTTTACGCCAACATTAAAGTCGTCCTTAAACTTGTACTTCGTCGTGTTAAAATTTACACCGAATTGTGCTTTTAATTTTTCGGAAAATGGAAGCGTTACCGTGGCAAACGCATTGAGGTTATTTCGATTTTCTACATTATCACTCAGTAATTGCCCTTCTAAACTTCCGTTGCCGTTATTGTCTTCGTAACGATTTTCAATAGTTTTCCAATTGTATTCGTCGGTATATATTTCAGCTCCAAAACTGAGATCTCCATTATTATTTAGAAACTTAAAATCTTTTGCGAAAAGCGTTCGGGCACCATAACCATTAGTGTATTCATCTAAAATATTAAAAGGTCGTGGTTCATAATGATCTAAATAGGTGTAGAATAAGGAAGTGGTATTACTGAAATTATCAGAAAAACGGTGTGTATAATTCAGTCCGGCCAGGACCTGTTGATTATTCTCATAACCTTGAGCTGCATTCCATGTAAAAGCAGCTTGGGATGGATCTTCTTCAAAGGCAGTTTTACTAATGGAACTTGGGATTTGCGCAAAATAATCCGTGTAATTTAATAAAACACCGATGTCATTTTTTTCATCTATTTTATAATTGGCCGTTAACAATATGGCATGGCGATCATAATTGTTGTTATCACGGAATCCATCAGTTTCTAAATGATCATAATTAAGATTTATTGCTAATTTTTTATTTGCCGTAGCGAAAGACATATTGTTTTTTATTAGTCCATAACTTCCAAGGGTTAGATTGGTTTTAAAATAGGTTTCCCCTTTTACTGCTTGTTTTGAGTTGAGTAAAAGTGTGCCTCCTAAATTGGTGCCATATGGTGTAACTTTTGGTCCTTTTACTATTTCCAAGTTTTCAATATCCTCAGGATCAAAAGCATCAATTGCTGTGTCACCTGTACCATTTGTAATAGGTATACCATTGAAATAAGCGCGAATTTTATTGGTACCGTAAAGTGTACGCGAGCCAACACCACGAATCACAATTCTATTAGTATTCAGTGCTCCACTTTGAATATAAACGCCTGGTGTTTCATTAATTGCTGATACCAAATCTACTGGACTATATGCTTCAATTTTTTGTACGGAAATCTTTTCTGTTGGAATAATAACACGACTTTCCTTTTGATAGGTTGATGAGATGATGACTTCTTCAAGATTTAAGGATTGATCTAAAAGGGACAGCTTGAAAACCGAGTTACTTTCTGATAACCTTACTGTTTTGAGATAATAATTAACATGCTTTAAGTTAATTTCTAATGGTAGTCGATAGGTTTCAGCTAACGTAAAAACACCTTCGGAATTGGTTTTAGAAATTACTTCATTATTTAAAAGAATGTGAACGTCAGATATGCCTGCATTTGAATCGTTAATGACACGACCAGTGATATTTTGAGAATGTAATATATTATTTACGGCAATTAAGATTACAATCGCTAATATTTTAACTGTCATAAATTTCATGAAATAGAAAATGAAAATTTTTCTAAAAATAAAGATTTAGAAAAGGCTTTTATAACTGAAATGGATTCTTATTATAATCTTAACATCTATATGCAGATTTATTCGTGAAAAATCTTTTTTAGAGTGAATGATGGCTTGAAAAGTTTTGAACTTGAATCTTTGGTGAAAGACGTTCAGTAATAATTATTCAGCTAGCTTATAAGCTTCTTTCATCCATCCAATCAATTCCGCATCAACCGCTTCAATAGAAGTAATTTGAACGCGATGTGTACACATCGTCCCAAAAGGACCTGAATTACCAAGTCTTTCTGTTGTAGGTTTGTTAGGTAATTTTAGTCCTAAATCAATTCGGGTTTTTGTAGCTGGTTTTATGAGTGTAAATTGTCGTTTTCTAATGACGCTTACACTTGTTTTCTTTGGTGTGATAGTTACATCGTTGCCAAAGGTTTTTACTACCGAAATCAATTTTTCGTAAATAGGAAATAGTAGGTCTTTGCCCTTATATTGGTTAGCAACTAAATCGGCTTCGGAGTTGTTTTCTTCCTTAGTCAGCGTTACTATAGTATTAGCAAAACCATGAGTGACACCATGTTCTTTTTTTAGGAAATTGACACCTTCAGAATGTTTTGCAAAGGCTTTTACTTTTAAGATTTTCTTCCATTGTTCCAAAGACTTGCCTGTTTTCTCTGGCATATTATTAATCATGGTTTGTAGAGCCTTTTCCATAGTACAGAATTTAAATATGTTGATCTATTAGTATGGCATTTCCATCGGGATCTAAAACCACAAAACTTGCTGGTCCATAAGTCGTGGCATCGGCTTCGTGCTCTAGTTTTATATTTTTACTTTTTAGATGTTCTTGAATAGTCCTTACATCATCAAAATTTTCAAGGGTATTGGCATTTTGATCCCAACCAGGATTGAACGTCAAAATATTATTTTCAAACATCCCTTGGAAAAGGCCTACGAGTGATTCTTCATTTTTCATTATGAGGTAATTTTTTTCCAAATCACCTGCAAAAACAGAAAATCCTAAGGTTTCATAAAAAGCTTTTGAAGCTTTAATATCTTTTACGGCAAGACTAATTGAGAAGGCGCCTAATTTCATAGTAGTTAGCTTTAAATGTTGATTAAAGATAACTAAAGTTTTATTATTAACTTAAAATTCAGCTTCAATCATTTCTTTGTTTGCCATGGCGCCAGCAACAGTTCCTGCAGCAACGGCGTGTGAAACGGCACGAAAAGGACTTGCATTGTCGCCACAAGCAAAACTATTTTCTGCCGTCGTTTTTTGAAACATATCTACTTTTATATGGCCTTGTTCTGTGAACTCACAGCCCAATTGCTCTGGGATGTTAGAATGTTGTTTAAACGCTGGTCTTGCATAAATGACTTTAAGTTGAAAGGTGGATTGGTCGGTAAAAACGATGTCTTTAAGATGACCATTCTTGTGATGTAAAGCACTAATTTCTTTTTCTATAATTTGAATATTATGTGTCTTAATTTTCTCGGTTTGTTGTGGTGTTAAAGTTGATTTTCCATTAGTAAATATGGTAAGCTTTTTGGTCCAATTTATAATGAGTTGCGCATAGTGAAAAGCAATATCACCATTGGCTAGAATGCCTGTTTGCTCATGCTTAACTTCATAACCATGACAGTAGGGGCAATGTATAACTGAAATGCCCCAACATTCAGAAAATCCTTTTATGTTTGGCATTATATCTCTTACACCAGTAGCAAAAATGAGTTTTTTTGCTGTAAATTTATCATTATTCTGCGTTGTGATTTCAAATCCTTCAGGTGTTTTTGTAGCACTTGTAGCAAATGCATTATGGAATTTAACCGTAGCGTATTGCTCTACTTGTAGTTTGGCACTTGTGGCAATTTCGTTTGGCGTTTTACCGTCTTGTGTTATAAAATTATGCGAATGGGGTGTCTGACTATTGCAGGGGTTGCCGCTATCTATTATTAATACTTCTCTTAAGGCTCTACCTAAAGTCATTGCTGCTGAAAGCCCCGAATAGCTTCCTCCAATAATAATTATGTCATATGTGTTTTTAGTTGTCATAGGGTCTAATTTTGAAAATTTAAGTAAAGGAAAAGGTAAAGCTAAAGCCGTCAATGTAAAACTGCTTTGTTTTATAAATGTTCGCCGTGTAAAGTTTCTTTTCATTTTTGTTTATTGAGTGATTAGGTTTAAAAACTCATTCCGGATTGTAGGTTCTGAAAAGCGGCCACCATACTCATAAGTTGTTGTGAAACTACTTTGGTCTTTTATACCTCTTGAAGATTCACAACGATGTTTTACAATTTTGGAAACAATAACATCTTAAGCATCTACATGCAATGGCGTTTTTATACTTGCAGCAAAATGATTATCCCCTTCAATTTCAATTTGATTTTTAGTCTTCATACGTCTAGCATTTTCCATATTTTTCTTATTATTTAGAACAATATTTCATATTATATAAATGCCCAAGAATAATTAACCCTGAAGAAAGAAACATGGTGTATTCAAAAACTTCAGCTTGGTCTTCTAATAGCATTGAAATAACAAAGCCAGTAAATGCTAACCATAAAAAGATGCTAACGGGTTTTAAAAAACGTCCATTTGTGGCTTTATAAATTGAGAAAAAGGCAATAAAGATAAATAGATACGCGATGATTGGATTGCTGATAAAACCCATACCCATAGTCAGTAATGCTGGTACGGCTAAACAATGTACAATGCATAGTAATGCACTAAAAGCGCCTAATTTGTCTGCCCAGTTTATTTGTTTTGTTTGAATCATTTTAGTTTAAATTTGGTGTCATAATATTTCTGAAATTTTAATTGTTTTATACTCATAAGTAACTAAAGGATTGGTTGTTTCAACAAGCTAAGTATCTTGAAATAGATTTATATTGTTAATCCAATAGACATCGCTATTGAGCTCGCCCATATCGTTCACACTTCCTGTATCAAAAAAAATGCTTATTAGGATTAAAGGAAGTTGTTTATGTTAGTTACTATTAGATAGTGTAGCATTATATTCTAAGTATTTTTCTTTATCGACTTTAATGTCATTCCAAATCTCAAAAACCTTGAGTTCATTGCGTTTATCTACGCTTTCCTGAATGTTATTTCGGTAGGTTTCATAATCATTGTAATGCGTGTTGCTGAGTTGATTTAGTTTATTTTGAAAATAGCTTATCGGATTAAACCAGTAGGTTTTAGAAATTAATTTGTTTTTGGATTTGTTTTCTTCTTCGATACTTTTGGTTGCCTTTTTCATTTCAACATTAATTAAAGCACTTGTAGATAAACGTCTTAATCGACTAACCGTAATATTTTCTTGAGCCACTTTGGTGTCTTTTAAATTTGGATATAATTGGAAAAGTTGTTCATCAATTTTGTCAATCGATTGTACATTTATCTCACTTTTTGTGTCTCTACTCACATCAATAAGGTCTACCATTAAATTGGTTGGTTTCTCAATAGTAATCCATTGTTGTACGGTCGCTGGAATAATAAAAGCAAAGAGCAACCAAACGCCAATCATTTGTAAGGTGTTTGAAACGGTGTTTTTACCGTATTTCAGAATTAAAAAGTAAATAATTACCCAAAAGAAAAGATATAGTGTTACCCACAGAAAGATGTTGCCAAATATATTTTCTGAGTTAAAAACATTGGTAAGCGTGGCACCATAAAGCATTACACCAAACAAAACCAATAAAAGTAATACTGTGTAAAACGCGGTTCTAGATAGTAGCCACCAATTTTTTGAGCCGGTTTGTACAAAGACTAGTGGTAAAAATCCGTGCTCTGCTTCTTGACCTTTAATATTGTAAAGTAATACGAGCAATAAAAGTGGTAAAAGAAATAAGATGACAAATGAAAAATCTAAAGTACCGGACTGAATACGTTCTGGATTCGAAATTTCGTTGGTCATATCGGCATCATAAGGACTACTTGAAGTACGTATAGCTTTATAAAAACCATACTGTTCGGTTTGCCCAATATTGTAAACTAAGGCTGGCGATGGTTTTTTAAAATGATAGGTCGGTGTATGCCAAAGCGCCCAAAATGGTGATGTAACATCAATCCATGGTCGGTTTTCTGGTCCTTTTTGATTGTTTTCAAAATATGATAACGTAGTTGCTTTTTGGATTTCTGCTTCTTTGTTTATCCTTTCGATTTCTGAATTTTGCTTTTCATATAAATCCGCACCATTCTGTAAACCATAGATACTTGCTATAATAAAAAGTAACACGGCCACAATTTTAAAAGGGCTACCTACAAAATGTTTCCATTCGTATAAAAATATAGTTAAGTTTCTCATACCATTTTTATTTTTTTAGTTCCGAAAACAATCATAGTTAGGACTAAAATTGTCCATAAAATCATTAATGCAACATCCAAAATATAATTGGATAGCACTGCGGAAATTTGTGTGGGTTTATAATCAAAATCAGGAATAGATTTAAAAAAAGCATTATCCTCTTTCCAGCTCCAATCACCAGTTTTTGAGCCACCAAAAGTTTGTTTGTCGTTCAACATTTTAATAAAATCCCTTCGGTAATTTTCTACTTGTAATAAAAACTCTTGATGGTGTAAATTGTCGCTTGCCATAAAACCCATACTCGTATTTTGTAGCGAAATAAATGGATTTACAATACCACCTAATTGAAAACTTTGTTTCTGTTTTTGCAATACGGAACGGTTATTTCCAAAATGTTTGTCCCATACACTGTTACCATAATCTTCGTCGGCTTGCATTCGCATACCATCAAAGTTTATAGGTAATTGGGATAGGCTATCTACACCGTATTTCTTAAGTACTTTTTCTTTTAAAGCTAAACTTCTTTTATCGCTAGGGTTGTGGCCATCGAGACCTTTTGAACGGTCTTCTTTCATAGCGGTTTGAAATTCATTTCTACTAGGAAGTTCGTGCCATTTCTCTACTGAACTCATTAAAATGTTAGGTAAAAATATGGTCCAGATAATCCAAATACCGAGCATAGAGGTTAAGGCAAGCGTTGCATTTTGCCAACGTGCAGAGAAAAACACGGTGAGGCCGCTAATAATAAAATAGTATAGACCATAGGATAGAAAGAATAAACCTGTTCTGGCTAAAATATCAGCGGTTAAGCTTTGTGAGTTTAATATACCATAAACAATGAGTATAAAAATTAGTAGAAGTACACCATAGAGCCATACAGAAAATGTTTTGGCTAAAATAATTTGTAACGGTTTAGCTCCTTGTAGTACGAGTAATTTAAGTCTTCCACTTTGTTTTTCATTGCTAACCGAATTAAAGGCTAAAAAAACTAATAATAGAGGAACGATATATTGCAGTAATAGTGCGGGTTTTAATTTTCCGAATCGAGATACGGCTTGCATTTGGGAAGCTTCAGAATGTGTAATTTCATTTTGAACATGGCCTTCAACTCTAAGTACATTTCCGGTAACACTGTTAACGCCTTCATCGAGACTGCTTAGTAAATTAGAGGGTTTAAATATAAAGGTACCATAATGTGCTGCGCTATGTGGATTCATTTCGTCAATACTCACCCATTGTTGACGTACGTGATCTGTAGCATTTTGATGCGTTTGTTCTTGTTTCTGAGTTTGGTAATTCCCTAGAAAAACAGAGAGTAACAGAATTGCAATAAAAGCAATACTTATTCCTAAAAAGATACGACTACGGACTAAGAATCGCCATTCGTTTTTTATAATTTGAAACATACGATTATAATTAGTTTTGCATAAATTTTAAGTATAGTGTCTCTAGTTCATTAGCACTTACATCTTTACTGTTGAGCTCTTTTACTAGAATTCCTTTTTTTAAGATACCAATACGGTTACAGACTTCGCGTACTCTAAAAATATCGTGAGAAGCCATGATAATAGTCGCACCTTCAGAAGCGAGTTTTTGCAGTAACAAAGAAAGTTCGTTACTCGCTAAAGGGTCTAAGCCACTCGCAGGTTCATCTAGTAAATACACTTTAGCTTTTTTTGCATAGGCAATAGCAATGCCTACTTTTTGTCGCATACCTTTAGAATAACCGCTCACCTTTTTAAGATGGGCATCACTTGCTAAACCACATGAGGTTAAATAATCTTCGAGTTCGGTTTTAGAATAGTTTAATCCTGCGAGTTTACAGAAGTAATCTAAATTTTCTAAGCCCGATAAATAAGGATAGAGATTGACATTCTCGGGAATATAGCCAATAAGCTTTCTCGTTTCTTGGGCATTTTGACTCGTGTCTATAGCGTTTATAGATACTTTTCCTGAATCGGGATTAAGAAACCCTAAGAGCATATTAATAGTCGTAGATTTCCCGGCGCCATTAGCACCTAAGAGACCTAAAATCTCTCCTTTTTTAACCTCTAAGTTTAAATTTTGAACGGCAAAATCACCTTTAAAGGATTTACTAACATCTTGTATTTGTATCATAAAATTATTCTTAATGCAACTGAGTCGCAAAACTAGAAGATTTATTTTGTAATTGCAACTTAATTGCATTAATTTTGTTTTATGGGAATTATTAGAAAAACAAAAGCTGTAACGACAGTTTTACAAATTTTTGAACAGAAAAAGGAGGCGCAATCCGTTGTTCATCTGATAGAGCTTGTAAAAGATAAGATGAATAAAACGACTGTGTATCGTATTTTAGATCGTCTTGAAGCAGATGGAATTATACACTCGTTTAATGGGAAAGATGGTTTAAAATGGTATGCGAAGTGCAACGGCTGCTCTGCTGAGCATCATACAGATAAACATCCACATTTTCAATGTACTGAATGTGACAAGGTGGAGTGTTTATCCGTAGAAATTAAAATTCCTTCCATAAAAAATCATGAAGTAGCGTCTACAGATATTTTATTAACAGGACGTTGTGAGGTTTGTAGTGTCTGAGTATGGTTGAAATACGCTTCGAAGTAAGTCTAATTGAAACTATTTTGAACTAAAAAGTATTTTAATGTATTGAATGTTTTAATTTTCAATACCTTAAAATATAACTTATAAAAGTTTAGTTAAGTAACTCGGCATCACCAAATCCTAAAGTTTTCAATTTATCTAATTGCGTTTCGGCATCACCAACAATAACATAAATCATTTGGTTGGGACTGATGTATTTTTCAGCTAGTTCTTTAACGTCATTAACACTTAAATCTTTAACAATCGATTGGCGTTGTTTTGCATAATCGGTGGCATAACCATAGTTACTAATATTACTTAACATGCTTAGTTTTGAGCCTAAGGTTTCAAATGCGCGAGCACTACTTTTTAAGGTGAACCCTTTTGTGATTTCTAAATCACTTTCATTATAACTACTGCCGTAATTTTCTAGAATCTCTTTAATCAAAGCGGCAGATTCATAAGTAACATTAGTACGAACAGAACTTCTAATTAAAAATTCTCCTGTGTTGGCATCTCCATCAAACGAAGAACGAATACCATAAGTGTAGCCTTTAGATTCGCGTAGCTCTTGTGTTAATTGAGAGGCAAAACTACCTCCTCCTAAGCGGTAGTTCATAACCGAAGCTGCATAGTAATCTTTATCAGTTGCTTTTAGCGACGGATGACCAAATACGATAACAGATTGTTTTGCTCCTGGCACATCATAAAAATAAACTTTTGAGGTTTCTGGTAGTAGGGCTTGTGGTACTTCAGGAAGCACAACCGTTTTAGATTCCCAAGTGGTATTTATTGTTTCTAAAGCTTTAATGACATCATGTTCTGAAATTGAACCGACAACATGCACATTGGTTAATTGTGGAGTTAATTTAGTCGCATAATAATTTTGTAAATCTGAAAGTGTAATCGCATTTACAGACGCTTCCGTACCAATATTGTTATACGCTAAAATGTTATGTTTACCATATAACAATTTTGAAAATTCATTGTTTGCGATGCTGTTTGGATTTGCTTTTTGGCGCTGAATACTACTTATAGTACTTTGTTTTAATAAGTTAAATTCGTCTTCATCCCAACGTGGTTCTAACAGAATTTCAGTGACTAAAGCCATAGTGGCATCAAAATGTTTGGCTAAGGTAGTTCCGGAAATGGTGACACTATTATTCGTTGCATAACTGTAAATTTGAGCTCCCAAACTTTCAATTGCGTTTTCTAATGCTTCAGGTGTTTTGTTTTTTGTGCCTTTGGTCATTAAGTTTGCCATAAGGTTAGATACTCCAATTTTATCGGTGTTTTCTAAAAGTAAACCACCTTTTATTTCTAATTCAAACTCAACTAAGGGCACTTCTGTGTTTTCAATTCCGAACACTTTAATGCCAGAATCTAAGTCGCGTTTCCATACTTCAGGAATTACCAATTCTGGACTTTTTCCATATTCTGGTTCAACAGAGCGATCAAAACTGCTTGGTGTTTTTTCGTATGCTGCGGTTAAGCTAGCATCAAAAGTGTCTTCGGCTCCCTCCACAATTTCTTCTTCTACAACAATGGCATGCTGAGAATTATCTAATACTAAATTCATTTGGCCTTTAGGTACAAAACTAGTAGCAATTAACTTTTTATCTTTAATGTAAGTATTGTAAACACGCATAACATCATCTGGAGTTACGGCTAAAATATTTTTCACATCTTGATTTATAAATCCTGGATCACCTGCAAAAATTTCGTATTGTGCCAACTGAAATCCTTTGCCTAAAACGCTAGATAGTCCTCTGTAAAATTTGGATTCCTGTCCGGCTTTAATACGATTTAAATCTTCCTCAGAAATACCATTCATTTCAAAATCTCTAAAGCCAAGGTTTATCGCATCTGCTACTGTATTTAAATTGGTTTTATCGAAAGCTGTTACACTTAACATTAATTGTCCTGCAATTTCAGATGAACTTTGAAACATCCTCACATTGCTAGTTAGTTGTTGGTTTTCAACTAAAACCTTATTTAAAGGTGCTTTTTTGCCTTCAGTTAAGTATTGCGATAATACGCTAAGTGCATACGTATCTGGATGATATTCATAAACCGTTGGCCAAGTCATTGATAATCTTGGTGCTCTTGCAAAATTATCTTCATAAAATAAGCGCTTAGATGATTTTAAAGTTACTGGTTGCTTTTCCATTTTAGGAATGTCTTCACCTCTTGGAATTTCATCAAAATATTTTTTAACCCATGTTTTGGTTTGTGCTACATCAATATCTCCAGCAATGGTTAAGGTGACGTTATTAGGTACGTACCAACGTTTATAAAATTCTTTTACATCGTCTAAAGTTGCGTTTTGTAAATCTTCTAATGAGCCAATGACTTCCCAACTGTATGGATGCCCTTCAGGATATAAATTGCTATTAATAACGCTAGAATTAAAACCATAAGGTTGGTTGTCTACACGTTGACGTTTTTCATTCTTTACGACTTGTTTTTCTTTTGCTAAAACAGGTTCAGTAACGGTATTTATAAAATAACCGAGTTTGTCTGCCTCTGCCCAAATCATCTTTTCTAAAGCATCTATTGGTACCGTTTGAAAATAATTAGTACGATCGCGACTCGTAGAACCATTAGCGCCAGAACCTCCAATACGTGCACTCATTTGGTCTAAGCCACCTTTCCCTAAATTTTCAGATTCTAAAAATAGTAGGTGCTCAAATAAATGTGCAAAACCAGTTCTGCCTGTTTTTTCACGCGCAGAACCAACATGTGCCGTTAATGCAACAGCTGCTACAGGATCTGATTTGTCTACATGAAGAATAACTTGTAAACCATTATCTAAGGTGAATTTTTCAAACTCTACTTTAAATTCTGGTTCAGTTTCTTTGACTTCGTTTTGTTTACAAGAGGATATTGTAAAGATCACTAGTAAAGCTAGAACTATGGATTTAATGTTATTCATAATGATGTATTTGAATGATGATGATTTGTGCTAAAGCAGGTTGAATGCTATCTGAAATTTTTTTTAAATTGATATAATGGTTCTTCTGTATTTTGAAAACTGCATCCGATTTTTTTAACACTAATGATAATTCATTAAATTAATTATAGCATTCGTTTACTAACTCAGATTTTTAAGTGCTTCAATAATAGCGTCTGGCTCAGAGCGTGTTCGGTAATCCACATTAACATAATTCCATTTAACAACACCGTCAGTTCCTATAATAAATGTAGCCGGAATTGGTAACACATTAGCATTGCCATTATTGATTGTTTTAAGATCGAGTTGTCTATCTACGCGCATATGATCCAATAAAAACTCAGGAACCTCCCAAGCTACACCATATTGCGAAGCCACTTTTGCATCTTGATCAGACAACACTGTAAATTCCATAGTATTGATGTCGTTGTCTGTCATGGAGTCATCAGGCACTTCAGGACTAATAGCAACCAGTGTGGCTCCTAATTTCTGAATGTCGCCTAGTTTAGCTTGTAAAGCTCTCAGTTGTAAATTGCAATACGGACACCAGCTGCCACGATAAAATGTCAAAACAACAGGACCCGTTTTTAGCAAATTAGATAACGAAATTAATTGCCCTAACGGATTTGGCAATTCAAAATCTAAGGCTTTGTCTCCTAGTTTAACGGCGTCAGCTCCTTGTTGAAAAGCTTTGGCTTTTTCAATGACTTCATCAACGCCTTTCATAAAGTCAGGTTTTGCTTTTCTTCCAGCCGCGATCTTAGCGTCAGTTTGTTCTTTTAATGTTTTCATGAATTGTATTTAAAATTATAATTCGTAAGCATTGTTATTTACCATAAAAATTGAATTCACTAAAAACAACTTTCCGTTTTCCCAGAAACTTCTAAATAGCGTGTTATCTACCATATAAATAAAGCTGCCACTTCCCATACGTTCTTCGCCAAAAACTAAAGTTTGGTCTAAGTTTTTAACGGCATCTTTTCCTGCAAATCCCGAAAACACTTTGGTGTTATTTAAGTAAGCCACGTTATAACCACTGTCTAATAAACTGTAGGCTGAACTTCCTAATTTTAAGGTGAAATAATTGTCGTCATAACCAAAAGCCATAGGATGTGTGTTATCTACTTTGGCATTGAAAATAGCTCCAGTAATTAAGTTGTTACTGTATTCGCGTTCGCGATCGGCATAAGCGGTTAGGTTGTCTTTCTTTTCGTCGGCATCGTCAGATGTTTTATAATTTAAGCTAAAACCATCTTTACCAGCAAAACTTCGTAAAGCACCATCAACAGCAATAACTTTACCTCCAGCACGAACCCAATCCTTCAGTTTAGTCATGTTACTATCGTTAAAAACGCTTCTGTAATTACCATTCGGCAGAATTAATACATTATACCTGTCTAAATTAGTGCTACCAAAATCATCTGTGTTTATAGATGTTAACGGGTAATGTAATTGCTGCTCAAAGAAATGCCAAATTTCACCATAACTTAAAGATCGTGTGCCTTCACCAGAAAGAATTGCCACCTTTTGCTTGTTCACTAATTTAATGTCTGGCGAACCAATATCTGGTGTGATTTGTGAAAACCCTGAATAGATTTCAGTTAAGGGTTGTGCTTGCTCTTGGGCAATAGTATTTAATGTTTCCAGAAATTTTGGAATATGTTTATTATCTCCTTTTGTAATAATTAATGAGCCGCGTTCAAATTTTGTGTTATTTGACGTGAATGGTTTTTCTGTAAATCGCACCTTGAAATCATGCTTTAATAACTCAGCTAAAAACTGCGCATCATCCATAGAATCCCATTTACTAACATACCCATAAGCATCTGATAATGTTTGCAATGCTGCACGTCCTAAAAGTTTTGCACTCGGAATTTTTGTTGTGCTCGCTACGGCTTCTAATCCATAAGCATATGGTAGCGACCATGCTGTAATGTCGTAAGTTAACGAGTCTGAAAGTTTAGCATTAGGCTCAAATAATGCTTTTACCATTTTACCTTTTGGTTGATCGGAATGCACTACAATAGCTTTGCCATCAACGTTTAATGTACCTTGGTTTCCTGTGCTATAATTAATACCCGAAACTTTAGACGTTGTTGGGTTTTCGAAGGTAATTTGGTGTTTACTTAACAATGCTTTTAAGCTATTTAATTTGTCTTGATTGCCTTTTAAAACGTAACTTTTATATTTTAAGTCGGAATTATTAAAGAATTTAGCGAACTCAGTATGTAATTGTTTAGCATGTTTTGAAGCCATTTCAACCGTAGAAAGTCCAGTAGTTGTATGATGTGTTAAGCGATCTACTAAGGTTAAAATGTGCCCTTCGTCATTTAAGATACCTAAACCAGCCATGCCATGACCAGCTTGTTCGTAGGTCATTCCCATAGCTCCCATAAAGGTTGGATACGTATCTCCATAACTCGGATAAAATAAATCGAAACGCTCTCTGGTAAAAAACAACCAACCTTCAGCATCAAAATATTTAGCGTGATTTTTTCCGATTTCGGTTTGAAAATCGCGCTGCCAATCGGTAATAATGTCATGAAACGGTTCTGCCGCAGGTGCAAAATAATACGGTTCGTTAATGCCTTGTTCATGAAAATCGACATGCACATGAGGCATCCATTGGTTATAAACATCTATACGTTGTTGCGTTTCTACTTGCGTCGCCCAAACCCAGTCTCTGTTGAGGTCAAAAAGATAGTGATTTGGTCGTCCACCTGGCCAAGGTTCGTTGTGTTCACTTGCTTGTGGGTCAGTGTCGTATAACTCATTTTTAGTTTCATTATACCAATTAACATAACGATCACGACCATCTGGATTTACTGAAGGGTCTATAATAACAACCGTGTTTTTAAGTAAATCTTGCTTTTCGGTTAGTAACTCATACAGCGTTTGCATTGCGGCTTCTGAACTCGATGCTTCATTACCATGCACATTATAACTTAACCAAACAATAGCAATGTCATTTCCTGATGATTCACCTTCTAAAAGCCCCGTGTTTTTTAAATTATTTTCACGAATCGTTTCGAGATTTTTAATGTTTTCTTCGCTAGAAATAAATGCTAAATACAGATCTCTGCGTTCGTTTGTTGTTCCATATTTTTTCAATTTTATTTGGTTAGGAACTTGCTTTTCAACGGTTTTAAAGTAATCGATAATTTGGTGGTTTCGGCTAAATTGTGTGCCAATATCGTAACCTAAAAAATCACTTGGAGATGAAATGGTTTGAGCAGTTAATAAGGTGAAGCTACCAAAAACGACTAGGAGAACTGAAATAAATTTTTGCATTTAATATTTTTTTGTTTGAAAGCTAGTAAAGATAGTTAGTGAAATTGAATTAACTAAAAATTAGTAATTAAAATATTGAAGAGCCTTATATTTACGTCATAATTTAAGATTTGTATGCCAACCGACTATATTCCTTTTAGAGAAACAAATTATTTCTCAGATTTTATTTGTGATTATTTAGATGAAAAAACAGTGTTGAAAGACTTTTATCATCGTTTTCCGAATTTAGAAAACTTTAAAGCACAAATTGAAGAAAAACGTTTGTCGGTTCGAGCGCAGTCGAGAACTATATTGGTAGAACGACTGAAATCACAATACAAAAATCTCAACACCTCAGAATTAACCACTAAAAATATAGACAACCTAAATTCTGAAAACACTTTTACCATCACTACAGGTCATCAACTAAACTTATTCACAGGACCGCTTTATTTTCTGTATAAAATTGTTTCAACAATAAATCTCACAAAACAATTAAAGGAAAACTATCCGGAATATAATTTTGTACCCATGTATTGGATGGCTTCAGAGGATCATGATTTTGAGGAAATTAATTATTTCAACTTTAAAGGTAAAAAGATACAATGGAACTCTAATCAAACTGGTGCTGTTGGTCATTTTAATACCGAAGGATTAGATGCTGTTTTCGATGTAATTTCATCAGAATTTGGTGCTGGGAAAAACGCAGAACAATTAAAAATCTGGTTTAAAGGCGCTTATCTAAACCACGATAATTTGGCAGATGCGACCCGTTATTTAGCAAACCAATTATTCGGTGACCATGGTTTAGTTATTCTTGATGCGGATGATAGCGAATTGAAACGCTTATTTATTCCACAGATGAAAAAAGAAATAGTGGAACAAACAGCGTTCAAAACCGTTTCAGAAACCAATAAAAAACTTGAAGATTTAGAATTGAAAATTCAAGTGAATCCTAGAGAGATAAACTTGTTTTATATTAAGGATGGATTGCGAGAACGCATTGTTGAGAGTGATGGTGTATATGCTGTTTTAGAGACAAATATTACTTGGACGGAGAACGAAATACTAAAACACCTCGATGAATATCCAGAGCGTTTTTCGCCAAACGTCATTATGCGACCATTATATCAAGAAGTTATTTTACCAAACCTGTGTTATATTGGCGGTGGAGGAGAAATGATTTATTGGCTGCAATTAAAGTCTAATTTTGAAGCGCAACAGGTCACGTTTCCAATGTTATTACTTCGAAATTCAGTCTTGGTAAAATCTGAAAAACAAACTTTAAAACTCAATAACCTTAACATTTCAAACAACGATTTATTTCTAGATAGACATGCTTTTATTAACAAGAAAGTTCGTAAAATTTCGAATATTGATATTGATTTTTCAGAGCAAATTCAACATTTAGAAACACAGTTCAAACAGCTTTTTGAGTTAGCTGAACAAACCGATAAATCATTTGTAGGCGCTGTAAAATCTCAAGAAGTAAAACAAATAAAAGGCTTAAAGCACCTTGAGAAACGCTTGTTAAAAGCGCAAAAAAGAAAATTAGCGGATCAGATAGAACGTTGCACAACACTGCAAGAGCAATTATTTCCTAATCAAAGTTTACAAGAACGAAACACTAATTTCTCGGAATTATACTTAGAATATGGAAATCAGCTAATTCCTGAACTTATGACATCTTTAGAACCCTTAAAAGGTGAATTCTTAATTCTAAATTTAAAATAATCCATGCATAAAATTGATATAGAACTTGTTGAAATGACATTAGATGTCATGAAATACGTTATCGGTCGTGTGTCTGCGACAGAACATCAAATAGGAAAACCAAAAAGATCTGAAGAATTAAAAACTACGGTTGGAGAGACAGTAACGGCAAAAGGAGTAGGAGGTGAATATGCTTTTAATTTATGGAAACAGCATTTGGCAAGCGCCAATGTTCCTGTAGACCACCCTCGTAACTTAGCGTTTGTTCCGGCATCACCAACAAAAGCTGCTATTATGTTCGATCTTATAACATCAGCATCAAGTATTCATGGGGCGTATTGGATGGAAGGAGCCGGAGGTATCTTTTGTGAAAACGAAGCTATGGAATGGATAGTATCTCTAACAGGTTTACCAGAAGGCGCCTTTGGAGTGTTTACAAGTGGTGGTACAGCAGCTAATTTATCTGCCCTTGTAACAGCACGGGAACACTGGCGAGAAAATCCAGAATTTAAGCGTGAAAAGGGGTTGATTATTACATCGATTGGAGCACATTCGTCCATAAAAGCCATGGCAAAAGTGGCAGATGTTGATATAGTTTTGGTTGATTCTGAAGAACATTTAACGGGAGACGCACTGCAAGAAACCATCGCAACGCTAACCGAACACCAACGAAAATGTTTGTTTGCCGTTGTGGCAACAGGAGGTACTACTAATGCAGGTATTATAGATGATTTAGAAAGTATAGCAAGAGTTTGCGAAGACCAAAATTTATGGTTTCATGTTGATGCCGCTTATGGAGGTGGAGCTTTAGTGGCGGATTCTGTTCGTCATTTATTTAATGGCATCGAAAAAGCAGACAGTATTACTATAGATCCTCATAAATGGATGTTTTCACCTTACGATTGTGGTGCTGTTATTTATAAAGATATGGAGTTGGCAAAAAATGCGCATTCACAGCAAGGTTCATATCTTGAAATTTTTAAAGATGAAGGTGCTCACGGTTTTAATCCGACCGATTATCAAATTCAACTCACAAGACGTGTCAGAGGTTTACCGTTATGGTTTTCATTAGCTACACACGGAACAGATCGTTATAAAGAAGCTGTAGAACGTGGTTTAGAATTGGCACAAATTGCGGGAAGACTCATAGAAGCGCATCCAGATTTAGAATTGGTTAGAGAACCAAGTTTATCTTGTGTGCTTTACAGAAGAATAGGGTGGGAACCTGAAGATTATACGCATTGGACCTATGAAAATCACGAAAAAGGATTCGCTTTAGTCACTCCGACTAAATGGAAAAATGGTGATACATACGAAACCTGTTCTCGTTTTTGTTTTATAAACCCTGATACAACAGAAAAAGATATTGTGATGATTTTGGAGTCCATGGAATAAGTGTTTTTTAGAATTTAGCGACTAACTAAAAATATTAATACGCTTCATTGAATTTTTGTTTATTTCGCATTTATACCTGAAAAATAATAGAGTAAAATTAGGTAGTAGTTTTCCTAACGTAATTTATTGTTTTTTTAGTATTCTTTTCATTTTCAGACGTAATAAACCATCTATTTACTTGATGAATAGATGGTTTGTCGATTAAAATAGCAGTTTAACTCTATTACGTTTTTATTACGTGATAAACGCTTTTATTTGCTATGCTATTAATGAAAAAATCTTTTTAAATGAATTTTCTTTCCATCAAGAAAAGCAAAATTTCTATTTTGTTTTTTGGACTATCAATTTTTACAATTCTAGGGGTTTCACCTTATTTTTTTGGACCAGGTCTTACGCAACCGGAATCAGTTGGGACATTTTTAAATGGAAATTTTCCGGACGTAACCGCGTCTGCGAATCCATATCAACCAGCGTTTCCTAATCTAACATTTAATTCGCCTTTAACATTTACTACGGTTCCAAATAGTAATACGTTGATTATAGGTCAACAAAATGGTGAAATTTATTCGTTTGAGAATGATGATACAGTCACAACAAAAAACCTCGTCGCAGATTTATCTAACAAAGTTGGAGTGGTTTGGGATGGTGGATTTTTAGGATTAGAAATTCATCCTGAATTCGGAACACCAGGTAAAAATTATATTTATACCTATTATACGTCCAAAGATGAAAATGGTAATGATTATCCGGATGCCTTTGTAAGTGGTTTTGGCTGCTATAAAGAGGATTATTGGGGTGGTTTTTCATACTTAAGACGCTACGAAGTGGATCCAGTTACTTTTACAGTGGTTCCAGGGTCAGAACTAACAATGATTAAAATTAGAATGTTTAGTAGTAGTCATCGTGGTGGAGCCTTAGAGTTTGGTGATGATGGTTTTTTATATCTAACAACGGGAGAGCAGTCGGCTTATACTAAGTCACAAAATATAACCACTAATTTAGATGGTGGTGTTTTACGTTTGGATGTTGATCAAGACCCAACTAAAAGTCATAATCCTATTAGAACTTTAAATACAGGACGTTTTAATGACGAAATATCTGGTGTTGGCTATGGTATTCCTAATGATAATCCATTTTTAAGTCCTTTGGGTGATAATTTTGAAGAATATTATAGCATCGGACATAGAAATCCACATAGGTTGACAAAAGATGCACTGACAGGTACGATGTATATCGGTGAAATTGGTGCAGGCACACATGAAGAAGTTAATATACTGAGCAAAGGAAAGAATTACGGATGGCCTGTTTATGAAGGTAATGTAGCAGGACCAGGTGCGAATTGTGGTGGAGTAGATGCTGGAATGTATAACAATATGTCTCATGAAGGTCCATTAGTTGCCTTTCCACGTGCTGATGCTAATGCCTTAATGGGAGGTTTTGTCTATAGAGGAACCGCTATGCCAGAATATTATGGTAAATATATATGTGCAGATTATGGAATTGGCGAAGAAATTTGGGTTGTAGATATTAATACAGGAGCTTATGAGCTTATAACTGAATTTTCGCCAACAAATATCATTTCTTTTGGTGAAGACAATCAAGGCGAAATTTACTTACTAAGTCAAGGTAATAATGTTTCGCTTTATAAAATGACTCAAGTCAATGGCTCTCCACTTGATAATGTCCCTGAATTACTTTCTGAGACAGGAGCATTTCAAAATTTAACAACCTTAACTCCAAGTTCTGGAGTGTTACCATACGAGTTAGTAGAATCATTTTGGTCTGACGGAGCTGAGAAAAAACGATGGATGGTAATACCTAATGATGGTACCCATGATACTCCAGAGGAGCAAATTAATTTTTCTGAAGATGGAGATTGGGAGTTTCCAGTTGGTTCAGTACTTATAAAACATTTTGAATTACCTGTTGATGATGCAAACCCTAATGTAACAAAACGCTTAGAAACGAGGTTTTCAATTAAGGCGAGTACAGGTGATTTTTATTTTTTAACCTATAAGTGGAATAGTGCAGGAACAGAAGCTGTTTTATTAGATTCTGGGGTATCTGAGGATATTGCGATTGCGACAACGAGCGGATCATCAAGATATCAAACATGGACTTATCCAGGCACACAAGATTGTATTGCTTGTCATAATCCTGCGACCAATGGATCAATAGGGCCTAGGACTCGATTTTTAAATTCAAATATCACCTACCCACAAACAGAAACTAATGCCAATCAATTGGTGACTTTAAGTCATTTAGGTATTTTAGATGAATCCATTGATGATAATACCGTTTTAGCATACCAAACTCATAAGGCTATAGATGATCCTAATGCTAGTTTAGATGAAAGAGCAAGATCTTATTTAGATAACAACTGTGCTTATTGTCATAGACCTGGAGGCACAGGTGAAAGAGCTCAATTTGATTTAAGATTATCTAATTCTTTAGTAGATACAGGTCTTATGTATGCAGGAACTAATGAACCTGTAGACGGTTTAGATAGAATAGTTATTGCAGGTGATGCAGAAAATTCGATACTTTTTCATAGAATTGAAAGTGTTGATCAAACAGTTGAGATGCCTCCTATCGCTAAAAATGTAGCAGATCAGGCAGGAGTAGATCTTATTGAAGAATGGATTAACCAACTAGATCCTAATTATGAGGATCCTACAATTGATGCTTGTACATATACAATTACAAATGTAGGAAGTGGACTGGTAATGGATATAGCTGGTGTGTCTCAAGCTAATGGTGCCAATGTGCAACAATGGACTTTTATAGCTGGTGGAAATCAATTAAATCAACAGTTCATCGTAGAACCCGATGGGAACGGATATTATACTATTAAAGCAGTTCATAGTGATAAATTCTTAGACGTTCAAGGTGCAGGACAAGCTTCAGGAACTAATGTGATACAATATCAAGGGAATGGTACAGATGCTCAACTATTTTCATTTGAATATCTTGGAGATAATGAGTATGCCATAAAAAGTAAAACTAATAACTTTTATTTAGGTATAGAGAATGGTTCACTTAACAATGGTGGAAGTATTAAGACTTATGCAGATGATGGTTCTGATTTTTTCAAGTGGACATTTACAGCGTTTGAAATCCCAGTAACAGGAGTAACTATATTAGAAGAAACGGCAATAGTTGCTACAGGAGGTAACCTTACTTTAACAGCTTCTGTCTTACCTAGTGGTGCTTGCGATCAAAATTTAATATGGTCTTCTAGTGACGAAACAATTGCTTTAGTGGATGAAACAGGATATGTAACAGGAGTAGCTGAAGGTGTAGCTACTATAACCGCAACTACTGTTGAAGGCGGTTTTACAGATTCTACTCTTATAGAAGTTTATGATAATGTTCCGATTAGCACCTCTGTTTTTACGATTACTAATGTAGGAAGTAGTTTAGTAATGGATGTTGCAAATGGATCTCAAGCTAATACTACAGATATTGTTCAGAAGCCAGGTACTTTAAGTGATAATCAGAAATTTATAGTTGCACCTGATGGAAATGGTTATTATACGATAAAACCCGTACATAGTAATAAAAATGTAGACGTTCAAGGTGCGGGACAAGCTGATGGCACTAATCTAATACAACACGAGGAGAACGGTACAGATGCGCAATTGTTTTCAATTATATACCTTGGTAACGATATGTATGCTATACAGAGCAAAGTTAATAATCTTTATGTTGGAATAGAGAACAATTCATTGGTTGATGGAGCTAGTATTAAAACTTATGCTAATGATGGTTCTGATTTTTTTAAATGGGGACTTACAGATTTAAGTACAACTTATACATTTGATGGTAATAATGGTTGGTTGCCAAGTGACCCTAACGGGACTGCTACAATATATGATGAAATTATAGTTGAATCTGGTAATGCTATAATATCTTCGAATACGACATCTGATATTATAAACGTTAATCCAGGGGCTGCACTTACAATAAACAATGGCGTAACTTTAACAACAAATACAACCACTTTAAATTCAACTTCACAAACGTATGCTAGTTTAATAGTTGACGGTATAATTGAAGGAACCGTAAAATATGAGCGCTATGTTAACGCTAACTCTGGTGGAAATGACCTTATTTCACCACCATTATTTGGAGAAACATGGGAAGACTTTTTATTGTCAGATAATAATGCCGCAGATATTTTAAATGACGGAAACAATAATCCAAGAACCTATTTATTTGGACCTTT
>NZ_JADOET010000016.1 GCF_015645385.1 Winogradskyella marina
AAATTAAATTTATTTTACCAATACCCAAACGGTAAACCCTGTGAATATTCTATTTTCCTTTATCAAATGTCCCCTTGAGGGGACTTTAGGGGTGTGAACGAGATGTTGATTTTCATTGTCCTAATGCGCCTCCAACCAATTCAAACCTGTATCTACTTCAACATCCAAAGGCACTTCCAGTTTAAAAGCACTTTCCATTTCTGTTTTAATTAATGTGGTGAGTTCTTCGAGTTCTGGTTTGTAGATGTCAAAGACCAATTCATCATGCACTTGTAAGAGCATTTTTGATTTGTAATTGCCTGCTTCTAGCTTATTATAAATATTAATCATGGCAATTTTTATAATATCTGCTGCACTTCCTTGTATTGGTGCGTTTACGGCATTTCGTTCTGCTGCGCCACGGACTACGGCATTTCTAGAATTGATATCTTTTAAATATCGACGACGACCCAAAACGGTAGAGACATAACCATGATCTCTTGCAAAATCGACTTGCTTGCTCATGTAGGCTTTTAATTTTGGATAGGTGTCGTAGTAGGTGTCAATGAGTTCTTTGGCTTCACCACGCGATAAATCCGTTTGGTTGCTTAATCCAAAGGCTGATACGCCATAGATAATTCCGAAATTAACGGTTTTAGCATTACTACGTTGTGCTCTGGTCACCTCTTCTAGTAGAACACCAAATACTTTTGAAGCCGTTGAGGCATGAATATCCTCACCATTCTTAAAAGCTTCAATCATGGTTTCTTCTTCACTTAAGGCAGCGATGATTCGTAATTCTATTTGCGAATAATCGGCAGCGAGTAAGGTGTAATCTTCATTTCTTGGCACAAAGGCTTTTCGCACTTGGCGACCGCGTTCGGTACGGATTGGGATATTCTGTAAATTCGGATTATTACTACTTAAACGGCCAGTAGCTGCAACGGTTTGCATGTAATCGGTGTGTACTCTGCCTGTAGATGGTTCTACTTGCAATGGTAAGGCGTCCACGTAAGTACTCTTCAATTTGGCAAGTCCTCTGTAATCTAAAACTTGCTGAACAATGTCGTGATCCTTAGCTAAGTACGACAAAATATCTTCACCTGTTTTATATTGTCCGGTTTTGGTCTTTTTAGGCTTGTCAACTAGTTTTAGTTTTTCGAATAAAATGATCCCTAACTGCTTTGGTGAAGCAATGTTAAATTCTTCGCCTGCTGTAGTATAAATTTTTTGCTCGAGATTAAGGATGTCGTTGTTAAGCGCATCTGAAAGTGAATTTAAAAATTCGGTATCGAGATTTATACCTTCCAATTCCATAGCGGCTAACACACGCAATAGTGGAATTTCAATCTCATCGAATAATTTTTGGGTGTTGGCTTCGCCTAATTCATTTTGAAAGTGTTCTTTGAGTTGTAAGGTGATATCGGCATCCTCTACCGCATATTCGGTTAGTTTTTCTAAATCCACATCGCGCATGGACAATTGGTTCTTACCTTTTTTACCAATGAGTTCTGTAATTGAAATTGGTGTATAGTTTAAATAGGTTTCAGCAAGAACATCCATATTATGACGCATGTCTGGATTAATTAAATAATGCGCTAACATGGTGTCAAAAAGTTTGCCTTTTACCTGTATGTTGTATTTGGCTAATACTTTAATATCGTATTTTAAATTCTGACCTATTTTTTCGATGTTATCGTCCTCAAAAAAGGGTCTGAAGGTTTCAATAAGTTCTTGTGCTTCGGTTTTGTCTTCTGGAAATGGGACGTAAAATCCTTTCCCGACTTCCCATGAAAAAGCAATACCGACTAATTCTGCGGTTAATGGGTTTAAGCCTGTGGTTTCCGTATCAAAACACACTGCTGTTTGCTTCATTAAATTGGTGACAAACAGTTTGGTTGCCATGCCAGACGCCACACTTTGGTAGAAGTGCGAATAGGTTGCTACTGTTTTTCTCTCAGATGCTGAACTTGTGTCCGTAGCTCCTGAATCGGCACCAGCACTCCCAAATAGTGAGAATTGACCTGCTCCTGCTGACGAACTTGAAGTTGGAGTTGAATTTGAAGTTGATTGAGACTTCTCGACAGAGCCTGTGCTGAGCGAAGTCGAAGTGCTCGAAGTGACACTAGGTGCTGTTTTAGCTTCAGCAGAAAATGTCTTTGTAAAATTATCAATTAAACGTCTAAACTCTAATTCTTGAAAAATCTCCGTCACCTTAGGCACATCTGGTTCTGACATTTCAAAATCTTCGGCATTAAATTCTACAGGCACATCGAGCATAATGGTGGCCAATTGCTTAGATAATAAACCGAGTTCTTGGTTGGCCTCCACCTTTTCCTTCATCTTGCCTTTTAGCTCGTGCGTATTGGCAAACAAATTTTCCATGCTGCCGTATGCTTTTAGAAACTTCTTGGCTGTTTTTTCACCAACACCTGGTAAGCCAGGAATGTTATCAGAAGCATCTCCCATCATGCCTAAATAATCAATAACTTGTAGCGGGTCTGTAACTTCAAATTTCTTTTGTACTTCTGGGATGCCCCAAGTTTCATAACCACCACCAAAAACTGGTCGGTACATAAAGATGTTTTCTGAAACCAATTGTGCAAAATCCTTATCTGGAGTCACCATAAAGGTTTTGTAGCCTTCTTTTTCAGCTTTTTTAGCTAAAGTTCCAATGACGTCATCCGCTTCAAAACCTTCTTTCACCATAATTGGAATGTGCATGGCTTTTAAGATTTCATAGATATAAGGCACGGCAGTTTTGATACCTTCCGGCGTTTCGTCTCTGTTGGCTTTGTAAGCTTCAAATAGTTCCACACGGTCTGCGCTTCCTCCTTTATCAAAACAAACGGCTAAATGATCTGGTCGTTCGCGTTTAATAACATCTAAAAGGGAATTCATAAAGCCCATTATGGCAGAGGTATCCTCTCCTTTAGAATTGATTCTTGGGTTTTTTATAAAAGCGTAATACCCACGGAAAATAAGGGCGTAGGCATCGACTAGGAATAAGCGTTTTTGATCTGACATATTTATCAATTTGTAAATGGATGTCACTTTGAGCGTTGTCTAAAGGTCTTTAAAACTAGAGGTTCTAAGTTCTCGACTGCGTTCGAAATGACAGTAGAATATAATGGGTTGATTTAAGAAAATCAACAGCCTGCAAATTACGAAAACTTATTTGACCTTTCTAGTTTTTAAAACTTGAAAAGCATCTTATTTTATCAATTCCAAGATGTATCTTTGAAACCTAAGAATTTTAAACATGAACACATTCTCAATAGCCATACACGGCGGCGCAGGTACTTTAGTCAAAGGCATGATGACCGCTGAGTTGGAAGCACAATATAAATCGGTATTACAAATAGCTTTGAATGCAGGGTATAAGATTTTGGAAGACGGAAAAACAGCTGTTGAAGCTGTTGAGGTAGCGGTTAAATTACTAGAAAATTCACATTTATTCAATGCAGGAAAAGGTTCTGTATTTACAGCCACCGAAACGCACGAAATGGATGCGTCTATTATGGATGGCAAAACCTTAAATGCAGGTGGTGTAAGTTTAATAACAGGCATTAAAAATCCAGTAAGTTTAGCACGTGATGTGATGGAAAAAAGCGAACATGTGTTTTTAGCAGGAGACGGAGCCATGCAATTTGCCAAAGAACTCAATTATACATTAGAGGATGCTTCTTATTTTTATGATGAGTTTCGACACAACCAATGGTTAGAGATAAAAGACACCGACAGTTTTCAGTTAGATCATTCAACAAAAAAGGATTCCAAATTCGGAACTGTTGGAGCCGTAGCTTGTGACCAAGATGGTAATATTGCAGCTGCAACCTCAACAGGAGGTATGACCAATAAAAAATGGGGACGCGTGGGAGATTCTCCTATGATTGGTGCAGGAAATTATGCGAATAATAAAACGTGTGCTATTAGTTGTACAGGAAGTGGTGAGTTCTTTATACGCGGAGTAGTGGCTTACGATGTGGCTTGTTTAATGGAGCATAAAAACATGAGTTTGGAAGACGCTTCTAACGAAGTGATTCACAAACGTATTTTAGAAATCGGAGGTGATGGTGGCTTAATCGCTGTAGATACCAAAGGAAATATTGCGATGCCTTTTAATACCGAAGGGATGTATCGTGGACAGAAATCTTCGGATGGGATTGAGGAAGTTGCTATTTATGGGTAGTGAGAAGTCGGTAAGTTGTTTGTTGTAAAGTTGTTTTCTCTGTGTAATTTTCACGCGAAGGCGCAAAGACGCTAAGGTGTGTTTGTTGTAAAGTTGTTTGTTCTTAAGATGCTTTTCTCTGTGTTTCTCCGTGTAACCTCTGTGCATCTCTGTGTAATTTTCACGCAAAGACGCAAAGTTAGGTTTATTGTAAAATTGTTTGTTGTTTAGGTGTTTTTCTCTGTGTTTCTCTGTGTAACCTCTGTACAACTCAGTGTCATAATTTCACGCGAAGACACTAAGTCGCAAAGATTAATTACGCAATCACAAGTAAAAAGTAAAACCTAGTATTCAGTAATAAGATCCCTTTTTTCAAAGGGATTTTTTAGATAAAAGGAGCCTCAATAGGCAGTACCTTCACTTTTCGAGTTTTAATATTGTATTCATCACCATTAGAAAGGACATGAATCGTAAGATTAGCCATTGTCATAGGAGTGCCTTCCTCAAGTATCTTTTCATTGTTATGCGTCAGTTTACTGCCATCAAAAACAATCACCATTCCAGAGCCAATAACCGTACAATCGTTACCGTTTTTTATAATCATACCCGTATCTTCAGCCAATCCGAACCCTATAAGATTAGGGAATTTAGCAACGGCTTCACTTTGTCTTCCAAAACGACCACGACGAATAAAATGCGTGTCTATAATCAATTCAGGAATCAACCCTAATCCCTTATACATATTTACGGCACCTTTAATAAACGATTCAGAAGCACTTCCTCCAGCAATCATTTCATTTGCCATGCACATTGCTCCAGCACTTGTACCAGCAATAACAAATCCGGCGTCATTTTTATAACGTTCTACTAAAATATTATGTAGGGTTGTACCACCAATTTTATCTGTGATTTTAGACTGATCTCCACCAGAAAACATCACACAATCTGCGTTTTTTATAAGCTTAATAGCTTGTTCGGTTTCAGAATCTTCTTTAGAACGAATATCTAAAACGTCAACATTTTTACACCCTAAAGTATCAAATGCAGTCAAGTAATTTTCACCAACTTCAACCGGAATACTTGATGCTGTAGGCACCACAACGATCTTTGCATTAACTCCTCCAGCTTCTTTTACAACGTGGTATAATATCCCTTCGTCAATAAATTCTAAAGTGTAAATTTCACTTTCCTCAATACCTTTATCTTCATTTCCTCCTATTGGTATTAATGTTCCTTTAATCTTCTGCATAATTTTCATCATAAAATATTGGGCAAAAATAAGGCATTTTTTTTAGTGAAAAATGCTATATTAGAATCTTTCAATAACTAAAACAAACCAACGAACATGAAAATACGCGAAATTAATGCGATGAGAGGCCCTAACTATTGGTCAATAAGACGACACAAATTAATAGTAATGGTTCTCGATCTTGAAGAAATGGAAGAGTTACCATCAAATAAAATTGAAGGGTTTCCGGAGCGCTTAAAAGCCATGTTTCCAAGTATGTATTCGCATCGTTGTTCTGAAGGTTGTGCAGGTGGTTTTTTTATGCGTGTTGATGATGGTACTTGGATGGGGCATATCATTGAGCATATTGCCCTAGAAATTCAGACTTTGGCAGGAATGGATACGGGCTTTGGACGTACAAGAGGTTATGGAGAACACGGAGTTTATAGTGTGGTGTTTTCATATATGGAAGAATCCGTAGGTCGTTTTGCAGCAAAATCTGCCGTTAGAATCTGCGAAGCACTTATTGCAGGTGAAGATTATGATATGACTGATGATATTCAGGAAATGAGAGAATTACGCGAAGCCGAACGTTTAGGACCAAGTACAGGTTCTATTGTTGAAGAAGCCGAAGCACGTGGCATTCCATGGATCCGTCTTAATAAATATTCCTTGTGTCAATTAGGTTATGGAGCCAATCAAAAACGAATTCAAGCCACAGTAACTTCTGAAACGAGTAGTATTGGTGTAGAATTAGCATGTGATAAAGAGGACACTAAATATTTGTTAGAACAAGCTGAAGTTGAGGTGCCAAAAGGCGATATTATTCGTCGCGAGCGTAGTTTAAAAGAGGCTTGTCGTTATGTTGGTTACCCTTTAGTAATTAAACCTATTGATGGCAATCATGGTCGTGGTATTACTGTAGATATTCAAAATTATGACGATGCCTTAGTGGCTTTTCATCATGCCAAGGATAGTTCTAAAAGTGGAGCTATTATTGTTGAAAAATTTATTGTTGGTGAAGATTATAGGTTGTTAGTTATTAATAATACTTTAGTAGCTGGTGCCATAAGAACGCCTGCGCATGTTATTGGTGACGGCAAATCTACAGTGCAAGAATTAATCGATAAGGAGAACAGTGATCCACGTCGTGGTTATGGACATGAAAATGTATTAACCAAGATTACCACCAACGAATTAACGCAAACTATTATAAAGGATGCTGGTTATACTTTAGAAAGTGTTCTACCTAAGGATGAAAGACTCATTTTAAAAGACACAGCCAACTTAAGTACAGGTGGCACAGCTGAGGATATTACAGACATTATTCATCCGTCTAATGTGAGTATGGCGGAGCGCATTTCAAAAATTATAGATTTAGATATTTGTGGTATTGATATTATGACCACAGATATTTCTCAACCCTTATCCGAAACTGGAGGAGCGGTTTTAGAAGTCAATGCAGGTCCAGGATTTAGAATGCATTTAGCGCCAACAACAGGATTGCCTCGTAATGTGGCAGCACCAGTAATTGATAAATTATTTCCACAAAAAGGAGATACAGGACGTATTCCGATTATCGCAATTACAGGAACTAACGGAAAAACGACTACCTCTCGACTAATGGCTCATATTGCCAAAATGAATGGTTATCGCGTAGGTTACACCACAAGTGATGGAGTTTATATTCAGAACCGTTTGTTAATGACAGGTGATTGTACAGGTCCTGCAAGTGCAGAATTTGTGCTTAAAGATCCAACAGTAAACTTTGCTGTTTTAGAATGTGCACGAGGAGGCTTATTGCGCGCTGGATTAGGATTTAAAAAATGTGATGTGGCTATTGTGACAAATGTTGCTGCAGATCATTTAGGTTTAAAAGGGATTCATACGATAGAGCAATTAGCGCGTGTAAAAGGAGTTGTGCCAGAAACGGTATTGCCAGATGGTTATGCCATTTTAAATGCCGATGATGATTTGGCTTACGACATGAGACGCTCTGTAAACTGTAATGTTGCTTTGTTCTCTATGGACGAAAATAATCCGAGAATAAAAGCTTTACAACGTCTCAATGGTATTACGGCTATTTATGAAAATGGCTATGTAACCATTTGTAGAGGGGAATGGAAAATGCGCTTAATGAAAGCTGAAAATATTCCATTGACTTATGGTGGAAAGGCAAAATTCATGATTCAGAATGTATTGGCTGCCATTTTAGGTGCGCATGTGCAAGGTATGAGTATTGAAGATATGAAAGCTGGTTTGGAAACTTTTATTCCTTCGGCATCACAAACACCAGGTCGTTTAAATTTATTTAAGTTTAAAGACTTTTCTATTTTGTTAGATTATGCTCATAATCCTGCAGGAATGAGAGCACTTCAGAATTTTACTAACGAGCTTGAAGCAACCGTAAAAGTGGGAATTATTGCAGGTATCGGAGACCGTCGTGTAGAAGATAATAACGAAATGGGAGCGATTGCTGCTGATATGTTTGATGAAATTATTATTAGACAAGACAAACGCTTAAGAGGTAAAACTGAGCAGGAATTAATTAAGATGCTCGATGATGGCATTAAGAAAAGAGATCCTAATAAAAAGACGACCATAATTCCATCGGAAAAAGAAGCGATTACCTATGCGGTGAAAAATGCGGTAAAGGGGTCACTAATTGTATTGTGTAGTGATGTAATACCTGATGCCTTAGATTTGGTTAAGAAATTTAAGGAAAAAGAAGCAAATGGTGAATTGAATTATGCCGATTAATTATTAGGCACTTCTATAACAACTAAAAGCCGAAACTTGCGTTTCGGCTTTTTTAATATATGGTTAATAGCGAGTAATCTTTTATTGTTTTAACAAAGCTTTTTAGTCTTAACTCTGATTTGAAGACTTTTTCTAAATGTTTTAATACTGATGATTTCAGTATTTTTTTTACGATTCATTCTTAAAACCTTAGCTTTAATTTCAGAAGTAATAGTAGCATCAGTAGATTCAGCCTTTACATCTTTAGGCGTCTCAATAACTTCTGTCTCATTGTTAACGGTTATGTCTTGTTGAGCAAAACTTGCTAAAGACATGGTTAAAAATAATAAGATGAATAAACCTTTTTTCATAATCGTGAGACGCTATACTGTTTTAATTTCGGGTCAAAGAAACACAACATTTCTAGTGTAGATGAAATTTTTAGATAAAGACTATCGATAAACTGTTAAGTGGTAAATGATAGTAAAAAATATCGTTGAACTACATGATTTTCGTCGGTAGCCCTTTAAATGTGTTGGGTTTTAAGCTGAGTGTTGTTTTTTGTAAGATAAAAAACACTTATGGTTGAGTTTTGTCGGCGAAATGCATAAATTATGCCTATACCACCTTAGTATAACTGAATTTAATTTTGACCTCTATTATGAATTGTTTTGAAAACGAATCAATAGTCATGATATGAAAGGATCAAAACTTAAACAATCTACACGATGTTATTAAAGGCTTAAATGAATTCAAATTTAAGAAGCAGTGCTTACGGAGTTTATTTTGTACGTGATATTTTCTCATTCTAAATAATAAAGGGTAAGTGCTTATCGAAATATTTAATTATGCAGAATTATACTACTAAGGTTTTAAAATTTGAAAAATTAAAGTTGTTGCGATACCGTTTCAAACTAAAAACAAAAAAGCCGAAACTTGTGTTTCGGCTTTTTTTAACAATATATGGTTAATAGCATTTTTTATCGTGTCTTAACAAAGCTTTTTAGTCTTAACTCTAATTTGAAGACTTTTTCTAAATGTTTTGATACTGATGATTTCAGTATTCTTTTTACGATTCATTCTTAAAACCTTAGCTTTAATTTTAGAAGAAATAACAGCATCAGTAGTTTCAGATTTTGCATCTTTAGAAGTTTCAATAACTTCAGTCTCATTGTTAACGGTTACGTCTTGTTGTGCAAAACTTGCTAAAGACATGGTTAAAAATAATATGATGAATAAACCGTTTTTCATAATCGTAAGACGTTATATTTGTTTTAACTTCGAGTCAAAGAAACACAACATATCTCGTGTGGTTAAAATTTTTAGATGAAGGATGTCGATAAACTGTTAAGTGGTAAACGGCAGTAAAAAATATCGACGAACTACACAATATGCGTCGGTAGCCCTTTAAATACGTTGTGTTTTATGTTGAACGTTGGAGTGCTTTGGATAAAAAAACAGTTTTGTCGACGAAATGCATTAAATGTGCTTGAAGTACCTGTAAACAGATAAACAGATAATTATTATGACTGAATTTAGTAACAACCCATATTATGACTTGTTTTCAAAACAAAGCTTAAATCAATTTGCAATAGGCAATCGTAGTTATAAAGAACGGTTGAATACCTTGAACAAACTTCAGAAAGCCATTGAGGTTACCTATAGAACTCAGATTCAAGAAGCCTTGCAAAAAGACTTAGGGAAACCTGTTGTAGAAACAGAACTTACAGAAATCTATGCTATTATTGGCGACCTAAAGTATACCAAGAAACATTTACATCAATGGATGCGCAAGCAAAATGTAGAAACACCGCTATCGTTATTAGGTTCTAGCTCCTATATAACATATGAACCTAAAGGTGTTTGTTTAATTATATCACCTTGGAATTTTCCGTTTAATCTCACCTTTGGGCCATTAATTTCAGCTATTGCAGCTGGGAATACGGCTATTATTAAACCTTCTGAGATGACACCAAATTCAGCAGATCTAATGGCTAAGATTGTTTCTGACATATTTGCTGAAGATGAAGTTGCTGTATTACAAGGTGACGTTGAGGTCTCTACCCAATTATTAAAACTCCCTTTCAATCATATCTTTTTTACAGGTTCGCCCAAGGTTGGTAAAATTGTTATGGAAGCCGCTTCTAAACATTTAGCTTCTGTTACGTTAGAACTAGGAGGTAAGTCGCCAACCATTGTAGATAAAACGGCAAACATTGATAAGGCAGCAAAAAAAATAATGTGGGCAAAATTTTTGAACTGTGGGCAAATATGTGTGTCACCAGACTATGTTTTAATTGATGACAGTGTAAAAGCAGAATTTATTACATCTTGTAAAAAATGGTTGCAAACATTTTATAATGATCAAGCAAAGTCATCAGATTCTTATGGTAAAATAGTCACCGACAAACACTTTGAACGTTTAAGTGCTTATCTTGATAACGCAAAGTCACTACAGGCTACAATTGAGGTTGGTGGGCAAACGGATAGCGCTTCAAAATATATTGAACCGACTATAATTTCTGATTTAAAACCTGAAGCTATAGTCTTAGAAGAAGAAATTTTTGGACCTATTTTACCGATTGTGACTTATAAGAGTTTAGATATGGCTATTACTTATATTAATTCGAAACCACGCCCACTAGCACTTTATATTTATAGTAAAAGTAAATCTAACACGAATAAGATTTTAAATTCTACTAGAGCAGGAGGAACTTGCATTAATAATAGTGTGTTACATTATGCCAATCATAATTTACCGTTTGGAGGTGTTAATAATAGTGGTATAGGTAAGAGCCATGGATTTTACGGTTTTAAAGCGTTTAGTAATGAACGTGCTGTTATGAAACAACATACCTTTGGTGTCACTGAACTATTGTTTCCTCCTTATACTAATATGAAAGAAAAATTGGCGCGTTTGACTATTAAGTGGTTTTAAGCTTTATTATAATAATCAGATTGAATTTGCTCATTGCTACCATCCTGAAATTTAGTCATGCTAAACCACTGATGAATGGAGTAGCAGCCAGTTTCTCCTCTTTTATTAACCGCAACATAACCAACCTGAAAATTCTTATAATTACTATTGGGTTTGTTTACAATTCTACCAATGGCTTCTTCGCAAGCTTGCTGAGGTGTTTTGCCTTGGCGCATAAGTTCTACTACTAAAAAACTACCCACTGTTTTCACCACTTCTTCACCTAAACCCGTAGCAACACAACCACCAACTTCGTTATCTACAAATAATCCTGATCCTATAATTGGAGAATCACCAACACGTCCTCCAAGTTTATATGCTAAGCCACTCGTTGTACACGCCCCAGAAATATCGCCATTTTTATCAATGGCGAGCATTCCTATAGTATCGTGGTTTTCTATGTTTATAATGGGTTTATATTTGGCTTCAACTTTCCATTTCTCCCAAGCTTTTTTTGAAGCGTCGGTTAATAAATCTTCGGGTTGAAACCCTTTTGAAATAGCAAATTGTTTGGCACCTTCACCAGCGAGCATAACATGTGGAGTGTCTTCCATCACTTTTCTAGCCACAGAAACAGCATGTGTAATATTTTGAAGATAAACTACCGAACCGCAATCACCATGTTTGTCCATAATACACGCATCTAATGTGACATTTCCATCTCTATCAGGTAAGCCCCCTTTTCCAACTGATTGTCCTTTTTCGTTGGCTTCTTCAATTCTACAGCCTTGTTCTACGGCATCTAAAGCATTTCCACCAGCTTGTAAAACGGCCATAGCTTTTGCTGTTGCATTTTTAACATGCCAAGTCGCAACAACTAATGGTAAACCAAACAAGTCATTGACAGCTTTCTTTTGTTGTTCCGTTGCTTTTTCAGAAACGGATTCATCACAACTAGTCAATGAATTTCCTACGGCGAAACCTACTCCAGTTAAAGATGCTGCTTTTATAAATTTTCTACGTTTCATGATGTGCTATATAATTTTGATAATGTCAATCTCCTTAATAATCTATATGTACTTACCAATAGAGTAATGCATATAAATGATGCGATTCTAGGATTAATGAAAGAACTCTAGTTAATAAAATCGTTTTATGACTATCGTTTTTTAATTGGCAATGGCAACATTCTTCCGACCGTTTTTATAGCCATACCAAAGAAGGAAAATTGTACCATTCCGGCTTGAAAGTAAGACAACGTAAATAGTTCTCTAAGTCGCGGAATTAAAGCATCGACCAAAACTGTTATAAAGCCCCAAAGGAAGAATAAGGTGGTTAATAAAATAAATGAGGAACGATAGGATTTTTGTTCATTCATAATTTGTTTCGTTAGTTATAGCTGGTAGAGATTATTGTTTTGTTAAGCGTTTCAAGTTTTAATAAGCTGATAAATCTAATAGATTATTGTTAAATTATTGGACTTTCATCCACAAAAATCGAACTTTTCACCTGTAAATGATAATCCGAGTGCCATTCTGGAACTTTCATCAGTTTCTTTGCCACAATCATGACCTACGTATAACTTGTTTTCGGGTTTTTGACGATATATTAGGAATTACTTATTGGTAATAATTGATAACAATTGATACGATATTATGCTCAAGCTTTAACACTTTAATAAGATAAGTGGCTCGTTATTAACTTTAAATTTGTAAACTCAAAGACACAACATGATTCGCTGGATACTATTTGCCATTTTATTTATCATAGTTACCATTTATGGTTTTCAAGCTATAAGAACAGTAACCAAACAAACTTGGGTGTACTACGTATTTTTTATTATAGCCATTGTTGTTGTGGGTAATTTTATCTTTCAGTTTACAACAGCAAGTGAAGGTCGTGTTTTAACAACGGCAAAAAGTTTTGCCTTTGGGTTTATATTAGCATTTATGGCTTTTAACTTGGTCTTGTTGCCATTTTTAATTGGTGAAGATATTATTAGAGGCATCATTAGTCTGTACGATAAATTTGTGACTAAAAATGATACGTTTTATTTACCATCGCGCCGAAAATTTATAAGTCAATTAGCTTTGGGTGTTGCGGCAATACCGTTGTCTTCATTGCTTTATGGAATGTTTAAAGGGAAATACGATTTTAGAGTTCTTAATTACACTTTACATTTTGAAGATTTACCTGAAGCCTTTGATGGTTATAGAATAACTCAAATTAGTGATATTCATTCGGGTAGTTTTGATAATCGTGAAAAGATTGAATACGCTGTAGATTTAATAAACGAACAAGCGTCTGATGTATTATTATTTACAGGTGATATGGTGAATAATAAGGCTTCAGAAATGTTGCCATGGATGGATACCTTTGGACGATTGAAAGCGAAAGATGGTAAGTTTTCTGTTTTAGGAAATCATGATTATGGAGATTATGTCGACTGGCAATCGTCTGAAGACAAAGCAAAAAATCTTGAAGATTTAAAAACGATTCAAAGCGATATAGGTTTCGATTTATTGCTAAATGAAAGTCGTTATTTAGAAAAAGATGGCCAACGATTAGCTTTAGTTGGTGTTGAAAATTGGGGAAAAGGAGGATTTAAAAAAGCTGGCGATTTAGAAAAAGCTTCTGCAGCTATAGAAGCTGATGATTTTAAAATATTAATGACACACGATCCAAGCCATTGGGAAGCAAAAGTGCTAAATGATCCGTATCACTATCATTTAACGTTGAGTGGGCACACACATGGTATGCAATTTGGGATTGAAATTCCGGGTTGGATAAAATGGAGTCCAGCAAAATGGAGATACAAGCAATGGGCAGGTATTTATACGGAGTTAAATCAGCATATCAATGTCAATAGAGGTTTTGGCTATTTAGGCTATCCAGGTCGTGTTGGTATTTGGCCAGAAATCACAGTGATTGAACTCAAAAAGGGGGCGAAAAGTGTGTAATTGTAAAGAATTGCTTATTTTTATGATATGAGTATCTAATTGGTAATGAATTACTATTTTTAGTATTTACAAATTTAACTACTTATACATTTGACTAAAACAATAACGTATGTCAAAATTTGGGGAATTAATAGATGTTGAAATTCCAGTGCTTCTGGATTTTTATACGGAAAAAGACAATCAATCTACAGCAATGCATCCTATACTTAGAGATGTTGCGGCTGCTTTAGGCGATAAAGCAAAAGTGATTAAAATTGATGTAGAAAAAAACAAGGAACTTGCAGAGGCTTTGCGCGTGAAGGGTTTACCAACCTTAATCATCTACAAAAATGGTGAAATGAAATGGCGTCATAGTGGAGTACAAGATGCTAATACGTTAATTGGTATTATTCAAGAGTACGTTTAAAATTTCTGCGAAAGCAGGAATCTCATCCTACGGATAATAGTATTTTGTATTTTTCTGAATCTAATATCAGCTAGTTACAATTAAGTCTTTTTTCTTGATTCTATAAGCAAAGCGGTCTTATATCTCTAAACGGACGACAATGTTTTAAACTCAAAACCACTTTCACTATAATACTCTAAAACTTTTGGAAGTGCATACTTTAAGTTTCGTGATGCTTTTACACTATCATGAAATACAATAATACTGCCTTCTTTAGCCGCTGAAAGGACATTTTTAAGACAGGTTGCTTCAGTAACTGATACATCCCAATCGTAAGACAAAACATCCCATAAAATAATGTTGTAACCTAAGTTTTGAAGTTGTTTACTCTGCTTAGTTTTAAACTTCCCGTAAGGTGGGCGGAACATTTTTAAATTAGAATTGTTTCCATAGACACTTCGACTGTGCTCAGTGTGATAATTGTGGATTCTGGAATTTATTAATTTTTGAGTTTTGATGACATCATCAAGGTAATCCTTTGTATTATGTTTCCAGCCTTTTAAGTGGTTGTAGGTGTGGTTGCCAACAGTATGACCTTCAGTAATAATATTCTGAAAAATCTCTGGGTGTTTTTCAATATTGTTTCCTATGCAAAAAAAGGTAGCTTTTGCATTGTAAGCTTTTAAGGTTGCAAGTACCCAATCTGTAATTTCTGGAGTTGGACCATCATCAAAAGTTAAATAGAGTTCTTTGTTTTTAGTAGCGATATTCCAGATAAAATTTGGGAACAATGTTTTAACAAAGCCTGGTGTTTTAGCTGGAATAATCTGCATACTAATTTTCTGGAGCTAATAAATCTATCGTATCCTTTGTAGTTTCTTGAAGGTCTAAATCAGCTGGTATTTCTGGTAAATCCTCGTCATTATAACGACTCATAAGTTTATCAAACAAGCTTAAATAACTATTAAAGGTCTTTGTTTCTTGTAAGGCGAACTCTTCATCATTGTATATGATTAATATATCAATTAAAGCTCTGTAACGTTGTATGTCTAAGTAAATATCTTCACCGACCATACGTTCTTGGTTTTCTATTGATAAACCACTATAATACACTAAGTTTTCTTGGTATTTCTTAGCGACATCTTTATACAAAGCGCGTCCTTTTTCAACATTTCCTATTTGGTAATATGCGCTTACATAAGGCTCTAATAAGGAATAGAAACCAAACTTATCAACCGGCATTTTTTCCATGGCGATATCAGCTATTTCTTCAGCTTCGCTTAATTTATCTTCATTGATTAGAGCTTCAATTAAGCGTGCTAAATTTCCTCTATAGGTAATACCATTTCGTCGCGTTTCAATGTCGTAGTACATCTCTTCTCCACTGCCTCCCCATTTCCAGTTTTTTACCATGTCGTACATTAAATCAGAATCGACACGTCCCATATCATAAGGGTTAGCTTTATCTACAGGCGTTTTAATAGGTACGAGCTTGTAGCACATACCGTCGAGTTGTAAATAGTCTTTTAGCCAAATATAATCTTCTGCACCAAACGCTCCTCCTGTAAAATAAATAGGACGTTCCCAATTATTATTAGCAATAATGTCTAACATTAACAGGCGATTTTTATAAAGATAGCTGCCTTCAATTTGAGTGAATAGGTAGTCTTCTATTTTATCGGCATCTTTTGGTTTAACAATACCTTTCTCTAAAACCACGTCTTTATTTACAGGAATACTAATATTGCGTGATGGGAAATAATTAGAATTCAATAAATGTTTAGGGTATTGACTTGGATCATCTCCTTGTCTTTCGACAATGAACTTAAATTTTGTACGTGCTTCTTCACTCGAGACAAAATCCATAAAATCTTTAATAGGGATCGTGTCATTAGTGATTTCTCGTCTAATAATCACATCTCTTGTGCCTCCGCGATATTGATTGTGCGTTAACTGAGACGGAATAGGGTCACTTTCATATGCCTTACGCTTCATTTGGTCAATGTACCAATCCGTTTGAAATAAACTGGTATTTACCACACGCACATCTGTACGTACTTCTTCAATTTCTTGTAAATACCAAAGCGGGAACGTATCATTATCTCCAATGGTAAAGAGAATAGCATTCGGAGCACAAGACTCCAGATATTTGCGTGCCATGGATTCGGTAGTGTATTTACCAGAACGATCATGGTCATCCCAATTATTTGCAGCTAAAACACCAGGAACAATAACAATACAAGCCACTGTAATAGCAGGTGCTAAAAATTTAGTTGTTAATCGCGATTTTAATACATCATAAATGGCATAAACTCCAAAGCCAATCCAAATGGAAAAGACATAGAATGATCCCACAACGGAATAATCACGTTCTCTTGGTTCAAATGGTCTCACGTTAGTATAAAACTGAATGGCTAAACCTGTCAGTAGAAAGAATACGAGTAACACCCAAAACCGTTTTAAATCGGAATACATTAAGAAAAAGAAACCAACTAAACCTAGTATTAATGGTAAGAAGTAATACGTGTTCCGCGCTTTGTTTTCAAGCACATCTGTTGGCAGATTCTCTTGAGACACACCTAAATGCAGTTCGTCTATAGCATTTATACCAGAGATCCAATTTCCATTTTTGTGCGTGTAACGTCCCTGAATATCATCTTGTCGCCCTGTGAAATTCCACATAAAATAACGCCAATACATGTAACCAAATTGGTATTGAAACATGTACATAATATTATCCATGAAGGTCGGTTTTTCAATAATTAAATACTGTTGTCCGTATTGTCTTAAGAATTGATTATAACCATTATAATCTATTTCACCATTAGCAACACGCATTTTAAAATCGTTAACTAACTGATCGAATTGTTGTTTTTCACCAAGTGCATATTGCGCAGCTTGTTCTTCTGTTAATCCAGCGTTCATCGCTTCGTTATACGCACGGGTTTGTAGGTTAGGATTTACTTTAAAATCAATTAAACCTGTAAACATCATGTAGTTTTCAGCATGATCAGCGCTCCACATTCTCGGTAATATAGACGCATGTTCGTGGTTGTAGTTCTGTTTACTCTTTTCCCAATCGTTTATAATTACATATTTCCCAGTTTCATAATCACGCTCATAATTCTTTTTGTCATCTATAAAAGGCTCGTCTTTATCTGCACCAGAATACACTTCTGTAAAAAATGGCCCATAAAATAAGTGTGTTTCAGGATATTGTTCTAAGTTGTAATAAGCTAAAAGCTCTCTAGCATCCGAAGGGTTATTTTCGTTAATAACGACATTAGCATTGGCACGAATAGGAAGCATCATCCAAGACGAAAACCCAATAAAAATAAACATAAGACATAACACTAAGGTGTTGGTGTGTTTCATGTCTTTTTTTCGCGTGTAGTTAAGTCCGAAATAAAATAAGGCAATAACCACTATGCCAGTAATAATTGTACCAGAGTTAAATGGAAGACCTATTGAGTTTACAAAAAACACTTCTAAATTACCAAACAACTCTAAAGTTGACGGTAAAAGTAATTTGAAAATAAAAAGTAAAATTGCGGCTGAAGCAATATTTGCTATGATAAAGTTCTTTACTGTAATTGTTTTATAGTTTTTAAAATAATAAAGGAGGCCAATCGCAGGAATGGTTAATAATCCCATAAAGTGAACACCAAAAGATAAGCCAATAACAAAAGCAATGAGGATTAACCAACGGTTACCTCGTGGCTCATTCATATCGCGTTCCCAACGTAAGCCTAAAAAGAACAAAACAGCCATAATAAGTGTTGCCATGGCATACACTTCCGTTTCTACTGCATTAAACCAAAACGAATCTGTAAACGTAAATGCTAAACTACCAACTAAAGCACTTCCTAAAATAGCATAGGCTTTACTGGTATCTTTGTCTTCATTATACTTGGTTAGTTTTACAAGCAAAAGGCTAATAGTCCAAAACATAAATAGAATGGTGAATGCACTTGCCACACCACTCATCATGTTCATAATGGCTCCGATTTGTGAAGGTTCTAAAGCAAAAGTTGAGAAAAATGCTCCTAGCATTTGAAATAAAGGAGCTCCAGGCGGGTGACCAACTTGTAATTTAGATGAGGTTAAAATATACTCACCAGCGTCCCAAAAACTAACGGTTGGTTCTATAGTAAGTCCGTATACGACTACTGCAACGGTAAAAACAGACCATCCTAGGATGTTGTTCCACTTTTTAAAGTTAAAATCTTTCATGAAAACTTAGCTTTTTAATGCTCGCGAATTTACTAATTAATACCTAAAAGCCTACATTTTTAAGTTAACGTTAAGTATTTTAAATTATTTTCTCATTTTTATTTGTCAAAGTAAAACTTTGTATTAAATTTGCACCCTCAATTTGAGAGATTGGCCTATGGTGTAACTGGCTAACACATCTGTTTTTGGTACAGAAGAGTCTAGGTTCGAAACCTAGTAGGCCAACCAAAATTTAAATCCTAATTCAGAAATGAGTTAGGATTTTTTGTTTTAGCAAGGTTTTTTTAGGTTGAGGAGTTTATGCTGAGCCTAGTCGAAGTAAAACCTTAGTAGACTAACAAAAGAAAAAAATCCGAATCAGTTTTGATTGGGATTTTTTCATTTAATGAAGGTTGCAAACCTCTCTTTCTTATGATTTTAAAGCGAGTCTAGATTCTAAAAGCGAAGCGGTCTTGATTCTTAACTCTATTTTATATCTTAAACGTAATCACTGGTCGTTTGGCATGATTTACTAAATCTTCACTAATACTACCATTAAAGAAATGCGCAATACCTTGTCTGCCATGTGTACTAATACCAATTAAATCGGCATCTAAATCTTTAGAGATGTTTAAAATGCCTTGTTCTACAGTATGGTCATTATGTATAGTAATGGTGTAGTTATCAAACGCTTCTCCGGAAATAAAATCAGTAACTCTTGTCTTTGCTTCATAAGACGTCATAAAGTTGCTAGATGTAATTACCAAAACTAAATGGATTTTAGAATCGAATGCTTGTGCAAATTTTACAGCTTGTTTATAGGTCTCTTTATTGTCGTTATTAAAGTCCGAAGCAAATACAAAGTCTGAGACTTTAAAGCTTTGATGTTCATTTTTTATGACTAATACTGGTACTTCAGAAGAGCGTACCACTTTTTCAGCATTAGAACCTACAAACATTTCTTTAAGACCTGTAGCTCCATGAGAACCCATAACAATTAAATCTATATTAAACTCTTTACAAGAATCATTAATTTCATTAAATGTTATGTCTGCCTTAACCGTTTCATGAACCGTGATATTTTCTAAATAGTCTTGTGCCATTAGATTTTCAAACCTTTTTCGGGCTAAATTCATAAAAAATAAAGTTTCTGGAATGTCGCTTTGAGCATGAGCAGGATCTTTATGTTGCATTGGAATTTCCATCATATGCAATAAATAAATTTCAGAATTATGAGTTCTAGCAAGCATAGCAGCTACTTTTAAAGCATTTTCTGCTTGCTCTGAAAAATCTGTTGGTACTAATATTCTATTCATATTTATTGTATTTATTGGTTAGAGATAGTCTTTCTAAATTTAAGAAAATAAATCCATATTACATCGCTTGGGTTAATTAATATAAATATCGTATATTTGCACCGTTATTTACTAAAAATGAATAAGCGAGAGGACGAAAAGTCCTCTCTTTTTATATCAAGAAATGTTTAAGAAAATAGTAGAAGACTTATTACAAACGGCTTTAACAGAAAGAGAAGATCTATTCTTAATAGACTTTACCTTATCTGGAGATAATGCTATAAAAATAGTCATAGATGGTGATAATGGTGTTTTGGTGGAGGACTGTATGTTTGTAAGTAGAGCCATTGAACACAATATCGATAGAGAAGAACACGATTTTTCTCTAGAAGTTTTGTCATCTGGTGCAGCAACTCCATTAATTTTGCCAAGACAGTACAATAAACATGTGGGCAGAAGTTTAGAGGTTAAGACTTTAGATCATCAAGAATTAACTGGAGAACTCACAGAGGTAAACGAAAACGGTGTGGTTTTAAACTGGAAAGCAAGAGAGCCAAAACCCGTTGGAAAGGGAAAAGTAACAGTAACTAAAATAGCAACTATTGCTTTCGATAATATTAAAGAAGCAAAAGTTAAAATAAAATTTTAATTCATATCAATTATGGAAAATGTAGCGTTAATTGAGTCATTTTCAGAATTTAAAGACGACAAATTAATAGATAGAGTTACGCTAATGGCGATTCTTGAGGATGTATTACGTAATGCATTGAAGAAGAAGTATGGTGATGACGATAACTTTGATATCATTATTAATCCTGATAAAGGGGATTTAGAAATTTGGAGAAACCGTATCGTTGTTGCAGATGGTGAAGTAGAAGAACCTAACCAAGAAATCGCTTTATCAGAAGCTCAGAAAATAGAACCAGATTTTGAAGTTGGTGAAGACGTTGCAGAAGAAGTAAAGTTAATTGATCTTGGAAGACGTTCTATTCTTGCTTTAAGACAGAACTTAATTTCTAAGATTCACGAACACGATAATACTAACATCTACAAGCACTTTAAAGAACTTGAAGGTGAAATTTATACCGCAGAAGTACATCATATTCGTCACAGAGCAATTATTTTGTTAGACGACGATGGCAATGAAATTATACTTCCAAAAGACAAACAAATTCCTTCAGATTTCTTTAGAAAAGGAGAAAATGTCAGAGGAATTATTGAAAGTGTTGAATTAAAAGGAAGTAAGCCGGCAATTATAATGTCTAGAACCGCTCCTATATTTCTTGAGAAATTATTTGAACAAGAAATACCAGAAGTATTCGATGGTTTAATTACGGTTAAAAAAGTAGTGCGTATTCCTGGTGAAAAAGCTAAAGTAGCTGTAGATTCTTATGATGATAGAATTGATCCGGTAGGAGCATGTGTTGGCATGAAAGGATCTAGAATTCACGGTATTGTTCGTGAATTAGGAAATGAAAATATTGACGTTATTAACTATACTAATAACATTCAACTTTTTGTAACAAGAGCATTAAGTCCTGCAAGAGTAACATCTTTAAAATTAGATGAAGAAAATATGCGTGCAGAAGTGTTGCTAAAACCAGAAGAGGTTTCTAAAGCTATTGGTAGAGGTGGTCACAACATACGTTTAGCAGGTCAGTTAACAGGTTACGAAATAGACGTATTTAGAGAAGGTGCAGAAGAAGATGTAGAATTAAAAGAGTTCTCTGATGAAATTGAAGATTGGGTAATTTCTGAATTTAGTAAAGCTGGATTAGATACTGCAAAAAGCATTTTAGAGCAAGATGTAGATGATTTAGTGAAGCGTACGGATTTAGAAGAGGAAACGATCTTAGATGTCATTAGAATTCTAAGAGAAGAATTTGAAGAATAACATCAAATTAACTTTAAAATGAATAGCATAAATTCATTTTAAGTTGAATTGATTTCATATTAATTTTAATTTAAAATTAATATATAATATATTTAAGTATTTTAAAGCAGTTTATGGCTCAAACAACAAGATTAAACAAAGTATTAAGGGAATTAAACATCTCAATAGATCGTGCTGTGGATTTTTTAGAATCCAAAGGCATCGAAATTGAGAAAAGTCCTAATACTAAAATTTCGGCAGAGGTTTATAACACGCTTTCTGATGAATTTCAGACAGATGCATCAAAACGTGAAAAAGCTCAAGAAGTAAGTGAAGCAAAACTTAAAGAAAAAGAAGAGCTTCGCGAACAGAGAGAACGCGAAATTGAAGAAAAGCAAAAGCAAAAAGCTGAACGAGAATCAGTGGTTAAAGCTAAAGCTGAGTTAAGTGGCCCAAAACAAGTTGGTAAAATTGACTTAGATAAGAAAGCTAAAGCTGAAGAAAAGGAAGATTCTGAAATTCCTGAAACTAAGGAAACTCCTAAAGCAACTAAGGCAACGCCTAAAGCCGAAAAGCCTGAGAAATCAACTGAAAAACCTAAAGAGGAGCCTAAGAAGGTAGGAAAGACTGAAAAGGTTGAAAAGGTTGAAAAGGTTGAAAAAGCTGAGAAAGTTGAAAAACCAGTAGAGGCTAAAACAGTTGAAAAGGAGGTTAAGGCTAAAGATGTAGAAAAGTCAGAACCTAAAGTTGATTCTAAAAAAGAAGCCCCTAAAAAAGAAGAAGAAAAAACATCTACAGGGCCTGCAGAAGAAACGTTAAAGACGCAGTATAAAAAGCTTTCTGGACCAAATATTACAGGTAAAAAAATTGATTTATCACAATTTAACAAGCCTAAAAAGAAGAAAGACGATAAGGCAAAAAGTACAGGTGATTCTAATAAACGTAAACGACGTAGAATTAGTAAAACTGGAAATGATACCTCAAATAAATCAAGGTTTGATAATAAAAGAGGTGGTCAAAAAGGTCGAGGAAATTCTAGACCTAAAGTGGTTAAAGAAGAACCTAGTGAAGAAGATGTACAAAAGCAAATCCGCGAAACTTTAGAAAAGCTTCAAGGAAAATCAAATAAAGGTAAAGGAGCAAAATACCGTAGAGATAAAAGAGATCAACACCGTCAACAAACGGAAATCGATCAAGAAATTGCAGCAGCAGAAAGTAAAACATTAAAGGTTACTGAGTTTGTAACTGTAAGTGAAATGGCTACAATGATGGAAGTTGGAGTAACACAAGTTATTTCAGCATGTATGTCTTTAGGTATGATGGTAACCATGAACCAAAGATTAGATGCAGAAACCTTAACCATTGTTGCAGAAGAATTTGGTTTCGATGTAGAATTTATCAAAGCAGATATCGAAGAATCAATAAAGGTTGTTGAAGATGACCCAAAAGATTTAATAGAAAGAGCTCCTATCGTTACCGTTATGGGTCACGTAGATCATGGTAAAACATCGCTTTTAGATTATATACGTAAAGAAAATGTAATTGCAGGTGAGTCTGGTGGTATTACACAGCACATTGGTGCTTATGGAGTACAATTAGAAAACGGGCAAAAAATAGCCTTCTTAGATACACCAGGTCACGAAGCCTTTACGGCAATGCGTGCACGTGGAGCTCAGGTAACTGATATCGCTATTATTGTTGTTGCAGCAGATGATGCTATAATGCCTCAAACAAAAGAAGCTATTTCTCATGCGCAAGCAGCAGGAGTACCAATTGTATTTGCAATTAACAAAATAGATAAGCCAGGTGCTAATCCTGAAAAAGTGAAAGAACAATTAGCACAAATGAATCTCTTAGTAGAGGATTGGGGAGGTAAAATTCAATCTCACGATATTTCTGCTAAAATGGGAACTGGTGTCAAAGAATTATTAGAAAAAGTATTGCTAGAAGCAGAATTGTTAGAGCTTAAAGCGAATCCTAATAAGATTGCTAGTGGTACTGTAGTAGAAGCTTACTTAGATAAAGGTAGAGGATATGTGTCTACAATCTTAGTACAAGCAGGTACATTGCGCGTTGGTGATTATGTTTTAGCAGGTAAGAATAGTGGTAAAGTTAAAGCCATGCAAGATGAACGTGGTAACGATGTTGAAGAAGCTGGTCCAGCAACTCCAGTATCAATTCTAGGTTTAGATGGTGCGCCACAGGCTGGTGATAAGTTCAATGTCTTTGAAGATGAAAGAGAAGCGAAACAAATTGCTACAAAACGTACGCAGTTACAAAGAGAGCAATCTGTAAGAACACAACGTCATATCACACTTGATGAAATAGGAAGACGTATTGCACTTGGTGATTTCCAAGAATTAAATATTATTCTTAAAGGTGATGTTGATGGTTCTGTGGAAGCTTTAACAGATTCATTCCAGAAGTTGTCTACTGAAGAAATTCAAGTTAATATTATACATAAAGGAGTTGGTGCCATTACAGAAAGTGATGTGTTGTTAGCAACAGCGTCTGATGCGATTATCGTCGGCTTTAATGTGCGTCCTGTAGGAAATGCAAGAATGATTGCAGATAAAGAGGAAATCGATATCAGAACATACTCAATTATCTATGCAGCGATAAACGATCTTAAAGACGCTATGGAAGGTATGTTATCTCCAGAAGTTAAAGAGGAAGTTACAGGTACTGCAGAAATTAGAGAAATATTTAAAGTCTCTAAAGTTGGTAACATTGCTGGTTGTATGGTAATGAATGGTAAGATCTTTAGAAATTCTGGTATCCGAATTATTAGAGATGGTGTTGTAGTTCACACAGGATCGTTAGAAGCTCTAAAACGCTTTAAAGATGATGTTAAGGAAGTATCTAAAGGATATGATTGTGGTATGCAAATTAAAGGCTATAACGACATCGCTGTAGGTGATGTTATAGAAGCATTCCAAGAAGTAGAAGTAAAGAAAAAGTTGAAATAACAACTTTAAAAACTGATAGAAATAAAAAAACCGACAATCAATTGTCGGTTTTTTTTATGGGATAAAATGAAATGCGTTTTTAATCCGTTTTTGGTTGAAGTATGTTAGCATACATATAGTTTTCTTTAATTTTAACTAACGCGCGATCCGCTTCAAGTCTAGTAGCGAAATTCCCTACCCATACCTTGTAGTTTGGAGTGTTCCAGATAATTTCTGTAGGCCATTCGTTATAGGTGTTTAAGAAGTTTGTTTTCTCGCGCTGCGCCTTATCAATGTCGTTACTTTGGTACACTTGAATTTTATAAACCTTTGAGGTTTTTACATCTTTTTTAAATTCAAGTAGCTTATCTATATCACTATCTTGACTGATATTAACAACCCCTTGTTGTGCGTGTAACGAAAATGTTAGGCCTAAACCTAAAGCTAATAGTGCTAAATTTTTATTTTTTATTTTCATAAGTTCAAATTATTATGGCAAAGGTAAAGCATTCAAATTAACATGTACAATTATTTTTTATTGACATTTTAATTGTAATCAATTGCGCTTCAAGCGCTCGATATATAAGTAACGAATATTCGCATAAAAAATTCTAAAAATGTTATTTAGAATAAGTATAAATTATCTATTAACACTTCTCTAAGATTTTCAAAATCGACTTTAAATGTTACTTTTGCCAGAGTTTTTATAACGTCTTTTTTTACTATTTTTAATGAAAAAATCGTACCAAAGTTTAGAAGATAATCCAACTTATAATATGAAACAGGTGATTTACTGTAGTTTAACCTCGAAGATGTTTAATCTTTGTCTTGTTCTATTGCTTTCTTTTTCAACAGCTCTTGCGGCTCAAGAAGGTGACCCAGTAAAAGGGAAATCACTGTATAACACTAATTGTGCAGCTTGTCATAGATTAGATAAGCCACTTACGGGTCCGGCTTTACGTGGTGTTGAAGCCCGTTTAATGGATGAGCAAGGTTTAGGTCGAGATTGGCTTCAAGCATGGATTAGAAATAGTGCAGGTGTAATTAGTTCTGGTGATTCGTATGCTAACAAAGTGTTTGCAGAATGGAACAACGTTCCAATGACACCGTTCCCACAATTAAGTGATCAAGATATTTCTGATATTTTAGCGTATACGGCTGAGCCAAAACCAGAGCCTGTTGTTGTGGAGGGTAGTGCTGAAGGAGATCCTGTTCAAGCAGGCGGAATATCTAACGATATAATTCTTGGAGCACTTGCTTTACTATTCGGATTGTTAGCTGTTGCACTTGTCTTAGTAAATCGTACATTAAATCGTTTTGCTGAGGCTAAAGATATCGCTGTTGTGGCAGAGCGTGAAAAAAGCACACCGTTATGGAAAGCTTTTGCTCAAAACCAATTTTTGGTATTAGTTACTGCAATCGTATTTTTACTAGCAGCTGGTTACTTTGTGTATGGCTTCTTTATGCAAGTGGGTGTAGATCAAGGTTACGAACCAGTACAGCCAATTCACTACTCACATAGAATTCATGCTGGAGATAATGGCATCGATTGTAAGTTTTGTCACTCTTCTGCTAGAGTGAGTAAAACCTCTGGTATTCCTTCGTTGAATGTATGTATGAATTGTCATAAGTCAATTTCAGAAGTGTCTGCTGATACTCATGCAGAAGGTATGAATGAATACGGAGTAGATTACAATAAAGAAATTCAAAAATTATACGATGCTGTTGGTTGGGATGGTACAGGTTATACTGGTGAAGCAAAACCTGTAAAATGGATTCGTATTCATAACTTACCAGACTTTGCTTACTTTAATCACTCACAGCACGTAGAAGTAGGTGGTATTGAGTGTCAAACGTGTCATGGTCCTGTTGAAGAAATGGAAATTATGTATCAGCATGAGCCATTAACTATGGGATGGTGTATTAACTGTCACAGAGAAACTAACGTAAAAGTTAAGGATAACGAATATTACACTAAAATTCACGAAGAACTTTCTAAAAAGTATGGTGTTGAGGAATTGACAGTCGCACAAATGGGTGGTTTAGAATGTGGTAAGTGTCACTATTAAAAACGCGTTAGCGTGATTGTGTCAAGAAGCACAAAAGAAGAGAATTAAATTTAAAGGAATTAAATATTTAGATTGAATTGATTGAAGTTTTAAGACTTTAATATTAAATTCTAAAATCGAAAATTATAAATAAACACTATGTCATCAAACAAGAAATACTGGAAAAGTGTTGAAGAGCTAAACGAAAATAGCTCTATTGTTGAGGCGCTTCAACAAAATGAATTTGTGGAAGAGATTCCTACAGACGATTTTTTGGGAGATAAAGAGTCTTTAGAGTCTTCATCTACATCGCGTCGTGATTTCTTAAAATACGTTGGTTTTAGTACAGCAGCAGCTTCTTTGGCTGCCTGTGAAGGACCTGTGATTAAATCCATTCCTTATATAGTACAGCCAACTGAGATTGTTCCAGGTGTTGCTAACTATTATGCAACGACAATTGCAGATGGTTTTGATTTTACAAGTGTTTTAGTTAAGACAAGAGAAGGTCGACCAATTAAAATTGAAAACAACTTAGATGCTGCATCAAATGGTGTTGCCAATGCTAGAGTTAATGCTTCAGTTTTAGGATTGTACGATAACCTAAGAGTAAAGTCACCTATGAAAGGAGATTCAAAAATCTCTTGGGAAACTTTTATGTCTGAGACAACGTCAAAATTAAATGGTCTAAACGGTAAGCCAATTGTATTGTTAACGCAATCTATGCCGAGTCCATCAACTAATAAATTAATTGCAGAGTTTAAAGCAAAATATGGCAACGTAAGTCACGTGTCTTATGATGCAGTTTCAGAGTCTGCAACTTTAGATGCCTACCAAGCAAAGTATGGCACAAGAGGAATGGCTAATTACGATTTCTCTAAAGCAATGACTATTGTGTCGGTTGGTGCTGATTTTCTTGGAGACTGGCAAGGCGGAGGATTTGAATCTGCTTATGCTAAAAAGCGTATTCCAGAGAATGGAAAAATGTCGAGACATATTCAATTTGAATCTAATATGTCTTTATCTGGTGCAAATGCAGATAAGCGTGTGTCATTAACGCCAAGCCAACAAAAACTAGCACTTGCTAAACTTTATAGTTATGTAACAGGTGTAGCATTGCCAGGATCTTTGCCAGAAGCTTTAGATAAAGCGGTAAAAGATGCAGCAAAAGAATTAAGTAAAGCTGGTAGTAATGGTGTTGTGGTTTCTGGTATACAGGATGTGAATGCACAAACGACAGTTTTAGAGATCAATGAGCACTTAAGAAGTAAAGCTTTTGATCCTAAAACAACGATTAAAATTAGACAAGGGAGTAATAAAGCAGTTACACAATTAGTAGCTGATATGAAAGCTGGTAAAATTGGTGCCATCATTATGAATGGTGTTAACCCAATGTATACGTTACCAAACGCTTCAGACTTTAAAGAAGGATTAGCAAAAACAGAGTTGTCAGTTGCGTTTTCAATGAAGCAAGATGAAACATCAACAAACTGTGAATATATTGCTGCCACTCCACACAATTTAGAGTCTTGGGGAGATTTCGAATTCAAAACTGGTCATTATTCAATGATGCAGCCTACAATTCGTCCGTTGTTTGATACCAAGCAATTTCAAGACGTATTAATGGCTTGGACAGAAACGTCTGGGACGTATAGAGATTATATTAAATCTGTTTGGACGGCGGGTATTTTAAATGGTTCTTCATTTAATAAAGCAGTTCAAGATGGTGTTTTTGTAACCGGTTCATCAGGATTTGGTGCAAATGGATCATCAACTACAACAACGACGTCATCAGAATTACAAGACAAAAAGGATAGAACCTTTTTAGGTGGAGTAATACATGATGTAGCTGTCGGTGTTGGTATTAAGGACGAAGATAAAGACGTCTATAAAACGACGACAACTACAACTACTGTAAACAATGGTAATAGCTTAGATACGTCAGCTGTCTTAACTGGCGGTACAGCAGCAAGAGCTTTAGCAGCTTCTGCAAAAGAAGGTAAGTTAGAATTGTCACTCTATACTAAAACAGGTATGGGAGATGGACAACAAGCTAACAATCCATGGTTACAAGAATTTCCTGATCCTATAACAAGAGCAACTTGGGATAACTATATTACATTATCGCAAGCAGACGCTAAAGCATACGATTTAATTAATGAGAATGTTGCTAATGGTGGTCTTAATGGAAGTTATGTAGATGTTACCGTAAATGGTGTTACAGTTCCTAAGGTACCAGTTTTAATTCAACCAGGACAAGCTAAAGGTTCTGTTGGTTTAGCATTTGGTTACGGAAGAACGTCTAAAGCCCTTAAAGAGGAAATGAAAACGGGTGTGAATGCATACCCACTTTATCAAGATTTCAATGCCGTACAGGAAGTAACGATTAGTAAAGTTGCTGGAGAGCACGAATTTGCTTGTGTACAATTGCATAATACTTTAATGGGGCGTGGTGATATCATCAAAGAAACAACCCTAGAGGTATTTAATACAAAAGATAAGAAACACTGGAATGCCGTTCCAGAAGTTTCACTTAATCATATTTCAACTCCTGTATCATCTCCAGATGTAGATTTATGGGATGAGTTTGATCGTTCTATAGGTCATCATTTTAACTTATCTATCGACTTAAACGCTTGTACAGGTTGTGGAGCATGTGTAATTGCATGTCATGCCGAAAACAATGTACCAGTCGTTGGTAAATCTGAAATGAGACGTAGTAGAGATATGCACTGGTTGCGTATTGATCGTTATTATTCATCTGAAGATACCTTTAAAGATGACTTAGATAAGAAAAATAATATTTCTGGTTTAGGTAGTTCTTTAAGTGAATTTGGTGAGTTAGAAGATCCTGCAGATAATCCTCAAGTTGTTTTTCAACCTGTAATGTGTCAGCATTGTAATCACGCACCTTGTGAAACAGTTTGTCCAGTTGCTGCAACAGTACATGGACGTCAAGGTCAAAACCAAATGGCTTATAACCGTTGTGTAGGTACACGTTATTGTGCAAACAACTGTCCGTACAAAGTTCGTCGTTTCAATTGGTTCTTATACAACAAGAATGATGAATTTGATTATTACATGAATGACGATTTAGGCCGTATGGTATTAAATCCAGATGTTGTAGTGAGATCTCGTGGTGTAATGGAAAAATGTTCTATGTGTATTCAAAAAACACAAAAAACAATTCTAGATGCTAAACGCGATGGTAGAGCAATTAAAGATGGTGAATTTGAAACAGCATGTTCAGCAGCTTGTGGAAATGGTGCAATGATATTTGGTGATGTTAATGATAAAGACAGTAAGATATCAGCATTAAAAGAAGATGACCGTATGTATCATATGTTAGAATACGTAGGTACAAAACCTAATGTAATTTATCAAACAAAGGTTAGAAACTCATAGAAAGTTGAAAGTCTGAAGTTGGAATTTTAAGTCAATTTGGTTTCAATTTCATAATAATAGAATAATTAAAGAAACAAGTATATAATTATGGCGTCTCATTACGAAGCACCTATTAGAAGACCTTTAGTAACTGGCGAGAAATCGTATCACGATGTTACATTAGATGTAGCAAGACCAGTAGAAGGCAAAGCCAACAAAGCATGGTGGATTGTTTTCAGTATTTCTTTGGTCGCATTCCTTTGGGGAATAGGTTGTATTATTTATACCGTATCTACTGGTATTGGTGTTTGGGGTTTAAACAAGACCGTAAACTGGGCTTGGGATATTACTAACTTCGTTTGGTGGGTTGGTATTGGTCACGCAGGAACATTAATTTCTGCAGTACTATTATTATTCCGTCAAAAATGGAGAATGGCTATTAACCGTTCTGCAGAAGCCATGACAATATTTGCAGTATTCCAGGCAGGATTGTTCCCTATTATTCACATGGGTCGTCCATGGTTAGCGTATTGGGTATTACCAATTCCAAATCAATTTGGTTCGTTATGGGTAAATTTTAACTCACCATTACTTTGGGATGTATTTGCAATCTCTACCTATTTATCTGTGTCATTGGTATTCTGGTGGACAGGTTTATTACCAGATTTTGCGATGTTAAGAGATAGAGCTATACGTCCTTTTCAAAAGAAAATTTATGCTTTATTAAGTTTCGGTTGGTCGGGTCGTGCAAAAGATTGGCAACGTTTTGAAGAAGTATCTTTAGTACTTGCTGGCTTGGCAACACCTTTAGTACTTTCTGTACATACCATTGTATCTTTTGATTTTGCTACTTCGGTAATTCCAGGTTGGCATACAACGATTTTCCCACCTTACTTCGTAGCAGGTGCTGTATTCTCAGGATTCGCTATGGTAAATACACTTCTTATTATTATGAGAAAAGTGTGTAACCTTGAAGATTATATTACAGTACAACACATCGAATTAATGAACATTGTAATTATGATTACAGGTTCTATCGTTGGTGTAGCTTATATTACTGAGTTATTCATTGCATGGTATTCTGGTGTAGAATACGAACAGTTTGCCTTTTTGAATAGAGCAACTGGACCTTACTGGTGGGCTTACTGGTGCATGATGACCTTTAACGTATTCTCTCCACAATTTATGTGGTTTAAGAAATTACGAACAAGTATAATGTTCTCATTCTTTATTTCAATTATTGTAAACATCGGAATGTGGTTTGAGCGTTTTGTAATTATTGTAACGTCATTACATAGAGATTACTTACCATCTTCTTGGACAATGTTCTCTCCAACATTTGTTGATATTGGAATTTTTATCGGAACCATTGGATTCTTCTTTGTGTTATTCTTATTGTACTCACGTACATTCCCAGTAATTGCACAAGCTGAAGTGAAAACAATTTTAAAGTCTTCAGGTGAAAGCTATAAGAATATTAGAGAGCGTGGAGATAGTTTAGTAGGAACTGGTGCAGATAATAGAACATCAAATTATAAAATTCCAGAAACTACTACGGCTTCAAAACCAACACAAGATAATGTTGAAAAAGTCGGTAACTTACTAGAAGGAATTGGAAGATTTGATCCTTCTGTACAAACGGCAGATGATTTAAAAGTTATTAGCGGAATTGGGCCAAAAATGGAAGAAGTCCTTAATAACATTGGTATATTTACTTATGCACAAGTAAGTAAAATGACAAAAAGAGAATATGACTTGTTAGACGAAATTACAGGTTCTTTCCCAGGAAGAGCAGAACGTGATGATTGGTCAGGACAAGCTAAAGAATTATTAAACAACTAATATAGTCTATGGAAGCTTCGAAAGTAATTCATGCTATTTATACAGATGATGATGTATTAATGTCAGCCGTTAAAAAGGTGAAAGCAGAAAGACATCACATTGAAGAGATTTATACGCCTTTTCCAGTTCATGGACTAGACAAGGCAATGGGACTAGCACCTACACGTTTGGCAATAACAGCGTTTTTATATGGATGTGTTGGATTAGCTGTAGCTACAGTTATGATGAATTTTATAATGATAGAAGATTGGCCGCAAGATATTGGTGGTAAACCAAGCTTTAGTTATATAGAAAACATGCCAGCCTTTGTGCCAATAATGTTTGAGCTAACGGTATTTTTCGCAGCGCATTTAATGGTTATTACGTTTTACTTAAGAAGTAGAATGTGGCCATTTAAAGACGCTGAAAATCCAGATCCAAGAACTACGGATGACCATTTCTTAATGGAAATCTCGGTTAATAATAACGAAGAATCATTAACTAATCTGTTGAAAGATACAGGTGCTGTTGAGATAAATATTATTGATAAAGATGAAGATGCACATTAATATGAAGATAGTCGCAAAATATATCGTAGTGTTAGGATTATTGGTAGGTCTTGTATCTTGCCAAGAGAATTCTAGGCCAAACTATCAATACATGCCAAACATGTATGAACCGGTTGGTTATGAAACATATCAAGAATCTGATGCTTTTGCAAATGGTAAACAAGGTCAGTTACCAGCTGAAGGAACAATACCAAGAGGAGATTTTATGCCTTTTGAAATAGAAAATACGACAGAAGGGTTTCAGTTCGCTAAAGAAAATTTAGAAAGTCCTCTAGATTCTAGTGCGGTTGATTATGAAAGAGGAGGACAACTGTTTGCCATTTATTGTGGTATTTGTCATGGAAATAAAGGAGATGGTCAAGGAAAATTGGTACAGCGCGAAAAGATTTTAGGTGTACCTAGCTATGATGATGTAGGTAGAGCGATTACAACAGGTAGTATTTATCATACGTTATATTATGGTAAAAATACAATGGGTTCTTACGCTAACCAATTAAATGAAGAAGAGCGTTGGCAAGTAGTTGCTTATGTTGAGAAACTTAAGGCTGATTTAGAAAAATAAGATTTAGATAAAGATTATATAATGGAATATAAAATTTCAAATCGATTAAGAATAGGAGCGATCATTTTAATGGTTTTAGGAGCATTAGGTGTTGGTTATGGATTCATTGATTCTCACAAGTCTTTTGAGGATGTCGAAACAATGCTAAGCGAAGAAAGTCATCACGGTGAAGTTTCTGAAGTTGCTTCTGTTGAGGAAGCTCATGGTGCTTCAAATGTAGAAGGTGATCATGCTGATGAACATAAAGAACATGTTGAGCACGTATTACACCAAGTTCATAATAGACCTTGGGCAGCATTGTATGTCGCAGGTTTCTTTTTCTTTATGATAGCCTTAGGAGTATTAGCATTTTATGCCATACAGCATGCATCGCAAGCAGGTTGGTCTCCAGTATTATTTAGAGTGATGGAAGGTATTACATCGTATGTTTTACCTGGTGGAATACTTCTATTAGTGGTAGCATTTTTTGCAGATAGTCATGTGTTTATATGGTTAACGGATGGAATGACTACGGAAGGAAGTCATAATTATGATGCTTTAGTAGCTAATAAATCGGGTTGGTTAAATAAAACAGGTTTCTTTATCAGAGCTATAATTTTCTTAGCAGGTTGGTCAGCGTATCAGTATTTTTCAAGAAAATACTCATTAGCACAAGACAACGCAGATATCAATGATAATAGTAACTTTAAAAAGAATTTCAGAATTTCTGCTGGTTTCTTAGTATTCTTTATTTATACAGAATCAGTAATGTCTTGGGATTGGATAATGAGTGTAGATCCACACTGGTTTAGTACTTTATTTGGATGGTACGTATTATCTGGTATGCTTGTATGTGGTGTTACTGTTATTGCTATGATATCGATTTATCTTAAATCTAAAGGCTTATTAGAATATGTTAACGATAGTCACATCCACGATTTAGGTAAATTTATGTTTGGTTTTAGTATTTTCTGGACGTACCTATGGTTCTCTCAATTTATGTTAATATGGTATTCTAATATACCTGAAGAAGTAACGTATTTTATAACACGTATTGAAGACTATAATTTACCATTTTTCGGTATGGTTGCATTGAATTTTATTTTCCCACTATTATTATTAATGAATAGTGATTTCAAACGTGTAAATTGGTTTGTAATAATGACAGGTATTGTAATTCTTGGTGGTCATTATTTAGATATATTTAATATGATTATGCCGGCAACCGTTGGTGACAGATGGTTTATTGGAATTCCAGAGATAGGATCAATTTTATTCTTTGGTGGATTATTTTTGCTTATCGTATTTACGGCACTTGGCAAGTATCCATTATTAGCAAAAGGAAACCCTTTTGTTAAGGAAAGTGAACATTTCCATTATTAATTTTAAATAAGAACAGAAACGATAATGACTGCTTTATTAACGATTATAATTGTACTTTTTGTAGCTGTTGCCTTATGGCAAATGGTGAAAATATTTGACCTAGCTCAGGTTGGAACGACTAATACGCAAATTGCGGATGATCAGGACAACAAGATAAATGCTTACCTAATGATGGGATTCTTAGTTTTCATCTATGTAATGACTATCCTTTGCTTTTGGTTTATTGGTGATCTTCCTTTAATGTCTAATGCTGCATCAGAGCATGGACAGGGGATTGATAATCTTATGATTATCTCTATGGTAGTGATCTTTATTGTTCAAACTATCACCCAATTTTTATTACACTATTTTGCTTATAAGTATAGAGGTGAGAAAGGTAAAAAAGCCTTGTTCTATGCTGATAACAATACTTTAGAATTTATTTGGACTGTTATTCCTGTTATTGTTTTGGCTGGTTTAATAATATATGGTTTATTCACTTGGAATGATATTATGAATGTCGACGAAGATGAAGATCCTATGGTTATCGAATTATATGCACAACAATTCAAATGGACGGCTAGATATAGTGGTAATGACAATGTTTTAGGAAAAGCAAACGTAAGATTAATTGATATTAATCGTGCTAATGTATTAGGAATCGATGAAGATGACCCTAATGCGCAAGATGATGTTATTGTTTCAGAATTGCACTTACCAGTGGGGCAACAAGTCGTTTTTAAAATGCGTTCTCAAGACGTATTACACTCAGCTTATATGCCGCATTTTAGAGCACAAATGAATTGTGTGCCAGGAATGGTAACGCAATTTGCATTTACTCCTACTGTAACTACTGAAGAGATGCGTCAGAATCCAGACATTATTGAGAAAGTAAAAAATATTAATGACCTTCGAAAAGAAAGAGTCGTTGAGATTGAAGAATCTGGTCAAGAATTATTGTACGAATTTGATTACCTTTTATTATGTAATAAAATTTGTGGAAAATCGCACTACAATATGCAAATGAAGATTATTGTAGAAACTCAAGAAGAATTTGATGCATGGATGAAAGAACAAAAAACATTCCCAAATTCATTAAATTAACAAAGGTTTTAAGAAAAAGATAAAGAGATTATGTCAGCAACAGTAGATACACACGTGCACGACGAAGACCACGACGTACATCATCACAAAGAAACATTTGTAACGAAGTATATCTTTAGCCAAGATCATAAAATGATTGCTAAGCAGTACTTAATTACAGGTACGTTAATGGGTGTTATAGGTGTTTTAATGTCTATTATGTTTCGTATACAAATTGCGTGGCCAGAAGAGCCAAACGTATTATTTGAAGCATTATTAGGAAAATGGGCTCCAGAAGGAGTTATGGATGCCGATGTATATTTAGCATTAGTAACCATACACGGAACCATAATGGTATTCTTTGTATTAACAGCTGGTTTAAGTGGTACGTTTAGTAACTTATTGATACCATTGCAAATTGGGGCGCGAGATATGGCATCAGGATTTCTTAATATGGTATCGTATTGGTTATTCTTTATATCTTGTGTTATAATGATAGGTTCATTGTTTGTAGAAGCTGGTCCAGCTGCTGCAGGATGGACAATTTATCCACCGTTATCGGCATTACCGATGGCTTCTGGAGGTTCAGGATTAGGTATGACCTTATGGCTTGTATCTATGGCTATCTTTATTGCCTCGTCATTGTTAGGATCATTAAATTATATTGTTACAGTTATTAACCTTCGTACAAAAGGGATGTCTATGACGAGATTACCTTTAACGATTTGGGCTTTCTTTGTAACAGCTGTTATTGGTGTGGTTTCGTTCCCAGTTTTACTTTCTGCTGCATTATTGTTAATAATGGATAGAAGTTTTGGGACATCATTCTTCTTATCAGACATATTCATACAAGGTGAAGTGTTACATTACCAAGGTGGTTCGCCTGTATTATTTGAACACTTATTTTGGTTCTTAGGTCACCCAGAAGTATATATCGTTATTCTTCCAGCAATGGGATTAGTATCTGAAATTATGGCATCAAATTCACGTAAACCTATATTTGGTTATCGTGCGATGATTGCTTCAATTTTAGCTATTGCATTCCTATCAACAATTGTTTGGGGTCACCATATGTTCGTATCTGGTATGAATCCATTCTTAGGATCTGTATTTACATTTACAACCTTATTGATTGCTATTCCTTCAGCTGTGAAAGCCTTTAACTGGATAACCACAATTTGGAAAGGAAATCTCCAAATGAATCCGGCCATGTTATTTAGTATAGGATTCGTTTCAACATTTATAACTGGTGGATTAACAGGAATTATTTTAGGTGATAGTGCATTAGATATCAACGTACACGATACGTACTTTGTTATTGCTCACTTCCACTTAGTAATGGGTATCTCGGCTTTATATGGAATGTTTGCTGGTATTTATCATTGGTATCCAAAAATGTTTGGTCGTATGTTAAACAAAAATTTAGGCTATATACATTTCTGGATTACCGCAATCTGTGCTTACGGAGTATTCTTCCCAATGCACTTTATTGGAATGGCAGGTTTACCAAGACGTTACTATACCAACTCTAGCTTCCCATTATTCGATGATTTAGCAAATACCAATGTGATCATTACCATATTTGCTATAATTGGTGGTTTAGCACAGATCATTTATTTATATAACTTTTTTGCCAGTATATTCTATGGTAAAAAAGCAGTTCAAAATCCTTGGAAATCTACAACTTTAGAGTGGACAACACCTGTAAAACATATACATGGTAACTGGCCAGGAGCAATACCTCATGTATACCGTTGGTCTTACGATTACAGTAAGCCAGGACATGAAGAAGACTTCGTTCCTCAAAATATACCATTAAAGGAAGGTGAAGAGGAATTACAACACTAAAATTTCTTTGAAAAAAGGGATCTCATTAAAGAGAATCACAATATCAAAGCCTTTCTGTTTTCAGAAAGGCTTTTTCGTTATATTTGTTTTCTTCTACGTTGTTTAAAGCGATGGGAAGATTATATATTTTTAAGCTCAGTATAACTCAATAAGATTCCTGCCTTCGCAGGAAGTAGCATGAACGAAAACCTAAATCCAAACAGCGATAATTTTAGTCCTGAAGAACTCGACGTTGAAAAGAAATTAAGACCTTTAACGTTTGAAGACTTTACAGGTCAGGATCAGGTGTTGGAAAACTTGTTAGTTTTCGTGCAAGCTGCAAATCTTAGAGAAGAAGCATTAGACCACACCTTATTTCATGGTCCTCCAGGACTCGGTAAAACAACTTTAGCACACATATTAGCCAACGAGTTAGATGTTGGTATAAAAGTCACTTCCGGACCTGTTTTAGACAAGCCAGGTGACTTAGCAGGGCTACTAACCAATCTCGATGACCGAGATGTGCTTTTTATTGATGAAATCCATAGGTTAAGTCCAATTGTAGAAGAGTATTTGTATTCTGCGATGGAAGACTATAAGATTGATATTATGATTGAATCTGGCCCAAATGCCAGAACGGTTCAGCTTAATTTAAATCCATTTACATTAATTGGAGCCACAACGCGTTCAGGCTTATTAACAGCACCTATGCGTGCACGATTTGGAATTCAAAGTAGACTTCAATATTATAAAACAGACTTACTAACCACCATCGTTCAACGTAGTGCTTCCATCCTAAACATGCCAATCACTATGGAAGCTGCTATTGAAATTGCAGGAAGAAGTAGAGGAACTCCACGTATTGCGAATGCTTTATTAAGACGTGTTAGAGATTTTGCGCAAATAAAAGGCAATGGCAAAATTGATATTGCCATAGCCAAATTTGCTTTAAAAGCACTGAATGTTGATGCTTACGGATTAGATGAAATGGACAACAAGATTCTAACCACTATAATCGATAAATTTAAAGGTGGTCCGGTTGGGATTACCACTATTGCTACAGCTGTTAGTGAAAGTCCAGAGACTATTGAAGAAGTCTATGAACCGTTTCTCATTCAACAAGGGTTTATTATGCGGACACCTCGTGGTCGAGAAGTCACAGAACAAGCTTACAAACATTTAGGGAAGGTGAAAGGCCCAACACAAGGAGGTCTATTTTAAAGTGGATAGTTCTTATGTGTAACCCGTTTTATACTTAATTTAAATATCACTAATTATACATTGAAATTAGAAAGCAACATACCTACAGTTCCTTTAAGTCGATTCTTTAAACATTCTTTAGAAATTTTAAAGAATCCATTGCCGTTTCATCATCAAAATTTTGAAGAGCAAGGAGATGTTTTCAGATTGAAAATCGGATTTAAAAATAGTGTTGTCTTTGTTAGAGATGCGGCATTCGCAGAATATGTACTTCAGAAGAATCAGAAAAATTATACCAAATCTAAAATCCAGACAGAGGATTTAGTAAAATATGTTGGTACCGGATTGTTAACAGCAGAAGGCGAGCATTGGAAGAAACAACGCAAACTTATTCAACCTGCCTTTCATAAAAAACAATTAGCAAATCTTTTAGACAGTATCAAAAATGCTATACTTTCTGAATATAGTAAGATTACAACGAATAAGGTTATAGATATATTTCCAATCTTAAATGATTTAGCGTTTCAAGCCGTTGTAAAATCCTTATTTAGTAGTGCGGCCAACCAAGATGATATTAACAGGCTTCAATATATCACAGAAGCTGCTCAAAAAATGTTGGTTAAAGAATTACGTCAACCTTATTTAGGTTGGTGGTTTAATGTTAGTGGAGAAATTCAAAAGCATATTGATTTAACTGGTGAGGCACGACAAATTTTAAAGCGTATTGTTAATGAACGAAGAGCGTCCGAAGTTAAGGAAAACGATTTATTAGACATGCTCTTAGACGCTAGATACGACGATGGTAACCCAATGGAAGAAGAGCAACTCATTGATGAGATCTTAATTCTATTCACAGCAGGTCATGAAACGACATCTAATGCGCTCACTTTTATTACGCAACTGTTAGCCTTACATCCCAAATGGCAAGAAAAGATTATAAAAGAACGGAGCAAAATTCTAGAGGATAGCGATGATTTAATGGATTTGGTCACCAAGTCAAAAGTCTGTCAGCAAGTCATTGAAGAGGGCATGCGTTTATATCCACCAGTTTATTTTATAGATCGTGTAAATAAGGAGGCAGATACTTTTAATGGTTTGCAAATAGAAGCTGGATGTAATCTTTTATTCTCGGTTTATGAAATGCATCGTCATCCTAAATTATGGGATCAACCCGATGCGTTTTTACCTGAACGGTTTAGTGAAGGAGGCCGTAAATTTTCTTCACACTATTTTCCTTTTGGAGCCGGTCCACGAAAATGTATCGGAAATAATTTCGCTATGTTCGAAATGATTATTGCGGTTTCAGAATTAGTTTCTGCCTTTAAAATAATTCCAACGTTTGATACCATTGATATCACACCATTAATTACCCTAAAGCCAAAAAACGCTTTTTTAAAGTTTGAAAAACGATAGTAGTGTTAAATCATAAAGCTAAATACACTGAAATTATTAAATCCGAAGCCAAACGCCTCGGATTTTTATCATGTGGTATTAGCAAAGCAGAATTCCTAGAAACAGAAGCACCAAGACTAGAAACATGGTTGAACAATAATATGAATGGGGAAATGCGCTATATGGAAAACCATTTCGATAAGCGTTTAGATCCAACCTTATTAGTCGAAGGTTCAAAATCTGTGGTGTCTTTATTGTTGAATTATTATCCTTCTGAAATACAGAATGAAGATTCTTATAAGCTTTCCAAATACGCCTACGGAAACGATTATCATCATGTGATTAAACATAAGCTGAAATCTTTATTATATTTTATTCAAGATGAAATAGGAGAGGTTGGTGGACGTGCCTTTGTAGATTCGGCGCCAGTGTTGGATAAAGCTTGGGCAGCAAAATCGGGTTTGGGATGGATAGGAAAACACTCTAATTTATTAACCCAACAAGTCGGTTCATTCTATTTTATTGCCGAATTAATTATCGATTTAGAACTAGAATATGACACACCAGTTACTGATCATTGTGGTACCTGTACAAAATGTATAGATGCCTGCCCAACAGAAGCCATTACCGAACCTTATGTGGTAGATGGTAGCAAATGTATTTCATATTTTACCATTGAACTGAAAGACAATATTCCAAACGACTTCAAAGGCCAATTTGACGATTGGATGTTTGGTTGCGACATCTGCCAAGATGTGTGCCCTTGGAATCGGTTTTCGAAATCACATAATGAACCGTTGTTTAATCCACATCCTGAATTATTGGAAATGACCAAAAAAGACTGGGAAGAAATTACGGAAGATACCTTTAAAAAAGTGTTTCAAAAATCAGCTGTAAAACGGACTAAGTTTGACGGTTTAAAGCGGAATATTAATTTTTTGAAGGATTAGAAATTTTTGGGCCAGTTGGTGCAGGCCTTGCATTGATGAAATAAAAAAAGAAACGGATTTTAAGGATGAATTAGCTATTGAAAACAATGTAGAGTGGATCTACCTCTCCATAGATAAAGATATAGAAAGTTGGAAAAAATCGAGAAGTGAGTTAAGCAAGTTTCTTAATGTCAGAAATCAATATTTAATATTAGGCGGAAAAAATACCTCTTTAGGTTAAGTACTAAAAGTTGAATTTATACCACGATAGGTCATTTTCAATTAAAATAATGAAATTGTTTTAGATAATGCACCACGTCCTTCTGATACGCATACTTTTAAAAAAATCATTGATGATGTTAGTTTAAGAATTAGTATTTCAATAAGTTAAAATAGTGAATTTGTGATTTAACAAGGTTTTAAATAATAATTTATGAAAATTGTATGACATGTGCTTAAGAGTAATGTTTAACTTTGGGCATTATAAATATTTATTATGATCGCCCCAAAGCCACACATAAATGAAGTACAACGCTTAAAGAATTTAGAATCCTATGACATATTAGATACCTTTCAAGAAATTGATTACGATAATATTACAGCCATTGCAGCAGAAATCTGTAACACTCCTATTTCACTCATTAGTTTTATAGATGATAAACGACAATGGTTTAAGTCACATCATGGGACAGACGAAAGCGAGACACCTAAAGAATATGCGTTTTGTGCGCATGCTATAAATGATGAACATAATATATTTATTATTCAAGATGCGAGAACAGATGATCGTTTTAAAAACAATCCTTTAGTTACTGGCGATCCTAAAATTGTGTTTTATGCTGGCGTTCCGCTTACTAGTGAAAATGGATTGCCCTTAGGGACCTTATGTGTTTTAGACGATAAGCCAAATTTACTCAGTCAGAGTCAACTAAAATCATTGTCGGTACTTTCAAATCAGGTAATGAATTTATTAGAACTTCGCAAAAGCAAGTCGTTATTAGATATCGCATTAAAGGATTTAGAAGAAAAAAATCAGGAATTAGAACGATTTGCGTATATCGCTGCGCACGATCTTAAATCTCCACTTATAAATATTGCTAGTTTAGCAGAATTATTCTTAGAAGACTATAAATTACAGATCGACAGTGATGGTATTGAATTGTTAGAAATGATAATTAAATCTTCAGACAACCTTAAAGAATTAATCAATGGACTTTTAGATTATAGTAGAAGTGACACCATTTTAAAGCAAAAGAAAACGTCCATTAATTTAGAAAAACTAAAGTCAGAAATTGAAGATCTGTTTAATTACGATCATAACCTTAAACTGGTTTTAAATTCATCTTTAACTCAAATAGAAACCAACAAAACAGCAGTCCATCATATTTTAATGAATTTGGTATCTAATGCTATAAAATATAGTGATAAGCCTAAAGTTGAGATTGAGTTAGGTGTATCTGAGACCCAAACACATTATGAGTTTTTTGTGAAAGATAATGGACCAGGAATTGCTTCTAAAAATCACAGTAAAATCTTTAATATTTTTGAAAAAGTAGCTAAACAAGATAGATTCGGTCTTGTAGGTAATGGGATTGGTTTAGCTACGGTGAAAAAGATAGTTGAAAAATCCGATGGGCAAATTAAGGTAGTATCTGAACTTGGTCATGGAGCAACATTTATTTTTACATTAGAAAAATAGTCGAAATTAAAGATATAAAAAGTAGGTTTAACACTAGTAGATTCTATTTAATAGAGGCTAAAGTGATTTAATGTATTTCTAATCTCCAGTTTATGAATGTTATTTCTATTAGAAATAATTTGCCAAAGATTGGGAAGAAATCACGGAAGATACCTTTAAAAAAGTGCTTCAGAATTCTGAAGTGAAGCGCACTAAGTTTGATGGTTTAAAGGGGAGTATTAAGTTTTTAAAGGGATAGTTACACTAATACCCTCTTGGTTTTTCAATTCTTATCGGTTTTTATCATTGTGATATGTAGAGATCTCATGTATTTAAATAAATATGACATCTATTTCGTGCATTCCTTTTCTTATCTTTGTAGCTTAATTCTTTTAAAGATTATGAGCAAACAAAGTAAACGTTTAGAAGCCCTAGTATATCATGCCAAACCAACTCCTGGTAAAATTAAAGTTGTACCGACTAAAAAGTATGCGTCACAACGAGATCTTTCATTAGCGTATTCTCCTGGTGTAGCAGAGCCTTGTTTAGAAATAGCTAAAGATGTAGAAAACGTTTATAAATATACGGCAAAAGGAAATCTAGTTGCCGTAATCTCTAACGGAACTGCAGTTTTAGGATTAGGAAATATTGGACCAGAAGCCTCTAAACCAGTAATGGAAGGTAAAGGTTTGCTGTTTAAAATATTTGCAGACATTGATGTGTTTGATATTGAAGTGGATACCGAAGATGTTGAAGCTTTTATTGCAACCGTAAAAAATATAGCACCAACTTTTGGAGGCATTAATTTAGAAGATATAAAAGCACCAGAAGCTTTTGAAATAGAACGTCGCTTAAAGGAAGAGTTAGACATTCCTGTAATGCACGACGATCAACATGGAACCGCAATCATTTCGGCAGCAGCACTTTTAAATGCTTTAGAAATTGCTGAAAAGAATATCGAAGAGGTTAACATTGTAGTGAGTGGAGCAGGAGCAGCTGCAATTTCTTGTACAAGATTATACCAAGCTTTTGGCGCTAAGCGCGAAAACATTGTGATGTTAGATAGTAAAGGTGTTATTAGAGATGATAGAGATAATTTAACATCTCAAAAAGCAGAATTTGCAACGCATCGAAGAATTGATACCTTAGATGAAGCCATGAAAAATGCCGATGTGTTTATTGGCTTGTCTCAACCTGATATTGTGACACCAGACATGCTAAAATCAATGGCAGCGAATCCTATTGTATTTGCAATGGCAAATCCTAATCCGGAAATTCAATACCAACTTGCTGTTGATACAAGAGACGATATCATTATGGCAACAGGTCGTAGTGATCATCCTAACCAAGTAAATAATGTGCTTGGTTTTCCATTTATTTTTAGAGGAGCGTTAGATGTGAGAGCGACAAAAATTAACGAGGCTATGAAAATGGCAGCCGTTAAAGCCTTATCTGATTTAGCAAAAGAATCGGTTCCAGAACAAGTTAATATTGCTTATGCGGAAACGAAATTGATTTTCGGAAGAGACTATATCATTCCAAAACCTTTTGATCCACGACTTATTTCTGAAGTGCCTCCTGCAGTAGCCAAAGCAGCCATGGAATCTGGTGTGGCTAAAGAGCCAATTGAAGATTGGGGTCGTTATAAAAACTCATTATTAGAGCGTTTAGGTTCTGATAATAAGTTAGTTCGTATGTTGTTAGGTAGAGCTAAAACAAACGCAAAACGTGTGGTTTTTGCAGAAGCAGATCAATTAGATGTATTAAAGGCTGCTCAAATTGCATATGATGAAGGTATTGCACAACCTATTCTTTTAGGGAGAAAGGAAACTATTGTAGAATTGATGACAGAAATTGAATTCGATGCAGATGTTCCGATTATAGATCCAAAATCAGATGAAGAGACCGAACGTAAAAATAACTATGCAAGAGCGTATTGGAAAAAACGAAAACGTCAAGGTGTAACCTTGTATTCTGCTGAAAAGAAAATGAGAGAGCGTAATTATTTCGCAGCCATGATGGTTAATGAAGGTGATGCAGATGCACTTGTTACAGGCTATTCGCGTAATTACCCTTCAGTGGTAAGACCAATGTTAGAGTTAATTGGGATGGCAGATGGAGTGACAAGAGTTGCAACGACCAATGTTATGATGACACAAAGAGGACCTATGTTTTTAAGTGACACGTCTATAAATATAGATCCTTCTGCTAAAGACATGGCTAAAATTGCAAGAATGACATCGCGTGTTGCCAAAATGTTTGGTATTGAGTCTGTAACGGCAATGATTTCGTATTCTAATTTTGGGTCTTCAGAAAATCCAAGAGCAGAAAAAGTAAGAGAAGCTGTGGCTTATTTGCATAAGGCTTATCCAGAGATGATAGTTGATGGTGAATTACAGACAGATTTTGCGCTTAATGCAAAGATGCTTCAAGACATTTTTCCGTTTTCAAAATTAGCAGGTCGAAAGGTAAATTCGCTTATTTTTCCAAATTTGGATGCCGCTAATATTACCTATAAATTATTAAAAGAGCTTAATAATTCTGAATCTATAGGACCAATTATGATGGGAATGCGTAAACCTGTTCATATTTTACAATTAGGTGCAAGTGTAGACGAAATTGTAAATATGACTGCAATTGCCGTTGTAGATGCGCAAGAAAGAGAAAAAAGACAGCACAAACAGGCGTAGGAATTGTTTTTAATTCTTGTTTTAAAAAGCGTAAATTTCAGAAAATCAGATGTGAAAAGCATCTGATTTTCATAGTTTGACTCTAAATGTTTTAATGAAAATAATTTTATTACATTTGGTTTTTCAACTTTTGGTTATAAATGATTACACATATAGAGGGTAAACTTGTAGAAAAAAATCCGACAGACGTTGTTATTGATTGCAATGGTGTCGGTTATTTTATAAATATATCATTACAAACATATTCCCAAATTCCGGATAAAGAACATTTAAGACTTTACACGTATCTTCAAGTGCGTGAAGATTCTCATAGTTTATACGGATTTTCATCGACGATAGAACGTGAGATTTTTAAATTATTAATTTCTGTTAGTGGTATCGGAACCAATACAGCACGTACGATGTTGTCGTCATTAACACCAGACCAAGTCAAAGAAGGAATTGCAGGTGAAGATGTGGCGTTAATTCAGAGTGTAAAAGGAATTGGGTTAAAAACCGCTCAGCGTGTTATTATTGATTTAAAAGATAAAGTGTTAAAAGTCTATGGCTTAGATGAACTTTCTTCAGTACCAAACAATACACACAAAGAAGAAGCGTTATCTGCTTTAGATGTTTTAGGATTTAATAAAAAACAATCCGAAAAAGTTGTCGATAAAATTTTACAAACCCAACCTGATGCCCAAGTGGAGCAAATTATTAAAGCAGCTCTAAAAAATTTATAATGCAATTGAATAGAACGCTACATAAGCAACGCTTTACCTATGTATACTTATGTGTACTAACTTTTACAATGCTAGTTGGCAATTCTGTTTTTGCGCAAGAAACAGAAACAGAACAAGATTCTACTAAGACGACCTTTGCATTTGGGAAATTGGAAATGCCTAACCCAAACAGCATCATTTCAAAATATACTTACGATCCTATTTTAGATCGCTATGTCTATTCAGAAAAAATAGGAAATTTTAATATTAATTACCCTTTAATTTTAACTCCAGAAGAGTTTCAGGAGCTTGTGTTGCAAGAAAAATTAAAAGCGTATTATAAACGAATGGCTGATGCTAAAGCTGGACAAAAAGAAGGTTCAGAAGAAGATCAGAAAAATTTACTGCCAGAGTTTTATGTGAACTCAGGTTTGTTTGAAACCATTTTTGGAGGTAACACCATAAATGTTATTCCACAAGGTTCTGTGGAGGTAGATTTGGGAGTGCTGTTCTCAAAACAAGATAACCCTTCTTTTTCTCCAAGAAATAGAACTAATTTTACTTTCGATTTTGATCAGCGAATTAGTCTGAGTTTATTAGGTAAAGTAGGAACACGCCTTCAGGTTACGGCAAATTATGACACAGAAGCAACTTTCGATTTTCAGCAGGTTGTAAAATTAGAGTACACTCCAACGGAAGACGATATTATTCGTAAAATTGAAGTTGGTAATGTTAACATGCCATTAAACAGTTCGTTAATTACAGGTGCACAAAGTCTGTTTGGTGTTAAAACCGAGTTGCAATTTGGTAAAACTAGAGTGACAGCAGTATTTTCAGAGCAACAGTCGCAATCAAAATCGGTAGTCGCAGAAGGTGGTGGAACTGTAGAGGAATTTGAGTTTTTTGCAAGAGATTACGATGAAAATAGGCACTTCTTTTTAGCGCAACATTTTCAGGAAACATACGATAAATCGTTATTACAATATCCTTTTATTGATAATCAAGGCCTTCAAATTACAAGAATTGAGGTTTGGGTAACCAATAGAAATAATCAAACAGAAAACGTTAGAAATATTGTTGCCTTCCAAGATTTAGGAGAGTCTAAGCCCGAAAACATTGGACTTGACCCATTACCTGCAGGTTTTGTAAATATTCCTAATGCAAAGCCAAATAATAAAAATAACGATTTTGATCCAACTAATATAGGTGGCCCAGGATCTTTATTAACAGAACAAGTTAGAAATATTACCAACACGCAAGCAGGTGTAAATATAAATATTCAAGAAGGTTTTGATTTTGGTAAGTTAGAATCTGCAAGGAAACTAAGAGAAGGACAAGAATACGTTCTAAATGAAAAATTAGGGTATATATCGTTAAACCAACGTCTGCTTAACGACGAGGTTTTAGCAGTGGCATTCCAGTATACGGTTGGAGGAGAAGTGTTTCAAGTCGGTGAGTTTGCCAATGATGGTGTCGATGCTACAACAGTAGACAATACATCTGGTAATGACGTTGTAAATAATCAAAGTTTAGTCCTTAAGATGCTAAAAAGTGCGGTTACTTCGGTAGATCAGCCTATTTGGGATTTAATGATGAAAAACATTTATGATACTGGAGCATTCCAACTTAGTCAAGAAGATTTTAAGTTAAATATCTTTTACACAGAAGCTTCTGCTGTAAACTTCATTAAACCTGTTGTTGTCGGTGGTGTAGAGGTTCCTTTCCCAACTTTTGATAGTAATACACCAAATAATCCGGCCGATGATACCGAGATTAGTGAAACACCATTAATTCGATTATTCCATTTAGATCAATTAAATTTTAATAACGATCCGCAAGAACGTGGAGATGGTTTCTTCGATTATGTAGAAGGAGTCACCGTATTGTCGCAAAACGGAAAGATTATTTTTACCAAAGCAGAACCTTTTGGACGGTATTTATTCGATGTTTTAGATAATGACGGTAACCCAAATAACAATGCGGCAGACTACGAGGATATTGCAGATACGCAAAGTGGATTTAACGAGAATCAGAAAAAATACGTTTACGATATACTTTATAAATCAACAAAAACGGCAGCCTTAGATGAAGCTGAAAAGAATAAATTCCAAATAAAAGGCCGTTTTAAAAGTAGTGGTGGAGATAGCGGAATTCCTATAGGTGCTTTTAATGTGCCAAGAGGTTCGGTAAGAGTAACAGCAGGTGGTAGACAACTTGTAGAAGGTGTAGATTATACCGTAAATTACCAATTGGGACGTGTAGAAATTTTAGACGAAGCTTTAAAGGCATCTAACACACCAATTAATGTGTCTGTTGAAAACAATGCTGTTTTTGGTCAGCAAACAAAACGTTTTACAGGAATTAATGTTGAGCATCAATTTAACGAAAATTTTGTTTTAGGTGCCACCTTATTAAATCTTAACGAACGACCGATAACACAAAAAGCTAATTTTAATTCTGAACCTATAAACAATACCATTTTTGGATTTAATGGAAACTACTCAACTGAAGTTCCATTTTTAACGCGAATGGTCAATAAACTACCAAATATAGATACAGATGTACCTTCTGATCTTTCACTGAGAGGTGAGTTTGCCTATTTATTGCCAGGAGCGTCAAAAGGTGCAGATTTTAATAATGAACCAACGGCCTATATCGATGATTTTGAAGGCACACAAGGAGCCATAAATTTATTGAGTCCTTTATCTTGGAACTTATCTAGTAGACCAGTAGGTTTGCCAAATACAATTCCAGGAAATGATCTTAATGGTCCTCAAAACGGTTACGGAAGAGCACTTTTAAATTGGTACACCGTAGATCCTATATTTTATAGTAATCAACGTCCAGATGGTATCACAGACGATGATGTTTCGGATTTATACACACGTCGTATTTTTATTGAAGAGTTATTTAATCAAGATATTGTACAAGGGCAATCTTCAGTAATTAATACATTAGATTTAGCCTATTATCCTACAGAGCGTGGACCATATAACTTTGATCCAAATGCTGCAAATGAAAATCCTTTAGACCCATCAAAAAGTTGGGCTGGTATTACAAGACAAATTACGTCGACAGATTTTGAACAAGCTAATGTTGAATATATAGAATTTTGGGTTCAAGATCCGTTTTTAGATAACCCATCTAATACAGGTGGTAAATTATTTGTAAATCTTGGTAACATCTCAGAAGACATTATTAAAGATGGCAAAAAACAATTCGAAAACGGTTTACCAGAAAATGGTGATATATCAAACTTAGAGAGAACTGAATTTGGAACTGTTGTACCACAAAATCAATCCTTAATTTATACGTTTGGAACAACAGGAGCAGAACGTGCAAATCAAGATGTAGGTTTGGACGGTTTGAATGATATGGAGGAGATTAGCGAATTTGGAGCACAATTTGGAGATGATCCCTCAAAAGATAATTATGAGTATTATTTAAATACGGATGGTGATATTTTTGAGCGCTATAAAAAATATAACGGTACTGAAGGTAATACGCCAGAAACCTTTACCGATACCAATAGAGGATCTACAACACAGCCAGATGTAGAAGATATCAATAGAGATAATACCATGAATACTATTGATAGCTACTATGAGTATGAAGTAGATATTACACCATCTAGCTTAAATTTAGATAATCCTTATATTAATGATGTAAAGGAAAATGTGCAAGTTGTTTTACCTAATGGAGATGTTAGAAATGATGTCAACTGGTACCAATTTAGAATTCCTATAGCAGAGAGTGATATTCGTGAATCAATTGGTGGAATTTCCGATATTAGATCTATTCGATTTGCACGATTATATGTGTCTGACTTTACTCAAAATACAGTCTTGCGTTTTGCGACTTTAGATTTAGTACGTAGTGACTGGAGACGATATACGTTAGACTTAGATAATGACGATACAAATAATAGTCCAAATGCAGAATTTAATGTTGGAGTTGTTGGCGTACAGGATAATGCAAGTTATGTAAGGCCTCCAGGAGTTGAGCAAGAGGAGCTAAACAATAACAATACTATTATAAGACAAAACGAGCAATCGTTAGTGCTTCAGGCTTGTGACCTAAGACCAACCGATGCAAAAGGAGTTTATAAAAATATTAATGTAGATATGCGTCAGTATAAGAAACTACGTATGTTTGTACACGCTGAAGCACAAGAAGGCTCTATGCTGCAAGCCGGTGAAATGGTTGCATTTATTAGAATGGGTAGTGATTTTACTCAAAACTATTATCAAATAGAAGTACCGTTGTTACCATCATCAGAAGCAGAAGGTAGTCCTAGAGAACAAGTGTGGCCAGAGCAGAATGAAATAAATATTCCTTTAGAGTTTTTGCAAAAAATTAAAGCCCTTGGTATTGGTGCTAATCTAAATAGTGAAGATCCCACATTTTATAATGTAATAGACGGTGAGCTAGACGAAACGACTTTAAATCCACCATATAATCCCGTTGATGGAACTCAAAAACAACAACGTATTGGTATTAAAGGAAATCCAAATTTTGGAGACATTAGAGTACTGATGGTTGGTGTTAAAAACTCTGGTTCTACTGGCATGAACTCTTGTGGAGAGTTTTGGTTTAATGAACTGCGTATGTCCGATATGGACAATGAAGGTGGTTGGGCAGCTGTTTTAAGTATGGACACCAAGATTGCAGATTTTGCAAGTATTAGTGCAACAGGAAGACGAAGCACAATCGGTTTTGGTGGAGTAGAGCAAGGACCAAGCCAGCGTAGTTTAGAAGACGTAGCACAATATGATGTGGTTACTAATATTCAATTAGGACAATTATTACCAAAAAAATGGGGAATTCAGCTACCATTCAATTATGCGCAAAGTGAGGAGATGATAACTCCTAAATTCGATCAGTTTTATAATGACCTTACTTTAGAATCGCGATTAGATGCCGCGAGTTCTAGTGCCGAAGAAGATCGCATACGAGAACAATCTGAAGATTATACCAAGCGAAAGAGCATTAACTTTATTGGTGTAAGAAAGCAAAAAACAGGAGATTCTAAACCTCGTGTTTACGATGTAGAAAACCTAACATTTAATTACTCTTATAATAAAGTAGAGCATCGCGATTTTGAAATTGAAAATGCATTAGACCAAACGGTAAGAGCCGGAGTAAATTATAATTTTGCTTTTGAACCATTAAAATACGAACCTTTTAAAAAGAACGATTCGTTATTCACTGGTAAAAACTGGAAAATTTTAAAGGATTTTAACTTGAATTTATTACCATCTAGTTTTTCTGTAAATACAGATGTTAATAGGCAATTTAATAAACAAAAATTTAGAGAGGTTGAATTAGCAGAAGGTAATATTGGTATCGAAGAATTATTCCGAAGAAATTATACCTTCGATTTTCAGTACGCTATAAATTATAACCTAACAGATGCTTTAAGTGTTAATTTTAACGCCGCTAATACCAATATAGTCCGTAATTATTTTGTAGATAATCGTATTAATGGATTGCAAGATCCAGAACTCGATGTTTGGGATGGCTTTTTTGATTTTGGTGACCCAAATTACCAGACACAGCAATTGCAGGTAAATTATGAATTACCACTACATAAAATACCAATTTTAAGTTTCTTAAGAACGACTTATGCGTATAATGGTGCGTTTGATTGGCAAAAAGGATCAGATTTAAATGAAGGCTTACAAGTTGAAGATCCTAATAACTTAGGGACTTACAATACCTATAATTTAGGAAACTCAATTCAGAATTCAAACACCCACAATATTAATACGACCCTTAATATGGAAACCCTGTACAGAACCTTAGGGTTGGTTAAGGCAGGGAACCAAAACGCTAGAGGTAGAACAAGAACTACAGCGGTAAGGAGACGAGGAGCGACACCAGATAATAGACAGGAAAATGGTGAGAATGCAGATGATCCAAATAAACTAAGTGCTGGAAAAAAAGCATACAATACCTTAATTGATTTGGCGACTATGGTGAAGCGAGTTCAGTTTAGTTATGCTGAAAACAATGGAACATTTTTACCAGGCTATTTACCAACACCAGGATTTGTAGGGACGTTAAGGCCAACTTTAGGATACACTTTCGGTAGCCAACGAAACATACGAGATTTAACAGCAAGAAATGGTTGGTTAACCACGTTCCCTGATTTTAACGAACAATATACAGAAGTAGAAAACAAGACTCTCGACTATTCGGTAAATGTAGAACCGATGAGAGATTTAAAAATAGATTTAACCGGAAATAGAACCTATGCCGAAAATATCTCTGAAAGTTTTAGAGCAATAGACAATGATGGTGATGGCTTAAGTGATACGTATGAAGATTTAATCACTAATTCTTTTGGGAATTTTATGATTTCAACCGCACTAATAAAAACAGCTTTTAGTCAAAGTGATGAAAATCAATCCGCTGCTTTTAATGATTTTAGAGCCAACCGATTAGTTATCGCCAATCGTTTAGCAAGAGATTTCTATGGAGCAACACCATTTAATACAGATGCAGAAGGCTATCCAGAAGGTTTTGGTAAAAATAGCCAGCGCGTATTGTTGCCAGCATTTTTATCAGCATATCATGGCACTGATCCAGAAAAAGTAAGTACAGATGCTTTTAGAGATGTTCCTATTCCAAATTGGACTTTAAAATATACAGGATTAATGAAATTGCCATGGTTTAAGAAAACGTTTAAACGTTTCTCTGTTCAGCATGGCTATAGATCACGCTACACTATAAATCAGTTTAGAACGAACTTAGACTTAGATACAGAAGAATTAATCCCAGGGTTGTCTTATGATAATCAGTCGGTCGATGTCATAGATCAAGCCGGTAATTTTAAAAACGAAACACTATATAGTAACATTAACTTAGAAGAGCAGTTTAGTCCATTGTTCCGTTTAGATTTCGAAATGAAAAACTCTATAAAAGTTTTAGCCGAAATGAAAACGGATAGAACTTTATCATTGAGTTTTGATAATAATCTAATGACTGAAATCCAAGGTAAAGAATACACATTAGGATTAGGATATCGTATTAAGGATTTAAGAATTAGGTCGCAACTTGCAGGACCAAGGCAAATTGTTGTGAGTGATTTAAACATGAGTTTAGATGTTACTGTTAGAGATAACAAAACCATTATTAGGTATTTAGATTTAGAGAATAACCAGATTACTGCGGGTCAGACTATTTGGGGACTTAAATACAATGCGGATTACGCGTTTAGCAAAAACCTAACAGCTATCTTCTATTTTGATTATACCTTCTCAGAATTTGCAATTTCTACATCATTCCCACAAACATCACTAAGATCTGGAATTACCTTACGTTATAATTTTGGGAATTAAGTTTGAATTGAACCCATTAAAAAATTACATTTGCACAAAACAATTTATATCCTATAAAAATGAATGCACCATCAGAATTAAAGTATACTAAAGACCACGAGTGGGTGAAAATTGAAGGCGATAGCGCTATAATTGGAATTACAGATTTTGCACAAGGAGAACTTGGTGATATTGTATATGTAGAAGTAGATACCTTAGATGAAACTTTAGATGCTGAAGAAGTATTTGGTACGGTTGAAGCTGTAAAGACAGTTTCAGATTTAATTTTACCTTTATCTGGTGAGATTATAGAGTTCAATGACAACTTAGAAGACGAACCAGAAAAAGTAAACTCTGACCCTTATGGTGAAGGTTGGATGATTAAATTAAAGTTTTCAGATGCATCACAAATAGAAGGTTTGCTTTCTGCAGAAGATTATAAAGCACTTATCAGTGGTTAAAAAAATGTTCTTATTGGTGTCAATAGTTTATACCTTGGCATTGGTAATAGCAAGCTTAATTACATTGTCTGGAATGCCAAGTGTTGGGACTTCTTTCGACGATAAAATATATCATGTCGTTGCTTATTGTGGTTTAACATTAGTATGGCTTTTATATATTAAACCAATTAAAAAGAAGAGGTTATATGTTATCATTTGCCTTTCTGCTATTTTTCTCGGTTATATATTAGAACTGTTACAATATTTTCTTAACCCTAATAGAACCTACGACACCTATGATTTAATTGCAAACAGTATTGGTGCTATTTTTGGTACGCTAATTGCAGTTAAAATAAATGTATATAAATTAAATTAACCCAAACCCTTGTTTATTTTACTATTATTTAGTTAAATTAGCGATGTTGTTTAAAAAATGATATTATGGAACCTAAAAAGAATCAGAAATCAGATGTTAGCAGAAACAGTTCGCTGTTTTTTGCTGTTGGTTTAGCTTTAATGATGGGTATTACCTATTTGACAATCAATTATAAAACTTACGATAAAGTTGATGTTGTTGCAGATTCGTTAAACCTAGATGATGAATTAGATGAAGAAGTGCCAATCACAGAACAGATTGTGACTCCACCACCACCACCACCACCACCACCACCTGCACCAGAAATTATAGAGGTTGTAGAAGATGAAGAAGAGGTAGAAGAAACTATTATAGAATCTACAGAGACGGAAATGGAAGCAGAAATTGTGGAAGTTGAAGACGTTGTAGTTGAAGAGGTAGAAGAAGATTTAGAAGTACCATTCTCAGTTATTGAAAATGTTGCCGTTTTTCCTGGTTGTGAAAAGGAAAAAACTAACGCAGCAAAGAAAGAATGTATGAATGAAAAGGTGAATAGATTCATTGGTAGAAAATTTAATACAGATTTAGCTGGTGATTTAGGATTACCTCCTGGTAGAAAAAGAATCTTTGTTCAGTTTAAAGTTGATAAATCTGGTAATGTAACAAACATTGTAGCTCGTGGTCCTCACCCAGGACTAGAAAGAGAAGCAAAACGAGTTATTGGTCAATTGCCTAAAATGCAACCTGGTAAACAAAGAGGAAAGTCAGTGGTTATGCCATTCTCTATTCCAATTGTATTCCAAGTACAAGACTAAAACATAAGTCAACAGTTTTTATATAAAAATCCCGTTCAAAATTAATTGAGCGGGATTTTCGTTTTGGTATGCTTATTGTGATTTTTACATAATATTAACATTTAAATCATAGATATTATGAAAAATTCTAACAAAGACTTCGGTGTTGCTGGTCAGAGCACCACTGAAGCAAAGAAATCACACAAGCATGATGCAAATTTACAAAAAAACTCAACCCTTTATTTTCAAATAGGGTTGATTCTTTGTTTATTGGGTACCTATGCACTGTTCGAAATGAAGTTTCAAGAACGGGTTGTTACTATTGACCCTTTAACAGACAATGAATTAGCTGTAATTGATGTTATGCCTGCAGTGGTGCCAGAAGTTATTCAACCTAAAAAAGTTGAGCCAGAAATGGACCGAAGTACAAAGTTAATTGATGCATATGAGACGGTTGAAGATGACAAGGACATTATAGAAAAGAAATTGATCACTCCAGAAGAGCAAGAGCCTGTGTCAAAACCCATTTTACCAAGTAGTATTCCTGAGGAAGAAGACCCAGAAGATACGGATGTCTTTGTGCCATTTCCTTTAATTGAAAAAGTACCAGTTTATCCAGGTTGCGAGAAATACACTACTAATAGTGATCGTAAAAAATGTATGTCCGATAAAATCACCAAATTAATTGGAAAGAAATTTAATTTAGATATTGGGTCCAAGTATGGGATAACCGGAAAACAAAGAATTTCTACGCAGTTTACAATTGATAAATTTGGGAATGTTACAGATATAAAAATTAGAGGACCACATCCTGCTCTAGAAAAAGAAGCTAATCGTGTAATCAATAAAATCCCTAAAATGGAACCTGGTTTACAGCGACAAGTTCCAGTTGGTGTCATCTATACATTACCTATTGTTTTTGATTCTAGATATTAGAAAAACAATTGGTCAGTAAAAAAGATAACCGTTATTCTCAGAATAACGGTTTTTTATACAACAATTGGTTTCTAGGTTACTAAAAAAAATAAGTATCTTTCGCACATTAAAAATTAGTCCTTTATGAAGCGCATTGTGCTATTTGCTATACTGTTAACCACCTCATTGGGTTATACGCAAACCTTATTGACTTACGAAAAGTCACCAGTTTTTGAAGAATGTGATTCAGTTGCTGTTGAACAATTAAAATCTTGTTTCAATTTTACACTAAACACGTTTATTTACGAGAACTTTAAAGTGCCTCAAATAGTTTCGGACGAGTCTTACGTTGGTGATGTTAAAGTACTGTTTGAAGTTAATAAAGATGGTGAATTTAAAGCCATTTATACTGATGCGATTTATGATGAATTAAAGGAGGAAAGCAAACGTGTTTTCGATTCACTCCCTAAAATACAACCAGCAACTTATAATGGTAATCCTACATTTGTTCAATATAGTATTAGTATTTCAATACCTTTAGTAGAACCTGTTGAAAATACTGTACTACCAACGGATGAAGTTAATCTTACGGCAAAAGATAGTCTTAATGCCACCTTATCAAGTGAGTTTGATGATGTGAACAAGGCAATACAGGATTATGAAAAACTAGAATATAATAGTGAGCTAAACATCCCTTTTACACATTCGTACTACGCACGTTTTGATGACGAAATGAATGCTATTGGCACTAATAGTCACACTGCGGCAAAACCATTTTTATATAGTGACGTAGCACGATATTATGATATTAAAGCCGAAAAGGAAAGCTTATCAAAGGACACTGATTCTTGGTTAGGACGAAAAGTGTTTAATGAACATTTAGTAGAGATACAAGGTAAAGATTATTGGTTTACCGTAGATCCTATATTAGATTTACAAGTGGGTAAAGATTCCGAAGCTGACTTCAATTCAACCTGGAACAACACTCGAGGTGTTAACATACAAGCTGGTTTAGGAAAACGGTTTAATTTAACAGCTTCTGTGTATGAAAGCCAAGGGCGTTTTGCAGATTATTTTAATCAATACGGTGAAAGTTTAAAGGCATTTGGACCAGATCCAGCTATTATTTCGGGTCGAGGAATTGCCAAGCGTTTCAAAGAGAATTCTTATGATTATCCCGTTGCAGAAGCGTATATGTCGTATACTCCTGCAGATTTTTTAAACATTCAATTTGGTCATGGAAAAAACTTTATAGGAGATGGTTACCGTTCATTATTGCAAAGTGATGTTGCAAGTCCTTATCCATTCTTAAAATTAAATGCTACGTTTTGGAAAATTAAATATACAAGTACATGGATGTGGTTAAAAGACGTTAGAGATGAAGTTGTGGTTGATAAAGCATTTTTAACCAAATACATGGCAAATCACTACTTAAGCTGGAATGTTTCTAAAAAATTAAATATTGGTTTGTTTGAGTCAGTAATGTGGGCTGATGCTAACGGAAGAGGTTTTGATGTTAATTACTTAAATCCTATTATATTTTTTAGAGCCATAGAATTTCAAACAGGACAAGGTGCCGGAAACGCAATTCTTGGACTTTCTTCTAAATACAAATGGAACAATAAAGTTAATATTTATGGGCAATTTATATTGGATGAATTCTCATTGAGTGATGTTAAAGGAGGTGAAAAAAGTTGGAAGAATAAATTCGGATTTCAGTTAGGTGTTAAGTATTTTAATGCCTTTGAAGTTGATAACTTATTACTTCAAGCAGAATTTAATAGAGTGCGACCTTATACGTATTCGCACAATACACAAATTCTTAATTACGGTCATTTTAATCAGCCAATGGCACACCTTTGGGGAGCAAACTTTAGAGAGCTAGTTGTAATAGGACGTTATAATTATAAACGCTGGTTTGGTGATGCTAAATTTATCATTGGGCAACGTGGTTTTGATTATAACACCGATGAAGATAGCTTTTCTTATGGAGGAGATATTTATAGAAACTACAATGATCGAAATGCCGATACAGGTGTTACTATTGGTCAAGGAAATAAAACCAATAGCTTTATGACAGAAATACAAGCTGGTTATCTTTTAAATCCTGAAACCAATCTTAAGTTATTTACTAATATTATTTATAGAGATTTTAATCCAGATGCAGTAACGGCATCAACTATGGACTCTAATACCGTTTGGTTTAGTATTGGTGTACGTACAGATTTGTTCAATTGGTATAATGATATATAGATATTTCTAAAATCATACAAGCGTAGTTTTGGTGTCGAGATAAGGAAGGTGTTCTTATTAACCTAGCCACAAGCTGCTAGATTGATGTATGAATAAAACTAAAGTTTAACGTTGGTCATAATCAATTTTCAAACTATCTTTGCTTCCGCTTTAAAAAGAAAAAAAATCGTATAGTTTGAGTTATACAAAATCTTCGATATCAACAACTTCTGTGATAACAGATTTTAAGGAAATTACCAAAATGGGATTGTCCTTAAGTGTTGTGTTTTCTTCTATTGCTGGCTATTTTCTTGGTGCAGAAACCATAAGTTTTACGTCCCTCGCTTTATTAGCTTTTGGTGGCTATTTTATGGTAGGTGCATCAAATGCATATAACCAAATCATTGAGCGCGACTTAGATGCGCTTATGGAAAGAACAAAAAATAGACCAATTCCTGCAGGTCGAATGTCTGTAAATACAGCATTCGTTATAGCAACAACCTTTACAATTTTAGGGTTAATAACCTTATATATAATTAATCCGAAAACAGCGATGTATGGAGCTATTTCCATATTTTTATACACGAGTGTTTATACACCGTTAAAAACGAAAACCTCCTTAGCTGTATTTGTTGGTGCATTGCCAGGAGCCATACCGTTTATGTTGGGCTGGGTTGCCGCTCGAAATAGTTTCGGGATCGAAGCAGGAACACTATTTGCTATTCAATTTTTTTGGCAATTTCCCCATTTTTGGGCTATAGGATGGTTTTTACACGAAGATTATAAAAAAGGTGGTTTTCACATGTTACCAACCGGAAAACCCGATAAAGGAACAGCTGTACAAATTATAATGTATAGTGTTTGGACGATTATTGTATCTGTTATACCGGTTTTAGGGTTTACAGGTGATTTAAAATTGTCAATAGTAGGTGCAATTTTAGTGTTTGTACTCGGCTTAGTAATGTTAACTTATGCGCTTAAGTTATTTAAAAAGCGTTCTATAAAAGCAGCAAAACAACTCATGCTTTCTAGTGTGTTTTATATTACCCTATTGCAAATAATCTATGTTGCGGATAAATTTTTAAGATAAATGGATTTAACACAAGGAACTCATCAGGTAAAAACAGCACGATCTAAAAAGATGATGCTTTGGTTTGGTATTGGAGGCTTAATTATGTCTTTTGCCGGTTTAATTAGTGCTTTTATTGTGAGTAGTAAACAACGGTTACATGAAGATTGGTTGGTAGACTTTCAATTACCAAATGGATTTTTTATAAGTTTAGTACTTATTTTGCTAAGTAGTTTAACCTTTATTTTAGGGAAACGGGCTTTACAACAAAATAAAATGCAGCAGGTAACCATCTGGTTATTGGTTACTTTGGGCTTAGGAATAGGGTTTGTTTACAGTCAGTTTGTAGGTTTTGGCGAAATTATAGAAATGGGTTATAATTTTACAGGACCAACAAGTAATATAACGATGTCTTACATTTACGTGATTGCAGTATTGCACATAACGCACGTTATTGCTGGTTTGGTATGTTTGATAGTTGTAATTTATAATCATTTTAAACAAAAGTATAACTCCAACAATATGTTGGGTTTTGAACTAGCAGCCAATTTTTGGCATTTCGTAGATATGCTTTGGCTTGTGCTCTTTTTGTTTTTATATTTTTTTAGATATATAATTTGATTATTTTTGTCCAATCTTAAAAATTTAAATAAACTCTATGGATTCTACAGTAGCTAGTACTGGTACAGAAGAAAAAACTTGGGGTGGAGGTAATAAACCTCTTAGAGCAAGTTACGGAAAATTGATGATGTGGTTTTTCATTGTATCCGATGCATTAACATTTTCAGGTTTCTTGGCCGCTTATGGTTTTGCAAGATTTAAGTTTGTAAACGAATGGCCGATTGCGGATGAAGTGTTTACACACGTACCGTTTTTACATGGTCAAGAACACCCTATGATCTATGTAGCATTTATGACGTTTATTCTTATTATGTCGTCAGTAACGATGGTATTAGCTGTAGATGCTGGTCACCATATGAATAAAGCCAAAGTTACCTTCTACATGTTCTTAACCATTATTGGTGGAGCTGTATTCGTTGGTTCTCAAGCTTGGGAATGGGCTACATTTATTCAAGGAGATTATGGTGCTGTACAGACAAATTCGGGCAATATTTTACAGTTTGGAGAATATGTAAATGTAGATGGCGAAGAGAAATTTAAACGTATCGCAATTGAAGATATTGCAATTCCAGTAGCTGGAGATCGTGTAGAGCACGATCGTAGTAATGGACTATGGTTTACAGAAGAAGCTCCACTACCACTTTTCTCAGTTGATGAAATCTATACAGGTCTAGCCGCAAACGATAATATTAGAGTAAGAACACAATATTTAGATGAAGACGGTCATAAAACAGTATTGTCTAGAAGTGAATCGCTTAGGCAAATTAAAGAAAATGGGAAGTTGGTAGTTAAAGGTGCAAACCTTAAAGTTAATGAGTATGGCCCAACACTATTTGCAGACCTTTTCTTCTTTATTACTGGTTTTCACGGTTTTCACGTAACAGTAGGTGTAATTCTTAATATTATTATTTTCTTCAACGTAGTTCTTGGAACTTATGAACGAAGAGGTAGTTATGAAATGGTTGAAAAAGTCGGTCTTTACTGGCACTTTGTAGATTTAGTTTGGGTATTTGTATTCACATTCTTCTATTTAGTATAAAAAGAAACTTAAGATTAAATTATGGCACAAGAACATAAATTAGAGATATTTAGAGGACGTTGGAAATTTAAATCTAACACACAAAAAATCTGGGGAGTTTTATGGCTTCTAACAGTAATAACAGCTATAGAAGTTGTTTTAGGTATCTATAAACCAGCTATTTTAATGGATATTTGGTTAGATCCTTTTGAAGGTGGATTCTTTGCAACACTTGGTAACATTATACTATCACCAATTGTTTATATGAAACCATTGAACCTCATTTTTATCTTACTTACAATTGTGAAAGCCTATTATATTACATGGGATTTTATGCATATTAGAGATGAAACCTCTAGCATGAGAAAAATGGTAGTTTGGACTAGTGTTTTTCTAATTGCGTATTTGGTGTTTATCTTATTACAAGAAGGTGGTTATGTATTTCATGCATACCATGGTGAAGACTCTATAATCACCCGCGATTTTTAAACATAAAAGCATACACTTAACTAAGTGTTAAATACAGGTAAAAGGTGGTTTATATAAACCACCTTTTCTATTTTTGCATACCAACGATTTTATAAACAGGTAATTGGTGATTTAACCAAATATAACACGGATTTTAGCTCTGAAAAGATGAAAGCAAATAAAGTAAAACGCTATATAGTTCTTAGTATATTATTCTTTTTACCTGTGGCGTTTTTATTGATGCTATATCCCGCAAAGCACAACTATGATCCCTTAGATGTTGTAAATAGTAAGATCGCTGATATTAATAGGTTTAGTGCAGACAGTAACGAAAACGTACTTTTAAAAGATCATATAACCGTATTAGGGTTTTTAGGTAACTCACCTTTAGATTATATGATTTCCGCTTCAAATCTCAAGGAGTTGGTGTATGACAAGTTTAAAGGATTTAAAAATTTTCAAATAGTCATTGTAGTCCCAAAAGGAACGGAAGCTGATATAGAACTACTAAAAAAAGAAATAAATACATACGAAGATTTAAAATATTGGCATTATGTATTTGGTACGGAAGGTGATATAAAATCGCTTTATAGTTCCTTAAAAACAAAAGATGTTCTATCTGAAAACCTTGCAGTAAATAATGTTTATATCATTGATAAAAATCTAAATCAGCGTGGTAGACTAGACGGAAGGGATGAAAGACAGATAGAGGAAAATAAACCGGCCTTTAGTGTTTATGGATACAATACGATAGAGGTTGCTGAGATTAAAAATATGATGAGTGATGATGTTAGAATTCTATTTACAGAATATCGTGAAAAACGAAAAGGTGAATTTGAAGATTCAAATTCGAGAAGAAATAGAGAATTAAAACAAGATCAATGAGTAATAAATCAAACTATTCGTACGTCGGAATTGCATTTATAATTTTGGTTTTCGGAATTATATTCATTCCAAAAATTATAGATCGTGTAAACGATGGAGATATCATCAGAGATGATAGTCGAAGTAAAGGGGTTTCAACAATTACTGCGAGAAACTCACAGAAAAGTGACTTAAGTTATTTAGAAATTAATGGTGAGCCTAAAAAAGTACCTGCATTTAGTTTTACAAATCAAGACGGTGAAACAGTCACAAATGAAGACTACTTAGGAAAAGTTTATGTTGTAGAGTTTTTCTTTACGACCTGTCCAACTATTTGCCCAATAATGAATAGAAACTTAGTGGAGGTTGAAAGTGATTTCACCGGAATTGAAGATTTTGGAATCGCGTCGTTTTCAATTGCACCAGAAATAGACAGTCCAGAAGTCTTAAAAGCTTATGCCGAAAAATATGGTATTACCAACCCTAATTGGCACCTAATGACAGGTGATGAATCGGCTATTTATAATTTAGCCAATGAAGGCTTTAATTTATATACAGCAAAAGACGACAGTGTTGAAGGCGGATTTGAACATTCAGGTAATTTTGCCTTAATAGATAAAGAAGGTTTTATTAGGTCTAGGCAAGACGATTTTGGAAACCCTAAGATCTTTTACAATGGTTTAGTTTCTGAAGAAGAAGGAGTAGACGAAGATGGTATGGCTCAAGAAATAACAATTCTGAAGGAAGATATTGCTAAATTATTAAAGGAATAACGATGAGTGAAGTAGATCACGTAAAAGCAAAAAAATATAACAAATGGGTTGTTGTATTATCTATCGTAATTCCATTAGTAGTGGCTGCCTTATTTGGCGTAAACCTTCGCAGTCTGGGTTATGATGTAGAGCCTTTAACTTTCTTGCCGCCTATTTATGCTACAATCAATGGATTTACAGCTGTGCTTTTAATTGGTGCCGTTATGGCAATAAAAAGTAAAAATGTTGTTTTACACGAAAATTTAATGACTACAGCTATTTATTGTTCCGTGGTGTTTTTGGTGCTATATGTAGCATATCATATGACAAGCGATTCAACAAAATTTGGTGGAGAAGGGGTTGTTGCGTATATCTATTACTTTATTTTAATTACGCATATCATACTATCTATTATTATCATTCCGTTTGTATTGATTACGTATGTTAGAGCAATAACTAACGATATAGAGCGTCATAAAAAAATTGCTAAAATCACCTTCCCGATTTGGTTATATGTTGCTATAACCGGAGTTGTAGTTTATCTAATGATTTCCCCTTATTATACTTAAATATGAAACGTAAAATTCTTTTTTCTCTTCTGTTTTTTCTCTTTGTTTTTAAAACTAATGCACAATGCGCAATGTGTAGAGCAGTTTTAGAAAGTGGTGAAGATCAATCCATGGCAGAAGGCATTAATGATGGTATCGTTTTTTTAATGGCTGTACCTTACATTTTGGTTGGTACAATTGGTTTTATTATTTACAGAAAGTTTAATAAACCAAATAAATTAGAAAATATAGACGAGAATTTGTAACATTTTTTGTGTTAGATCGTCTTATACATAATCAGTTACAGGGAAGCCAAACAATATATAGGAATAGCCTGTCGTTTATTTAGTATTAACAATTCGTTGGGATGATAACTTTACGAATTTCATTAAAATTGTAATAGCTAACCAACTACAATTATGATTCAAATAAAAGATTTGCACAAATCTTACCACATGGGAACCAATTCACTCCATGTTTTAAAAGGTATTAATTTTGATGTAAAAGAAGGAGAGTTAGTATCTATCATGGGATCTTCTGGTTCAGGGAAATCTACATTATTAAATATTTTAGGCATGTTAGATGAAGCTGATGAAGGTCAGTATATTCTCGATGGAGTTCCTATTAAAAATCTTAATGAAAAAATTGCGGCACAATACAGGAATCAATTTCTAGGGTTCATTTTTCAGTCGTTTAATTTAATCAATTACAAAAGTGCATTAGACAATGTATCTATGCCTTTATACTACAAAGGGGTAAAACGAAAAGAGCGTACCGAAAAGGCCATGCATTATCTCGAAAAAGTAGGTTTAGCACAATGGTCGCATCATTTGCCTAGCGAACTTTCTGGTGGTCAAAAACAACGTGTAGCCATTGCTAGAGCACTCGCAAGTGATCCAAAAGTATTGTTAGCAGATGAGCCAACAGGTGCTTTAGATACCAAAACATCTTATGAGGTTATGGATCTTATTCAAGGCATCAATGATGAGGGTAAAACGATTTTAGTTGTTACTCACGAAGATGATATTGCACATATGACTAAGCGTATCGTAAATCTAAAAGACGGAGTAATTATCGACGATAGTCCTGTAGAACAAATTAGAGCATCAGCACATGTTTGATATAGAACGTTGGCAAGAAATCTTTGAAACTTTAAGCAAAAATAAATTGCGAACGTTTTTAACAGGGCTTTCGGTAGCTTCTGGAATTTTCATTTTAGTAATTCTTCTTGGCTTTAGTGAAGGTATTGCCAATGGTGTAAAGTCGCAATTTGAACAAGATGCAACCAATAAAATTTCCGTTTGGACAGGTGTAACTACCAAAGGCTATAAAGGTTTAAATCCGGGACGTTATATTCAACTTAAAAACACCAACTTCGACGCTGTTGAAAATGCATATGATGACTTTTTCGAATACCGAACTAAAGATTATATGATTTGGGGAGGAACAGTGACTTATAATAATGAAACCGGAAATTACCGTGTTAGAGGAACCATGCCAGACAATCAGTTTATTGAAAATGCCGATATAGGTTCTGGTCGATTTATTAGTCAATCTGATATTGAAGAAACTAAAAAAGTAGCCGTTATTGGTAATAAAATAAAAACGGATCTTTTTAATGGAGAAGATCCAATCAATCAAAACATTCAAGTCTTCGGAATGAACTTTAAGGTGGTTGGGGTTTTTTATGATCCAGGTGGAGATCGAGAAGAAGGTCAGGTTTATATACCTCTTACTACTGCTCAAAAAGTTTTTAATGCTGGAGAGAATATTAGAAACATGGCATTTACAGTGAAAATGGCAGATAATTTTGATGAAGCCGTAGCCATGTCTAATGCCATTGCTTTAGGCATAGAACAGAAAGTTAAAGAAATTCATACTGTTGCGCCAGACGATGTAAGTGCTGTAAGAGTAAATAATACATTAGAGCAAGCTCAAAAAATCTATTCATTAATTGCGACCATTAGAGCTGTGTTTTGGTTTGTGGGTATAGGAACGATCATTGCCGGTATTGTAGGTGTGGGTAATATTATGCTCATCATCGTTAAAGAACGTACTAAAGAAATCGGTATTAGGAAAGCCTTAGGAGCCTTGCCAATGTCTATTGTTGGGATGATTTTACAAGAAGCTGTATTTGTAACCATGTTCTCTGGTTTATTTGGGTTAATTTTTGGACTCGGGTTATTGGAACTTGTAGGACCATTGATAGAGAGTGACTTTATAAAATACCCACAAGTAGATTTTAATATTGCACTAACTACAGTGTTTTTGTTAGTGTTTGCAGGTGCTTTGGCAGGCTTTATTCCAGCGTATAGAGCCGCTATGATTAAACCAATTGACGCATTAAGAGACGAATAATATGTTTAGTAGAGACCGTTGGGATGAAATACTTGAAGCATTAAACGCTAATAAATTTAGAACGTTTCTAACAGCGTTTGGAGTGTTTTGGGGAATCACCATATTAGTACTATTGTTAGCCTTAACTAATGGACTTAAAAATGGAGTCACTGCAGACTTTGGGGATTTTGCGACAAATTCTATGTTTATGTGGACGCGAGGCACTTCAAAACCTTATAAGGGGTTGCCAAAAGGGCGTAATTTTAACTATAAAATAAATGATATTGCTGCCATCAAATCAGAGATTCCTAATTTAAAATATGTGTCACCTCGAAACCAGTTAGGAGGATATAATGGAGCAAATAACGTAACACGAGGAACAAAAACCGGTGCTTTTGAAATATATGGCGATTATCCAGAATTTATAAATCAACAGCCTTTAGATATTCTTCAAGGCCGTTTTATTAGTTATTCAGATATTGATGCTAAACGAAAAATATGTGTTATTGGTACAGGTGTTGAAAAAGGACTTTACGATAAAGGTGAAGCGGTATTAGGAACCTATGTTAAAATAAATGGTGTGAATTTTTTGGTTGTTGGAACCTTTAAAATGAGTAATAGCCAAGGTGATGATGAGCAAGATGCCAGTACCATTTATATTCCGTTTACAACATTTGGTCAGGCCTTTAATAGAGGTGAAGATGTGGGTTGGATGGCGATTACTGCCGTTGATGACGTCAGTATCACATCCTTAAAACAGCAAGTTTTCGATTTAATGAAATTTAGACACAAAGTAGACCCAACCGACGATCGAGCTATTGGTCATTTTGATTTGTCAGAACAATTTGGGCGCGTTAATGGCTTATTTTCAATTCTAAGTTTAGTGGGTTATTTTGTAGGTGCTTTAGTATTAATGTCTGGCATTATTGGTATCAGTAACATTATGCTTATTGTTGTTAAAGAACGGACTAAAGAAATTGGAGTAAGACGTGCTTTAGGAGCCAGTCCTTGGAATATAAAATCACAAATTTTACAGGAAAGTTTAATATTAACGATACTATCTGGTATGGTTGGTATTTCTTTTTCAGCATTTGTAGTTTGGGTGATGAATGCCATATTAGATAATGTGGGGCCTGTTCAAAATTTTGCAAATCCCAGCGTTGATATATCAGTTATAGTAATAGCTTTAATTATACTAGTTGTATCTGGATTATTAGCAGGATTAATACCAGCAAATAGTGCAACTAAAATGAAACCGGTTGACGCCCTAAGGATAGAATAAGTATTATATAATCAATTTAACTAATGAAGAGAACAACAACTATTATCGTTTTATTATTAATTGTCTTTGGATTTTTAGGAGCTCTATATTTCTTTTGGATAAAGGGACAAGAAGACCCAATTACTTATACTTCGGAATCTCCTACGGAAGAAACTATAATTGTTAAAACGGTAGCAACAGGAAGTATTGTCCCTAAAGAAGAAATATTAATTAAGCCGAATATTTCAGGTGTCATCGAACAGATTTTTATCGATGCTGGAGAATATGTTGAGCAAGGGGATCTTATAGCTCAAATTAAGGTTATCCCTAATGCCTCTTCTCTGACAAGTGCTAAAAATAACATAGCCTCTAATCAAACAGCACTTCAAACAGCAAGAATAAATTTACAAACACAGCAGGCCAGTTACGATAGGCAAAAAGCACTGTTCGATAAAGGAGTTATTTCAGCAAATGATTTTGAGGGTATAAATAATGCGTACCTACAAGCCAAACAAAGTGTAGAACAAGCAAAGATTAATGTGAATTCTGCCAATCAGAACTATGATATAATAAAAACAGGAACCACATCTGGGTTAGGAAATATTGCACAGACGCAAGTAAGAGCTACGGTTTCTGGGATGGTTTTAGATGTGCCTGTAAAAGCCGGCAACCAGGTTATAGAAGCTAATAACTTTAATGAAGGGACTTCAATTGCATCTATCGCTGATATAAAACAAATGATTTTTGAAGGGAAAGTAGATGAAAGTGAAGTCGGTAAAATAAAAGAAGGCTTACCGTTAGAAATCACTGTTGGTGCTATTGAAAATAAAAGCTTCGATGCTGTATTAGATTACATAGCGCCAAAAGGAATTGCAGAAAATGGAGCCATACAATTTGAAATAAAAGGAACGTTAAAGAAAATCGATTCAACATTCATTAGAGCTGGTTTAAGTGCAAATGCTTCTATTATTTTAGATAAGGCTGAAAAGGTCTTAGCCATAAAGGAAGCTTTAGTACAGTACGATAAAGAAACAAAAAAACCATACGTAGAGATTGAGATAGGAGATCAAAAATTTGAAAGAAAAGATATTGCGTTAGGAATTAGTGATGGTATTTTTGTAGAAGTAAAAAATGGGATTTCAAAAACAGATAAAATAAAAGTTTGGAATCAAGTACAAGGAGTGCCAAAATACGCGCAACAATAATTTTTAGAATTTAATGTAACACTTTAAGGTTTACGTAGACATATAGGTATCATGAAAAAATCAATCATAGTCACATTACTTCTTTTTGGAGTTATAGTACAAGGACAAAATAAAAAATGGACGCTACAAGAGTGTGTAGAATATGCCTTGGAGAATAATATTTCTGTTAAGCAAAGTGAATTAGACGTATTAGCAACAGATATCGAGAGACTTTCTGCTGTTGGTAATTTTTTACCTTCGATAAGTGCTAATAGTGGAGTTTCGGAGAATACGGGTTTAAGTTTTAACCCGGTAACAAACAACGCGCAAACCACTACATTTTTATCCGTTACAGGTCGCGTTAATGTAGGTTATACGTTGTTTGATGGACTTAGAAATTTTAGAGAATTGCAACGTGCAGACATCTCAAAAATTGCAAGTCAGTATCGTTTAGATAAAATGAAAGACGATATTTCACTTTTTGTTGCTAATAATTATTTACAAGTCATATTAAATAAGGCTAATCTTGAAGTATTTAAGTCTCAAAACGAAGTCACCAAAGCACAGATTCAAAGAACTCAAGAATTAGTAGATGCTGGATCACTTCCAAGGGGTGACCTTTTAGAAATAAAGGCAACCGATGCTAGTGAACAACAATCTATAATAAATGCAGAAAACAGCATTCAGATATCATTGATAAGTCTTGCACAGTTATTATTAATTAAAGATTACGAAAATTTTGATATCGAAGATGAAGGTTATGATATTATAGACGAAGGCATTTCAGAAAAAAGTGTATCCGAAATATTATCTAAAGCAAAAGAAACACGTTCCGAAATTAAAATTGCTGAGCAAAATGTAGAACTAGCAAATAAAGATTTACAAATTGCTAAAAGTGCTAATTACCCAACGCTATCAGCGTTCTTTGGATATGATACACGATATACAGATGCAGCTTCATTTGATCAACGTATAGATCCAAACAACCCAACAATTACACAAGAAATTGGTACTGTTCAAGGAACTGGTCAAGTGGTGGTTGGTGAAGTTCCAAACACTTTTGCTGTAGAAGTTGGTGCAGATCCTTTTGTAGATCAACTATATCAAAATGATGGTATTTCTTATGGTTTACAATTAAATATTCCTATCTTAAATGGATTTGCAACCAAAGGCAATATTCAACGAAATAAAATTAATTTAGAACGAACTAAATTTCAATTAGAGCAGGCAGAATTAGATTTAGAATCTACGGTATTTCAAGCTTATGTCGATGCTAAAGGAGCGTTAAAATCTTATGAAGCAGCAAAATCAGCAGTAGAATCGCAACAATTAGCCTATGACTATGCCAAAGAACGTTACGACGTAGGCTTAACTAACGCATTCGATTTTAGTCAATCTAAACTAAGATTTGATAATGCAAATATTGAATTGAATCGTGCTAAATACGATTACATTTTTAAGTTGAAGGTACTCGAATTATATTTCGGAATTCCTGCAACTGAACTAAAGTTTTAATTATGAGCAAAACAACAAAAATTATAATCACACTTGTCGTTGTAGTACTACTAATCTTAGTTGCTGGATCTAAAATGGGATGGTTTGGTGAAAAAGGAGAATTTAAAGCGGTAACTGTTAAGGAAGTAACTTTAAAAGATATTGTAGAAACCGTATCTGCTACTGGGAAAATTCAGCCAGAAATTGAAGTCAAAATATCTTCAGAAGTCTCAGGTGAAATTTTAGAATTACCATTCAAAGAAGGAGAAGAGGTTAAAAAGGGCGACTTGTTAGTTCGTGTGAATCCCGATTTAATTCAATCTGCGGTGAGTAGAACCCAAGCGTCTTATCAAAATGTGAGAGCTGGTTTAGAGCAAGCTGAAGCAAATTTAAAACAAGCTAAAGCCGATTACGAGAGAAACGAAACGCTTTTTAACAAAGGTGTAATTTCTAAAGCAGATTGGGACCGTTCTATTGCAGCTTACGAAACTGCAGTGGCTGGGAAGAACTCGGCATATTACAACGTGCAAAGTGCTGCAGCTAGTGTAAATGAAGCAAAAGACAACTTAAATAGAACTACGATTTATGCACCAATGACCGGCACAATTTCAAGATTAAGTGTAGAGTTAGGTGAACGTGTGGTTGGTACGCAACAAATGGCTGGTACAGAAATTTTACGAGTGGCAAACTTAAAAAACATGGAGGTTGAAGTCGATGTTAATGAAAATGACATTGTAAAAGTGTCTATCGGAGATTCTACTATTGTTGAAGTTGATGCCTATTTAAAAAAACAATTTAAGGGTGTTGTTACAGAAATCGCTAATTCTGCAGCTGGAACTTTAGCAGCAGACCAGGTAACTAATTTTAAAGTTAAGGTTAGAATTATTGAAGAATCTTATAAAGATCTAACAGAAGGAAAGCCTGAAAGCTATTCGCCTTTTAGGCCAGGAATGACAGCTACAGTAGATGTTATTACAAAAACGAGAAAAGGTGCTATTTCTGTTCCTATTAGTGCCATTGTGATTAAAACAGATACAAGTTCGACCAAAAAGCCATATGAAAAAACAATGACGACAGATTCTGGTGAGTTTGATTCGGAAGAACAAAAGTTTGAATGTGTCTTTGTTAACGATAATGGAAAAGCAAAACTTAGAGTTGTAAAAACAGGTATTCAAGATGATACTAATATTGAAATTATTTCAGGTTTATCTGAAGACGATGAAATTATAACTGGCCCTTATATAATGGTTTCTAAAAACTTAAACCCTGGGGATTTAATTGAAATAACAAATAAAAATTCCTCAGAGGCTTCTAAGGCTAATACAGAGGAATAACAAACACCAATTTGCTAATGGCATTAGTGCTCAATATAGAAACAGCAACAACAAATTGTTCAGTCTCTCTGTCTAAGGATGGAGAGACTTTAGTTTTAAAAGAAGATAATAGTTTAGGCTTTTCACATGCCGAAACATTACACCTTTTTATTGATGAGGTTTTTAAGATTTCAAAATATAAACCTTCAGAAATTGATGCGGTTGCTGTAAGTAAAGGTCCTGGATCTTATACAGGTTTGCGTATTGGTGTATCGTCTGCTAAAGGCTTATGTTTTGCGATAAATAAACCTTTAATTGCAGTGTCTACCTTAGAAAGTTTGGCGCATCAAGTTAACTTTAGAGATGGATTTATAATCCCAATGTTAGATGCCAGACGTATGGAAGTGTATGCTGCTATTTATAATTCAAATTTAGAATTACATAGAGAAATACAGGCCGAAATTCTTACAGAAGAGAGTTATAGTGACCTTCTTAAAGATCATAAGGTTTATTTTATAGGTAATGGTGTTGAAAAGACTAAAAGCTTAATTCAGCATCCTAATGCTGTTTTTATTGAAGGGAAGTTACCTTCTGCAAATGAGATGGCGCTTTTAGCTGAAAACAAGCACAAAAAAAGCGACACCGAAGATGTCGCTTATTTTGAACCTTATTATTTAAAAGATTTTGTAGCTTTAAAAAAGAAGCATTAACCTTCTTTATGTATTTCTACCTGATGAGGATAAGGAATATCTATACCAGCTGCATCTAAGGCTTCTTTAGTCTGTTCTGTAATATCAAATTTTACAGCCCAGTAATCTGGTGTGTTCACCCAAACTCTAGTAAAAAAGTTAATTGAGCTATCTGCTAATTCAGATACGTTAATTGCAGGTGCTGGATCTTGAAGGATTAAAGGATGTTTTTGAATGACTTCCAAAATAACTTCTTTGGTTTTCTTAATGTCAGAGTCATATCCAACCCCAAAAGTCCAATCAACACGACGTTTGTTTTCCGTAGAATAATTAGTGATATTGCCGTTAGATAGGCTACCATTAGGGATAATAACTTCTTTATTATCTGGTGTTGTTAGTTTTGTTGTAAAGATTTCAATCTCCTTAACACTTCCAGCTTCACCTTGTGCCTGAATATAATCCCCAATTTTAAACGGTTTAAAAATCATAATTAATACACCACCAGCAAAATTAGCTAAAGAACCTTGAAGTGCTAAACCAATGGCTAAACCAGCTGCAGCAAGAATTGCGGCAAAGGATGTTGTTTCTACACCAACAGTTCCAAGAACAACAACAATTAAAACGATCTTTAAGATCCAATTAATAAGGTTTGATAAGAATTTTTTTAAACTCTCATCGTAGTCACCTTTATCCATTGTTTTTTTAATGCTTTTCAGAAGTACTTTAATAACCCAGTTACCAATTATCCATATAAGAATAGCTCCAAGTACTTTTGGGCCAAACTCAATTATAAAATTGTAACCTTCGTCAATCCATTTTTGTGTGTCCATAATTAGTAAATATTAAAAAAGAAATATGTTATTATCATTTTAGAGTAGATAAGTAATCTGCTATTTTGATAAGATCATCTTCATGTTTTGGATTTAATTTATTCGTTTTCATGTACGATTTTAATTTTTTCGAATTTTCAGGAAAAGCTTTCAATAAGTCTCTTTTCTTTTGAGGCATAATAGTCACTACATCTCCTAGTTGAATGTAGTAAAGATCATCTTGTTTTTTAAATTTAGCTGGCTTATTCTGCTGGTAAGAAGATGTTGCTTCAACTTTTTCATAATATTTAATTCGTTCTTCTTTAAAAAGGCTATGATTTTCATTTTCCGAAAGAACAACAAGAAACCCTCTTTTAGATACACCGCTTTCAGTAATGTAAGTTTTGGTTTTGTACTTTTTATCTGTCAAAGTGAAAGTAACTTCATAATCACTATTATTATCTAAAGCTATTATTTTGCCTTTATCTAACTTAACTTCTAATTCGCCATTATATGCATTATATCTGGCAACGTAGATTTTATTATTCTGTTCAGCAATACGGACAGACGAGAAATTTTCGTCGATATATGGAGAGCCTTCCGCGTTAACTTTAGAACTTATATTTTTTGACATTAAATTGCGCTCGGTAGCTATATCTACATTAACATCTTGAGCTGATATAACTTGAAATAATGAGCAGAATAGTAAACCTACTGTAACTTTTCTTAGATTTTTTTTCATGATTTTTTTGTAATTAATTTCCTCAAAACTATAGGAAAGTTTTAAAAATTCAATGATTTTTAATAAACTTTAACCATTTATAGCATTAACTGTAATAGAGTTGTCATTTAGCATTTCCTTCAGCATATTCTCTATACCATTTTTTAGAGTAAAGGTTGAAGAAGGACATCCACTACAAGCTCCTTGTAATAAAACCTCTACTTTTTTGGTATTAGCATCATAAGATTTGAATTCTATATTTCCACCATCACTTTCAACCGCTGGTTTTATATACTCTTCAAGGATGTTTATAATGTTTTTAGAAGTATCATCTAAGGCTTCAAATTTTTGTTCAATGGCTTCTTCTGTTTTTTCTAACTGCTTAGGAGCATTGTCATTTAAAATAGTTTTACCTTCTTCGACATAAGATTTTAAAAACTCACGTAATTGAAGTGTGATATCTCCCCATTCAACAATATCAAACTTAGTAATAGAGATAAAGTTCTTTTCCATATATACGTTTTTCACAAATGGAAACTGAAATAAAGCCGTTGCCAAAGGTGATGGCTTAGCCTCTTCAATAGACTTAAACTCAAACAAACTTGGAACTAAAACTTTATTACAAACAAATTTTAATACACCAGGATTAGGGGTGCTTTCTGCATATACAGTAACTGCAGCTTTAGGTTTTACAGCATCTTCACTAACAATGATGCCACCTTTAGATATGTAGTCTTCAATTTGCTGCGCAACATCAACTTCTACGTCTTTCCACTCAACTATATTATAGCGTTCAATGGCTATAAAATTAGAAGCGATATATACTTTTTTAACAAATGGAAGATAGAATAATTGCTGAGCTAAAGGTGAATGCTTTGCGTCGTCTATATTATTGAATTCAAAGCTGTTGTGATTGGTTAGAAATCGATCAGCTTCAAACTTCTTTATGGTATCGTTAGATGTTGTGACTATGGAAATTTTGGTCTGTGCCATTTTATGTGCCATTATTTTATTTGCAAAAGTATGAAATATCAAGCTGAAACATTCAACCTTTAGATGTTGTTTTATAACTGTAATCTTAAGTCAATTAATATAATTTGATTAAATTTCGAGCTCAATAGAATTTTCGCGTTTGTTTTTTGGGTTTTATTTAAGAATTTACGCACTTATGAATTGAAGTACTTTTTTATGAAAAAACTCCTATATCTTTTTATTTTTTTAATTTCAACAATTGGTTTTGCTCAAGATATATTAATGGAAGATGGGACGTTTACACGTTGTGCTCCCTATAAATTTTATGATTCTGGTGGTGAGTTTGGAAATTATGGTGATGATGAAAATATTATAACGACCATATGCCCTCAAAATGAAAATGAGTTTATCATTCTTGATTTTACTTTGTTTACAACACAGTTAGGTCCGGAGCCAGACACAATGTATATTTATGATGGTGATGATGTATCAGATCCATTGTTAGGAACCTTTAATGGAACATCTAATCCAGGGAGTATTTCAGCTTCAGAAGATAATGATTCTGGGTGTTTAACTATAAAGTTTGTGTCTAATGATGGTGGTAATCTTAATGGTTGGGAAGCCGATATATTATGTGCAACTCCGTGTCAAGATATTGTAGTATCAATAGATGAAACCACGCCAGCAACTAATGCGACAGGTGTTGTTAGTATACTTCCTTTTGAATCTGTTGATTTTTCCGCAAGTGCAATATTTTCCTTAGATGGGACAGATGCTTCTTATGAATGGGATTTTGGAGATAATAATACAGCAACAGGCACCAATGTTACTAATGTGTTCGGTGCAGCCGGAACATATACGGTTACCTTAACTGTTACAGATAACAATCCACAAGGCTGTTCAGCAACAGAGACCATTACTGTCTTTGTATTGGGCCCAAATGTTGTTGTAGACCAAGAAACGTTTACTCCTGAACAATTAATTGAAGATGTCCTAATAGATAGTCCATGTGCTACGGTATCTAATATCGTTGCTGTAACGGGTACTTCTTATAGTTCAGATGAACCAAATGGTATCGGCTATTTTATTAGTAATGGTTTAGACTTCCCTTTTAAAGATGGTTTGTTGCTTACAAGTGGTGATGCGAGTGAGGCTAGAGGGCCCAATGATAACGGAACTTTAAGTGATGGGTCTGGAGTTTGGCCTGGAGATGATGATTTAGATGATGAGTTAGGTGTTGATTCTCATAATGCGACATATATTCAATTTGATTTTGTACCGTTGGCTAATACTTTCAGTTTTGAGTTTTTAATGGCTTCTGAAGAATACGATATGGGTACGTTTGAATGTGATTTTTCAGATGCATTTGCTTTTTTATTGACAGACTCTGATGGTAACGTTTCTAATTTGGCAGTTATACCGGGTTCAATGGAGCCTATTTTGGTGACTAATATTCACCCAGATAATGGGTCTTGTGGAGCAGTTAATGAGCGTCACTTTGGAGCTTATACTCCTACTAATGGACCTCCAATTGCCTTTGATGGTAGAACAGCTAAGTTTTTAGCAGAATCAACAGTTATTCCAGGTGAAACTTATACCATAAAATTGGTTATTGGAGATGATAGGGATAACCTATTTGATTCTGGTGTTTTTATTGAAGGTGGTAGTTTTAACTTAGGAGGTGATTTAGGTGACGACGTTACAATTGCAGCTGGTACTGCACAATGTGGTGGATCGGAAGTTGTTTTAGATACAAGGGTTGAACTAGGGTCCCATGTTTGGTATAAAGATGATGTAGTTATTCCTGGTGAAGTGTCATCAACACTTACAGTAACAGAGCCAGGAGTTTATTATGCCGATTTTGAATTAGACAATGTTTGTTCAGGTTCTGCCGATCCTATTATTGTTGAATTTAGAGATAGCCCAATGGCTAATACAGCTTCGAATTTAGTTCTTTGTAGTGAAACAGGCACAGAGGAATTTGATTTACGAGTAAACGACGATCTTATAATAGGTGACCAAGATTCAACAGTTTTTTCTGTAAGCTACCATCTTTCGGAACAAGATGCTATAGATAATATTAACCCTTTACCAGACCTTTATACTAATACTGCTAGTCCTCAAATGATTTGGGCACGTTTAGCAGATGCATCTCAAATTTGTGCAGATATTATATCATTCTCAATATCTACAGCTGTTGAGCCTACCATTAATCCAGTTTCAGACCTAGAGTTATGCGACGATACAAGTAACGATGGTTTTGAAACCTTTAATTTAAGCGCACAAAATGCAACGATATTAGGGGCACAATCAGCCGTAGATTTCACGGTTACTTATCATTTAAGTTTTGCAGAAGCAGATTCAGGAGACGGAGCTTTACCATCAGACTTTCCCAATACAGCAAACCCACAACCGATATTTGTGAGAGTAGCGAGTTTAGGTGATTCTAATTGTTACACTGTGTCTGAGACAGCTCTTTTTAACTTAGTTGTTAACGACAGAGCTATAGCCACAACACCAGATAATATAGAAATCTGTGATACTGACAATGACGGTTTTGGTACTTTTGATTTAAGCAGTCAAGAAGCAGAAATATTAGGAGGACAAGATGCAATGCGATATACCATGACTTTTCATGGTAGCCTAGAAGATGCAAATAATAACGTAAATGACTTACCGACGACGTATATAAATTCTACTATAAATCAGGAAACAATTTATGTTAGGTTTGTAGACACGATGAATCCAACATGTTATAGCACAACAAGTTTTGACATTATCGTTAACCCTTTACCAACAGTAATCGCACCAACAGCATTAGAAGTCTGTGACGATGGCACACCAGACGGTATAACAGAAATGGATTTAAGCCTTAAGAATAGTGAGATCACAGG
>NZ_JADOET010000017.1 GCF_015645385.1 Winogradskyella marina
TTTTTTTTTTTTAGATTTACAATGTTGAAAGCATTTTTATAGAGTAATGTAAGAAGTCGCTCTTAAGAATGTGGACGACAAAAATGTTAACATTATAGCTTGTGCAAGCTTTTTTATATTTTATCCCTGAGAATTAAAACTAATAGCGCAAAAAAAAGACTTCTAAACAAGTGACTTCTACTTCTCATTCCCTTAATGAGAAAACAAATGACTTCTAATTATAAGACTTCTATTCCCTAAGTTTTAGGGAGACAATAGTTATTAATCAACCTATCTTAAAAAATGTGATGGGTTTAAAATCTTAAATTATGAAGAAAAGAATATTTAGCCTAATGGCTGTGGTAATGTTTATTGGAAGTCCAATAAACGTAATGGCAGTAAGCAATAAGACTTCCGAATATTGTGAACCATGCAACATTGATTCTAATGAATCGAATGGTGAATGTTTTTGTGACGCAATAAGATTGTATCACGCATACATACGAACTTTCGACGATAGAGAAATGGCAATTGAAGCTGGAGCAAGATATCTAGACGAATGTAATGCAGTGCAATTTTAAATGATTAAAACAACTGATTGTATACTAATATGAAATTAATCCACATAATAGTTTTCACCCTTTTTATAGGGAATTGTCATTCGCAAAATTCTATAAAATCAGGTAGATTGGTTTATAGTGTTACATTTAATTATACTGAAACCAAAAAAGAAACTTCTGCATCTAAATTTCTTGAAAAATCAGTAGAAGCATTAAGAGAGTTTAATTTTAACTTAGACTTTAATAATTCTAAATCTTTATATTATTTAGATAAATCAATGATTTCAGATAAAGAAAGTGACACCTACTTTAAGGCCGCATTAAAAATAGCTGGAGATGTTGAAGTTTTTACTGATTTAAATATTCAACTCTCAAAAACAAGAAAAAACTTTTTAGGAGATGATTTTATCATAACAGATTCATTAACCTATGACTGGAAAATAACCAAAGAAACTAAATTAATTGGGGAATATTTATGTTATAAAGCAGAATTAGAAATTGAAACTACATACCTTAATCCAAAAGGTAAAAAAGTTTTTGCTTGGTTTACATATCTAATACCTCTTTCTCATGGACCTAAAGGTTATTCAGGATTGCCAGGTATTATTTTAGAATTAAAAGAGAATAATTTAATCTATTCGTTGCAAAAACTAGAGTTCGATAAATCAGAAATTAAAATACCAAAAAATGGAATCAAAATTAACAGGAGTGATTATAACAAATATGTTAAACAAAAAATTAAAGAATTTAAATTTGAGTAATATGAAAACCTTAAAAAAAACACTAATTGTCTTATCTGCATTTTTCTTATTTACAAGCATGCAATACTCTGAACCTAAGAAACCTGAAAGCTTAAAAAAAGCTTGTTCTTTACTAGCTCTAACTATTTATGACAACGCAATAAATAGTGAGGTAGATATAGAAACCGCCTTTGCTGTTTCGCAAATAGCATACCTTGATTGTATGTATTTTTAATATTAAATTGATTATTAGTAACAGTAAATTTTCATCTATTAAAAAAAACTCTCTTATATCAATATTATTAATAGGGAGTTTTTTTTTCTGTAGCTACTCTCAACAAGTTACGTTTATCGGCAATGTTAAAGACACTCTGCATAATCCTTTACCATACGCAAATATCTTAGCAATACCTCAAGCAGATGACCAAGACGTGAAATTCGCCATTACGGAAAACGATGGGACATACAAACTAGGCCTTGCAAAAAACCAAACCTACGAACTCACGGTAAGCTATTTGGGTTACAAGCCACAAAAAGTTACTATAACCACAACAGACCAAGACCTCACTAAAAACTTTATCCTCAAAGAAAACCCAGACCAATTAGATGAGGTAAACATAAAATACACACCTCCAATTACCGTTAAAGAAGACACCATAACTTACGATGTTACAAAGTTTGTAACAGGTGAGGAACGCAAACTACGCGATGCTCTTAAAAAATTACCTGGAGTAGAAGTGGATAGAGAAGGTAACGTGATGGTTAATGGTAAAAAAGTAACTAAAGTCTTAGTAGAAAACAAAACCTTTTTTACAGGTAATAGCAAACTAGCTGTAAATAATATACCAGCAGATGCCGTTGAGAAAGTTGAAGTGTTAGATAATTACAATGAGGTTGCTATGCTTAAAGGTTTGCAAGACTCTGAGGATATGGCTATGAATATCTTGTTAAAAGAAGATAAAAAGAAGTTTGTTTTTGGCGATATAGAGGTGGGTGCAGGTATTAAAAAGCGTTACCTGTTACATCCTAATTTATTTTACTACAGCCCAAGAACCAACGTTAACTTTATTGGTGACCTTAACAACCAAGGCATTAAAAGTTTTAGTTTTAGCGATTACTTAGAATTTGAAGGTGGTTTTGGAAAACTCTTGGATGATGTTGGTAGTTATTTTAGTTTGTTTAATAGCGATTTTGCCCAATACCTCAACAACCAAGATTTTACAGCTAATATTAATCAGTTTGGTGCTTTAAATATTAGGCAATCCGTTTCTAAACATACAGATATTAGTGGCTATTTAATTAGCTCTAACTCAAAAACCCAAACTGCAAGCAATACGTTGAACGCTTACCAAAATATTGCAGACCCTTTTACGGAAAACAGAACGGTTACTAATACTATTAATAACTTTTTTACCGTAGGTAAAGTTACCGTGGACTACGACCCAAGCTACAAAGAAGATTTTGCTTATAATGCTTTTGTAAAAGTAACTAATAATGATAGTCATGGTTTTGTAAATACAATTAACCCAGACCAAAACAATAGCATTACGACATTAACCGATGTTACGGCACTTAATCTAAAACAAAACATTACTTACAGTCGTAAATTATCTAAAGCGCATACAGCTACTTTAGAAGCCACTTATAATTTTCAGAATGATAAACCGATTACAGAGTGGCTCACTAATCAGCAAATTTTACAAGGTTTAATTCCTTTGGAAGATGCTGATGTGTATAATATTCTTCAAACTAAAAAATCAGCTTCGCATAATTTTAATGCCATTATAAAAGATTATTGGGTAATTAATAATTTTAACCACCTTTATACTAGTGTTGGCATTAACACATCTTTTAATGATTTCTATAATGAAGATCTACAATTGCTTAATTATGGTCGTATCAATAATTTTAGTTCTGCTGGTTTTGGTAATGATTTTGGTTATAGCTATATAGATTCGTATTTGGGCTTGGAATATAAATTTCAAATTGGTATCGCTACGTTTAAACCTGCTGTATTTTATCATGGTTATTTATGGCGGACACAACAGTTTGAGGATTCTGAAACGTTTTCTAAAAATTTGTTATTACCGCAATTCACCACCAAAGTGGAATTTAATAACAGTGAAAAACTGAATTTTAAATACAAACTGAATGCGCGTTTTCCTGGCATTAATCAATTGGCAAACAACTTTATACTTTCTAATTTTAATAGTGTTTACAAAGGCAACAATCAGTTAGAAAACCAATTATACCATTCCGCAACCTTGAGTTATTATAAGTTTAGTTTGTTTAAAAACTTAAACCTCAACTTCAATACCAGTTTTAACAAGCGTGTAAAAAGTATAAAAACGGTTTCAGAGCTTAATGGTATTGAATCTTTTAATACAGCCATAATGTTTGACCAACCAGAACATAATTGGATGCTTAGTGGACGCGTTTCAAAAAAAATCAATAAAATCCGTTATAATCTGAGTAGTCGTTTTAGTTATAATGATTTCTATCAAATTTTGAATAATGAAACAAATCTTAATGTTTCAAAATCTATTGCTTCAACGATTGGCGCGGAAACTTCATTTAAAAATCATCCTAACTTTGAAATTAATTATACCAAAGATTTTAATAACTATAAAGCCTTAAATAACGTCTCTAAATTTGAAAATGACCAATTAGAAGTTATTTTGGAATACGATTTTTTAAAGGATTTTATCTTTAAAGCAGATTACACCTATAATAATTACAATAATAAAAGTCTAGATACTAAAACCACTTTTGATACTGCAAATGCGTCGTTATTCTACCAAAAAGAAGATAGTCCTTGGGGATTTGAGGTAAATGCCACTAACCTTTTTGATACGCGTTTTAAACAACAAAATTCCTTTAACGCTTTTGTGATTAGCGATAGTAGAACATTTATTTTGCCTAGAATTGTAATGTTTAAGGTAAGCTATAAGTTGTAAGTATGTTCGAAATCTTCAAAACAGCTTCAAAAACTAAACCCACAAACCAAAGACCATAACGATATAATTAGTTTTTAGTCAACTTCTTTTTACTTTTGCACAAACTAGAAATACATTATGTATAGTTTTATAAAAAAATGGTTCGGTTTTAGTGCTAAACCGAAACTTACAGAAGAAGACAAAATGAAAAAATTCTTAATCGTTGGCTTAGGAAACATAGGCGAAAAATATGCTAACACTAGACATAATATTGGCTTTAAAATTCTAGATTATTTAGCTGAAACGAATGACATTACTTTTGAAACCGTAAAACTTGGTGATGTTTCTACCTTGAAAATCAAAGGAAGATCACTTATCCTTTTAAAGCCAAGTACGTTTATGAACCTCAGCGGAAAATCTATAAAATACTGGCTAAAGAAAGAAAAAATCCCTATAGAAAACCTACTTGTGGTTACTGATGATTTAAACCTTCCGTTTGGATCGCTAAGATTAAAAACCAAAGGCAGCGACGGAGGACACAATGGCTTAAAAGACACGCAAGATAAATTACAGACTGTAAAATATAACCGCTTTAGATTTGGCATCAGTGATGAGTTTAGCAAAGGCAGACAAGTCGATTATGTTCTAGGCGAATGGACAGACGAAGAAAACACACAACTTAAAGAACGTTTGAAAATTTCGGCAGAATTGGTAAAATCTTTCGCTTTAGCCGGAGTAAATACTACGATGAACCAATTTAATGGAAAATAAGATTTAGCTTTGTTTTCAGTATAGTTCTAAGTTAAAAATAGCAATACCGTTTAAATTTGAATTCAAAATCAGCAAAAGTAACAACCATTGGCACCTTCGACGGTGTACATATTGGACATCAAAAAATCCTGAAACAGGTCGTAGCTCTTGCTAAAAAACAAGGCTATATTCCTGTGGTTTTAACCTTGTTTCCACATCCAAGAATGGTGCTTCAAAAAGACGACTCTATTCGGTTGTTAAATACCATTGACGAGCGTATAGAATTACTAAAATCACACGGTATAAAGGAGGTTGTTGTAAAAAAATTCACCAAAGCCTTCGCTAATCTTTCTGCTCATGATTACGTGAAACAGATTTTAGTTGATGAGTTACACACCAAACATATTGTTATTGGTTACGACCACCATTTTGGCAAAAACAGAAGTGCCAACATAAACGACCTTAAAGCCTTTGCTGAGCGTTATGATTTTGATGTTGAAGAAATTTCTGCACAAGACCTAAAAGATGTTACAGTGAGTTCTACTAAAATAAGAACAGCTTTAAACCAAGGAGAAGTAGATTTAGCAAATTCGTATTTAGGTTACAATTTCTTTATAACTGGTACAGTTGTTAAGGGCAAAGAATTGGGAAGAACGATTGATTTCCCAACCGCAAATATTAATGTCACGGCAACTTATAAGCTTATTCCTAGTGATGGTGTTTATGTGGTAAAATCTAAGATTGAAAACAAAACCGTCTTCGGAATGATGAATATTGGCAGCAATCCAACGGTTGATGGCAAAACACGTTCTATTGAAGTGCATTTTTTCGACTTTAGCCAAGATATTTATAATGCTGAACTAAAAATTGAGTTTCTTAAGCGTCTTCGCAGCGAACAAAAATATGAGAATCTCGAAGCTTTAAAAATTCAACTTAAAAAAGATATGGCGAATGCATCAAGCTATATAAACACCTTAAATGCATAAGTTTCTATTTAAACATATAGACAACTCTGGACTCATAGTTTTCAGAATCATTTTTGGATTGTTGTGTTTTTTAGAAGCTGTTGGAGCCATTTTTACAGGCTGGATTAGACGAACTTTAATAGAACCAGAATTCACCTTTTCATTTATTGGTTTTGAGTGGTTACAACCACTTCCTGGTGATTGGATGTATGTCTATTATGCCGTAATGGGAATTTTTGGCTTATGTATAATGTTGGGCTACAAATACAGGTTAAGCATGCTTATGTTTGCTTTAATGTGGACAACAACCTACCTCATGCAAAAATCGTCTTATAACAATCATTATTATTTGTTGATGTTGTTAAGTTTTTTAATGGTGTTTCTACCAGCCAATCGGTATGCTTCTTTAGATGTTAAACTGAACCCTTCACTAAAACGTATTTCAATGCCAAGTTGGTGTAAATGGGTTTTTGTACTTCAATTATTTATTCTATACACCTACGCATCGGCAGCTAAATTTTATCCGGATTGGTTAGACGGTTCTGTAATGAAAATACTCATGCGAAGCAAAGCCGATTTCTATGTGGTTGGTGACCTTTTACAGCAAAAAACAGTACATTATATTTTGGCATATGGAGGCATTTTATTTGATGGCTTAATAATTCCATTATTACTATTCAAAAAAACTCGGAAGTACGCTTTCTTTGCCTCTATTTTCTTTCATCTGTTTAATTCATTTATTTTTCATATTGGCATTTTCCCATATATGTCTTTAGCGTTTAGCTTGTTCTTTTTTGAACCTAAAACCATAAAAAACATATTCTTAAAGCAAAAGGAGTATTATGATGCTGATGACATTATCATTCCAAAATACAATACAGTTTTAATCTCTTTATTTTCAATTTATTTTATAATTCAAATTGCCTTACCGTTACGTCATCACTTTTTTACGGATGATGTATTATGGACCGAAGAAGGTCATCGTTTATCGTGGAGAATGATGTTGAGAGCTAAAAGCGGACGCACCTTTTACAAAGTTGTTAATGCAAAAACTGAAGATATAATTCCTATTAAATTAGATGATTATTTAACCAAAAAGCAACAACGAGGCGCAAGATCTAAGCCCGATATTATTTGGCAGTTTGCACAACATCTTAAACAAGACTTTGCTAAAAAAGGAATTCCTGTAAAAGTCTATGTCAATGCGTTTGTAAGTGTTAATGGAAAAGCCACCAAACAACTTATAGATCCAAAAATTGATATTGCCAATGAAACATGGCAACATTTTAAGCATCACGATTGGATTTTACCTTCTGAAGAAAACGAAAAGTAATTTCTTATTACAAAAGTATAACTATCCTTAAATCAGAAAATCTTATTTCACACTATAAAATAGACACTTTTTATTTTTATCTGGTCATTTTCTTGTTACTTTTGTGGCTTATTTCCCCATGCCAATTGGCATAAACCAAAATTAATAGATATGTTACAAGTTGCTTTTATACAAGAGAACAAAGAAGACATTATTGCACGTTTAGCAAAACGAAATATTGATGCTACAGAGATGATTAACGAGGCTATTGCTTTCGATGAAGACCGAAAAGCAATTCAGACCAAATTAGATACCACGAAAGCAGAATCTAACAGCTTATCTAAAGAGATTGGAAATTTATACAAGTCTGGCGAAACCCAAAAAGCAAATATTCTAAAGGAGAAAACAACACAATTAAAGGACGTTACTAAAACTTTAGAACAAGAACTCAATGCTAAAATTGAGGCACTTGCTGAGCTTTTATATAAAATCCCTAATGTACCAAACCCTATTGTTCCTGCAGGAAATACGGATGAAGACAACGAGGAAACCTTTAGAGATGGAGATGTGCCTAGTTTATATGAAGGTGCCTTACCACATTGGGAACTCGCTAAAAAATATAACATCATCGATTTTGAATTAGGAAACAAAATTACAGGTGCTGGTTTTCCTGTTTATATAGGTAAAGGTGCAAGATTACAACGTGCCCTTATTGCTTATTTCTTAGACAAAAATACCGAAGCTGGTTACACCGAATACCAAGTACCACATTTGGTGAATGAAGCGTCTGGTTTTGGAACTGGACAATTGCCAGACAAAGAAGGGCAAATGTACCACGTTACAGGAGATAATTTATACTTAATTCCAACCGCAGAAGTGCCTGCAACCAATATATTTAGAGACACCCTTTTAAACGAGAGCGATCTTCCTATTACCATCACAGGTTATACACCATGTTTTAGACGTGAAGCGGGTAGTTATGGTGCGCACGTTAGAGGATTAAACAGATTACATCAGTTTGATAAGGTTGAAATCCTAAGAGTTGAACATCCAGATAATTCTTATGACGCATTAGACAGTATGGTCAATCATGTAAAAGGCATTTTACAAGACTTAAAATTACCATATAGAATTTTAAGATTATGTGGAGGCGATTTAGGATTTACCTCTGCTTTAACTTACGATTTTGAAGTGTTTTCAACGGCACAAGACCGTTGGTTAGAAGTATCGTCTGTTTCTAACTTTGAAACGTTCCAAGCCAATCGTTTAAAATTACGTTTTAAAAATTCTGAAGGTAAAAACGAATTATGCCACACGTTAAATGGTAGTTCTTTAGCCTTACCAAGGATTTTAGCCGGAATTTTAGAAAACTATCAAACCGAAAATGGTATAAAAATACCTGACGTTTTAGTGCCGTATACCGGCTTTGATATGATTTCTTAAAACCATATACCCTACTCTAAATGTTAAATTTTAATGCATTTTAACGATTATAAAGGTATTTCCTCGCTTTATTTATAAAGTTTTTAGAAATTTAGGTTTCCCAGATTAAAAGAGCTTAATTATGAAGAATATAAAACGAATCGTATTACTCGTTTCTTTGATTGCTATGGTAAGCAAGGTTTTGTTTTAGCGAACCAGATATTCTATACTTTTTGGTAATTTTCAACATTATAATTGATGTTGTTAATTAGTAATATATAAAACGAACCTAGTCAAGATAATTGAATCATATTTTACAAAAATAATGGTTAATAGCACATTTATTTTACTAGTAAAATGCCTAAACATAAGTTTAGGCATTTTTTTATACTTTTTTTCACAACATCTACTTGAAGCATTTGTTATATTTACACTTACAGTGACTTTTAGCGGTACTAAAATACAAACATGCAACAGCGTTTTTTCATAATAATTATTCTAGTCTTCAGTTATTCTGGTTTTGCCCAAAATAGTGAAGCACAAGCGGATAGTTATTACAAAAAAGCAGAATTCAAAAAAGCAGAATTAATCTATAAAAATTTACTGAGGGAAAAGCCACACAGTTACAACTATATTCTTAAGCTTGTAGATATCTACCAACAATTAGAACAATATGACGATGCTGAAGCTCTTTTGAAACAACGTTTATCTATAAATAGAAGTCCAGAATTTACAGTGGCTTTGGGTTATAACTTTCAACTTAAAGATAGTATTGCTACTGCCAATAAACTTTATGATGAAGCGATAGCTTTTGTAGACCATAAGCCCAACTTTATTTATATTATCGCTAAAAAGTTTGAAGATTATTCACTGTCAGAACAAGCCATTCGATTATATGAAAAAGGTAAAGTCTTATCACCAGAAAAAAACTTCAGTATTCAGTTAGCGCGCATTTATGGAGATCAAGGTGATATCGAAAAAATGTTCTTAAACTATATAGATTACATTGCGTATAAACCTAATTATCTCAATAACATTAAACGTTTCATTAGTGACTTTGTTTCCGAAGATAAAGACAATATAAACAACACCTATTTACGACGATTACTTCTAAAAAAAATTCAACAAAATCCGGAAACGTACTGGTATGATATGTTGAGTTGGTTATACGTTCAAGAAAAAGCATACAACAAATCGTTTATTCAAGAAAAAGCACTTTACAAGCGTAACCCTGAAAGTTTAGATCGTCTCATAGAATTAGCTGTTACAGCACAACAAGACAACGATGATGACACAGCAAAATCAATTTTCAATTATATACTCGAGGTTACACAAGATCGAAGTACAGCATTAACGGCACACCAATACATTTTAGAAATAGACACTAAAAATGCCGATGCTAAAACGCTACAGCAAATTGATAAAAAATACAACAGCTTGCTGAATGAGTTTGGAAAATCTAAGCTTACTTTATCCTTACAATTAGCCTATGGTAAATTTTTAGCCTTTAACCAAAAAGACACAGAAACAGCCACAACGTTCTTAAAGCAAAGTTTAAGCTTACAGCTTTCTAAATTTCAAGAAGCGAATGTAAAATTACTATTAGCTGATATTTTAGTACTTCAAGAAAAATTTAATGAAGCCTTAATTTTCTATTCTCAAATTCAGGCTAACCTTAAAAATAGCATTATTGCTCAAGAAGCACGATTTAAAGTGGCAAAAACAAGTTATTACAAAGGTGATTTTGAATGGGCAGAATCGCAGCTTAACATCCTAAAATCTTCTACATCTCAATTAATTGCAAATGATGCTCTAGACTTAAAGTTGTTGATTTCGGACAATAAACACGAAGACAGCACGCAAACAGCATTAAAGCATTACGCAAAGGCAGACTTATTCGCGTTTCAGAATAAAACTGAAGAAGCTATTTCACTTTTAGACCGAATTTTAGAAGAACATAAAGGTGAAAGCATCACAGATCAGGCTTTGTTTCAACAAGCAAAACTCTACGAGAAAAAAAAGCAATACGTTAAAGCAGAAGCTAACTACCTAGACATTATTAAAGATTATAGTGAAGACATCTTAATAGATGACACGCTTTACTATTTAGCAGAACTTTACAACAACTATTTGGCTAAACCCGAAGAAGCTAAACTACTCTACGAAAAAATAATATTTGATCACCAAGACAGTATTTATTTTATTGAAGCGCGAAAAAAGTTTAGAATGCTTAGAGGAGATAGTATTAACTAAATAACAAAACCCAAACGCTCAATTCCAACAGCAACATTTTGGAATTTAACACGTTAAAATTGAATTTTGAACTCATATGATTATATACAACGTTACTCTTAATATAGATAAAAGTATCCATAATGAATGGTTAGAATGGATAAAAGAGCACATTCCACAAGTCTTAGCAACAGGTAAGTTCAAAGAAGCTAAACTCACCAAAGTTTTGGTAGAGGATGACGAAGCAGACACCTACTCTATTCAATTCAGAGCGCATTCTAGAGAAGCTCTAAACTCATATTATGCTGAACATGCCGAGCGTTTAAAACAAGTTGGCTTACAACGTTTTGGAGATAAAGTCTTGTCGTTTAGAACAGAGTTAGAAGTTGTTGATGAGTATTCGGTTAGTTTTGAATAATATTTTCGGGCAAAGACGCCAAGTCGCAAAGAAAAAAGCTCAACTTTATTTGAAATCTCATGGTTGTATTAAGCTTATAGCTTTTTGATTCTTTAAACATAGCATTATTTTTTATGTAAAAACGCTTTGCGTCTCTGCGCCTTTGCGAGAAAAAACAATCTTATTACAACTCTGAAAATCATTGTATAATAACACTCAGCGCCATTCATTACAAAAAACCCAAGTAAACCGTATCTTTACAAAATAATTGCGTTGCGCCTTTGTGCCTTTGCGAGAAAAAAAACAAATGACAGTAAAAGCAAAAAAACACCTAGGACAACACTTCTTAGAAGACGAATCCATTGCACAAGATATTGCAGATAGCTTATCTTTAGAAGGCTACAACGACGTCTTAGAAATTGGGCCAGGAATGGGAGTGCTTACCAAATATCTTCTCAAAAAAGACACCATAACACACGTCATAGAAATAGACACAGAATCTGTAGATTACCTAAAAAATAACTATTTACATCTTGCAGATAGAATTATAGAAAAAGACTTCTTAAAATACGATTTAAATCTTGTATTTAAGGATAAACCTTTCGCTATTATTGGTAATTTTCCATATAATATTTCGTCACAAATTCTTTTTAAAACTCTAGAAATGAGACATCAAATTCCAGAATTTTCTGGTATGTTTCAAAAAGAAGTCGCCTTAAGAATCTGTTCTAAAGAAGGCTCAAAAGTTTACGGTATTTTATCTGTACTAACCCAAGCATTTTACGATGCAGAATACTTATTTACAGTACCACCAAGCGTATTTAATCCACCACCAAAAGTAGATTCAGGTGTGCTTTTATTAAAACGAAAAGAAAATTTCACCTTGCCTTGCGACGAAAAATTATTCTTTAAAGTCGTAAAAACAGGTTTTCAGCAACGTAGAAAAACACTTCGTAACAGTTTAAAAACATTCAATCTGTCGGATAATTTAAAAGCAAATACTATATTTGGGCAACGACCAGAGCAACTGAGTGTTTCGCAGTTTATAGAGCTAACGTCGCTAATAGAAAATGACGAAAACTAATGATCTTTGCTGTCACACTGAGTGCAGTCGAGGTGAATTAAAATAAGCGTATTAAAAATCAAGTGGAAGACATCCAAGATAACATACAATTTCAGTTAACTGATGAGCTTATTGAAAAGGTAGAAATCCTTGTCGAAGACGGAAACGACAAAGACTTAACAGCCTTATTAAATGAGTATCACCACGCAGATATTGCCGAAATTTTAGATGAATTAACCAATGATGATGCTGTTTATGTTATAAAACTTCTCGATTCTGAAACCACTTCAGAAATCCTGATGGAACTCGATGAGGATATCCGAGAAAAAATACTTAGAAGTCTATCCAATAAAGAAATTGCCGAAGAGGTTGAAGAATTAGATACCGATGATGCGGCAGATATGATTGCTGAACTTCCGGAAGGCAGGCGAGCCGAAGTTATCTCGCAGATTGCAGACGACGAACACAGAGAAGAAATTCAAGAACTTTTAGCTTACGATGAAGACACAGCTGGTGGACTCATGGCAAAAGAGCTTGTAAAAGTTTACGAAACTTGGACAGTTGCTGGTTGTTTACGCAGAATTAGAGGGCAAGCTAAAGATGTTACAAGAGTACATTCGGTTTACGTTGTAGATAAACAAGATAAACTGATAGGTAGATTGTCTTTAAAAGATTTAATTACATCCAAAAGCGATCAAAAAATTGCGTCTATCGCTAAAGAAAATGTGGATTGGGTTCATGTTAACGATGATGTGGTAGATGTCGCAAAAATAATGGCAAAATACGATTTAGAAGCAATTCCTGTTGTAAATGACAGCCAAACATTAGTCGGTAGAATTACCATTGATGATATTGTAGACGTTATACGAGAAGAAGCCGATAAAGATTACCAATTAGCCGCTGGTATTTCGCAAGATGTCGAGGCCGATGATAGTATTTTTAAACTCACCAAAGCACGTTTACCTTGGTTGTTTATTGGTATGTTTGGAGGTTTAGGAGCTGCCAGTATTATAGAGCAGTTTAATGATAATATGGGCAATTTTATAGTGTTGCTCAGTTTTGTACCTTTAATTCAAGCAACAGCCGGAAATGTAGGAGTACAATCCTCTGCTATTGTGGTTCAAGGTATTGCCAATGGCACAATCGATGGTAAAATTCTAAAACGATTATTCAAAGAGTTTTTATTAGGATTAGTCAATGGTATTGCTATTTCACTAATTGCCATTCTTATTACACATTTTATTTTTGGAACACCATACATTGTATCCATAACCATCAGTATCGCTTTAGTTGCTGTGATTGTAATGGCTGCAATTATTGGGACATTTATTCCTATTTTTTTAGACAAAAGAGGCATTGATCCAGCAGTTGCCACAGGACCATTTATCACCACAAGCAATGACGTTTTCGGGATTTTAATCTATTTCTTAATCGCGAAAATGATGTTAGGTATTTAATATTTTTTGGGCGTTACTCTACTTCGCTATGTAGCTATTGTAATCACTTTCATCAACTAGAAAAGCTACGTAGAGTCGGGCTGTCACTACTCGCTTTTTGCAAAAAAAGCAAAAGAGCTCAAACATGCCGTTCCATCCCTAACGCAGTCACCATGTTACTCTATTTTAAAAGTAAACTATCGTAAATCGCGTTGTAAATCTTTGTAACTTTACTTCATCATATTATAAGACCTACTAGGTTTTAAAAAATCTAGAAGATCTGAAAAACTAAAAAGTTATTATTTAACGCTTAAATAGATTCCCACTCTCGCAGGCATTACCATGAAAATATTACACCTAGATTCTAATCATCCATTACTTTTAAATCAACTCAACGCCTTAGGATTTACCAATCACGAAGATTACACGTCTTCAAAATCTGAGGTTGAAGCAAAAATCGCAGATTATGATGGTCTTATAATTAGAAGCCGATTCACCATAGACAAGCAATTTTTAGATGCAGCCACAAACCTAAAATTTATAGGACGTGTTGGTGCTGGATTAGAAAATATAGACTGCAATTATGCCGAAGATAAAGGCATATATCTTATTTCTGCACCAGAAGGTAACCGAAATGCTGTTGGAGAACACGCCTTAGGGATGTTGTTATCACTTTTTAATAACCTAAATAAAGCGGACAAAGAAGTGAGACACGGAAAATGGTTGCGAGAAGATAACAGAGGATTAGAATTAGACGGAAAAACTGTTGGCCTCATTGGTTATGGTAATATGGGAAAAGCATTTGCCAAAAAATTAAAAGGCTTTGATGTAGATGTTTTGTGTTATGATATAAAAACCAATGTTGAAGATGCCAATGCCAAACAAGTTATTCTCGAAGAATTAAAAGCAAAAGCTGATGTGCTAAGTCTTCATATACCACAAACAGAGCTAACTTTAAACATGATAAATTCTGATTTTATAAAAGGTTTTAAAAAGCCTTTTTGGCTCATTAATACAGCTCGCGGTAAAAGTGTAGTTACTCAAGATTTAGTTAACGCCTTAAAATCTGGTAAAATTCTGGGAGCAGGATTAGATGTTTTAGAGTATGAAAAATCGTCTTTCGAAAATTTATTCACTTCTAATGATATGCCAGAAGCCTTTCAATATTTAATAGCATCAAAAAATGTGTTGCTCTCACCACATGTGGCAGGTTGGACGATTGAAAGCAACATTAAACTCTCGCAAACAATCGTCGATAAGATTAAAGCAAAGTTTAGTTAACTTACAATATTAACCATACCTTTTTAAACATGACATACAACGCTACATCACCAGAAGATTATATTAGTCAAGTACCTGAAGAACGCCAAAATGCTTTAAAAACGTTAAGGAAAGTTATAACTGATAATTTACCAAATGGTTTTGAAGAAGGCATTCTATATAATATGATAAGTTATTATGTGCCACATTCCGTTTATCCAGATGGTTATCATTGCGACCCAAAAACGCCATTACCATTTATGAGTTTTGCTTCACAAAAAAACTCAATAAACTTATATCATAGTGGCATTTATGCGCAACCAGAACTACACGATTGGTTTGTTAACGCGTATCCAAAACATTGCAAACGAAAATTAGACATGGGAAAAAGCTGTGTTAGATTTAAAAAGATAGACGACATTCCGTTTGAATTAATTGGCGAACTGACTAAAAAGATGACGTGTAACGAGTGGATAGACATATACGAGTCTGCCATAAAGAAAAAGTAGATTAAAAAATTATAACATTTAGGGTTTCAACCAATGAGATCTTAAAATAAATTCAGAATAAAATGAAAAAACGCGTCACAGGAATTGGAGGTTTATTTTTTAAAACTAAAGATCCAAAAGCTGCTAAAGATTGGTATAAAAAACATTTAGGGTTTAACACAGACGATTATGGCTGTACCTTTTGGTGGAAAGATAAAGAAGGAAACGACTGTTCTACTCAATGGAGTCCGTTTACTGAAGACACCAAACACTTTGAACCGTCTAAAAAAGACTTTATGTTTAATTATAGGGTTGAAAATTTAAAAGAATTATTAGCAACGTTAAAAGACGAAGGTGTCACCATTGTTGGTGATATGGAAGAATACGAATATGGTAAATTCGGCTGGATTCTAGATAACGACGGTAACAAAATTGAACTTTGGGAACCCGTGGATAAGGCCTTTTTATAAATTCCATTTAAACACATATCATTGTCTTATTTAGAAATTCTACACGCTTATAATTTAACTGCGTTTCAATGGATGGCCATTGGATTTGCAGTTTTTTTATTGGGTTTATCCAAATCAGGAATTAAAGGTGTAGGTATCATTCTTATTGTGATACTTGCCTTTGTTTTTGGAGAAAAAGCATCTACAGGCATTCTTCTTCCTATGTTAATTTGTGCAGATATATTAGCTGTTATTTATTACAACAGACATGCAGATTGGGTGGTTATCAAAAAACTAATTCCATGGATTATAGTCGGTGTTTTAATTGGAGTTTGGGTTGGAAATGATATTTCTGAAATCGTTTTTAAAAAATTAATGGCGATTATAATACTTGTTTCAGTGGGTATTATGATTTACTTAGAAAAGCGAAAATCTACGTATATACCGCGTAACAAGTTGTTTTCAACTGGTATTGGTTTATTAACAGGTTTCACTACTATGATAGGTAATTTAGCTGGTCCGGTTTCTAATATTTATTTTTTAACCATGCGTTATCCTAAAAATGAATTTATAGGAACAGCGGCATGGTTATTTTTTATTATCAATATGATTAAGCTTCCCTTTCATGTCTTTGTTTGGGAAACCGTTACGATAGACACATTAGTTTTAAACTCCGTGTTAATTCCTGCGGTTATTTTAGGGTTTATATTGGGCGCAAACATTGTAAAACTCATTTCAAATGTAAATTACAGACGATTTATTATAATCGTTTCCGCTATTGGAGGCCTAATTATGTTATTTAGGTAAAAAAAGATTACCCTTTGATAACATATATTATTTAAGTTGATTCATAATATTTCATTAACTTTATGGTTTAACTTAAAACAAAAAAATATGTCAGAAGACAATAAAGATTTAGGCAACGATCTTAACGATATGTTAGACGATGCTAAAGATGGCGCTAAAAAAGCAGGCGATAAAATAAGCCAGAAAACTAGTGAATTTTCAGATGATGCAAAAAAAGCGGCTGATGATTTTAGCAACGATGCAAAAGAAGTGTTCAGTGATGGTAAAAATGTTGCAATTATTGCCCATATTACTTTTATCGGATGGATTATTGCTATTGTTATGAATAGTAGTAATAAAACCGAATTTGGCTCTTTTTACATTAGACAAAATTTAGGTTTAATTTTATTAGGTGTTGTTTCATCTTGGATTCCTATTGTAAACTTAGTAGCCTGGATAGTTCTATTAATTGCTTGGATAATGAGTTTAATCTCTGCATTAGGTGGTGAGATGAAACCGACCTTTTTACTTGGTAAACAATATCAAGAATGGTTTAAAGGTTTATAAAATATTAAAAACCCAGAATGTTAATTCTGGGTTTTTTATTTACTCTTTTCCAGTTAAACCAAAAGCTAAAGGCAAGGTATCACCAATTCTCTGATTTCCCATAACACCACTAAAATAAACTCCTACAACAGGTGTAAAATTACCATAAGAATCAACATAAAATTCGGGTACTTCTAAGTGAATTTTAGATTGATCATTTTTCTCAAATAGGATAGAGACATTTTCTTTTAGAGTTACTTTCTTAAAATCTTCATTCTCTAAAGCTTCCACCAAAAAATATTCCCACTCTTCTATCCTAAATTTATCATGGTATATCCAATACCCTTCTGTTCTCAAGTTTTTATTGTAAAGCGACCTTAAAAAGTGTTGAACAGATCCTTTATAAGCTTTATCTCTATGTTTTAAGGTTTTCTTTTTTGTAGTATATAAATCATTGTAGAAGGACGTACCATAGAACGTTACAGAATTAACCGAAAATCGCATTTCGCTAAGATTAGCATATCCAAAGTTGGTTTCAAATTCCATTAAATCATAGGTAATTTCATACTCTAAGGCTTTATTTAAAATTTGAAGTGGCACTTTTGAGCTGGCATATAACGCCTTATTGTGTTTGTCATATTTTAATACTAAATCATCTTCATTTAATATTTTACACGATTTCCCAAACTTAGAAGTTCCTAAGAATTCTTTTCTAAACAATCTCAATTTCTGTCGTCTTGTTAAACCGTCGTCATATGCTATATGAACTTCATCTAAAGTATTATCTGCTTCAACAAGTTCTACGTTGATATTATTTTGACTTCTATAATCAGAAATCAAGACCTTTTCAAATCCTAAATAAGAAATCACTAAAGTAGATTGAACAGCGTCTGAGTAGTCAATTGAAAACTCGCCATTAGCATTTGTAGTGGTACCAATTGTAGTATTATTAAAATATACAGAAGCGGTCTCAATTGGCTGTTGTGTAATTTTATCTATAACACGACCAGTTAAAGTTTGTGAAATACAAATTATTGGGAATAAAAAGAATGCAACACCAAGCTTACTTATCCTCATTATTATCTGTAAACTTACGTTCTAATTCGGCCTGAAATTCTTCCATCACAGGTCTAACGGTACTTTCTGGTAAGTCGGCAATTTTAATATACATTAAACCATCCACGGCATTATTAAACATAGGATCTACGTTAAAAGCTACAAGTCTAGCGTTTTGTTTAATGTACTTTTTGAGTAACACAGGTAAACGTAAAGCTCCTGGTTCTACCTCATCTATAATCTTATCAAATTTATTTAAATCGGCTTCTGTTTCATCAAAAACAAACTCCTTATCTGCATCTTGGAGTTTAACCTTAAACTCTTTTTTAGGACGTACATACTGCGCTACATAAGGATCATAATAATGCGATTTCATAAACTCAATCATCAAACTTTTAGAGAAATTTGAAAACTGATTACTTATACTCACGCCTCCTATTAAATATTTGTGTTCAGGGTAACGCAATGTAATATGTACAATCCCTTTCCAAAGTAAAAATAAAGGCATTGGTTTTTGCTGGTAGTTTTTTATAATAAAAGCCCTTCCCATTTCTATGGATTGACTCATCATTTTATGCAATTCTGGTTCAAAACGAAACAAATCTTGCAAATAAAAACCATCGATACCGAAACGTTCAAAAATCTTAGAACCTAAACCCATTCGGTAAGCTCCTGCAATGACATTTTGTTCGTTGTCCCACAAAAACATATGGTGATAATACGTATCAAATTTATCTAAATCCGTAGATTCATTAGTACCTTCTCCAACTTCTCTAAATGTAATTTCCCTAAGTCGGCCTATTTCCTTTAAAATATTTGGAATATCTTTCGGCGACGCAAAAAACACTTCGTAATTTTTACTCATTAAAAGCCTGCCGTCTTCAACTCTAAGTTTATCAACCTCAGCAATCATTAATTTTGGTGCAACAGGTGTCTCAATTCGTTTGGGCATTTTAGCCACTTTTAATTGCGATTGAATATTATCTAAAATCTTAGGTTTATCTTCAAAAGTTTTAGATAACATATAGGTTTTTCGCCTTAAGAATTCTGAAAATTCTGGAAGATTTGGATGTTCTTTCTGATCTTTAATAGAAATCGGTCTACCCACTCTTACCTTTATTACTCGACGTTTTTGGGTTAATAATTCAGACGGTAATTTTGCCGTTCGTAGTGTGTCACTCAACTTAGACAGCCTGTAAAATAAACGACTGTTTTTAGCATGAAAATAAATAGGAACGATAGGAACTTCTGCCTTTTGAATAAGCTTCATAGCAGCCTCTTCCCACTGTTTATCTACAACTAATTTTCCATCTCTATAGGTAGAAACTTCACCAGCAGGAAACACACCTAATGGATGTCCTTCGCGCAAATGCATAATGGCATTTTTAAAACCTGCAATACTACTTTTAGCATCCTTTCGGTCTTCAAAAGGATTCACTGGCATTATATATGGTTTTAAAGGTTCTATTCTATGTAATAGAAAATTAGCGATTATTTTGAAATCGCTTCGTTGCTCTAACATTAATTTTAACAGCAAAATACCATCAATACCACCAAGCGGATGATTAGAAATGGTGATATATGGTCCTTCTTTGGGCAGACGCTTCATGTCTGCTTCAGGAATTTCGAACTTAATTTGAAATTCGTCTAAAATACCATCTAAAAACTCTAGTTTATTGAGGTGCTTATTTCGGTTATAAACTTTATTTAAGGTCGATATTTTAAGTACTTTCATCAATACCCAACCAGAAAAAGTTCCCAAAAATCCATACTTGTCAGCATGAATTGCTTTTGCAACTTCCTTTGCGGTAACTAAACCGGTATCAGATGATTTCCCCATAAAACAAATGTAACAACTATTTATTTAGTAACAACCTGTACGGTTCCTTGAGCTAACTGCTTAAGTAAAACTGTTTTATCTTTTTCAAGCTCTTTTACAACAACGTCATTATAATGTCTAATCGTATAAAGACTTACATTATTATGACAAACAACCTTAAATTTAGCCTTTAAATGTTGTAGCAGTTTTTCTAAATTATCATATAAATTATCAATACAAACAGAAAAGCTAATCGCAGAATTCTGAATTACATCAACCTTCATTTTATACAAGTGTAATAAACTAAATATTTCACTGATATTTTCTTCCATAATGTATGAAAAATCTAAGGACGACAGAGAAATTAACGTCTGATTTTTCTTTACAATAAAACACGGAATCTCTGGCACTAAGGCTTTCCCTTTACTTACGCAAGTGCCATCACCTTCAGGATTTAAAAACGATTTTACATACAACGGAATTTCTTTTCTCTGTAAAGGTTGAAGCGTTTTTGGGTGAATTACTGAAGCTCCGTAAAAAGCCAACTCAATAGCTTCTCTATAGGATATTTGATGTAATAATTGTGCATTTTCAAAATAGCGAGGATCTGCATTTAAAACACCAGGAACATCTTTCCAAATGGTTACACTATTCGCGTTTAAACAATAAGCAAAAATCGCTGCCGTATAATCACTTCCTTCGCGTCCTAAAGTCGTGGTAAAATTATTGGCATCACTACCTAAAAATCCTTGAGTAATATTTAAAATATTAGGATTTAAGTGCGCTGAAATATTCTCTTGTGTTTTTTCCCAATTTACATTAGAGCGTCTATAATAACTGTCTGTTTTTATGAATTCTCTCACATCCACCCAATTATTTTTTAGGCCTATTTCATTTAGATAATGACTAATAATTGTGGTCGAAATTAATTCACCATAACCAATTACTTGATCGTACACATAATTATAATTTGGAGATTTATTGCTTTTAAAAAAGGCATTTAATTCGTCAAAAAGGGTCTTTACATCTGTAAATACTTGGTGACGCTTATTCTCAAATAAATCTACTAAAATATCATCGTGGCATTTAACAACCTCGTGAATTGAACTTGGTAATTCGGGTTTGTTTTCAAAATAATTCTTGATAACTAACTCCATTCTATTAGTTGTTTTTCCCATTGCAGAAACCACAACTAACGTGTTGTCAAAACCAGTAGTTTTTAAAACTTTTGCTAAATTTTTTACACCATTTGCATCTTTTACTGATGCACCACCAAACTTAAATATGCGCATTATAATTGGGTTAAATAATTCTTAATTCCTTTTTCGTCTAGATGTACAACATTCCAATCGCGTTTCACATCTGCGCCTTTACTTTCGTAGAACGTTATAGCTGGTTCGTTCCAATCTAAAACCTCCCAACTTATTCGTTTTACTCCTAGCTCTTCACCATATTTCACAACGGTATCTAAAAGCAGAGATCCTATACCTTTGCCTCTACATTTTTCGCTAACAATAAGATCTTCTAAATGTAGTATTTCGCCTTTCCATGTCGAGTATCTTGGGTAAACCAAAGCAATACCTTCAATGGTATTTTCAATTTCAGATACAAAACAAATAAATTTTGGTTGGTCTCCAAAACCATCATTTTCTAAATCTGATTTTGAAATTTCTACCGCGTCTTCTTCTTTTTCAAACGTTGCCAGTTCTTGAATGAGTTCTAAAACTCTTGGCATATCTTCGATACGTGCTAATCTAGGTTGGTTCATTTTTACAAATTAAAAAATCAAAGGTAACTAAACTCACATTACAAAATAATTTTTTTAAAGTACGAAAACGTTATAGTTTGTTAAAAAGTACGATATTTGTGTGCTACTAAACAATATATTACTTCATGTCAAAAAGAAAACAAACCTTAGGTGAATTTATAATTGAAAATCAAACCTCCTTTAAATACACTTCTGGGGAGCTTTCTCGGCTTCTTAACTCTATTCGTTTAGCGGCAAAGGTGGTTAATCACGAAGTTAATAAAGCTGGTTTGGTAGATATCATTGGTAATGCTGGTGATACTAATATTCAAGGTGAAGATCAGCAAAAGCTCGATGTTTATGCCAATGAAAAATTTATACAAACACTAACAAAAAGAAACATAGTTTGTGGTATTGCTAGCGAAGAAGAAGATGATTTCATTGCTATTAATAGCCAAGATGAGAATAATCAAAATAAATATGTCGTTTTAATTGATCCGCTTGATGGATCGTCTAATATTGATGTAAATGTATCTGTAGGAACTATATTTTCTATATATAGACGCGTTACTCCATTAGGAACACCTGTAACTTTAGACGATTTTTTACAAAAAGGTAGTGCACAAGTCGCTGCTGGTTATGTGGTTTATGGTACGTCTACCATGTTAGTTTATACTACAGGACATGGTGTTAATGGGTTTACTCTTAATCCTGCTATTGGGTCGTATTATTTATCGCATCCAAATATGGAATTCCCTGAAGATGGTCATATTTATTCTGTAAATGAAGGTTATTATTCAGATTTCCCTGTGGGAATTAAAAAGTATATAAAGTACTGCCAAGAAGATGGTGAAGACAGACCGTACACAAGTAGATATATTGGATCTTTAGTTTCTGACTTTCATAGAAACATGATTAAAGGTGGTATTTATATGTATCCTAAAAGCTCTAAAAATCCTAATGGTAAACTACGTTTACTTTATGAGTGTAACCCTATGGCATTTATTGCAGAACAAGCCAAAGGAAAGGCCAGTGATGGGTTTGCAAGAATAATGGACATTCAACCTACAGCACTACACGAGCGTGTATCTTTTATTTGTGGTAGTAAAAATATGGTAGAAAAAGCAGAAGAGTTTATGCGCAATGCGGAATAAAAAACTTACGTTTTAAAACTAAAAAGCGACTATACTTTAACCACTTAGAGTTAAATTATAGTCGCTTTTTTCTTTCTAATTGAACTGTTTTATTCGTTCATAGATTTTATACCGTCCTTAAAATCATCGAGATCAACCTTATCGTAAGCTAATGCTAATGCTTTATCGGCAATATATTTAACATTTTTAGAGTGAAACCCTATTCCTACACAAAGTTTCTCCAATAACCAATGCTGATTAGGCCCTTCAATATCATCAGCCCAAACCATTCGTGCTAAATCATACAAACGTTCTAAACGTTGATCGTAAGAATGCGGAGCATTTATAGGATGCGTATTATAATCTTCTAAAATTTTCTTATAATCGAGATCTGAAATACTTAAACGTGTTGCTAAACGATCTAAGAAAGCTCTCTCTTTATCTGTAATTACACCATCACTCATAGCAACCCTTACAATTGAAGCAAAATGATCTTCATTACGTTTTTTAAATCCGCTATCGAATAAATCTGAAAATGACATATATCTATTTTATTTAAAATCTAATTATTAATTCTTAACAAATATATACTCTTTAATAGAATTTATCAGCACGCAACACTTCAAAAATTTTATATGTTTTCAGACGCTTCTTCTTTTTGAGGGATAAAAAACACAAAATTTAGAGACACTTTAAGAACCGCTTCGTTAGTGCATAAATATTATTTGATTTTATTTTTGAAGAAACAAATAAATAAAATCATGTATTTTTACATCTTCAAACAAAAGAAACTTGAGTAAAGTATCTATTGCCCAAACATTCGCACAGACTTTGCAACTGCAAAATCTGCAAACTACTATTGCCCAAAACCAAGCAAAAGTACATTTAAAAGGTCTTGTTGGTTCATCGTTATCTATCACAATTTCCGAAGCTTTTAAAACAGCCGAGCAACCATTTTTATTGATTTTTGATGATAAAGAAGAAGCTGCTTTTTACCTTAACGATTTAGAACAACTCATCAATACTAAAGATGTGTTATTCTATCCAGGAAGTTATCGCAGACCTTACCAAATTGAAGAAACCAACAATGCTAATGTCCTTTTACGTGCCGAAGTTTTAAATCGGATTAATTCCCGTAAAAAACCGTGTATAATTGTTACGTATCCTGATGCACTTTTTGAAAAAGTAGTTACTAAAAAGGAACTTGAAAAGAACACTTTAAAAATTTCCGTTGGAAACGATTTAAGTATCGATTTTGTAAACGAAGTTTTGTTTGAATACAAATTTAAACGTGTCGATTTTGTTACAGAACCAGGTGATTTCTCAGTTAGAGGAGGTATCGTAGATGTGTTTTCATTTTCACATGATGAGCCTTACCGAATAGAGTTTTTTGGAGACGAAGTTGATAGCATAAGAACCTTTGACGTAGAAACACAACTGTCTACAGAGCGCATAAAAAAAGTCAGCATCATTCCAAATGTGGCTAATAAATTAATTGCTGAACAACGTGAAAGTTTTCTAAAATACATTTCTAATAAAACGATTATTTTTTCTAAAAATGCATCACTTACATTTTCTAGAATTGATGATTTTTTCAATAAAGCTGAAGACACTTTTAATAGTTTATCTAGTGATGTAAAGCATGCAGAACCAAAAGAATTATTCTGTAATTCAGAAGTCTTAAAACGACAGTTTTTAGATTATGCTTTAGTAGAATTTGGATCTGAAGCCTTTTTCGCCGAACAACTTATTGCATTTTACACAAAGCCACAACCCGCTTTTAATAAGCAGTTTAATCTGTTAATTGAAAACTTAAATGATAACCACAGCAACGGAATAACAAATTATATTGCTTGTGTAAGTGAGCAACAAGCAAAACGGTTTCATGATATTTTTGATGACGCAGAACAAACGGTACATTATAAAACTATTGTGTTGTCTTTATATCAAGGTTTTATAGACACTGAACACAACTTAGCTGTTTACACAGACCATCAAATATTTGATCGTTACCATAAATTCCATCTTAAGAATGGCTACGCAAAAAAGCAAGCCATCACCTTAAAAGAATTAACCAATCTCGAGATTGGAGATTATGTCACGCACATCGATCATGGTATTGGAAAGTTTGGAGGGCTTCAAAAAATTGATGTTGAAGGTAAAAAACAAGAAGCGATAAAACTGGTTTATGGTGAACGCGATATTTTATACCTCAGCATTCACTCTTTGCATAAAATTACCAAGTTTAATGGTAAAGATGGTAAACCACCAACAGTGTATAAACTGGGCAGCAAAGCTTGGAAAACCTTAAAACAAAAAACCAAATCTAAGGTTAAGGAAATTGCCTTCAACCTTATAAAACTTTATGCTAAGCGAAAGTTGAAAAAAGGATTTCAGTATGCTCCAGACAGTCACATGCAGTTAGAGCTTGAAGCGTCTTTTATTTATGAAGATACACCAGATCAAATTTCATCCACTGCAGACATAAAAGCAGATATGGAAAGTGAGCGACCAATGGATCGTCTTATTTGTGGAGATGTTGGTTTTGGTAAAACTGAAGTTGCCATAAGAGCCGCTTTTAAAGCTGTTGATAATGGAAAACAAGTTGCTGTTTTAGTACCAACCACCATTTTGGCGTATCAACACTCCCGAACATTTAAAGAACGTTTGAAGGATTTTCCCGTGACTGTAGATTATGTCAATCGTTTTAGAACAGCCAAAGAAAAACGTGAAACTTTAGAAGGCTTAGAAAAAGGAAGCGTAGATATTATAATTGGTACACATCAGTTGGCTAATAAAAACGTTAAGTTCAAAGATTTAGGCTTGCTGATTGTTGATGAAGAACAAAAATTCGGTGTTGCTGTAAAAGAGAAATTAAAGACCATAAAGGAAAATGTTGATGTATTAACGTTAACGGCAACTCCAATCCCAAGAACACTTCAGTTTAGTCTAATGGCGGCACGAGATTTATCAGTTATTAATACCGCTCCGCCAAATCGATATCCAATTGAAAGCCATGTGATTCGTTTTGGTGAGGAAACCATTAGAGATGCCGTGAGTTATGAAATTCAACGTGGTGGCCAAGTGTTTTTTATTCATAATAGAATTGAAAACATTAAGGAAGTTGCTGGTATGATTCAACGTTTAGTGCCAGATGCTAAAATCGGAATTGGTCATGGACAGATGGATGGTAAAAAACTCGAAAGTTTAATGCTGGCTTTTATGAATGGTGAGTTTGATGTTTTGGTCAGTACAACCATTATAGAAAGTGGCTTAGACGTGCCAAATGCCAATACTATTTTTATTAATAATGCTAATAATTTTGGATTGAGTGATTTGCACCAAATGCGTGGACGTGTTGGTCGTAGTAACAAAAAAGCCTTTTGTTATTTTATTACACCAGAATATTCTGCCATGACGACTGATGCCAGAAAACGAATTTCGGCATTAGAGCAATTTACAGAATTAGGTAGCGGATTTAATATTGCCATGAAGGATTTAGAAATCAGAGGTGCTGGTGATTTATTGGGTGGCGAACAAAGCGGATTTATTAATGATATTGGGTTTGATACTTATCAGAAAATCTTAAATGAAGCTATTGACGAATTAAAAGAAACCGAATTTTCAGATTTATATAAAGATGATGGTAAACCGAAACAATATGTTAAGGACATGACCATTGATACGGATTTCGAATTGTTATTTCCAGACGATTATATCAATAACATTACCGAGCGTTTAAATCTTTATACCAAATTAAACGCCATTAAAACTGAAGAAGAACTCGCTACATTCGAAACTGAAATTATTGACCGTTTTGGTGAATTACCAACACAAGTTTCAGACTTATTAGATAGTGTGCGTCTCAAATGGATTGCGACTAAAATGGGCATAGAAAAACTGATTATGAAACAAGGTAAAATGATTGGTTATTTTGTGCAAGATCAACAAAGTGGATTTTACCAAAGTGATGCATTTACCAAAGTGTTACAATTTGTACAAATGAATGCTGGTAAATGTAAAATGAAAGAAAAACAAACCCGAAAAGGGCTGCGCTTATTGCTATCTTTCGAGAATATTAAATCTACCAAACAAGCATTAACCGCATTATCTAAGATAAATGAATGAAAAAAGTCATTTAAACCACCTCTTTCTGCTCATAGTCGCAACGATATGTCTTAGTACTTCTGGACCTTTGGGAAAGTTTATAGATTTACCAACACCTATAATTATTTGGTGGCGCTCAATTTTGGCTGCAGTACTTTTATTCGTTTTTTGTATTTATAAAGGCATTGATTTAAAGGTTAAAAACAAAAAAGACCGCCTCACTTTTTTTATCGCAGCACTTTTAATGGGAGGCCATTGGATCACTTATTTCTATGCCTTAAAGCTTTCAAATGTCGCTATTGGAATGATTTCATTATTTACATTCCCAATTATAATTGCACTTTTAGAACCTTTCTTTTCAAAAACAAAGTTAGATCCTATTCATATTGTTTTGGGTATAATGGTACTTCTTGGTATTTATATTTTAGCTCCAGAGTTTAGTTTAGAAAGTAGTCAGTTACAAGGTGTTCTTTTTGGTGTGCTTTCGGCTATATGTTATGCCTTAAGAATTCTAATATTAAAAGGTCATATAAATAAATATAATGGCACTATGCTAATGTTTTACCAAGTGCTTATTCTAACTGTTGTCTTAGCTCCTGTTTTATATGTTATGGACAGCTCTAATATTACAACCCAATATCCATATGTTCTTTTACTAGCCATCGTAACTACCGCTATTGGTCATACGATGTTTGTAAATAGTTTAAAGTACTTTAAAGCCAGTACAGCAAGTATTATTGGTAGTACACAGCCAATTTTTGGAATTATTATTGCGTTCATTTTTTTAAATGAGCTACCTTCAACAAATACTTTTATTGGTGGTGGTTTAGTATTAGCAACCGTAATTATTGAAAGTGTAAGGTCTAAATCTAAATGATGGCCTATTTTTTGTTACTAATAAAAAAACAAAGACTTATGAAAAAATTCATCCTACTAGTATTTGTTTTCAGCATTATGAACGTGTTTGCACAAGAAAAGTTGGAAATAAAGATTGACAATCCACAACCTAGAGTTGGGCAAAAAATAATATTATCAATTGAGGACAAGTTTTTAGACGACTATATACAAGGCGAAATAGATGACCAAATTGAATTCACTGGTTCTCAGTCAATATATGGATTTCATTCTAGTGGAATAAATAGAGTTATAATTTTTAACAAAGCAAAAACGTACAAAATTGGACCATTAAATTTTGAATTAAATGGTAAAAAATATACAACAAACGTTATTGAAGTAGATGTTCTTAAGGAATTACCAATAGAGGAAGGTTTATGGTTAAGACAAACAGAATTTGAAGGTGAACAGTATCTTATACTCGAACAAATGATAGTCAATGAATCTAATAAAACAGAAGATGAGAATGGCGGTATTTCTGAAACCATTGGAGGAGTAAAACCAGATCATATTGAGTATGCTGAGCTCAATGAAGACATAAGCGATGGTATTGTTTTGAGTAATTATAGCTCAGCTTCACATACTATAAGTTCAAATAAGACTAATTTTCTTGATGTTGGTTTATCCTATTCAATAAAAAAATATAAAATCACTTATGATGAGAATTATAATGGATCATATAGTATATCTAAAAAAGATATCACCAACTTACCAGAAGTATCCGATTTAGGTAATATTCAATTAAAACAAAACTAAGCTCAACAGGATAAATCACAATTTTGATATTAAAAAAGCATATAAATAATATGAAAAAATTACTAATTCTATTTTTGTCTTTACCTATACTAATAAATGCCCAAAGCGTAAAAGGCACCTTTTCTCCTGCAGAAGATTTTACTTATGCATTTTTATATAAAGCAACACCAGAAAGCGCTCATTATGTTAACCGAGGACAATTAGATAGTTTAGGAAGTTTTGAAATTCCGTTAGATGAATCCGTTACTCCTGGTATCTATAAAATTGTATATGCCACTCCACCAGAGGAAAATAATTTCGATTTTATTTACGACGGAAAAGAAACAGTAGCCTTTGATTTTAGCTTTGAAAAAGGTATAGAATTCACACAATCTGAAGAAAATAAACTTTGGGCATCTTACCTAAAAAGTATTGATATGGTGAACCAAACCATTAGTAATTATTACTCTAAAGAAAATAATGACAAGAAAGGTTTTACAGCTATTTTCAAAACCTTAAAAGACACACAAACGGCTTATGAAGAGTTAGCTAAGGACAAGCTAGTTTTTAGTTTTATTAAAGCCAATAGACCTTATATTCCAACACAATATGAAGACATTAGTACGTATTCAAATAACCTTAAACAGCATTATTTAAGTCAGGTAAATTTTAGTGATAATCTGTTACAAAGTTCATCTTACCTAGTAGATCGCGTTTCTGCGTATGTTTTTAATATGGTTGCCAATCCTAGTGAAGACACCTACAAACAGCATATTGATGATGTTGCAGCTGCCATTAGCAATGACGATTTACGAATTAAAACAAGTCTCTTAGAAACACTATGGCATCGTTTTGTAACGGTAGAAAATTATAATATAGCCAATTATATTACTGACAGTCATTTATTAGAGTTAGCAAAAGCCTCAAACAATAAGGTATTGGAAAACATGTTGACTTCTTTTAAAAACACCTCAATTGGATCTAAAGCACCAAATTTTGAAATCAACTTAAAAGATGACCAAAAAACAAGCTTACACCAATTAGAAGGTGCAGAAAACTACTTGCTTATCTTTTGGAGTAGTAGCTGTAGTCATTGTCTAAGTGAATTGCCAAAAGTGAAAGCTATGGTAGCAAATAAACCCAACCTAAAAGTTGTTGCTTTCGGCTTAGAAGACAACACGAGAAATTGGGAAAAAGAAAAAGAAAACTATCCTGATTTTATTCACCAAATAGGCTTAGAAAAATGGGAAAACCCTATTGTGGAAACCTACGGTATTTCAGCTACACCAATGTATTTTTTATTGAATTCTGATAAAATCTTTACATCGAAACCTCAAGGTTTTGAAGAGTTAGAAGTTTTATTGAAGGATTTGTAATCTCCGCATGTATAGCGTTGAAGAAGTAAGAGAAAACTACAAACGTTTTCCTGATGCGAAAATTGAAAAAATCGCAAGAAACGAATCTAAAGGTCTACGAAAAGAGATTCTTACAGTCCTAAAAGATGAAATTATAAGACGACAATTAAACCGAAGTCTTATTAGTTGGGTAGACTCAGAAACGCAATCCTTTACTGGTTTAGAGCGACAAAGTCTTATTCGTAAAATCCAAAATCAGCGGTGTGTAAAATGTTCAGAAAAACGTAAACTTTATGGTTTTGAAACGCATACTGTGAAATCTTTTCTAATTGGAATGAGTACCTCTAGAAATGAACAGATTCTTTGTAAACCTTGTGGAAAACAAGAAAAACTAAATGCAATTGTAATGACTTTCTTTGCTGGCTGGTGGTCTGCCAAAGGGTTTCTATTAACTCCTTTTACTATTTTTAAAGATGTAATCAACTTCTTATTTATTGAAAAAATCAGTGATCGCATTCTTAATGGTTTTGTCGATGATGTAACGGGTTCTTTTCGACGTTACGGCACCGACGATAACGTAATTTATAGACTTATAAAATGGAAAAATAAGTCGGATGATAATTAACGCTAAAAAGAAAAACGCTCAGTAAAACAAGTGTTTTATCTGAGCGTTTTGAAACTAAATAACCAACCAAAATTTAGTTTCATTTGTATAATTGTTTTACTTAAATGTTTCGTGTATTCGTCCTTGTATTTTCTACTTTCTTAGTTTTTTGCTTACGCTTTTTAGATCTATCAACTTCGGCAGTAGACTTTCCTTCTTCATTCGTACTTCTGTAATACTGTATATATCCATGGCCTGTAAATTCATACACTGTTCCAGAGTTCGCATGGTACAACTCTATTGTACTATCATTAATAACGTTTAATTCGAAGTATTCATTGTCAAAGAAATCATAATCTAATGTTAATGTTTTTGAGTAGTTATTTCCAGAGACATCTCCAATACCATAATCGCCAGTATAATCCCAATAAATGTTATTTGTATTGTACACATTTTGATCCTGAGAGCTTCTAAACGTGGCATCATTTCCACCAGATAAGAATTGTAAATAATTTTCATTATCAAAATCGTTTAAAGCTCCGTAATTACTAGTATATGTTTTTCCCCAAGCTTCATATTCTTGTAAAAAATAATGAATGTTATCATAGAAGATATAATCATAATCAAAGTTAGATTTCTGGTAACCATCTAAGAAATAAGACGTGTCATTATACGGATTGTATAATTCAATGGTATTATTATCTACTTGGTACACATCAAAACTATCAAAACCATCGATAATGTGATTGACATCCAAAATCATATCATAAGCATCGTAATAACCTATTTCAACGCCATAACCATTACCCTGATTTCCAAAGCCAACCAAGTTATTATTCGCATATAAACGACCATTATTAAAAGACACGGTAAACGCAATCTGCAAAAATGGGGTTTCTCCATAACCTTGGGTAGAATTGATATCAACATACCATAAATCATAAGAATTCAACAACTGATTTAACGAAATTGTTGGTTCCTCTATATAATGTGTTTCCTCTACATAACAAGAGGTAAATAATGTTGCAATAAATGCAAATCCTAATAGTAGTTTTATAGTCTTCATAATCTAACGGTTTTAAGGTTATATTATGAATAGTTTCAAAACGTGTGCCAAAAATATTTTTCACTTTTTTTCTCGCAAAGATGCAAAGGCGTAAAGTTGCACATATTAATCTTTGCGGCTTCTCGCCTTTGCGAAGTTCTTAAGGGTTTTAAGCTTCACTTAACATTAGTCTATCATTAAAAGTTTCCTTATTTTTGATTTAGTAAATAGACATAATCACTATGAGTAATACTACAAAATATGCTGTTTTTGGCGCAGGAAGTTGGGCCACTGCCATTGTTAAAATGCTATCCGAAAATTTAGATGAAATTGGTTGGTACATGCGTAGCGTTTATACCAAAGAGCACCTTTTAAAAGAACAACATAATCCGAGTTATTTAAGTTCGGTTGAATTTAAAACAGAACAATTAAAACTCAGTAACGATATTAATGAAATTGCAGATTGGGCAGATGTACTCATTTTTGTTATTCCCTCTGCTTTTATACATGGTGAACTACAAAAACTTACTACAGACATTAGTGAAAAAACTATCGTGTCTGCAGTAAAAGGTATTATGCCAGAAACCGGAAAATTAGTAGGTGAGCATTTTCACGATGAATACAACATTCCATTCGGAAACATCGCTGCTATTGCTGGTCCATGCCATGCAGAAGAAGTTGCTTTAGAGCGTTTATCGTATCTTACTATTGCATGCGACGATTCTAAAAAAGCTCAGGCTATTGCAGATAGCTTATCTAGCGATTATATAAAAACAAAAATTAGCGATGACATTATTGGTGTAGAATATGCTGTAATGCTGAAAAATATTTATGCTATTGCTGCCGGAATAGCTCATGGTTTAGGTTATGGCGATAATTTTCAAAGTGTCTTAATGAGTAATGGGATTAGAGAAATGAAACGCTTTATCAAAAAGATGCATAAGATGAAGCGAAACATTAATAATTCGGCTTATTTGGGTGATTTATTAGTAACTGGTTATTCCATTTTTTCTCGAAACCGTATGTTTGGAAACATGATTGGTAAAGGCTACACCGTAAAATCTGCACAGATGGAAATGAATATGGTGGCTGAAGGCTATTATGCTACTAAAAGCGCGTATTTACTAAACGAAAAGAATAATAAAAAGACAAAACTTCCTATAATTAATGCTGTTTACGAAATTTTGTATGAGAATAAGAATCCTAAAAAGGTGTTTACTAAATTGACGGACAAGTTGGATTGATTATGGCCATTAGCTAAAAGCATTCGCTTATAATTAGACACTATTTTACCAAAATACCACGCAACTGCATCAATGGAACGGTCTGCAAAGCTTTTTCGTTTATTGTGTTTTTTCTAAACAAGTATGTTTTATCAAACATTTGGTTGCCTTCAAAAAACGTGATTTTAAACTCGTTATTGAGTTCTAATACTTTTTCCTGTAAGTATTCAATTTTTGCGTAACTTCTTGCTGGTAGTTTTGCAATAGTGTGTCGCATTACTGGTGTAAGTTTCTTGTCATTATAACCTCTAGAAACAATTAGAACGGTTTCTAAATCTTGGTCACTGTTGTTAATGATATAGGCGTTCCAGTCTAGAGTTTTGTATTCTATATGTTGTTCTTGCACTACAGCAACGTGTACGTCTTTTACTTCTGGTATATTAATGTCTTTCTTCATTTAATATTGTCATTTCGAGCTTGCCGAGAAATCTCAAATTTTATCATTAAGAAAATTCCAATTCGGATTTTGAAGGTTAATTAAGAATTCTTTTTCGCTCTATTCCACTTTTTAAGTTGTTTTTCTCTATTAATTGCTGTTTCTACATCTGTGAAATGTTCATAATAGATAAGATATTTGCATTTATATTTATGAGAGAAAGATTTGGAATGTGCTTCAGGATTATTGTGGTAGTATAGTCTATCAACTAAATTATTGGTAACGCTAAAGTACGGTTTTGTTTTTATTGGTTATTATATAGACGAAATAGTTATGATCAGCATTTATCTTTGACATATTTTTTAAAATCTATGAGATTTCTCGGCAAGCTCGAAATGACAAAACAATTACAATGCACTCTTAAACTGCTCTAAAAACCTCACATCATTCTCACTCAATAACCTAATATCACCAATCTGGTTTAATAACATTGCAATACGGTCTATTCCCATACCAAAAGCAAAACCTGAATATTCTTTAGAATCGATTCCGCAATTCTCCAATACATTTGGATCTACCATTCCGCAACCCATTATTTCTAACCAACCTGTTCCTTTGGTTATTTTGTAATCGGTTTCGGTTTCTAATCCCCAATATACATCGACCTCAGCACTTGGTTCAGTAAACGGAAAGTATGAAGGGCGCAATCTAATCTTAGATTTCCCAAACATTTCGGTTGTAAAATATTGAAGTGTTTGTTTTAAATCGGCAAAACTCACATCTTTATCAATATACAAGCCTTCTACTTGGTGGAAAAAACAATGTGAACGAGCAGAAATCGCCTCATTTCTATATACGCGACCTGGTGAAATTGTACGAATTGGTGGTTGGTTATTCTCCATATAACGCACTTGTACAGAACTGGTATGCGTACGTAATAAAATATCTGGATCAGTTTGAATAAAGAACGTATCCTGCATATCTCTTGCCGGATGGTATTCTGGCAAATTCAACGCTGTAAAGTTATGCCAATCATCCTCAATTTCTGGACCTTCGCTAACGTTAAAACCAATACGTGAAAAGATATCGATAATCTCATTTTTAACAATAGATATCGGATGACGCGCACCAATAGCAATCGGTTCGCCTGGACGCGATAAATCACCATAGATACCTTTTTCTTCTTCCTGATTTTCTAAAGCTTCTTTTAAATCATTTACTTTAGTTTCGGCTGTGTTTTTAAGCTCATTAATTATTTGTCCGAATTCTCTTTTCTGATCGTTCGCTACATTTTTTAATTCGCCATAAAACGCTTTTAAATGCCCTTTTGAACCTAAATATTTAATTCTAAAGGCTTCAACCTCTTCTTTTGATTGTGCTTTAAAAGCTTCTGCTTCTGCTATAAGTTCTTTTATCTTGTCTATCATGGTTTCTAAAAGTAGAGGGCAAATTTAATGATTTTATACAAAAAAAACGCCTCCAATATGAAGGCGTTTTTATCTATTTTATAAAAACTGATTATTGTTTGATAAAAACGTCTTTAAACGTCATGTCATCTGAGGTATCATCAGGTGTTTCATTATCGTAAAAATCTTCAAAATAAAACGTATTGTTTTCAAAAATTATTTCTTTTGTAGCAACATCATTTTCAATATATTGCGTATAAAATCCATCTCCATCATTTGACCATGTTGATGAAATAGATTCATCTAATAAGCAATTACCATCCATATCTTCATCAAAATAGATATACTCAAATGTTCCATCTGAATTAAAAATTAAAGTTTCTTCTTTTTCACAATCAGTAACAGTTTGTTCAACTCCATTTTCGAAATATTTATGATATTTCCATGTTCCAACGATAGGATCTATTGAAGCATCATCATCGTTATTACTGCTACATGAAGCAAATACAAGTGCAAAAACACTTAATAGTAAAAATACTTTTTTCATAGTTAACTCTATTTTTTTAATTAACATTTTTAATACAACTCAAAGTAATTAGTTTAGGTAATGTAATCCGATTCAACAAAATAATTAACAATCGCCTCTTTCATCAGTACACTTTGCTCACCAGCTTTTAGATGTGGTAACTGCGCTAGTACTTTGTAGTGTGGCCAACCCTCTTCATCTACATAGTCAAATTCATAAAATCCATAAGGTTCTAACACCTTACAAATTGCAATATGCATTAAATCTAATTTGTGGTCTTTTTTATATTCGCGATGTAACTGACCTAGCTCTTGTACACCGATAAGGTATATTATAGAATCGAGATCTAATTGGTCGCCATCTGCAAATTGGTTAGAGAGTTTTTCTACTACCAAGTCCCATCGTTCTTTTAATTGTTCGTCTCTTGCCATGCTCACTTCCCATATTATCGGGAATCTCTTTAAATATTATACTTCTTTTAATTCGTTTAAAGTTTCAAATTCGAGTTCGAGTTCGAGTTCGAGTTCGAGTTCGAGTTCGAGTTCGAGTTCTTTAAAGTCATCAAAGTTAATAAACTAAAGCCTTATGATTTCCGTTATTATATTAAAATGGTAAAATTCATGTACTTTTGTTTAAACCGCTAGTTGTATGAGTATTATTGACATTATTTTAGCTGCCCTTTTATTGTTTGGATTTATACGTGGCTTATTCAAAGGATTGTTTGTAGAGGTCGCGTCGTTATTAGCTTTAGTGTTAGGGGTTTGGGGAGCCATTCACTTTAGTGGATTTGCTGCTGGCATTTTAGAACCAAATGTTGATTGGAACGAAAAAACCATGAATATCGTAGCCTTTGCCATCACTTTTGTAGTGATTGTTTTAGCCATTGGCTTAGCTGGTAAAGCCTTAACCAAACTCGCTAATTTCGCAGCTTTAGGTATTGTTAATAAACTAGCAGGTGGTGTTTTTGGTGCCCTTAAAATTGGAATGATTCTGAGTGTACTACTAGGTGTTTTTCATAAAATGAATAATACGCTTCCATTTATGGAACAAGAAGATATAGAAAATAGTATGCTGTACGACCCTGTAAAGGCTTTAGCTCCCATAATTTTTCCTTCAATTATAAAAAGTGAGTCTGAAGAAAACCTTGAAGAAGTAGATGAAGAAGCATAAAAAAAGCCACGCTTTCGGGTGGCTTTCCTATTAATCTAAGTGATAGATTTCCATAATATCTTTGAGATATTTTTCAAAATTAATTTTTAAATCGATAAGCTTTCCGGTGTGAACATCAAACACCCAACCGTGCACTTTTAATCCTCTATCTCTATATGCCTTTTGTACTGCTGCTGTTTTAATTAAATTAACACATTGCTCTTGTACATTTAACTCTACTAATCGGTCGTATTTTTTATCTTCATATTCAATAGCGTTGAGTTCCTCGCGATGCATTCTATACACATCTCTAATGTTTCTTAACCATCCATTTAACACACCCAAATCAGCAGATTGCATGGCTGCCTTTACACCTCCACAGGCAAAATGACCACAAACAACAACGTGCTTTACTTCTAAGTGCGTTACAGCATAGTTAACAACTGACATGCCGTTTGCATCTGTACCAACCACCATATTAGCAATATTTCTATGTACAAAAACTTCACCAGGACCTAATCCCATTAAATCTTCTGCAGTAACACGACTGTCTGAACAGCCTATAAATAATAAATCTGGATTTTGTCCTTTACCTAATTCTTCAAAGTAATTTGAATCAGTAGCAAGTTTATTCTTAATCCATTTTTCATTGTTTTTAAATACATTATTCAAGTCCATAATATTGTATGAGGGCGTTAATAGAAACTATACTTTCTTCAAATTTAATGAAAATACAGCCTTTAATGGTTACTTCTAACATTCATATGACAATAGTTTTATTTCAACGATAAAAAAAAACAGCATTAACGCTACTGTCAATGCTGTTTTTCTAATCGTTTTTTTTGAATTTAGTTATTCAAAAAAAGTGACTGCTCCTGAATTAACATCGTACATAGCTCCGATAATTTTTATCTCACCGTTTTTTTCCATTTCAGAAAGTACGGGACTTTCTGCATGAATTCTATCGATAGTTAAATCGACATTCATGTGAGATACATTATCTACAAATTCTAAATTCTTAGAAGTTCTTAACTCTGGATCTTTAGGTTCTTTAACAGCGTCAACAGCTGGAGTAATTTTCTCAATAAGCTTCGTTAAATTGCCTAATTTAGCATTGTCGCAAGCTCCTTTAATGGCACCACAACTTGTGTGGCCTAATACCACAATAAGCTTTGTGCCCGCAAGTTTAGATGCAAATTCCATGCTACCTAAAATATCTTCATTTACAAAGTTCCCTGCAATACGTACACTAAAAATATCACCTAAACCTTGGTCAAAAACCAATTCGGCTGATACTCTAGAGTCTATACAACTCAAAATTGTTGCAAAAGGAAATTGTCCTTCACTGGTGTCATTTACCTGCTCTAATAAATTTCTATTTGCTTTTAAGTTATTTTGAAATCTTACATTTCCTTCTTTTAAATATTGTAATGACTTTTCTGGTGTCATTGTTGATTGGGTTTCTCTTGTATGTGCTTTCATGTTTTTCTTTTTATTCTTAGAGGTCACTGAGACCAATGTTACTGCGTTAAATTAATAGTTTTGACTTTTCTAAATGAATTAACTTAAACTGATTTTAGATTTTGGCCTCAATTGAAAAAACTCAATAAAACTTGGAGGATTTTCAACAATTCCACGTTTAGATATTAACTTAATATCAATATTTTTTTCTTTTGCTTTAAAAGCAAAATCTTCGAGAATTTCAATTATATCATAATCTAGAAATCTTGTTTTAGTTACGTCAAATTCTAAATAAGAATCTCTTGGTAACTTATCTAATTCTTTTAAGATAGCACCTTTGTTAAAGAAGGTTACTTCTTCAGCTAACACCATCTTAAATTTTGATTTTCCGTTACTTTTATCTTCAATATGAAGAAAATGAGAATTTTGATAACTTTTTAATAGTATTACAACGATACCAACTAGTAAACCTAACCCGATACCTACTAATAAATCTGTAAAAACGATTCCTATTACGGTTACAAAAAATGGGATAGATTGTTTCCATCCTAATCCGTACATTTTCTTAAATAATGATGGTTTAGCTAACTTGTAACCTACTATCAATAAAATTGCTGCTAACACTGATAACGGAATTTTATTAAGTAACGTAGGAATTAAAATTACCGAGATTAAAAGTAAAAATCCGTGTAATATGGTTGACAACTTTGTTTTACCACCAGATTGAATATTGGCAGAACTTCTTACAATTACTTGTGTAATTGGTAAACCTCCAACTAAACCTGATAAAACATTACCAGTACCTTGAGCTAACAACTCTCTATTTGTTGGAGTTACGTTTTTATCTGGATCTATTTTATCTGATGCTTCTACACATAACAAAGTCTCTAAACTAGCGACTAGGGCAATAGTAAAGGCAACAATCCAAACTTCTGGATTAGTAATTGCCGAAAAATTAGGAAAACTAAACTGACCGATAAATGAATCTAAATCTTCAGGAATTGGAACACTAACCATGTGAGCAGAACCTATAGCTAATACATCGTTATTTTGAGTTATGGTAAAAAATATAATACCTAAAACGACAACTACAAAAGGGCCTTGAATAATTTCAAAAAACTTTCCTTTTTTGCTAAATACTTTATCCCAAAGAATTAACAGTAACAAACTTATAACTCCTATTAAGGCTGCACCAGGTTGAATATTACCAAATATCGCAATTAATTCTGAAAAGGTATTACCACCATCTATTTCAAAAAACTCTAAATCCCAAGCAGAATTTTCATCATAACCGAAAAAGTTAGGGATTTGCTTTAAAATAATGATAATTCCAATTCCGGTAAGCATACCTTTAATCACAGAAGAAGGGAAATAATATCCAATAATACCAGCTTTTAAAACACCAAAAATTAACTGAATAACTCCACCTAATACAACAGCGACTAAAAAGTTTTCGTAGCCACCTAAAGTACCAATGGCTGTTAAAACTATAGCTGCTAAACCTGCTGCAGGTCCACTAACTCCGATTTTAGAACCACTTAAGGCTCCGACTACAATTCCTCCAATAATTCCAGCAATTAAACCAGAGAAAAGAGGTGCTCCACTGGCTAAGGCAATACCTAAACATAAAGGTAATGCAACGAAAAATACAACGACACTTGCAGGCAAGTCGCTTTTTAATGTTTTAAACATTTGATATAAAGATTTTATGCTATTGAATAGACTTCAATAGTTATTTTAATATTTTTTTTGGGGACAATAAATGTCTAACGAATAAAATATTAAATAAAATCGGGTGGTGGAGATATTAAATTGAGATGTGGTTTTGGATACTGTTTATACATATATCCTACACCATGTGTATTTGAACAATCATCAAATAATGTATTAGATTCTTGGTCAGTATTTTTAAAAACCAATTTTACATTATGATTTTCTTCCTCTTCTACAATACTATAAAATGAAGTGACATCTGTTGTGTCATCAAACGACACAATAATAGTAGGTGCAGAAATGAGTGCCATTAATACAATGGCAAAAAATACAGCGGATTGATATATGTATTTCTGAAACATAAGCCGCAAATATAATACGTTTGATGTTAGCGAACTGTTAAATAAGTTCTAAAAAGTTTTCAATAATTTGATGTCTTTAGCAGGAATCCAACCTGTAGAATTATCGGAAAGTTTAATTTCGTTCCAGTCCTCATACGCCTTTATAACCTGAACCTTAGTGCCTTCATGCAGTCTAAAAACCTCTTCACTAGTAGGATTAGGGTCAGATTTCACTCTACTTTCTTGTGCAAAAATAATAGCAGGATTGTCTTTTTTATTTAAACCCTCCTTTTGAAATGCCATAATTATAGAAATACAACCCACAAATAAACTTACAATACTCGTTACAAAAGCAATTCGTTTTTTAGAACTGGAATATGAAAAGTGATAAGCCAAAAATATAATGACAAACAATAGCACACCTCCTATTGCAATCTTAGCCCAAGTATCTGTATTAAAAGTGTTAACGACATTATTTATAATTCTTGAAAAACCAACATCTGGCACTTTATCAATGGCATCAATCGTCATATTTTGTGCAAATGCCAAATTATTTTTAATGTCTTCGTCGTTAGGATCTAATAGCAGAGCTTTTTCAAAATAATATATACTTGGTGCAATATTATTGAGTTTATAATTGGCATTTCCTAAGTTGTAATATAATTCTGCCGAATGTTCTTTTGAACCTAAAATAGATTCATATTTATCAATAGCTTCAGCAAATTTACCATCGTTATATAAGGTATTGGCTTCACTAAATATTTTATCGTTTTGCGCAAAACCAAAAAGGCTAAAACAACAGAACAGTAAGAAGGTAATCGCTCTCATATTATCTAAGTTGTTTATCTATTAATGAAATTGTCTTTGCTGCTTTATCATAATCATTCTGCATAGTAACTTGCGCAATAGGTGTGTAACGTGCCAATTCACAATTTTCTAATATTGAAATAAAATCTGAAACAACCTCTTTTTCAACTTTTCGTTCTGATAATAAGCTTTCAATTTTTTCTTTATTAAAATCGCTCGTTTCAATATTTAATTTTGCTTTTAAATAATTATGAAGTGCTTTTTCTAAGGCTAAATAAAACGATTCTTTTTGTCCCATCGCTTTTTTAGCTTCACTTAAATATTTTTTAGCCAATCTGTCGGCTTTTCTAATACGATTTCCTTGTACATCTGCATCGCGTGCATCTTTTTTACGCCTTACCACAATAGCTAACGGAATCGCTAAAAATGGGACTAATAACAAGGACCAAAACCCGGTAGACTTAAAAAAGGGCTCCGACTGTATGCTTAACCAATTAGAATTGGTTTTTATAAATGCAAATGTATTGGTATTAGTATTAACAGTCTGTTTAGTATCTGCCGTCGTAGCTTCTTCATTAGTTACAGCTGCTGTTGGCCCTTCTAAAACATCTATAACAATGTCATCTGAAGTAATACGCTTATAGCTTTCGGTCGCTAAATCAAAATAAGAAAATGATATATTGGGTACAGGATACTTCCCTTTATACTGTGGTACAATAGTGTACGTATCCGAAATTTTACCTTGCATACCAGTGATATTGGTACGAATATTTTCTTGGTGTTCTGGTTCGTAAACTTCTAATGAACTTGGAACGGTAAGTTTTGGCAATTCAAACAGTTTTAAATTCCCTTTACCTGAAACTTCTATTTTTGCTTGAAGCGATTCTGTAGCATTCAACTGTGATTTGGTCGTTGATACTTTAAAATCATAATTCCCAACGGCTCCTTTAAAGTCTGATGGTTTCCCTTCTTCTGGCAATGCCTTAACATTAATTGTTCTACTACCCGCTGTAACTACTCTAGGCACTCGAGTTAATAATGATCTACCAAAAATATCCGTACGTTCTGATGGTACTTCTACAGTAACATCCATTACTAAAGGCTCTAATTTTAGAGCTCCGATTTTTTGAGGATAAAGTACCGTCTTTCTTAGAATTACATATCTATACTCTTCTCCTTTATACTCTCCAACGTGAACAGGAAAACCTTTAATTTCAATATTTTGACTCCAGAAGTCGTTATATCTTGGAATATCTTTTTCTCTCCAACTATTTACACCTGTATGTTTTGAAACATATAATTTATAAACTACAGTTATAGCTTCATTTAAATACGGATTAGACTTAGACACCTCTGCGACTAAGTGTATATTTTCAGCAGCAACATCTGAGGCCGCTGCTTTTCCGTTAGGTTTGCTTACTGCTGCAGTGACATTAACCGTAATAGGAAATGTTTTATATGTGTCACCTTCTATCTCAATGGTTGCCTGCTTTATAGTAAAGTTTCCACGTTTTTTTGGTGCTAAAAAATAACTATATGTTTTTTTAAAAGAACGTTTACCGTTTACGTACTGATGACTTACGGAAGTATTTGGTCCGCCAACAACATCAAAATCTGAGAAACTAGGTGGCACAAAATTGTCTCCATCTTGGTTCATTTCAAAATCGATGCGCAAACGCTCGTTAATTCCTAACTTCTTCTTGCTCACTTTTGCTTCAAATTTTACCTGTGCAGTAGCAATACTTGTAGCAAGTATTAGAAATAATATTGATATGTTTTTAATTAAATTCATTTTTTGAGGCTATTACCTAAACGTTAGATAACATTAATTACAACATTATTTGTTTTAATTGTTCTATTTACTTTTTCCATAATAAATCTGCCAAACTCATCATTTTCTGTTGAAGGAATGTTAGCAGTAACATTTAAATTTAAGCCCTCTAAAACAAATGTGCCTTTCTGTTTTGGCTTTAGTACAGAGGTCTTAAACACCACGAGTCGGTACTTTTCCTTATTTAAAATCTCATTTTCTACATTAAAATTAGAAAGCTTAATATTTTCAACTTCAAAATCTTCTGTTGTTAAGTCGTTTTGCTCTTCATAATTAGAAATACCTATATCATGAGATACGTACAGTTTAAAACTTATACTTAAGCTGTCTTTGAGTTTTATAGTAGAATTAGAAGCTTCTGCTACCACATGAACACCTTGATCGAACTTAGAAATTAATACATTCTCCGTACTTGAATTTGTAACAGGTTTAGTTTGCGCAAAAGTCATGCTCATTACAAGCATTAAGAAAATTATAAATCCGTTTTTTAATAAATTCATATGTAATGACTTTAAGCGTTTACCAATCCTTATCCGTTTTTACTTTAGCGCCTTTTTGTTTCTCAGCATTCATTTTTTCTTGCACCTTTTGTTCCTGATTTTGCATCGCTTCTAAAATATTCTTTATCTGCTGAGGCGACATTTGACCTGGTTTTGGCTTAGGCTGTTGGTTGTTGTCCTTGTTGTCTTCCTTACCTTTTCCATCGTCCTTTTTGTCGTCTTTTGGCTTTCCGTCTTCATCCTTATCCTGGTCACCATCTTTTTTATCCTGATCGCCTTCGTCCTTCTTATCTTGGTCGTCTTTATTTTCGTTTTCGTCCTTGTTTTCGTCGTCCTTCTTTTGCTCGTCTTCCTTGTTCTGTTCGTTATCTTTGTTTTCGTCTTCTTTATTATCTTCACCTCCACCATCTTGCTGTTGTTGGTCGGCACATTCTTTTGCTAAGGCAAAATTATAACGCGATTCTTCATCAAACGGATTGTTTCTCAATGCATTCTTATAAGCTTCAACGGCTTCTTTACATTGCTCATTTTGCATTAAGATATTACCAATATTATGAAATGCTCTATGCTTTTCATCTTTTGTAGTGGCATTATTTGCTGCTTCTTGGCTTCTGTATAAGGCTTCATTAAAGCTTCCTTTTTTATAATAAGTATGTGCTAAATTATAAGCTCCTGTAGCTTTGGTTGGTGCTTCAGAAATGGCTTTTCTATATTCCATTTCAGCCCCAACGAAATTGTCTTCACTGACCAATTCATTCGCTTTATAAACTAAATTTGTCGCGTTTTTGTCGGCTTTTAATTGCTCCTTACTGAGGTCTTGAGAAAACCCAAAACTTCCAACTAAACATGTTATGAGTAAAATATAAAACTTCATAGGTGTGTGTTAATTATGAAAACGACCTCTAAATTACTAAAGCCCTATCAGACTTAGCGTTAAAGAAAATTTAAAAATTCTCATTAAACAGGTTAAGTTTCTTTAACCAAGCTGTTTTCCGTTCTAAAAAGAAGATATCTATGAATAATAGTAGAATTCCGAATGCCAAAAACCACTGAAATTGATCTTTAAAATCTGCGATTTGCTTCGATTCAAATTCTTGCTTATCCATTTTATCTAATTCATCTTTTATAGTATTTACAACATCTGCTGTATTTTTTCCATTGATATAAACTCCGTTGGCTTCTGAAGCAATCTCTTTTAAAGTAGTTTCGTCTAAACGTGTAATTACCGTTTCACCTTGGTTATCCTTTTTGTAGTTGAGAACAACTCCATTACGTTTTATAGGGATTGGACCTCCTTTGACATCACCTACACCAACGGTTAATATTCTTATCCCTTGCTCTGCCGCTTCTTCTGCTACATTTAAAGCTTCTCCATCATGATCTTCACCATCTGAAATAATGATTAACACACGATTGGCTTGATCTTCGTTATCAAAATAGGTTTTAGACAGCTGAATGGCTTCACTGATGGCTGTGCCTTGCGAAGACATCATATCAGTATTCATATTTTGCAAAAACATTTTTGCAGAAGCATGATCTGTTGTAATTGGCAATTGCGGAAATGCTTTACCAGCATACGCAATAATCCCAACACGGTCGCTCACCAAACTATTTACAATTTGTGTAACTAACTGTTTCGATTTATCTAATCGGTTTGGCGCAATATCTTCGGCTAACATACTTTTAGAAACATCTACCGCAAAGACAACATCTACGCCTTCACTACGAACGGTTTCTAATTTGGTACCAATTTTTGGGTTAACCAATGCCAACGACAAACACGCAAAAGCTGTGCAAAGCACTAATACTTTTAATACACTTTTAAATAGTGATTGATTAGGACTTAAACGCTTTAACAACGCAGAGTCTGCAAATTTTTTCTGTGCAGAACGTCTCCACAGTTGCAGCGCTACAAACAGTAAAATGATTACCGGAATTACCAGTAACGTCCAAAACCATATACTTTCATCGAGTCTAAACAAAGCTTCTAAATTTTGTGTGTCGCAATATTAATTCTATCAATAATAATAATCCTGCCAATAGCACTAATGGCCTGTATTTTTCATCGTAATTATAATATTTTGTTTCTTCTATTTCCGTTTTTTCAAGCTTATTGATTTCGTCATAGATTTGTGCTAACTTATCATTATTTGTTGCTCTAAAATACTCTCCTCCTGTTTCTTCTGCAATTTCTTTTAATAAGGCTTCATCAATTTCCACTTGCATTCTTCCATATCTAAAGGTTCCATTAGAATTAAAACCAATTGGCGACAATGCCATGCCATTTGTTCCTAAACCAATGGTATACACTTTAATACCATATTCAACCGCCAATTCGCTCGCAATTTTTGGGTCTATAAATCCTGAATTATTAACACCATCTGTAAGTAAAATAATAACCTTACTCTTAGCTCTACTGTCTTTTAATCGATTAACAGACGTGGCTAAACCCATACCAATGGCTGTTCCACCTTCAATAATAGAATTGTAATTAATATCTCTCAACGATCGTTTTACAATAGATTTATCACTTGTTATAGGTGTTTTAGTATAAGCTTCACCAGCATACTCTACTAAACCGATTCTATCATTTGGGCGACCATCAATAAAATCTGCAGCGACTTCTTTTAATGCATCTAATCGATTAGGACGTAAATCTTTTGCCAACATACTTGCCGATACGTCAATGGCCATCACAATATCAATTCCGCTAGTGGTTTTTGTTTTTGTAGATACATCTACAGTTCTTGGTCTTGCTAATGCCGTGATTAAAAGTGCTAAGGCAATTAATCGCAATGCAAAAAGAAGGTGTTTAAATTTAGACCAAAATGTCGATGCCCCTTTAAATCCTTTAATACTCGACATTTTTAATTCAGCAGTCTGCTTGCTATGTTTTAAAACATACCAAACTATGGCTATTGGTAAAAGCAGCAATACCCAGAAAAACTCTTTATTTAAAAATTCTATATTCTCTAACATTATTCTTTCTCTTCTTCAGTCTCTTCAGCTTTCAATTCTATAGAGTCTGTTATCCTTTCAATCATTTCATCTGCATAATCATCGTCTTTAGACCATGTAATTATAATCTGTTGTAAAACGTTTTCATTAGCAAAACATAATAAAGTATACTCTGCATTTATAACATTATCTGTTCCTGGCGCTTTAAAATCTGCGGTGCCAAATGTTTTTAGCCCTTCGGCATTATTAGGTGTAATAAATTTATCGGTCTTAACGACAATATTGGAAGCTCCTTCTTCTTCAAAACTTTTTATGGTTTCTTTAGACACTTCTAACAAATCAAAAGTTGGCTCATCTGTATTCTGTCCTTGTTGCGCTTGTTGTGCTTGTTTTGGCTCGTTTACCGTCGTTGTATTTATAACCACACTAAAGGCATCGAACATGGTTCCATAGGCAAAAGTAGTCATATTGAGTTTCCCTTGTGCTTCTTCCGGAAGTTGAGGGTCTACACGTTTTAAAACTTTAGGTGTCTCAATCCAAACGGGTGGAAAACCATAAGCACTTTTAACCCATTTGCCTTCTAAAAGCTCTTTACTTTCATGACCAATTATGGTGTCTTTTACGTATCCGAATCCATATTTTATACCAAAACCGACAAAAGTTGCGATGATTAGAAATAATGAAATACCAACGGTAATCCAGATTTTTCTGCGCTTCTTTTTACGCTCTTGTGCTTCTTTATATTTTTGGTCTAATAATTTTTCTTCTTCAGAAGGTTCTGGTAAGCTTACTTTAACATGATCAATGGCTTTATCTATTGTAGACTTATCCATTTCTGCAAGTGCTGTATCTGGTGCAGACTTCGCAAACTTTACCAAATCGGCACGTTTTAAAATAGATTCAATATGCTGAATTGTTTCTTTTGACAGCGGAATTTGATTGCCTTCTTTCAATAAATTTAACCTTGAAACAAGTTCTGATGTTGTACTTTCTAATGCACGATCATAGACTTTTTCATCTAAATATTTTCTAATAATAAAGGTCAATTCTGAATAATACTCTTTGACTTCTGAACGTATTAACAACTGACTTTCATCTAATTTCTGTAATGCCAATTTTGCACGATCGTAAGGTGGTAACAAAGCGATTTCCTCTTCCTCTGTTAATGGTTTAGTTCTCCAAATAAACCAATACAGTAAAAAAGCTACCAACGCAATGGCTAATAAGGCTATTAAAACCCATTTCCACCAATCACTTCCGGGTTCTTCTACTTCGATGATAGGTTTAATATCGTAGAGTTTCTGTTTTGTGGTATCAACCTCAACAGTGCTTACTTCAACGCTTAAAGAATCTGTAAAAAACGGTTGCTCACCAATTATAATTTTTTGTCTTGGAATAGTGTATGCTCCAGAATCGAATTGTGTTAGTTTATAAATTCTTGATAATCGGAAATTTGCTTCAAGTTTTGTTGTATCTATTTTTAAGGCTTCAACATTTTCTAAAGGCATAAAGGTTTGACCTTCTGGAAATACAACTAACGCTAACGAATCTGCTTCGACATTAATTTTATAGTTGATTTGTTCACCAACTCTAATTTTAGTGGTATCTATTTCTGTTGAAACTTGGGCAGAAGCGGAAAAAGAAATAAGAAATAAGAAAATAGAAAATAGACCGAAGACTGAAGACCGAGGATGGAAGACAGATACGTTCTTATTTTTCACTAATATGTTACTTATATATTTTAAACTTTTCACTTTGCGTTTCTTACTTTATACTTTTCACTTTATACTCCTTCATGCTTCACACTTCTAGCTTTGAGCTTATCGTCATCTTCTTTTAAAATAGCCTAAGAGCTTCTTTACATAGCTTTCATCTACTCTACAATCTATAGTTCCGGCTCCAGATTTTGCAAAACTGTCTTTATAGTAGCTTACTTTTTCGTTATAAAATTTGCTATAATTAAGTCTTACTTTTTTAGATGCTGTGTTTACTAACATCACTTCTCCCGTTTCTTCATCTTCCATTTGCACCATGCCTATGTTTGGAATTTCAGCTTCGTGTTTATCGTAAATTCTTATACCTGTAATATCGTGTCTGCCTGCTGCTATTTTTAGATTTTGCTTGTAATCGTCTGCCACAAAATCTGACATTACAAAAACAATCGCTTTCTTTTTCATTACATTAGACAAAAACTTAAACGCTTCCGCAACGTTTGTTTGTTTACTTTTTGGTTGAAACTCTAGCAGCTCTCTAATAATTCTAAGGACATGCGAGCGCCCTTTCTTAGGCGGAATATAAAGTTCTATTTGATCTGAAAATAAAATGAGTCCTATTTTATCGTTATTCTGAGTGGCCGAAAACGCTAAGGTTGCTGCGATTTCTGTAACGATTTCATCTTTAAACTGATTCTGTGTTCCAAACAACTCACTACCAGACACATCTACCATAAGCATCATGGTAAGCTCTCGTTCTTCTTCAAAAACTTTTATGTGAGGTTCATTGGTTCTTGCCGTAACATTCCAATCTATATTTCTTACATCATCACCAAACTGATATTGGCGCACTTCAGAAAACGTCATACCACGACCCTTAAAGGTAGAATGGTATTCTCCTCCAAATATATGATCAGACAATCGCCGTGTCTTAATCTCTATTTTTCGTACTTTTTTTAGAAGTTCTTTAGTATCCATTTTTTCAGTTTGCAGTGAGCAGTCTTCAGTTAGCAGTTACATATAAATCAGCATTAGAGTTAGCCACTGCCAACTGAATACTGATTTACTGACCACTATTTATGGTACTTCGATCTCGTTTACAATCTTATTGATAATATCCTCAGAAGTGATATTTTCTGCTTCAGCTTCGTAGGTGATTCCAATTCTGTGACGTAAGACATCATGCACTATTGCACGTACATCTTCTGGAATAACATAACCTCTTCGTTTAATAAAGGCATAACATTTAGCAGCAGTCGCTAAATTAATACTACCACGAGGAGACGCTCCAAAAGAAATTAATGGTTTTAAATCTCCTAGTTTATATTTTTCAGGATAACGTGTAGCGAAAATAATATCGAGGATATATTTTTCAATTTTCTCATCCATATAAACCTCTCTAACGGCATTTTGAGCACTTAGAATCTGAGCGATAGACACCACAGGATTTACTTTTTCGTAAGCGCCTTTTAAGTTAGCTCTTACTATTTGTTGCTCATCATCTATGGTTGGATAATCTATTACTGTTTTTAGCATAAAACGATCCACTTGCGCTTCTGGCAAAGGATATGTTCCTTCTTGTTCAACCGGATTCATAGTTGCCATCACTAAGAATGGTTTAACTAAACCAAAGGTTTCGTCGCCAATAGTAACTTGTTTTTCTTGCATAGCTTCAAGTAAAGCCGATTGCACTTTTGCAGGTGCTCTGTTAATCTCATCTGCTAAAACAAAATTGGCGAAGATTGGACCTTTTTTAATAGTGAAGTCATTCTCCTTCATATTAAAAATTAATGTACCAACCACATCTGCAGGTAATAAATCTGGTGTAAACTGAATTCTACTAAATGTTGCATCAATTGCTTTAGAAAGCGTATTAATTGCCAATGTTTTTGCTAAACCGGGAACACCTTCTAATAAAATATGACCTTGACCTAATAAACCGATGAGTAACCGCTCTACCATATGCTTTTGTCCTACAATTACCTTATTCATTTCAAAGGTTAGTAAATCTACAAATGCACTTTCTTTTTCTATCTTTTCATTAATTGATTTAATATCAACTGTACTCGTTTCTTCCATTATTTAAGGATTTAAGATCAAAACTATATTATATACCATTTCTGAAATAACTCCAACAAATGGTTTCGTAATTTTTAGAGGATGCAAAGTGTTAAATTTTTTTCTTAGTTGCTGTTAACAATTGGTTAAAAAAAAGAAAGAGTAACACCGAAGTATTACTCTTTTTATATGTATTAATCATGGATTAGGATAACTAATATTCAAATTGTCTTATTTCTGTATATATTTTTGGGTTTAAAATCATCATGCTTTCATTATCATCAAACCATATAGATTCATCGATATCTAGGTTTATACTTATATCGTAAAGGTGATTTCTTTCTAATTCTGATGTCACTAAGTTAGAAGGAGTTGCATTTCCTTTTTCTTTAATATCTAAACTAACTAAAACTTCATTTATATCCATAAAATTATTGTCACCAAGAACAAGTCTAATTTCAAAAATATGCACTGGTTTTATCTCAAAATGATCTACTAAAAGCAACTCAGAATCATTATTTAAACCACTGACGTTATGAATACCAGCATCCATAAGATCTAAGCTCACCCATGCACTTGGCACATCTACATCTTCTTTTACTCTCACTTCAATAGCTTCAATATCTAAGAAAACGGGATTGAGATTCTTTGTCGCGCTTTTTAGACTCACTGAAACTCCTGCCAAATGTTCATCGTTATTTAACTCTTCTTTTGAACAGCTAGTAGTGCACAGTAAGACAATACATGCGAAAGTAACTATTTTTAAAATGTGTAAATGCTTCATGATTTGGGTTGTTGAATAAATACAGTTCAATGATACCGTAATCGTTATGTTTTGACTATTTTTATGCATGAATTGCAAAAAAATCCATATAAACTGAAAATAAAGTGAAATATTCTCGATTAATTGCAGGTACTATGACCTGGGGAAGCTGGGGAAAACAACTCTCAAAAAAAGAAATGCAATCTTTAATAAACTTCTGCATTTCTAATCACATTACCACTTTTGACCATGCCGATATTTACGGTGCTTATACCACGGAAACCGACTTTGGTAAGGCATTTAAAGACTCAGATATTAAACGTGAAGACATTCAATTGATATCAAAATGTGGTATTCAAGAACAATTTGGCGGCCGAAACAATACCGTTAAACACTATGACTACAATAAGGATTATATTATTTGGTCTGTTGAAGAATCGCTAAAACATTTCGAAACCGAATATTTAGATGTCTTGTTATTACATAGACCGAGTCCATTAATGGTTGCTGAAGAGATTGCTGAAGCGATTACGATTCTAAAAAAAGACGGTAAGATTAGAGATTTTGGCGTATCTAATTTTACACCATCGCAAATGGAAATGATTGGCTTACGAGTGGATATTGATGTTAATCAGATAGAATTTTCGCTAACCGAACATTCAGCAATGCACAATGGCACCTTAGATTACATGCAAACTTGCGGTATTAAACCAATGGCTTGGTCACCTTTAGGTTCCGTATTTAAAGACGATAATCAACAAACTAGACGCGTACACAAACAGCTTGGCGCATTGACGGATAAATATAATGCCACAAAAGACCAATTGTTATTGGCTTGGATTATGAAACATCCATCTCAAATTCATCCGGTTGTAGGAACAACCACCAAAGAGCGATTAAAACTTGCCGTTGAGGCAACAAAAATTAATTTGGAGCTTGAAGATTGGTTTTTGATCTTGGAAGCTGCGCAGGGCTGTACGGTACCTTAACTGATTCTTCCGAACGTAGAACTCTCATGATTTTAAAAACATAACATTCAACCAAAATTAGATTCCTGCCTCGCAGGAATGACAGACGTATGAAAAAAACAGCCCTAATCACAGGCGCAACAAGTGGCATTGGCAGAGCGACTGCTCACGAATTTGCAAAACACGGCATTAACTTAGTATTATGTGGACGCAGGCAAGAACGCTTAGATAGTGTACAACATGCGTTATCTGAAGTGACTGACGTTTACACCTTAAATTTTGATGTACGCGATAGAGATCAAACATTTAAAGCTATTGCTTCCTTGCCAAAAGAATTTCAGAACATCGACATTCTCATTAATAATGCTGGAAATGCACATGGTTTAGACCCAATTCAAAATGGAAGTTTAGACGATTGGGATGCCATGATGGATATTAATGTAAAAGGGTTGCTCTATGTGAGTAAAGCCATTATTCCCGGAATGACAGAGCGCAAATCTGGACAAATAATTAATATTGGCTCTTCTGCAGGAAAAGAAGTTTATCCCAATGGAAACGTCTATTGCGGCAGTAAACATGCCGTTTTAGCCATTACAGAAGGCATGCGCATTGATTTAAATCCCTTCGGAATTAAAGTGGGCGCTATAAATCCTGGTTTGGTAGAAACTGAATTTTCCGAGGTAAGATTTAAAGGAGATGCAGCAGCAGATAATGTCTATAAAGGTTATAAAGCGTTGCAAGCGGAAGATGTTGCGGAGGTCATTTATTTTGCCGTGTCTCGACCTGCTCATGTGAATATTGCAGATGTATTGATGTTTTGTACAGCTCAGGCTAATTCAACAACAGTAAAGAAATCTTTATAGTTTCTTTACTGCTGTTAAATATTATTTATTCTCATTAATTATTTTTTATTGCTACACCATGGCACATTATCGTTCATTTGAAGATTTAGAAGTTTACAAAAATGCTACAGTATTTTGTGATGATATTTGGGATATCATTACAAATACACCTTTACAAAAAGACTATAAATTGAGAGAGCAAATTAATGGTTCTTCTGGTTCAATTATGGATAATATCGCTGAAGGATTTGGTAGAGGTGGAAATAAAGAATTTATTATGTTTTTAAGTTTCTCACGAGGTTCTTGTGCAGAAACCAAATCACAATTATTGCGTGCAAAAAACAGAAATCATATTTCTGTCAAATTATACACAGAGCTTAATTCAAAAGCCGACAACCTAATTGAGCAGCTTTCAAAATTTATGAATTATTTAAAAAAATCTAATCGAAAAGGGCCTAAGTTCGATTAAGTCCTAATAAATAATAACAATAATTAATAGCCAATAGGCCTTGATTAACAAAAGACTACTCATAAAAAATTTACTTGCTCACAATGATGAGAACAGCTTTTATGACAAAAAACGAAAAATCAATATTAGTCAAAAAGAAGGGAAAGCTAAGTTTCTAAAACATATCTGCGCACTATCCAATAGCAACCCTAAAAATAATTCATACATCGTTATTGGTGCAGAAGACAAAGACAACACTATTGTAGGTGTCGATTTTTTTGATGATAGTAAAATTCAGAACCTTATAAATGCCTACCTTCAAAACCCTCCAATAATACAATATGAAAACATCCCATTTCCGCATTTACCAGAACATAAAGTTGTAGGTTTAGTTACCATAAGACCTATTGATAGTATAACATCACTCAAGAAAAATATTTGGAAATATTACGGTGGATCCGTGTTTTTTAGAGATGGCAGTATAAGTATGCCTAAAGTGTTTGATATTGAAATAAAAGACGTCAATTCTAAAATTGTTGCTGCCATAGAAAACCATGCCCAAAATAATATTGAATTGACTTTAGATGGTGTTTTCGATTTTATGAATAAACGACAAGACTTTAATCCACAGTACAAAGTTTTTAAAGAATACTTTGTTTTATGTTGGTCGGGTGCCAAAAAACAAGTTAAAGATAAAGTCTTCTTTTCTAGAGTAGATATAAAACTCATAAACGAACAGGTTCTCTTATTTTATTCCGCTTTAGATGACGTAGCCATTTCCTATACAGAAGACTCCTTTAAAATAATTGAGTATGTAAGACTTGGATTATATAATTCTTATAAATACTACAAACTCGAAGAAAAAATGATACGGTTTAACGATAGTGCTAATTACACTATCGAAGCCAACCTCATTTTTGAACCACCTCAGTTCGACAAAAAAGTATTGCACCACATATACAACACCAATAACGCTATTTTAGAAAAACTTAAAAACAAACGTAAACTATCTCAAATTGAACTTGAGGATCTTAAAAATTTGGCCGCAAGTTACCTTATTTGTTTTCTTAATGGATTTGATGATGCCTTACCGCAACTGGAGCAAGCAAAACCTTATATAAAAAAACACGGAATTAATTTATATAACTCTTACAAAGAAACTATACGAATTCTTAGAAAAGTCAAATACAATTAAATAGCGCTATTTATACAAAAAAATAGCACCTTCACACATATCTTACTCCTAAGTATCAATCATTTACTAAGTTTGACTTTAGAAACCAAAACTATCAATGCTAATTTCCTACCAAACGGCAATGCTTAATTATTCATTTTGTTAAGTAAGCTTTGATTACGCTTTTAGCACTAATATTCTTTTGGTTTTTTTAAGAAACGAACATGTGTTGACTTGTTCAAATAATATTATATAAACTTAAAAACAAAAAAAAATGAAATCACTCTTCAAAAATTACAAATTAGTTTTAGTAGCACTTTTAATTGTGCCGTTAGCAGCGTGCTCAAGTGATGATGACAGCATTAATGAGCCTACAGTAACAGAACTTATAATACAAAAATGGTATTATTACAAAATGGAGGATCCGAACGCAACACCACCAGCCGAAGTGATACTTAGTGACTGTAAACAAAACAACTCGCTTCATATCTTTGATGACGGGACCATAGAAGTAAAATCTTTTAACCTTTACAACGACGAATGTCAATTGATGAATGTTAATAATTTAACCTATGAAATAGATGAAAACAATCAGTACATGACAGTAGTGGATGACAACGACTACACACAGCAATTAGAAATAATTTCTGTAACAAGTAATAGTCTTGTTTTGGCTGGTGAAGATACCATATTGCATTTTAAGAGATAGGCAGTTATACTATGAATCCAATTGAAAAAGCAGATTAAGCATTATTATATTTTAAATTATTATTTAATCGATAATATTAGATTTTCATCCGTATTTTAACACACTTTATCGATAACACATAATAATTGCTACTGATTATACATTTTTTTCGACCATTCATCATATATATTGTAAATCGAGCAAAATATTAACCATATTTGTAGTGCTATTAATCAATTACCAAACCTTGTTTCTCTAAAGCCATGTGCTAAAAATTGGAACAAGGTTTTTTTTATGCTTTTAAATAAAATCTAATAGTTTTTGTTGGTTAGGGATAATACCTTCAGCAGACACCTCCATCCATTGCGAAAGAATTGTAGCATAAACGGATCTAAAATCTATACTGTATTTTAAATCACCATTCGCATCTAAATCACTCAAACTGGCAAGTTTATTATAAAATCCGGCTGTCTTCAAGTTTTTCCCAATAACAAAAACATTATTAGCAGAACCATGATCTGTTCCGTTTGCTGCGTTTTGTTTTACACGTCTTCCAAATTCCGAAAAGGTTAAAATCAGCGTATCTTTAAAAGTGTCGTTTTGTTTTAAATCTTGCACAAAAGCCGATACACTCTCTGAATAGTGCGTTAATAATCGCGCTTGTTTGTTTATTTGGTTCGCATGCGTATCAAATCCACTTAAAGAGGTATAAAACACCTTAGTGTCTAATCCGGAATTAATGAATTGGGCAACATTTTTAAGTTGTTTTGCAAATTTATTTTGAGGATATATTTTATGCGATGGCTTTACCTTGGTGTTTTCAAAAATATAATTAGCAGACGATTTGGCTTCAATCATTGTTTGGTACAAATAGCCCAAATTATGCTCACTTAAATGAGCGTCATTATAGTGGTTAATGACATTTTTAAAATAAGGATCTTTTGCCGTGTTGTAAAGTACTTTATAATCGTTAGTTGCAATGCCATTAAGGTGTTCGCCCTTCATCGCTAAACTAAGTTGCTCATCCATTTCCATAGCATTGTAGGGTTGTTTGCCATACTGATCTAAATAACGACCTATCCAACCACTTTGCAAATATTCGTCCGATCCACTTGCAGTTTGCCAAATATCCATAGATCTAAAATGTGAACGAACCGGATTTGGATAACCAACGTTATTAATGATAGATAATTCGCCATTATCAAACAATGGTCTTAACGGGCTTAAACTAGGATGAAAACCCAAATCGTCAGTCAGTTTTATAAGGTCTTTCGAAATTGCTAATCGCGGTCTTGCATTGTAATATAAATCGTTATTATGTGGAATTATAGTATTTAAGCCATCATTTCCACCAGCCAATTGCACAATAACTAAGCGTTTATAACCCAAGCGTTCTGATGCGACAGTCTCAAACGTTTTCACAAAATTTGGAACAAAAAACAAGCTGCTTGCTAAGGCTGAATTTTTAATAAATTTTCGTCTGTCCATAATTAACACATTTGATATTCTGGTATTGACATGAGCTGAATACAATACGCTTGTTTTGAAGATTTATTAAGTATTTTTAAATAATCTAAAGTGCCTTTATTAATCTTCCCTTGGATGATATGGTCTTGAAGTTGTTCTGTTTTGGTCAATTTAAAATGCTCTTCAAAAACATCCCATTTCGGAACCGTTTTAAACGGTCGTTTTCTCTTAGTATTCTTGAAGAATTGCTTCCTAAATTCATCCTTTTCATCAAATGCGATAAACCCACTATTCAATACTACAGAAGGCAATTTTAAGCGAATCATTATGGTATTGGCATCAATCCATGCTTTATCACCTTTCCAACCAGCTACATTTGGAGGATCTAATAAGGTTTGACCTAAGAGTTTTTGAATTTTAAGTAGATCCTTTTCCTTTTCAAATGTCACAGGAACGGTTTTTGCCATGCCAACCACATAATCTATAGGCGATTTTATTTTTGTACCAATATTTTCCTCATCATAAAACCAATCAGAAAGAAACACAAAACGCATTAAGTTTTCAATATTATAATCTTTAAAAAACACCTCAGTCATAGCGTCGATATGTTTTTTATTTGGTTTTGGGTTTACAAAATAGCGGTAGATTTTATCTGAAATAAACTGTGCACATTGCTTTTCTGCTAATATGATATCTATAATATCGTCACCATCATGTTTTCCTATCCTGTTAAAAAATAATTTTGATTCATAGTCATGTTGCAACTTTCTAAAAATAAAATTGCCTTCAAAATCGTGACTATATCCTGTAAAAGCCCGTGCACTTTCTTTAATATCTTTTTCAGAATATTCACCTTCTCCAAGTGTAAACAGCTCCATTAACTCGCGTGCAAAATTTTCGTTAGGTCTATTTTTCCTATTTTGTTTTCCGTTTAAATACCTCAGCATTGCTGCTTCTTTAGAAATGGCTTTTACAAAAGCTTTAAAATCTCCTAAGGCAAAGTATCGAAGCGTATTATTGTATTGTTGGACGTACAAAGGATTTCGCTCTCTGCATACAAAATGGTTGGCCCAAAGCAACGTCATCCGTTCTCGGAGTAATTCATTTGGATTCATTAATCGTTTTACCCAAGCACCATTGAGCTCTAAAATTTTCTTTACTCCTTTTTTGCGAATTTCTTCTGCTAATTCTGGAAAGGTTTTTAAATCAATGGGCTTAATACCATGCAAATAGGATAAATCAATGTCAATAGGTGTATAAGCTTGAGAATCGACAAACAAATCTTCAACTACTTGTGCTCTGTTTTTAGGCATAGAGGTCTGTCTATTCGGATTAATTCCGAAACCAGCGCGCCAATATAAATGCTGAAGTTCTTGCTGTGTCATATATTTAAGACTCAATAATTTGCAATTGGTTTAATTCAAAAAAAAACCGCCTCAAATAGAAACGGTTATTATTACTTATTATTCTTTAAGTCGTTTTTTAGCTTATACATTAATTCAAAAATCGAGATATTAAATCACGACTTCCAATAGTAAAAACGAGACCGATACCTATGGTGCTATATTTTCCTTTTCTAAAGAAATCTTCTAATTGCGATGGTGCATCAATATTTGTTTTGCTCACATTATACGCATAATCGAAATAGATCATAAAATGTTTCGCCAACTCATAATGAAGATATAAGCCATAGCGATTTAACCTGGCAGAATCATGTTGTTCTGCAATATCAGACGTGCTAAATCCTGAATTTTTATAATTCAAATCACCATCTACAGCAATATTAAGACCTAGTCTAAAGTTTTCAGCTGGTAGAAATTCGTAACCTAAATAAACATAATTTTCAGCAATTCTAGATGTTCTATAACTTCCTAAAAGCTCTTGGTTTTTTACATCAAAATAGCTGGATCCTGTTGCCAATCCTATAAAAAAATGCTTATACACATACATTTGAACTTTAAAATCTATGCCTGACTTTCCCCTTAGACCTTCTCCCATAAAGTTGTCACCACTTGTAAAAGGTTTATGACCTCCTATGGTCATAGCAAAAAAGCGTTGACGATCCTCTGAATCGAAAAACGTGCTGCTAGACTCGGATTGTGATTCACTTTCGTTAAGATTGTCTTGTGCAAAACCAACTGAAGCACACAAAAGCAAACTAATAACTAAGCTCGTATTAATAAGTAAACGTAAAGTCATAGCTATCTTGATTAATAGTGATTAATTCCGTTATTTCAGGTTCGTCATTTATAGAGTATGTAAACTCAATCACTTCGCCCAATGGAAGCCTAAATGACCATTCATTATCAGGGTTATTATCATTGAGCAATTGGCCTATCACACGCTCTTGATAACACGAACTTTGATATTCATTAAGTGTTGCACCTTCATAATACTCTAAACAAAAACCTTCAACATATTTAAAACTATATCTAAGCGTATTGGATTCTCCACTTGTTTTAACCATATTATAATTAAAGGTGGCTGTTTTTTTTAAGCTTACTGTTTCCAGATCGAAAGTTAAATCTGTGGGTGTATAATTTATAGTGTTGGTTTTATAAACATAAGTACTATACTTATCACCGCCATCAATTTCAATAGCAAAATCTTCATCTCCATCATATAGTGAAATAACAGAGAAAGCACCATCAGAATTACTGTAGCCTTCTCCTAAAACATACTGATTCTCTCCTTCGCTGTAACTACTCCTTCTAGTTTGAACACTAATTTTTGCATTTGAAACAGGTGAATTGTTTTGATCTATAATTGTCCCTTCAACCAAAACCCTAGTGTCGTCTTCTAGGTGAACCTCGCAACTCACCACTGTTAAAAGCACACAGCACGATAAAAAGAATCTAATTAGTAGTTTCATAACATGAAATAGATTGGTTTTTAAGTAGATACAATTTGTAAGAAAAGGTTGCATCTTACAATGTTAAAAAAATAAAGCCACATCTTTCGATATGGCTTCATAATATTTATAAAATTTAACCTTAGCTTAAAGGTCAAACTTAATGCCTTGTATTAATGATAATACCACTATTAAAAACAAAATTGAAATTTGTTTTTACGTTGCGCTACTAACCCATTCATATTCCATATATAGAATAACACTTGCCCATTCTCCGTTTGGAGTATAAAACTCTTTTTCTAAAGTTAAATACACTATTCTGTCTTCCCATATAAAATCTATGAGCTTGGCTTGGTATGTTAACATAAAGTCTTCTCTATATTCATTTGGCACCAACGCAACACTTTCATTTTGTGAATTGATGTTTAATTCCCTACGAACATCATTATGCCTTAAGCAATTAGAATACTCTTGATAATTATTATAATGATCAGAATAAGGTATGTTAAAATCTATATATTGGATATTTCTGTAAACTATAGTACACCAGTAGGACTCTAAATGCTTAGACATATTACAATATTCAACCTCTTGAAAAAGATCGGTTCCTGCTATACCATCACCATTCAAATCAATAGGGTTTTCAAGATAGGCTGCTTTGAGTTGATAGCGCCCTAACAATTGATCTAAATAGGCTTGGTTTTCAGGTTTTTCCTCATCATCTTTAGCGCATGAAATGGATAAACATAAAAATAATATTAAAGTTAATTTTTTCATAATACTCATTTTATTGTACTTTTAAAGGAATTAGCGAAAATGAACATTCTCCAGTTGTGTATCTTCTCAAATCGTACCATTGATAGTTAAAATGAAAAAGACCTAGTTCGTTTTCATCTATAATCACGTTATCCTCAAACTTAACTATAGATTGATTCAAATCATTGCTCTCAAGTTTATATTTTCTAGTTTTTTGACTAGTTTGCGTAGTTTCAGAACTGCCTCCCAATTCCAAACCAAATTTCCATAGTTCATTAGATTCGAAACCAAAATTGGTATTGTATTTTGAAGTATAGGTCTCTTCAGTTGTTTCTTCTACAGTTAAATCCACTTCTTGAAACTCTAACTGCCATTGATTACTTACATTATGGATTTGCCATGGCAATAACTCTAAATCCAGACGGTAAGTTTTTGTCTCTATATTAGTTACAACGTAAAAATCGAGCCAAAAAACTCCATGTTTTTGATACTCAATTTCAAATAAATCTTCGGGATCGGCAGGAAAACCTTTTTCTAAAATGGGTGTATCGGTATCATAATTGATATTAACCTCAAACTCAAAAGATCCATCAGTCCAAAAACTACCTTGATTAATGTTACTAGGATTCACAACAATGCCCTTTAGCTCTGGGTCATCAAGATTATTATTCACTGGAGACACATCTGCAATAGCAGCCAAAGCTTGTTCTCCTGTTCCCTCAATCTTAAAGTCTCTTAAAAATTCACTATAATCATTTATATATGGTCCATTTGGGACACTTGGCTGTAAGGTATAGTAAATAAAATCTCTATGCCAACCCAAGTTTTGGTTCTCACCATACACTTCCCAAGCATCTACTATATAATCTGGTGTTCCATCTATAACAATATCAATTGGTGGATTGATAAAATTAAAAATATTATGGCTAAATTTAAACTTATAACCATTATTAGCCAAATATTCTGTTGTGGTAAGGGATTTATACTGAGGGTGACTGGGTACAGCTATTCTTTCATTTTCTTTTACGACCACAACAGGGAAACCTGGAATAACATTATGATCCAATAAATAACTTTGAGAATTACTACTTATTAAAGGGGTTTTGTCACTATCAAGCAAACTGATGGCAACCAAAGGAACATCTATTGAGACATCCCAGTTTTCTGCCGAAAACGAGCCTTTAGGAAGCGATGGTATAAAAATAGTTAGAGTGGGAATGTTTTCTTCAATCGCCACTAAATCTGACTCATCATCATAATAAGATTTTAAAACATCCCTAAAGGTTGAATTACCAATACTATTATCTCTTACATAATTATAAAGAATATCATAGTCTCCATTGAATTTTTTTAAAGCCTCAGTTTTTAAAAATTGTCTTAGTTTTACATTATTAGTCATTGCTTCATGCAGCGCTAATGCAAATTTTTTCTTTAACTCATATGACTTATTGCTTTTCGCGTATAAATCACTTGAGCCGTCTATGGTCTCATTTGATAAATTTGGCTCTTCACAAGAAGAGTATATAGAAACAAATAAGACTAATAGAATAAATAACTTTGTTTTCATAATACACTGATTTAATTTGATTTACAAAGAATAAATTTAAAAAATTAATCATAAAATCCCAGTATTGATGTACTCCTTTGAGATACGTTAAAAAAAAGCCACATCTTTCGATATGGCTTCATAATATTTTAAAAACTTAATCTTTACTTTACAAATCAAATTTAATCCCTTGTGCTAATGGTAATTCATCAGAATAGTTAACCGTATTGGTTTGTCTTCTCATATATACTTTCCAAGCATCAGATCCAGACTCGCGTCCACCACCTGTTTCTTTTTCGCCTCCAAAGGCACCACCAATCTCAGCACCAGAAGTTCCGATATTCACATTGGCAATACCACAATCCGAACCTGCATAAGACAAGAACTTTTCTGCTTCCTTCATTTCATTCGTCATAATCGCAGAAGATAAACCTTGCGCCACACCATTTTGTTGTTCAATGGCATTTTCAACATCGCCAGAATACTTCATGATGTATAAAATTGGAGCAAATGTTTCGTGCTGTACAATTTCATAATGATTTTCGGCTTCAATAATTGCTGGTTTTACGTAGCATCCACTTTCGTAACCTTCACCTTCTAAAACGCCACCTTCAACTAAAACGTTTCCTCCTTCAGCTTTTGCTTTTTCAATAGCCGCTAAATACGTATTTACAGAATCCTTATCGATTAATGGTCCAACGTGATTGTTTTCATCTAATGGATTTCCAATTTTAATCTGTCCGTAAGCACCAACAATAGCATCGCGTACTTTATCGTAAACTGATTCGTGAATAATTAGTCTTCTTGTTGACGTACAACGTTGTCCACAAGTCCCAACAGCACCAAATACAGCACCAGGAACAACCACTTTTAAGTCGGCCGTTGGTGTAATAATAATGGCATTGTTTCCACCTAATTCTAATAATGATTTACCAAATCGTTCCGCTACTGTTTTTCCAACAGTACGTCCCATTCTTGTAGAACCTGTAGCAGAAATAAGTGCCATTCTAGGATCTGTTGTCATCATTTCACCTACTTTGTAGTCTCCGTTGATAATACAAGAAATACCTTCTGGTAAGTTATTTTCTTTTAAAATGCCTGCGATGATATTTTGACAAGCCACAGAACATAGCAATGATTTTTCAGACGCTTTCCACACACAAACATCACCACAAATCCAAGCTAAAGCAGTGTTCCAAGACCAAACGGCTACTGGGAAGTTAAATGCTGAAATAATCCCAACAACACCAATAGGATGCCATTGCTCTCTCATAACGTGACCTGGACGTTCCGATGGAATGGTTTGCCCGTTTAACTGACGTGATAAACCTACAGCAAAATCACAGATATCAATCATTTCTTGAACCTCTCCGTAACCTTCTTGTAAGGATTTACCCATTTCATAAGATACCAATTTCCCTAAAGGTTCTTTTAAATCTCTTAACTTATTACTAAACTGACGTACAATTTCGCCACGTTGTGGTGCTGGCACATCTCTCCACGTTTTAAATGCGCTAGTGGCAGCATCCATTACTTTGTCGTAATCTGCTCTTGTAGTTGATTTTACTTTACCTATTAATTTCCCATCTACTGGTGAATACGATTCAATAATATCGCCATTAGAAAAATGGTTTGAACCTGTAGAAGTCCCTTCATTTATATCTTTTACACCTAACTGTTCTAAGGCTTCTTTTATTCCGAAATCGGTAGCAACTGCTTCCATATTTGCTTATTTTTTATGAATTATTAAAATTTTATGCGAAGTTACTAATAAAATGTCAGTTAGTCGAAGTGTAACTTCCCAATATTATGTAACTTTAAAACGACTATAGATTCAAGAATTAGTGACATCAAAATCTATAAATAAATTGGGAATTAAAGAAATTCGGTTCACCAATAAAGACGTCATTGATGATATTGAAAACGAAATGTTCACAATTTACAAAGAACTACGCGCTGGCTCTCTTTAGGAATTAAGGGTTATCGCAAACGCATTATTAATACTATTTTATAATCATACAATCTACATCTTAAATTTCATGAAATCACTCATTCCTTTTACACTTGTATTCTTACTATGTTTTGCCTGTAATAATGAAAACAAAACCACTGACGCTTTAATAGAAAGCGAAGTTGAAACAAAAATTGAAAAACCAGAATTCGCCATTGTCATTCACGGAGGAGCAGGCACAATCCTAAAAAAGAACATGACTCCAGAACGAGAAGCGGCTTATAAAGCAAAACTTGAAGAAGCCATAAGAGTTGGCTATAACATTCTAAAACAAGGTGGAAGCAGTCTTGATGCAGTTGAAAAAACCATAAATGTTATGGAAGACTCTCCGCTTTTCAATGCAGGTAAAGGAGCTGTTTTTACAAATGCAGAAACCAACGAATTAGATGCTTCAATAATGGACGGAAAAACTCTAAATGCAGGAGCTTCTGCTGGCACAACTACGGTAAGAAACCCTATAAATTTAGCACGTACAATTATGGATAAGTCAGAACATGTTATGCTATCTGGGAAAGGTGCTGAAACCTTTGCCAAAGAACAAGGCTTAGAACTTGTAGATCCAAATTATTTTTATACTGAAAACCGATTTAAGTCACTACAACGTGCAAAAGACCGAGAAAAAGTAGAACTAGATCACGATGACCAAACAGCGTTTTACGATCCAACAATAAAAGATTCTAAATTTGGAACAGTCGGCTGCGTTGCGCTAGATAAAAATGGAAATTTAGCAGCCGGAACATCAACAGGAGGAATGACCAACAAACGTTATGGTAGAATTGGAGATGCACCAATTATTGGATCTGGCACTTATGCCAATAATGCAACCTGCGCAGTATCGAGTACAGGTTGGGGAGAGTTTTTTATTCGTGCGCAAGTGGCACATGATATTTCTGCTTTAATGGAGTACAAAGGGTTGTCATTACAAGAAGCTGCACGCATAGTTATTCAAGAAAAAGTACCAAATCTTGGTGGTAATGGAGGCATTATAGCTGTAGATAAAGATGGCAATATGGTTATGGAGTTCAATACGGCTGGTATGTATCGTGCCACAATGAATGACAAAGGGGAGTTGGTCATTGGGATATATGAGAAAAAATAAAAACGTCAATACAAGATAGATCTCTTAAAACAGGAAAATCCTAATTGGTTGATTTAGCTAAGGATAGGCCCGTTTCCAGACAGTAAAAAAATAATCATTACAGTGGATTCCGGCCTTCGTAGGAATGATAAAATAAAACCAAATTTTCTCTACAAAAACAATCTCAATAACATTAACTCATCTGCGTATAATTCTTAACTTTATGACCAATTTAACAAAGCCCTAAAGTCTAAACGGTTAAAAACCTCCGTATTTATTTAACAAGAAAGCACTTACCTTTGCTTGTCAATCAAAACTTTTACTTAAATCCATCAGCAACATGAACATCAAAAAGCACCTCATCCTACTCCTAACTCTAGCATTTGTATTTTCATGTAAAAAAACACCTGTAGAAACCGATAACATTTTCAAGTATCGCGATTATATTAGTTACACCACTTCTGGTTTAGTGTCAGTTGCAGATCCCATAAAAATAAGCTTGTCAGATACGGTTAGCGGATGGGAAATGGATAAAACGTTACCAACCGAATTGATTAAAATTACACCTCATGTTCAAGGCCAATTAAAAGCTATGAACAATCATACTTTACTATTTACACCAGATGAGCATCTAGAATCCGCAACAGAATACACCATAAACGTAAAGCTAAGTGACATTTACAAGACTGTTCCGAAAGCATTTGAAGAATTTACCTTTCAATTCAAAACTATCACTCCGAGTTTTAATATTATCACCCAAAACCTTCAATCCTACAGTAAAGAATGGCAATATCTCTATGCACAATTGCGCTCTGCTGATGTAATATCGCTCGAAAACGCCAAAAAATTAGTATCTGCCTCTCAGAACTCTAAAAATTTAAATTTAGTATGGAATGAAGCTACGGAACAATCAAAATTCTTCGAGTTTAAAATTGATAGTATCAATCGATTAGTTGAAGATAGCAAAATTGATATAAAATGGGATGGTTCTGCCATCAATGCCGATAATGAAGGTGAAAATTTCATCAGCATTCCCGGAAAAAATAACTTTGTTATCGTAAGTACTGAGGTGGTTCAGAGTCCTGAGCAATTCTTATCCCTCAACTTTTCAGATCCTTTAGTGAAGCAACAAAATTTCGCAGGATTAGTAGCGCTTCAAGGCGTGAAAAACCCAAAATATATTGTGGATGGTAATGTGTTACGTGTGTATCCAGATCATAAATTAGTTGGAGATATTCAAGTGGATGTGTTTCAGGGCATCAAAAACACCGATGGTTTCAAGCTGAAAAAACCATTTTCAGAACTGGTCACATTTGAAGAATTAAAACCTGAAGTTAGACTCATTAGTAATGGCAGTATTCTTCCAAATTCAAAAAACCTAAAATTCAATTTCGAAGCCGTTAATTTGAGTAAAGTCGATGTGCGTATCATTAAAATATTTGAAGATAATGTCCTTCAATTTTTGCAAAGCAATGCGCTATCGAGCAATAATGATCACGCCATAAAACAAGTGGGACGCCGTATTGCCAAAGAGACCATCACTTTAATTCAAGATAAAAACCAGAACACCGGAAAATGGAAAGCCTACAGCATTGATTTATCTAAATATCTTAAAGCCGATCCTGGTGCTATTTATCGCGTTGAATTGAGCTTTAAAAAGGACTATTCATTATATGACTGTGATTCAAATGCCGAAACGACGAATATTGATGAAGACGATTACTACGATGATTATTATAGCGACGATTACTACACTTCTGAAGACCTTTCTGAAGAAGAAGAAAACTTGCGCGAAGAACGCTATTGGGACAATTTAACCTATAGCTACCGCAATAATAATTACCGTTGGAGAGATAGAGATAATCCTTGCACAGATTCGTATTTTAACTACGGTAATCGCATAGTGGCACAAAACTTAATCAGTTCAAATCTCGGTGTTATTACCAAGCAAGGAGCTGATAACACCTACTTATTTGCGGTGACTAATATCCTTAATACTAGTCCGGAAACTGGTGTAAAAATCACATTGTACAATTACCAACAACAAGAATTAGCAAATGGCACTACCAATAAAGAAGGCATAATAAAAATTGATGCTAAACACAGAGCAGCCTTTGCCATCGCTACAAAAGGCAGCAATGTCAGTTATATAAAACTACAAGATGGGTTATCATTATCATTAAGTAAGTTTGACGTTTCAGGAAACAAATTACAACGTGGACTTAAAGGTTACATTTATGCAGAACGTGGAGTTTGGCGACCAGGAGATAGTTTGTTTTTAACGTTTATGCTGAATGACAATGCGAACAAATTACCAAAGCGTCATCCTGTAAAATTAGAAATCACAGATCCTGTGGGTAAACTAGTTTACAGAAAAATATCTATTGATAATCTAAATCACTTCTATGATTTTATAGTACCAACTTCAACAGATTATAAAACCGGAAACTACAACGCCAAGGTTTCTGTTGGAGGTGCTACATTTTCAAAAAATCTAAAAATTGAAACGGTAAAACCCAACCGATTAAAAATTAAAATCGATTTTGAAAACGACATCTTAACCAATAACGAACCACTTCAAGGAGACTTAAATGTGGCTTGGTTACATGGTGCACCTGCAAAAAATTTAAAGGCTGAAATAAAAGCAAAATTCACATCATCGCATACCAGTTTTAAAGGTTATAAAAATTACGTTTTTAACGATCCAACCCGAACATTTAATTCTGAAGAAACCAATGTTTTTGAAGGGAATTTAGATGCCGAAGGCCATGCGACCATCAATTCAAAACTGAATATTGGCAAAAATGCGCCTGGCATGTTAACGGCTCAATTCCTAGTGAGAGCTTTTGAAAACGGAGGTGATTTTTCACTCGATGCTTTCACCATGCCATATGCTCCTTATGAAAGTTTTGTAGGGCTGCAATCGCCAGAAGGCAACAATTACGGATCTTATTTTACAGATGAAAACCACACGTTTGATATAGCAACCGTTACAGCGGAAGGAAAACCTATTAAAAGAGAACAATTAGAAGTAAAAGTTTATAAAATTGAATGGCGTTGGTGGTGGAATTCCTCTTACGACAATCTGTCGAGTTACGTATCGAGCAATTATCACAGACCAGTGCAGTCGTTTTCAGTAAATACTGATACGAACGGCAAAGCGAATTTCAAACTAAAAATTCCAGAAGACGAACGCGGCCGTTACTTAATTCGAGTGGTAGATCCTGTAAGTGGTCATGCCACAGGAAGAACGGCTTACTTCTACAAAAACTGGTGGTCTACAAATCCGACTGGTGATAAAGAAGCGGCTAAAATGTTAGTCTTTTCTACCGACAAGGAAAATTATAATGCTGGAGAAATTGCTAAATTAACTTTTCCTTCAGGTTCGGAAGGTCGTGCGTTAGTAAGTATAGAAAATGGTTCGGAAGTATTGCAACACCAATGGGTAAAAACCAAACCAGGAGAAACCACGGTTGATATTCCTGTGACGTCTGAAATGGCACCAAACGTATTTATTAATATTTCGTTATTACAACCACATGCCATTACATCCAACGATTTACCGATTCGTTTATATGGTGTGATTCCGATGATGGTGGAAGACCCATCAACAAAATTAGAACCAATAATCAACATGCCAGATAAGATTAGACCAGAGCAATCTTACGAGATAAAAGTGTCTGAAAAGAACAACAAAGCTATGACGTATACGATTGCTGTTGTTGAAGAAGGTTTGTTGGATTTAACCCGATTTAAAACACCTAATGCATGGGACAGTTTCTATGCACGTGAAGCTTTAGGCGTAAAAACTTGGGATATTTTTGATGATGTTATTGGTGCTTATTCGGGTAGTATTGATCAGGTTTTTGCGATTGGTGGAGATGGCAGTGCTGCTGCAGGAAAGAACAAAAAAGCCAACCGTTTTAAACCTGTGGTAACCTATTTAGGACCTTTCCTTTTAGATAAAGGACAAACCAAAACACATCAACTCAAAATGCCAAATTATATTGGCGCAGTGAGAGCGATGGTCGTTGCAGGAAACAATGCTACAGAAGCTTATGGAAGTACAGACAAATCGGTTCAGGTAAAACAACCGTTAATGGTCTTGGCAACCTTACCTAGAAAATTGAGTCCTGGTGAAAAAGTAACATTGCCTGTAACGGTTTTTGCTATGGAAAACAAAGTGAAGAACGTCAACTTATCCTTAAAACTAAGTGATGGCATTACCGTGAAAGGCGAATCGTCTCAATCACTTAAATTCGATAAACCTGATGAAAAAATGGTTTATTTTGAATTGGACGTCACCAAAGCCAAAGACATCAATACGGTTGAAGTTGTTGCCACAGGAAACGGAGAAAAATCCACCTACAAAGTAGAGATTGATGTGGAAAATCCAAATCCATTTACGTCTAAAGTCAGTGATCATGAGTTAGAATCAAATGCCCAGCAAACTGTCAACGTAACAACGTTTGGAGTTGCAGGAACAAATTCGGCAACGGTAGAATTTTCAACCTTGCCACCAATGGATTTCACCGGTAGATTACAATATCTTATTCGTTATCCACATGGTTGTTTAGAGCAAACGACTTCAGGTGTATTTCCTCAATTATTCTTGGCAGATATTTTTGATTTAACGGCGAAGAAAAAGAAAGAAATCCAGAGTAATATTGAAAGTGGCATTAAACGTTTAGGCAATTTCCAACAACCAAACGGAGGCATGAGCTATTGGATGGGAGAAAACACGACTAATGACTGGAGCACCAGTTACGCTGGTCACTTTATGATTGAAGCTGAGAAGAAAGGGTTCGTATTGCCATTAACTTTCAAGAGTAACTGGATTGCCTACCAAAAACAAGCCGCCAGAAATTGGAGACCAAGTTATCGTGTGTATCATTCCGATTTAGCACAAGCCTATCGTTTATATACTTTGGCTTTAGCTGGAAGTCCAGATTTAGCAAGCATGAACCGCTTACGTGAATTCGAAGAAATTTCAAACGAAGCCAAATGGCGATTAGCAGCGGCTTATGCCTTAGCAGGACAACAAGAAGCGAGTGATGCTATTTCTAAAACCGCAAATATCGATTTTCAACCACCAAAATCTAATTATTACACTTATGGTTCGGTGGACAGAAATAGAGCGATGGCTTTAGAAACCATGATCATTACTGGCAATCCTAAAGCGAGAGATTTAGCAAAATCCATTGCCAAGGATTTATCGAGTGACCAATGGATGAGCACACAAACCACAGCGTATAGTTTATTAGCTATGGGAAAAATGGTCATTAAAAACGGCGGAAAAGATTTAAAATTGTCTTACAGTATCAATGGCAAATCTGAAACCATAGACACTAAAAATGCCATTGCACAACGTGATATTCCTATAAATGAAGGCAACAACCACATTAAAATTACTAACGAAAAAGATAATTTGGTTTACGTGAGAGTTATAAGTTCTGGAAAACTGAAATTAGGCGAAGAATTGGCTGAACAACGTGGCTTCACGATTTCCACCATTTACAAAGATTTACAAGGCAATAAAATAAACGTGTCCAACCTGAAACAAGGTCAAGACTTTGTGGCAACGGTTAGTATTTCGAACTTAACACGAGATTATGTTCACGATGTGGCCTTGACGCAAATTTTCCCATCTGGTTGGGATATTGTAAACACCAGATTTACGGCTTTTGGAGATACAACGGTGAGTCAAGCCAGATATACAGATATCAGAGATGACCGCGTCAATTTCTATTTTGATATGAATCCGAAAGGCGAACATGGCACCAAAACCTTTACCGTTTTATTAAATGCATCCTATTTAGGCACCTATTATTTACCAGGCACACAAGCCGAAGCCATGTATGATAACGATTATTTGGTGCGAAATAAAGGCGAATGGATTACTGTTGAGAAGTAACCAGAGGAGACCTGACAGGTTTTAAAAACCTGTCAGGTCTAACTAACCAAGAAAATCAATACTAGAGAAGTGACAAAGACCTCGCAGGTCCATAAAACAATTCTTGTCAGTTCGAGTGATTCTGACCTTTTCGTCAGAATTGTATCGAGAACCTATTTAACTTAAAACGTTTCTCGACATATATTTCAAGCTCACAAAAGCTTAAAATTCACCTGAAATGACAACACTATAAAAGCTACCGAAACTTTTCCGATAACTATCGGAACAGCATAAACTAAATACTTGTCGGTCGACAGGCAAGAATCCTAGAAAACAAACCGCTAAAATGTTTAACCTTAAATTTAAAAATTATGAACAATCTAAAACAGATTTTAGCGATCGGAATGTTACTTTGTGTAGCATTAGTAACAGCACAACAAAATGCTTACGTAGCAGCAGAAAGTGGTTTGTCCCTTAGAGACCAACCCGATGTCAATGGAAAATTGTTGACCAAACTAGCTTATGCAGAAGCCATAGGTGTTATTGAAACCACGGACAAAAAATTGGTCATTCTAGATGGCGGAAAAAAAGTCACTGGCGAATGGGTAAAAGTAGAAACCCGAAACCATATTGGTTATGTTTTTAATGGCTATTTGTCACCAACAAAAATTTCGAAACCCATCCGTTTACATTTAGATCAATTGGATGTAGAAATCAAAAATCTAGCAACGAGCGACTATAAAAGAACGCACAGTTTAAAAAACCAAGATTCCACAACCATCAATGTAGATATAGGAGCTTCACCTGAAAGAAAAAAAATCGTTCTTTTTGACAATGATTATAAGCACGTGAGTATTTTTCAGCGTTATGAAAATAGTATTTCATTTATGAGCGCAGATGCGCAGTGCGATGCTAAGGATTGGAAACATTTTGATTCGGAATGGAAACCACTAAAGCAAATCACATCCAATACTTTTGAAACTTTAGCTTATACAGAAAACGATTGGAAGACGTTTATAGACACCTCTGTTGATGCCTTAAAAACAGAAGTTATTGACCAATGTGGTGTAGAATGGCTAAATTATTTTAAGACTATAGACAATGTAAAAGATCGTCCTGTTGGAGTATCAACAAATCGTGTGTTTTTAAAACTTATCTTAACTGATTTTGAAGATAACATTTCAGAAAAAATCATTGAATTTGATATCCCTAAATGTTAATTGTAGCTTACATTATAAATGAGCTACGGTTGGTATCATCAAGGGGACAAGTACTAAAAATAATCTTGGGAGGATTGTCCCCTTGAGGGGACTTTAGGGGTGTTTTATTTTTAAGAACTTACAGGATAATTTAAACGAATGAGATTCCCACTTTCGTGGGAAATATGAAGACTGCTAAATTGAAGTAAGACCTGACAGGTTTTTGAAACCTGTCAGGTTTAATTTAAATTACCCTATCGCTTTAAAGAGAAATGCGCTCTAAACTCTTTACGTTCACCTGTACTAGGCTCATCATACTCAACTGTAAACCAATAGCCATCTGTTGGCATCGCTTTACCATTATAAATCCCATTCCAACCGTCTCCATCTGGACTTATTTGCTTTAATAGTTTTCCGTAGCGATCAAATATATAGATGATGGCGTTACTACCAATACCTTCAATGTTCCAAGTTTCATTATTTCCATCTCCATTTGGTGTAAAATA
>NZ_JADOET010000018.1 GCF_015645385.1 Winogradskyella marina
CTCTTCATCGTTAAATTTTAAGTCTTACGACTATATCTTTAACAACTAATAGGAATTATTCTAGTACTCTAAATGATCTATTCTCTTGTTTTAAATCAACCGTTTCCAGTTGATTTTTACGCTGTCAATTCAATATGTTAATGAACTTATTTCTTTACTTTTGCTTAACACTATTTCGCTAAGCGGATGCAAATATAAAACCCTTTTTCGTTCCCACCAACTCTTTAGTTGATTTATTTTAATTTATTTTTAAAAAAACTTATAACAGATATATTTTCAAGTATTTAGAAATTACTTTTTTTTATTGTTTTTTCGTTTCAATATACTTCGGCAACCATTTTAATACCATATAGACATTCTCATGGTCGCGTTAGGGATAGAAGCGGCATCCTTTTTGTATTCGTAAAAAAAGCTTCCTTTATTAAATATAACGACAATTGCCATACTAATATAATAGGAACAAATACGTGTTACAAAAAGATATAGTGTATAGCCCGTTTGTTTTACTTCTTTAAGGAAAACAAAACGCCATAATTAATACTTATATATTTATAGAAACTTCACTTTGACTATTCCTTATATAGATATATCTTTGTAGGCTAAAATTTATACTATATATAATGATACAAATTACTCTGCCAGATGGTTCTGTTAGATCTTTCGAAAAAGATGTAACACCTTATGAAGTGGCTTTAGACATTAGTGCAGGTTTTGCACGTAATGTTATTTCAGCAAAATTCAATGATACAGTTATTGAAACCACCACTCCAATAACCACAGATGGTAGTCTTACTTTATATACATTTAAAGACGATGAAGGAAAAAAAGCCTTTTGGCATTCTTCTGCGCACGTTTTAGCTCAAGCTTTAGAAGAATTGTACCCTGGAGTAAAGCTTTGGGTTGGTCCAGCAGTAGATAATGGTTTTTATTACGATGTTGATTTAGGCGAAGAAGGCACTATTTCTGAAAAGGATTTTAAGTCTATTGAAACTAAAATGATAGAAATCGCCAGAGGTAAGCACGATTTTAAAATGCGTGATGTTTCCAAAACTGAAGCGCTTTCTTATTATAAAGGTAAAAACGAATACAAAGTTGATTTAATAGATAACCTTGAAGACGGCACAATTAGTTTCTGTGACCATGCTACGTTTACAGATCTTTGTCGTGGTGGTCATATTCCGAATACAGGGATTATAAAAGCCGTTAAAATCTTAAGTGTCGCTGGTGCTTATTATAAAGGTGATGAAAACAATAAGCAATTGACTAGAGTTTATGGTATTTCGTTCCCTAAGCAAAAAGAACTAACGGAATACCTTCATTTATTAGAAGAAGCTAAAAAAAGAGATCATAGAAAGTTAGGTAAAGAATTAGAGCTTTTTACATTTTCTAAAAAAGTTGGACAGGGTTTACCGCTTTGGTTACCTAAAGGAGCTGCTTTAAGAGAACGCTTAGAGAACTTTTTGAAAGCTGCTCAAAAGAAAGCAGGTTACGAAATGGTAGTAACACCACATATTGGGCAAAAAGAACTTTATGAAACTTCTGGTCATTATGCTAAATATGGTGCAGATAGTTTTCAACCTATCTCTACACCTTCTGAAGGAGAAGAGTTTTTATTAAAACCAATGAATTGCCCGCATCACTGCGAAATTTATAATACAAAACCATTTTCTTATAAAGAACTTCCAAAGCGTTATGCTGAATTTGGAACTGTATATAGATACGAACAAAGTGGCGAATTACATGGTTTAACACGTGTTAGAGGATTTACACAAGATGATGCGCATATTTTCTGTACTCCCGATCAATTAGATAAGGAATTTAAAGACGTTATCGATTTAGTGTTATATGTTTTTGGTTCATTAGGTTTTGAGAATTTTACGGCTCAAGTCTCATTAAGAGACCCTGAAAATCCAGAAAAGTATATAGGAAGTGATGAAAACTGGGAAAAAGCAGAGCAAGCCATATTAAATGCAGCAAAGGATAAAGACTTAAATTATGTTGTAGAAACAGGCGAAGCTGCTTTTTATGGTCCAAAACTTGACTTTATGGTGAAGGATGCCCTTGGTAGACAATGGCAATTAGGAACCATTCAGGTAGATTATAATTTACCTGAACGTTTTGAATTATCCTATAAAGGTAGTGATAACGAGATGCATAGACCTGTTATGATACACCGTGCACCGTTTGGAAGTATGGAACGTTTTATAGCGATTTTATTAGAGCATACAGGTGGAAACTTTCCATTATGGCTCATGCCAGAGCAGGTAATTATACTTTCTATTAGTGAGAAATATGAAAAATACGCCGAAAAAGTTTTAATTTCGCTAGAAAATGACGAAATTCGCGCCCTCACAGACAATAGAAATGAAACTGTAGGTAAGAAAATTCGCGAAGCTGAAATGCAAAAGTTTCCGTATATGATTATTGTCGGTGAGCAAGAAGAGAAGGATAATACAATAACTGTGCGCCAACATGGTGGAGAAGACCTTGGCACAATTAATGTAGAAGACTTCAAAAAAATAGTAAAAGATAGAGTTAGTAAAAGTTTAAAAACTTTTAAATAATAAGTTTAATTTTAAAATACAGAAGCCATAGCAATACGTAGAAACAGAAAGAATTATACAAGACGTGTATCTCAAGAAGATAAACACCGTATAAATTCTAAAATCAGATCTGAAGAAATAAGATTAGTCGGAGATAATGTTGAAATAGGGATTTATCCTATCAAAAAGGCATTGTCCATAGCCGATGAACAAGGTTTAGATCTTGTAGAGATATCGCCAAATGCGAAGCCTCCTGTTTGTAAAGTTATGGATTATAAAAAATTCCTTTACGAGCAGAAGAAAAGAGAAAAAGCGTTAAAATCTAAAGCTACTAAGGTAGTTGTTAAAGAAATTCGATTTGGTCCACAAACAGATGATCATGATTATGAATTTAAAAAGAAGCACGCTGAAAAATTCTTAAAAGACGGAGCAAAATTGAAAGCTTTCGTTTTCTTTAAAGGACGATCCATTGTTTTTAAAGAACAAGGTCAAATTTTATTATTAAGATTAGCCCAGGATCTTGAAGAATACGGAAAGGTAGAACAAATGCCTAAGCTCGAAGGAAAGCGAATGATTATGTTCATTGCACCTAAGAAAAAGTAGTTTCGACTACACTCAACCACCCAATAAGTTGTTGAGAAACAAAATACTAAAATGCTGATATTTCAGCAAAACGATAATAAGCGAAGCGTAAATTAAAAAGAGGACAAAATGCCTAAAATGAAAACAAAATCGAGTGCTAAGAAACGTTTCAAACTAACTGGCACTGGTAAGATTAAAAGAAAGCATGCTTTTAAGAGTCATATATTGACAAAAAAATCTAAAAAGCGTAAGCTAAAATTGACTCATGATGCTTTAGTACACAAAGCAGATGAGGACAATATTAAAACAATGTTACGTTTAAAGTAATACGGTTTTAATCGGTTAAAATAAATTACAAACCCTGGAGTTAGGCAAAAGAATTTAGCAAGTGTCAATTATTGACCGCCTACTACAAAAAACAATTAAAAGAAATGCCAAGATCAGTAAATTCAGTAGCGAAGAGAGCCCGTAGAAAAAAGGTTCTTAAGCAAGCAAAAGGTTACTTCGGAAGACGTAAAAACGTTTGGACAGTAGCAAAAAATGCGGTTGACAAAGCGATGCAATACTCGTACAGAGACCGTAGAGTAAAAAAGAGAACATTCCGTTCGTTATGGATTATGCGTATTAACGCAGGTGCAAGACAGCATGGAATGAGCTATTCAAAATTTATGGGAGGATTAAAATCAAATAATATTGACTTGAACCGTAAGGTACTTGCCGATTTAGCGATGAATCACCCAGAAGCTTTTGAAGCTATAGTAAACAAAGTAAAGTAGGCTTTTAGCCAAATTAATAACAACATTTCGCTTATAAAAAACCGATTCATTCATTTGAATCGGTTTTTTTATGCTTTAAAATTAAATATTAACGGATTTCAAACATTCATATGTATACGAATTACCGTTTTTTCTTTTTAACTTACCGTTTTATAAAAACCTATCACATGAAACTTATACAACTCATCACAGCCCTCATTCTCCTTGTTACTTTCAATGCTTTTAGCCAAGATAAAGACAAAGCCAAAACATGGGATGTATCACAACCTGAAGGTGATTGGGATTTCAAGGATTTAAAATTGTCTACTGATGAAGGAACATGGATGAATTTAGATGTGAGTCCAGATGGGAAACACATTGTTTTTGACCTTTTAGGCGACATCTACAAAATAGACAGTGATGGTGGTAAAGCCAAACTTTTAAGAGAAGGGCTTCCTTTTGAAATTCAACCGCGTTTTAGTCCTGATGGCAAACATATCTCGTTTACGAGTGACGCCGGAGGTGGTGACAATATATGGATTATGGATAGTGATGGTTCTAACGCCAAGCAAGTCACGAAAGAAAGTTTTAGATTATTAAACAATGCTATTTGGACTCCAGACAGCAACTATATTATTGCCAGAAAGCATTTTACATCTGGTCGCTCTTTAGGTGCTGGCGAATTATGGCTTTATCATAAAACAGGTGGTAGTGGTGTTCAACTCACTAAAAAGAAAAATGACCAACAAGATGTAAACGAGCCAACACTATCGCCAGACGGAAAATATTTATATTATAGTGAAGATGTGTATCCTGGCGGAGCATTTCAATATAATAAAGATCCTAACAGTCAAATCTATGTGATCAATCGTTATGATATGGAAACTGGTAAAACCATTAGAATTACTGGTGGTCCAGGAGGTGCAGCACGTCCTCAGGTATCTAGAGATGGAAAAAAGCTCGCCTTTATAAAACGCGTTCGTACCAAAACGGTTTTATTTATTCACGATTTAGAAACCGGTGAAGAATGGCCAGTCTATGACGCACTCAATAAAGACCAACAAGAAGCATGGGCTATTTTTGGGGTGTACACCAACTTCAATTGGATGCCTAATAATGAGGATATCATTATATGGTCTGGCGGAAAAATTAATAAGATTAATATCAATTCGCTTCAAGTTTCAGATATTCCATTTGAGGCTAAGGCTACCATTAAAATTGCAAAAGCTGTTGAATTTGATACTCCTGTTGCACCAGATACTTTTGATGCGAAAGTAATTAGACATGCAACGACCTCGCCTGATGGGAAATTTATTGTTTTTAATGCGCTTGGATATTTGTACAAACAAGAACTACCTAATGGAAAAGCGAAGCGCTTAACTTCTGGAACTGATTTTGAGTTTGAACCTACATTTTCGCCAGATGGAAATACAATTACTTATGTGACTTGGAATGATGAAGAACTTGGAGCCATTTTTTCAGTTTCAGCAAATGGAGGAATTGGGACAAAATTATCTTCAGAAAAAGGCATCTATCGCAATCCATCCTATTCTCACAATGGTAAACACATTGTCTATCGAAAGGAAAGTGGAAATAACGACCAAGGAAGAACCTTTACAAAGAAGCCTGGTTTATATACTATGAACAGTGATGGTAGCAACACAAAATTTATTATAAAAGAAGGTGATTTTCCTAGATTCAATGCGGATGATACCCGAATTGTGTATCAAAATGGTGGACAGTTTTTCGGATCCTTAACTAAAACATTAAAAAGTGTAGACCTCAATGGTTTTGATGAACGTACCCTTGTAAAATCTAAACACGGCAATATTTTAGTTCCAAGTCCTGATAGTAAATGGATAGCATTTGTGCATTTACATAAGGTGTATTTGGCACCAATGCCTAAAGCGGGAAAAACTTTAGATTTTACGGATAAAAGTAAATTTGTTCCAGTAACTCAGTTATCTAAAGATGCCGGAATCAATCTTCATTGGTCTCAAGACAGTAAAACCTTGCATTGGACTTTAGGTAACCAGTATTATTCAGTTGAAGCGACCGAAGATGCTGAATTAGTAGAAAAAGGAATTCAGATAAATCTTGAAGCCAAAACGGATAAACCTTCAGGTAAAATTGCCTTAAAAGGAGCACGACTTATCACTATGGAAGGAGATGATGTTATTGAAAATGGAACGATTATTATTGAAAACAATAGAATTGAAGCCATTGGACAAACATCAGATGTTACCATACCTTCCGATGCAAAAGTTTATGATGTTACAGGAAAAACAATTATGCCAGGAATGGTAGATGCTCATGCCCATATTGGTGGTTTTAGATACGGATTAACAACCCAAAAACACTGGCAATTTTATGCGAATTTAGCCTTTGGAGTAACGACTTCTCATGATCCTTCTGCACATTCTGAAACCGTTTTTGCACTTTCCGAATTACAAAAAGCAGGTGAATTGGTTGGACCACGCCTCTACTCTACAGGTTTTATTCTATATGGAGCTGAAGGAGATTTTAAAGCCGTCATAAACAATCTTGAAGATGCGCGTTCATCGATTAGGAGAACAAAAGCATTTGGAGCGTTATCAGTAAAGAGTTATAACCAACCAAGACGCGACCAACGTCAACAAGTATTACAAGCTGCGCGCGAAGAAGGTATTTTTGTTGTTCCTGAAGGAGGTTCAACATTTTACCACAATATTACCATGGTTATGGATGGCCATACTGGTGTAGAGCATAATATTCCTGTCGCACCAGTTTATAAAGATGTTGTTGAACTTTGGAGTAACAGTAACGTAGGTTATACGCCAACACTTATTGTAAATTATGGCGGAATGAATAGCGAATTCTATTGGTATCAAAAAACCAATGTTTGGGAAAACGAAAAGCTACTTAAATATACACCTCGTGGTATTGTTGATTCACGTTCTAGACATCGCATGATGGTTCCTGATGAGGAATATGAAAACGGACATATTCTAGTTTCAAAAACAACAAAAGCCCTTAGCGATGCTGGAGTAAAAGTTAACCTTGGTGCGCACGGCCAATTACAAGGCCTTGGAGCACATTGGGAATTATGGTCACTTCAACAAGGAGGAATGACCAATCTTGAAGCTCTAAAAGCGGCCACAATAAATGGCGCTAATTATATAGGTGCTGGTAACGACATTGGTTCTCTTAAAAAAGGAAAGCTAGCCGATTTAATTGTTATGGATAAAAATCCTCTAGAAAATATAAGAAATTCTGAAAGTATCATTTATACCATGATTAATGGTCGATTATACGATACAGCAACCATGAATGAAATAGGTAATCACCCCAAAGAGCGTACTGAATTCTATTGGGAAAATAATAAATATAATCAAGCATTTCCTTGGCATGAAGCATCACAGAGTTTTACACGAGAAGCTTGTGGCTGTCATGTTGGTTCGCATTAAAACAAAATAGCCGATGTTTCCGAAACCTATTGGTATCGCATCGGCTTTATAGTTCACCTCATTTGAATACAACCTACACATACAATTTATGAAAGACATTAAAATGGTCGTCACAGATATGGATGGCACTTTACTCAATTCTAATCACGAAGTGAGTACTAAATTCTTTGATCTATTTAAACATCTTAAGAAACAAGATATTCAATTTGTAGCGGCTAGTGGCCGACCTTATTACAGTATTGTAAAAAAACTTCAAACTATTGAAAGCGACATTATAATCGTTGCAGAAAATGGTGGTTTAGTAATTAAAAATGAACAAACACTTCTCTCTAATGTACTTAATCCAAATCGTGTAAAAGAGCTATATGCCTTAGTTACAAAAATTGATAACACCTACCCTATTTTTTGCACAAAGCACAAAGCCTATATTTATAGAGCATCAGAAGAATTGGTGAAGACCTTTTCTGAGTATTATTCAGCATATACCATTGTTGATAATCTTGAAGAGATTACAGATGACATCATTAAAATAGCTTTATACCACCAGACAAATTCTGAAGCACACATATTTCCACATGTAAAGCATTTAAAACCCAAACTCAATGTTGTAGTTTCAGGAAATCATTGGGTTGATATTTCAGAAGCCATTACTAATAAAGGTAAGGCGCTTACATTTTTGCAAAAAGAACTCGGTGTAAAACCATCTGAAACTATGGTGTTTGGTGATTTTAATAACGATTTAGAAATGCTGAAATGTGCTGAATATAGTTATGCTATGGCCAATGCACATCCTGATGTAAAAGCCGTTGCTAATTTTGAAACCGACACCAACGATAATAATGGTGTAGAACTGGTTTTAGAACAATTAATTGCCGAAAGCAGTAAGCACTAAATGTCTTCCACCTGCTCTATTTCGATGTTCGCAAAGGTAAATCCCTTGCCAAATACCAAGATTTAGTTTCCCATTTGAAATAGGAATTAGAACAGACGGTCCCATTAAAGATGCTTTTATATGTGCTGGCATATCATCAGCACCTTCAAAGGTATGTTTATAATAGGGCTGATTTTCTGGTACCATGTTATTAATATGGCTTTCAAAATCTAATCGTACTGTTGGATCTGCGTTTTCATTGACGGTTAAACTTGCGGAAGTGTGTTTAATAAATACTTGTAATTGACCGATTTTAATCTGGCTAATTTCAGGGATTGCATTTAAGACTTCAGATGTAATTAAATGAAAACCTCTTGAAAAGGGCTGAAGTTTAATTTCGTTTTGAAAAAATTGCATGTAGAAATTGATTTTCTAAAGTTTTTAATCTGTTGAGATTTCATCAAATGCAAGCTTAAACTCTTCCCAACTAATACGTTTATCGCCATCTTTATCATAACCTTCAATAAGTTTTGTACTTACCAACCCTCGAATAAAACCACTTATTTCGGCTTCATGAAGTAGATCTTTAATTTCTGACTTTGATAATTTCCCATTACCATCTTTATCAAAAAACTCAAAAGCTTTTTCGGGTGTACTAAAATGATTGGTAATTAAAATTTGGATTTTATTGAGTACGGTTTCTTTTGATAGCATAACTATTGTCTTTTCATTAAAAATAAGAATTATAACGGGGAAACTCTATTGTATTCATAAAAAAAGGTCGCATTACTGCGACCTTTAACTTAGTTGATTAAAAACCCTACTTCTTAATCACCCTTGCCGAAATTTTCCCAAACCTCGTAATACTTTCAAAAGATACAAGCCATTATGAAAACTAAAATTTTTAATTGACTTATACTCTTTTGCTAAAACCATAAATAACAATGTAGTATTTATAGTCTTGGATATGCTATAATCATTGGCTATCAAAATTAAATCTATATCTACAACATACCAATAGTATGGTGTGAAATGCGTTGTTATGTATGTGAATGACCGACTATTATATAAAATACTCGATTTTTATATAAATAAGGATAAGATGATCACCTTAGCCAAAAAAAAAAAAAAAAACGGCGATATCCTAAAAGGTTATCGCCGATTGATTAAAATTACTTTAATTAAATTTTTATGATCTGCTTTATAGTTTCATTTTGGTTGATATTTATTCTTAAGATATACACACCTGATTGGTACTGATTTAAATCTATGGAAAAATTTGCGTCCGTGCTTACCTTATTTATAAGTAATCTACCATTTATATCGTAAACGGTCACTTTTGATTCTTGCGCATTTGGTATTACAATAGAAACGTTACCATTTGTTGGGTTTGGAAACACTTTGATGCTTTGCATCTGATCATTATCTGCTATACTTAATACTTCTTCAACAGTAACTACAATTTGTACACGCTCACTTTCGCAACCATTGTCGTTTATACTAGATACCCAATACGAGGTTGAGCCAGCTTCTGATGTATCTGGTGTTGGTGCCTCAACTTCTCCTGTTCCACCAGTTTCTGTTGTGTACCATAATAAACCTGATCCGTTAGTACCTACTGTTGCTGTTAGTGCTGTTGCTGTATCATATTGCACATATTCTACAAGAGAATCAGCATCTGGTGGAGTTAATAATGTAGTTATTGGTGAACCAGCTAACCAGTTTGAAGTCGATCCTGTTAAAGCAAAATTATTCAATGTTCCATTATTACCATTTCCTGATACATCAGTTAAGGTGTTTATACCAATGTTTTCACCTGCATGCATACCTTTATTGAATTGATAAGATGCAACTAATCCGGCTTCCGTACATTGAACTTCACTACTTTTAGCATTATCAATTTCTGTAGCTGTTCTAACGACATCCCAAATACGTAATTCATCTATAGAACCACTAAAATGTGACGTACTAGGACTTCCAATAGTTAAAGACCCCATTGGTACAGTATAGATACCAAATGTTCCAGAAGCATCTAAAGCACCATCAATATATAAGCTAGCTTCACCATTTGTACTTATTGAGCTTGTAGTTAATGCTACATGATGCCAATTATTATCATCAACATTTTCATTAGATATAAGATTAAACCCACCATAACCATGTCTGCCAGTTGTATATGTTAACTTTCCATTACTTACTGCTAATAAACTAGAATCATAACCAGAATTACTTAATATAATTATGCCGTCTTTATCAGTTTTGATCCAAGCCTCGATTGTAAAATCGGTTAGCGAGGTATATGTATTTGCTAGCGAAACATAATCATCTACTCCATCAAAATTAAGATGGGTTGCAGGACCAGGACCATATACAGTAACCACAATTTCTACACGTTCACTTTCACACCCGTTTTCATTTGTACTTGCTATCCAATAAGAGGTTGAGCCAGCTTCTGATGTATCTGGAGTTGGTGCTTCTGTACTTGCAGTTCCACCTGTTTCTGTATTGTACCATAATAAACCTGTTCCGTTAGTCCCAGCTGTTGCTACTAAAGCTGTTGCGGTATCGCCTTCGCCGTAATTTACTGGTGTAGTTACCTCAGGTACACTTGGAATAATAGAACCAGTAGTTACAGGCGAACCTGCTAAAAAGTTTCCTGTAGTACCGGTTAAAGCAAAATTAGTAAATGTGCCATCGTTTGCATTTGCCGTAGCGTCAGTTAAAGTTGTAATCGTTGTATTATCATTTCCGTCAAAACCTTGATTGAATTTATAATAGGCTACTAAGCCTGTTTCTGTACCTTGTAGTTCACAGTTTTTTGAACCATTTATTTGTTCTGCTGATCTTGTAACATTCCAAATACGGATATCATCCATATGACCTGTATAATGACGACCAGAATATATGGGATTGTTTCCAATTAATACTGTGTGAATATTATTATTAATAATCCCAGAAGCAGAAGCTTGAGTTTCCAATACACCATCTACATAAATCTTAATAGAGTCACCTCCTAATGTAGCGGCTATATGATGCCAATTCCCATCCGTAATACTAGTCGTTGAATTAATTTCTTGTGTAGGGACAACACCACTAGCGGTAAAGTTTACTGTTCCTGATTCATTCAAATGTAACCTCCAACTATCATCTCCTTTTACCACGAGAGCATCCCATTGCTGAGGCATTACACTTGAATTCATCCAAAGCTCTACGGTCATTTGATTTGTAAAATCGAAATTAGACTCGTTTGGTATTTCAATATAATCATTAGCACCATCAAAATTGAGATGAGTTGCAGGTGGTGGAGGAAGAACTGCTCCAAAGTCTTGCCATCCTTCTGCTGCCTGATAAAGTCCTTCTGTTCCAATAGGAACATACAAAGTTGCCGTTTCCATATTGACACCAAAAAAAACATTGCTAGTAATAGGTAATGGTGTTGCCCACTCGACTGTAACCGAAGTTAAATCAGTACAAAATTCAAATGCATTATTACCAATATTTGTTACCGAACTAGGAATAACCACAGAAGTTAGATTAAAACACGCATTAAAGGAAAGCTGTCCGATACTTGTAATTGAATTCCCCAGATCTACGGATGTTAAATTTGAACAAAACTGAAATGCGTTATTTCTTATTTCAGTCACTGTATTGGGAATTGTAATTGAAGTTAACGTTGTACTACCCTGAAACGCAGCATCTAAAATTGAAACTACAGTGTAAGTAGCACCAGCGTTTTGAACCATTGAAGGCACAACTAGCTCACCAACATAACTTGAAGACGACGTTACACCAACAGTATTGGTAGTCGAGGAAATAACATAATAATTTACTCCGTCTACAGAAAATGTTTGAGCGGAAATTGAAGTTGCAAACACTATTGCAAATAATAAAAGTAATTTTTGTTTCATAATCATAGATTTAGTTAGGAATAATTGTAGTCCAAACCTAATTATTTATCTATGAAATGCACAAAACAAGGGTTGAAACGCGTTATTTTGTATTTCAGAGGTTATTTTAACCGTTTAGCGAATGTTCTGGATAACGAGATTTCTATGTTATTTACGAAAACAGATGATGCCGTAAGTCGTTGAATTTTTGTTCTGTTGACCAAATAGGAACGATGCGTTTGCACAAAAATATCGGTTGGCAACTGTTCTACAATTGTATTCAAGGATTGCCTAACCGTATATTTTTTAGATGTGGTGTAGATATTTACATAGTTGCCATCAGCTTCAATATAATTGATAGAGTTATACTCTAAATTAACGATATCATAACCATCTTTAATCTGTAACGTTTGGGTTTCCCGCTTTTGAGCTATCAAACTAATTGCTGCTATAACCTCTACTTTCTTAATAGGTTTGGTTAAATACCCATTTGGTTTTGTTCTTATCGCTTGACTCATTAAAGCAAAATCTTGTTGACCCGTTATAAAAATGACTGTAGCATTTTCGTTTTTAGCTTCCGATAGTTCTATTCCTGTATTTTTACCATTGAGGTTTATGTCCATTAAAATAATATCTGGTAAAAAGGATGTCATCAAACCTCGAGCTGTCTGTGCATCATTTGCTATTTTCACATTGTTAAAATGTTCTTCTTTCAATAATTCAGAAATATAATCTGCTATTATAATTTCGTCTTCTACAATAAGGATTTTTGTAAGTTGCTCTTTGGTCATTAGGCTATCTGTTGTGAAAATGAAAATTTAAAACCATTACTGCTTTGAATTGAATAATCTACTTTTATTTGTCTAGCGAGTTTATCTATGAGTTTAGGTTTTATGCTCATATTATTAGCTGCTGTTCCATTATCTGAATACTGAAAATACAAGGTGTTTTTCTGTTTGGTTAATTCAAAAATTATGGTTTTGTTATCTTGTGGAGAAAAGGCGTGTTTTATTGAATTTATAAATAATTCTGTAAGCAGCAATCCATAGTACATGGCATAATCTGTGGAAATTTCTACAGACTGGATATTTATATTTGTTTTAATCTTATTATCCTTAAAGACTTCAAAAAAAGAAGCCATGACATCATGGAGATAATTCTGTATATCAATTTTCTTCTTGTCGTTGTTTTTGTAGAGGTGTTGATGTAATGTTGAAATGGCCTCTACTTTCGTCAAAATATTTTTGAGCTGAAAGTTCTCTTGATTTTTTGATTTTTTCAATTGGTCTGAAATAAGAATAACTACCAATTGTAAATTATTGTTGATACGATGGTTGGCTTCACTTAATAAAAACTCATTTTCTTGAGATAAGCTATGCAGTTCCTTATTACTTTTTTTCTCCTTTTTTAAGAAATAAGCAATTAAAAGTGATAAACCTATTGCCGCTAAAAGTAATCCAATGCTTATAATTAATTTTGCTTTATTGGATGCTAACGCCTTATTTTGGTTTTCAATTTCTAGATTACTAATCTTTATTTGGTTTTCTTTTTCTGTCAATTTATATTTCTCTTCAAGTTCAAAAAGAAATTTACTGTGTTCTATTTTATAATAGGCATCTGTAAGATCTAATCTGAGCTCTAAATATTCATAGGCTTTTGTCGTATTACCTAATTTTTCATAGATATTCCTAATATTATCAACAAAAAGAATTTCTCCATAAAACAATTCATTCTCTTTGGCAAAACTCAAAGCTTTTAAACACTCTTCTAAGGCTTTATTATACTGTTTATCTTTTATTAAAACTCTAGTATAATTAATATACGCATCTACTTTATTCTGAATTAAATTGTTTTTTTCGGCAAAGGATATTAGGTCTTCGAGATAGTCTATGGTTTTCTTATAATCCTTTTTATTTTCATAAACTCCAGATATTTCAAGCGAAGAATAAAATATGCCATCCTTATCGTTTATTTTTTTTGAAAGTTGAAGTCCTTTTTTAGCGTACAATAGTGTAGAGTCAGGTATAAAAAAATACTCGGTAAACAATGCCGCTTTTCTACCATAATATTTTGCTAAGTAACGATCTTCTATTTTATGGTGTTTTAATATTGATGTCGCAATATCTAAATGTTTTACTGCATCAGTAAACAAGATTCTTTTGCGATAAAATTCTGCCATTTTCACATGGTACAAAAACTTTAGTTGCTTATTATTAGTTAAATTAATCGCTTCAAATGCCTGAATGTAATAGGTATTGGCCATATCATAATCTAACTTAAGTTTATAGATATCTGCCAGACCTAAAAGAAAATGTATTTCATCTTCTTTAGTGGTACGTTCTTTTAGGTGTTCTGTATAATAAGACAATGCTTCATCTAATTTATTTTCATAAATTAAATTCTGGCCATGGTTTAAAATTGTGTCATCTTGAGCAAATAACAGTTGAAAGCTTGTTAAGAATAGCGCTATAAATATGTGTTTCATATTAAGTCTTCTGCTTCTTCTTTTTCGCAGCTGGAAACAATACATTGTTTAAAATTAAACGATAACCAGGTGAGGTAGGATGTAAATCTAATTCGGTTTTTGGGTCGCCTACTCTATGTGTATAATCTTCTGGATCGTGACCTCCATAAAAGGTAAAAAAGCCTTTACCTTTAATACCGTGAATGTATTTAGCTTCACCATTGGTTCGGTTTTCTCCCATTACCAATACATTAGATTTAATTTGATCTCTAGTAAACGACGTCGTTTGGCCCATAAACCCTTTTACTAAAGCCGTATGATTTTGTGTTAGCATCGTTGGAATAGGATCCCATTTTGCAGAATATTCCATTAAAGAAAAATAATCTACAGTTTTATTTATCTGTCTTTTTTGAGTCATATCTATTGAAGAAAACTCGTAAACATTAGGACTACGTTCTAGTATATAATCTTTAAAAGCGAAGGTTTTAGAATAATCAATTTTATTCTGATATCCTGGATCACTTCCATCACCATCAAACATTGGCTCACATATATCTACTCCTTCAGCCGAAAGCGCAATATCAAAACTATCGGTCGCTGAACACATAGCAAACATAAATCCGCCACCAACAACATAATCTCTAATTTTAAGCGCTACAGCTAGTTTAGCATCAGATACCTTATCGTATCCTAAGGTTCCAGCTAATTCTTCTGCTTCTTTTTTATCTTCAATATACCAAGCTGCGGATCTATAAGCTCTATAGAATTTACCATATTGACCTGTAAAATCTTCATGGTGCAAGTGTAACCAGTCGTAGAGTAGTAATTCATCTTTTAAAACCTCCTCATCATAAATTGTTTCATATGGAATTTCAGCATAGGTCAATACCATAGTTACAGCATCGTCCCAAGGTTTTAGTCCTGTTGGAGTATAAACAGCTATTTTTGGTGCTTTTTCTAATACAACCGCTTCTTGATTTACAGCAGGACTCGCAATATCTTCTAAAATCTGAGCCGCTTTAGCATCAGAAATCACTTCAAAAGAGACGCCTCTAATTTGACATTCGCGTTGAATAATTTCGGCATCAGGTAATAAAAACGAACCACCTCTATAATTAAGTAGCCACTTTACTTTTAGCTCGCGATCTAAAGTCCAATAGGTTATACCGTAGGCTTTTAAATGGTTGCTCTGCGTTTCTGCGTCCATTGGAATAAGAATATAAGACGCATAAGCATTGGAGCTACATACAATTAGAAATAAAATGATGGCAATTTTCTTCAAGTTCATAGATTTAGAACGAAATATAACCAATTTTTAGTCTTTAATGAATTGATTTATCATTCTTTTAAGACCTTGTTTGAATATGTAATACGACTACTTTAAAGTAGATTCACTTCCCGAAAGTAAGCTAGCTATGACTTTGGTACCTTCAAACTGTTCTAAAATAATTTTAACAAATACAGTTATCGGAATAGCCATTACTAAACCAGGAATTCCCCAGAGAAAACCCCAAAACATTAGCATAACTAAAACCGCAATGACGTTTATAGAAAATGATTTTCCCATAAAAATAGGTTCTAATACTGCACCAAACGTAACTTGTACTAAAGAAATTGATAGAATAAAGAAGAACAAAGTACTTGTAGGATCGAGCTCTACAAAAGCAAAAATTGATAAGAAAATTACTGAAATAAAAGAGCCTACCATTTGAACAAAATTAATAGTAAAGGCAAATAATCCCCAAAATATAGGGAAACTCACATCAAAAAACACGCACATTAATCCTGTAAATATACCAGTTAAAGCACTAACTAAGACCTTCACTTTTATGAATTTTATAAGATCTTTTTCGATCTTCATAAAGGTTTTAATAGATGTGTGTTTTTGTTTTAAAAGCGTATTATTCAATAACTTATGAACATTTATAGATTCTGCCAACCACAGAACAACAAAGAAAACAGTCATTAATAAACCGGTTAAGAAAGAGTTTAAAAATCCAAGTGTTGATCCTAAATTTTCCTTCTGAAAAAACTGGCCTAAAACCCCATGCTCTTGTTCTATCTCAATACCAAAATTATCTAATAAGTAGATTTTTAAGTCCGCTGTTTTTAATTCAGCTTTAGCTAAGAATTCAGTATTGTTTGCTAAAATTTGTTTACTCGAAAGTTGTATGAGTTCAATACCTAATTTAAGCCCTAAGGTTACCAGAAGTAAAACAATAATTATGCTTATTATCTTTGGTACATTTCTACGACCTAACCATCGCATCAATGGTAAAAACAACAACGCAATAAACATTGAAAAAATCAATGGAATAAATATAAAGGACAATATCTTTAGTAAATAGAATACTAAAGGGACTGCTATAATTAGCAACAACACATTTGTTGTACGTCTTTGTTCTAACATTCGGCAAATTTCTTTTTAACTAAGCGGTCAAAGATACATCAAAATACACTTTTCATTAGCTTAAAATGCTGTTAAAATGGTACACCGTCATCTTCAGGACCTCCAAAGGCGTCTGAAGCTGAAGGGAATTTATCTGGAGTAAACGTATTGTCGCTGGCTGCATCGTTCATTTTTGAATGAAATTCACCACCAAAAGGAGTATCAAAATCATCTAAATTATCAAACTTACCTAAATGACCAATAAACTTCAATCGAATGTTTTCTAAACCACCATTTCTGTGTTTTGCAACAATAAATTCACCTTGTCCTTCGGTTGGCGAACGTTCTTCATCATCCCATTCGTCAATCTTATAATATTCAGGTCTATAGATAAACGAAACAATATCCGCATCTTGCTCAATGGCACCAGATTCACGTAAATCGGATAATAATGGACGTTTACTTCCACCACGCGTTTCAACTGCACGCGATAATTGAGATAAGGCGATTACAGGAACACTCAATTCTTTTGCCAAGGCTTTTAGATTACGAGAAATCATGGAAATTTCTTGTTCACGATTTCCACCTTTTTGACTTCCACCTGCAGTCATTAATTGCAAGTAGTCAATCATAATCATCTTAATTCCGTATTGAGATGCCAAACGACGTGCTTTTGCTCTTAAATCGAAAATAGAAAGCGACGGAGTATCATCTATAAATAAAGGAGATTGTTCTAAGGTTTTTACTTTAACGTTTAGCTGTTCCCACTCGTGTTTCTCTAATTTACCTGTTCTTAACTTTTCTGAAGATAGTCCGGTTTCACTCGAAATTAAACGGGTTATTAACTGTACAGAAGACATCTCTAAAGAGAAGAAAGCTACAGGTATATTACTACTTACAGCAATGTTTCTTGCCATGGTTAACGTTAATGCCGTTTTACCCATACCAGGACGTGCTGCAACAATGATTAAATCACTTGGTTGCCATCCTGAAGTTAATTTATCGAGTTTATCAAAACCTGAAGGTACACCACTCATACCTTCTTTATTAGACATTTCCTCAATTTTCTTTTTCGCCTGTATTACTAAACTTTGAGCAGATTCAGTAGATTTCTTTACGTTACCTTGAGTGACTTCGTATAATCTTGCTTCCGCATTATCTAATAAATCAAAAACATCTTTAGTTTCGTCGTATGCTTCCTCAATTATTTCGTTCGAAATCTTAATTAAACTTCTTTGAATATATTTTTGAAGGATAATCCTAGCATGAAATTCAATATGTGCCGAAGACGATACGCGTTGCGTTAAAGAAATGAGGTAGAAATCACCTCCAATTAATTCTAATTTTTCATCTTTCTTTAATTGACTAGAAACGGTTAATAAGTCAATTGGCTCACTATTTTCGAAGAGTTTAAAAATGGCTTCGAAGATATGTTTGTGTGCTTCTTTGTAGAAAGAATCTGGACTTAAAATATCAATTACTTCGTCTACACCCTTTTTATCAATCATCATTGCACCTATCACAACCTCTTCTAAATCAATTGCTTGAGGTGGTATTTTACCTTTTTCTAGGTTAATGATAGTGCCCTTATCAACTTTGTAGCCTTGTACTGGGTTTGGTTGTTTCATAAGTAACAAAAGTAGTTAAATAGTGTTGAGAAAATGAAATTGATCGCTTTACGATTTCAACATGTCATCAACAATCTAACTGTTAATAACTTGGATTTATTGTTAATAGCGCCAAAAAAAACCGAAGCTAAAACTTCAGTTTTTTTAGTTGCCTATGTTCATTGGATTTAGTCTTTATAGACTCCCATCGTATCGTATTTTTCCATACGTTGATTCACTAAATCTTCTGGTGATAAGTTTTTAAGCTCTTCATAAGATTTAATAATAGCGTTTTTTACCGCTGAAAATGTTTTATCTCTATTGGTATGCGCTCCACCAAGTGGTTCTTTAATAATAGAATCAACAAGCTTCATACGTTTCATATCTTTAGCTGTAAGTTTTAATGATTCAGCAGCTTGTTCTTTATATTCCCAACTTCTCCATAATATAGAAGAACACGATTCTGGTGAAATTACAGAATACCAAGTATTCTCTAACATCATTACGCGGTCACCTACTCCAATACCTAATGCACCTCCTGATGCACCTTCACCAATAATTACTGTAATGATAGGTACTTTAAGACGTGCCATTTCTAAAATATTTCTAGCAATTGCTTCACCTTGCCCACGCTCTTCTGCTTCTAAACCAGGATAAGCACCTGGAGTATCGATTAATGTCACAACAGGAATTCCAAATTTCTCAGCAGACTTCATAAGTCGTAATGCTTTACGATAGCCTTCTGGATTAGACATTCCGAAATTACGATACTGTCTTGTTTTTGTATTAAACCCTTTTTGTTGACCAATAAACATATACGATTGATCTCCAATTTTACCCAAACCACCGATCATGGCTTTATCATCCTTTACATTTCTGTCACCGTGTAATTCTAAAAATGTATCACCACAAAGTGCTTTAATATGGTCTAAAGTATAAGGTCTATTAGGATGACGTGATAACTGAACACGTTGCCACGCTGTAAGATTTTTGTAAATGTCTTTTTTAGTTTCAGCAAGTTTTTTCTCTATTTGCTTACAGGTTTCAGAAACATCTACGTCACTTTCTTTGCCTATAATCTGACATTTATCGAGCTGTTCTTCTAATTCTTTTATCGGTAATTCAAACTCTAAATATTCCATACAATTTGAAGTTAGTTTTTGTTTAGTTAGTATAGTTAGGGTACAAACCTACGTATTCTTATTTCTATATTACAAGAAATAAATAAAAATATAAGTTCACCATTTCAATTTACAAAAATAGAATTTATTACAGAAACTATACAAGTTTAATTGGTAATACTATTGGATTTAATTCGTCGTCGCTTATAATTTTTAAAAATGGCATCAAACACAACCGTAACCATAATAAGGATAGCACCTAAATAAAACTGTGGTGACATCTTTTCTGTATCGGGAAAAAGCAAAATAGCGATTACTATCCCATAAATCGGTTCTAGATTATAACTTAAAATAACTGTAAATGGACTGATGTAACGCATTATATCTACAGAACCAATAAAGGCGTATGCTGTACAAACTGAAGCTAAAATAAATAGATACACCCAGTCGGAATTAGATAACATAAAGAACTCTGCATTAAAGGATTTACCCGTTAATAAAATAAACACAGTTATAAAAAACACACCACTGATAAACTCATAAAACGAAATTACAGTAGCATTGTGCTTCTCTATAAAAAGACCATTAATTACAGCAAATAATGTTGATAGTAATGCCGATAGTAATCCTAAAACAATGCCATTAATGTAACCCATTTCGCTACTCGTAATTAGAAACACTCCAAGGATTACGATGATTCCAAAAATAATCTCATAGCCTAAAATGCGACGTTTAAAAAAAACAGGTTCTATTAAGGATGCAAAAAAAGCACCCGAAGAAAACATAGCCAAGGTTATAGAAACATTAGCTTGGTTGATGGCTTCAAAAAAGGTAATCCAATGTAAAGCAATGATAATACCAGCAACAAAAAACTGTAAAAGTGCTTTTTTAGATACTTTAATATTTAGTCTTATAACTTTAATGTAGATGAACATTAAAATTCCCGCCATTGCCATTCTATACCAGACCAATTCTAATGCTCCAATAGTAATGAGTTCTCCTAGAATTGCCGTAAACCCAGCAATGATAACAAGAAAATGTAAGTGTAAATAATGCTTTAGTTTAGCGTTTGGCATTTTGTAGCAGATATATTGCTAAAATACCAAATAATACATTAGGAAACCATACTGCTACCACAGCTGGAAAATTAGACTGTTCTGCCATGACTCCAAAAACCTTATCAAAGAAAACATATATCATGGCAATTGCGATACCTACCGCAAGGTTTGCTCCCATGCCACCACGTCGTTTTACCGAAGATACTGCAACAGCAATAATTGTAAGGATAAATATGGATACAGGTAAGCTCCATTTTTTTAATTTTACCACTTCGTATCGACCAATATTAGGCGAACCTCTTCGTTTTTCGGCAGCAATAAATTTGAGTAATTCACCGTAAGACTTAGTTTCTGCAGCATATTGAACAGGTGTTAAGTCTTCGAGTTCAAATGGAAATTGCATGAGTTTTTGACTCTCTTCTTCCACTGTTTCAACTCCATTATTAAATGAGCGTTTAACGTACGTTATAAGTTTATAAGCACTGTCCTTTTCAACATAATTAATTCTGTCTGCGAAGATTTTATACTTCAATTCGTTACCTTCAAAATGTTCGAAAGTGAATTTTAAACCTGTTTCAGTTTTAGGAATAAAATTATTTACATAGACATAATCATTATCATTAATTTGTTGGTAAACATCCTTTGTTTGCTGTATTTTCCTATTCTTTCTTAAATACTTATACTTAAACTCATTGAAACCTTGACTTGCAATAGGAGCTAAATACATCCCTAAAAACAAAGCAATTCCTGCAATAATAGAAGCACCAATTAAATAAGGTCTTAAAAACCTTGAAAACGAAACTCCAGAACTTAAAAAAGCAACGATCTCTGTGTTATTAGCCAGTTTAGAAGTGAACCATATAACCGATAGAAATAAAAATAAAGGAAATAGAAGGTTCGCAAAATAAACTGTAAAATCTAAATAATAATAGGCGACCTCACCAAACGGCACATCGTTTTCTAACATCTTACCAACCTTCTCTGCTAAATCTACTATTATTCCAATAGGAACAAACAGCAATAACATTATGAGAAATGTGAACAAATACCGTTTTAATATGTACCAATCTAGTATTTTCAATTTTGTGTTGTTTGTTATTTAGTTATTTGTGTCAAAGTTGTTTTGACTAATTAAATTAATGATGTCATAAAAAACACTTCTAAAGTCCTCACAAGGGGACAATTTTCAATTTTCAATATTCAAATTCTAGTTCTAGTTCTACAAACGGTTATCCATTTGCTTCACCATTTTTTCTTTCCATGCTCTAAAATCGCCAGCAATAATATGTTTTCTAGCTTCTCTAGTTAACCAGAGATAAAATCCTAAATTATGAATGGTCGCAATTTGCTTGCCTAACAATTCATTTACTGTAAATAGATGCCTTAAGTATGCTTTACTATATTCGGTATCTACGAATGTAATTCCCATCTCATCTATTGGTGAAAAATCATTAGCCCATTTTAAGTTTTTAATATTAATTGACCCGTGAGCTGTAAACAACATTCCGTTTCTGGCATTTCTTGTTGGCATCACACAATCAAACATATCTACACCTAACGCTATATTTTCTAATATATTGATTGGAGTTCCAACTCCCATTAAATATCGTGGCTTATCTTCTGGTAAAATATCACAAACCACATCTGTCATGGCATACATTTCCTCTGCAGGTTCACCTACTGAAAGTCCACCAATTGCATTTCCTTCTGCTCCAGCATTAGCAATATATTCTGCTGACTGCTTTCGTAAATCGGTATATGTACTACCTTGAACAATTGGAAAAAAAGTTTGTTCATAGTCGTATTTAAAAGGGGTCTTTTTTAAATGTGTTAAACAACGTTCTAACCAACGATGCGTCATGTGCATAGAACGTTTTGCATAGTTATAATCGCACGGATAAGGTGTACACTCATCAAAAGCCATAATAATATCTGCACCTATGCTACGTTGTACTTCCATTACGTTTTCTGGTGTAAATACGTGGTAACTCCCATCAATATGTGATTTAAACTTTACACCCTCTTCTTTTATCTTTCTATTAGAAGACATAGAGTACACTTGGTAACCACCAGAATCAGTTAAAATATTACGGTCCCAATTCATGAATTTATGTAACCCTCCAGCTTGTTCTAAAATTGGAGTTTGAGGTCTTAAATAAAGGTGATAGGTATTTCCAAGAATAATATCAGGATTAATATCATTTTTTAATTCGCGTTGATGCACACCTTTAACAGAAGCCACAGTGCCAACTGGCATAAAAATAGGAGTTTCTATAGTCCCATGATCTGTAGTAATTGTTCCAGCTCTTGCTTTGGTTTCTTTATCGTTTGCTACTCTAGTAAATTTCATGTAATATTTTAAGTCTGACGGCAAATATAAATAACTCTATTACATTCCTTCTTAAATTAGATTTAAAAAATAGTTGCTCATTGACATTTGGAATTTTCATCATATTGTTAGCAAATCATGCAATTCGTTAATAAGTGCCTCATTTCTACTTTTGAAAACACTTAGTAAAAAGTTACTTTTGTAGCATAAAACTTAAGCGACATAACATGCCAAACATTAAAGAATTAGAAGATTTAACAACTCAAGTTCGTAGAGATATTTTACGAATGGTACACAAAGTAAACTCTGGTCACCCAGGAGGGTCATTAGGTTGTGCCGAATTTTTTGTATCAATTTACAAAGAAATCATGGAACGAAATGAAGGTTTTGATATGGATGGGATAGGTGAAGACTTATTCTTTCTTTCAAACGGACATATTTCACCTATATATTATAGTGTATTGGCGAGATCGGGCTATTTCCCTGTTGAAGAACTAAACACGTTTAGACTTATCAACTCGCGTTTACAAGGTCACCCAACAACACACGAAGGCTTACCAGGCATCAGAATTGCTTCTGGTTCATTAGGTCAAGGAATGTCAGTTGCTCTAGGTGCGGCGCAAGCCAAAAAACTAAATAACGATGATCACCTCGTTTACAGTCTTCATGGTGATGGTGAATTACAAGAAGGTCAAAACTGGGAAGCCATTATGTATGCTTCTGCTAAAAAGGTAGATAATCTTATTTCTACAATTGATTTAAACCAACAACAAATTGATGGTTCTACAGACGATGTTTTACCAATGGGAAGCCTTAGAGCAAAATTTGAAGCCTTTGGTTGGACTGTTTTAGATATTGAAAAAGGTAATGATATCGAGGCTGTACTTAAAGGTATGAAAGAAGCTAAATCCCTAACAGGAAAAGGAAAACCTGTTTGTGTTCTTTTACATACAGTAATGGGTAATGGCGTTGATTTTATGATGCACACACACGCTTGGCATGGTAAAGCGCCAAATGATGAGCAATTGGCTATTGGTTTAGAACAAAATGTTGAAACTTTAGGAGATTATTAATATGAAAAAAATAGTCGTAATAATCCTATTACTATTTATATCTATTGGCTTCTCTCAAGAAAAAACAATTACACTAGATTACGCTGTAGACTACCTTGTTACCAATAATAAACAGTCGAGAATTGACACTGTAAAAGTTGGCTTAGACAAAAGCGGAACATATCTGTGGACAGATAGCAAGTATTTAGCTAAAAATTTAGCAGCATCAATGTTTCTTGGAAAAGACAGCTTGTTAGAGAATTCAGAATTATCTATTATTTTAGATACAGAAAGCAATTCAATTATGCTATTCTTTAATTCCGAAGGAAATGAGTTATACATGAATATGTTATTATCAAGTTTCTTTCCTGATTCAGAAAATGGAGAAAATAAAGAATTTGACTTTATTACTGAAAATACCAATGACACTATACTCGTCGCTGGAAAAGAAGCTGAGATTTATGATATTTACCCTAGCAATGAAGGTGAATCTCAAAAAATATCAATAGCATTTGACAAAACACTAGAGGTTGACAACAACCAATTATTTAGAAAATTTCTTGAGTTAATTTTCGCAACTCAAAATGGCTTAGTAATGGATGAAATGAATTTTCCTAACGGACTTATTTTAGACATCACACTTAAAGGAAGAAAACTAATTGAAGCCAACAACATAGAACAAAAGACAAAAACAATTACTATTAATCACAGTTTCAAAATAACAGAATGAAAACATATACATACACAGAAAAAAAAGATACAAGAAGTGGTTTTGGAGCCGGTTTAGCAGAACTTGGAAGAACAAACCCTAATGTTGTTGCACTTTGTGCAGATCTTATTGGGTCGCTAAAAATGAATGAATTTATTGATGAAAACCCAGAACGTTTTTATCAAATAGGAATTGCAGAAGCTAACATGATGGGAATTGCTGCAGGTTTAACCATTGGTGGCAAAATTCCTTTTACGGGTACGTTTGCAAACTTCTCAACGGGTCGTGTTTACGATCAAATTCGTCAATCCATAGCTTACTCTGGTAAGAATGTAAAAATTTGTGCTTCTCACGCTGGATTAACCTTAGGTGAAGATGGTGCAACGCATCAAATTTTAGAGGATATTGGATTAATGAAAATGTTACCAGGAATGGTCGTTATTAATCCGTGTGATTATAACCAGACAAAAGCGGCTACGATAGCTATTGCAGATTATGATGGCCCTGTTTATTTAAGATTTGGCCGCCCTTCTGTCCCTATTTTCACTCCTGCTGATCAGAAATTTGAGATTGGTAAAGCCATTCAATTAACTGAAGGTACAGATGTAACTATTGTTGCTACAGGTCATTTAGTTTGGGAAGCTTTAGAAGCCTCAAAAGCATTACATGAAGCTGGTATTTCTGCTGAAGTGATCAACATACACACCATTAAACCATTAGATGACAAAGCTATTATAGAGTCCGTTTCTAAAACAGGTTGTATCGTTACTGCTGAAGAACATAACCACCTTGGTGGTCTTGGTGAAAGTGTTGCTAGAGTTTTAGCACAGCACAAACCTACACCTCAAGAATTTGTTGCAACAAACGATACTTTTGGAGAATCGGGTACACCAGCACAGCTTATGGACAAGTATGGTTTAAATAGTGATGCGATCCAAAATGCTGTTAAAAAAGTTCTGAAAAGAAAATAATTTTGATTTGGCATCGTTTTTGGAAATAAGAACCTAATCTTATAAAAAACGAACATTATGAAAAATTTAAAGAAAACAGTTATTGCAACTGTGATTTTTGCTTTTGTTGGATTTACAATGACGGCTCAAAACGGAAATTCTTTTGGAATTAAAGGAGGACTAAACTATAGTGCCAACGGAGACTATTTTGAATCCATTGGTGCTAATGCTGAAAGTCCTGATCGCAATATTGGATACCATATTGGACTATTTGGAAAAATAGGTAACAAGTTTTACTTAAAACCAGAGCTCATTTATACGGCAACACGAAGTGAGTATAGTAGTGATGAGTTTTCTGTTCAGAAAATAGATGCTCCTATATTATTAGGTGTAAAAGTATTAGGACCAGTAAGTGTATTTGCTGGCCCTTCATTACAATATATTTTAGATACAGAATTTGAAGGTATAGACATTGATAATGTTGAAGAAGATTTCTCAGTTGGATTAAATTTTGGAATCGGACTTAGCTTTAATAATATTGGTATAGACTTAAGATATGAAAGAGGTTTTACTGAAAACGAAGCGACTTTTATTGATAATAATTTAGGATCTGGAGTTGTTAGTAGAGTTGATACAAGACCAGACCAATTAATATTAAGTTTATCTTTAGCGCTTTAATGCTAAAAAAGTTAGTTATAAAAAAAAGCCGCTCAATTATTTTGAGCGGCTTTCTTATTTTAAAAAACTTAACGAAGTTAATTACTAAATCTCATTATAATTAATGGAAATATTTGGATCTAAATAATCTGGTGTTCCATCATTATTTGAGTCTGCTATAGTTACTGTTTTAATAGTAATTATACCATCGATTTCAGTTCGACTTCTTTCAAACTCGTTAGCAGCAAGCACTGGCTCTTCTTCACCTAGATTGGTATCTACGGTATATGTTGTAGGAATTAATTCATCAATCGTTAAAACAAGATCTCCATCATCGTCGATGTCTATAAAGTCTGGCCTCCCATCATCATCTGTGTCATCGTCAATTACATATAAGTCGGTATTGCGATCTTCAATATAAGAAGGTATACCGTCATTATCATGATCCTCTACTTGAACTTGTAACAATTCAAACTTAAACATAATATTATCATAAGATGAACCTGTTGCAACACCCGAAAAATACGCCAAACCAGAAGGTATAAACATCACCCCTAAACCAGGATTGGTAAAATTTAAATTACCATTCTCATCAATACCATCAAACATTGCTGCTTTAAATTCAGGAAACACAAGCGGCCAAGCCCTAACAAAAGCGGCATTGTTTGTGCCGTCTGCTTGAAGTGGAATACCAACAGGTGTAACAGTTGAATCAAAAACCTCATAATTACCATCTAAAGCATCATTTACTGAGCTTCCGCTATACCTTACAAGAATTAAGTCTGTAAAATTTGGAGAATCACCTTCCCCTTCAAATAGATTTAATATATAATATTCATAACTAGCACCAAGATGAGTTGTGGTACGCTCTTCAACAGCAGACATCAACAAAGTATGGTTTTCTGGCACCTCTTCACCTTCTTCTAAAGGGGTAATTACAATATCAGTGTATTTAAAATTAGACCCCGTTTCAAAAAAACCAGAATTATAATAATGTGATGTTAAATACGCGACTAAAGAGTCTTTATCTTTAGCTTGTTGCTCTGTTCTATCTTCTTCAACAAAAGTAACTGTATCACCATCGTCATCATTGTTACATGAGACCACAACGATAAATAAAAGCATGAGTAAAAGACTAGATTTTAAAATTTTAATTTTCATAGAAACTTATATTACCCGTTTTAAGCTACTACAGCTTTAAATGGAGTTCATTATTGCTTATTTTTAAGGCGCAAGATACAATAATATAATATTTTTGCACTACAACATTAACGTAGTTTTTAGTAAAAAAGATATGCGAATTGATAAATATTTATGGTGTGTACGCTATTACAAAACAAGAAGTATTGCGACAAAAGCTTGTAAAAAAGGACAAGTTAAAGTTAATGGAGCTGCGGTAAAACCATCGCGAGAAGTATTTCCTACTGATAAGATTGAACTTAGAAAAGACCAAATTATCTATCAGCTTACAGTTAATGATTTACCTCCAAATCGCGTTGGTGCAAAACTGGTTGATATATACCGTGTAGACACAACACCAAAGTCGGCATTTGAAGCCAAAGAACTCTTAAAGTACAGCAAAGATTATTATAGAAAGAAAGGTACAGGACGTCCTACAAAAAAAGACAGACGTGATATTGATGACTTTTATGATAATGAAGAAGAGTGAGTTTAAACGTAAAATTGCATAGTGACAGAAGCAATGTTTTAATTTAAAACAACTAGTTCAGATTATGAATCAAATGAACAAGACATACTGGGAAGAGCGTTACGACGCTCATAAAACCGGTTGGAATATTGGCTACGTTTCTACTCCACTAAAAACGTATATTGATCAACTTGAAGATAAATCCATTAAAATTTTGATTCCAGGAGCTGGCAATAGTTATGAAGCCGAATATTTATGGCATAAGGGTTTTAAGAATGTCTATGTATTAGATATTGCTGCACATCCCTTAAATAATTTTAAACATCGTGTACCGGAGTTTCCTCAGAACCAACTGTTGAATTTAGACTTTTTTGAGTTGAGCGATAGCTTTGACCTCATTATAGAACAAACATTTTTTTGTGCACTCCACCCAAGCTTAAGATTAAAATATGCACAGCAAATGCATCAACTTTTAAAACCCAACGGTAAGCTCATTGGTTTATTATTTCAAATGGAGCTTACAGAAGATGGACCACCTTTTGGTGGAAGTATTTCTGAATATCAATCCCTTTTTAAACAAATATTCAGCATTAAAGTATTAGAACCATCAATTAATTCCATAAAAGAAAGACAAGGTAATGAACTGTTTTTTATCTTTGAAAACCCATAATGGGTATTTGACATACTTTGATTGTAGTCATTTTTAAAGATTAAGCTACAAACTGTCGTTTATAATAATTCCTAATTTTGTAATAACAACCTATGGCACTAACGAAAAATACGATTTTAAGTCATAAAGAAATTGAGCACAAAATAAAGCGCATAGCGTATCAAATTTACGAAAGCAATGTTAATGAAACAGAGCTTATAATTGCTGGGATTGAGAGCAACGGTTATTTGCTTGCCAAGAAAATAAAATCGCATTTAGATAAAATATCTACTATTAATTCTACATTATGCAAGGTTACCATCAATAAGGTAGAACCAACGACACCAATAAAAACGTCTATTTCTAAAGACGATTATAGTAATAAGTCATTAGTGCTTATTGATGATGTGTTAAACTCTGGCAGCACCTTAATATATGGCATAAAGCATTTTTTAGATGTTCCCTTAACTCAGTTTAAAACAGCAGTTTTAGTAAATCGCAACCATAAGAAGTATCCAGTAAAAGCGGATTTTAAAGGTATTTCGCTTTCAACTTCTTTATTTGAGCATGTCCATGTTAACTTATCTAAACAACCTTACGAGGCCTATTTAGATTAAGTGCGCCACAAGGTCTTCTAAAATTTCTTGCTGTGTTTTATTATCGGTGTTTAGCGTAAACTGAGATTTACTATAATACGGAATGCGCTCAAACAAGTGTTTTCCTATAAATTCTAACAATTCAGCCTCAGTACTTATATGACTGATTAACGGTCTATTTTCTCTTTCTTTAAATAAACGTTTGACTAAAAGCGGAATTGATAGCTTTAAGTAAAACGAAATCAAATTGGTGTTTCCCGTTAATAAGTCCATGTTATTTCCAAAACAAGGAGTTCCTCCACCTAATGCAAGCACTAGATCTTCTGAGGTGTTTAGAAGCTCATTGAGATACTCCGTTTCTTTTTTTCGAAAATAGATTTCACCTTTAGTTTTAAAAAGCTCTGGTATTGAGGCACTTTCCTTTTCTGAGATATAATCGTCTAAATCTAAAAAACTAGAATTCAATCTTGTAGCTAATTCCTTACCTAAAGTTGATTTTCCCGATCCCATATATCCTATTAAAATTATAATCATAACGCTTATAAATTGATTATTAAACTGATAGCTAATTAGACTACAAAAAAACAAAAAAAAATATAAAAAAAGTGTTGTTTTATTGATTAAACATTATATATTTGCACCCTCGTTAAAGAGAAAACATTTTGACCAGTTAGCTCAGTTGGCAGAGCATCTCCCTTTTAAGGAGAGGGTCCTGGGTTCGAGCCCCAGACTGGTCACAAAAAAAGTTAAGCGTAAAGCTTAACTTTTTTTTTATCTTTACTTCATTATTATGCGCACGTGGCGGAATTGGTAGACGCGCCAGCTTGAGGGGTTGGTGGACATTAGTCCGTGGAAGTTCGAGTCTTCTCGTGCGCACTAATATTTATCTACACCCAAAATAACAAACTGTTTAACAGCAAGTTAAAAAATAAACTTCAGATTACTACCCCTAATTTTACCCCTGAATATTATTTTAGTCTTAATAATTGAATTAATTTCTAATTAATAAATTCTTTTAAATGAAATAAAAATTGGGGCGGCTACCACCAGAAAGACACATCTTAAATACAAGCTTAAGGGAAGTCGTTTCCCCCAGAGGGTCAGAAAAAAATTTTTATATTTAGATTTTAAAAAAGTAAATATGGACTATTTAATTGAAAAATTATCTGATCTTGATAAAATAAACGTAGACAATATTGACAACCTTGCACATAATTATATTATAAACTTTGAAAACTATATTACTCAAGCAAGAGAGGAAAAAAAATCGGTTAAAGAAAGTTTTTTAATAGATGAAATAATAAGGTTTGATTCAGCAATAAATATTTTGAAGTATGCCAACAATCTTGGGGATTTAGAAATCACTGCCAATAAGCTACTTGACAACTATAATTCAACCTATAATTCATTAGAGAGCAAGTATAATAAATACGGAAGCGACATTTTCACACCGATAACTAAAAGATGGCGAGTATTAAATAAAAGAAATACTACTTTTTTAAATTATGGTTTTAACCAAGATAAGGATATATTTAGCGATACTAAAAAGGCCAATAAATTAAATCTCTATTTTAGAGATAAGAAAAGCGTAGAAACATTCTATCAATTTGAAGAAAAGCTGATTGTTAAGGGTTTTCTAGATGAAGAAAGAAATAATTGGAAAGGTTCAACAGCTTCACTTTATAGGTTTGTCCATTATTGTTCTATAAACAAGCTATTTAAAGAACGTTATTTTGGTGATTATTTTATAGATGTATTCAAGGCTTTTAGAGGAATTTATAATAAACATGATGCTAAAGACTATGATAAGATTAACAAAAGAGATAAAATTGTAGCTGCCAATTCTGATGAGTTCGATTTTCTAAATCCTTGAGAAATTAATCAAATAGTCTCCCCTTTTTATCCCTTAACATAAGATTAACTTCCTTATACTACCCTACAGAACGGCTAATCAGCACTAAATATACTTCATTTTTACATCTCCCCATTCTATCCCCTTTTTGAATTTATGTAAAAGTTTTCTGGTAAAATTGTTCAAATTATTAAATAAAAATAAAATGAACACAAAAAAAGAACAATACCAAATCCTCTTTACTCAACATCTACTTAATAATACACATAAGAAGATATACTCATTAAACGATGTTGAAAAAATCATCAACAAAGTTATAGATTCATGCGTTCCTAAAATAGTCACTTCCGTATTAGAGCAGCAAAGTTTGAATTCTGAACTAAAGTTATATACAAGGAAAGAAGTTTGCGACATCCTAGATGTTACCACTACCACACTTCATAATTATAAGCACCAAGGAAAACTAGTACCCATCAAGAAGAATGGTAAGGTTTATTACAAAGCGGCAGATTTAAACAATTACATAAACAAACAATAAGATAATTATGAGAAACTCAATAAATAATATCTATGTTTGGCTACCGAAAAAAATGCATACAGACCTAATTCATAAATTAGAAGCGTACGATAATAACAAGACTAAGTTATCTAAATCGAAAATGCTTTATTTAGCAAACCTTCCTATTTACTTAAATTCAAGGCATAAAAATGACGAAAACAACAATAGTTGGACTCCAATATGTAGTGACTTATTAAAAAACATCAAAAATTATTCAAAATATATAAGTTTTCTTATTGACAATGGTTTTTTTGAAAAACACAAATCTAATTATAGTTCAGACAGGAATCAGTGCAATAAATACAGAATTCACAGTAAATATTCAAAACAGGTTATACAATTTCAATCTGTAAAGGCACATTCAAATTTTACAAGAGGCATTAATAAATCACGAATAGATAGAGAATCTATAGCAAATAAATCTTGTAAGCATCTCACAAAATGGTTAATTGCTGAAAAGTTTACAATAAATTACAATGAAGCTGCCGAGTATCTTAAAACCAAATATGCAGGTACTAATAATCTAAAAAAGAGAAACAATAGAATAGTAAGCATAGATGAAATAAAAAATAACATTTTCACTTATAGCAGGAACGGAAGAGACAACAGATTACATTCTAATCTAACACGGCTAGCAAAGGATCTTAGAAAGTTCGTAAAATATGATAATGAATTCCTATATTCAGAAGATATTTCAAATTGCCAGCCATATATAGTTTCTAATTTAATAAATAAGATTAAAGATAGAGTGAATAACAGAGGTATAAAGAATAATATAGATAGTTATCATAATCATATAATAGATAAATATACCCCTATAATGTCCGACCATTTCGACCAAGACGAGTGTAGTAAAGAGATTGAACGTTTCTCTAACCTAATGCTTAACGGATCTTTTTATGAAGATTTTTCTAATTATCTATATGAAGACGGAATAATTTCTTTATTCTATAACGATAGTGCTAGTTACACTTCAAACCGTAAAATATATACATTCAAAAATAAAAGAGATGCTTCTAAAGCTATATTTTTAAAAACGTTGTACTCATCAAAAAAATCTAAAGAAAATATAATCAACACGTTTAAAATGAATTTCCCTTATGTCTATGAAATTATTCAAACTTTTAAAACTGAAGACAAAAGTGATTTCCCTATAATGATTCAGAATATTGAAGCTGATTGCATTATAGATTATTGCACAAAGATATTAGCAAAGAAGTATCCAAAAATGCCACTTTTCACAATACATGATAGTATTCTAACAACAGAATCTTATTCTGATATACTTAATAAAGAAGTTAAAATATTATTATCTCAATACTTTGAGAGCGAACCAAATTTAAAATCTGAACATTGGTGCCCAGAATGTTTAGATGTAGCTTAATTATACTTTAATTTTAAAAGTCATTAGCCATTAAACTAAGCTATATGTGGTTTATACTTTAAACACTCTAGATATGAATCAAAAGCTTCATATGAATATTGATTTTTAGAATTTATTTTACGATAATGTTTTTTGAGCACATTATCACTACGTAACACTTCACTATAGCACATATATGGTTTTCCTCTTTTATTTAAATAAGTAACTTCTGTAGTAAATAAAGTATGGTCTTTACCAAATCCCCTACTTATAATAAAGTATTTTAACGTCTGAGTTTCAAAATACGAGTCTAATTCATGATTCAAGTAGTATTCAATTACATCCTTATTATTTCTAATAAAATGCTTTTCATATAATAAAACTGATTTTGGAACAAAGGACGGCGAATTAATATAGCCTTTTATGTTTCTTACAGTTTTATCGTTTAGTATATCATCTATTTGTCGTTGCTCTCTCCTATAGTTCATTATTATATTTAAAAAGGTGAAACAGAGCCATCTTCATTAACAAAATTACCATAACTGTCTCGTAGTAAAACATTTCCAAAAAAATTAAAAGTATTCCCAGCTCTATCTTTAAAAATGAAATCTTCTACATATTTATACCTATTGCCTTTATTATCAAAATACTTATATTCTGAAGCATCTTGTAATTTTAAAACCGCATCTCTTTGTTTATCGAGCTCCTGTTCAAGTTCATATAAATAACCTTTAGTATAAATAAGAAAATAAGAAGTATAATCTATATATAAATTAGGATACATTTCTAGAATAAAATCCTTATCTGCATCCGTAATACGACAATATTTTAAATAAATTTCACTTATAGAATTTGCAATATTTTCTATATGATAAAAACCATTTACACTAAAGCCTGAGAGACTTAATGCTTTTAAATTTTTAAACCCTGAAAACCATTGTATATCTATACGTGCCTCTTTTTCACTATACAAATTGATATAACTCGCACTTTTTTTAAATTTATTAATTATTTTTTCATTTACTTCATTAAAAGTCATATTTATCCTCTCCAATCTTGCAGCAATATCATATGGAATAATATCACTAGAAATACTTTCTAATATACAAATATTTGAAATCGTTAGATTTTGGTTATAGTTAATTAATCTATTAAATTGAAATAATGTTTTGAATGTTATTTTTTTTATGTTCTTCAACTTATCTAAAGATAGTAAAGGTACTTCTGATTCTAATTCACAATCCAATTCAATAGGGTTAGTCATATTAACTATATTTAAGATCAGGATTAAGAATTCATGTAAGGAATATTTTTCGATTTTTTCGACTTCCCAATGATAGTAAAAGTCATCATCATATTGCTCTATCTTTAATTGGTTATAAAATAGGTCTAATTCATCCTCAGTACCAAAATCACTACACACCTCTTCAATAAAAAAAACCTTCCAGTCGTAACTCAAAGAATGCCACCATGCTATTTTATTTTCACTTACAGTCTCACCATAACTTAATTCCTGCGCTTTAAGAATATAGAAATCTGTTTTTGTTTTAATTTCTACTTCTTTTTTAGGCATTAAGCTATTATCACCTAAAATAGAAATAAAATTCCTTTTAGCCTCTGTAATGTTATTTTTAGAATATGTAACTAAAACATTTTCCCCATCAACTCTCTGAATTGCTTTATTTGTCCAATTATATGAGCCTGTAATTAAGACTTCATCATCTATAATACAATACTTATGATGGCTTTCTCTAAAAAAAATATTCTCATTTGGTATAAGAAATTCTATATTAAGAAAATAATCTCTATTGAATTCATCATCCATTACTATGATTTTAACATCAACATCACATTTTATTTTATCTTCAAGTATCGAAAGAATCTTCTTATCTGTTATCCAAGCTACAGCTAACCAAATATATTCTTTAGCATCATCTAACAAATGAATTATTTTTGCTTGAATATCTTTAAAGTAAATTTCATTTTCCATACATACCTTTTTAATCAAAGCTTATTTTTTTAGACTAAGATTTAATGCAAGTAAAATTTTAATTGATCGTAATAAATATTAATATCTAATGTAAGGTTTAAACTTATTTTATAAATTATTATACCATCATCTTCTCCAATCTATCCTTAATTATTTTCCAATCAGGATATACTTTTTCTAAAAGATTAAAAAAATCTGTACTGTGATTCAAATACTTGAGGTGACATAATTCATGTATAATCACATATTCTATACATTGTTTTGGTGCTTTAATAAGCTCAAAATTCAAATGTATGTTACCATTCTTATCACAACTACCCCATCGTTTCTTCATCCATCTGTATGACAATGTTGGTTCATCCCTGTAAAAGCTTTTTGAGATAGATTTTAACCGTTTAAAAAGCACTTCAAAGTATTTCTCTGCCTTTTCCCTATACCACTTTTTTAACTGCTCCTGAACGGCTAATTTATCGTCTTTATCTTTAACATAAACATTAATATACCCTCCTTTTAATTTTACATATGCCTCATTTGACTTATAAAGTTTCAACCTATATTGCCTACCCAAATACAAATGTGTTTCTCCACTGATAAATTTACGCTCGGGTGTTAGCGGATGAAAAGACAAAAAGAAATCTTGTTGTTTAATAATCCATGAGGCTTTATGCTTTACCTTTTCTCTTACTTTTTCAATAGAACTTTCTTTAGGGGCAGAAACTTTCACCGATTTATCAGGGTGTACTTTTATACCTAATGTTTTACGCTCAGAAAACTCCAAACTATAATCAATTAATGTGTTACCATATTGAATTTTGTCCTTCATAAAAACTACTTATATTTTAAAATAGCAACCTTCATACATTCTTCGATTAAGTGATCAATTTTATCCCAATTAGTATCTATATCAAATTTCTTTAAAAGTTCATATAGTGCATCTCCTATAGATATATTGATTTTCCCAACAACATCAGTGTTTTTTTGCCACTCTACAATCTTATTATCATTTATATATATATGCTGTTTAACTGTATTGTCAACTGCTAAACTTGTCTCTATATGGAATTTTGTATTTAAAAGTGTAGGGTCATTAAACACAGACTTACTAAAATTATAAAAAGCTAGCGCAACGTCATTGTTCGCAAGTTCTTGAGGTGCATCTTTAGACCTACCGTGTAAAAAATTATTCTCATGTTCTTTAGCTCGCTTTAAAAACTCAGCTTCAGATATTCTTTTCAAATAATATTCTTCTATAGTTTCTTTTATTAAGTCTGAGAGCCTTTTGTAATATACAGGGTCTTCTTGCATTTTTACATTAATAGCTTTAACTGTTCTACTAGCAATATGATCTGCTTGAGCTGCTTTACCTGTGATTTTTTCTATTTCAGCCTCCCTCTCCTCTTTATCAAAAATATTAACTAATTCTGTTACTTTCATAATTTCACCTTCAGTTGAAATATGTTTATTGATTAGCTTTTGTATTTGAGGCTCGAACTCCTTATATGCTAAGTCATCATTATATCGTCTTTTTACATCAATTCTTAACTTTAAAAAGAATTTAGCATCTCTTTTATACACCTCGATTTTCTTAGCTGATGTATTGTTTACAAAATCAACAGAGGACAAAGCCATCTTTAATAAACGAGCATAATTCCTTAATTTTTCATAAAAATTATTTCTCACATCTTCAGGTGATAATAATTCTTCATAAGCAGTTGGCTCTAAATTCTTATCTTTAAGTGTCTTAAAAATATCCCATAATTCTGAATGAGATTGTGGTAAGTTTTTTATTTCTTCATTAATATTTGTCAACGTACCTTCTATCTCAGACTCATCAAATTCTGCAAGTCCCGAATAAGTACTTAATGCATTGTCTAAATTTTCTAAATTACCGTAATAATCAATGATATAACCATAGTCTTTTCCTGGATACACACGATTAACTCTTGCTACAGCTTGCAGTAAAGTATGTTCTTTTAATGATTTACATAAATATAATACCGTGTTATTTGGTGCATCAAAACCTGTTAAAAGCTTGGCTACTACTATTAATATTTCAGGATGCTCACGTTTCTTAAATTGTGTAATAACACTTTTCTCAAAACGTTTGAGGTCTCCATATTTATCAATCATAGCATCGAAGTAGTTGTCCTCTCTTTGTTTTTCTTCATTTACATTATAGAATCCATCCTCAGCTCCTTCTCTTTGATCTGATTGTGTAACAATAACTTCTGAAGATACCTTACCAATATCATCTAAAAATTCCTTGTATAATAAGGCGGTTTTAATACTTGGTGCCACTAACTGTGCTTTGGGCTTATATTTATCAGATTCAGTTTGAAAGAAGTTTCTATAATGTTCTGAGATATCCCAAGCTCGAGCATAAATAACTTTTTCAGTTTTATTTAACTCGCTAATAGTATTAAACTTCTTTTTTAAATTGGCTTTTCCATAATCAGATAGAGGCTCTGAAAGCTTATCAAAGTATCTATTTACAGGGTCTTCATCTACTGTTATTAAATTATGCCTACCCTCATAAAGTAGTGGCACTACGGCACCATCTTCAACAGCATCTTTAACCGTATAAGGATGCCCTATATAACCACCAAACTTACTTGCTGTACTCTTTTCCTTTTTCATTAATGGTGTCCCTGTAAAGGCTAAAAAACAAGCATTTGGAAAGACACGCTGCATGCTAACATTGAAAGTTCCATATTGTGTTCTATGACCTTCATCTATCATTACAAAGATGTCGGGTGATAAGAATGGTTTTTTACATTGTTTTACAGCAGACTCAAATTTATTTATGATAGTCGTTATTATAGCATCACTTTTATCATTTAGTAATTCTGCTAGATGAGTCCCAGTTTTAGCCTGCTTAACTTCTTTTTGACACTTTTTAAAAGTATCTGATATTTGGTCATCTAAATCAATTCTATCTGTAACTAATAAAATCTTTGGATTAGAAATTTCTGAACTAGAAGCTATCATTTGAGCTAACATTACCATTGTTAAAGACTTTCCACTCCCTTGAGTATGCCAAATAACACCTCCTTGCCTTTTTCCTGTATTATCAAAATGAGTTACACGACTCAACGTATCATTTACTGCAAAATATTGCTGATACCTTGCCACCTTTTTTATTCCCTCATCATAAATAGTGTAGTTTCTAATAATATCTATAATACGCTCGGGTCTACAAAGGCTATAAAGTAACTCGTCTTGTTTAGTTAGCAACCTTTCCTCTAGTTCTAAACCATCAAAGTAACGTCTTGCATAATTAAAACCATTTGTTCTTTCTGCAAACAAATCATCTTTTACAGATTCTTTTAAAGGTTTATTTTTTAACTCTTTTAACTCTTTCCAATAATTGATTTCTGCTTGTTTAGATGCAAATTGCTCTTTCCATTTTGCCCAAAACTCCTTACTTGTCCCTGTAGTAGCATAACTACCATCATTAGTTGCTATACTTAATAGCAGATTAGAGTATATGTAAAGTGACCTAATGCCTTTTTTACTAAAGTTTCTTATATGCTGCTCAATAGCTAACTCAGTTGGGGACTTAGTACCACTTAATGATGGGCTTTTACATTCTATAATAACAGTAGGTATACCATTTATAAATAAAATAACATCAGGTCTATAAGTGTCCGTTCTGCCTGTACGCATTACCGCATACTCTTCTGTGACATGATAAACATTATTTTTAGGGTTTTCCCAATCTATGTATTGTAAAGTATGGCTCTTTTTATCACCATCTATACTTTGTTCCATAGCCTTTCCCAAAGTAATAAGGTCATAAAAAGCTGCATTAGCATTTATAAACCCTTCATTTATTGGTAAGTCTTTTAATGATAAAATAGCTGAATTTATATTTGAATCTGAAAACTCATAGACCTTGCCTTTGCGACTAATACTATTAATAGTTTTTAATTGCGTTTTAAGTACATTTTCAAATAGTACAGAAGATTTCTTACCTCCTCGCCATTGTAATGCCTTTTCTGGTGACACATACTCATAACCCATGTTTACCAATAACTGAATACTTGGTATTTGAGAACTATGGTCTTCTAAAAATGAGGGTGTTTTCATAATTCATTTGTTTCTAAAAATCTAACCTTTGATTTATCCCACTCTATAACTGTTTCATATTGATAACTTTCATCGTCATAATACAAGATTTTTATTTTAAAATAAGAATCTCTTGGATGCTGAAAAGTCTTCCCTGATAATTGAATATTCTTTCCTTTTTCAATTGTGATATCTTGACTCCATTCTTGAATCCAAAATGTTCCTTCTCCCTCTAATAATTCAAAACCTCTATAAAATGCCCTTTCTCCTCTATTATTTAATTGTATATGAAAAGTGTAATCTGTGCCATTATACCCACTATTATTCTTCCATATCCTTGGCTTTACAGACATTCTTAATCTCCTCTCAAACAAATTATTGAGCTTAACCAATTCATTTATTTGAGACTGCAATTCATTGTCATTTTTCAAAAGATTTTTAAACTGAATCATTGTATAAATAATGGTTACTACTGCCAAAATAGCACCAACCCATATTCCAAACAACTCTACACCAGATAACGGCTCAGTAATTGTATGCACAACTAAATCTTCATCAGGTTTTTGTAGCTTAACTAAATTTTCAAGATTTAAATGAATTGTATCCTGCACACTAACTATTGTGTCTTTTACAATACCATTTTTCGTGTTTTTTAATATGATTATTTTATCCTGCATTATGATTCATTTTTCTCAATGAGATTAACTTTGATGAGTTGAGATTGCTCCACATTTTTATCAAATCTCTGTCTTAACACTTCGGTTATAATGTCAATTACTGTTACAGTAATAGCATTATCTTGAAAATAGAAATCAGTTACAATTCCAACTAATTTAATGTATTTTTTACCATCTATTACGTTTTCTTTCATTGGCATGTACCATAAACCGCAACCACTCAAACCTTTTGGGTTGGGTAATGTGCTATATTTAGAATCCAATTCATTATTATAATCGTTGTTGTTATAATCAACTATAATCTTGCTATTCTTTTTATAGTCGGGAACTTTTATAAATTTACCAGATTTCGACTTTACTCTTAAGATTAAAGGGGTTGGAATATAACCCTTATTGTCCTCACTTTCATAGAAGGTACGAGTCCATTCATTGGGATAACCAAATAAGTAGTATTCTCGTTTATCAGATATTTTATGATTTAATTCTAAATCATGAAGATTCATAAAATTAAATATTGTTTTGATGTTTTCAACAGTTTCATCATCAAGCTTAAAAACCACAATATCAATTTCATCATTCTTTTTATTTTTAACAATCGTATTAGTAATTATCCCTTTTAATGTAAATAAATCCTTGCCATCAGAAACACGCATGGCCTTTACAACATTAGTATTTATTACGTGAGCTGAAGAGATTAGAAAATATTGTTTATCGACCACTACAAAAACACCAGAACCAATTATTTGATAATTATTAAATAACTGACAAGTAAAATTGGAAACGAACTCTCTACATTCTTCCATTTGGTTTATTAATATATCCCTTGAGCTTTTCATGAACCTAAACTTTTACCCTAATTTTCCCTGTTAACAATTGTTGCATTAAACCTTTTTTCTGCGATTTTAATTGCTCTAAATAGTTTTGATACTTTTCTAACTCCTCATCGATTTTATCAAAGAATTCTGCAATAACAGTTTGTTCGTTTAAAGAAGGAATATTCACATTAATGGTCTCAAAAACATTCCATCGTAACCCACCTCGTCGTGCAATAGAGCCAGACATATTGCTTTGATAGTTATAAATCATCCTATCTGTTTTAAGTAGTCTAAACATAAACGAATCATTAATTGTTTTGTCCGTTTTAAAAACGGTATACATTGGGCTAACCAAACCTCTTTCCATTAAGTCTTGAAAACCAATAGAACCTTCTTCAATGTGGTTTGTTGCATAGGCGAAATAACCTTTAGGTACTATTTTGTATTTAGACAAATCATCTCCAAACACTTTTCTGCCGAAATAATCTAAAGACCTAACTAAACCATCATATTTAGTGCACGATAGCACTTCTAAATCATCATCTTTTTTATTCTTATCAGTAAACTGTGTTGCAATTTCCCCAATTCTAACTTTTCTCCACTCCTCACTAAACCCATCCAAACGTGTTTTACCTGTTAAGAGCTGTTGCATTAAACCTTTTTTACGTAGCTCTAACTTATTTATAAGGGTTTGTGTTTTTTCAATGGCTTCGTCCCAATCGGATAAGATAGAGGCTATTTTTTTTTGTTCTGAAAGTGGTGGAACAGGAATTAGTATTTTACCCAAATTAGTTTTAGATACTCCTAACACTGAAATGCCTGTCGCCACCCTATAGATAGACCTTATAACCTCTTCATTTTTAAATAGGTATGATTTAAAACCATTAATAAAATTACCCCCTTTATCTCTCAAGGCAAATGTATGTAACCCAGAAATTAATTTAATATCATTAACGTTTATCAATTCTATACAATCACAAATCCCTTCATAATCTTCAGAAGCATCTGCCATTACCAAATCACCATCTATTAAATAATCAGGTTCAGATTTGATTAGTTGATTATCTATAATTTTGGGCAATAATGGTTCTTTTGATACATCTAAGAGTTCATATTTAAATGAGGAATGGATATCTCCATAATGAATATTATATATAGATTTTTCATCTAATACTTCGTTTGAAAGTTGCCTCCTTGATAACGAGTTAGTTTTTAAAAAGTCAAAGACATGAGCTACATTTTCAACACCCCAATCATCAGGAATCCATCCAATCTTGGTTTTCTTATAACCAATTTTATTTTCTTCTATCACCTCCATATTAAAATCCTAATACTTCTAAATGTTGTTCTAACTTTTGCTCGACTTCTTCTATCTGCTCTTTTATAGCTTTTATCTCTACTTGAGTAGCTTTAATATCTACAGGTTCTTCTTCTTCAAACGTATCTACATAACGAGGGATATTTAAATTATAGTCGTTTTCTAAAACTTCTTCTAATTTTGCTACATAACTATACTTATCTATAGTTTCCCAATTTTTATATGTCGTAACTATCTTATCTATGTTTGCTTTACTAAGTTTGTATTGGTTTTTAGCATTCTCATACTCATTACTAGCATCTATAAATAGTAGTTCTGTATTATCACCTTTATTTTTATCGAATATTAGAATTGTAGCAGGAATACCTGTTCCAAAAAACAAATTAGCAGGTAAACCTATTACTGCTTTTAAAAGATTTTCTTCAATAAGTTGTTTTCTAATTTTGCCCTCAGAGCTCCCTCTAAATAATACACCATGAGGCAATACAACACCTGCTTTACCATGCTCGTTTAAGGTTTCAATCATATGCGTTATAAAAGCATAATCACCTTTACTTTTTGGTGGAACACCTCTATGAAAGCGATTATACCTATCTGAACTAGCATTCTCTGCGCCCCATTTATCTAAAGAAAATGGTGGATTGGCAACTACTATATCAAATTTCATTAAAGCATCATTCTCCTTTAACAATGGGTTATTAAGCGTATCTCCCCATTCTATATTGGCATTGTCCATTTCGTGAAGAAACATATTCATTCTTGCTAATGCCCATGTACTTCCGTTTAATTCCTGACCGTTAATAGCTACGTTTTTGCTACCAATTTCATCAGCTACTTTTAATAATAATGAACCTGACCCACAAGTAGGGTCGCATACTCTATCTCCTTCTTTTGGCTCAACTAACTTGGATAATAATGTTGATACTTGAGATGGTGTATAAAACTCACCTGCTTTTTTACCTGCGTCTGAGGCGAAATTTGCAATAAGATACTCGTAGCTATCACCTATAACATCATTTCCTTCTAGATTAGATGGTCTTAAATCTAACTCTACAAAATCAGTTAATAAGTTCTTTAAACGTCTGTTACGGTCTTTAGTTTGCCCTAAATTGGGTTCTGAATTATAATCTATATTACGGAATACTTTCTCTAATTTTGAACGGTTTGCATCTTCAATATTCTCTAAAGCAATATTAATAAGCTCACCTAAATTATCTGCGTTTCTATTCTCATATAAATACTCAAAGGAACTATCTTCATTGACCTTAAAACGCTCATGTTTCATAGCTCGCTCTACACGCTCTAAATCGCCATTGTATTTATCCATATAACTCACCCTTTTTTCTTTATTTACATCTGATATGTACTTAATAAAGAGCATAGTTAAAATATAGTCTTTATATTGCGTTGCATCTATAGTACCTCTAAAGGTGTCGCATGCAGCCCAAACCTTATTGTTTATTTCTTGCTGAGTTAGTTTTTTGCTCATGATATCATCTTATTATTATTCATAATTTTATTTATAAGCCCTTTTTTAAGCTCTTTTCTCTTTATTAATAAATCTTGTGTTAATCTTAAGTCTTCATCTAAAAGATCTATAAATTCTACTATTTTTATCTGTTCTTCAATTGAAGGTAAAACAACATCAATTTGCTCTAACTCTTTTTTTGGTATAGAAGTAATTGTTGCACCTGCCCCAATAAGCTTAAGATTATACTGAATTTTTTCTGAATTTAGATATTGTGCCAAAAACCCACCTAATACTTTTGATGGATGCGTTCTAATAATATAAAATAATGATGAAGGAATAACTTGCCCAAAACTATCATTGTAAGCCCATGCAAAGACTCTTTGTCCTTTACCTGCTAATATTACGTCATTGGGTTGCAACAAGAATTTTTCATTTTTATCATTAAGTGGAACAAAACTATTTTCAAACTTTGAAGGCTTATAAAAAGCATCAAAATGACTAGCATGCAAGTACTTAACAACTCCTTCTTGAGTGGGTTTATCATAAGCCCCAAACTGAATTTCCGCAATATCTCCGAGTTTTTGTAACATAAAAATGCTCTAATTTTTAATAATTTCATCACAAATATACATAAAAATATTATTGTAGAGCATTTCTAATTTTGTTTTTTATTTTGTAGAGTGTTTCAAACACAAATAGTGTTACAAAGAAAAACCTTAAATAGTAGTCCTTGAAGTTGTTAAAAAATGATACTTAATCATTGTTTTTCACCAATTACATTATAGAATTTTGGAAGTGGAATTTAAAAAGGGTAAACTTTTAATTAATTTTATAATATAGAGTATTTGGGATTCCTTCTATTGGGTTTACAAGTTCAATTTCAGTATTTGATATTTTTATGAAGCTCCAACTCGCCGCAGTACCTCCCCCTGATAATCCGACTTCATAACTGTTTTCTGTGATAGATTCAATTGCTTCAATCGCTCCATGACCACTTTCAATTCCTTCTTTGTAGCAAGTCTCATAGGAAGCCAATATATAACAAAAGTCGTCTGACGTGAATCTGAAATCATTTTGACCATGTTCTGATGTCCAAGTACCTTGAATCCATGAAGGTGGATTAAAATATTGGTTGTTGCTAGAGCTGTCATCTGATGAAGAGCAAGCTGTTAATGTAAGAATCAATAATAATAGAGGATAAATTTTTTTCATGATTAGATGTGTTACTTTAAAAAGTTTATATCGTTATAGACTCAAATTAAACACAAAATTATTGAAGAACATTACGGTTATCCGTAACCCCAACTAGAACTGTTATAACCAAAGCATCCAATATTCACATTTAAACCCCTTTAAACATCTTGAGAGGATCAAAATATGTCACTCAATTCTTTTACTAACACATAATAAAATTGCTACTAACTTACAATTTAATCTTACTATCAATATTATTATTAACTTCTAACATTACCGTTTTATCATTAAAGACGATTACAATTCTATTTTGATTTAAATTAGACATCAGTTCTTTAGCGATATAAATGACTCCCTTTTTAAATAATTCGTGTTCTATTGGAAATTTAGGATAATTGATAAAGCCTAATGTAGCCGAAGGTTCATCTTGACCTAGAAAAACGATATCACATAGAGTAACCTTAGTGCTTAATAAAATTCGGTCGTTCATTTCTTTTAACTTCTGCTGAGCTCTTGTTAGCTTAGCCTTAAGTTCGGATACTTTCCAAGCCTTCTCAGAATACCCTTTATTTAAACCTATTGTGATTTCTGCTGTATAACCCGGAACGGTTACTTGATTTATTTTCATGCTGATGTTTTAAATCTATATATTCTTGACAGTATTAATTGGATCACAGAATAATAGTTATAGATTAATTAAAATTCAATTATTGGTTGATCGGTAGGTTGGTTTTTAGTCCAACTTTTTAAAACGTTGATATGATACTTCAGCATCATTAAATTACGGTTTTCAGATACTGAGACATAATCTTCACTAATATGTTTAACCGTTGTGTCGTCGTCGTGCTGAGACAGTGCTAAGGCAACACTCTCCATTATTTTCTTGTCAATATCCTGCTCAACTTCTTGAATAGATCTTCCTTCTGTTTTAATACCTAAGCCGTTTAAAACCTTACATACAGTATTATAATCAGAATTCTTATCAAGGATATGGTTATTTCTTATAGTAATTCGAGTTGAACTTACATGTTGTGGTTTCTTTCCAAAGATTAAATCTTTTAGCTTAAATTTATACTTGTAATAATACTTCTCGAATTTTGTAATTTTCTTGTATTGCATAATTTTAACGCTTTAAAATTACACCAATAAAAGATTTGGAAGTTGCACATTATTTTGACAGACTGTCCACATCTTTTGACCACCGTGGACTCTCGTCTCGGTTGGTATCTTATTAAGATAAGATTCTTGATGTATGAATTATTTATTTAGGTAAATATAATAAAACATCTTAAGCTTATTTATTAGATGAACGTTTATCCCAATAATCTTTTTGCTGTTTCGCATATTCCACCTGAGTTCTCTTAATATAACCAAGGAACTCCTTTTCAGTTGCATGCCCTGTAATCTTCATAATAGTTAGTGTCGGAAGTTTTCCATACATATTAGTTGCAAAACTTCTTCTACCTACATGCGAAGAGATTAAATCACACTTAGGATACTTACCTTTAGTTTTTCGATGAACAACAACTTTCTTACCATTTTCTAAAATTTCACGAGGCATAACTTTAGCTCCTGAAACCAACTTAGTAATTCCTACCTCCCTACAAACAGTCTTTATATAATTATTAAATTTTTGAGGAAATATTCTTAAGGGAAATTGACCATCCCTTTTATTTAAAATACTTCTGATATAAGGGTTTACATGAATCAATACAGGTGTTTCTGTTTTCTTAGTTGACAACTCTATAAATTCATCATCTTTAATGTAAGTAGAATCAAGTTTTAATAGATCAGAAACTCGTAAACCTGTCCAAACAGCTATAATTAGCCAATCTCTCGCATTGTCTAGTTTTTGATCTTTGAACTCATGAGAAAAAATAGAATATATCTCATCTTCAGTTAAATAAACATCTTGTGTTCTATTAGAAGGTGCTTTAAATAGTTTGCTTTTATAATCTTTGGACACCTCATAACCTTTCATTTCTGCTTCACGGCAAAGTTGAGCTACGTATTTTACATACCTCCCAATAGTATTAGGTGACAAATGATGCTTATTTGTTAAATAACTTATAAAACGCTGATTAAAAGCAACATTTATATCCTTTAGTTTTATTTTTTTAGAAAGTTCATCCTGTAGCCCAATTAATTTCACTTTTAATGATTCAAAATATTTAACTGTTCTTACATCTAGATCTCCATTATCAACCCTTTTTTGTATACCATTTATATATTGATCTAAAAATGGTAATAAATAAATTTCAGAGTTAATCTTGTCATCATCAAAATTTTGATTAAAAAAATTCTTGATTGCCGATCTTAACCATTTCGTGTTAATCACGGTACCTTCAAGATTATCATTCTCAAACTCTTTATTAATATGAACTTTTAAGTCTCTAAGTTTCTTATTTAAATTACCGTAATCTAACTTATCAGTCTGATTAATCTGCTCTTTAGCTACACTCCATTTCCCTTTAGGTATCTTTATACCTGTTGAAACTTCATAGTCCGCTCCTAGTCCTGGTTTAAATCTTAAATAGATTGACTCTCCACTTTTGTTTTGTCTTACTCTATATTTTATTGAAGCCATCTGTAGTGATTAATTTTATTACCCCTATTTTTACCCCCAATTTACATTAATTTCATTAAATACTAACTATTAAATAAGATTAAAATTAAACACCAAACAAACAGAAGTCATTATAAATAAAGATCTAAAGAGACATTAACTATTTAATCAAATTAAATAGAATAAATAGTTTCGAGTCTTCTCGTGCGCACAATTACCTAAAAACTTACGCTTCATATCCTAAATAAATCACCTGCACGCATTATTTCCTTTCTCCCATTATTCTTTTTTTTTCATAATTTTCGTTAATTCCTAACTTGGTATTAATATAAATCTTATTTTTGTTTAAACTTTTGTAAAAAACAATGAACAACATTAAAGATAAGTTTAGTATTAAGGATCTAGAAAACCTCACAGGTATAAAAGCCCACACTATAAGAATATGGGAAAAGCGCTACAATCTTCTCGAACCTAAACGTACCGAAACTAATATTAGATATTATGACTTGGCCAGTTTTCAGAAGTTACTTAACGTAAGTTACCTAAATAATAACGGTTATAAAATTTCAAAAATTGCTACCATTGCGTCTGATAAAATTCCAGCATTAGTAAAAGAAATTGCGGCAGAAAGCAACACAGACAACCATGCTATAAATGCATTTAAATTGTCTATGCTAAATTTTGATCAAAGTTTATTTTACAAAACTTATAAATCGCTACTTTCTGAAAAGACGTTTGAAGAGATTTTTTACAACATTTTTATCCCGCTTTTAACTGAAATTGGATTGTTATGGCAAACCGACACTATAACTCCTGCTCACGAGCATTTTATTTCACAACTTATTCGTCAGAAAATTCTAATTAACACAGAAAAGCTACAAGAAAATCAAAACTATAATTCAGACAAAACCTTTGTATTGTATTTACCAGATAACGAAATACACGACATTGGTTTAACATATATTAATCATGAAGTAATTAGACATGGTTATCGATCCATTTATTTAGGTCAAAGTATTCCTATTGAGAGTTTAATTGATCTTAAAAATTATTACAACAATATTGTATTTATTTCTTATTTTACGATAAAACCAGAAAAAGAAAATCTATCTGATTATTTTCAGAAATTTTCTGATCTCATATTAACGTCACCAGACACAGAGTTTTGGGTATTGGGAAGTATGCTCAGTTATATTGACAAAGACAAATTACCTAAACAAGTAAAAGCATTTAGCTCTATTAAAAGTTTTACCAACACTTTAGAAAATTAATGACTAAAACAGTATCCATAATAGGTTCAGGATTTTCAGCTTTATCAGCAGCCTGCTATTTAGCCAAAGCTGGTTACAAGGTGTCTATGTTTGAAAAAAACAGTACAGTTGGTGGCAGAGCACGACAACTTAAAAAAGATGGTTTTACCTTTGATATTGGTCCAAGTTGGTATTGGATGCCAGATATTTTTGAAAAATTCTTTAAAGACTTCGGAAAGACAGTTAATGACTATTATGAATTAGACAAATTGAGTCCTGCCTATAAAATTTTCTTTGCAGATGATATTATTACTGTTGGAGATCATATGGATCAAATTTGTATGGAATTTGAACGAATTGAGAAGGGCAGCTCAAAACCACTTCAACAATTTATAGCCACAGCTCAAGACAATTACAATATCGCTATAAATAAAATTGTTTTAAAACCTGGCCTTTCCCCTTTTGAATTGGTAACCAAAGACACCATTACTCGTTTAGACCAGTTTTATAAAACGATTAGTTCTGAAGTTCGTAAGAAGTTTAAGAATCCCAAACTAATTTCAACATTAGAATTTCCTGTTTTGTTCTTAGGCGCTAAACCCAATCAAACACCATCGTTTTATAGTTTTATGAACTTTGCCGATTTTGGTTTAGGAACTTGGCACCCTAAAGGTGGCATGTACGAAATAGTTAAAGCCATGAAGCGTTTGGCTGAAAGCTTAGGTGTCACAATTCACACCAACAGTAATGTCGAAAAAATTAGTGTCGAGAATAAGAAAGCGAAAAGCCTAACAGTTAATGGACAAGTTATTAGTTCTGATGTCATTCTTAGTGGTGCCGATTATCATCATTCTGAAACGCTCTTAGACAAAAATTACAGGCAGTACAGTGAATCTTACTGGGAAAGCAGAACATTTGCCCCTTCATCTCTTCTCTTTTATGTTGGTTTTAATCAAAAACTGAAAAACATAGAACATCACAATCTTTTCTTTGATACCGATTTTGAAAATCATGCTGAAGAAATTTATGATGATCCTAAATGGCCTAAAAATCCATTATTTTATGCTAACTTTCCTTCTGTAACAGATGAAAGCATGGCACCTGAACATTGTGAAAACGGATTTTTCCTAATTCCAATTGCTCCAGGACTAGAAGACACACCAGAGCTACGTCAGCAATATTTCGACCTTATTATGAGTCGTTTTGAAAAACGAACAGAACAGGACGTTAAAAACCACATCCTATTTAAAGAATCGTATTGTGTTACTGATTTTATTAACGATTACAATTCTTATAAGGGGAACGCCTACGGTATGGCAAACACCTTAATGCAAACTGCATTTTTAAGGCCAAAATTAAAAAGTAAAAAAGTAGATGGACTTTATTTCACAGGGCAACTCACTGTGCCTGGACCAGGAGTTCCACCTGCTTTGATTTCAGGAAAGCTAGTTGCTCAACTGATTCAAAACAATGAAGTTTAACAACTAAAAAATTACACTTATGAAATTAATTTTTGACCATGTTTCCCACACTTGTAGTAAGGCTGTCACACAAGCTTACAGTACCTCATTCTCAATGGCGACTAAAATGCTTTCCCTTAGTATTAGGCAAGACATATACAATATTTATGGTTTTGTTAGATTTGCTGATGAAATTGTAGATTCATTTCATGATTATGATAAAGAAAAACTCTTTAATATGTTTGAGAGTGATCTTGAAGCAGCATTAGAACATAAAATTAGCCTTAACCCTATTCTAAATTCTTTTCAAGAAACCTATCATAAATATGGTATTGATAAACATTTGGTCAATTCGTTTATGGACAGCATGCGTTTAGATCTTCACAAAAAAGATTATTTAACTGACGCTGAATACAAAACCTATATTTATGGCTCAGCAGATGTTGTTGGCTTAATGTGCTTAAAAGTTTTTGTAAAAGGAGACAATGCTAAATTTGACGCATTAAAAGACTCAGCGATGAGCTTGGGATCTGCGTTTCAGAAAGTGAACTTTTTACGAGACCTAAAAGAAGATTTTGAAGACTTAAGTAGAACTTATTTTCCAAACACTGATTTAAATAAGCTTAATGAAGCTTCAAAAAAGGCCATTATTACTGAAATTGAAGAAGATTTTGCAAAAGGCTTAGAAGGCATTAAACGATTGCCATTAGAGGCTAAGTTTGGTGTATTTATGGCATATCGATATTATAGTAAACTTTTAGAAAAACTTAAAAAGACACCAGCTTTACAAATAAAATCGACAAGAATTAGGGTTCCTAATTATAGAAAAATAGAATTATTAACACGCAGTTACGTAAAATATCAATTAAATTTACTGTAACCTTTTAAAGCCTCTATAATGCAAACCGTTTTTTGGATATTAATTTTTTTAGGCACCTTCTTTATTATGGAGTTTAATGCGTGGTTTACGCATAAATACATAATGCATGGATTTTTATGGAACCTACATAAAGACCATCATCAAAAGGATCACGATAGTTGGTTTGAAAGAAATGATGCCTTTTTTGTCTTTTATGCCATTGTAAGCATCCTATGTTTCTATCTCTGGAGTTATGAAGCTATTTGGTACACCTTGCCAATTGGACTAGGCATACTAGTTTATGGTATGGCTTATTTTATCGTTCATGATATATTTATTCATCAACGTTTTAAACTATTTAGAAACGTTGATAATAAATATGCGAGAGGTTTAAGACGTGCGCACAAGATTCATCATAAGCACTTAGGAAAACACAAAGGAGAGAATTTTGGAATGCTTATAGTTCCTTTTAAGTATTTTAAATAGGTTGTTCTGAAAGCAATTCGTCGAGCTGACTCCTAACTTTTTTACTATTCCAATCTACAGCTCCAGACTCATCTACTACAATCTCACCGCTCTTATTAATTATAAAAGTTCTAGGAATTGAATGTACAGATAATTCTAAAGGAGGAGCACTCAATGGGCTGTAAACTTCAAAATTGAATCCATTTTTAGTTTTGAATTTTTCTACCTTATCAAAATCATCATTAGTTACAAAAAGAAATACAACCTTGTCATTATAGTCGTTATATACGTCTTGAATACTAGGCATTTCTGCAATACATGGAGGGCACCAAGTCGCCCAAAAGTTTATAAATACCACTTTACCTTTTGTATCCTTAAAATCTAAATCTAATTGCGAATCAGAAATTAGTTTCCAGTTAGAATAACTTACCGACTTACGTTCTTCTTTATCGATTATTGAAGATTGATTAAAGTAGCTCATGCCTTTATGAACCCAAACTTGAAAAAACGAACGTGTTTGCGGAATTATAAAAAGCAGTATAACAGCTACAAATATAATATTACTCTTAGTCCATCTTTTCTGTTTCATACTGAAATTCCATTTTAATAATGGTCGCTATATAATACATTCCTTTCAAAATAAGATACAAAAAACTCCCAGTTAAAATAACTGGGAGTCTATAAAATATTGCGGTCACTTTATTAAGCGTTTTGCTTCTTAATTAAGTTTAAAGCAGAACCTTCATTATACCATTTAATTTGTGCTTCATTATAGGTATGATTTAATGCAATAACATCTTTAGATCCATCTGAGTGCACAATTTCAAGGTGCAATTGTTTGTCTGGTGCAAACTCATTTAAGTCCGTAAAGTTAAATGTATCATCTTCTTGAATTAAATCGTAATCTGCTTCATTATCAAAAGTTAAACCTAACATACCTTGTTTTTTAAGGTTGGTTTCATGAATACGCGCAAATGATTTTACGATAACAGCTGCTACACCTAAATGTCTTGGTTCCATAGCTGCATGCTCTCTTGAAGAACCTTCACCATAGTTATGATCACCAACAACAACTGACCAAACTCCAGCCGCTTTATATGCTCTTGCTGTATCTGGTACTCCACCAAACTCATCTGTTAATTGATTTTTAACAAAGTTGGTTTTCTTACCGAATGCATTAACAGCTCCAATTAAACAGTTGTTAGAAATATTATCTAAATGACCTCTAAATCGTAACCATGGACCAGCCATTGAAATATGATCGGTTGTACATTTACCAAAGGCTTTAATTAATAACTTAGCCCCTTTAATTTCATTTCCGATAGGCTCAAAAGGAGTTAGTAGCTCTAATCTTTCAGAATTAGGATCTACAGTTACCTCTAAACCACTTCCATCGGCAACAGGTGCTAAATAACCATTCTCTTTAACTTCAAAACCTTTTGGTGGCAATTCCCATCCTGTTGGTTCTTCGAACATCACTTCTTCACCATTTTCATTGATAAGTTTATCTGTTAATGGGTTAAAGTCTAAACGTCCAGAAATAGCAATTGCTGCTGTCAATTCTGGTGAAGCAACAAATGCATGTGTATTTGGATTCCCATCAGCACGCTTAGCAAAGTTTCTATTAAAAGAGTGTACTATACTATTTTTAGGTGCATTTTTAGGGTCATTATATCTTGCCCATTGTCCGATACAAGGACCACAAGCGTTTGTAAATATTTTAGCATCTAATTCTTTAAATATGCCAAGAATCCCATCACGATCTGCTGTAAATCTTACTTGCTCAGAACCAGGATTAATTCCTAATTCAGATTTCATTTTTAAGCCTTTATCTAAAGCTTGTTGTGCAATAGATGATGCTCTCGATAAATCTTCGTAAGATGAATTAGTACACGAACCAATAAGTCCCCATTCTACTTGTAATGGCCATTCATTTTCAGTAGCTTTTTTAGTCATATCACTACCTACTTCAGTAGATAAGTCTGGTGTAAAAGGGCCATTTAATAATGGTCCTAATTCAGATAAGTTAATTTCTATAACCTGATCGAAATACTGTTCTGGATTAGCGTATACTTCATCATCTGCTGTTAAGTATGGTCTAATAGCATTTGCTGCATCTGCAACATCTGCTCTTTCGGTAGCACGTAAATAACGTTCCATAGAATCATCGTAACCAAATGTAGACGTCGTCGCTCCTATTTCAGCTCCCATGTTACAAATTGTTCCTTTACCTGTACAAGACATTGATGTTGCACCAGGACCAAAATATTCTACAATCGCACCTGTTCCACCTTTTACAGTTAGAATTTCAGCGACTTTTAAAATAACATCTTTTGGCGCTGTCCAACCTGAAAGTTTTCCGGTTAACTTCACACCAATCAACTTAGGAAATTTAAGCTCCCAAGCCATTCCTGCCATGACATCAACAGCATCAGCTCCACCAACTCCAATAGCAACCATTCCTAATCCACCTGCATTTACAGTATGTGAATCTGTACCAATCATCATTCCACCAGGAAATGCATAATTTTCTAATACCACTTGATGAATAATACCAGCACCTGGTTTCCAGAATCCAATACCATATTTATTAGATACCGATTCTAAAAAGTTAAATACCTCACTACTCGTTTGGTTTGCGTGTTTTAAATCTGTATCAGCACCATCTTTAGCTTGAATTAAGTGATCACAATGAACTGTAGTTGGTACAGCCACTTTAGGTTTTCCTGCTTGCATAAACTGTAATAACGCCATTTGCGCAGTTGCATCTTGACAAGCTACACGGTCTGGAGCAAAGTCTACATAATCCTTTCCTCTGGTAAACGCTTTATTAGGTTTTCCATCCCACAAATGTGAGTAAAGTATTTTTTCTGAAAGTGTCAATGGCTTACCAACAATCGCTTTAGCTGCATCAACGCGCTCAGTCATGTTAGCATAAACCTCTTTAATCATATCAATATCAAATGCCATAGTCTTTTTTTTAAATTTTAATTCTACTAATATACAAAATGCAATAGTACTTTAAAAGCGTTCGATACATATAATAGCGATAGTGGAATAGGAATTTTCTATATATAATTATTCTAAATTGGAAACAAGGTTTTGTGGAAATAAAACGTATTAAAAAACAAAAAGCCTGAATCTAAAATTCAGGCTTTAACTTATAGTATAAAATATTAATTATCTCACTAATTGTTTCGTAGAAGGCTTAAACTTCGTTAAAACAATACCATCAACAGCAGCTTCATATTCAGCTAAAGTAGGTGTTCTACCTAATATTGTAGATAAAACTACCACTGGTGTAGATGATAATAAAGACTCTCCTTTTTTCTCTCCATCATCTTTTACAACACGTCCTTGGAATAAACGTGTAGATGTTGCCATAACCGTATCTCCTGGTTCTGCTTTTTCTTGGTTACCCATACATAAATTACAACCTGGACGCTCTAGGTATAACATGTTTTCGTACTTAGTACGTGCTAATCCTTTTGGTGCATTATCATCAAACTCAAAGCCTGAGTATTTTTGTAATACTTCCCAATCTCCTTCTGCCTTTAACTCATCTACAATATTATATGTAGGAGGTGCAACAACTAAAGGTGCTTTAAATTCAACTTTACCTTGTTGAGCTTCAATGTTTTTTAACATTTGAGCTAATATTTTCATATCGCCTTTATGTACCATACAAGAGCCTACAAATCCTAAATCAACTTTTTTAGTTCCACCGTAGTATGATAATGGTCTAATATTATCATGCGTGTAACGCTTAGAAACATCTTCGTTATTCACATCTGGATCTGCGATCATTGGTTCAGCTATTTCATCTAAATCAATAATAACTTCTGCATGATATTTTGCATTAGCATCTGGTCTTAAAGATGGTTTAATACCAGTTTTAAGCTCTGTAATTCTAGTTTCTGCTTTTTCAACAAGACCTTTAAGAACTTGCTTCTCGTTATCCATACCTTTAGCAATCATGATTTGGATACGACCTTTAGCAATCTCTAAAGATTCGATTAATGTTTCATCTTCAGAAATACAGATAGAAGCCTTAGCTTTCATTTCAGCTGTCCAATCTGTAAATGTGAAAGCTTCATCTGAAGTTAGTGTTCCGATATGAACCTCAATCACACGACCTTGGAATACGTTTTCCCCTCCAAATTGCTTCAACATTTGTTGTTGTGTGGCATGTACCACATCACGGAAATCCATATAAGATTTCATTTGACCTTTAAAGGTTACTTTTACAGATTCTGGAATAGGCATAGAAGCCTCACCTGTAGCTAAAGCTAGTGCTACTGTACCAGAATCGGCACCAAACGCCACTCCTTTAGACATACGTGTGTGAGAATCTCCACCAATAATAATGTCCCAATCACCAACAGTTATATCATTAAGTACTTTATGAATAACATCTGTCATTGGAAAATATTTCCCTTTTGGATCACGACCAGTAATTAAACCAAAATCGTTCATAAAGCTCATTAACCTTGGAATGTTGGCTTTAGACTTATCATCCCAAACTGAAGCTGTATGACAACCCGATTGGTATGCTCCATCTACAATAGGAGAAATTACCGTTGCAGCCATCATCTCTAATTCTTGAGATGTCATTAACCCAGTAGTATCTTGGGACCCTACAATATTTACTTCTGCACGAACATAAGAACCTGCATGTAACGTAGCACCTGAAGTACCTACTGCATTTTTATTGAATATTTTTTCTACTGCTGTTAAGCCTTGTCCTTCAATTGTCACTTCTTTAGAAGGTGCATATACTTGAGGAATATCAATACCTAAAACGTTACAAGCAAATGTTTGTAATTTTTTACCGAAGACAACGGCGTAAGATCCACCAGCTTTCATAAACTCCATTTTCTGCGGTGTAAATGCAGCAGAAACATCTTTAAGCTCTTGATCTCCGTTGTATAATTTTTTCTCTTTTGTATTTATAGTTAATACAGTTCCTGTAGCAACTGAATAGACTTCTTTTAAAATTGGCTCTCCATCTTCATCAACAATAGTATTACCATTCTCATCCTTTTGCTGCACCCAATTTTTAAGGTCTAATCCAATACCTCCTGTAACACCAACTGTTGTTAAGAAAATTGGTGCAATACCATTGGTACCAGCAATTACAGGCGCAATGTTTATAAATGGTACGTATGGGCTAGATGAAATACCTGTCCATAAGGCCACATTGTTTACACCTGACATTCTTGAAGATCCCACTCCCATGGTTCCTTTTTCTGCAATTAGCATCACACGCTTATCTGGATGTGCTTCTTTTAATGCTAATAATTCATTTTGCATCTCTTTATTATGCTCAAACATACATTGCCCATGTAACTCACGATCTGATCTTGAATGCGCATCACCACCAGGAGATAATAAATCGGTAGAAATATCACCTACACCTGCGATGTATGTTACGACCTCAATCTCTTCGTCAATTTCTGGTAACTTAGTAAAGAATTCTGCTTTTGCATAGCTCTCTATAATATCTTTAGCAATTTTACTACCCAATTTAAAAGCATCTTCTAAGCGGTCTGTATCTGCCTCATATAAAAACACCTGAGTCTTTAGGACCTTAGCAGCTTCTTCTGCTATAGCAACGTCTTCACCTAAAGCTAAATCTAATAAGACTTCAACTGAAGGTCCACCTTTCATATGAGATAATTGTTCTAGAGCAAATGCTGGAGTTATTTCTTCAACGATTGATTCGCCTAAAATAATTTCTTTTAAAAATTTAGCCTTTACACCTGCAGCACTAGTTGTACCTGGTAACACATTATAAATAAAAAAGTTAAGAGAATCCTCCCTATACTCATTATCTACATCTTTAATTTGCTCAATGATTTTACTTAATAATTCAGCACCATCTATTGGCTGCGGATGAAGTCCTTGATCTTTGCGTTCTTCAATCTGCTTTAGGTAATTTTGATAAATACTCATGTAAGAAATCTTTAGTTACTATTTTTTAATCTTAGTGATGTAAAAAATACAGTCTTATTTATAAATTTAAAAGTCATGCAAATTAATATAAAGATTTATAAATACAATAGCCTAAAACATTATTATCATACTATTTTAGGATAGTGATATAAAATTTTTATATGATTGTACTTTTGCAGGTATTTTTCGATAAGAAAGAACTATTAGATCTCGACTTTTTTATGCATAAAATCACCTCAAAGTATCATTTGAAGGCTTAACGCTATGATAAAATTGAAAACGAGTGCTTAGAATAAACTTTGAATAATCTTTTCGTCTGTAACGCCTTCGGCTTCGGCTTTGTAGTTTTTAATAATTCTGTGTCTCAGGATTCCGGTGGCTACTGCTTGAACATTTTCAATATCTGGAGAAAATTTACCGGTTGTTGCCGCATGTGTTTTAGCTGCTAAAATTAAATTTTGAGACGCTCTAGGACCAGCTCCCCAATCTACAAACTCTTTTACTATATCTGCAGCAGAACTTGCATTTGGTCTTGTTTTAGCCACTAAAGAAACTGCATATTCTATAACATTATCTGCTACAGGAATACGACGAATGACATTTTGAAAATCGATAATTTCTTGCGCTGTAAATAATGAATTTACTGTCTTATGAACATCTGTTGTCGTAGATTTTACAACATCTACCTCTTCTTGGAACGAAGGATATTCTAAATTAATAGCAAACATAAATCGGTCTAATTGTGCTTCTGGTAAAGGATAAGTTCCTTCTTGCTCTATTGGGTTTTGAGTTGCCAATACAAAGTAAGGTAAGTTTAACTTATACTGATGTCCTGCCACTGTAACCGCACGTTCTTGCATAGCTTCTAGTAAAGCTGCTTGGGTTTTTGGAGGTGTTCTGTTAATCTCATCTGCTAAAATAATATTAGCAAAAATTGGTCCTTTTAAAAATTTAAACTGTCTGTTTTCATCTAAGATTTCACTACCTAAAATATCACTTGGCATTAAATCTGGAGTAAACTGAATACGTTTAAAATTTAAACCTAATGCTTGTGCTATAGTGTTTACCATTAAGGTTTTTGCTAAACCAGGAACTCCTATTAACAGGGAATGACCACCAGAAAAAATAGAAATTAAAATTTGATTTACAACTTCATCTTGACCAATGATAACTTTAGCAACTTCTTCCTTTAATGCAGTATATTTTTTTACAAAATTTTCAATTATTGCAACATCAGACATATTATATTATTTTTTTAACCAATTCCCTTGAAAATCACAGTCTCTATACTCACCGTTAATCTTAATGTAAGTTTCTTCAATGGTCTTCTTTTGCCATTTAGCAACAGCATCTACTTGCTTATCTTGCAAGGCTAATTCTTTAATTTTTAAATAATCTTGAGCGAAATCTGCTTTGTGATCATCTATACGATCTGTAACGGTTAAAATCTTAAATTTTATTCTATTCACACGATCTTCATCTTGTAAAACCTCACTGATTTCACCATCCTTTAAGTTTTGAATCTGAGCATATAATTCTGGCTCCATTCTCGTTAATTCAAAATTAAAATCTTGTGTTGTTGGGTTGGTCATTTGACCTCCTTCATATTTTGTTTCCTCTTCATCACTAAACTCTCTTGCCGCTTCTGCAAAAGTTATAGAACCATCTACAATTTTAGCTCTAACTTCATCAATTTGATCTTTAGCTTTTTTAATTGCTTCTTGTGTTAGTTCCGGACGAATTAAAATGTGTCTCACATCATATTCTTGACCTCTAATTTTTTCTAATAGAATGATATGATAACCAAAGTCAGTTTCAAATGGTTCTGAAATTTCACCTTCTTGCATTGAGAACGCTACATCTCTAAACTCTTTTACCATTCTAGGCTGATTTCTATTTAAGGTATATTTTCCTCCAGTAGATTTAGACGCAGAATCTTCAGTATAAAACAATACTTTAGTTGTAAAACTAGAGCCATTCTCTTCAATATCTGTTTTGAATCCTTTTAACTTGTCAATAACGGCTTGCTTAGATTCTTCCGTAACTTCAGGAATAATTACAATTTGAGCCAACTTAAGTTCTGTTCCAAATATAGGACGTTCATCTTCTGGAATATCGTTAAAAAACGTACGAACCTCTTCTGGCGTCACTTCAATATCACCAGTTACTTTGTTTTGCATTTCTTGTGCGAGATATTGATTTTTATTAATCTCATCCATCTCTTCACGTAAAGCTTGCTCAGAATCTTTTTTGTAGAAATCTAACAAACCTTGCATATCGCCTTTGGTCTGTGCCAAAATACCTTGTATTTGCTGTTCTGTTCGCGACTTAATGTATAATTCGTTAACAAGAACACTATCTTGAATGGCTTGATGCGCATATAACTTGCTCTCTAACAAACTCCCAAAAAGCTCACATCTCGAAAAGCCTTTTAAGTCTGCTCCTTGTGCTTCAAGTTGCGCAATTTCTCTATCTAAATCAGATTCTAGAATAATATAGTCACCTACCACTGCGGCAACACCATCTGCTTTGATTCTTGTTTTCTTTACGATTGTATCTTTTGTTGTTTCAACTTGTGGTACATCGTCTTGTATGATCTCTTGCGCATTAGCATTACTAAAGGTAAAAGATATAAAGCCAACTAAAAGCGTTGCTTTAATTAAAAGTTTGGAATTTATTTTGTTTGATAGCATCGTTTGTAATATCATTTTCGAGTTGCTTAATGAGCTCTAATTTTCTCTTGTTTATAACAATTTTTGTGATTGACGAGTTTACATAATCCAAAGGCGCATAGTCGTTTTGAAGTCGTACGTCGTTTACCAACATCAAATATAGGTTTAATGAATCTTTGAGCTGTAAAAAATTAGATTTTTTTAACAGTTCATTTTTATTGGTATTATTAATAATCGGAATTTTTTCAGCTACACGACTTACTTTTAACCAAAGTGAATCGTTTAAAGAATACGACCTAAATTGAACAGATATAGAATCTAGATATGATTTATCTTTAGGTTGGAAGCGTTGAAACCGCGTTTTAATAGTATCTAAATTTACCGGATTTAATGGTAAACTGATATATCTGAACTGAATTAAATCATCATTCAATTTAAAAGACTCTTTATTATTTTCGTAGAACAATTCTGCTGTTTCGCGTGGCACTACAGAATCTATATTCTTTTTAACCAAGCCTTCTAAGTACGCTTTTGTATACAGGTCGTTTTTATATTGCTCTACTAATTTAGAAAATTCAGCTTGCTTCTCTTCAGGCAGGTTTAACATAGCACCATCCATTAAAAGTAAGCGACTTGCCCAACGATTAATATAGGCGTTAACCATTAACGTACTATCTTCTTTAGGTGTACCTTCTGGAACTACATCTTTTATATCTTCCTTATAAAGAAAACTTTCATTAACTCTAGCTACTGCATCTTGAGTGTCTGGTTTTTTTAGAAAATCGCAACTCGCAAAAAGTAAACAAATACTAAATATGTAAAAGAAGTGTTTCAAAAATTAGGTGAATTAGTTTCCAATTTTAGTTTTAATAGTTTTAAGCGTTTCTTGATTTACCTCTATTTTAAAACGATTGTTTAAATCCTTAATCCAGTTAGATTCAATTTCAGCTTGATAATCATTAATAACATTACCTTTAGCTTCTTCTAAAGTTTTTTGTCCAGCTGGTAAAACCTCAATCACATTAATAACGTGAAAAGATTCGTTATGCTTATAAATACCTGAAACACCTTTTTTAGCTTTAAAAGCTGAAGGTAAAATAGGGGTATCTGTAGCGAAAGTACCATTTGTAAAGATAACGTTTTGCTTGTCGTTAGTATTTAATTCATCTTTAATAGCCGCTTCAGATTCTCCCTTTTTCATTAACTTAAGAATTTTCTTTGCTTGAGACTTATCTGCAGAAGATGCCATTATTACTTCAACTCTATCTGACCATTGGTATTTAGATTTGTTGTTAGTGTAATACGTTTCAATACCAACAGAATCTTTAGACGCCTTGTTCCAAACCTCTTTTTCCATGAGATCAAACAACAATAATCCATCTTTATATTCTTTTAAAATATTAGCATATTCTACGTTTTCTACTTCTAAATTATCTTCTCTGTATTGTAAGATTGATTTTTCAAAGAAGCTATCATATTCTTTGTCTATAATAGTAGCAAAATCTGTGGTTCTTCCTGAATAAATACGTTGTGCTGTGATTAAATGTTTTCCGAAATCTTCAAACGTAAAATTGGTTTTATTTATAGAAAACACTATGTCAGTTGCCTTAAAATCTTCAGGTAAACTCCATGTTCTATTATAAAAATCTTTAGAAAGTAAAGCTTCAAAATAAGTCTTAGCTTCAGCATTATATACAATATCATACTTATCTTTAAGCTTATTGATTAACGCTTCTTGAATTAATTGCGACCTAGAATCTCTTTTTACTTTTGTCTCTAAAGCATTCTTTACATTTTCTAAGGGCTCAATTGGTTTATGGTTAAGTCGTTTTACAATATGCCAACCATAAGCAGACTTAAACGGTTTACTTATATCTCCATTTTCTTTTAAATTAAAAGCAACATCTTCAAATTCCAAAGAACTTAACTGACCACTTTTAAAAGGTGCCATTTTCCCACCCTCTCTTGCAGAACTTTTATCCTCTGAAAACTGTTTGGCTAAAGCATCGAAACTTTCTCCTTGATTCAGTTTCTTATAGATATCGTTAATTCTAGCTTCAGGATTAGATAATGAATCTTTCGGATTTAGATTCACCATAATGTGTGCAACGGTTACTGTACCTCTAGATGGTCTTCTTTCATTTACTTTAACCACATGGTAACCAAAACGCGTTCTAAACGGCATTGAAATCTCACCAGCTTTAGTATTATAGGCTGCAGATTCAAAATCGTAAACCATTTTAAAAGCTGAGAAATACCCTAAATCTTCAAGAAAGATAGTTTCTCCGTTATGCATTTCTGCTTTTACCTTATCAAACCCTTCTTCTATTACACGATTTCTAAGTTCTAAAACTTTATTATACGTCGCTAAAGTATCTTTGACTGAAGGATCTAAACGCACTAAAACATGTGAAGCATTAATATCTAAATTAGAACGCTCATAAGCTTCAGTCACCAAAGCATCAGTAACTTTATTCTCTGAGATATAGTTGCTAATTAACTGTTTTTTATAGCGCGTAAATTCGCGTTGGTAGTTTTGATCTTCGTCTAACTTTAAACGTTTCGCTTCTTTTAGTTTAAGTTGATATTCTGTAAATAGTTTTAAATAGCCATCAATATCCTTTTGACTTTCATCTTGAACTAAATCTAAATTTTTGTTGTAGACTCTTAAGAATTCTGAAGCCATAATAGGTTCTCCATCTACCTCTAGAAGAACAGCATCATCATTATCTTGAGAAAAAGAAAAATTTAGTGCAAAAAACACCAAAAACAGACATTTAATATTAAGTTTCATAATTTAACCTTGATTTGTATTGATATAAGAAACATGCTTTTAAAACTCAGCAAAAGTAATATAAATAGCGTATTTAGCAATAGGATTAAATAGCATTATTTTAATAATTACTGCTAGATACGTCGTAAAAATCACACCACAATAAGATGTTAATGTATTTTACGATGATTTTAACAATTAAAAAAGCCTAACATCGATTAGATTGAACTTCTGACTTGCCTTTTTATATTTTTATCAAAATTACAAAACTGCATGGAGTACACCACTGAAATATTAATTAAGAAATCCATATCTGAGGTTATTAAAAAATATAGTTCTATTGGCAATTTAAAACATTGGCAAGAAGGCTTGGTGAGTACTGAACACATTTCTGGAACTCCAACTGAACTTGGTGCTAAAATGAAATTAACTTTTAGTTTTGGAAATCGTAAAATGGAAATCATTGAAACCGTAACAAAGCAAGAATTCCCTAATGAATTACACGTTACCTATACTACAAATGGTGTGCGTAATATTCAAGAAAACTATTTTAAAGTTATAGAGAACAACGCAACCCAATGGATTTCTAAAACAAAATGTCAGCCAACGAGTTTAAAGATGAGCTTAATGTTGTTTTTAATGCCAAGTGTATTTAAAAAGCAAACGGCAACCTATATGAGTAATTTTAAAAATTTTGTTGAACAAGGTACTTCAATTAGGTAATTTACCGAGTACACCAACGAAATATTATACAGAAACAAGAGGATTTAAAGCATGCGTAAGTTAAAATTAATTTGGGATTTTAGAGGTCCAGCAGGACAAAAAACAGCAGAACATCATCTCATCCATTTAAAGGAATATATTGAAATTAATGCGTTAGACATTTCTATTACAGGTGTCGAAACCATAAGCGACATGCATAGTTTGGCGTATTTAGTTGTAGATGAATCTGAAATGAAACCTATTAGAGATGCTTTAAAACCTCATAGAGGGCAGGTTTATTCTTAAGTTGTTAAGTTGTTAAGTTGTTAAGTTGTTAAGTTGTTAAGTTGTTAAGTTGTTAAGTTGTTAAGTTGAAAGTATAGCTCTCGACCTAATACTATTAAAACAACCGTTTAAAAAATGCCTGAATAAATCGTTTTGGTGGCACTGATAAAATGATTTTTAAATCCTCTAACCACGTAGACTCTTCGTCTAAAAATTTAAAAATAGTTTTAATATTTGCCTTTTTGAACATAGACGAAAAAAGTGCTGCTCCTTCGGCATTATGATTTGCTAATACATCTAAAAATATTACATCGTAAAAATTATATTTTGTCCGCTTTTGAAATTTCGACAAGTCGTTATCCGTCTTTAAAAATGCAATAACCTCTTTTGTTTTCTTTGAGGTGTTATAAAAGGTGTAACCTGTACTTGCTTTTGTCCAACCACCTGCAGTACCTATATTTAGAATGTGTTTAGAGTTTAAGGCGCTAAACTTAAAAGATGTCATGGGAATATTGCCTTTTTCCTTTTCTACAATGTCGTAATCAGATACATTTTTTGTCTTCAAGTAGCTCTTAATAGCATCCTCATAATCAGAATATTCTAATAATTCTTTAGAAAACAATGTGTACTCAAATAAGGCCGTTTTTTTATCTATTGGCAACACATACATAAAGCGTGTATTTCCGTTCTGTGGCACAGTAAAATCCATAAAGGTTGCCTTAGTATCATCAAACGCATCAGCATTTGTTTTTACAAACCAACCTACAAAGTGCTGATGAATTAAAGGATATTTCTGTTGTGATTTGTACACTTCCGGATTTGGTAAACTATTAAAAACTTTAAACCCAAAATAGCTATCCGTTTTTGAAACAACATCTACACCAGATGTTGACGCTGTACAACGTTCAATAACGGCTTCTATAAAAGTAAAATTAGCTTTGGTGTATATTTGCTTCCAAAGTGCCTTGTAAAAGACTTCGCTTCTCAGCATTTTGTATTGAAACGGAGCTATTGGAAGGGTTTTAGAAAAGGCATCACTTCCAAAGTAAATATGATTCCATGTTTTACTTACAAGGTGATCCCATTCTCCTGCTCCATTTTCCCAATAACACCATGTTCTATCGTTGCCTTTGTTTTTTGTTTGGTCTATAATTAAAATCGATTTATCATCAAAGAATGCATCTTTAGACATTCGGTATGCCAGCAACAATCCTGAAGCTCCTGCACCTAATATGATATAATCGTATGTCTCCAAATTGGTAAATTATAGATTGAAACACAAAAGTAAATCATTTTGTTTGGTTTATGTAATTCATACGTCTGGGCTGTAACAAAAGCTTGCTAATTGATTGTATTTATTAATTCAACTCACGTCATATGGTGTTTGTTATAAAAACCTATCTTTACAGTATAACAACAATCACATACTTATAATAACCTGATTTATTTACGGGATACGAGTACTATAAGTTGTGATATAACTAGTTGTGCCCAATTAAAAAATCACGTTTCATAACATAATTCAGATTAAATGATTGTACCTTTGATAGTATCAAATGATAGTATGACAAATGAAACCACCTTACGAAATAACATCTTCTATTTTAAAATTAATAACTTCTATTTCAGAGAAAATAGGAGAAGTAAATGCTAATTTATTAAACAAACCTTCACCTAAATTGAGAAAACAGAATAGAATTAAAACTATTCATTCTTCATTAAAAATAGAAGGAAACACACTTACAGAAGAACAAATAACAGCACTTCTTGAAAACAAAAGAGTTATTGGTCCTAAAAAAGATGTTCTTGAAGTTCTAAATGCAATCAAAACCTATGAAAATTTAGAAAATTTCAATCCTTCTAATGAAAAATCCTTTTTAGAAGCACATCAAAACCTAATGGAAGGTTTAATTGAAAATTCTGGAAAATATAGGACTCAAAGTGTCGGAATTGTAAAAGGCTCTAAAGTTGAGCATTTAGCACCACAATTTGGAAATGTACCATACTTAATGAAAGACCTTTTTGAATATTTGGAAAAGTCTGATGAAATTGAATTAATTAAAAGTTGTGTTTTCCATTACGAAATGGAATTTATACATCCATTCTTGGATGGAAATGGCAGAATGGGAAGATTATGGCAAACTTTAATTTTAATGGAAAAATATCCAATATTTGAGGTTTTACCTTTTGAAACTTTAATCAGTAATGACCAAGAAAAATATTACAAAGCTTTGGCTGAAAGTGATAAATCTGGAAAATCAACTAAGTTTATTGAATATATGCTAAACGTTATTGACATTTCAATAAGTCAACTATTAGATTTTAATAATAGAACGTTAAATGAAAAAGATAGATTAGAATACTATGTTTCATTAAATAAAACTGAATTTACAAGAAAAGATTATATGGATATTTTTAAAGATATTTCTTCAGCAACTGCAAGTAGAGATTTAAAGAAAGGAGCAGAATTGAATTTATTTGAAAAAATAGGAGAAAAAAATAAAACAATCTATCGTTTAAAATAACTGGGCACAACAAAGTACTGTGGTAAAAAACAAGTAAAAACGCATTAATTTTTAACCAAAGTACTTTTATAGTTTTCGTCAAATATTAATCCAGATTTAG
>NZ_JADOET010000019.1 GCF_015645385.1 Winogradskyella marina
TATAAATTAAAAAAATGCTCGCGAAGACGCAGAGACGCAAAGTTGGAATGCTAAATATTTTACGCGGAGGTGTGCGAAGTTGGCACGGAGATTCGCGGAGAGATTATTTTAAACTACAAACTGAATACTATTAATTTAAAAAATGCGTGAAAAATTGCAACGGCTAAAAAGCTCAAACAAGCATCGGTAAAAAACAAACCCCTTTTTTTCCCTTTAAGGAATAAAAATGATTTACCGACAATGAATAAAATAACTCAAAGGGGCTTTTTAATCAAATTGAATTGCCTTTACTGGTGAGATTTTAGAAATAATGACTGAAGGAATTAATAACATTAATAAACAGGCTATGAATGTCCCAATATTTAAGATAAAGATATAATCCCAACTAATGTAAACTGGTGCATTATTCACGTAATAGGTATCTGGATTTAACGGAAATAACTTAAAATATTTCTGAGCAAACAACAAACCTAAACCGATAGCATTTCCCCAAAGTAAACCTAATCCTATTAAATAAGAGGCGTTGTAGAGAAACACTTTTCTAATCGTCCAATTAGAACTTCCTAGCGCTTTAAGAATCCCAATCATGCTAGTACGCTCTAAAATTAAGACCAACAATGCCGTAATCATATTGATACCAGCAACAATAATCATAATAGCAATGATTCCGTAAGTATTATTATCAAAAATCTTAATCCATTCGAAAATGGTATAGTGTTTTCTAGTAATCGATGTGGCGTTCATCAATGATGGAACGGTTTTATAAATCTCAATAGTTTTTTCTTCTATCTGAGAAAAATCATCAATAAAAACTTCAAAACTCCCTATTTGATCTGATTCCCACTTATTAATACGTTGAATGTGTCTGATGTCTGCAATACAAAATTTTTCATCAAGCTCTTGAAATCCTGAATTGTAAACTCCTACAATTTCATAATTAATAATACGTGGTCTATCATTTAATGGGTTGCCGAATAAGGTTTGAAATGTGTCTCCTATTTTAAACCCTAAGCGATTGGCTAAATAACTGGAGATTAAAATGTCTTCGTTTCTATCTTTTGTATAATCTGGAAGTCGGCCTTCAACTAAAAATTCTTTAAAATAATCCCAATTATAATCGGCTCCTACTCCTTTTACAATGACGCCTTCAAAATCAGTTTCCGTTCTAATAATCGCAAACTTCTGGGCAACACCTTGTATGTGTTTTATTCCTTGAACATCATTAAAATTTGGATAAAACTCTTGATTTATAGAAATCGGCACTTGCGATTCATCAGAGGCATTGGTATCGTAGTTTGTAATTTCTACATGACCATTAAAAGCCACAACTTTATCTCTAATTTTTTGTTGCAAGCCAATTCCTGTGGCAATAGCAATAAGCATTACAATAATTCCAATAGCAATTGCCGCGATACCAATTTTAATTATTGGTGCCGAAACACTACTTTTATACGTTTTATTGCCTATTATGCGTTTAGCTATAAATAACTCAAAATTCACAATTATTATGCTTTTAAAGGTTTTCAAAAATACAGTTTTATTCTCTATAATTATTGGGATTTCCGCTGTAACATTTTCATGTAAAAATAGTGTTAGGCAAGACCCTGAAAACACAAAGCACGAGACTTTGGCTGTTAATGACACTTCTAACACACAACAGGACACAAGCGAAATAGATCAAACAATTACTGTTGCAGCTAATAGAACCTCACAATATTTACCCTTATTAAAAGGAAAGCGTGTTGCTGTAGTTGCTAACCAAACTAGTGTGGTATTTAAAGCTGAAGGTCATACCCATTTAGTAGATACCTTAGTGAGTTTGGATGTAAACTTAAAAAAAGTATTTGCACCAGAACACGGCTTTAGAGGCACTGCAGATGCTGGCGAATTGGTAAAAGATGGCAAAGACACTAAAACAGGTTTAGCTCTTTTATCGCTTCATGGTAGAAATAAAAAACCTTCGAAAGCACAACTTGAAGATGTAGATATTATGATTTTTGATATACAAGATGTTGGTGTCCGTTTTTACACCTATATTTCTACATTACATCATGTGATGGAAGCTTGTGCGGAACAAAATATTCCACTTATCATATTAGATCGTCCTAATCCTAATGGAAATTATATTGATGGTCCTGTTTTAGAAAAACAACACAGTTCTTTTTTAGGCATGCATCCTATTCCGTTAGTACATGGCATGACGATTGGAGAATATGCAAAAATGATTAATGGAGAATCGTGGTTAATTAACGGAATTACTTGTGATATTACTATAATTGAAATGAAAAATTACAATCATAACAGTACTTACAGTTTAGCCATAAGACCTTCTCCAAATTTACCAAACGACCAATCTATTGTGTTGTATCCAAGTTTAGGTTTGTTTGAAGGGACCAATATCAATGCTGGAAGAGGTACTGAATTTCAATTTCAGCGTTATGGAGCTCCGTTTTTAGATAAGAATCATTATTCTTTTAATTATACACCTGTAGCTAATTTTGGATCTAAACACCCAAAACATAAAAATGAAACGTGTTATGGTGTTGATTTATCTGAGGTGAACGCTGAGCGTAAATTCACTTTAAAATATGTTATCGATGCGTATAATAATGCAACCGATAAGACTAAAGTATTTAACACCAATAATTTTACTACACATGCAGGAACTGCAACATTGCAAAAACAAATTGAAGCTGGTTTAAGTGAAGCCGAAATTAAAGCAACATGGACAGATGGGATTGAATCGTTTAAATCGACACGACATAAATATTTAATCTATAATTAAGACGACAAAATGATGTTTTCACTCTTAAGAACAAGTATTTTTTGAAGTATTTAATCTGTGAATTAAACCATTTGTTTTACTCTTTCTGTTTTTCTAAGTTTTGCAAACGTCTCTTATGCCTTTAGTGTAACGCTCAATAAAAAAATGAGAAGGACAACGAGACCAATGCGTATTAAATTTTTCAAAATAGTATTAATTAAGTTTTACAAAATCTGTGCTAACTCAACAATATGTTATTAATCCCGACTAAACATAACGCGATTTTTAGTACAATTCAAAAGAACATCTACAAACTACATAAAAACCAGAGGAACTGTTTACTTTGTTAACAACACTGTTTTTCAATCATTTAAGTGAGCTTAATCGGCACACTTAAAATAATCCAACATACTTCACGTTAGTATTTCTTCTGCTTGATTTAATGCTTTGGATAAATAGAATTAAAGTTTCAGTATATAAGTGTCAAACGTTTAAAAGAAAGCCTTCTAATGCTCACTATCCGCCGAAAGTGTTTGTTTTTCATACTTTTGGAAAGGCTGTTTAAGTAGCTCTTTAATGTTTCCGTTTTTTACTTCATCTGGAAACACATCCACTCCATAGATCAATTTTTCACGATCCATATACCTATAAGTTCCTAACAACCGATCCCAAATACTAAAGATATTACCAAAGTTAGAGTCTGTATACGGTAATCTATAATGGTGATGAATTTTGTGCATATCTGGAGACACAATGACATAACTTAAGGCTTTATCTAAACCTTTTGGCATTTTAATATTAGCATGTGTTAATTGTGTAAAAATAAGCGACATCGCCTGGTAAATCATAACCAAAGCTATTGGAGTACCAACCACAAAAATACCTAATAAGGTAAACAGAAATCGAATTAAACTTTCTATTGGGTGATGTCTATTTCCAGTCGTTGTATCAACGTTATGATCCGTATGATGTACTAAATGCACCATCCAAAGTGGTTTTACTTTATGCTCGACATAATGTGCTAAATACGCACCAAAAAAATCGAGTAAAAACACACCTACTAAGACATATAACCATAACGGCATTTGTGGTAACCAATTTATGATACCAAAATCATTGGCCTTCACCCAATCTGATGACCACAACAATAAAAATGCGAGTGCAAAATTTATAATAATTGTGGTTAGTGTAAAGAACAGATTTGGAATTGCATGTCTCCATTTTTTGTATTTAAATTTAAACAGAGGAATACCACCTTCTAATAACCAAAAGAAAGTAAGTCCACCAACTAAGATAAGACTTCGATGCGATGAAGGAATAGTTTCAAAATATGTAAGAATACTTTCCAATAACTTTATGAGTTTAGATTGATAAGCAATTGCGCTTTCGTCAAATTTACTGAAGAAATTTTAGATTCCCATAATGCCGCATTGGTTTCATCTTTTATTGACTTGTATGCACTGTAATATAATAACGCTGCCAATGATTGATTATTCGTTTCGACGTTCTCAGCATCCATGCGTTTTAATTGTCTTAGCACTTTTTTTGGTCGTTTTTTTATTAAATATTGTTGAATTTCTAAAAGTGCCACTCGTTCTTCTAATACCTGTTGGTCTTTTGTTGGATTTGTTGCAATTAACTCAGAGGCTTCATCTAAATAAATTAACCCTAAATCGAGTACAGCAAGTCTAACATTTTCTTTTAAATACATAGAATAGTCGAAATACTTAGACGCTAAATAAAAGGCTGAATAAAAATCGCGTTCTATTTTATAACCTTTTAACTCTGGTGTAAGATAATCCGTATTTAAAGCGTAATTAGTAATTATTGTTGTGATGTTTTGAAAATTATCCGAATAACCTGAGACATTTAAGATATTCCCATTAACATCCATTATTTTAATACTGTCATCATTAAACTTGTCAATATACACCTGAGATCGTTTGCCGTCTATTTCTGCAAACAACTCCGCATAATTATGTTCTTTTACAATAACTGGCACAAAATATTCCCAGATTAAAGGACTTAGCGTTTCACTTTCAAACAAATTTTCTATAAAAATAGTTTTGCCACTATCATCGTTAACCAAAACACCATATGGATACTTGGTCGCTTCCTCCCAAACCATTAACACCATTTTATTTTGTGTAATAGCTAATTTTTGTGCAATATCTAGATTGGTCATCCAAGCTTGAGAATGTGATAGATTGAAAGCAAATAACAGAAATAGAATATTTACAACTAGTTTATTCATAGTTTATTTTTAATCAGTTAAGCATCAAAAATTATTCCGAAAATCAACCTATTTATAGTTGAATTCTCTTTTTCATTTCTTCAACAATATTATATGCTGCAGGACAAATAGCTACATTCTTAAGCGTTAAATTAGAGATTTGCTGAAACTTCTTTCTATCTGTATGTGGAAATTCGCTACATGCCTTTGGGCGCACATCATAAATAGAACAGTAATTATCGGCACCTAAAAATGTACAAGGTACGGATTGCAATACATAATCGTTTTCCTCATCTAAGCGCAAATAGGTTTCTATGAATTGCTGCTCTTTCATTCTAAAAAATTTTGCAATGCGATTGATATCTTTTGGTGTAAACAAAGGTCCTGTTGTTTTACAGCAATTGGCACATTCTAAACAATCTGTGCGTTCAAACTCATCTTCATGCAATTCTTGCATTAGATAATCTAACTGTTTTGGTGGTTTCTTTTTTAACTTCTTAAAAAAGGTTTTATTCTCCTTATGCTTATCTTTGGCGAGCTTTGGAAGATTATTAATTTGGTCTTGCATAACACAAATTTAATTAAAGTTCTCGATACAATTTCGATAAAAATCGAAATCAATCGGACTGACAACTGACTATGAAAAAAGATCTCTTTGGAAAAGCACTATTAGATTATCAGAATGGCAATTATTCTGAAGATATTATCACCTCGACCAATATTTCAGATGAAGATGCCTTACCGCTTCCCTATTTATTTAGAGCTTTTTCTGAAATGCCTAAGCTAGAACAAAAAGCATTAAAATTAGCCAAAGGATCTGTTTTAGATGTTGGTTGCGGATCTGGAAGTCATTCCTTATGGTTACAAAATAAAGCTCTGAAGGTGAAAGCCATAGACAGCTCTGAAGGTGCTGTAGAAGTTGCCAAAATGCGAGGTGTTTTAAATGTTGAATTGAAACCACTTTTAGAAGAAACAGAAACTTTTGACACCATTTTATTGTTAATGAATGGCACAGGGATTTTTCAAGAATTAAAAGACGTTGGAAACTATTTGAAACATTTGAAGCTGCTTTTAAATCCTGAAGGACAAATACTCATTGATTCTTCCGATATTTCTTATATGTATGAAGATGACGATGGTGGAATGTGGTTAGACCTCAACCAAGGATATCCTGGTGAGTTAGATTATTTTCTATCTTATAAAGGAGAAAAAGAAGCCCCTATGAAATGGTTATATCTCGATTTTGAAACGTTGAAAACGGCGTGTTTAACGGTTGGGTTAAAATGCGAAAAGGTTATGGATGGTGAGCATTTTGATTATTTGGCGCGGCTATATTAGGTGGTTACACTGAGTTTCTCGGAGGTTCGCAGAGATTCACGGAGAGTTTATTTGTCCATATAAAAAAAATTATGGCAGTTAAATATAAGTTCTGTTCTCGGTGTATCTCTGTGTTTTTTTACTCTGTGAATCATTGTGGAAAAACAAATTAGATAATTCATAATAATCGTATTCCAACTAACACTTTTACTGTTATTAAATAGAAAAAACAAATTTCGCGCAAAGACGCTAAGTCGCAAAGACTGAAACGCAAAAAAAGAACTCATAATTTTAATCAAAACATTGCGGCTCTACGACTTTGCGAGCTTCAAACGTTATCACTGCACCTCACCACCAACAACAGTTTTCAACACTTTAATATGAGGAATTTGCCTAGCATCGACCATCATGATGTCTTTATCTAAAATGATAAAATCGGCAAATTTTCCAACTTCAATACTTCCTTTTTCGTTTTCTTCAAAATTAGAATACGCTGCCCAAATGGTCATTCCTTTTAAAGCTTCTTCTCTACTTAATGCATTTTCCATTTGAAAACCACCTTCTGGATAGTGTTCCAAATCTTGTCTTGCCACAGCTGCGTAAAATGTTAAAAACGGACTCACCTGTTCCACCGGAAAATCAGTTCCTAAAGCGACTTTTCCATAAGCATCTAATAATTGTTTGTAAGCATAAGCTCCTTTTATGCGTTCTTCTCCTACTCTATCTTCTGCCCAATACATATCGCTAGTGGCATGTGTTGGCTGAATGGATGGCATTATATTTTTGTACAACTCAAAATCTTCATCAGATACGATTTGGGCATGTTCTACACGCCAACGTCTATCGTCTTTTCCTTCTAGTACTTTGTTATAGGTTTCTAAAACCGCTCTATTAGCAGAATCACCAATAGCATGTGTATTCATTTGAAATTCTGAATTTGCAATGCGCTCTGCTGATGTCTTTAAAGTTTCTAAATCCGTAACCAATAATCCCAAATGACCTGGTTTATCACTATATGGTTCTTTAAGCATTGCACCTCTAGAGCCTAAAGCTCCATCCGCATAAAACTTAAATGAACGCACATTTAAACGATCGGTTTTTGTAATTCCTTTATCTAAAAAGTAATCTAAATTCGCTTCAGAATGTGAAACCATCGCATAAATACGCATTTTTAAATCGCCTGTTTGCTGAAGACTATCTATAATTTCTATAGCATCTTTACCCAATCCTGCATCATCAACAGTTGTTAAACCCAAATCGAAACATAATTTTTGAGCCTCCAATAGCGCATTTGATATATCGGACCGCGTCGGTTCTGGCCAATAATTCATTACTAAACTTTCGGCATTATCAATTAAAATTCCGGTGAGTTGTCCATCTTCGACCATAACTTCACCTCCTTCAATTGTACTGTTCACTGTTACATTTCCTAAATCTAAAGCCGCCTGATTGGCTAATATAGCATGACCATCAATACGTGTTAAAGCCACTGGAGTATTAGGATATAGTTTATCTAATAGCCTTTTATTTGGGAATTGTTTGTCTTCCCAATCGTTTTGATCCCATCCTCTACCTAAAATAAAATCATTATTGTGCTCATTTTGAAAATTCAAAACACGTTTCATCATTTCCTCAAAACTTTTAGCTCCAACTAAATTGGCAACTTGCTGATTAAAACCTAAACCTAAAAAGTGACAATGTGCATCTATAAATCCTGGAACAATTGTTTTTCCATCAGCGTTGAGTGTATCCACAGTTTGATACTTATTAGCTATTTCAGATGTGGTACCAACGGCAATAATTTTCCCGTCTTTTACAGCAAATGCTTCTGCTTTACTAAAAGCATCATCTACTGTGTAAATATTGGCGTTAGTGACGATTAAGTCGGCTTGTTCCTTTTCTTTTTCACAAGAAAACGTTGTTATTAAAATTAGGATAAAAAGAAGTTTTTTCATTTTTGACATACTGTTTTTGTTAGGTCTTGGATGCTTCGACTATGCTCAGAACATACAATTTTAGCCTGATAAGTGATTGTAAAAATAAGAAAAGCGCTCCGAATTGGAACGCTTTTGAATTATAACAATCTGTGATTTCAATATTACAGTTAATTTCATTGCTCTCTCAATGACGAATTACATCATGAGATTCCCACTTTCGTGGAAACTAGAAATCAAACTGATAGGTTGCTCCGGCTAAAAGTTGAAGCCCTTGTACAGGGAAGTTTAACCAACGGTCATAATCTTGATTAGCGATATTGTTAGCTTTACCAAAGACTGAAAATTGATCGTTTATCTTATAACCAACATGCGCATTAAGATCAAAGTAACTATCTAATGACATTGTTGTTACTGTAGTATTTAATGGATTAAGTTCATCAACAAAAATTTCCTGATCCTTACGCTCGCCAACAAAGAACAAGCTTGACCCAGCAAACCATTGTTCAGAAATTTGATAATCTACGAAAAGAGATGCTGTAAGATCTGGTAAGTTCCATGCCTCAGCTTGGTTATCCGTATTATAGGCAAAAAATTCACCTTTTAAACCTAAGGTAAAATTTCTATTTACATCTACATTCAATTCACCTGCTATAGAAAAGGTCGTAACATCATCATAAGTGACGTTGAATGAATTCCCATATTGATATTCCGTTAATGGTGCATTTGAAGCCGGATTTGATTTGTACAACGCCTTATTCTGTTCTGAAGCATAATTTGCTTTTAAATTATACCCCATACTATTTGTCAGTTTTCCTTTTACACCAACAAAGGTTTTGTATTGCTGATCGGTTGGAGTAATAAATAAGGTAGGAGATACAAACGGATTTTCATTGGCAAAATCATAATAAGAATTCTGAATTAAATCGCCTTTAAGTCCTCCATAAGCAATTAATAATTCATCGACTATACGGTAAGACGCTTCAATATTTGGGTAGATAAAAAACTTACTTTCACTAAACTCTGTATCATTTAGATAAACCAATTTAACTCCTAAATCCAACGTTAAATCATCTCTAGTCATTTGGTAAGACGGTGCAAACCCTAAGGATACATTTCCATAGTTAATTTCAGCTGTATTAGCTAAATCCCTATCAAAAGTGCCGCCTATATAATCTATTGAAAGTTCTGCATTAATAATTTCAGCTTGCACAGGAAAATCGAAACTAGTTTTAGCAATTAATCTATTTTCTGCAGAATCATGATTATCTCCAAAACGTCTAAATCTAAGACTTGCGTCTTTAACTATAGCATCTTCAAAATCTATCTTACCACCAACATACAAATCATTATAGGTCTGGCCAGCATCAACCCCATCCAAATCGCTTTCTAAATAATAATCTTGAGAAACACCATACCAATTATAGGTTTGTAAATTAAACCCACCATCGACTTGCCAGGTAAAATCTCTATCGCTTTTTTTATAGTAAGCATTTAGTTTTGTTTTAGAAAAATCGTCATCTAATAGTACATTATCAATTCCTCCTTGTGAAGAATGGTGACTAAAATAACCACCTACATTTTCATCTCTACTTAACTCATGGTTAAGATACACTTCGCCCAAAATGGTTGTGTATGACCCAAAACCTACTGAAGCATAATTGTCATATAATTTCACCGCTTTAGCCCTATCTACTGTCGCTGCTTTTCCTTTCGCAGGTGTAAATGTTGACGCTACAGGAATGGAGAAAATATTATACTTAATTTCCTTTTTCTTTACCGCATTAGAATCACTCAATTTAGGGTTATCCTTAATCTTAAAGGCATCCGAAATTGTTGGTGTATATGGTTTTACAACGTTGACCGTTTGGTCTGCAATGGTGTCTTTTTCTTGAGCATAACTGAATGTTAAACTCAACGTGAAGATTGATAAGATGATATATTTAGTTTTCATGTGTATTTGTTTGATTGCAAATATTTTTACGATTCATAAGATCCCTTTTTTCAAAGGGATTCTAGTTATCGTCTGTTTCGATTGATGAATTTGTCTTAGCTTCTTCTGCTTTTATTTTGTTTAATTCCTCTGTTGCTTCGTTCACAACCTCTGTAAATTCGGGGAAATTACTAATTACACTTTCTAAAATATAAGTGGCTTGAAACGCATCTTCTAAAGCATAAAAATTCTTAGCCATAACCACCAAGCCTTTTGCGCTAAACAGTTTATAACTTCCGTAATCTTTAGCTAATTTTTGAATGGTTGTATTTGATGCTTCGTATTCTCCTGCTTTATTTTTAAAATAACCGTTATAAAATAAAGCTTCGGCAGCAACACTTCCTGTGGCTAGTTGTTCAACTTCAGCGTAAGCTGTTTTTGCTTTTGTTTCATTTCCTGTTTTAATGGCTGAACGTGCTATAATTAATTTAGCATCACTCTTTACTTTGTTATCTAATTTTGGATGGCTCAATACTTTTTCAGCATAGTTTTCTGCTTTTACGTAGTCTTCTGTTTGGTAATAAGCATTCATTAAATTAGACTGTGCATAAATGACGTTCTGCGGATAATCGGCTTCTACCTCTAGTCCTTGCAAGACAAGAATTGCGTTTTCCCAATCTGATTTACTTAAATAAATCTCACACAACTTTACTGTGGCTTGTTCTGAGTATTCCGATTTTGGTGCCTCAACGACTGTTTTGTAATGTGGTTGTGCATTATCGAACAAATTCTTTTTGTAATACAATTGTGCCAAATAGAAATGCGCTTTTAAACTGCTAATACCGTTTGGAAACTGGGATAAATATTTATTAAACTGACGAATTGCTTTATCTGTTTCATTATCTAAATATGGTTTTTCTGCCGCTAAATAGGTGGTGTTATCTAGCTCAACATCAGAAACCTCAACATAATCTAAAGTTCTTACCCAAGATGCGTACTCATCAACTTGACCTAAATCGATATAAATTAATCGAACCGTTGAAACCGCTTGAACTGCTTCACCAGAACCTGGAAAATCCGTTGCTACTTTTTTGAATTTAGTGAGCGCTCGCGAATTATCATTACTATTGTAATACACCAATCCTTGACGTAATAATGCTTTTGATGTAAACGCACTTGTTTTGTATTCGGAATTTAAACGATCATACATCTGCATGGCTTTATCGGTCTCGTTAGATTTCACATATGAATTTGCCAACTCATACATGGCATCATCTCGTAATGCCGATTTTGGATACGTATTTATAAACGATTTCAATTCCGTTATCTTATTGGAACTCTTCCCTAAATACCCTTGACTCATTGCTATTTGAAAAGCTGCATAATCTGATTCTATTTCATTAATCTGATTCGCTTTTTTGTAAGCATTAATAGCATCACTATAATTACTAGACACAAAATAACCATCAGCCAATCTTAAATAGGCATCATTCTGTCGCAACCTATCATTCGATTTATTGTTGATGAATTTTTCAAAATAACTTGAAGCGTTTGTGTAATCTTTTAACTTAAAATAGGTATAAGCCAAGTTGTAATTTAGATTTTCGTTTTCTGGTAAACTCGCCGATTCACTAAAACCATCAAATTGTTTAAAGCCTATTAAAGCATCGTTATAATTGGTTAAATTATATTCGGTTTCAGCTTTCCAAAACGTAGCTTTTGCGACAAAAACAGGGTCAATGGATTCTTTTAACGATCCATTAAAAAGCGTTAAGGCTTCGTTGTATTTATTTTCGTTATACAATTCTACAGCTCTAAAAAAAGCAACTTTTTGATATGCGGCTTTGTTCTCAAAACTGTTTTTGCCATTTAAAAGTTCTAAGGCTTCTTTATAATTCTTTGATGAAATGTAAGAATCAATTAATAACGTTTCTACTTCATCTTTATAATTTGTATCAGGATATTGATTTAAATAACCCGTTAAAACTTGAGGAACGGACTGATAAGGATTCCCAATATCATAACTAATTTTAGCATAGTTTAACCACGCATCTTCTTGAATTTTTAAATCGTAATCCATTTGCGAAGCATTTCTAAACGCATTTAAAGCTTCTTGTTTTTTGTCTAAGTTGATATAACTCTCACCCAAATGGTAATACGCATTTTGAGCCACAGGATTATTTCCTCCAATAATTTTATTAAATTCTGAAATGGCACTTTCAAAATCATTTTGCTTGTAATAGGCGTAGCCTAATTGGTAATAATCTGTATTGTTCCACTTTCGTTTTTTACCTTGGTATGCTTTTAAATATGGAATAGCTTCAGCGTATTTTTCAAGATTAAAATAACTTTCACCAATAATTTTTGACAATTCAGATTCTTCAATACCTCTCACTTTAGGCAATTGCTCTTCTGCAAGCTCAATAGCTTTTTCAAACTTTCCTAATTTAAAATTTAAATCAGCTTGATAATACGACAACTTCTCTTTATATTTTTCGTTATCGCTCACTTGATCAAAATATTCATTTGCCGTATCATAATCATCCCCTTGATACGCCATAAAACCAATATAATATTTGGCTTGTGAACCGTATTCTTTTGAATTTACAACACGGTTTAAATACTTGGTTGCCTGCTTTTCATCTTTGGTAGAATACAAGGAATACCCATAATTAAAATTGAAACGCTCCTTTTCTGCATGAGCCATATTACGTTCATCAACTCTATCGTACCACTTACGAGCATAAGCGTATTTTCCGTTGTTAAAATAATAATCAGCTACATCTAAAAATGCGGTATTTTTTTTAGTACTTGTTGGATATTCTTCCACAAATTCAGTAATAAGATGATCTGCATTATTCTGATTTAAACGTACTGCACAGTTAGCAATATAATAAGCACAGTCGGATTCTATAGTGGCGTCATTTGTATTCAACTTTACATCGTCGAATAAAGATTGTGCTGCTTTAAACTGTTTGTTATTATATAATGTTAATGCCTTTTGGTAATCCTGTAAGTCATTTGTATAGATGGCAGATTTTTGCGCCATACCAAATGAAGAAATTACAAGAAAAACGATGATTAACGGTCTTTTAAAGAACATCATTTATTAAGAGTTTTATTGATGATTTTATGTTGTGGCAAATATAATTCAATACCAAATCTATAACGGTAGAATTTGCTTATAATTATACACGGAGTTATTAAAAATAGTTGGTATTGGTCCGTACAGAAGGATTAATAGCATGAACTAACACCAAAGCGATTAGATTATTTAGATATTTTGTTGTTGCCTAACCCAAATATATCTCAGTTTTTCTGTAAATTGGCAGCTTATTTAGCATCTATAATCCTGATTAAATTTCAGGTTAATACCATATAAATTTTGAACAGAATACATCAAAAATTAAACGAAGACCACAAACTGTTATCTATATATTTCACAGCAGGTTATCCAAATATAAACGATACAGTTTCTATTATTGAAAACCTTGAAAAAAGTGGTGTAGACATGTTAGAAATAGGATTACCTTTTAGTGATCCGTTAGCAGATGGCCCAACTATACAGGCAAGTTCTACACAAGCTTTAGACAATGGAATGACCAGCGAGTTATTATTTGAACAACTCAAAGATATTCGGAAAACAGTTTCTATACCATTAATAATTATGGGTTATTTTAATCCGATGTTGCAATATGGAGTTGAAGCCTTTTGTAAAAAATGTCAAGACGTTGGTATTGATGGACTTATAATTCCTGATTTACCTGTAGATATTTATCATTCGGAATACAAATCGACTTTTGAAAAATATGGTTTAATCAATGTTTTATTAATTACTCCACAAACCTCTGAAGAGCGTATTCGTTATATAGATTCGGTATCGGATGGCTTTATTTATATGGTGAGTTCTGCAAGTGTAACAGGAGGTAGTTCTGGTTTTGGCGACGAACAAACGGCCTATTTTAAGCGAATTGCCGATTTAAAATTAAATAATCCTCAAATTGTAGGTTTTGGTATTTCAAATAATGAAACCTTTACACAAGCTACACAATATGCAAAAGGGGCTATTATTGGAAGTGCTTTTATTAAACATGTAACTAAGAATGGTATTAATGACATCAACTCGTTTATCACTTCCATTACGCCGACTTCTTAAGTAGTTTTAACATTTACCACAGGGATTTTATGAAAGCCTTGTGAAGAAAAGACCTCTTATTTTTTTATATTAAAGTGAACTAAAAAAAGAGAGATTATGGGAATTACAAAAGATAAAAAGAAATTTAAAATATCGAAAACTCAAACCACTCCAACAAATCCTTCGGGAAATGTTAATCAGAAAACAAATGCGTTTGATATTGACGAGAAAACAATAAAGAAACAACAATCTAAAAAGTAGTATTAATTCTTAAAATTAAAAAGTCTATTCATATCTTTGAATAGACTTTTTTTATACCATGAAATTACTTAACGACTGGAAATTAATACTCTTACTCTGCTTAACTTTAGGATTGGCTCCATTTTTTCCTGAGCCACATATTTGGGGTAAAATACAGTGGATTGCCGGTGGAGCAAATGGCATGGGATTTAAAGATTGGTTTGATGTGGTGTTTCATGGATTCCCATTTCTGTTGCTACTACGATTAATTATTATTAAAACAACACGTAAAAATGCCGCTTAATATTGTCCTTATTGAACCCGAAATCCCGAATAACACTGGAAACATTGGTCGGTTAGCATTAGCTTCTGGTTCTGTTTTACATTTAGTTAAACCTTTTGGATTTGAAATAGATGACAAACGCCTAAAACGTGCAGGGCTCGATTACTGGCAACACTTAGAAGTTATTTATTATGATAACATCGATGACTTTTTCTTAAAAAATCGAGATGCTAAAATGGTGTTTTTGTCTAGTCATGGCACAAAATCGCATTGGGATATCAACTTTACCGATGATCTATTTTTAGTTTTTGGCAAAGAATCCGTCGGACTACCAAAACCATTAATTGAGCAACACAAATCACAACTTTTTAAAATTCCGCTTTATAGCGAATCTATCAGAAGCATAAATTTAGCCAATGCTGTAGGTATTATAGTCTATGAAGGTCTTCGGCAAATAAAAGGTAATTGAAAGGCTACATTTAGGTTTGAAAATAAACTTCAAATAATTATTATAAATTAATCGCGTTTTAAATGGTTTTTGTAACTTTTCCAGAACAAAAACTAAACATTTGAGACACTCAAAAACGTATAATTTTTTTTCAGAATTTAGTCAAATCACATTTGGCATCGTATTAGCCAGTATCGGTTTAAAGGCTTTTTTATTACCAAATGGTTTTTTAGATGGAGGCGTTACAGGAATGGCGCTACTCGTTAACAATCTTTTTGGAATAAACATTTCATTATCACTAATTATATTCAGTTTACCATTTTTAGTTCTTGGATATTATACCGTATCTAAGCGTATTGTTATTAAATCTATCCTTAGTATTCTCGGTTTTGCTTCCTTAATTCATTTTGGGGATTATGGCACCATAACCGACGACAACCTGCTCATTTCTATATTTGGTGGTTTGTGTTTAGGTGCAGGAATTGGTATAGCGATTAGGAATGGATCGGTTTTAGATGGTTCTGAAATTTTAGGTATTTATCTCAATGATAAATTTGGATTGAGCATCGGAAAAGTTATTCTAATGTTTAATATTATATTGTTTAGTATCACAGCAATGGTAGTTTCCTTAGAAGTTGCCCTCTACTCCATTCTTACATATATTGTTACAGCTAAAGTCACCGATTTAACTATTGAAGGTTTTGAAGATTTTATAGGTGTCACCATAGTTTCTAATGATTATGCAAAAATTAAAAATGCTATTATGATGGAATTGGGTGTTGGTTTAACCACGTACAAAGGTTCTAAAGGCTTTGGAAGTACTGGTGCGCAACAAGATTTTGATATTATTCACACCATAATTAATCGTATTGACATTAAAAAAATGCATCGCATTATAGAAGACATTGACGAAAATGCTTTTATTGTAGAATTTGATGTCAACAATGTTAAAGGCGGAGTTTTACGACATTATTTAGACAAGAAAAAAGGTAAAACTTTGGGTAGAATTTAATCGAATGTTCAAATTCACCTGTTTGTTCAGCTGAAAACTAATTCTTATTCTTTTTTAGATAATCTAGATACATATGCTCTACCTTAGTTCTAGCCCATGGTGTACGTCTTAAAAACTTTAAGCTAGATTTCACAGAAGGATCGTGCGTAAAACAGCGAATGTTGATTTGATACCCATATATTCCCATCCATAGTGCGCTTGTAATTCAGTTATAATCTGTTCTAACTTTACTCCGTGAAGTGGGTTATTGGGTTGTGATGACATAATTCTGTAATTCCTATGAAAGCAAGAATATAATACTATTTATTTTTATAATGGACTCCTGCCAACGCAGGAATGACAACAAACTACTAATGTTGAACTAATTCCTTAATCTTAATAGCCTTTTCAAAATGATCTAATTGATGGGTTTCAATCCACCAGGTTGCGGCTTCCATTAATAACTCTGGATTATCATTTTTGTTTTTAAAAAACGCATAAAATGAGATGCCAACTTTGGTTCCTTTTTGAGCGATCTTTTTATCGCAAACCTCAATTATTTTATGTTTTAAAGCTGTAGTCATTATCTAACGTCTATTATCCGTATTCCGATTTCGGTTACGATTTCGATTTCTACTTTTATTTCGGTCTGAATTTGAGTTTTTAGACTTTCCAGAGTTTCTGCTATTAGAATTTCTGCCACGACCTTTGTTTCTATTCTGTCCAGGTTTTATGGGTTCTGTTGACGCATTTGGATCTGGCTCAAAACCTTCAACAATTTCCATTTCAATTTTTTCGCCAATTAACTTTTCTATACCTCTTAAATAGGCCGTTTCGTCTGCACTAACCAAAGATATCGCTTGCCCTTCGGCTCCTGCTCTACCTGTTCTACCAATTCTATGAACGTAATCTTCAGATATGTTCGGCAATTCAAAATTAACAACGTGTGGTAATAACGGAATATCTAAACCTCTAGCTGCAATATCTGTAGCTACTAAAACTCTAACAGTACCGTTTTTAAATCCGGCTAATGCTTTTGTTCGTGCTCCTTGACTTTTATTACCATGTATAGCTGCAGCTGTAATACCTGCGCTAATCATTTTTTTACAAAGCTTGTTGGCTCCATGTTTCGTTCTTGTAAAGACTAGAACCTGTTGCCATTCACCTTCAGAAATTAACTTTATTATTAATCCTGTTTTTTTTCCTTTTGCAACTCTATACACCTTTTGCTCAATAACCTCAACAGCTGTATTTTCTGGTGTGGCTTCAACTTGAGTTGGATTATTAAGAATTGAATACGCCAATTTCTTAATGTCTTTAGAGAATGTTGCCGAAAACATAAGATTCTGTCGCTTATTTGGCATTAGTTTCATCACACGTTCAATATCGCGTAAAAACCCCATATCTAGCATACGATCAGCTTCATCTAAAACAAATATTTCAACATGTTTTAAGGATAATACACCTTGATTTTCTAAATCGATTAGACGTCCTGGAGTGGCCACTAAAACATCGACTCCTTGACTTAATTTATTAACCTGTGGTTTTTGATTGACTCCACCAAAAATTACAGTACTTCTTATATTTAAGAACTCACTATACTCTTTTACATTCGCAAAAACTTGCGCTGCTAACTCCCGTGTTGGAGTTAAGATTAAGGCTCTAATTGGTCTGTGCCTTTGTGCTGTATTATTAGACAACAAGTGTAGCAATGGTAATGTAAAGCCTGCTGTTTTACCTGTTCCTGTTTGTGCTGATGCTAACACATCTTTTCCTTCTAAAACTGGAGGAATGGCTTTGGCTTGAATTGGTGATGGAGTTTCGTATCCTTTTTTTTGGATAGCTTTTAGTAAAGGCTCAGATAAGCCCAATGATTTAAATGACATAAATAAAGTTTATGAAGCAAACTCTATAATTGACTATTCCTTATTTGAAATCGTATTTAGGTCACTCCTTTAATTTGCTGCGAAGTTACAGCTATTTTAAGCCTGACTCTAAAAAAATGCCTATTATATTCTAAACCTTATGAATTCTTCTGTTCTTGAAGCTTAACAAATGGATTCGTGTCACGGTTTTTAAAAGCATGTATAGAACTACTAATTATTAATATCGCCGCACCTATAAAGGCGATATACATTATAGTGTCGTTAGTTAATTTATTAGCATTTCCTATACCAATTAAAGCCCAAGCCCCTACAAGGGCAAACTCTCTCATATTACGTTTCCAGGTCATCACTACATTAATAACCACTGCAATTATTATTAGTATTATTGCCCATGTTACATTAGACAAGCCAAAACCATCCCAACCCATTTTCACTAAATACGTCGATACATTAGCAATACTCGCCACAGTTACCCAACCCGAATATATCACGAAAGGCCACCAAACAAAAGCAATAATGGGTAATGGCTCATCGTCTAATTCCATTCTGTTGTTGACTACAATCTTTAATAATGAAAACAGTAATAAGAAAATAAAAATACAAGACACGCCTGTATATTCATAAATCCATGCAAATACCCAAAGTGAATTAAATAAACAAGTCAGCATAAACCACCAACCTGTTTTTAAAACAAAATCATCATTTTTAACTTTTACAAACAGACTTCTACCTTGATAAATTACGAAGCCTAATAGCATAACGTAAATGAGTCCCCAAATCGCAAACGTGTACCCTGCAGGTGTAAACAACGATCTATAACTATTAGACACCTCACCAATTGTTGTGTTATTTAAAAGGCCAGTATTAGAAAGGTAATTAATAACTATAGTAAAAATTAATGCTATAGTATTGCCAACTTGTAGTGTTTTTTTCATGATTACATTTTTCGTCAATTTAAAATTTAAGATGCATTAGATTAACTGATCCTCTTTATTCTTTAACCTAAATACAAATAAGATACTGTTTTTTTAAATATTATTTAACTTCAATAATTAAAGTATCTTAGCCCTTAGAAAAAACACTCATTTAGAACATTAATTATGAAGACATTACTCTATGTATTACTTATATTACCTGTAACACTCATAGCTCAAGAACAAACCAATTCAGAACACTTTTGGGAACAGCTAGAAGCACATTGTGGCAATGCCTACGAAGGTGAGATTATAGAAGGAGGAAAAGAAGGAGACGGATTTGTGGGTGAAAAATTGGTGATGCATGTACGATCCTGTGAAACGAACACCCTTAGAATTCCGTTTTTTGTTGGCGAAAACAAATCTCGTACTTGGGTTTTAAAAATGAATGATGATAAAATAATTAGTCTTAAACACGACCATAGACATGAAGACGGATCGGAAGAAGATTTAACCCAATATGGAGGCATAAGTTCTAATCATGGTTTAGCAAACCTTCAAATGTTTCCTGCAGATGAGCATACTTCAGAAATATTACCTCCTGCGTCTACTAATATTTGGTGGTTTACAATAGATGAAACGAGCTTAACATATAATCTTCGTCGTCTTGGAACTGATCGTTTATTCACCGTGCGTTTCGATTTAACTAAACCTATTGAAACACCTAGTGCCCCGTGGGGAACTGAGGACTAAAAGGAAAATACGCATAGAAAATAAAGACTCCTCATAAAACGTAAAAACACAATGTCGTTCTAAAATATTAGACACCAAACTCTAAGCCTCAATATTTACGACTTAAAAAAACAAAAAAGCACCTCTTTACTTACATAAAGAGGTGCTTAGTTTTAAAAAATATCACTGTTCTGTTTATAGTCGTTCTAATGGTTTTAGGGTCCACTTTCTTCTCAACTGAACTTTCAAACATTTTGAGTTTTTGAGCTTCTTCATTAAAAACACAACAGAAAAGCGAATACTGATAGTATTACTATTTGATTAACTTAAAGGTTTTTATTTACTTTAATTCAAAGGTCACTGTTACAATATGAGTTTGCGATGTTGAAGTCCCATAACTTTGCATATACTGTTCACTTGTATTTTGATCTACTATCGTTACAATTTCACCAATAGTTTTATCTATTTTTTTAGCTAAAGCTTCCGCTTTTTCCTCAGCATTATCTATGGCTTTTTTTGAAAGATCCACTAACTGTTCTTTAGATAATATATGAGCATCTATATCCGTGTTTGCAATAGACATTCCTGCAGATTTTAGCCGTGTTATTTTCCTAACCTCTTCTTTATTTGAAGTTTTTATATAATAGTATTCCGACGCTCTATTTGACGAATACGACGTCATAAACTCATAGTATGCATTTCTTTTAAACCTGCTAAAATCTATACCGATTGCTTTTAATTGTTTAATGTAATTTTGCCTGGCTTCAGCCAAAGAAGCAACCTCAACTTCTGTTTGACCTTCGTACACGAATATAGGTTGTAAGCTTATTAAAATTGTATAACTACTATTTCCTAAAGCGGCCTGTGTTTCCCCAACTACTGTAACGGTATTTCTGTGTTCTTGGGCAATTAACGGCACTGAAAATATCAATGCCATTAAAAAAATAATTTTTTTCATAATAATCTGATTTTATCGTTTTTGTTTAAAAGAATAAGATTGAAGCAACAATCATCCAACCTCCTACAAATAAGCCTACAACACCAAGCTTACCTTGTTTTGGTGCTAACTTCTCTCTAAGCACAATCGCTTTTTCCTTAGCGGCTGCATTTTTAGACAAAAAGAATTTGTTAATTAGGCTGAATCCTAACATGAATCCTAAAACAGCTTCAACAATACTTCCTGCTAATAAAGTTACCCACCAAATTGGGAATGTTGTCAACCAACCTAAGTTTAATATTGAAAAGATAATTCCCCAAACACCATAAAAGCAAAAAATGATTCCGATCCAACCTTGGTATGGTTCTATTTTTTCTAAGAGTTCTTTTGCATTAGGTTTTTTTGATAATAATAAAGATGGTACTGCAATGATGCTTAATAAGATTAATGTAATTCCGAAAGTCATAATGTGTTTTTTGATGGTTAATTTATATTTGTTATTTAATAATTGAAACACCTTTCCTTTTTTTTGGTGCCTCTCATATTCTAATACAAATTTAGACCGGTAAGCTTATCTGTATAACCCCTTTTATAGTAAAAACGAATACCCTGATAACAGGGTGATTACTACTAAAACTATTATTATCAATATCCTACATCTGCACTATGAGACTATTATTTATCAATAACACGATCTTTATATTAAGAAGACTAAAACAGATGCCATGTTTTAAAGCAGAAATGAATTTGCTTTGGGTTTAGCACAACGCATGAGAACAAAAAAGGGCTCTATAAAAATAGAGCCCTTAACGATTATGAGTATTATAGTTGAAACAAACTAAGACACATACCCTTTTTTTATGGCGTATTTAGTTAATCCTGCGAGGTTTCTAACGTTTAACTTTGTAATCAGGTTTTTTCTATAACTTTCAATGGTATGCTTGCTAAGAAAAAGCTTGTCTGCGATTTCTTGTGTAGTAAACTCTTCCGCGATAAGCGAAATCACCTCTACTTCTCGTTTTGTTAGTTTGATTTCCTTTTCCTTATTCTTTTCAAATTTATTTTGAAGGTAGATATCCTTAATTTCTTTAGAGAAATACTTTTCACCACCTAAAATCGTTTCAATAGCTCTTAAGAATTCTTCTTTTTGTGCATTTTTCTGTAGATAACCATCCACATTGTTTTCTATGAGGTCATCAATGATTTTTGCTGAGTTGTGCATACTCACCACTAATGTCTTTATATTTCTATCCGTTTTCTTTATCCACTTATTTAGAGCAATACCATCAACTTCTGGCATTGTAACATCAGTAATAACGAGGTCTATTTGTTCTTCGGTATTTATTGAAATATATTTTTTAACATGTCCGCCATGCTTCGCTGTAAATAGAATATTGTAATCGCTTTCAGTATCTAGAATACTTAGTAAACCGTCTAAAAACATTTTATGATCGTCGGCTATAATGAGGTTATACTTCATTTATTTATGATTTTAGTGGAATTTCTATATTAATGTTAGTCCCTCTATCGGGTTTAGAGTCGATATGTAATACACCATTATGAGTGTCTACCCTGTTCTTTATATTGGTTAATCCTATGCCTAAAGTCGTCATGGATACATCAAAGCCAACACCATCATCTTCATAAACAAAAAACAGACATTCGTTTAAAAGATCTAACTGCATGTCTATAGTGGTTGCTTTGGCGTACTTAATTGTATTGGTTGTTAATTCTTGAAAAATTGAAAATAACTCATTTTGTAAAATTTTACTTAAGGCGTTAATTTTCTCTTCGTCATAAAAAGAGACGTTTATGGTAAGTTCACTAGACGCTTCAACGGTATTAATGTATTCTTTAATTAAAAATATAAAATCGTTTTCTCTGATTTTTTTAGGCAATAAATTATGCGACAAATCTCTTACCTGTTCGTAAGTGTCATCTAATTGACTATAAATTAATTTTAGTTTATCTGGCTGATTGTAAAGTTGACTGAATTGTAATTTTATAGCTGCTAAATTGCCTCCTACACTATCGTGCATTTCTTGAGCAATCTTTTTACGCTCTTGATCTTGACCTCTAATTGATGCTTTAATTAACTTTAATTCTTGGTCTTTTTTTAATGAAATTACCTGTTGCTCATTTATCTCTTTCTCTTTTAAATTAACTAAACTTTGCGCTTGTAGTTTTTGATAATAAATAATTAAAAGTCCAACAATAGGAATTAATAAAATGAAGAAAGCGATAAGAACAATATATTTAATAGTCTTCTCTCTATCTAGCTCTAATGCCTTTAAAGTTTCTTTTTCTTTCAGTAATGCAATTTCATTTTTACGTTTTTCTACGCCATTTTGTAATTGTAATACCTGGTTTTCATTCTGTTTTGCAATTATTGCTTCTTGAAGTTTATACTTTTCTATATCTGCCTCCTTATTCTTAATATTTAAAGTTTTATTAAGGTTTTCTATCTGTAATTGTTTTATAGTTTTTTCCTTTTCAAGGGTTTTAAATTTTACTTCTAAACTATTAATCTCCTTTTCTTTTTGAGAATTCTCGATAGAATCTTTGATTTTGTAATAGTGTTTGCCATAATTATAAGCACTACGATAATCACCTTTTCTTTTAGAGAGTTTTTCTAACATTAGATAACTATTCATCTCAATATCTAAATTGCCCAAGTTTATCGCTTTAATTAAAGCATTAGAGAATATTAAAAGGGCTTCACTATCTCTTTTTTCATTGTATAGTATCGTCCCAATTTTTCCTAAAACAATAAGTTCTAAATTATAGGATCTATTTTCTGTGCTGATCTTTTTTGCCTCATCGTAAAATGAAAGCGCTTTATCCATATCTCCAATACTTAAGTAGTTATCACCAATATTGATAATTACATTTACTAAAGCCTGTTTTCTATGCGTATTTTTCTCGCACATTTCTCTTGCTTTTTGTAAATATGTATTGGATAATTTATATTTAGATTGCGACGAATAGATTGATCCTAAATTGATATAACTTCCTAAAATAAGTTCTTCATCATTAGAATTTTTAATACATTTCTCTAAAAGGTCTAAAGCTTCTTCAGTTTTACCTAATGTAATATATGTACTTGCCAAACCATGTAAATGCGTATAGTACAGATTGGTTTCATTATGTTTTTCACTTAATTCGGCTCCTTTAATATGCCATTTTTTACTTTCTTGATATAAGCCTTTGTTTGTGTTATTTAGCGCAAGTAATTGATAAGATAATATGGTCAACCTTACCCCTAAGGAGTCATTAACATTCTTTTTACTTTTTAGAGCTTGATGGGTATAATATATAGACGAGTCTATTGCAACATATTTATTATGGTAGTAAGCCAATAATAAATTGGTATTAGTTATTGCCTTCTTGGATTTAAAAGTTCGTAACGAATGGAGAGCTTCTTTATATGCTTTGGTATCATCCCCATTATTGAAATAGTAAAAAAGTTGATCCACCTTTTTGTCTTCAGTATCAATAGTAGCCGTAGTTTGGGCCTTACAAATTGACGTATAGCACAAAAAAAGAAAAACAAAAATGTTATGGGGCTTAATAAACATGTACAAATTTAGGGATAGTAGAACTTGTATTCATCCCAGAAAACAGGGATTTATGAACTTTATGAACTTCTAGTTAAAATAAAAAAAACTATATATCATAACACATGGTGGCTAATAAGTATAAGATTAGTAATAAAGCAAACTATAACTTAGCCAACAACTGCTCCACCTCAACAATAGTTGCTCCGTAAAGTTTTCGGTTTGTTTTTGTTAAACGTTTAGACTCTATAGAGATTTCAGTTAGCAATTCCTTTCCTTCCGAAGTTCTATTGTTTTCTATATAAAATTTAGCGAGTGCCAAACGTTCTGCATAATTAGAATATGGTCTGTCTATTTGTTTTAATTGGGCTTCAGCTTCGTTGGTTTTACCCAATTCATTTAAAGCTAAACCATAACAAAATTGTTGTTTTGATCCTTTAAATTCTGATGTGTCTTTTATTTGTTCCGCATGTTCAATAACGCCATTATAATCCTTTAATTGAAAATAACACAGTATAAGATTTTGACGCGCATACAAATCATCTTGAACCTTATCCTCTAAAGTTTTCTTGTAGTTTGCAATAGCATTAGGAAAGTCTTTATTCATAAAATACGCATCGGCTAACTCAATTCTATTGGTGTACGTATCTACAAACTCAATCTTACTTTCTAAAGCTTTGATTTTTTTTGTTGGATTAAGAACTGTTGTAATTTCTTCTTGAATTTTTTCGGCATCATCCTTATTATACACTTGCGTAATAATGTATATCGCTGAACCAATCGCAGGAATAAAGAATATGAGAAAATACCAATAATAAGGCTTTCTGTTTTTATAAGCATGATACAAACAATACACCTGAACCGCTATAAGTAAGTAATACATAAATTAATTTTTTAGTGACTGTAAGTCTCTTTTATCTCGTAAAAACCAATTCGTTTTCTGAAGATAATTCTTCACTAAAACCATAATTTTCGTAATTAAACCCTTTAATATCATCTAATGTTTTTGCATCAGTATCAATGATATACCTTGCCATTAATCCTCTTGCTAACTTTGCGAATATGGCAATTATTTTATATTTGTCGTTTTTAAATTCTTTAAAAGCTACGTTTATCACAGGCACTTTTAATGCTTTGGTATCTATAGCCTTAAAATATTCGTTACTTGCTAAATTGAGAAAAATCTCACCATCTTCTAATTCGTCATTTAAAGCTTTTGTAACTTTCTTCTTCCAAAACTCATACAGGTTTTTATTTTTACCAACTGGCATTTTTGTACCCATTTCAAGGCGGTATGGCTGCATTAAGTCTAAGGGTTTTAATACACCATATAATCCTGAAAGAATCCTAACCGTATCTTGAACCTTATCTATTTTTTTGGTATCAATAGTATAAGCATCCAAACCTCTGTACACATCACCACTAAATGCATAAATGGCTTGCCTTGCATTATCTTTTGTAAATGGTAATTCCCAATCTTGATTACGCTCATAATTTAATTGACTTAAATTATCTGAAATATGCATCAGTTTCCCTAAGCTTTTAACTGATTTCTTTTTCAATACTTTATTTAAACGCTCTGCTTCGTCTAAAAAAACACCTTCCGTTGTTTTAGAAGTTGGTAATTTAGTGTCGTAATCTAAAGATTTTGCTGGTGATAGTACTAGTTTCATACAAATGCCCACGAAAGTGGGTATCTTATTAAGGTTACAGATGCTCAAAAAAATGGGCATCTCATAAATGGTTAAACAAATTTTCTTTCTCAATGGTAAAAATACGATGTAAAAGAAAGAGTTTCAAATATTAGTGAGTACTAATCTTGATAGTGTTATAACCGATAACTATTTTGATGTGAAGCTTGAACAGAAAGACGTGTAATTCTTAATATTACAAGACACTAAATGTAACTGTAATTAGTCAACATGCTTAGCATACTGTCTCCACTTTTCTATGCATTGTGTCATATCTTCAGGAATTTCAGATTGAAACTGCATAAACTCACCTGTCGTTGGATGTACAAACCCTAAAGTTTTAGCATGCAAGGCTTGTCTAGGTAAAATCTTAAAACAGTTATCTACAAACTGCTTATATTTTGTAAATGTAGTTCCTTTTAAAATGCGTTCTCCTCCGTAGCGTTCGTCATTAAAAAGCGTGTGTCCTATGTGTTTCATATGGACACGGATTTGGTGTGTACGACCAGTTTCGAGCTTACAGCTCACCAAAGTAACATATCCTAAACGTTCTAAAACTTTATAATGTGTTACAGCTGGTTTTCCTTGTTCTCCGTCATCATCTAAGAACACGGTATTTTGTAATCTGTTTTTAGGGTGACGACCAATATTACCTTCAATCGTACCTTCCTCTTCTTCAACATTTCCCCAAACAAGTGCTACATATTCGCGCTCAGATGTTTTCTTTGCAAACTGATTAGACAAATGTGCCATGGCTTGTTCGGTTTTTGCAACCACTAACAATCCACTGGTATCTTTATCAATTCTATGCACTAAACCTGGACGTTCGCTTGAGTTATTTGGTAGGTTTTCAAAGTGAAAAATAAGTCCATTAATCAAAGTTCCAGAATAATTTCCATGTCCTGGATGTACCACCATTCCTGCAGGTTTATTGACCACAAGTAAATCGTCATCTTCGTAAACAATATCTATTGGTAAATCTTCTGCAATAAGCAAATTTTCATGAGGTGGATGCTCAAACTTAACCGTAATATAATCGTTTGGCTTAACTTTATAATTCGATTTTACGGGCACATCATTGACAAAAATACTGCCTTCTTTTGCTGCCGCTTGAATTTTATTTCGTGTGGCATTTTCAATAAAATTCATTAAATATTTATCGATACGAAGTGGTTGTTGACCTGCAACAACTCTAAACGCGTGATGCTCGTATAACTCGTTTTCTTCTTGGTCTGAATTTTCAGGAATATTTGGCATTATCTTAAATTATAGTTTACCGTTACCTAAAACCAAGTCTATCTTAGATGTTAAGGGCAATAATGTTCCAGGCTTTAACGATTCACCTTTATGTGACATCGAGATAACCCCTTCGCCAATGGCGTCTTTATACGTTATTTTACCTATTTCAAACTCTAAGGCTTCTAATTGAGGTTTGGCTTGTCTAAAAGTGCGCTTTAAAATATTTGGCACTTCAACTTTACGGTAACCAGAAGGGTTTAAGATTAAGTATATTTTTCTATTTTCCTTAACATGCGATCCAGCAGTTGGGTTTTGCTCTATCACAGAATATTTAGGATATTTTGGATTATAATTAGCAGAATCTTGTATTTCCATCGCCAAATCATGATCTTTTAATTCAATATTAACCGTTTCTAACGATTTCCCTTTTAAATCAGGGACGACTACAAATTCGCCATGATTAGTTGTTGAATCTAACCATTTCAAGGCTAGAAAACATAATACTACTACAGCTACAACGGCAATCGCCAATTGTTTAAAAAATACTTTACTGGTAAGAAACTTTACAAAACTCATATGCAAATAATTGTTGACAAAACTAAGAAATAATAACGACACAAAAATAAAATACGTATGATTTAGAGAATTAGATTCTTGAAAATAATTGATACTTTTACACAATCGCTTTTTAAATTAAAAAACGGCCTTTTTTTAGGTACAGATTCTGAAATAAGTTCAGCATAAAGATGAAGAAAAATATTGCAATTATAATGGGAGGCTATTCTAGTGAATATGAAATTTCCCTTATGAGTGGTAATTTGGTTTACAACACGTTAGATAAAGAAATCTATAACACTTATCGCATCCATATTTTCGAAAACAAATGGGTTTTTGTTAACGATATGGAAGAAGAGTTTCCTGTTGATAAAAATAACTTTTCGGTTTTAGTAAATGAAACTAAAATAGAATTCGATTGTGTTTTTAATGCCATTCATGGTTCGCCAGGTGAAGATGGCTATATGCAAGCTTATTTTGAATTGATAGACATGCCGCAAACAAGTTGTTCCATGTATCAAGCTGCATTAACTTTTAATAAGCGTGATTTATTATCTGCACTAAAGCCTTACGGTATTAAAACTGCCGAAAGTTATTACCTGAATCTTGGAGATTGTATTGATGAAGATGCCATCGTTGCTAAAGTGGGCTTGCCATGTTTTGTAAAAGCCAATAGAGCTGGTAGCAGTTTTGGAATTTCTAAAGTATATAAAAAAGACGGTTTAAAAGTTGCCGTAGAAAAATCCTTTAAAGAAGATAGCGAAATAATTATTGAACAGTATTTAGATGGTGTTGAAGTTTCTGTTGGTGTTATTTTATACAAAGGGGAAACACTGGTGTTACCAATAACCGAAATTGTATCTGAGAACGATTTCTTTGACTATGAAGCTAAATATCTAGGTAAATCGCAGGAAATTACACCAGCTAGAATTTCTGAAGATTATGCGACTAAAGTAAGAAGTGCTGCAAAAAAAATATACGAAAACCTTGGTATGAAAGGCTTTACCAGAAGTGAATTTATATTTAAAAATGACGAACCTTATTTGCTTGAAGTAAATACAGTACCAGGTCTTACCGAAGAAAGCATTTTACCAAAGCAAGCCAAAGAAGCTAATATTCCTTTGAAGGATTTATTTGGAAATGCTATTGAAGAAGCTTTGAATAAATAATAATTATATTTGAATCTATAAAAGTTTCCAAAAATTTATGACGGAAACCGCAAAACCTTTTTGATGAAAAGAGCACTTTTTCCTGGATCCTTTGACCCAATTACTAATGGGCACTTCGATATTATAAAACGTGGTATAAAACTGTTTGATGAAGTTGTTGTTGCCATAGGCATCAATGCGGATAAAAACTACATGTTTTCTTTAGAGGAACGAAAACGGTTTATTGAAGAAGCGTTTAAAGATCAACCTAAAGTAAAGGTGGTAACATACAAAGGTTTAACCATTGATTTTTGTAAAGAAATTGATTCAAAATTTATACTCAGAGGTTTGCGTAATCCTGCTGATTTTGAATTTGAAAAAGCCATTGCTCACACCAATAGAAGACTATCTAAAATTGAAACTGTATTTTTATTAACTGCAGCAAAAACATCATTTATTTCATCATCTATTGTTCGCGATGTTATTAGAAACAACGGAGATTATACCGTTTTGGTTCCAGACAGTGTTAGAGTGAAGTAATCATTGATTCACCTATTTTAAAGTACAAAAATTTCAGTTTTACAGCTCGTAAACATATTGAATAATTACAACTACTTAACCTTCAGATTAAGGATTGTAAGTTGTAGTACCACTTGTTGATTAATCGCTAGCATTGTACGAATATGCATTCGTAAAATCGTCTAAAAACGCAGCACTACGCGTATTAACATAGCTTAAAATCACATCTTAACTTAATTGTTAGCTACACTTTTTTTAAAAACTATTAAAAAGCAATATGCGGAAATTCAGCCTGAAGTTTTGCTTTTTTATCCGCTAACTTTTGAAGAAATTTTTCATGCGCTTCAGATGCTGAATTAAACGGTTTATGTTGAAGTCCTTTCTGAATGGTTTCAACCTCATCCATAGTTACAGAAGCTGATTCTGAAACCCATACCCTCTGAAACTTTTCCCAGATATACCTAATAGCAGTTTGATTTGGGTGAATCATATCCGCTGCGTAAAAACGATAATCACGAAGCTCGTCCATTTGTATTTCGTAAGACGGAAAATAATAGTTTTGATGTCTTGGCTCAACAACATTGTGAATGGCTGAAATTAAATGTGCTTTACTCTGCATATTTTCAACAAAACCATCTTTAATATGTCTAATAGGTGAAACTGTAAAAAGGCAACTCAGTTTAGGGTTCACACTTTTTAATAAGGCAATTATAGCACGAAGTGATTCGGTAATAGTGTCTACAGAAAGTAACTCTTTTAAAAATTGTTTTTGCGGAACTTTATGGCAATTGGCAACTATTGTATCTATCGCTTTTTCTCTATAAACCCAAGCTGTTCCTAAGGTAATTATAACATGAGTTGCTTCACTAATGTTTTGCTTTGTTGCTGTAATTTGATCATTTAAATTAAGCAACACCTCTTCTTTTGAAGCCGAACTTAACTGAGAATGCGCTTCAAAACAATGCCATTGTTCATTTTGAAAAAAAATATCCTTCTCTGTATATTCCTTTTTGTTTATGGCATTTGTAATTAAGCTTTCTATTGCCAAAGGTTGAAATAAAACACCGAAAGGATTAACCTCAGATTGAAACTTAAAATAACTAAACTTCTCACCTATATTTTCAGAAAAGCACGAACCCAATAACACCACTTTAGAGTTATAATCTATTTGATTGTGTTGTTGTGGTTTTAGTGGTATTTGTGTTTGTAGTTTCATGGTTTATTTTACACAGAGATTCGCTAAGTCTCACGAAGTTTCACAGAGAAACATGAGCCTATGAATACACATTATTCTTCAAAGTTACTAATTGATTTAAATTCAAAAACAGCACAAAAACTATAACCTTATTCTCTGTGAGTCTCTGCGTTTCTCCTCTGCGAATCTCTGAGTAATTTCTATACTATAAATACCCCTTAGCAGCCTCCAAAGCAGCCTCAATACCCTTAGGATTCTTTCCTCCTGCCGTAGCAAAGAACGGTTGTCCTCCACCTCCACCTTGGATGTGTTTTCCGAGTTCTCTTACTATTGTTCCTGCATTTAAGTTTTTACTAGCAACTAATTCCTTAGAAATATAACAAGACAAAATTGCTTTTCCATTATTTTCAGCTCCAAATAATAAGAACAGATTATCAAATTGGCTTCCTAATTCAAAACAAACATCTTTAATTCCTGAAGCATCTAAATCTAATTTTTTAGCTAAAAATTGAATGCCGTTTATTTCCGTTAATTCACTTTTAAGTTCTCCTTTTATGTTTTTCGCTTTATCCTTTAAAAGCCCTTCAATCTGCTTTTTTAAATCATTATTTTCCGCTTGTAGCTGCTCTAATGCTTTTACAGGTTCTTTAGCATTATTCAATAAGCCTTTCATTTCTAAGAAAGCTGAGTTGTTTTCAGAAAAATAATCTCTAACAGATTTATTTGTAATAGCTTCTATTCGTCTTATTCCCGCTGCAACAGCTCCCTCGGATATAATTTTAAAATGCCAGATATCAGCGGTGTTTTTCACATGAATTCCACCACATAATTCTATAGACTTTCCAAAACGAATCGTTCTTACTGTATCTCCATATTTCTCACCAAACAATGCCATGGCTCCTTCTTCAACAGCTTTTTCCATCGGAATATTTCGTTGTTCTTCTAATGGTAAATGCCCTTCTATTCTTGAATTTACAAAATCTTCTATTTCTTGTAATTGCTCATTAGTGACTTTAGAAAAATGTGAAAAATCGAATCGCAATGACTTTGGTTTTACCAACGATCCTTTTTGCTCAACATGCTCTCCTAGAACTGCTCGTAATGCTTGATGCAACAAATGCGTTGCTGTATGATTGCTCGACGATAATGCTCTATGTTCACTACTTACAACAGCCTTAAAACTATCATTAATATGGTCTGGTAATTCTTTTGCTAAATGAATAATAACATTATTCTCCTTTTTAGTATCTAAAATATAGACCACATCTCCTTGATTATCTTGAAGAAATCCCTTGTCTCCAATCTGGCCTCCTCCTTCAGGATAAAATGGTGTTAAGTTAAATACAAGCTGATACATTTCACCATCTTTTTTAGACGTAACTTTTCGGTATCTAGCAATTTTCACATTAGCTTCTTGCGTATCGTAACCAATGAATTCTTGAACGTCGTCTTCAAATAAAACCGTCCAATCTTCGGTAGATGTTTCACTTGCTGAACGCGATCTGTCTTTTTGCTTTTGAAGATGATCTTTAAAGCCTTTTTCGTCTAATTTTAAATGCTTTTCAGATAAAATTAAAGCGGTTAGATCTATCGGAAAACCGTAAGTATCATACAATTCAAAAGCTTTTTCACCAGAAACCGTATCGCCTTTTGTATCTTCAACAATACGATTCAGCAAAACCAAACCTTGATCTAATGTTCTTAAAAATGACGCTTCTTCTTCTTTAATGACGTTCTCAATCAACACTTTTTGTGCTCTTACTTCTGGGAATGCATCACCCATTTTTTTGCTCAACACATCAACCAAACGATAAATAAATGGCTCTTTTTTATCTAAAAATGTGAACCCATAACGAATTGCTCTTCGCAAGATTCTACGAATTACATAACCTGCACCTGTATTACTTGGTAATTGACCATCGGCAATTGAAAATGCTACGGCACGTACATGATCCGAAATTACTCGGATTGCGATATCAATGTCCTCAATATTGCCATATTTTTTATCGGTAATAGTTTCAATTTCACGAATAATCGGTGTAAAAACGTCAGTATCATAATTAGATTGCACACCTTGCAACACCATACATAAACGCTCAAATCCCATTCCTGTATCAATATGCTTATTTGGCAGTTCGTCTAAAGACCCATTTGCTTTTCGGTTGAATTCCATAAAAACCAAATTCCATACTTCAACCACATGCGGATGATCCATGTTTATTAATGTCTTTCCATCAACCTTTGCTTTTTCGTCTTCAGATCTTATATCTACATGGATTTCACTACAAGGACCACAAGGGCCTTGATCTCCCATTTCCCAAAAATTATCCTTTTTATTGCCTTTTAAAATGCGGTCTTCAGAAATATATTGTTTCCAAATATCGTAAGCTTCAGTATCCATTTTAAGGTTGTCGTCATCATCACTCCCCTCAAAAACAGTAACGTACAGTATCTCTTTATCTATTTTATAAACTTCGGTTAGCAATTCCCAAGCCCATGCAATTGCTTCCTTTTTAAAGTAATCTCCAAAACTCCAGTTTCCCAACATTTCAAACAAGGTGTGATGATAAGTATCATAACCAACCTCTTCTAAATCATTATGTTTACCAGAAACACGTAAACATTTTTGCGAATCTGTAATTCTATTCTTCTTTGGGTCTGAATTCCCTAAAAAATATTCTTTAAAAGGCACCATACCAGCATTAACAAACATTAATGTTGGATCATTCTTTAATACCATTGGTGCAGAAGGAACAATAAGGTGTTGTTTTTCTTCAAAAAAGTTTAAAAATTTAGATCTTATATCTTGAGACTTCATATATAAAAATTAGAGCTTGTTTCTATTAAATTAGCGCAAATGCAAAACATTTTTTTATCTTTGAACGTTACACTAGTTTAAGCCACTTACTTTATAGGCTTATTAGCTGCAAAAATAGCATAAATTCGAACATGGCTAAAGTAAAATATTATTATGATTCTGAAACGCTTTCTTATCGCAAAATACAGCGTAAGAAATCTACAACCTTTAAATATGTAGCTGCGTTTTTAACTGCTGCTGCTCTATTTGGGTTTTTAGCAGTTTTCATTGCTAGCCAATATATTCAGTCGCCAAAAGAACGCCAGTTAGCAAGAGAATTGCAAAATATGGAGCTGCAATACGAATTGATAAACAAGCGTATGGATGATGCCATTGCAGCACTAGAAAATGTTGAAGAACGCGACAACGCAATTTACAGACTTTATTTTGAAGCCAACCCAATACCAACCGAACAACGAAGAGCAGGTTTTGGTGGTATTAATCGTTATAAAAAATTTGAAGGCTTTGATAACACCAAATTAATTGCAGAAAGTAATAAACGCTTAGATATTTTAGAAAAAGCTATTGTAGTACAGTCTAAATCTTTAGATGAAATAGCAAAATTAGCGGAAGACAAAGAAAAATTCTTAGAAGCCATACCAGCTATTCAACCAATTAGCAATGAGAATATGACGCGTATGGCATCTGGCTATGGTTACAGAACTGACCCATTTACAAAGGTTAGAAAATTTCATTACGGAATGGATTTTACAGCTCCTCGTGGTACACCAATATATGCTTCAGGTGATGGAGTTATAAAACGTGCGGACAGCAGATCTACAGGTTACGGAAATCACATTCGTATAGATCATGGCTATGGTTATATTTCATTATATGCCCACATGTATAAATTTAATGTTAAAGTCAATCAACGCGTTAAGCGTGGCGATTTAATTGGTTATGTTGGTAGCACAGGGCGTTCTGAAGCTCCACATTTACATTATGAAATCTTTAAAGATGGTGAACGTATAAATCCTATCAATTTTTACTACGGTAATTTATCTGCTGAAGAATACGATATATTGCTTAGAAAAGCATCATTAGAAAACCAATCTCTCGATTAAGATGCATATAAATCTACCAGAAAAACGATATTACGGGATTGGCGAAGTGGCCAAAGCCTTTAAAGTTAATGCTTCGTTAATTCGGTTTTGGGAAAAGGAATTTGACGTTTTAAAGCCAAAGAAAAACGCTAAAGGCAATAGAAAATTCACACCAGAAGATATTAAGAACCTTAAATTCATTTACCACCTAGTAAAAGAAAGAGGATTTACACTTGAAGGTGCAAAAACACATCTTAAAGAAGAAAAAAAACAAGCTTTAGAAAAATTTGAAATCATCGAAAAGCTAGAAAGCATTAAAGCACAACTCAACAAAATTAAAACACAACTTTAAAACTAACTATCATGAAAAAATGGCTAATTCCTGTAATCGTAATTGCAATCATTGGATTCGGTTTTTATTCTTGGGGGAAAAACTTCAATAATACAGCGGTCACACTTAACGAAAACGTAAAAGAAGCTTGGGGAAATGTTCAGACGTCTTACCAAAGACGAAACGATTTAATTGGAAATTTAGTAAACACAGTAAAAGGTGCTGCTGATTTTGAAAAAAACACTTTAGAAGCTGTTATTAAAGCAAGGTCTGAAGCTACAAAAACAACCATTGATCCATCTAATATTACACCAGAACAATTATCACAATTCAACCAAGCACAAGGAGGTTTAAGTAGTGCATTGTCTCGTTTATTAGTCACTGTAGAACGCTACCCTGAACTAAAAGCCAATCAAAATTTCTTAAAATTACAAGACGAATTAACAAGTACGGAAAACACGATTCAAACAGCAAGAACGCGATATAACGAACAAATAAAACCTTATAATGTTCATGTGAATACGTTTCCAAATACAATTTTAGCTGGTTTTTTAAATTTTGATGAGAAACCATATTTTGATTCTGAAGCTGGAGCTGAAAAACCAGTGGATGTAGAATTTGATTTTTAATACCCACTAACCATGTCTAAACTGGAAGATTTTCTAAGTGAAGCAGATGAAAAGGAGATTGTAGAAGCGATTCAGGTTGCTGAAAGTAAAACCTCTGGCGAAATTCGTGTGCATATTGAACAAAATTGCGAGAGCGATGTTTACGAACATGCCTTAGAAGTTTTTCATTATTTAAAAATGGATAATACCGCACAACGCAATGGTGTATTAATCTATATTGCTGTTGAGAATAAATCTTTTGTAATATGTGGAGACCAAGGCATTAACAATATTGTTGGTGCTGATTTTTGGAATTCTACACGCGATAAAATTGCAGCACAATTCAAATCTAAGAACTTTAAACAGGGAATTATTGATGGTGTAATGGAATCTGGCAAATCATTATCAAAACACTTTCCTTGGCAACACAATGATACCAACGAATTGGACAACACGATTTCAAAAAGCTAATGAATAGGATCAAACGTTTCATATTAACTCTTTCTTTTGGCTTTATAATAAGCTTTAGTTTTACTGCGAATGCACAATATAACATTCCTGATAAACCCGATTTTATTCCAGCCGTAATAGACAGTACCAAGGTTCTTAAGCAACATGAATTTGATAACCTATCTCGAAAATTAGAAAGGTACAGTGATAGCACATCAACGGAAGTTATTGTCGTTATAATTCCAACAACCAAAGGTGAAAATATTGGTTTATTAGCTCCAAAATGGGGACAAAAATGGGGCATTGGGCAAGCAAAAGAAGACAATGGAGTTTTTATATTACTTGCTAGAGTTGATCGTGAAATATGGATTTCACCTGGTTATGGTGTGGAAGATAGACTTACAGCTGGAATTGTAGGAGAACTGACCAGAAATGTCATTATTCCAGAATTTAAAAAAGGGGATTATTACCAAGGTTTAGACAAAGGAACTGACGCTATATTTGACGTACTGAGTGGTGCTTATAAAAATAACAGACCGCAATCCTCAGGAGGAATGCCCATAGAGGTAATCATCTTTTTAGTTATCATTTTTATCATTTTTATCATTGCTATTTCCAAAACTCGTGGTGGAGGCCATGGTGGAAATAGAGGAAATCGCTCAGGAAGCGGAAGTCTTCTTGAAGCCATAATTTTAAGTAATATGGGTCGAGGAAGCTACTCTCGCGGTTCATCTTCTGGTGGTTTTGGCGGCAGCTCTGGAGGAGGCTTCGGAGGAGGAGGCGGTTTCGGAGGCTTTGGTGGCGGAGGTGGTTTCTCTGGTGGAGGAGCTGGCGGAAGCTGGTAATCGTCAACTTATACTCTCAGTGTTCAGTACTCAGTACTCAGTACTCAGTGTTCAGTGTTCTGTACTTAGTGTTCGGTGTTCGGTGTTCGGTAAAATAAAATGGTTCTTAGTATCGCCTTCTTTAATTGAACACACAAGAATAAACGACAATCAATTAACGTAATTTTTTAATAAGGTTAGTAGTTTCCTATTACCTACAAACTGATTCTACCTAATTCCTTACACCTAATACCTCAACCTCATCACCTATTCTAGATTAATCAAAAATGATAAAATCTCCATCTCCTGTTTCTCCTTTACTTCCTAAGCTATTAAACTTATAACTTAAGCTCAGCATAAAATACTGTCTTAAAACTGTACTTTGTTTATCTTCAATATAATCTTGAGTAGCGATACGCACAGCATTGGTGTTTTGATTTAATAAATCGTATACCTTTAATGTTACAATAGCTTTATCATTAAACATACTATAGGCTAAGGTTGAGTTCCAAAACCAAGCACTTTTTTGAAAACCATCAGCAACATTAGGGTTATAATTAAAACTGATATCATTTCTCCATTCTAAGTTTTTAGGTAAAAATGTTGCAGTTCGTAATCCGGCATTATGGCTTGTAAATTCACGATCGTCAAAAGCCTCAATATCATAGGCAGTATTAGTATAACTTACCTGATAATACGGTTTAAATTCTAATACTTTCTTCCATATAAAATCGATACCAAGTCTTGGTGAAATTCTATCAGACTTACTCGCGTATTTAACATCGTTATTAAAATTAATTCTTTCTGATGTATTATAACTTGCCCTCAACTTTAGTTTAACAGTTCTTAATGTATCAATCTTAAAATCTTTACTATAGTTTACCCAAGACCCAATATTATAATTACCATCTATATTAACATAAGTTGTTGTTCGTTTAAGAGTTTCTTCATCTATAGTAGTTTTAGACACCACTTGATTATCTGTAAGACTAGCATTAATACCAACATAAAAACCCGTACGTTTTTGCCAATCAAACCCATTATATCCAAGATAAAGACCATGGTTATTTGAAGGTTCTAAATCAGGATTACCAATGATGGTTTGAAGTGGGTTTGACACGTCTTCATACGCTTGAAGTTGCCGTAATCCTGGCGGTTGATTCTCTAACCAATAATTAACATTTATAGAAGATTTTGGACTAAACGTATAGCCTACATAAGAATTCACTTCTAAATTTTCAAAATTCCGTTCAACATTAAATTCTGGTCGTAAAACATCTTGATTTTTTAAAGTTCTAATATTATAACCTAAATCGAAACTCGTAGAAAACTTCTCACCTCTATACGACAATCCAACCGATGGAATACTTCTATAATCCGTGTATTGAAAATCCGTACTTAAATCCGTATTAAAATCTGTAAAATCCTGATCTAAAGTGTTAAAATCGAAAGTACTTTTTCTGTTATTGTCTTTATCTTTAGCATATTCATAATCTAAATTCAAGAAGAATTTTTTAGTTATGATTGGCAGTCTGTAGGATAATTTTGTTGAAATACCATAACTGTTATTTTCTCCCTCTGTAAACTGATTTCTATCTATGTTTTCTGGATTGCTTCCAAAAACCTCCGTATTTGAATTTAAAAAGTCATCACTTTCCTGTTGATTGATTCGTGTTTCTAACTCAGCCTTAATAAAAGCTCCTCGACTCCCTAATTTTTTGGTTACACTAATTTCATTAGAGAATCGTTTTACATAGCGCTCTACATTTGAGTTAACATTAGATTGATTTGTAAGCAACATATCTTCATCTAAAGTTTCTTCGTTACTAGAATACAGTGTTCTCGATTTAGAATAACCAAAGGAAGGTTCAATGTTAATTTGAAAGGTTGAATCCGTTTCAATTTCAAATTCCAAGTTAAAAGAATGATTATCAGTATCATTTTCTGATCTAGAATTTGAGTTTGTAAAATATCTTGAATCCGATAGAATAGTTTCGCGTTCAGATGATGATTCATTTTCAGAATTACTCGACGTGAAAAAATAATCTGCTGCCACATCTGTTTTTTCTCCAATAACATCAGCATAGTTAGCACCTGCATTTTGAGATGTTGTAATGCCTTCTCCTCCTCCAAAAGAACGACCGTCAATAGTAAAAGATCCATTACTATTAAAAGAAGCACTGCTACCTTGTCCAAACATTTTTGAAATCTCACCAAAACTAAATCCTGGTGTGTTTGTATTATTTCCTCCTGCGAGCACACTAATTCTTCGGTCATTATCAAACAGATTTACCATGCCTGCAAGTTCATAGCGCTCATCAGTTCCCGCACCTGCAGATACACGACCAAAAACACCTTTATTATTTTCTTCTTTGATGGTTAGATTTATGGTTTTGTTTTCCTTGTCTCCTTCTTCACCTGTAAAAGCTTCGGATTTAGTTTTAGTATCTACAACCTGAATCTTCTCAATAATATCCTTGGTTAAATTCTTAGTGGTAATCGTAGGATCATCCCCAAAAAAAGGCTTTCCGTTAACCAATATTTTATTTACGGGCTTGCCATTTACTGTAATACCTCCTTCTTCATCGACTTCCACTCCTGGTAATTGTTTTAATAAATCTTCAACATTGGCATCTTTTTTAGTTTTAAACGATTTTACGTTAAATTCTAAAGTGTCCTTTTTAATAGTTATTGGCGCTGTAGATTTTACCAAAACTTCACCAAGTTGGTTATCTAAAGACAGGCTTATTGTCTCTAAATTTATCACCTCTTTGTCTATTGGTATCTTTTTAAAATACGTTTTATAACCCACATAAGACACATAGAAATTTAAGTCTTTATCGTATGTTGAATTTTCAATTTTAAACTTTCCGTCTTTGTCTGAAATGGTATAAGTAACAACTGAACTGTCTTTAACACGCTCTAAATAAACGGTTGCAGATTCTAATGGCTGTTGAGAATCTTCAGCTTTTAGAGTTCCAATTATTTCGAATGATTTTTCTTGAGAAAATGACTGTAATGCAAATAAGAATGCAAAAACTATGGCTAGTTTTTTCATGTTGCTTGACTGATTGATTGATGAATAGCTGATTTAAAAACGCAAGTACGCGAGAAATCGTATGAAAACTCTTAAAATATTTATAAAATTAGCGTTTAAGCGTAAAATGGCCATTAAATGTTCTACCATCTATGAACTCAGCAGCAAACCAATAATCGTCAGTTGGCAATAATTTTCCGTTGTGTGTACCATCCCAATACTGGTTCGTAGAATTTATAATCCCAACAAGTTTTCCGTAGCGATTAAATATCTCGACACGAACAGTACCCGACAAATCTGAGTTAAAACCTGTAATTTGCCATATATCGTTTACAGTATCTCCATTAGGTGTGAAGAATTTTGGAAAACCTAAGACAGAAATATCTCTTGATACACTACCGCAATCTGCTTTAATATCTTTTACATATACAGTATGAATGCCTGCAGGTACATTTTCAAAAGTACTTGACGTTTGATAAATTCCGTCTTCATCGTCTAATGTATAAACATAATCTCCTTCACCCGATACAAGAACAGAAATAGTATTGTTTTCCGACAAATCGCTAACATCAATAGTTTCAAAAGTTGCTGTTTCTGATGGTAATACTGAAATTGTTCTCCTATTAGTACAACCAAAAGGTTTTGTTACGTCTACGGTATATGTTCCTGGTTGGTTAACTTCAATAGTCATTGTTGTTTCTCCTGTAGACCAATTGTAGTAAAAGTTATTTGGAGCTTCATTAATAATTCCACCATCTAAGGTTATAGTTTCCGGAAAACTATTTAAACAATAATACAAAACATCTTCGGTAACTATGTTAGGCAACGGTTCTACATTTAAAGTAACCTCAGCGATACTATAACAACTTCCATTTTGTTCTAGTCGTGCAAAAATGGTTTGATTATAAGGTTCCGTATTCGTGAAATTAGTATTCAATTGATTGTCTTGAAGCAAGGCATCACTATGTGTTTCATAATACCCAATAACAATCACATCTGATTCCAACGAATTTAAAATTTGACTTTCGGCAAGTGCTAAATCAAAGCTAACCAAACCTGTCTCGTTAACATTATCACACTCTGCTAACACCGTATAATTTGAAATATTTTCGTTTACTGATAATAAGATTTCTGCTATTGCACTACAGTTAGTGGCGCTATTCACAACTTGCGCATAAACAACTTGATTATTGGTAATATTGGTATAATTACCACTTATGGGAACAGATAAATTTATTGTTTCATAAAAATTGACATCTATATCGTTCAAACTTCCATTTACAATAACATCGTTATACGCATTTAGATTAAAATTAGAAATACCATCCATTACCTCATCTTCACATTGGCTGATGGTGATATCATTTACACTAGGTATCGTATTTATAGTTACTGTAAAAGGAAACCGTTCCGTATTCGTCGGACAACCTTGAACAACTGGCAGCAACCAATATGTTGTGGTCGTATTAATAGTTACATCGTAATCTAGTCCTACATGAATTGGTGTTGTAGACGTTGGTGTTTCAAACCACCACACATCTGAAGTTGAAACTTCTGCCGTTATGGTAAAAGGATCTGTTCCACATACTGCGATAGCATTATTTAAAATTCTTGGCATTAAAATCGTGCTACTGGCAGAAAGGTTTATTTCAGATTCATTTGGCATTCCTCCATATTCAACGATATAACCTTGAGGATGGTAAGGACTGTAAATATCAGCGGCTCCTGTATTCGCCAAATCATTCCATGCACCAACATTCCCAATAGATGAATCTGTTATATGTGCATAATCCTCATTACCTACATTATTAGGTTCATTATTATTCCAAAAAGAAAATTCATCATTTGGAGGACCTCCATTAACGCCACCTTCCCAAAACACCATTCCAGCCTCTGGACCTGTAACCCATTTCCAAATGCCTTCAGTTTCGGCATCTGAACCTCCAATCCATCCAGTACCTGCGCTTTGCTCTCCGGCTAATTGTGATTCCTCTTCAGATGTTAATGTTGCTAAATATCCTTGCAAACCAAAATAGGTTTGACTTTCGGCTGCATCTCTCGCTTCTGTCCAAGTTATGCCTGGATCGGACACATAAAAATAATAATGTCCTGTACTTGGCAAATAATTTGCATCACCTAAATTGATTGAAAACTGTCTATCTTGAGTAAAGTTGGTTTGAGTTGTTTTAAAAACCACATTTCCAACAGCATTATCAAACTCAGCAAAAGTTGCTGGACCAGACAAGGTTAAAAGTCCTTCTGCTGCATTCCAACTTGAGGTAACATTAGGATTTACTCCAATTAATTCTAAAGTGTCTTGTCCGTTTTGATAACCTTCAGAAATTTGTACAAAAACTTCTGAAAGTGATGTATCACCGGGATTGGGATCTGTAATAGCTACAGATGTTACAATTGGCATTTGTGATTCAGGGCAATATACTTGCTCACCTGTAACACTTATTTCTGGAGGGAAATTCTGGGACAACCCATAGAAATGACATAACCAAAGGCATGAGATAAAAATAACGTACTTAATTCTATTCATATAAAATTAAAACTACTATTTTTTTCTCATATAAACACTTATTGGAACACCATTAAAATCGAATTCATCGCGGAGCTTATTTTCTAAAAAACGTTTATAAGGATCTTTAACATACTGTGGTAAATTACAGAAAAATGCAAATTGAGGTTGCGGAGTTGGCAACTGCATAATGTACTTTATTTTCACAAATTTACCCTTATTTGCAGGTGGTGGATATTGCTCAATAATGGGTAATAATGTTTCGTTGAGCACACTTGTTTTAATTCGTTTCGTTCTATTCTGATAGACCTCAACAGCTGTTTCAATAGCTTTAAAAATACGTTGCTTATTTAAAACTGAAATAAAAACAATTGGTACGTCTGTGAATGGAGCAATTTCTCGTCTAATATGCTGTTCAAATTCTTTAGCTGTTTTAGTGTCTTTATCAACTAAATCCCATTTATTAACTAGAATTACAATTCCTTTTCTGTTTCGTTCGGCTAGCCAGAATATATTCTGAACCTGTCCATCAAACCCACGAGTTGCGTCTAAAACCACTAAACACACATCGCAATGCTCAATTGCTCTTACACTACGCATAACAGAATAAAACTCTAAATCGTCCTTAACTTTGGTTTTACGTCGAATACCAGCCGTATCTACTAAATTAAACTCGAAACCAAAACGGTTATATTTTGTATCAATAGAATCGCGTGTTGTACCTGCCACATCAGTTACGATATATCGATCTTCACCAATTAAAGCATTAATAAACGAAGATTTCCCTGCATTAGGTCTTCCGACCACAGCAAATCGAGGCAACTCATCTTCTTCTACGTCTTCTTTTTCTGGCAAAGCTTCAACAACAGCATCTAATAAATCGCCTGTTCCACTTCCGTTTATACTTGCAATTGCAAAATAATCGCCTAAACCAAGTGAGTAAAACTCAACAGCATCTTCTAAACGTTTATTATTATCCACCTTATTAACGACTAAAAAGACAGGCTTTGTTACTTTTCTTAACAATTGAGCAACGTCTTCATCCATTCCTGTAACTCCATCTTCAACATCTACCATAAAAATTATAGCATCTGCTTCGTCAATAGCTAATTCTACTTGTTTATCTATTTCCGCTTCAAAAACGTCATCACTACCAACAACATAACCACCTGTGTCAATTAAAGAAAACTCTCTTCCATTCCAGTCTGTTTTGCCATAATGACGATCTCTTGTAACACCACTAACAGCATCAACAATAGCTTCACGTCTTTTAATTAAACGATTAAAAAATGTCGATTTCCCTACATTAGGACGACCTACTACAGCTACAATATTGCTCATTGTTTTTTATTTAAGGCTACAAAGATACTATATCCTTGCGTGTTATAGCGAACTATTATAGACTTTTCACCTTATAAGTCAAAATCAGTTTATCCCTAAATAACAATAACAAAAATCAACATAGCATATTGTTAACATCCTGTTGATAACAAGTAAAAAAATAGCGTATGTAGCGTTAATTTTTAGTATTTTTAATGCGTGTATCAAATAGGATTTTATTTACATTTTTTGCGCGTTTTTAATTAAGTTTTTTTTTGAGAATAGCCCCCTTTCTTATGGACTTATATTATTTTTAAAACCTCAAAAGAAGCCTATACAACTACTTAATTTACAATTTTTTACAATTAAATTTCAAAAGGGAATGGGGAAATATTTTACGCTAATCTTAGTTTTGGTTTTATGCTCTAAACTTAGTGTAGCTCAACAAAGCTATACCGAACATACCATTCAAAAAGGGGAAAGCGTTTATAAAATTTCTAGACAGTATGGAGTCCATGTAAACGCCATTTTTGAACTTAACCCAGGTTCTAGAGATGTCATTTATGCTGGCAATGTCTTACGAATTCCAAATTCAAGCAATACAACTGGGACGTCTAGCAATACTGTAATTACCGAAAACAAAATAAGTAATTATATTGTAAAACGTGGTGAAACAAAAATTGGTTTATCTCGACGCTTTGGTGTTAGTATTACAATGTTAGAGCAACAAAACCCACATATTGTGAGTATGCTTCAAGCAGATCATGTGATAAACGTGGACAAAAGTATTGAAGAAATCAAACCAGTCGCCAAAGAGGGTGAGCACTACGTTGTAAAAGGTGAAACGCTATGGGGAATTGCTAGAGAAAATGGTATTAGCGTCGCTCAATTAGAAGCTGCAAATTCAGATAGATTATCCGAGTTTTTACAAATTGGACAAACGTTAATTATTCCAGATAAAGTTTCTATAGACACCTCTTCTGATGAATACATTGTACAACGCGGAGACACTAAGTTTAGTTTAGCTAAGCGTTTTAACATGAGTATTTCAGAACTTGAATCAAAAAATCCACACACTGTTCCAATGCTTATGGCTGGCCATAGGTTAAAAATAAATGATAGTGAGATAGGTTTTGACCCTGAAGCCCCCTCTGATGCAATTGAGGTGACTGAGATGACTGAGGTAACAGACGTTACGGAAACAAAACCCGATTCTTCATTAAGCACAACCAATTATAAGAATTATGTCATAGAACCAAAAGAGACGCTTTTTAGTTTATCACAAAAAGCAGGTATGACTATTGAAGAACTCACAAACTTAAACCCAAAACTATTAACTGCTGTTATTGCTGGTGATATAATTAAAATGCCAATTGGTGTTTCTGGCACTACTGTTAACACATCTTCTTCAGCTGGCACTAACGACACTACGGATACAGTTGCAACAGCAGATTCTAACAATGAGGATTCAACAACAAAAATCTACTCGAATAAAAATGAAGTCCTGTTCGCCAATTTAGATACAGAAACTTCAAATGGCATTTATTTTTACACCCCTTTTTCTAGACAAGAATTAAGTTCGCCAGAAGAACGGCAAAAAATGATTAGCATCAATTCCGAGTTTCAAAAGTATATCGATTTTTTCCAAGGGTCTCAAGTTGCTATTGATTCTGCAAAAGCGCTTAACTTAAATTTTGATGTTACGTTAATAAAGAAAAACATAGCAAAATCGAACATAACGATTGAAAGTCCACACAACAAAAACGCTATTTTAGTACCTTTTTCGGATACGAGTACAACCTTTCCAAGTATTGATTCTAATGCACCAATATCTATTATCGACATTGAGTCTAACATTGAATCAAGTGATAGTATTACTGTTTATAAATCTATTCCTTCTGAAACGACTCAAATCACTAAAACCTTAAATTATTTAGCTCAAAAAAACTCAAATGTTATTGTAATTAGTGATCTTGATGAAGCTAGACACAAGGATTTAATTTCGAATGCATTACCCGAAGCAAAATTCTTAAAAGTTGATAATGCAGGATTTTTCAAATCTGATGCCTTAGAAAAAGTGCTGAACAAAAACAGACTAAACCACATTGTTTTTGACAGTGACAAAACGATTGTACTCCTTAATACAACTACGGCTTTAATGGGTAAATTATCAAATCATAATATTCAATTGGTAATGTTAGAGTCGTCGTTATTACCAAAACAAAGTGAAGTTTCAGATATGAGATACCGAATTTTACAACTTATCTTTCCTTCCACATCAAATCCACAAAACAAAATAGATATTACAGATTTTGAAAACAAATACGAAGATCTATATAGTGCTAAACCAACACGACATGCCATTTTAGGTTTCAATGTCACTTTTGATATTTTATTAAGAATTTCTCAAGATTCATCACCTGACAATTTATTAAACACAACACGTTCAGAACAACCACACCTCAAATTCGATTATCAAAAAACAACCGACAAAACCTTTTTAAATACCGGAATATATTTGATGCAATACAATTCTAATGAAGGTATGACAGAACTGCAACAATAAGTTTAAACAACGTATTTACATTAATAATGAATTAAAAAGAACTAAAATTAGTTACAATTTCAAAAATTTAATTATACGAATTGAGAGCTATATATGTATGAGTTAATAGATTAAAAAGCAAACTACCGAATAATTATAGGGTTCTAAAAATTGCAAAACACCCATATATAGTACATTTGCTCCAATAAAAAAACTACAAAACTGTATGTTTTAATTTTGCTATCTATAGGCTATTTACATATATTTGTTTTCCCTCTATCTCTCAATCAAGCAAGTAAATAATTATAAAAAACGAACTTGCTGTTCTTAAATACATGGCGTTGATTTCAACAAAAGCAATTATATTAAATTTTTTTAATGAAAGCCAAACAGTACAGTTTTAAAGGAGATCCTATACGATTAGCATTTCTACTTATTACAGTTTATTGTGGATTTACTGCAGTTAACGCACAATGTCCAACAGTTACCAACAGTACACAGTATCTATGCGATACGGAATCTGTTCTCGTTGGCGATTTAGAAGCCATCGATAATGGAGGTGGTATTGTATGGTATGATTCTCCAACCTCAACGGTTCCATTATCAAATTCAGACAGTTTAATTAGTGGTGAAGATTATTATGCCGATGATAGTTCTGGAGCTTGTGGCACTAGAGCTAGAGTAGACATTACAATTTCTGGACCACCAGAAGGCGAAAATTTTCAAGGAGTTTGTTTAGATGACCCTTCGCTTGCAACAGTAAGCGATTTAGAGGCCATTGGAAACGATGTTCAATGGTATTTATCATCTTCTGGTGGCACACCATTAAATGAGGATGATGTCTTAATGGATAACACCATTTATTACGCAGATCAAGCAAGTTTAGATGGAAGCTGTAGAACATCGAGACTATCGGTTTTAGTACTTGTTGGAGCTACACCAATTCCAACAGGAGATATGATTCAAAGATTCTGTGTCACGCCAGAATTCACTCCAACCATAGGCGATTTAGAAGCAAGTGGAAACAATAATTGGTATATCTCCTTATTTTCAGCATTAGAGTTACCTCCTTCCACACCTTTAATAGATGGACAAACGTATTATGCTACAACTACAGATCCCCCTTGTGAAAGTACAGGACGACTTTCTGTTTTAGTTGTTTTAGATATAGCGCCAAATGCTGGTGAAGATAGCACCTTAGATTTATGTGATAATACGAGTACAACAGTCGATTTATTTTCAGAACTTGAAGGTACACCGGATACTGGAGGAACCTGGACTCCTGCATTAAATAGTGGAACAGGAATTTTTGATCCTAATAGTGATGCAGAAGGAATTTACACCTATACCGTAAGTTCTAATAATAGCTGTCCAGATGATTCTGCAACGGTTACAGTAACCTATTTTCCGGCACCCAATCCTGGTACCGATGCTAGTTTAGACTTATGTAGTAATAGCGACACTGTAGATTTATTTCTAAGCTTAGGTGGCACACCCGAAACAGGAGGTGTTTGGTCGCCATCACTTGCAAGTGGTACAGGTGAATTTAATCCTAGCGTAGATGCAGAAGGTATTTATACATATACCGTTAGTGGCACGCCTCCTTGTTTAGATACTACAGCAACAGTAACTGTATCTGTCGCACCGTTTAATAATGCTGGTGAAGATGGCAGTATTGATCTTTGCGATGATAACACAACTATAGATTTATTTGATAGTTTAGGCGGAACACCTGATATTGGAGGTGTTTGGTCCCCAGCATTAAATAGTGGAACTGGAGTTTTTGACCCTACCATAGATAGTCCTGGTGCATACACGTATTCGTTTTCAGGAAATACTCCATGTCCTGACGAATCTGCAACGGTTACGGTAATTGTAAATCCGTTGCCAAATGCTGGTTCAAATGGTGTCGTAGAAATTTGTGATAATGATTCAACGGCAATAGATTTATTCAATAGTCTTGGAGGCACTCCCGAAACTGGTGGAACCTGGTCGCCAGCCCTAACAAGTGGTACAGGAGTTTTTGACCCTGTAGTTGATACCCCTGGAATATACACCTATACACTTACTGGTACTGCACCTTGTCCTGATGCATCAGCAAATGTAAATGTTATTATCATACCTGAACCTGATGCTGGTTTAGATGCGACAGTTGATATCTGTAGTAATAATGGAACATTAGACTTATTTAATTATCTTGGAGGCACTCCCGAAACTGGAGGAACCTGGTCGCCAGCCCTAGCAAGTGGCACAGGAATTTATGACCCTTTAATAGATACAAGTGACACATATACATACACAGTTACAGGCACAACTCCATGTGCAGATGTAACCGCCACAATTTCAATAAATGTAACTCCTTTTTTAGACGCAGGAATAGATGGGTCTGTTACAGTTTGTACAGATGATGGCTCTGTAGATCTTTTTGATAGCCTTGGTGGTTCACCTCAGGCCGGTGGAACTTGGTCACCAACATTAACTAGTGGAACGGGAGTTTTTGATCCACTTGTAGATTCTGGTGGCACGTATACATACTCAACATCAGGAACTGATCCTTGTTCAGATGATATAGCTATTGTTGAAGTAACCGTAGAGCAATCACCTGATGCAGGTAATGATAACACAATACTTCTATGTAGTCTTTTAAATACTGTTGATTTATTTGAAAGCTTAAATGGCACACCTCAACCAGGAGGAACTTGGTCACCTTCACTTTCAAGCGGAACAGCGATTTTTGATCCAAATAGTGATGCTGATGGCGTTTATACCTATACCATAAACTCAATATGCGGTGATGTTTCGGCAAGTGTATCAGTTACTACTATTGATGCTAATACTGCTGGTTTTAATGGTAGTGTTGAAATTTGTAGTACCGACACAACCCTTATAAACTTATTTGATAGTCTAGGCGGAATGCCAGACACTGGTGGTACTTGGTCACCAGCTCTTGCTAGTGGAACTGGAATTTTTGACCCAACATTAGATGCCGCGAACACTTACACCTATACTGTTCTAAATAGTGAAACCCTTTGTCCTGACGATTCTGCTTCTGTGATTGTTACAATTTTACCTGAACCAAATGCAGGAAATGATGGCACACTCAATTTATGTGACTCATCAAATACAGTAGATTTATTCAACAGTTTAGCCGGAACTCCAGAAGCTGGTGGTACGTGGTCACCTGCGCTAAACAGTGGATCTGGAGTTTTAGACCCGAATATAGATTCTGAAGGGCTGTATACATATACCGTAAGCAATTCGTGTGGCACTAGTTCTGCAACAGTTGATGTTTCTTTTTCTGATTCAAATGATGCTGGTACTGATGGCTCAATTGAGCTTTGTAGTTCGGAAACAACCGTTGATTTATTTAATAGTTTAGGTGGCACTCCTGATGTTGGTGGAACGTGGTCGCCTGCTCTTTCAAGTGGAACAGGTCTTTTTGATCCTAGTAGTGATGCTGCTGGTTCATATACGTATACGGTTTCTAGCACTGACGCAGCTTGTCCTGATGCAACGGCAACCGTTATAGTCACAGTTTTACAAACACCAAATGCAGGAAATGATGGTACACTCAATTTATGTGACTCAATAAATACAGTAGATTTATTTAACAGTTTAGCCGGAACTCCAGAAGCTGGTGGTACGTGGTCACCTGCGCTAAATAGTGGATCTGGAGTTTTAGACCCAAATATAGATTCTGAAGGGCTGTATACATATACCGTAAGCAATTCGTGTGGCACTAGCTCGGCAACAGTTGATGTTTCTTTTTCAGACACGAACGATGCAGGCTCTGATGGTTCAATTGAGCTTTGTAGTTCGGATACACCCGTTGATTTATTTAATAGTCTAGGTGGCACTCCTGATGTTGGTGGAACGTGGTCGCCTGCTCTTTCAAGTGGAACTGGTCTTTTTGATCCTAGTAGTGATGCTTCTGGCTCATATACGTATACGGTTTCTAGCACTGACGCTGCTTGTCCTGATGCAACGGCAACCGTTATAGTCTCAGTTTTACAAACACCAAATGCAGGAAGTGATGGTACACTCAATTTATGTGACTCAACAAATACAGTAGATTTATTTAACAGTTTAGCCGGAACTCCAGAAGCTGGTGGTACCTGGTCACCTGCACTAAATAGTGGATCTGGAATTTTAGACCCTAATATAGATCCTCAAGGCAACTACACATACACCGTAAGTAATTTGTGTGGCACTAGCTCGGCAACAGTTGATGTTTCTTTTTCAGACACGAACGATGCAGGCTCTGATGGTACAATTGAGTTTTGTAGTTCGGATACATCCGTCGATTTATTTAATAGTTTAGGTGGCACTCCTGATGTTGGTGGTACTTGGTCGCCTGCACTAACCAGTGGAACAGGGCTATTTGATCCTAGCATAGATGCTGCTGGCTCATATACGTATACGGTTTCTAGCACTGGCACTGCTTGTCCGGAGGCAACAGCTACTGTTACCGTTACAATATTAGCAGAACCAAATGCTGGAATCGACGATACGCTTAACTTATGTATAGACCAAACAGACCCAGTAGATCTTTTTGATAGTTTAGGTGGTACTCCAGACGTCGGTGGTACCTGGTCACCTGCACTAACCAGTGGTACAGGAGTTTTTGATCCAACTATAGATACCGCTGGTATTTACACGTATTCTGTAACTTCAGCAGAGTGTGGTATCACTAATTCTGCTAGTGTAACTGTTACTATTATTGACCTTCCTGATATTACAGGTCTAACAATGTCAATAGATAATAATCTTTTATGTGCTGGTTATCAGGATGCCATTATAGATATCACAGGCGCCAACCAACTACCCGACGGAGACTACTCTATTGTATACGAACTCACAGAAGCTAATAACTCAGTAAATACAATAGCCATTTCAATTACAGGAGGAAATGCAACTTTTACAATTCCTCAGGAATTATTACCAAATTCAGGTTTAACTATTGTAACACTTACACAATTATTTGTTTTAGGACAAAATTGTAGTGCAATTACAGACACTATAGAGCCAATTAAAATATTAGTTGAAGAACTTCCTACACCAGAGATTATTGATAATGGTTCTGAATTTTGTTTGGGAGACAATCCTACAATAACAGACTTAACTAACAACATAATTGATGACGGTATAGTTATTTGGTATGATGCACCTACGGACGGCACTCCTTATGATGATACGGAAGCATTACAAGATGGCACTATTTATTATGGAGCCCTTACTTCAGAATTTGGTTGCGAAAGTAATATTCGATTAGAACTCACAGTAAGCTTAATTTCTTGTATTGGAGAACTTTTAATACCTGATGGTTTTTCACCAAATGACGATGGAATTAATGACGTTTTCGATATTTTATGGTTAGATGAGTTATACCCTAATTTTAAGTTAAGTGTTTTTAATAGATACGGTAATATTCTATATGAAGGAGATATTAATTCACCTAAATGGAATGGAACCTCTAAAAATAATGACACTGAACTTCCGGCTGGAGTCTATTTTTACATATTAGAATTTAATGATGGTGAACGTGAACCACAACAAGGACGAGTCTATCTGAATAGATAATTATGACATATTAAAATGAAAAGTAAATTAATAACATATAGCATTGCGATTATAATTCTATTTTTAGGGTTCTCATCATATGCGCAACAAGATCCGCAATACACGCAATATATGTATAATATGAGTGTTATAAACCCTGCTTACGCTACAGATGATGAGACTACTATGAGCGTTGGTTTACTTTATCGTTCACAATGGGCACAATCGGTAGGAGCTCCTGTAACCGGTTCTTTCTTTGCACATTCTAAAATCACAGATCGTTTAGAGGGAGGTATTTCTTTTGTTCATGATGAAATTGGTGATGTCGTCAAACAATCTGGCGCATTTGCAGATATTGCATATGTCCTTCCTGTTGGCAAGACTTCAAAATTATCTTTTGGAATTAAAGCTGGAGCCACTTTTTACAGTACCAATTTTGATGGTTTTGTGTATTCAGATCCACTCCCAGATCCAGCCTTTGCAGAAAACATTAATAGAACCTTCCCTAATGTTGGAGCTGGTCTATACTATTTTTCAGAAACATATTATTTAGGTTTATCAGCACCTAATTTATTACAGTCAAAACACCTACAAGAAGACAGTGGCATTGTTTCTGAAGCAGCAGAAAACATTCATATGTTTTTCACTGGTGGTTATGTATTTAACCTTGGTGACAATTTTAAATTTAAACCTGCCTTCATGGCGAAATATGTTAATAATGCACCGCTTTCTATAGATGCAACAGCCAACGTTTTAATGTATGACAAAGTGGAGTTTGGATTGGGATATCGTTATGATGATTCGGTTACTGGTATGATTAATTTTTCTATGACGTCAGCAGTTCGCATTGGCTATGCTTACGACCATACAATCTCTAATTTAGGACGATTTAATTCTGGTTCGCACGAATTATTTTTATTGTTTAACATCGGAAGACTCGGAAAAGGTTACGATAAATCCCCTAGATTTTTCTAATTGAAAACACATGAAAACGTTTAAACTATATATACTATTAACGGCTTTAACAACAGGAGTGCTGTGTTTCTCTCAGTCCGTAAGCAAAGCGAATAACCTTTATGAAAACAGAGCTTATGTTGAAGCTGCAGAGATTTTTTCTAGCCTTCCCAAAACAGTCGATAATTTAGAAAAATTAGGAGATTGTTACTACTTTAATTCTGAATTTGAAAAAGCTTACAAAGCCTACAAGCAAGTGTATGATTTAAAAATTAATACCGATTTAACCGAGGATTTCTATTTCAAATATTTTCAAGTTTTAAAAGGCATCAAAAATTATGAAAAAGCTGATGAAGTTTCTACGCGTCACTTGAAGGATACCATAAACACACCAGAATTAAAAGCTTTGCTAAAACGTATTGTACCGTATAAATACGAATTAAATAATCTTACAAAAGACGTTGGAGGTTCTAGTTTTGGAGTTGGTCTTCGTGATGATAAAATTGTTTTTGCATCTACTAAAAACATAGAAAACCCGAATTATAAATGGAATGACAAACCGTATTTAGATTTATACGAAGGTGTTGTATCTAAAGGAGATGACATCACTTTAGATAGCATTCAACCGCTAAGCGATGAAATTAATTCTGTAAAACAACATGAAAGTAACGCCATCTTTACAAAAGATGGTGAGACCATGTACTTTTCTAGAAACCTAAAAAAACGAATCGATTTAGATTCAACAAAAATCGCTGTAGTTAGTATTTTTAAAGCAGAGCTTATTGACGGTGAATGGGCCAATATTGAACCCGTTTCATTTGCTAGTGAAACCTATTCTACAATGCATCCGGCATTAAACGATGATGAAACTCGCTTATATTTTTCTAGTGATATGCCTAATACTTTAGGATCATTTGATATTTTTTATGTCGATGTTTTCGCAGATAACTCATTTGGAACACCGATTAATTTAGGTGAAAACATCAATACCATTCGTAGAGAACAGTTCCCATTTATTGCCAAGGATAGTACATTGTACTTTTCATCAAACGGAAAACATGGCTTTGGAGGTTTAGATCTTTTTGCTAGTCGTGCAAAAAACAATGAATTCTTAGAAGCGCTCAATTTAGGAGAAACTATAAATAGTGAAAAAGATGATTTTGCTTTTGTGGTTGTAGATTCCATAAACACAGGGTATGTGTCCTCTAATCGCTCTGGTTTAGATAATATCTACACGTTTAAACGCATCGAAAACGAAAGAACTTATTTTATTGAAGGATTAGTTACCGATAAAGTAACTGGCGAAATTTTACCTAATACAACCGTAACTTTATTTGATAAAGATGGCAATGTGGTTGCAGAACAACGCGTTGGAGAAGATGGAAGATATAAACTTCCAACACAACCAAGTCAAAATTACTCTGTTGAAGGTTTTCAGCCTAAATATATTCCTCAGGTTGAATTTTTTGATACTAATGACAAAGGTAATATTGAATTTAATATTGAGTTAGAAATTGAGTCTTATAAAGATGCAGAAGAAATTGTTACTGATGATGATGAAGGAAATACTTTTATAGAATTAGAAAACATATATTTCGATTTTGCTAAATGGGATATAAAACCACAGGCAGCAAGAACCTTAGATGTATTGGTAGCCTTACTTACAAAATATCCGAGAATGGAAATTCAGTTAGGAGCACATACAGACTCTAGAGCGAGTTATGAGTTTAATATGGATCTTTCTGAAAAAAGAGCACGTGCAACTTTAGAATATCTTGTAGAAAATGGCATATCGAGAGCACGATTAACTTCAAAAGGTTATGGCGAATCGAAACCAATAGTTCCTTGTCGTGATAATTGTACTGAAACGGAACATTCTATTAACAGACGTTGTGAGTTTTTAATATTAAAATAAACACCTGTCACCTACTCTATTATAAGATGTCTCTCTCAAATGAAATAGTATTACGACCGCGCTTTAAATTTGAAGTAGCAACTGATAACGAAACGTTACTCAAGACCTTTGAAGCATCAAAATTAAGTCAGAAAGATTTTATCGTTTCTAGAATTGATGATCATATTTTTATAAAAATTCCTAAAAAAGATCAGCATTTTTGGTCGCCTCAATTACATTTAGAAATTAACGAAGACGGTAGTAATAAAGCCATAGTTCATGGTTTATTTGGCCCCAACCCAACCGTATGGACTATGTTTATGTTTTTACATTTTATAGTTGCCGCTTTGTTTTTTGGCTTTGGTGTTTGGGCCTATACCAATGCATCATTAGGTAACTCATATGCCATTCAAATATTTCTTACCCTTCTAATGGTGATACTATGGTTTGCATTGTATGTTTCAGGACGGTTAGGCCGCTATAAAGGCAAGCCTGAAATGCATAAACTACATGATTTTATGAATGATATCCTTAAGAGTTATCGTTGATTGTAACCAAACCGTTTTAACTGGTTCTGATTGCTTCTCCAGTTTTTATTCACTTTTACGTACAGTTCTAAATGCACTTGTTTACCAAAGAATTTTTCTAAATCTTTTCTAGCTTCAACGCCAACACGTTTTAGTGCAGATCCTTTATGGCCAATAATAATTCCTTTTTGAGTTTCACGCTCTACCATAATTACTGAACGCATTCTTATTATGTCCTCTTCTTCAAAAAACTCTTCTGTATCAACTTCTACAGCATACGGAATTTCCTTTTTGTAATGCATTAAGATTTTTTCTCTAATAGCTTCGTTTACAAAAAAGCGTTCTGGTTTATCTGTTAATTGATCTTTTGGATAGAATGCTGGTGACTCTGGTAATAATTCTATAATTCTATCAAATACATTTTGAACATTAAATCCTTCAGTTGCAGAAATAGGAAAAAATTCAGCATTTGGCACTTTACTTTGCCATAGCTCTGATTGCTCCTCTAATTGTTCTTGGTTAGAGGTATCAATTTTGTTTAGCAATAACAAAACAGGAATCTTTGAGTTGGTGATTTTTTTAAAAAAAGCGTCGTCTTTTAATTCTTTCTCACCAATTTCAACCATATAAATTAGTACATCTGCATCTTCAAAAGCCGATTTTACAAAATCCATCATAGACTCTTGTAGTTGATACGCTGGTTTTATAATTCCTGGTGTATCACTTAGTATCACCTGAAAATCTTCACCATTCACAATACCTAAGATACGATGTCTGGTAGTTTGTGCCTTCGATGTGATTATGGATAGCTTTTCACCAATAAAAGCATTCATCAACGTGGATTTTCCAACATTGGGATTACCTATAATATTTACAAAACCTGCTTTGTGCATCTTTAAAAATTTACTGCAAAGTTACAACCTTTAACGCATTAAGTAATAAAAGAGTTGAAATACAATTTTATACATGATAAAAATCACCATTTAAGCCTTATAATTCGTCTAAATTTGAGAAGTAATAATTTATATTTTCTATTATGACAGATCTTCAAATTGCAAAAAAGGTAACACTAAAACCGATTACAGCCATCGCAGAAAAATTTGGAATTAACCCTAATCTTTTAGAAATGTATGGAAAAAATAAAGCTAAAATTCCTCTGTCTTGTATCGATGAATCTAAAGCCGATAAAAGCAATCTTATTTTAGTATCTGCAATTTCACCTACTCCAGCTGGTGAAGGAAAAACAACAATATCTATCGGATTGTCTGAAGCACTGAATAAACTAAACAAAAAAACAACCGTAGTTCTTAGAGAGCCCTCTTTAGGCCCTGTCTTTGGAATAAAAGGTGGAGCAACAGGAGGTGGTTTTGCACAAGTTTTACCATTAGAAGATATTAATTTGCATTTTACAGGTGATTTTTCAGCCATAGAAAAAGCGAATAATTTATTGGCTGCTATAATTGACAATAATATTCAGAGTAAAACAAACTCCTTAGGTATAGACCCAAGAACGGTGACATGGAAACGTGTCTTTGATGTGAATGATAGAGCTTTAAGAAAAATTGTTATTGGTTTAGGAGGTACGACTTCAGGTATTCCTAGAGAGACTGGTTTTGATATAACAGCAGCTTCAGAAATTATGGCAATTCTTTGTATTGCTACGGATTTAAACGATTTAAAAGAGCGTCTTGGAAATATATTTATAGGTTATACATTTACAAATAAGCCTATTTATGCTAAAGATTTAAAAGTTGCAGGTGCAATGGCTGCCCTATTGCAACATGCTATCAAACCTAATTTGGTGCAAACTATGGAAGGAAATCCTGCAATTATTCATGGAGGTCCTTTTGCGAATATAGCTCAAGGTACCAACTCGGTAATAGGAACATTAATGGGAATGACATTTTCAGAATACACAATTACAGAAGCTGGTTTTGGCTGTGATTTAGGCGCTGAAAAATTCTTAGACATTAAATGCCAAAGTGCAGATCTCTCACCAAAAGCTGTGGTATTAACAACAACTATCAGAGCTTTAAAATATCATGGTGGCGCAGATTTAAAATCACTAAAAATCGAAGATTTAGAAGCCCTAGAACAAGGACTTCCCAATTTAGAAAAACACATAGAAAACATAGAGCAGTTTGGTTTAACTCCTGTAATTGCCATCAATAAATTTGAATCGGATAGCCTAGAGGAAATTCAACTCATAAAAGATTTTTCTAGAAGTAAAAATATTAGAGTTGCCGTTGCTGATGTTTGGGCTAAAGGCGGAGAAGGTGCTATTGAACTTGCACAACAAATCGTAGAAGTTGTTAATGATATTACCGTACAATTTAAACCGCTTTATAATTGGGAAAACAGTGTAGAGTTTAAGATCGAAACTATAGCTCAAAAAATTTATGGAGCAGATTATGTAGAGTATACTTCTAATGCTAAACGACAACTTAAACGCATTAAAAATCTTGGTTTAGATAAATTAGCCATCTGTGTCGCAAAAACCGAAAAATCATTATCAGACAACCCTAAACTTTTAGGTCGTCCTAAAGACTTTACTATTACAGTTAGAGAAATTGAAATTGCATCTGGTGCAGGCTTTTTAATCCCAATTACTGGAAATATAATGCGAATGCCTGGCTTACCTGCGCATCCTGCTTCTGAAGGTATATACATCAGTGACGATGGTGAAATTACAGGTTTGTTTTAAAACGTATTAGATAATTAATTATGACAATTTTAGATGTCTTCGATCAGGTATAAACCCCTTATTATATAACGTCTAAAATATTCAGCCCTTTACTTTTCCCGATTTTTGGTATGTGTACTAATTAAAACAACGCCTAATTTAGTTTATTGGCTTATTAAGATTTACTTTAATTGCAATCTTAGTAGTTGCAATAAAAAGACAACGCTTAACAACAAAGCCATAATACTTAAATCATAGCCATAAAAAAAGTCTTTCCAATCGGAAAGACTTTAAATATCTTAATAGAAACTACAATTATTTAAATTGCAGCAACATGTTTAGTTAACTGAGATTTTAAGTTACCAGCTTTGTTAGCATGAATTACATTATTCTTTGCTAATTTATCTAACATACTAATAACAGAAGGTAACATTGCTTGCGCTTCTTTAGCATCTGTAAGCTCACGTAATTTTTTTATAGCATTACGTGTTGTCTTATGCTGATACTTGTTAAGTACGCGTTTACTTTCGTTTCTTCTAATTCTTTTTAAAGCTGACTTATGATTTGCCATTATATTATTTCTTATTAAAAATTGTAGCCCGTAGGGGAATCGAACCCCTCTTACATGGATGAAAACCATGCGTCCTAGCCGATAGACGAACGGGCCATTTTTGGTATTTATTATTTAAATGAACCTACAACGTTTCCATTGCGGATGCAAAAATACAACTATTTTTAAATTGTGCAACACCTTATTAAATTTTTTTCAAAAAAAATTAATAAGCCTTTGCAAAAAGCACACGTTGTTTCGATGCATTCCCGCTATAAACACACTTACCTTCTTCCTTGTAATCAACTAAAGGAATGCATCTTATGGTCGCTTTTGTTAACTCTTTAATCTTTTGTTCTGTCTCAGCAGTACCATCCCAATGCGCTGAAATAAATCCTGTTTTTGTTTCTAAAACTTTTTTGAATGTTTCAAAATCGTCAACTTCAGTGGTATGTTCATCTCTAAAGTTTAAAGCTCTAGTAAATAATTCTTCTTGTATAGTACCTAAAAGATCTTTAATGGTTGAGGCTAAACCTTCAATTTTCACAATCTCTTTGGTTAAAGTATCACGTCTTGCTAACTCAACCGTATTATTTTCTAAGTCTTTAGGGCCGATTGCTATTCGTAATGGCACACCTTGCAATTCATGCTGAGCAAATTTTGCACCTGGCCTATGTGTTGTTCGTTTATCAAATTTGCAACTTACACCAAGAGCTTTTAGTTCCTTAATTATATTTTCTGCTTTCTCAGAAACCGCTTCTAGTTGTTCATCGGTCTTAAATATAGGAACAATAACAACTTGAGATGGTGCTAAGTTTGGAGGCAACACTAAACCTTTATCATCACTATGCGTCATAATCAAAGCTCCAACCAATCTTGTAGAGACTCCCCAAGAAGATGCCCAAACATGGTCTAATTTACCTTCATTATTGGTGAATTTAACATCAAAAGCTTTTGCAAAATTCTGACCTAAGAAATGTGATGTCCCTGCTTGCAATGCTTTTCCATCTTGCATTAAAGCTTCAATACAATAGGTTTCAATGGCGCCAGCAAAACGTTCGCTTTCTGTTTTTACTCCTTTAATAACAGGAATTGCCATAAAGTTTTGAGCAAATTCAGCATAAACATCATTCATCTGTACTGTTTCCGCCAGTGCTTCATCCTTTGTAGCATGTGCTGTATGCCCTTCTTGCCATAAAAATTCGGCAGTACGTAAAAATAATCGTGTTCGCATTTCCCAGCGTACAACATTTGCCCATTGGTTTATTAAGATTGGTAAATCTCTATAACTTTGTATCCAACCTTTATAAGTATTCCATATAATAGCTTCACTAGTTGGTCTTACAACTAACTCTTCTTCTAATTTAGCTTCGGGATCTACTCTAAGTTTTCCTTCATTGTCTGGATCATTCTGCAATCTATAATGTGTTACAACAGCACATTCTTTAGCAAAACCTTCAGCATTCTTCTCCTCTGCTTCAAACAAACTTTTAGGAACAAACAAAGGGAAATACGCATTCTCATGACCTGTTTCTTTAAACATTCTGTCCAATTCTGCTTGCATTTTTTCCCATATAGCATAGCCATACGGTTTAATAACCATACAACCTCTAACAGCAGAGTTTTCTGCTAAATCGGCCTTAACAACCAGTTCATTATACCATTTTGAATAATCTTCGGTTCTACTAGTAAGATTTTTACCCATTTTCCGTGTTTTGGCACAAATATTGTGCTTATGTTAAATGTATTAAATAATACAGCAAAACTAACTATTTTTGCTATGTTCAACAATAAAATAAAAGAGATATGCAATTTAAAACTAATTTAACTCAGAAATTGCCATTTTTTGTTGCACTCGGTGTACTAACCGTGTTAACTTCTTGTGGTTCGTTTCAGTATGCAGGATACGACAATGACGGTATCTATGCTACTGAAGATTACGAAAACAATACAGAAGAAACAGTGGTTACTACTTCAGTAAATGATTCTCAGTATTACAAGAATTATTTCGCTGAAAACTCGGCTGAAGTCGATGCTATACAAGAAGAATCTGAAATTTTCACAGATATCGACACGTATGAAGGAAATTATACCGAACAAGTAGTTGACCCCCTAGAGCAACAACCTGCTTATGGTGGTTGGGGACAAAACAGTAATACGGTTACCATTAATTACATAGATAATGGCTGGTATGGCTATAATAGTCCATGGATGTGGAATACAGGGTTTGGCTACGGTTACTATGGCTGGTCGAGACCTTGGGGTTATAACTATGGATACGGCTGGAACAATTATTGGCCTTATGGAGGTTACTACGGTGGCTATTATGGATATAGACATTACGCACCATGGAGATATGGTTACGGATACCATAATTACGGTTGGAACAACAGATATTACAGAAATAATAGATATGCTTACAATACTACTAGAAGAGGATCTTTATTATATAACAACAATTTAAATCGCAGAAGTAATTCAGCATTATCTAGAAGCAATTATTCAACACGAAGATTATCTAACGCTGTTCAACCTAATAGTAGACTAAGATCAAATCACAATAGTAGATTAAGATCAAATAGTTCTTCTACAAGAACAATTAGAAGAACAACGACAACAAGTCCAACACGTACCATTAGAAACTCTTCTTCAACTACAAGAAGATCTGTTCCTAATACGAGAACATCTAGATCTACGACTACTAGGTCTTCAAGTAGAAGTACAACTAGAGCCACTACTCCGACTAGAAGCACAAGGTCTTCAGGGTCTGTTCGTTCAAGATCTAGCAGCACTAGGTCATCTGGAAGTACTGTAAGATCATCTGGAAGTTCTAGGTCTAGTAGTGGTAGCAGAAGTTCGTCTAGCAGTAGTAGACGAGGTGGTAGAGGATAAAATAAACTTTAATAAATCTTAAAAAATTATATATGAAAAAGGTACTTATGCTTTGCATAGGCTTGGTAAGCACGTCTTATATTTTAGCACAAGACGTAACAGATGCACTAAGATATTCTATGGATGACATACAGGGAACTGCTCGTTTCAGAGCTATGAGTGGTGCTTTTGGAGCTTTGGGTGGCGACATGTCTAGTGTTAATATTAATCCCGCAGGTTCAGCTATTTTCAACAATAGCCATGCTTCAATATCGTTAGGTCTATTCAACACCAACAATGATGTAACCTATTTTAATAAAGCTAACTCCTCTTCCAATTCCAGCTTTGATTTAAATCAACTCGGAGCCGCATTTATTTTTAAAAACACGAACACAAGTTCGGGTTGGAATAAATTCTCATTAAGTTTTGCTTATGATAGTTCTGCTGCTTTTGATAACGATTGGATAGCTAGTGGTGTAAATGCGAATAACACTATCGGATCTTACTTTGTTGAATATGCAAATGGATTACCACTAGACAATATTTCTGCCCTTCCTGGTGAATCAATATCTCAGGCGTATTCTGAAATTGGGTCGATATATGGCTTTCAGAATCAACAGGCATTTTTAGGTTATGAAGGATATATTATAAATCCTGATGAAAACGATAGTAACGACAATTATATCTCTAATATTAATGGAGGTAACTACAATCAACGTTACGCGTATGCTAGTAGAGGCTACAATCGAAAACTAGCTTTTAATATTGCTACAAGTTATAATGATAAGCTTTATTTTGGATTGAATCTGAATTCACATTTTATAGATTATGAACGCACCACATTCTTTAATGAATCTAACTCAAATGCAAGCTCTACAGTGAGTCAAGTAGATTTCGAAAACAATTTACTTACAACAGGAAGCGGATTTTCATTCCAATTAGGAGGAATTGCAAAAGTAACAGAAGAGCTAAGAGTGGGTTTATCTTACAGCTCTCCAACATGGTATAGAATTTCAGACGAAACATCACAATATCTAGCATCATCGCGATTAGAAGATGGATCTAATGTTAATCAGGTTGTAAACCCAAATGTAATTAATGTTTATGAAGAATATAAATTACAAACACCAGGTAAAGTAACTGGAAGTTTAGCGTATGTTTTTGGTAGGACAGGTTTATTGAGTTTTGACTATGCTGTAAAAGATTATAGCAATTCAAAATTTAAACCGACAACAGATGCTCTTTTCTCTAATTTGAATACTAGTATAAGTAATGATTTAGATACTGCCGTATCTTATCGATTAGGTGGCGAATACCGTTATAAACAAGTTAGTTTTAGAGGTGGTTACCGCTTTGAAGAAAGTCCTTATAAAAATGATAGTTTTTATGGTGACCTTAACGGATACTCATTAGGAATAGGTTATAATTTTGGGAATCTTAATTTAGATTTTGCATTTAGTCAATCTGAACGCGATTATAATCATCAGTTATATTCTGTCGGTTTAACAGATGCTGCTCAAATTGAATCTAAGTTTACTGATTTTATCTTAACACTAGGGTTTAATCTGTAATTGAAAATAAAAGCATATAAAAAAAGCCTGAGTATTTAAATACTCAGGCTTTTTTATGCTTAAAATTATAGTTTATCGTTTCAAAGCAAAATGGGCTTTAAACTCTTTACGTTCACCATTGCTTGGTTCGTCGTATTCTACTGTAAACCAATAGTCGCTCGTTGGCATCGCTTTACCATTATAAGTTCCATCCCATCCGTCTCCATCTGGACTTATTTGCTTTAACAACTTTCCGTAGCGATCAAATATATAGATGATGGCGTTACTACCAATACCTTCAATGTTCCAAGTTTCATTATTTCCATCTCCATTTGGTGTAAAATA
>NZ_JADOET010000001.1 GCF_015645385.1 Winogradskyella marina
AAAGTGGTAATTACGCAGAGATGTGCGGAGGTATCGCGGAGATTCACAGAGCAATTTTGGATAGCGACTTAATAACTTAATAACGAATAACTTTTCCTCATACTGAAGACTGAAGACTGAAGACTGAAGACTGAAGACTAAAGACTAAAAAGTTACGCGCAAAGGCGCAGAGGCGCAAAGTTAAAATTAAATAGAGATGCACGGAAGTTTCGCGGAGATTCACAGAGTAATTTGGGATAGCGACTTAATAACTTAATAATGAATAACTTTTTCCTCATACTGAAGACTGAACACTGAACACTGAACACTGAGACTAAAATCAACCTTTCTTATAAAACCCCTTTTCCTTCAAACCTTCTACTTCTTTTAATATTGAAATAAACACGGCATCATCAATATCATCGAGTGTTTTGTAACGTAATGATTTTACCACTTTACGATTTTCGGAAATTAAATAGGCATCCCATTGTTTTGATAAATGTGCAGAATGCCAAAAACCAACGTCCACATAATCTTTGGTTTTATTGATGTAACAAATTGGACGTTTACCGATGTAATAGCATGGCATTCTCCACTTGTATAACAAATCGGCTTCTGGTAAAGTATGTTCTACCAGTACTTGCAAATGCATGATTATGGATTTGAAAGGTTCGGGTTGTTTTAGGATGTGTGCTTCTGCCGGATTCACATTAAATAGTTTTAGTCTTAAGGGTTTATCACTCTAAGTGATTTATCATTTTAAAAAAAGTTGGAGTAAAAATACACCAAATCCTGAAAATAATATGACGACCATTGATGTGATAATTTTGCAGTCTAAACTAATCTAATTTTTCTATGGAAGTGCTCGCTATGCTAAAACCAAGGCAGCATTTCCTTGCCTGTTTCGACTTTAACAAAGACATGGCTTACACGCTACTAAAAGACACCTAAAATTCCAATCACAATTAGTGCGATTCCGATAATAGTTTTAAAAGGCATTAGTTTATCAGATAATTTTCTCAAACTCGTTTCTAGAGCAGGTACTTTTCCGAATACATGTGTTAAAAGTAAAATTCCACCTAAAATACTCACAATATTAAATAGCAAACCATCCCAAAACTCAAGTATGGCTAAAATAATCAGTGCAAGTCCAATGACGGTATCAAAAGGAGCTAAAAACCCAGCGATTTTATTAAAAAAGTTATGTTCACCATCCCATTTATCGAGGGTTGCTAGGCCTAATAAAATGCCTCCTGATATATTGGCTATAGCTAAAAGTAATTCGATCATTGTGGTTCTGTCATTTATAAGTTGATTTATAAATTTAACGAAATCTTGAAAATAAATTTGCTCAAACCGAATTAATTATTTTACTTTGTATTTCAAAGTACTTTAATATGAGCGAAAAAGATTATTTAAAAGACATTAGTGAGATTAAAAATCTTATGAATAAATCATCACGATTTATTTCCTTGAGTGGCCTGTCTGGAATTCTCGCTGGTGTTTATGCTTTAATTGGAGCTGCAATTGCATACTGGTTGGTTATGACTTACAGTGGTGGCACTCTATATATATTCCATGGTTGGGTATTTTGGACCTGTATGTTAGTGCTTTCTATGATCGCTTTGTTAAGTGCAGTAACAGGTATAATCCTTACCACTAGAAAAGCGAAAAATACAGGTGAAAAAATTTGGGATAATTCTTCAAAACGATTATTATTCAATTTCTTGGTGCCATTAACCGTTGGTGGAATTTATTGTTTCATTATTTTAAGCCAAGGACGTTACGGCCAAACAGGTGGCTTAATGTTAATCTTTTATGGCTTAGCTTTGGTGAGTGCTTCTAAATATAGTATTGGAGACATTCAGTATTTAGGATATATTCAAATTATATTAGGCTTAATCGCGAGTTATTATCCTGGTTATGGGTTCTGGCTTTGGATGATTGGATTTGGTATTATGCATATTGTTTACGGGACTTGGATGCATTTTAAATATGATGCGAAGTGAAAATTATTCTCGCGAAGACGCAAAAGGCGCAAAGAAAAAACTAACACAGAGATGCGCAGAGATTACACGGAGATTCGTAGAGAACATGAGAGATGAGAGATGAGAGATGAGAGATGAGAGATGAGAGAAAAATAAAAAATTCTCGCGAAGGCGGAAAGGCGCAAAGAAAAAAATTATGAAGAGATTGTATAGGAATTAAGGAATTGACCAAATACCGCAATAACCTATTACTTTAATTTCTCAAACAAACACTGAACACAGAAAATTGAGCATAATAACCAACATAAATAAACTTTTTGATCATAGAATACGACTCGGTATTATGTCTGTATTGATGGTAAACGAGTATGCCGATTTTAAAATGTTGAAAGAATTATTGGGCGCCACAGATGGCAATTTAGCGAGCCATACCAAAGCTTTAGAAAAGGCTGAATACATTTTAGTTGAAAAACAATTTATAGGTCGAAAACCGAATACGAGATACAGCGTAACTAAACTCGGAAAATTAGAATTTCAAAAACATATTGAAGCCCTTGAAAAATTAATCAATAAAACTTAAAATAGACGTTTCGACTGCGCTCAACGCAATAGTCGAAAAATTAAAATCTTTTTTTTAATCATTCACTTTGAATTTCAAAGTACTTTAAAATCACATCTGTAAAAAACAAAAGCAACATGGAAAAAATAGAACATCAAAACACCGACAATCAAACACCTAATAACCAGCCAAACAAATTTGGTCAATGGTTAAAAACTTCAATCACTGCACGCATGTTAATGGTTGGTGCATTAATACTTGTTCTACTTATTCCGTTGACATACGTCAATTTACTAATTGAAGAACGTGCCTTTAGACAGCAAGATGTTGTACAAGAAATTAATCAAAAATGGGGGAATGAAGTGATGCTATATGGTCCTATTTTAAAAATACCTTATAAATCTTACTCAGAAACATCAACCTTTAACGAAAAAACTAAAACGTATCTAAAAGAAACTAAAACGCATCTGAATTATGCTTACATATTTCCAGAAAAATTAAATATAGATGCTTCTGTGAAATCTAAAACCATGCATTTAGGCAATTTTGAATCTGCCGTTTTTACATCAGATATAGCTTTAGAGGGAAATTATAAAACACCAACGCTTAGAGATAAAGGTATTAAAGATGAAGATGCCATTTGGGAAAAAGCATCCATCTTATTTAGAACTACCAACTTAAAAGGTATTAAAAATGAAATGGCAATAAATATAGACGGCACTCCTTACCTTTTTGAAACTAATTATAATGACAATACATCAGCCAACCATTTAGATGAATTAGAAACAGGGTTTATAAACGAAGCACTATTAAAAACCAATTTTAAGTTTAACATGAATGTAACTTACGATGGTAGTAAACAAATACAAGCCATTCCTGTTGGGAAAACAACAACTATGCAAATGACTTCAAATTGGGCAGATCCTGGATTTATAGGCAACTATTCTCCAAATGATGAAACCAGAAGCATAACAAAAGAGGGCTTTAAAGTAGATTGGAAAGTGTTATCTATAAACAGAGCGTTTTCGCAAAAATACTTAAAGAAAGTCCCTAATTTAAAACAGTTTGCTTTTGGTACTAAATTCATAGTTTTAGTAGATGAGTATCAAAAAAGTGAACGTTCCGCTAAATATGGATTCTTAGTTATTGGACTCACTTTTTTAATATTTTTCTTAATTCAAACCATGAGTAAAATCCATATTCATCCCTTTCAATATTTAATGATTGGTTTGGCTTTAGTCATGTTTTACACCTTATTAGTTTCAATTTCAGAACATAGTAATTTCTTAAAGGCCTATGTAATTGCTGGTGTATCTGTAGTATTACTCATAACCCTATATTCTAAATCGATTCTGAGAAATTTTAAATTCTCAGCATTGATTGGTTTATCACTAACCGCCTTATATGCATTTATTTACGTAATAATTCAACTCGAAAATTATGCTTTATTAGTTGGTAGTATTGGGCTGTTCTCAATATTAGCGACAGTAATGTTTGTGTCTCGTAAAATTGATTGGAACAACGGATAATTAGTTAGGGTGATAATCCTCGCTCCTCTTCTCTCCCAAAGGAATGAGCGAGGTTTTATAAAAAAAAATGAAAACATTACATAGCATTATTAACACAGCCAAACTCGTAGGTATAATCAGTTTTATATTTGGAACCTGTTTATTAATTTCTTTTTTAATCTACCCTAAAGAGCGATTTATAGTTACCGCTGGCATTCAATTTGTGGGATATGCCACACTAATTAATATTATTCTATGTATCGTTTTAATTATTACAGCCTGCGTTTATTGGAAATTCAAAATCTTGGTTTTTAAAACTCTCGGACAATTACTCTTAAATATTCCTATTGCTATATGCTACTTTTTAATAGTCATTAATTATATAAAATTTTAAAATGAAATTTCAACTCAACAAAAATTATTTAGTCCTAGCACATAGCTTATTTCTTATAGAATTGGCCATTGCTTTTATTATCAAAACAGGGTTTATTCGCTATACGTTTGGCGATTATCTCGTTGTTATATTACTATATGCAATTATTAGAGGATGCACCAACTTGAATGTGAGGGCGTCGAGTTTAGTCGTCCTCTTGATTGCTTATGGCATAGAATTCCTTCAACTTACCCCTTTCTTAACCTACTTTAATTTACAAGATAGCTTGACTGCTAAACTTATTTTTGGAAGCACATTTCATGTCACAGATTTGTTGGCCTATACACTAGGAATCTTAACCGTTTTGGCTGTAGAATCTTCGATTTCTAAACGCCTAAAGAAACAAAATATAAGTCTATGGAAACTATAAAAACAATGATTCAGAATCAATTTAAAACCCTATCGCTAATTACCGTAGCCCTATTTTTTAGTGGTGTTTTACTCTTGGTTCGTGTAAAACTCAATAAATCTTATTTCTTTTTATTCTTAATCTGGAATCTATTTTTAGCCATCATACCTTACGCTATAACTCTATATCTCAATAGCGTATCAGGTTTAAGTAAACTAAAACTTGGCTTTTGGTTTCTGGTTTGGTTAGCTTTTTTGCCCAATGCACCTTATATCGTTACTGATCTCATTCATATTAGAATAGGAAACGATTCACTCTTATGGCTCGATGTGTTAGTCGTATTATCATTTGCATTGAGTGGTTTATTACTCTTTTATGTATCCATATTAGATATGCAACAATTAATGGTGGTAAGATTAAAAAAGCGTCCTGTTGAAATCTTTAGTATTGTAATTCTTTTTCTATGTGGTTTTGGCGTTTACTTAGGCCGATTTCTTCGTTATAACTCGTGGGAAATTATAAGCGAACCTCATTATTTATTTATGGATATTGTAAGCATGGTTGTTTCACCTTTTCAGCATTTTGAAGCCTGGTTATTTACATTTGGTTTTGGAACCTTTTTAGTCATAGGCTTTTGGGTGTTTAAGAATTTTTATCGTCACGACTCAAATTTAAATTGAAGCAACAGTCAAATTTCTCGTTATAGTGCTTATCTTTATGTATAAAAATCACAAGTAACCATGAAAAAAATAAACCTCGCAGCTGTTGTATTACTTTTACTGATGGCTTGTAAAGACGACAAAAAAACAGAAGTACAGCCCGTAGACATTGGAGATTTTAGTTTTACATCCCCAACCATTAAAGCTAATGAGCCTTTTAAAATCACCTATACTGGAGATGGAGACCTCGACGATAGTTTTTATTATCAAGTTAATCATGCTAAACACTATCCTTACGATTTAGAATTTGAAAATAATTCGGCAACCATTACGGTTCCAGATAGTATTTCGGTTATTGCGTTTAATTTTAAAGTAGACGATACTTATGACGATAACAATGCGGACGGTTACCTTTTTTCTGTTGTAAACAGTGAAGGACAAGTAGCAAAAGATGAAGACGCTGCAAAAGAATACTATGCCTTTTCTTCTGGTAAAAACTTTGGTATAACGGGAGATGCTGAAAATGCTTTGTCAGCTATTGCGACGACTATTGAAAAGCATCCAGAATTAACTAAAGATTGGATTAATTCTCACTTTTATTTAGCGAGGCAAGTCGATGCTAGTCAACTTTCAGATCTTGGCGACGCTTATCTTTCAAAATATCAAACCACGAAAATTGAATCTCTTGAAGATTATGAGATGTTATCTCGTATTTATTCCGGTCTACGAGATTCTGAACGAAATGACAGTATTCTCAACATTATTTCAGAAAAATATCCCAATAGTAGTTTAGCATTTAGACCAATAATCAATTCTTATTTTGATGCCAAAAATTTAGACTCTAAAGAAACTATTTTTAAAACCCACAAAGAAGCAATTTTAAACCATTCAGATGGTAAATACATCATCCAAAATATTGCCTTAGCTAATTACAACAACGGAAATGAAGACGCTTTTCACGAGTACTTAAACCTAATGGATGATGCGTATTCTAAAGCCTCGATTTATAACAGCATTGCTTGGCCAAAAGCTGAAAAAGGTGAAGATATTGAAGCTGCCATGGCATTATCAAAACAATCTTTAGATTTGGTTGAAGCTGAACAAGAAGCTCTTAAAAATAAGCCAGACTTTTACAGCCCTAAGCAATACGAAAACAGCTTAAAACAAACGTATGGTATGTATGCAGACACTTATGCCTTACTAGCTTTTAAAAATGATGATATAAAGGAAGCCATAACATATCAATCTATTGCGATTGAAGATGATGCTAACGGAGAAATGAACGAACGTTATATTCAGTATTTAATGGCAGATGAACAATATGAAGCCGTTGTTGAAAACGCTACTGAGTTTATTGAAGAAGGTCGAAGCACTGCAAAACTAAATTCCTATTATTTAGAAGCTGTTAAAAATGTTGATGATACCAAAGATGCGGATATGATGTTGGCTAAACTTGAAGAAACAGCTAAGGCAGCTGAGATTGAAGCCCTAAAGAAAACACTTATAGACAAAGAGGCACCTGATTTTACTTTAAAGAATCTAGATGGAGATGACGTTACCTTATCATCTTTAAAAGGCAAAACTGTTATTTTAGATTTTTGGGCAACATGGTGTGGCCCTTGTATCGCTTCTTTTCCAGGCATGCAAAAAGCCGTGACTAAATACAAAAACGATGAGACTATAGAATTTCTATTTATAGACACTCTTGAAGATGGTAAAGATCGCATAGAAAAAGTATCAAAATTTATATCAGATAATGACTATGATTTTAATGTACTTATTGATCCAAAAGAAGAAAACGGAAATCACACTGTAGCAAATGCTTTCGATATAACTGGAATACCAACTAAAATCATCATAGGACCAAGTGGAAGAATCAACTTTATATCTGTCGGTTTTAGTGGTTCTGCAGATAAAGAGGTTAGTAAAATTAATACCATGATAGAAATAATAAACTAACATCATCACCATAAAAAAAAGAGGCATCTTAATTAAGAATGCCTCTTTTTTTTATTTACCATTTACATAATCTCGTAAATAACTGAATCTTTTTGTCAATTCACCATTTTCAGTAATCTTAGCACGTTTTAAGATGTCGCGTTCATCATTATTAAAGAAAGCAGGTATGACATGTTCTAAAAATGTTTCACCAAATCCTTCACTGGCATCTTTTGGTAATTCACATGGCAAATTATCTACAGCCATAACAGTAATCGCACCTTTAGCATCGTAAGCCACTTCTTTTTCTGTATTAGGATCGTAACCATAAAAAGGATCTGCTATGGTTGACGGTCGTATGGTACTTGCCACAGGACCATCGATATCACAAGAAATATCAGCTACCAAATTAATTTTAAAATCCGGATGTTTAGCATCTTCTCTAGTAAACAAATACGGTGCATTATTTCCATAAAAGTGACCTGCAATAAAATAATCGGTCTCTTTAGCATAAGGCATAAAATTACTTTCGTAACCCGATGGATCTTTATAAAATTTAAACTTATCTCCTACTTTACCATCGGTTCGTTTGGCATATTCCATCACATCAGCCATAACATAAACGGGCTCTGTAAATTGAGAGGTTAAATACAAAGCATCACTAATTTGTTTTATTCCTAAATGGTCTAAAATCTCCTTTGCTCCATAGGCTACTTTGCCTGTTCCTGATAATAAAATTTTAATATTAGGAATGGTGATTTTATCTAATTCAGCTTTAACTTCGTTTAAATCGGCTAGTGTTTCAACTTTAGGTAATTCAAATAATCCGTCTCGTAATCCCAAAGCTCTAAAACCATTATAGGCGCCTACTAAACCTGCATAACGTCCAAAACCAATTAAACGCGCATTACTTTTTTTAACAATGGTTTCATGATCGTACATTTCTATGTTTTTCTCTAACATAGCTACTAACAGCTTTCTGTTGTATGGTTGCTCTTTAATAGTGTGAGAGAAATAGAAATATTTTTTATTCGGTATTAAATTTTCAATCGGCACTTCTTTTACACCAATCATTACATCAGCATGAGACACATCATCTAACACTTCAAATCCTAGTGTACTATAGGCTTCATCTGGAAAAATTCTGATATCCGAAGATTCTACAATAAAATTAGCCTTTGGAAATTGTGCTCTTGCTTCAGCTAAATGCTCAGGTGAAAAGACCACACGTCTATCTGGCGGATTTTTACGTTCTTTTATGATGGCGAATGTCATGTTAATGGAATTATCATTCCCAAAAAAATGGGAAAATTATAGTTTTCACGAAAATAGTGTGATTAATATTTATGAGCAAATTAATATCATTTAACATCTTATACTAATTACCGTAATGTATTTCAATTTTAAAGCAACTTCTAGAATTTTCTTGAGCTAAAAATAAAAAGCACAAAGAGACTTTATAATTTAATAAAAAATCATGATTAACATTCAACTAAAGCACTGATACAACATAAACTTAAGCCCCCCCTTTTACTTGTTCTTATTTGTAGCATTACGCTCTACCTAGTGGGAGTTTCTCCAAGACATAACAAAAAAAATAAGATTAAAATAAAAGCATTTATAAAGAAAAACCCAGTGGCTTATGAAGCGCACTGGGTTTATAATAAAATAGTTTTTTAATGGTTTTATTCTTGCTGTGAAGCTTCTGGTTTTAAAACAAACTCTGCATAATTATTCATATTAAAATATGTATTCGCGGCATCTTTAAACATATTAGAGTCAATATTATTTATTTCTGCTTCAGAGTCTAAAATAGATTCTAATTTTAAATCATATTTGACGGCTTCTCTCAATTTATTTATCCAGTAGGCGTTAATTTCTAAGAACTCTTTATGATTAGCTAATTCAGCCTCTTTTATTTTATACAAATCTGCTTCAGTAGCTCCATCTTTTTGGATTTTTTTAATTTCTTCCAACACTTTATGCACTAATTTCTCTACATTATTTGGATCGCAGGTAAAACGTATATTCATTCTATACCAACCGTAAGGTATGTCAGATGCATAACCAGCAACTTGTACACCATAAACACCAGACATTTTTTCTCGCATTTCTTCAGTAAGTTTAATTTTAAGCAATTTACCAAGTAAACTTAGCTTATTTTTTTCTTTAAGAGAAAAGTCAAAATTATTAGTAAATCGCATGTCTACTATACTTTTATTTTCAACTCCTTTGAGAAACGTCTTTTTAACAACCGTATTAGTATAGCGCATCCCTATATCTTTCCATGTGCTCTCTTTTTCTAGGTCTGACGGTAGACTCCCTAAATACTTTGCTGTAAACGCTCTTAAGTTTTTAAGGTCAATACTCCCTACAAAAACAAAAGTAAACCCATTTGCTGATGCCAAACGCTCTTTATAAAACTTAAATGCGTCATCGATATTTAGTCCATCCTCAATCTGTTGCACTGTTAAAGGCACTCCTCTAAGATGGCCTTTGGTCATAATTTCACTTATCTGATTATCAAAAAAGTTTCCTGGACTTTTATCCTGATCTTTATAAATGGATTTTAAATTTGCTTTTTTCGAATTAAACACACCTTCATCCTTGTTCGGACTTGTGATATACAAATGGACCATTTGCAACATTGTCTCTAAGTCTTTTGACGAACTTGAACCTGAGAATAAATCATCGTAGAACGTTATGTTTGGGGTAACTCTCACTGTTTTCCCCATGTTCAATTTATTAAGGTCAGATTCAGATATGCCATTAACACCGCTGGACCCAATAATATTTCCTGCATTTCTGGCTGAAATATATAGAGAATCTGGGGCCAAAGAACTTCCTCCTGGTCTAAACCCACTCATTGAAATTAAATCGTTCTGAAATTTAGTAGGCTTAGCAATTATAGTGATTCCATTTGCTAGTTTCCACGTCGTAACATCAACATCTTCGTTATAGGTTTCACTAATTACCTTTCCAGGAGTTGGCTCATTAGTCATTAATTTAATATCACTAAGCGCGTCTTCATAAGCTTCTAGAGGCTGTAGACTAACCTTTTTAAGTATTGCTTCAATGTCTTCCTCTGTAGGTAGTTTTAAATTTTCTTTGTCAATAGCATTTAGAACTACGGCCACATTATCTGTTTTTATCCAATCATTGCTTAAGTTATTGATTTCTTCAACGGTAATTGTTGGAAAAACTTCTTTGTAAAACTGGTAAATAAACGCATCACTTGGAATCGCTTTACTATCTGTAAAATTATCAATATACTGTTCTACGTAATATTTTGTGTTAATTTTTCCATTCTCTTTTCTGCGCATATCTGCACCGTTTAACAACTGTTCTTTAAAACGTACCAGCTCTGTATTAGTGAATCCAAACCTCTTAACGCGTTCACTTTCCACTAATAACGCTTCGATTCCTTCCGTAATTTTATCTTCTTTAAGACTTGCTTTTAATAAAAAAGCATCTTTATTTCCTAGAAAATCACCTATACCAGCAATGGCACTTAAGAAAGGGGCATCAGGTTGTAAGCCAATTTCATTTAACCTTTGACGTAACATTGCTGAATATAAATATTTTAAAACCTCGTTACGATAGTCATTAAGTGTTATTACTTCGGTTTCGTCTTTTTTGCTAAATAAAGAAATACTCACACCCGATGCTTCTTTATCTGTAATCACTGTAATAACAGGTTCTTTATTGTCAGGAATTTCATAATACACTCTTTCTTTTGGGTTATCAATAAGTTGCATACCACTGAATAATTCTTTTACTTTTTTCTCTGTTTTATGCACATCAAAATCTCCGACTAACACCAAAGCCATTAAATCTGGACGATACCAATCTTTGTAGAAACGTTTCATGGCATCATATTCAGAATTTAAAATAACATCCGTTGTACCAATTGGTAACCTCTTAGCGTATCTCGAATTGTTGGTTATTTTAGGAATAGACTGATAATACATACGCATAGGAGCACCACTTCTAGCCCTAAGCTCTTCTGCCACAATCCCTCTTTCATTATCAATCTCTTCATCTTCAAAAGTAATACCATCTGCCCAATCTCTTAAAACCTGTAAACTGGTATTAAACGTTTCTTCATCAGTTGGTACTGATAATTTATAAACCGTTTCATCAAAACCAGTGTGTGCATTTAAGTCTGCCCCAAATTCAACACCAAGGCCTTGTAGGTAGTTAATAAGTTCATTTTTTTCGAAACTTTTAGTTCCATTAAAAGCCATATGTTCTACAAAATGTGCTAACCCTTGCTGGTCATCTTCTTCTAAAATAGAACCTGCATTAATTACTAATCTTAATTCTGCTTTATTTTTAGGTTTTGCATTTTGTTTTATGTAATAAGTTAACCCATTAGCTAGTTTACCGATTTTTACTGTTGGATCTGTAGGTATTTTACGATTTAAATCCTTTATTTGAGCCGGCAGACTAAAACTTAAAAAGAGCAAAAGTGTTATTAAAATTACTGTTCTGTTTTTCATGAATTGTTGTTATTAAAATTATTTATAAGTCTTAAAATTTTTCAATATTATTCTAATGGATAGCTTAATTAGTAAGTATCCATCATTGTAAAATCTTAAATCATTTTTAAAAACAGAGTCTTAAATTCTTTAAAAAGAAAATTAAAACTCTGCTAGGGGTAATCTACTGAGACTAATCAATATTTGTTATTCGTAACCAGGGTTCTGATCTGTAAATGTAATGGAGCCATTACCATTTATTTCTTCTTCAGGAATAGGCAAAATATATTGGTTAGAGCTAATTATAGAAGGTTTAAGTAGCATTGCTTTATTAAACCGAATCGCTGCAAACCATTCACTTCCGTTCTCAAAAGCAAGTTCTCTTGCTATTTCATTAAAAATGTCTTCTTTAAGTGCTTCTATATTTGCTGCTGAAGTATTACCAATACCTGCACGATTTCTAATAATATTCAAAGGAGCACTGGCGTCTGCTAAAGATGCACCACTAAAAGCTAAGCCTTCTGCTTTTATAAGATACATTTCAGCTAGACGTAAGAAATAAGTTGGTCTAAAGACCTCCTCATTATTCGTTTTCAAAATATCCGAATCGTTGTAAGTATAGGCTTTTCTAGGATCTGTATCCATGATAGCTGTAAACCAATTATCTGTAGGAGGAATGCCAGAATAAAAGCGTTTACGATTGTTATCTTCTGTATCTGAATTTGCATCTCGGTACGTCATTAAAATCATTTCTGAAGAATTTAAACCCTGGCTAAAAACAGATTCAAAGTCGGGCGCTAAGCTTGTTGTACCATCGTTTATCACCTGGTCTGCTAAAGCTGCAGCTTCTGCATATTTACCCTGATATAACAACACTTTTGCTTTTAAAGCTTTTGCTGCTGTTTTTGAGGCGCGATAGGTCACGGAATAATCTGGCGCATCTAAAATTGCGGCATCCAAATCTAATAGTATTTGCTCATAACATTCTGCAACTGTATTTCTTGCTTTATTTCTAGTAACAAAATTGCTAGGCTCTGTTCGTAATACGATCCCCAAATTACTACTTTCATCAAAAAACTGACCATAATATCTAAGGGCATCAAACGTAGACATTGCTCTTAAAAAGCGTGCTTCTCCAATTATTTCTTTTCTGGAAGTCTCTGAAATTAAATTTCCAGAAAGTTGATTGGTTTGTTTAATGGTATTATTTGCTATATCCATTGTTTTATAAAACATTAACCAATAATCTCTAACGTAGATATTATCAAATTCTAATGAGTTATTGGAAAACTGAATATGACTTGTTCCTGTCCCTGAGCCATTCATAGATCCTATCATAGCACTAGGAATTAACTCTGAGAACATATAATATTTATCATTAATTCTAGAAGTTATAGTTGTATAAACACCATTTAGTAGCGCTCTTGCATCTGTTTCACTTTGCACCACGTTTTCTTCTACTAAATTGTTAGGGGGATCATTTTCTAAAACATCTACTAATTCGCAAGATGTAAAGAGACATATAACTAGACTATAAATAATTATTTTTTTCATAATTTAATTGTTTTTAAAATGCAATATTTAATCCCATTGTGAATACTTTTGAAATAGGGAAACGATTATTATCTCTACCAGAACTAATATCATTATTAAATAAATTAGAAGCTTCTGGATCTGCACCTGGATAATCTGTTATTGTAAATAAGTTTTGAGCAGAGAAAAATATAGACATTGTATCTAAAAAATTAAGCGTTTCAATATCCTTTTTTGAAAAGGTATAACTAAAGCTTAGCGTTTTTAATCTTATGTAAGAAGCATCATAAACATAATGAGAAGATGTTCTATCATTATTATTTGGGTCAAAATAAACCGATCGAGGGATATTGGTGTTTCTATTATCTGGAGTCCATGCATTTAAAACACTAGTCTCCTTATTCTCACCAATAAATGTACTTCCAAAATTCGTCCCTCGAGCTAAACCAAAAGCTTCAATATCATTACCTACTGAAAATGTAAAGAAGGTAGATAATGCAAACCCTTTATACTGAAAAGTGTTATTAAACCCACCAAAGAAATCTGGCTGCGTATCTCCTATAACCGTTTGATCTAAATTGGTTATTATACCATCTGGCACACCATCTGGCCCCGTTAAGTCTTTAAATTTTAAATCCCCTGGAGCGGTTTGAATATTTTGATAAACTCCTGAAGGAGAACTTGCATTTAAAGCATCGATAGCATCTTGATCTTGAAAAAGTCCCTCGGCAACATAACCATATATTAAGCCTATTGGACTTCCTTCTTTTAAGCGTCCACCACCAGGAAAACCGGTTAAGAAACCATCTTCATCTCTAAAATCATCAGATATTTTGGTTAATTTGTTTTCGTTTTTACTGATGTTGAATGATACATTCCAATTAAAATTCTTAGAAGTTATAACGTCACCTTTTAATTCTAACTCTACACCTGAATTTTGGGTATTACCAATATTGGCAATAATCCTATTATACCCAGTATTCCCCGGTGTGATTGAGGTAAATAATGCATCTTTTGTTTCTTTTGAATAATACCCAATACCTCCACTAAATCTCCCTTTAAAAAAGGTAAAATCAAGCCCGAAATCTATTTGTTCTGTTCTCTCCCATTTTAATTTATCATTCCCTAATTGAGTTATAATAACAGATGGGTCTGGTCCATAATCCTCTCCTTCAAAAAGCGTTCTCCACGCGTAATCTCCAAAATCTTGTTGCCCAGTAGTTCCTATACTTGCTCTCAATTTTAACTCGTCAATAAAATCAACATTCATCAAAAACTCTTCATTTGAAAGTCTCCAAGCCGCCGCAGCTGCAGGAAAAAAGGCATATTGATTATCTTTCGCAAACTTTGAAGAACCATCTACTCTTGCAGATAACGTCAACAAATATTTGTCATCAAAATCATAATTAACACGTCCAAAATAAGAGGCTAACCCTGAATAGGTTTCATATGATGATCCATCCGAAAAAACAGTGGCGCTAGTTATATTTGTTAATACTTCATTAAAAAAACCTTCACCCCAAACTTTTACATTTGAACTTTTATTCTTTTCAAAAGAAGCTCCAATTACCGCACTAATATTGTGTTTTCCGATTAGCTTATCATAAGATAGTGTATTTTGAAATAACGTACTTGTACTACGACTTCTACTTTCCTGAGCATAACCGTCTCCATTTCCTAAATTGCGGTCCCAACCACCAACAAAAGTAAATTCGGGATAAAAACTCTTTTGATTACCATCATTATAATTTAAAGAGAATAAGGTTTTAAAATTTAATCCCTCTGCCAACTTTATCTCTGTATATATAGACCCTAATAATAAGAATGTTTTATTATTATTAAGTGCTTTAGAACGGGCTACTGGATTTTCTTGCGTATACTGTGGTGAAAACGAATAATTTCCATCGGTATCAAAAACTGGCACGTCTGGTCTAAAATCATAAATAAGCTGTGTTAGCCCTCCATCTACCGCGTCTTGATCAGAAGAAGATAAATTTATTTTAGATCCAATGGTCCAATTGTCATTAATCTTAGTATCAAGATTAGTCGAGAAATTATACCTATTAAACCCAGTATTTTCATAAACACCATCTTGTGTATTAATACCTAAAGTCATAGAGTATCTGGACTTTTCTGAACCACCACGTACATTTAAATTATAGTTACTAGATATTGGCGCCCCAGGACTTAACTCATCTTCCCAATTTGTATTTGCGTCACCAAAATAAGAACCATCTAATACTGACCTAGTGAATGCATCATCTCTTGTACCATTACCCACAGCAGTTGTTAAAACGTTCCTAAACTGACTCGCATTTAAAACATCTAAGGTTTGCCCACTTTGCGTACTTGTAGAGATATTAAGTTGAAATTTTGTTTTACTCGAAAATGTCCCTTGTCTGGTGTTTATTATAATAACTCCATTGGCCGCTCTTGATCCGTATATAGCAGCAGCTGATGCATCTTTTAAAACACTTATAGATTCAATATCAGAAGCATTGATATTACCAATAGGAGTACTAATACCTTCTTGGTTTAATTCAGACCCCAAATTATTGCCTTCTGATCCACCTGAAGGAATATTACTATTAGGAGCCACAGGAATACCATCAATAACATATAAGGGTTGGTTTGATCCTAGTAAAGAAGTAGTTCCTCTAATTCTAATTCTCGCCGCTGCACCTGGCTGTCCTGATGAGCTTGTAACATTAACCCCTGCAATTTGTCCTTGCAGTGCATTATCTAAATTTACTGTAGGTGCCTGACTTGTAATATTTTTCATATCAACAGTACCAACTGAACCTGTTAAGCTTTCTCTTTTAACTTTCCCATAACCAATTATAACGGCTTCCTCAAGCCCTGTAATTGATTCTTGCAGTACTATATTTATAACATCACCATTCTTAGCTTCAATTTCCTTTGTTTCATATCCGACAAATGACACGACAATTGTTACAGGACTCTGAGATATATTTAAACTGTAATTTCCGTCTAAATCCGTAATAACACCATTATCTGTCCCTTTTTCCAATACTGTTGCGCCTGGTAATAACGTACCATTTTTATCTCTTACTGTTCCTGTAATCTGACTCTGAGCTGCAGACCTATTCAATTGGATTGGATTTCCTTGACCTCTTCGCAAGACAATCTGTTTTTTAACAATACGATAATCGATGTCAGTATTATCAAATATCGTTTTTAAAACACGTGATAGTTTCTCATTTTTTGTAGAAATATTTAGAAGCTTATCATTATCTAAAATAGTTTTTTCATACAAAAATTTAAAATCAGTCTTTTTCTCTATTTGACTTAAAATAGATTCTAATTTCATCTCATTACAATCCAATGATATCTTAACATTTTGTGAGTTTGATGTTGCATGGATTTGCAATAAGGTAAAAAAAAGCAAAATGGAAGTGAGCTTCATTTTTAAACTTAGTTTAGGGAGATATAGCATTTTACCTATCTCAATGATATTTTTTTGCATACTTTTGATTTGATTTTAATGTGTTAGACATGTAAATCACTTTTTTAAGATCGGGAAATGCTCCAACATTTTCCGATTTTTTCATTATAGCGTATAGATTGAGCCGCGATAATAAAATTAAAAGTAGATCTACTTAAATAGAAATAATTACATTTTAAGTTTATAGCATAGGCCTTATTTTTTTTTAGAGTTAATGATGATTGTATCTTTATTAAATTTATAAGTGAAATTTCCTGAGTAGCTCAAGCTTTCCATCACTTGATCGATATCCTCATTATCAAATTTTGCCGTAAAAAATCTATTTTCCAATGATTTATTATGATTTATAAATTTGACATTATACTGTCGTTCTAATTTCTTTAAAATAGCTTTAAACTCTACTTCCTTAAGAATAAGTCTACCATTTAGCCAAGCTAAATGAGACTCAACATCCGCTTCAGAAACTTGTATTTTACGATCCACTTTACTCCAAGCCGCTTTATACCCTGGCTTTAGTAATGTTGAATTCTCTACATTATAGACTGCATTAGCTTTATAAACACTGACTGAGCCTTCGACTAAAACGGTATTAATATTTTCATCTTCTGAATATGACGAAATGTTAAACTCTGTACCTAAGACCCGCACATCTATTTCATTTGCATTAACTACAAATGGGTGCTTAGCATCTTTTGCAACCTTGAAAAATGCTTCACCTTCTAAAAATACATTTCGGTGTTTTCCTTCTATAAAATTAACGGGGTATTTTAACGAGGAGCCTGCGTTTAAGTTTACAATGGTACCATCTGCTAATTTAATTTCGAACTTTTTACCATAAGGAACCGTTAGCGTATTGTAAACCAATACTGATTTTTTTTCTTGAGTAAAATACTCTATTTTTTTACCAGATTGAATCCCTATAATATGACCTTCGTCATCCACAATATCATTAGAATCATTGTCATCAATAGTCTTCGTTTTCCCATTATCTAACTTAAGCGTTATAACTTCAGTTGGAAAAACAAGTTTATCGTTTTTGTTAGAATACAATTCGAGATAACCGTAACCTAACGCTAAGAAAACAAGTATTAATGCAGCATACTTTAAAAAAGATGCTTTTCTCTTAGCCAAACGCTTAGTCCTTTTATCTTTATTTATAAACTTTAAAACTTGTAATTCTGTTGTTTTAGAATCATACGCTTTCATATTATAATTAATAGCATAATTAACTTTTACAAAATCATTAAACAACGTCTCATTTTTAGGATTATCTAACCATAATGTTAGCGTATCTAATTCTGTTGAAGTTGCCTCATTTGTAAGGTATTTTACTATTATCTTTTTTATTTTTTTTGAAATCATCTATTCTAACTTCTTTATACTATAACGAAGGAAATCTTCACTACCCTTACTTATTCTTAAAATTTTTATTAATTTCCCAATGAAATATTACATAATGCTAGATTTTTCAAGAGATAATACAAAGTTAATTGAAGCGCTAAAAAGCGGAAACACAAATGCCTACACTTTTTTAGTGAAGCAGTACAACCAAAAATTATGTGTTTATGCATTTAGCTTATCGCATGACCACGATTTGGCACAAGATATAGTGCAAAATGTATTTATTCGCACATGGCAACAACGCCATAAGCTTAAAAGCGAATTTGTTATACAGCGGTTTCTCTATAAATTAACTTATAATGAATTTATAGATCAATATCGTAAAATGAAATCTACAGTTATGCTCGAAAAAAAATATATTGATGCACTTGATACTATTTTGGAAGAAGAAGATCATAAACCTCGTTTTGAAAAATTAATCGATTTAGTAAAAACAGAAATAGAAAATCTACCTCCTAAATGTAAACAGACGTTTTTATTAAGTAAACAAGAAGGATTAACGAACATTGAAATTGCGGAATACCTAAATGTTTCAATTAAAACGGTAGAGGCACAAATAACTAAAGCATTTTCAATTATCCGTAAAAACACAAAGGCAAATAGTAACAGTATTATGTTCTTACTTTTCGGGAAGAGTTTCGAAAAACTTTTAAACAAAATCTGATATTCTTTGATTTTTTTTTAGGATTTACCGTAATACAACGAAACGAGCTAATATCATCACACGAGGTCTTACTAAAAGCATTCAATAAAGTAATTAAATCTTTAATTCATTGTTTTAAAAAACGATAATTTTTTTTTTATTGACAACCTTTAATTATTCATACATTAAACTTAAACACAAGCAGAACCTCACAAGGGTGGCAAATGAGTTTTTCATTTTAAAATTTTTATTAATCAATCGACTAATTCAAAATAAATTTGAAACCATATAAGTTAAGAAATTTATAAAACAAGTTTGGTATAGCCTTTGCATTATTATTTTCATTAATTTTGCATTCCTTATTCAGATAATAAATCTTGATAAGATTTCTGCTTTCGCAGAAACTTATGGGGTCGACTGGTTTTGACAGCGAGATTAATTAAATGGTAAGCACGTGGTGTAATGGCATTGACACACCTAAAAGGCTAGACCAAATTTTAAACGGCGAGAATAACTACGCTTTAGCTGCATAATCTGAATTATAGTAAGATTCGTGCTCATTCCTACTAGGTAGGAAGGCTAAATGTCTCCGAAAAGCCCTAGTCAGTGGCGTTTCTGCATGAGGCATCGTAAAAATTGACTAAGATTGGGTAGTGCTTTGATGCCCTTTCGAGATTAAAAAGCTAAGCTTAAAGTGGGTTGTCTTTAACCAGCTTTAAGTCGAAAACCCAAGAAAAGAATAAACGTGTAGAAAGCCCTTTGGTTACTTGTTTGGACGAGAGTTCGATTCTCTCCGACTCCACTATTAAACCCCGTAAAGTCAATGTTTACGGGGTTTCTTAATTTTATTTGTACGGTAAATGTATTGTTATGTATTCAGTACGGTAATTTCATATAAAAAGTAGTACAACTTTACTCAAAAAAAATGTTTTTAAAAAGGTGCATATTTTACATTTTCTGCACTAATCTAAAAATAACATATACCCTATCATTAAAAAAAAGGTTTTCTAAAACATACATTTTTTACATTTTCTGCACTAATTCAAAAATTTAGCTGCATAATTATTAGAAGTCTGTAAGGCTATCTTTTTATATAAATCAATTTGAATAGTAGATAAATTGTAATTATTTACAAAGTGCTTTGTTACTGTTCCTGTAATATTTTGCAACATTTCACTTTGAAGCACTTCTTTTATTGAATTATCTAAAGGAAATAACTCAATATCTATTTGCCTCTTAAACTCGTTAAACGCTTTGCGTGTAGCTTCTTTGCACATGGTATGTAGTAAGTCGGTATTCATATAAGCGGCAAGTAATAATTATTAGTAAGCTACAAATAAGCTCTTTTAAGAGGGGTTAAGCCGTTATCTATATACTTAGTCGTATTGGTTCGGGTATGGCTGTCTGTGGTTATCTGTGTGGATGTGGTGCGTGCTGGTGTGTGTCTTTGTAAGTGGCAAATGATAATAAGTATCTGCAATTGTTCACAACGTGTAGATAAGTCGTGCGCTTATAGGTGTAACTACGCAAAAACATTTTAGGTACTTTGACGGGTATCTATCTGATAAGCAAGATGTTCCGCTCCGCATAACACATTCACTTAGCATATATTTGAAATATTGTTACATTTGAAGTTATTAAGAATGATTATAAATAGCATTTTTATTTAGAACGCTTATAAATAAAGGTTTTGCGAAGGCTTTATTATAAATGTAACAAATCTATATAACACATAAAAAAAAGCCTGCTATCATTAAGATAACAAGCCTTTTAATACAAATAACAAAAATTCTAAATTTTGCGCTCCAGCATAACAGTTAGATAGTCATCATAAACAACTAAATTACCTTTCACTTGCCAATTATCCGCAGCTAGATCGTTAATTTTATCTTGTAACTCGTTAACATCATGCTCTCTAATTACTTTATATTCCATGATATGCCATTTTAATTTGATATATGCCATCAATATTGATAACGTTACCAATAGGTTTATATCCTTTCGCATTGTGTTTTATAATCTCATGCTCAAGAGCTGTTTGCGTTTCTGCTTCTAATATTAATTCGTCTGTTTTCATAGCTTACTGAATTATTAAAATATTATCAAAATTTAACTCATATTTACTTAAATCCCTCTCTAGGTCTTTAATGTATTTCTTAATCGGTTCAAGTGTAGATTTATATTCTAAACCTAAATTTCTGCATGATGTTATATAAGTATCTATGTTATTAATTAAATCAATTTGTTTTGAATTAACCGCATAGAGTTTATAAAATTCATCCGAAACGCTTATATCATAGTTATTGCCTTTAATAGTTAAGAAGTCAAATACTTTGTATTCTTTTAATTTAGGTGCTTTTTTTAGGGCTTCTTTATGTGCCGCAGTTATATTAAAACCTCCATACCCACACGTTTTATAAAAACTATTATTTACAGAATAAAAGGTATGAGGTTTGTCTATTAGCTTTTTATAAGTTTGCTCCAACTCTTGCAGCACCTTATCGGTAAACCCGCATAAGTCTAGGTATTTAGATAAAATGAATTTCGAGTTTTGCTTTTTACATTCTTTTTTGTGGTAAGAATTAAATATTTCGGTGAAGTTTCCCTTAGATAATTGTTCAAGTGTAAAAGATGTTTCAACTCCTTGATTCTTTAGTTCCGTTTGGGCTTTCTTTAAAATATCTATTGTGTGACCGATTACATTTTCTTCAAATGAATGGTGTTCTGTTTGGTTGTAATTTAAAAGTTTTTTCATGTTTATTGATGCCTCATTTTTTGAGGTCTTTTTTAAATATTGATATTATATATAATTGTATTGTGTGTGAATAGTGGCAATTGCTAAGGATCATTAACCCATATAATGAAACTCATAGTATTAATAGGGTTATTTTGCCGCTACAACATAACCAACCGCAGCACGTTTAACATATAATTTATGATGGTTCAAACGCTTTTTAAAATTGGTCTTATTCACGGCTTTAAAACCATCCTCAAAACAATACGCTCGATATTCGTCATACATCTTTTTAACAAGTGTAGTATCTCTTAAACTAGGTTTATAACCATACTCATCAATAAATGATTTCACGCTGTCCGATTCGTTCTCGTAAATCTCTCGCATTGATTCAATAGCCTTGCTATATGTGAAGCTCTTTTGTAGTAAAACTCGTTGCAGGCCATCTAAAACCCAATTAAAAACGCCGCTTAACTCATTGTTAATAATCTTGTTTGCTAAGTCTTTATCCTGGTCTTTTTCTGCAATAGTTTTATCAAAATGAAGTATTAAAAAACGTCTAAAAAATGCGTTGGTATGTTCTACATCTCTAGGCAATGTATTACAGTTAAACATTAGTTTAGCGTATTGAGTTAAGGCAAACGGCTCTCCGTATGGCAAACGTGCCTCAAGAGGTTCGCCGCTTATCATTTGTTTAAATACATCGGTTTCCATTTTGCCATTTAACTCACTTGCATAATTTAAAAGCTTATCTCCAATTTTTGCACGATAGTAACCGTTATCATTAGTTAAAGATTGTAAACTATAATTACTAATATTTTCCCGATCCAATAAAGCACTAACTATCTCGAATACTACACTTTTACCGTTTGCACCTGATCCAAATAGAATTAAAACTTTTTCTAATTTTAATACACTAGGATTTATAAAAATGTAACCTAAATATTCGGCTAAAACTTTTTGCTTTGTTTTGTCGGCTAAAACTTCATCTAAAAATTTTTGAAAAATTGGTGCTTTTGCTTTGGGGTCGTATTTGAAAGGTAATTGATGCGTTAAAAAGTCATTAGGATTAAAAGATCTTAATATTTGTTTACTGGCTGTTATTTCAAAAGTTCCATTAAGCAAGTTTATAAGCGTTGTTCCTTTACTTGCTGTTGGGGGTTCTAAATAAGCGGCACTTACAAACTGGTTATATAACTGCTCTTTAAAAGCATAATATTTAGCTGTGTTTACTTCAATACCTGACTTTATAGCTGCACAACCTAAAAAGTTTTGAAATTTAGGTTTCTCTATCTGCTCCCAATATTGACCGTTATACAAATAGATAGCACCGTTTTTTATACAAATATTCCATGTGTTAACCGCAGCAACTTTTAATATTTCATCTATTACGATAACTATATAATCACTCCTATTTAGTTTCGCACCTTTAATCTCACTATTCCCGTACTTAATTTTAAAAAAATTCAGTTTTGAAACTAAACTAAGTAATTCGCTAATTATCTCATCTTGAGATTTTTTTGTATATTTAACCTGTAAATCCTCTGAAAAATTTTTAAGGCTATTTGTGTTTTTTATACTCATCTAGCCTTTTATTTTGTCTTTAAAGGAATTAAACTTTCTAAGATTTCCGAACGTTTATAATACCGTCTTGATCCAGCAATACCATAAGCCGTAATTTTGCCTTGATTTTGCCACGTCCATAATGTAGAGGGGTTTATCTGTAATAACTCGCAAACTTCATCACGTGTAAGTATTTCCTCGTGCGTTTCTTTGCTTAATAGAGATTTAGAAAACTCTTTAAATTTTTGTTCTAGCGTTTCACTAAACAAACTTTTTGCCTGATCGGCTGTAAGTAATTGAACCATGTTAAACTGTGTTTTGAATTAATAATTATTCAAATATTGTTTAAATGGCTTGTCACTTTATTAGTGTCACCGTGTCAAATAAGTGTCAATTATTGATTAAGATTCTGTTAAATGGTGTTTATTATAATTCTGCTCAAAAACAGGGCTGATGTCTATATTTTTTTCTTTACAGTATTCAACTATTTTTTTGTAACGTACTTTTGTATAAATATTTTTTTTACCGCCTAAAAAAGTATCATTTATATACTGATGAGGTGTGCTAATTTCCACTCCTAATTCTCTAGGTGAATATTCTTTATCGTTATATAAAATTCCTTTTACTGGATGTCGGGTAATTAAATTTTGAGCTACTAAACTAGCAAAATATAAATATTGTTCTTTGCGTATTTTACCCGCTTTACTTTGTGCCGCTCCATACTCCAATAAAGAAGTATTCACTAAGTTTTTTAACTCGCTCAAAATATCAAATAGTAAATTATTAAAAAATATTTGATACATACCTAATAAATTATAATACTCTTTTTTTGATAAAAGTTTATCACTTACAAAAGATTGAGTTTTTACGTGTGCATCTTTAGATATTAAAGCAAAGTAATTTATAACTATGCTTTTATCCCCATTAGATAACTTATTAAATGATTCATATATTAAATAAATTCTAGATGTTAAAGATATATACCCGTTCCAATTTTCAGAAACTTTAAATTTTTGTAGGTTGGAAAAATGATTTTCAATTTCTAAAACACTTAAATTTTTCGGGTTCGCTGTTTTGTCATCTAAAGGATAATAAGCGGCAAAATCTTGAGGGGAAATATTCCTAATATCTGAAACTAATAAAATAAACTCATCTATATTTTTATGTAAATCCATATTGTAAAATTGTGTTTTGTGCAAAAAATGTAAAAAATGATGCTTTTTAAAAACCTTTTTTTTTAATCAAAATATTTATACGCATCCTTTGCTTTGTCTTTTTCTGACTTCTGCAAATAGTTAAGAAATTGAATTTCAGATGAATGCCCAGTTATAGCAATTAAATAACTGGTTGGTACTTTTCCATAGTGTAAAGTTGCAAACGTTCTACGTCCTATATGACTGCTGACAAGCTCCCATTTTTCAAACTCTCCTGCAACATCTCTATAATCGTTTTTAGTAGGTTTCTTTTTTTCGGGTGCTATACAAATACGCTTTTTACCTTTACATATTTCGTTAAGTCCAGCAAGCTCGCAAACCTCTTTTATATAATCGTTATACTTTTGGTCTGAAATTCTACGAGGGAACTCGCCTTTATTAGCATTTAATATTTCCCTTGCCGCTCTCGGTACTGGTATTGTCATTATCTTATCCGTTTTCACTTGTGTAAATTCGAGTAAATGTTTACCATCTTCAATGCGGATCATATCTTTAGTAAATCTCATAAAATCCGAAACTCTTTGCCCTAAATAACAAGATAGTAACAACCATTTACGAGCGTTATCTAAATAATCATGTGGCAAATTGACTTTTTTAATAGCTTCTAAATCTTCATTCGTTAAATAGATATGCTCTATTTTCTCCCTTTTAAAATTCAATTCCTCTAATTGATAACTAACTTCTAAACCACAATATTTAGCATAAAAACAAAAGGTTTTAATCATTACAAACTCTCTTTGTATTGTGTTTTCTGAATATTGATTTAATAAATAATAATTTTCAAATTCCTTTTTAAAATCCTCGTTTACATCTTTAATTAAAATTTGCTTTTTTCTGTAAGATTCAAAACGTATCATTTTATTCTGAACAACCTTATATTTTTTTTTGGTGGCTTCTCTTCCGGCACCAATTTTATTGTCTAGGTAATAATCTATAAACGAAATTAAATCTTTGGGTTTTTCTTTTACTTCTTGAGGATTGTAGTAAGTATTAATACACTCTTTTAACCAATCTTTATTATTAGTAATATCGGTTTCATTTGCCACATTAAAAGAATTTAGAACGTGCCTTTTAATATTAGCCATTTCCGTTTCTATTTCTATTTTTTTATTGTCAAGGTCTATGCCTTTTAAAATTTGATTAGACTTAATACGTTTATCGCTTTTTTTGTAGAATTTATTAAAATATGCTTTAGCATTTAAAAAGGGATTTTCTTTTAACTCGACATTACTATAAATGCTTAATTTGGTTTTTGCATCTTGTACAACGTCCGTATAAGGAACTTTTATTTTATCCTCTTTTTTTCTCTCCTTTATAATTGAAGGTGTTTTATTATCTCTATATAACAACCGAACGGTTAACGGTGCGTTTTCTTTTGTACTTCTATATAAAAATTTAACAGTTGCCATAAATAAGGGTTTAAAACTTACCGTACAAATATAGCTTTTTTTGTATTGTACCGTACAATTTAATACAACTTAATACAATTCAATCAAATATTTTTAATTACGCAAAACCTTTGTACGTATTGTTTTTATTGGTAATTTTGAATAATAACGGGATATTAAAGAGCTTACAATATTGTACTACGTGTTCTCTCCGACTCCACTAAAATCCTTGTATTATTTATAAATACAAGGATTTTATTTTTTATAAGCATATATTGTCATAAAACGTATTACCACTTCTTACGTATGAAAAAACCAACAACATTTTACTATATCTTAATACTTCTATTTATATCAAAACATATAAACGCACAAACTACAGTAGAATGGTCAAAAGACAGAAAGTTAACTTGGTCTGATTTTAAAGCCAGTCCAAACGAGGATATTTTAGCCTATGCCTTAACATCGTACAAAATAGAAATACTTCCTAATGATATTATGGTTGATGCCAATGAAAATATTCAAAATTATGAATCCTTAACTGTTGTTGCTAATTTTTATACGGACCACTCTTGGGTATATGAAGAAAGCCCTTATTTACTTTTACATGAACAACTTCACTTTGACATAGCAGCATTATATGCTTTCAAAATTCGTGATGCATTTGAAAAACTAAAAGAAGAGAAAAATGCCAATTACAATGCTTATGTAAACGTATATCAAAAATTATGGGCAGAATGTTTGCAAACGCAATCATTCTATGACAACGAAACAAAACATGGTCAATTAGTGGAAATCAACAATTCTTGGATTGATAAAATCACGCAACAAATACAAGGTTTTGAATAAAACATAAGACGAATTTAATTTCGGATGGCCTATGTTCTACGCAATTGAATACATTATTAAAGGTGGTTCATTCCTATGTCATGCACTCTATTGTACAAGTTATAGAATTTCAGCATAAATGGGAACGAGTGCAGATTCTAGATCTGATCATACCGCCTTTAGAACGGTCGCCACAGTAGATGTGTTAGTTGACAAAGAACAACAATAGTATTTAATTTTTACGAAGCATATCGTTTTAGTGATTGCAGTTAACTAATACCTATTTTAAATCAACTTCAATATAAACAGGAAAGTGATCTGAAGGAAACTTAAAATCTATGGCACTAGAAAACACAGCATATTTATGCACCTTGACATGTGGTGTTTTTGAAACGAAAATATAATCGATTCGTCTTGTTACAGGTTCGCTATAGTTAAAACCATTAAATGTACCATCTGCACCAAACTTTACGGCAGCTACTTCTTTAGCATCTGATAAGGTTGGCAATAGTTCTGCTACAACATCACTATTAGGTTCAACATTAAAATCACCCATGAGAAATACAGGATAATTTTCGGTGTTTTCTGAAGCTATTTTTTGTAAAATTAGTTTTATACCTTGGTGTTGCGCTTCACTACCTACATGATCTAGATGTGTATTAAACACCCAGAATTTTTCATCATTCTCTACCGACGAAAATAATCCATAAGTACAAACTCTTGGGTATGCAGCGTCCCAACCTTTTGAGACAATGCTAGGTGTTAAAGACAGCCAAAACGTGTGTTGTTCTTCAACTTTAAGTGTTTTAGAATTGTAATAGATAGCAGAAAATTCACCTTCTCCATTTCCATCTCTTCCTTCACCTATAAATTTATAATCTGGTAAAGCAACATTTAAATCTGAGATTTGATTTGGCCTCGCTTCCTGAACTCCAAGAATGTCTGGACTTAGAAATAACACCTGAGTGTTTAAAAAATCTTTTCGGTTTGGCCATGCATTTTCACCATCTGAAGCGAGATCTAAGCGTATATTGTAAGTCATTACCTTTAGACTATCGTTATCATTTCTAGATTCCGGTTGGTACAATTTTGGGTTACAACCCAAAACCATAAGACTAAGAATGACTAATATAATTCGATTCATGTATTCGTTTTTCTAATAATTCACCTAAACCTTAAATATACTGAATATTACTCTTTAATAATACTCTTAGAAATCACCTTTAGTCTTTCAAAGGTTAATTCAGGTTCATCTGTGGTTATATAATCAAATTCTTCTGTTAATAACCAGTCGATATCATTTTGTTTATTTACAGTCCACGAATTCAATTTAAGATCTAAAACTTTAGCTTCTACAATCCAATGCTTATTATTTTTTAGTTTCCAAACCGCATAATCTAATCCTGTTATACCATCAGTTTTTAATTCTTGTGGAGATTTAGATCCATCGAGATATAAGACTTTCGATTTAGGTTCAATGTCTTTAATACGTTTAATAAGCTCGTAACTAAAACTAATATAATAAGAGATATAAGCCTCAGCTTCTAGTTCTTTAACTAAGGCTACTGTTTTTTCAGCAATACGTATATTACGACCTTCAATTTTAGAAGGTTTTAATTCGCACACTAATGCTGTTGTGCTATTATTGGTCATACCTGCAACAATATAATCTCTTAAAGTTGGCAGTATCTCACCATTAGACAACTTGTGTTTAGCTAATTCGTTATATGTTGAAGTTTCAATATCTAAACCAGCATAATCGGCATCGTGCGTTACAATTAATATGTTATCTGCCGTCATACGAACATCAAACTCAGAACCTGTACATTTTAAGTCAATGGCTTCTTTTAATGCTGCCACTGAATTTTGTGGTAAGTCTTTGGCTTTCCAAGCACCTCTATGTGCAACAACAGGATTATCTGCAAAGGAAATTTCAGGATTTTGTGTTGTGGAGCTGTATGAAAAAAGCTCAATTCCTATAAATAACGTAATTAAATGGCGCATTAATTAAATGATTTAAAAAAAATGAATTTATTTTAGAACTAAGAGCTCGTCCTTTTATAAATAAAAAAAGACCTGCGAAAATTACATCACAGGTCTCTTATATGCTAAACAATTCGTGTTTATTTAATCTCAACTAATTCAAGATCAAATACCAACTCTTGTCCTGCTAATGGATGGTTTCCATCAACAACAATATGATCTTCATTTACCTCAACAATTTTGAATGGATGCTCATTACCTTGTGCATCTTTAGATACTAATCCTAAACCAACTTCTGGCTTTACTTCTTCAGGAAGTTGTGCATTCTCAACTTTGTGAAATAACTCTTGTCTCACTTCACCATAAGCTTCAGTTACAGGAATATCTACTGTTTTTTTATCGTTCACTTTCATATCGATAACAGCTTTTTCAAAACCAGGAATTAACATACCTTGTCCTAATGTAAACTCTAAAGGCTCACGCTCTAAAGAACTATCAAAGACTTGTCCGTTTTTTAATTTCCCAGTATAATGTACTTTTACTGTATCATTTTCTTTTACTAAACTCATAAACTTCTTATTTTCATTTAAATGTGCTGCAAAACTATTATTTATCATACAGAAAAAAGAATGATGGACTATGTTTTATGAGTATTTAAGAAAAACTTAACGTGAATCATTAGCTTAGCTCTATTATAATGTAATTTAAAAGTGGTAAATTAGATAGAATTTGTAACTGCAAGGAATTGAATACCATTTCGACTACAGTTACCTTAAACATAAAAATTAATTCATTAAAACCAGAAAGGACATTTACTTATGTTAACTTGGAAAGATATCATCAACTTTTCCGTTAAAGGAAACCCAACTCCAGACAGACGAGTTGAAAAAACAGAAGCCGAATGGAGAGCCCAATTGTCTCCAGAGCAATATAGAATCACAAGACAAAAAGGAACTGAGCGAGCGCACAGTGGCGAACTTTGTACCACCTATGACGAAGGTAAATACAATTGCGTCTGTTGTGACACTCCCCTATTTGATTCTACAATTAAATTTAGTTCTGGCACTGGATGGCCAAGTTTTACACAGCCTATTAAAGAAAATGCCATTAAATACGAACGAGATACCACGTTAGGAATGGTACGTGTAGAGGTAATGTGTAATACTTGCGACTCTCATTTAGGTCATGTGTTTCCAGATGGACCAGAACCGAGTGGTTTGCGTTATTGCGTTAATTCAGAATCTATGATTATAGACAAGGAGACTGCCAAATGATAACTAAAAACTTACAAATCGCCACAGTGGGCGGAGGCTGCTTTTGGTGTACAGAAGCCGTTTTTCAGGAAGTAAAAGGTGTAGAAAAAGTGGTTTCCGGATATTCTGGAGGCAATGTACCTGGCAGACCTACATACAGAGAAATTTGTTCTGGGTTAACTGGCCATGCAGAAGTGGTTCAAATTACTTTTGATGCTAACATAATAACTTATGAAGATATTCTAATCATTTTTATGACGACGCACGATCCAACAACACTTAACAGACAAGGAGCTGATCGTGGCACACAATATCGTTCTGTGATTTATTATCATGATGATAAACAAAAGACTGTCGCAGAAATTGTGATAAAAGAATTAGAACCACATTATCCGAATCCTATAGTCACTGAATTATCAGCTGTTCCAACTTTTTATGAAGCAGAACAAGAACATCAAGATTTTTATGAGAACAATCCTGATTTTGGATATTGCAGTTTTGTAATCGATCCAAAAATAGCGAAACTAAGAAAGCTTCATGCCGACAAATTAAAATCGGCTTAGACTGAACTTAGGTAAAAAAACAACGCTCAGGCAATTCAGTTATAGAATGGCCTGAAGTGTTAATACGTCTAATGCAAAAAACCATAAGATGTCAATTAGAACTCAAGAATTGTTTAGAGCACCCGAATTTAATGTTAATCATTGGGTAGATGCCAATGGCAATAAAGCGAAAGCCATTAATCTATCAGATTTAGAAGGAAAATTCAAAGTCTTATTCTGTTTTCAAAGCTGGTGTCGTGGTTGCCACAGTAAGGGTCTACCTAATTTAAAAACAATGGTTGATGCTTTAGAAGGAAATGATAAGGTTGTATTTTTAGCCATTCAAACTGTTTTTGAAGGTTACGAAATTAATACTTTCGATAAAATGTTAGCCACTCAAAAACAATATGATTTAAAGATTCCTTTTGGTCATGATGCTGGGAAAGATGACAAATCACAAAGTAATATTATAACCAATTATAAAACTGGCGGAACACCATGGTTTATTTTTATAGATACGCATAACAATGTGGTGTATAGCGATTTTCACCTCTATGCTAGTTCTGCGATCAACTTTTTAGAAACCATACGATAATTGGATTTATAATAAAAGTATTATCCATTGGAATTAAATACATGTATAAAGAAGCTAAAATAGCATTAGGAGGTGGTTGCCATTGGTGTACAGAAGCTGTTTTTCAAGCGTTAAAAGGAGTTGCAAACGTATCACAAGGCTTTATAGCATCTACAAATGAAAACCAAACATTTTCTGAAGCTGTTGTTGTTCATTTTAATCCTGAAGCGATTTCTCTTCAAACCTTAATTAAAATTCATTTATATACACACAAAAGCACGTCTGCACACGCTATGCGAGATAAATACCGTTCTGCAGTTTATTATTTTTCAGACATTCAAAAAGCTAAAATTGAAAATATATTGCAGATGCTCCAAGCAGATTTCGAAAATACGATTATAACACAAGTATTACCGTTTTCAATGTTTTAACCATCTCGAGAAGCCATTCAGAATTACTATCAAAAAAATCCTGAAAAACCTTTTTGCGAACGCTTTATAAATCCTAAATTGAAACTATTATTGAAGAATTTTTCAAATCACGTAAATTTTGATGTCATCCCAAATAAAATAAAGCACACATAAAATAATGAGCACTACTAAATTAGGATTAGGTTTAGCCGCTTTAGGTCGTCCAGATTATATTAATATTAGGTCTAAAAATGATATTGATAAATCTGTTGCTGCGTTTAAAATGAATGCAGCTCAGGTTTTAGATGACAGTTACCAAATGGGAATTAGAGATTTTGATGTTGCTCCATCATACGGTTTGGGCGAACAATTTTTGTTAGATTGGAATACCTCTAGAAACCATAAAGACGTGAGCCTGTCTACAAAATTTGGTTATACCTATGTCGCCAATTGGGAGGTTGGATTTTCTGGCAAGCATGAAATTAAAGAACATTCTATTGAAAAGTTAAACGAACAATGGGGTGTTTCCAAAGGACTTTTACCAAATTTAAAAATCTATCAAATTCATTCTGCTACCTTAGATAGTGGAGTTTTAACCAATGATGCTGTTCTCGCTAGATTATACGAACTAAAAGAAGAACACCAACTTAAAATCGGACTATCATCTAGTGGAACAGAACAAGTAAAAATCATTGAAAAAGCTCGAAAAATTAGTTTTAATGGTGAAGATTTGTTTGACAGTTTCCAAGTGACATTTAATCTTCTTGAGCCATCAACCTATACTGTTTTAAAAGCTCTATTAGCTGAAGGAAAAACTGTAATAATTAAAGAAGCCTTAGCAAATGGCCGTGTATTTAGAAATGATAGCTTTCAGAATTATGTTGAAGCTTATGATTACTTAGAAACGCTTTCTAACAAATATAAAGTAGGTAATGATGCCATTGCCATTCGTTTCATCATGGATTATTTAAACCCCAATTTGGTGTTGAGTGGTGCATCAGATTCCAATCAATTAAAACAAAACTTAAAAGCTTTAGATTTTAAATTGACAACAGATGAAGTGACAACACTGAAATCATTTGCCGTTTCACCAGAACTTTATTGGGAGGAACGAAGCAACTTAGAATGGAACTAAATCTTTAATCCTTAAAATTTCCAATCCCTTCCTTTAACCAAGCATCATATTCCTTAATATTTGGTGTGTAAGCTGTTGGTTCGTTTAGATTTTCTTCATTATGATCCATTAACACATAATAAGGCTGCGTATTGGTTTTATATCTAATAGTTTGGAATTCGCTCCATTTTTGCCCAACATTTCTTAATTTTTTTCCTGGTCTTAATTTAGAGTCTGGTGCTTCACCTTCGGGGAAATCAATTTGCTCATCAACATACAATGAAATAAGAACGATATCATTCTTTAGGTGAGATAAAACGCTAGGATCTACCCAAACATTTTGTTCCATTTTACGACAATTTACACAAGCCCAACCTGTAAAATCTAACATCACAGGTTTTCCAACTTTTTTAGCATATGCTAAGCCAGTTTCGTAATCGTTAAAAGCTAAAATATCGTGTGGAGCTAATAAATGTGCACCTTCTGGAATATCTGTGGTACTCGCGGAACCTCCACCTCTAGAATTTCCAACACCATAAGGAGATTCTGAATAATCTAATGGAGGTGGAAACGCACTTATAATTTTTAACGGTGCTCCCCAAAGTCCAGGAATCATATATATGGTAAACGTTAATGTGAGTAAACCTAGTAGTAAACGACCTACGGAAATATGCTTTAAAGGCGAATCGTGAGGCAATTGAATTTTACCAAAAAGGTACAGTGAAAGCGTTCCAAAAATAGCAATCCAAATCGCGATAAATACTTCACGTTCTAAGAAATGTAGTTGTAAGACTAAATCGGCTTGTGATAAAAATTTAAAAGCCAATGCCAATTCTAGAAATCCTAAAACCACTTTCACGGTATTTAACCAACCACCAGATTTTGGTAAGGAATTTAACCAACCAGGAAACGCTGCGAATAAAGCAAATGGTAAGGCAATTGCCGAAGAAAATCCTAACATTCCAATTACAGGAGCAACACCGCCTTTTGAAGCCGCTTCAACTAAAATAGTTCCTACTATAGGACCTGTACAAGAAAAAGAGACTATCGCTAAAGCTAAAGCCATAAAAAATATACCTAAAAGACCTCCTCTATCAGCTTGTTTATCGGCTTTGTTTGCCCAAGAATTTGGAAGCACAATTTCGAAAGCTCCTAAAAACGAGATGGCAAAAACCACTAATAATATAAAGAAAATGACATTAAACCAGACGTTTGTCGCTAAAGCATTTAAGGCATCAGCACCAAAAATAGCCGTTATTATAGTTCCTAATAAGACATAGATAACAACAATTGATAAACCATAAATTACAGCATTTCTTATGCCTCTTGCTTTAGATTGACTTTGTTTTATAAAGAAACTTACCGTCATTGGTATCATAGGAAATACACAAGGTGTTAACAAAGCCACAAAACCTGATAAAAAAGCGATAATAAAAATAGACCACAAGCCTCTGCTAGAATCTTCTTCTTCAGAATCTGCTGTACCAGATTCATACTTGTCATCTATACCTTTTGTTTCTGCAGTGGTTGACGTTAAATCGAAATTTAAATCAACATAAGTTGGAGCCAAACACTCAACATCATCACAAGCCATAAAACTAACTTCACCTGTAACTGACGTAATATCTGCATTTACAACTTTAATTTTCTGTCTAAAGCTCGTTTTGTTTTTAAAGTATTTGATCTCCATATCGAAGACCTTATCCAAACTTTTCTCACCTTTTTCTTCAACAGTATTACCATCTAATTCTACACCATCTTTCAATGTATATTCAAAACTTGTTGGTATTGGACCACCTTCATCAACACTCTGCGAGTATAGTTTCCAGCCATTATCTATGGTTGCAGATGTTACCAGAACAAATTCAGAATCAGAAATTTTTTCAACCGAAGTACTCCATTTAACAGGCTCTAAAATTCTAGGTGTTCCTCCTATTACGTTAGTAGTGCTCGGTAAACCTAAAGACAGTTGTGGAGCATCGTCCTCAACACCCTTAGCGTCCTCTATATTAAATTGAAGATCTATAAACGTTGGTGGCAAACATCTTTGGTCGTCGCAAACCATAAACTCTACTTCACCTTCCACTAACGATAATTCGTTGTTTAAAACCTTAATGCGTTGTACAAACTCTGCTTTATGATCAAAAAATTTAATTTTCATCTCAAAAACAGGATCATCAACAATTTCACCTTCATCTTCAGTTGTTTCACCGACTAACTCAAAACTATCATTTTCTGTAAATGAAAAACCAGTAGGAATTGGTCCATTTTCTGGTACATTTTGAGAATACAAATGCCAACCAGCATCTATCGTAGCCGTTGAAATTAAATCGTATTCTGTATCAGAAACTTTCTCAACCTTAGTCTCCCATTTTACTGGGTCGAAAACTTGAGAGTATAAATTAAATGAAAAACAAAATGCCAAAAGGCACAGCAGAAATACTTTTTTAAAATCCATATACGACAGGTTAATTTTGCAAATGTAACAGATGTTATTCTGTTTTCAGATTACAGTCGTCTAATTTATAAAAACCTTAAGATTTAAAGAAGGATAATATAGAGTATAAAAAAACCGAACACTTGGCTCGGTTGGTAAGATTATGATTTAACTTTAATATTCAGTTTATCTGAGTGTTTCCATTTTGAAATTCCACCTTCAAGGTCATAGATTTTTTCAAATCCAGCGTCTTTTAATTTCTTTGCACATCTCGCGCTTCTTCCTCCAGATTTACAATACAAAATTACGGGTTTACTTTTATCGAGTTTTGAAATATCCTCATCAAACGTAGGTGACATAAAGTCTATATTCTGAGAGTTTGCGATATGCATCTCTTCATACTCTTTTGGTGTTCTAACATCTATTAATTGCACATCTTCTTGCTCTAAAATAGACTCCATTTCATCAGCAGATACAAGTTGTACCTCTGTATTACTAAGGACCTTATCTAAGCAACTCGTGCAAAGACCGACCATTAATAGGAAACAACAAATTGTAACGACTTTTTTCATGGTTATTTATAATAATATTATAGTTTTTTAAGCAACGTCACCTTCCCACTCACTAAATCCACCTAAAAGGTTATAGGCGTTTTCAATTTCTAATTGATTCATAATTGCACAAGCTTGTCCACTTCTATTCCCAGACTTACAATACACATAATAGTTTTTAGATTTATCTAATTCTTCAACTTCATTAATAAAACCTTGTCCTTTAAATATATCAATATGAATTGCATTAGGAATCATTCCTTGATCAACTTCATCTTGTGTTCTAACGTCTAAAACAACAGCATTAGTATCTGCTTCTAATTGTTTTGTCCATTCTTCTTGTGATAAATCAGCCATTTTTCTTATTCTATATTTTTAGCAAAATTAACATTTCATTATGATATAGACGAAAAAAAATGAGAAGTGTTACATTCTAACTTCAATATTTAACAAATTTCAACTTAAAATAAAATCTATACTATTTCTAAAACGCAGAAAACAATTCGTGTAACAGACTATATAATGTAGTTTCAAAGTCGTTTAGACCTCAGTTATTTTAAAAATTTACAACTTCACTTTTGAATAATTTATAAAAATTAAAACAAATATTTGAATTTATAAATTATCATTTCTATATTTGACCATATTATGAAAACAAATACAAATCATACTTGGTGGTGGAATTTCTCAAACTTACGTTCGTGAACTAATCCTTAGTATGTAATACTTATATAAAAAAAGGCTTGTCTTCACGACAAGCCTTTTTTAATTTAACATGGCTTAAGAAGCTATTATATTGAAACGCATCTCTGTTTAAAGAGATATTGAATTTGACATAAAATGAAAACATTTAGTTTAAACACACATTATAAAAAAATTTTAGCGGACACCATTACTCCTGTGAGTATCTATCTAAAAATTAGAGATAAGTTTCCTAATAGTATTCTCTTAGAAAGTAGTGATTATCACGCCAACGACAATAGCTTTTCATATATCTGTTGTAATCCTATTGCTTCTATAAAAGTGGAAGGCGATACCATTTACCAAACGTATCCAGATGGTAGTTCTAAAAGTAATTTTGTTGAAACCGTTGGTGTTGTTGAAGAAATTCACAAATTTACGCAACGTTTTAAAGTAGATGCTAACGAAGAATTCAAATTTATTAACAATGGCATTTTTGGTTATACGGCTTACGACGCTGTAAAATATTTTGAAGACATTGAGATTTCAAAAAAAGATAATTCAGTTAGTATTCCAGAAATATATTATGCGGTTTATCAAAATATAATCGCGATTAATCATCAAAAGAATGAAGCATATATTTTTGCACATTGTTTTCATAACGAAAATAATATCGATGACATCTTACAATTAATACAAACGCGTCAGTATGCATCGTACGATTTTAAACCAAAAGGCGACATTAAATCTAACCTCACGGATGACGAATATAAAGCGAATGTAGAACTCGCAAAAAAACATTGTGGCAGAGGAGATGTATTTCAGTTGGTATTATCTAAACAGTTTTCGCAACAATTTAGTGGAGACGAATTTAATGTCTATCGTGCACTTAGAAGTATTAACCCCTCACCTTACCTCTTCTATTTTGATTATGGAAATTTCAAAATATTTGGAAGTTCGCCAGAAGCTCAATTAGTAGTGAGTGAAGGAAAAGCCGAAATTCATCCTATTGCAGGCACTTTTAAACGTAGTGGAAACGACCTTAAAGATGCCGAACTCGCAGAAGAATTAATAAAAGATAAAAAAGAAAATAGCGAACATGTTATGCTTGTAGATTTAGCCAGAAATGATCTCAGCAGACATGGCAGTAATGTTACTGTTGAAAATTACAGAGAAGTACAATTCTTCTCGCATGTTATTCACTTAGTGAGTAAGGTTACTGGAACTATTCATGAAAATACAGATACCATGCAAGTGGTTGCAGATACGTTTCCGGCAGGAACTCTAAGTGGAGCACCAAAACACAAAGCTATGCAGTTGATTGAAAAATATGAAAAAACCAGTAGAGGTTACTATGGTGGAGCAATTGGCTTTATGGATTTTAATGGTAATTTTAACCACGCTATTATGATAAGAACTTTCTTAAGTCAAGATCATAAATTATTTTGGCAAGCAGGTGCAGGTTTAGTTGCAAAATCAAATCCAGAAAGCGAATTACAAGAAGTTTATAATAAACTTGGTGCCTTAACAAAAGCGATTGAGCAAGCAGAAAGTATTTAGTTAATTTGTCATTCCTGCGTAGGCAGGAATCCATTTTAAAAGATTAAAGTATAATTAAAAAGATTCCCATTTGCATGGGAACATTCAGATGAAAAAAATATTAGTCATAGACAATTACGACAGTTTCACCTATAATCTCGTTCATTATTTAGAAGATTTAGATTGTGATGTCACCGTAAAACGAAACGATAAACTAACACTAGAAGAAGTCGAGGCTTTCGATAAAATTGTCTTATCACCTGGTCCTGGAATCCCAGATGAAGCAGGTTTACTGAAAGAAATTATAGCCACCTATGCGCCAACTAAAAGTATTTTGGGTGTATGCTTAGGACAACAAGCTATTGGTGAAGTTTTTGGTGGTTCACTAGAGAATTTAGATACCGTTTATCATGGTGTAGCAACACATGTGACGGTTTCGGTTGATGATGAATCACTTTTTACAGGTTTAGATAAAACATTTGAGGTTGGTAGATACCATTCTTGGGTAGTTAACACTAATTTACCTGAATCTTTAGAAGCCACTTCTTTTGACCAAAACGGACAAATTATGTCATTGCGACATAAGGTTTATGATGTGAAAGGGGTTCAGTACCATCCTGAATCTGTTTTAACACCAAATGGAAAGCAGATTTTGAAGAATTGGGTGAATGAGGGTTAGAAGTGAGAAGTTGGAAGTTGGAAGTTGGATGTTGGAAGTTGGAAAACTTAAAATATTAATTGGGAAGAAAACAAAATTTAATAAATATTAATGTCCCAAATTCCGACATAGTCGGAAACAACGATTTTCAGAAATAATGAGCGAAGAAGCGGAACTTCGAAGCGAAGCTTCAAGCATGTAGCTTTGAAAGCGAATGGTGCGCAGCAAATGCTTCGCATCCACGAATTCCTTATTGAAGAAATAAAAATCAATGAGTAATTTCCTAATTTTGATCGTGATTTTTGGCTTGGTTTATCCTGAGCGTAGTCGAAGGGTTGTGCAACAAGGCAAAATGAACAGTGATAAAAAGAAAGAATAGAAATTACATTTAAAAAGATATTCCGCTTTACGGAACATTTATATGAAACAAATACTAAACAGACTCATCAATCAAGAAAGCATCTCAAGTGAAGAAGCAAAAAACGTATTGGTTAACATTTCCGAAGGAAAATACAACCAAAGTCAAATTGCATCTTTCCTAACCGTTTACATGATGCGAAGCATAACTACTGAAGAACTCAGAGGCTTTAGAGATGCCCTTTTAGAACTTTGTATTCCCGTAGATTTAAACGGTTACGACACTATAGATTTGTGCGGAACAGGAGGCGATGGCAAAGACACCTTCAATATTTCAACATTATCTTCATTTGTTACTGCAGGTGCAGGAATTCATGTTACAAAACACGGTAATTACGGAGTGTCTTCAGCCTGTGGCTCATCTAACGTTATGGAAAGTTTAGGTATAAAATTCACTAATGATACTGACTTTTTAAAACGAAGTATCGATAAAGCTGGCATCTGTGTGTTACATGCACCTTTATTTCATCCAGCCATGAAAAATGTGGCACCAATCCGAAAAGAACTTGGTGTAAAAACATTTTTTAACATGTTAGGGCCTATGGTCAATCCTGCATTTCCTAAAAATCAAATGGTCGGTGTTTTTAATCTTGAACTATTGAGATTATACAGTTATTTATATCAAGAATCAGATAAAAATTATGCTATTGTTCATGCTTTAGATGGTTATGATGAAATCTCATTAACAGGAAAAACCAAGGTCGTTTCTAATACGTCTGAAACTTTATTTGAGCCTAGCTTTTTAGATGTTAAACAAATTGAACAATCCGAAATATTTGGAGGAAGTACTGTAGAACAAGCTGCAAAACTATTCGTTAAAATCATAGAAGGTAATGGCACAGAAGCTCAAAACAATGTAGTTTGTGCCAATGCAGGGTTAGCGATTGCGACGGCAAAACAAATATCACATAAAGACGGTTTTAAATTGGCTAAAAAATCTTTAAAAAGTGGTAAAGCCAAAGAAAGTTTAGATACATTAATAGCACTTAGTAAATGAATATCTTAGATAAAATTGTAGTTGATAAACGTAAGGAGGTTAATTTACGTAAATCATTAATTCCCGTTTCGCAACTAGAGCAATCCATATTGTTCAATAGAGCAACCATATCTTTAACTTCAAATTTAAGAAACAGTAAATCGGGAATTATTGCAGAGCACAAAAGACGCTCGCCATCAAAATCAGTTATTAACTACAGTTTAAATGTACAAGATGTGGCTTCTGGTTATGAAAATGCAGGAGTTTGTGGTATGTCTATTTTAACTGATGGTAAATATTTTGGTGGATCTTTAGACGATTTATTAGTAGCTCGAGCAAGTGCTAGTTTACCGCTTTTAAGAAAAGAGTTTATAATTGATGAATATCAAATTCTTGAAGCTAAAGCTTATGGTGCGGATGTTATTTTACTTATTGCAGCCATTCTAACTAAAGCTGAAATAAAACTATTTTCAGAACTCGCCAAAAGTTTAAATCTCGATGTGTTATTAGAGGTTCATAATGAAGAAGAATTACACAAATCCATTATGCCTTCCTTAGATATGTTGGGTGTAAATAATAGAAATTTAAAAACGTTTGAAGTCAGTTTAGACACTTCAAAACAACTAAGTCAATTAATACCAGACGATTTTGTAAAAATATCTGAAAGTGGTATTAGCACAGTTGAAGCCATTAAAGAATTACAACCTTACGGATTTAAAGGCTTTTTGATTGGAGAGAATTTTATGAAGACAGATAATCCTGGAGAGAGTGCTACTATATTTATAAAAGACCTAGCAGGTTTATAAAACCTAGCAGGTCTCAATTTAAAAATTTAAAAAGTCGAATGCGCGATGAAATTTCCGCTTTCGCTGGAATATATTAAATAAGAAAACTGGCATTCCGTACTTGATACGGACCCCATAATAAACAACTAAATTAATAGGTTCCTGCCTTCGCAGGAATGACAAAAATTAAAAAGCGTGGTGTGATTCCCGCTTTCACGAGAATAAAATGAAACTAAAAGTCTGTGGCATGAAATATAAAGACAATATCCAAGCTGTTGCAAATTTGCAACCCGACTATTTGGGCTTTATATTTTATGATCAATCAGCTAGACATTTTAATACCACCATTCCTGAATTACCCAAAACCATAAAAAAAGTAGGAGTTTTTGTGAATGCTAAAGTAGATTTTATTGTTGACATGATATCAAAACATAATCTACACGCAGTGCAACTTCACGGAAATGAATCACCAGAATATTGTGACAAACTCAGAAAAGTTTGTCATGCCGAACTTGTTTCGAAATCTCAATTGAAGCCTAAAAACGATGTAATAGAAATCATCAAGGTGTTTAGCATTAAAGATGAATTCAACTTTAAACAATTAGAAGCCTACGAAGACGTAATCGACTATTTTCTATTCGATACCAAAGGTAAATTGCCAGGTGGAAATGGCTTTACGTTCAATTGGAATGTGTTAAAAGACTATCCATCTACAAAACCCTATTTTTTAAGCGGAGGTATTGGAATAAATGAAGTTGAAAGCGTTTTGGCATTCCTACAAAAACCGGAATCACAATATTGTTACGCTATTGATGTAAACAGCAAATTTGAAATTGAACCAGGACTAAAGAACATTGCAGCATTAGAAAAATTTAAAACACAGGTCACTTCGAGTGATTTTTGAAGGATGAAAAAATTGTATCGAGAAGTAATTTCAAATGTTCTCGATACAATTTCCACAAAACTCGAAATCACCCGAACTGACAAATACAATTTAAAACACATTAGTCATTCCGCACTTGAAACGGAATCCATAATGACAATTAAAACAAATAGATTCCTGCCTTTGCAGGAATGACAGAGGATTATGAAAAACACATATCACATCAGCGAAAAAGGTTATTACGGAGAATTTGGAGGAGCATACATCCCAGAAATGCTCTACCCAAATGTAGAAGAATTACGCCAAAATTATTTAAAAGTTATGGCTGAACCTGAGTTTCAAGAAGAATTTAATCAACTTTTAAAAGATTATGTTGGTCGTCCTTCACCACTCTATTTTGCCAAACGACTTTCCGAAAAATATAATACTAAGGTTTATTTAAAACGCGAAGACCTCAACCATACAGGTGCACACAAAATCAACAATACTATTGGTCAAATTTTAATGGCAAAACGACTCGGTAAAAAGCGCATTATTGCCGAAACAGGAGCTGGTCAACATGGTGTAGCTACAGCAACCGTTTGCGCTTTAACTGGTATTGAATGCGTGGTTTACATGGGCGAAATTGATATTGCAAGACAAGCACCAAATGTAGCTCGAATGAAAATGTTGGGCGCTAAAGTGGTTCCTGCATTATCAGGAAGTCGCACGTTAAAAGATGCCACCAATGAAGCGATTCGCGATTGGATTAATAATCCTGTGGACACACATTATATTATTGGTTCTGCAATTGGACCGCATCCTTATCCTGATATGGTGACGCAGTTTCAGTCCGTCATTTCAGAAGAAATAAAATGGCAATTAAAAGAAAAAGAAGGTAGAGAAAACCCAGATTACGTCGTAGCTTGTATTGGAGGAGGAAGTAATGCAGCAGGAACTTATCATCATTTTTTAGATGATGAAAACGTTGGTATCATCGCTATAGAAGCTGCCGGAAAAGGAATTCATTCTGGAGAAAGTGCAGCCACTTCGGTATTAGGAAAAGAAGGTATTATTCACGGCTGTAAAACCTTATTAATGCAAACTACAGACGGTCAAATTACAGAGCCTTACTCTATTTCAGCCGGATTAGATTATCCTGGTGTTGGGCCTTTACATTCGCATTTATACAAAACTGGTCGTGGTGAATTTTACTCGGCTACAGATAATGAAGCGATGACTTCTGGATTAGAATTAACGCAGTTAGAAGGTATTATTCCGGCTATTGAAAGTTCTCATGCTTTAGCCATTTTTAAACATAAAACCTTTAAACCTGATGATGTAGTGGTGATTAGTTTATCTGGTCGTGGTGATAAAGATTTACAGAATTATATTGATTATTTTAAGCTTTAGAGACAATTGAACTATAAGATGTACGTTTACATCAAGAATTCGCGATTGGAAAGTGGAATTTAGTTTTTGGAAATTAGTTTATTAGCAATACATTTACACTTACCAATTTATTTATACCTATACTATGTCCGAAACGGTTTTAGAACTTAAAGATGCAACGATTTATCAAGGTGATAGCATGGTGCTATCTAAAGTAAACTTTGAAATGCAAAAGGGTGATTTTGTGTATCTTATTGGTAAAACCGGAAGTGGAAAAAGTAGTTTTATGAAAACACTTTATGGCGATTTAGAATTAACTGAGGGCGAAGGTTCTATTGTTGATTTTAATTTAAAAACCATGAAGGAAAAAGACATCCCATTTTTAAGACGAAAATTGGGTATTGTATTTCAGGATTTTAAATTATTACCTGATCGCACCATTAATGGCAATTTAGAATTTGTATTAAAAGCTACTGGCTGGAAAGAAAAGAACCGTATTAAAGACCGAATAGAAGTTGTTTTAAATAAGGTTGCCATGACAACTAAAGGCTTTAAATATCCTCATGAACTTTCTGGAGGTGAACAACAACGTATTGCAATTGCACGTGCTTTACTTAACGATCCTGAATTAATTTTAGCCGATGAGCCAACCGGTAATTTAGATCCTCAAACCAGTATTGAAGTCATGGAAGTGCTTCAAGATATCAATAAAAACGGTAATACTATTTTAATGGCAACTCACGATTATGCCTTGCTTTTAAAATACCCAAGTAAAACGTTGAAATGCGACGAAAATAAAGTCTTTGAAGTGGTACAACGTAAGAGTTAAAGCATTTCTTAAGTCCTTTTTCACCCCTTGTAAAAAGTTATGATTTCTGTACTAATTCCTGTTTATAATTATAATATTTCAGACCTAGTTTCCGAAATACATAAGCAGTTAACAAAAACAGATACCACCTTCGAAATACTATGTTATGATGACTGTTCTGACAATCATAATTTACAAGAAAGTAACAGCATTATAAATACCTTTTCTCATTGTGAATATCGCATTCTACCTCAAAATATTGGTCGAAGCGCTATTAGAAATAAATTGGCTAACGATGCCAAATACGACTGGTGTCTCTTTCTAGATGCAGATGTCTTACCTAAAACTGATGATTTTATAAACACGTATCTTAGTGCAATCTCAGAAAAATCAGAGGTTATATATGGAGGTATTTTATACCAAGAAAAACGTGTGGATGATGCGCAACTTTTACGATGGATTTACGGAAACAAAAGAGAAGCCCTGTCTGCCGATGCTCGAAACAAAAATACCTATTTAAGCTTTTTAACTTTAAGTTTCTTAATACATAAACGCGTTTTTGATTCGGTGCGTTTTAATGAAGACATACCCAATTTACGCCATGAAGACACGTTGTTTTCATATCATTTAAAAGCATCGAAGATTAAAGTAGAGCATATAGAAAACCCCGTTTATCATTTAGGTCTTGAAAACAGTAAAACCTTTTTACAAAAATCATTAGATTCTGTAAAAGCGATTGATTTATTCATTCAACAAGATTTGCTACCTGCAGACTACACGCGGATTACAAAGGTGTATTCTAAAATTAAAAACACTGGCATTTCAAAATTACTTTCATTTGTTCACTGTAAATATAACCATAGGTTCAAGAAAAACTTACTTGGCAAAAATCCATCGCTTTTAGTTTTTGACCTATTCAGATTGAGTTATTATTGTAGTTTAAACGCATCTAAATAATGGCATTTTTCTCAGTAGTCATATCGGTTTATAATAAGGAAAAGCACATTCAACAAACTATTGAAAGTGTTCTAAACCAAACCTTCAAAGATTTTGAAATCATCGTTATTAATGATGGCTCAACGGATAACAGTGAAAACATTATCAGTGCATATGAAGACAAACGCATTAAGCTGATAACAACAGCAAATCAAGGAGCTTCAAATGCTAGAAACAGAGGTCTTAAAGAAGCAACCTCAAATTACATCGCACTTTTAGATGGTGATGACACTTGGGATGCATCTTTTTTGCAACACATGTATGATGCCATTCAAAAATTTCCTGAGTTAAACATATTCTCTACCGGAATTGCACAGCAATATGAAAACAAAGTGATTCCTGTTGTGTATAATTTTAAACAACAAGATCTATATGGCATTCATAATTTTTTTCAAGCTAGCCAGAAGTACTCTTTAATTACGAGTTCTAGCGTTGTTTTCAATAGATCTATTTTAGATAAAACAGGACGATTTGATCCAACCATTGTTTCTGGTCAGGATACAGATTTATGGTTACGTTTCGGAATGCATTATGAGGTGCTGTTTATAAATAAAGTTCTAGCGTTTTATGTTTTTAATCCTTCGAGTTTATCGAATACTACATTTGATGCGCGTAAAAAACCAAAGTTTGACAAGTATTACACGGAAGAAAAACAGAACAAGCCTTTAAAGTTATTTTTGGATAGAAACAGATATTCAATGGCTATTCTCAGTAAGATTCAAGATGATAAAAAGCTTTATGAATATTATACCTCACAGTTAGATTCTAGCAGTTTAAGTGTTAGACAAAACGTCTTATTAAACTGTCCAAGGTGGCTTTTGAAACTGCTAGTAAAAATAAAATCGTTACAAGGGGAAAAAATATATTATCCTAAAAGTTGAGCCTTAAATTCGGTATAATCACGAATATACTCACCCTCATTATACGTCGTGGATGCCAAAACCAAACACACAGCTCCAGAAGAAAAGTTTTCGATTTCTCTCCAAATATGCGTTGGAATAAACAATCCTTGATTTGGCTTATTAAGCATGATGTACTTCTTTGAGTTTCCATCATCTACAATGACTTCAAAACTGCCACTTAAGGCTATAATAACAGATTGTTGCTCTATATGAGCATGACCTCCTCTACTACTTTCGGTTGGCACATCGTATAAATAATACACACGTTCTATCCCAAAAGGTATCACATCTTTTTCAACTACAGCTAAAAAACCACGTTCATCATGTACTTTGGGAATGTCTATTATTTCTACGTTGTTTATGGTATACATATAATGGTATTAATTTAAAATGGATTGCCATTGTTTTATAATCTCAGCTTCCGAAAATTGCGCAATACTCAATTGAGAATTCTGCTTACAATGTAAATATAAATCTTTATCAGTAAAAAGATTCGTCATTGCTTCTGCTAATGCTTCCAGATTATGGTTTTCTACTAAAAGTCCGTTAAAGTTATTTTGAATTATTTCATTTGGTCCAGAATTACAATCTACAGAAACTACTGGAGTTCCAAGCGCTAAAGATTCTAAAATTGATCTTGGGAATCCTTCATAGCGACTTGTTAAAACGGTAAATAACGCAGATTTCACAATTTCTGAAGGATTTGGATTATATCCTAAAAATTCAACATTAGACTCTAACTTTAAAGTTTCTACTTGATTTTTTAATTTTTCTAGATCGTTTCCTTCTCCTAAGATTTTCAGGTTTACTTGATGTTTAGGTAATTCGGATTTTGAATAGGCTTCAATTAACAATGAAATATTTTTCACCTCATCATCTAAGCGACCAAAAAATAAGATATAGTCGTTTTTAGTTTCGAGCTTTGTGTTATTCGTTTCCAATGGAATTGAATTGTAAATAGAGATCACATTTTTAAAACTATAATCTGCTTTTACTTTTTCGGCAATAGCCTTTGAAACTCCAACAATTTTATAAGAATTACTGTATAATAATCGACCTAAAACTCGATTCGGATTTATATATTTTTCGGTTTTAAAACTTCGAATGCAATAGATTGTTTTTTTAGGATTAAAAATAAATTGCGAAATAATGAATTCCTTTATAAAACCAATTCGGGTTCTATTATCTATGATATAATCGAAATTATGCGTTTTTAAATATTTCTTTAAAATTCGTAAGCGTTGCCATCTGCCAAAAGAAGAATCGTTCTGATCTTTAAGTTCGCCTAAATTGAGTAATTTTCCTTTATATGGAAACTCAATATCATTAAGTACACTAACCACATGAACATCGTAACCAGCATCATAAAGCATTTGTGACAATAAGCCAGAAGAGCGTTCTGCACCACCTTTTCCTAAAGAGGAAACCACAATACAAATTTTTTTATTATTGGCTTTTAGCATTAACGAGTATCTTTGAGACAAATGTAACGATATAAATGAAACATCCGTATTTGAATATATACACTTACCAAGTAAAGCAAAAGGCTGTTTTAAGATGTCACTTTAAATTATAAAATAGTACATGAAAATTCTATTAGTTGGTGAATATAGTAGACTTCATAACTCTTTAAAGGAAGGTTTAGAGGAACTTAACCATGAGGTTACTATTGTGGCCGCAAAGGATGGTTTTAAAAATTACGATGTAGACTTACCAATTTATAAAAAATATGACCAAGGATTTTTAAAGAAAATTAAAAATCTGCTTTATAGGTTCACAAAAATCGATTTGGAATCGATTCATACCATAAAGCAAATTCTAAATTTAAAGCCTAAAATGAGTGATTTTGATATTGTTCAGTTTATAAATGAAGCGCCTTTTGGATGTTCTGCCGCAATTGAACAAGATATTTTCGATCTCATATCTGATTGGAACAACAGTGTTTTCCTTTTGTCTTGTGGTACCGATTATATCAGTGTAAAATATGCCCATGATGAGATTCCAAAATACTCTATTTTAACTCCGTATTTAAACGGAAATGAAAAGTCTAAATTCAGTTATGGTTTAAAGTATTTACAACCCGATTTTATAAAACTACACCATCATATTTACAAATCTATCGTTGGCGTTATAGCTTCAGATTTAGATTATCACTTGCCTTTATTGAATCATCCAAAATATTTAGGACTCATTCCAAACCCAATAAACACGGAACAATTAAAGTTTCAACCTTTAAAAGTTGAAGATAAAATTGTGATATTTCACGGGATCAATTCGCATAACTATTATAAAAAAGGGAATGATATTTTTGAAGCTGCCTTAGAAATTATCAATCGAAAATACGCCGATAAAATAAAAATCGTAACGGTCAGAAGTTTACCTTATGACGAATACATAAAAACCTATAATCAAGCACATATAATGCTCGATCAAATTTATGCATACGACCAAGGGTTTAATGCTTTAGAAGCAATGGCAAAAGGGAAAGTGGTATTTACAGGTGCTGAAAACGAATGGCTTTCCTATTATAACTTAGAAGAGGATACTGTTGCTATAAATGCCTTACCAGATGCTGAAAAAATTGCAAGCAAATTAGAATGGCTCATACGTAATCCTGAAAAAATAGTTGAAATTTCTTTGAATGCTAGACAGTTTGTAGAAACGCATCATAATTACAAAACCTGTGCTGAAAACTATTTAAAAACGTGGCAAAAGCATAAGTAATGTTATTCGCTTTTTGAAGTTGTAGAATTATAATACCCACGAATCACTAAAACTACAATTATAAAGTAGATAATATACCTTACAAAATGTGCAATTACTATTCCTTCTGTGCCAAAATACTGAATAAATACTTTAGAAAGTATAAAAAACAAGGCTAAAGAAATCACTTCAGTAATCACAAAACTTTTCACCAATCGTTTCGCCAAAAATTGATGTGATAATACTAAGGCTCCTAATCTCACAAAATCACCTAACAATTGCCATTTAAATAAAGGTTTCATTCCTGAGAAATCAGGATAAATAAGCAGAATGATGTAATCTTTAAGAAGATAAACCAAAAGCATACCTATACCAAAAATAGGCAGAATTGTTTTGTAAATATTGAAAACCTCAACCTTGAATTCATGCTTATTATGAATACTCGCAAATTTTGGAAGCACATATAGTGTAAACAATCCAGTTGCAAATACCATATAATTTTTAGAAATAAATGTGATTGCGGTCCAATAACCAGCTTCATTAATACTGATTTCATCCGCTACTAAGGTTCTGATAAACAATTCTACATAATTCAATAAAAACGTAGAAATAAAAGACATTAAGGTAAAAGCCAACAATTTATTTTTGTATAAGACATTTAAGTTAAGTGACTTTAATTTTACATGGGCATTTAATGTCTTTCCAAAAACGAAGGCTAAAACGATGAGCTGAATAACAGGTGCCAAGGCAATGGCAATAATCACTCCTTGTAATTCAGATGTATACAATCCAATAACCAGTGCTCCTGTGGCCAAAAGGTAGCTTATTAATTCAATTTTAGCATAGCGTTTATAATCTGACAAACCACTAACCACAGCATTGACAACACGACCTACAGCAATAAAAGGTACAATAACAGCTAATAACTGAAAAATATAAATATAATCTTGGGACTGAAAAAGATAATCGGACAAATACGATGATCCAAAGAATAAAACAGCTGCAGAAATTAAAGAACCAATAATGGCAAAAACGGAAACTGTAGAAAACACTTTAGAAAGTTCTGGCTGATTGCTTTTAAATTCAGCCACGTATTTTACAACACCATTAAACGTTCCTAAAGTAGATGTGCTGGTGAGCATCGCTAAAACGTTCCTTACCTGACCAATACTTGCATAACCCGCTTCTCCAACAGTAACTGCAAGTAAACGTTGAATAAACGCAGAAACTATTAATCGAATAGTAATCACCACAGCGTTAAGCGAGGTGATCTTAAGCACTATATTACTACTAATAAATTTTGGAAGTTTCACGCGGCTATTTTTAATGATCGGCTGTTCCTTCTTCGTCTATAACACCAAACAAAGAACTACTAAAAAGTAATACTATTATACCGAAGTACATAACATAACTCAAACAATGCCCCATTACAGCACCTTTAAGCCCAAATTCATCAATGAGATAAACACTAGAGAAGTATAGCATAATGAATAAAAACACTTCTAAAATCAAGAAATGCGCAAACATCTTTTTAGCTAAGAATTGATAGACAATCACCATAGAAAGCACACGTGCTATATCACCCAATATTTGAAATCCGAATAAGTCTTCAACAGGTCTAAAATCTTCAGTAAATAAAACAGTTATCAATAGCGATCTACTCAAATAAATAACAAGAAGTAATATTAAAAATGGAGGCATAATCGTTTTATAAAAACTAAACACTTCTTTTCTAAAGGCGATTTTGGTATTAATTTCCGAAAAACGAGGCAAAATATAAAGTGCCATTAATGAATTAAAAAACATTAAATAATAATCTGAAACACGTGTCATGGCTGTCCAGTAACCAGCAGCTTTTATGCCTGTTTCATCTATAAGGTAATTTCTAATAATAATCATTACAATAGGCAGCGCAATAGCACTAACCAACGCCATTATCATATAAGGACTTAATTTATTTATAACCGAAAAACTAACTTGGGTGATTTTAATATGCGATACTAAACTTCGTCTAAACGCAATACCAACAATGGTAATTAATAAATTAAGTGCTGGCGTAATTACTATGGCTAGTAAGGCACCATCTATATTATCTTGGTAGATTAATAATAATGTGACTAAAAGCCCTAAAATCTGACCAAGAATGTTAATAATGAGTAGATACTTATGTTTAGAGAACCCATTCATTATGGAAAAAGTAAACATATTTAAGGCATAGAACGGCAATACAATAGCCAGCGTTTTTATGATATACGTATAGCGATAACTTGAAGAAAAAATGAAGTCATTTATAGACTCTGCATTGTAATAACATAACAATGCCAAAAATACAGACGAGAAAAACCCTAAGTAAAATACCGTAGATAAGGTTTTGGTTAGCTCAGCGACATCGTCTTTAACTTTACTCACAAATTTAACGACACCTTTGTAAAGTCCAGAAATAGATAGCGACTGCAAGGCACTCATAAAATTCCGTAAGTTTCCAATAAGCGCCATGCCTTGTGGTCCTATATAAACGGCGATAAATTTTGAAACCAGAATACCTGTTACAATTCTAAGGCTAAGATTAGCTACATTTAAACGCGCTGCGTTTACCAGAACTTCGTTGTTTATATATTGGAAAAGTCTCTTCAATTAATACGTATTTAAAACATCTATGACCGTTTGAATATCTTGTTCCGTCATCACAGGACTCATAGGCAAACTTATAATTCTTTTATGAATCTTTTCTGTAAGCGGAAGATTATTATACGAAAAACCTTGTAATGCTTCTTGTTGATGTGGTGGAATTGGATAATGAATTAACCATTCTATTTGATTTTTATCTAAAAACGCAGTGAAAAGCGCTCTATCATCAACCTCGATCACAAATGCATAAAACACATGATTTTTAGAACCATCATAGAACGGAAGTTTTATTTTTGAATTTGTAATACCTCTCAAATACGCTTTAGCAATGTCGCGTCGTCGCTCATTGTCTTTATCTAAGGTCTCTAGTTTTATCCTCAAAAAAGCCGCTTGCATATCATCTAACCGACTGTTGAAGCCGATAATTTTATTTGTGTATTTTTCTATACTTCCGTAATTACGTAATAGTTTTATGACCTCAACTAATTCTGAATCGCTTGTAGTCACAGCTCCACCATCACCAAGCGCTCCTAAGTTTTTAGTTGGATAAAAACTAAATGCTGCAGCGTCGGAAAGGTTTCCTGCTTTATTAGCTTTTGGCTTTTGGGATTTGACAATTAGTTCTTGGGATTTGGAATTTGGAATTTGGGAATTTGCAACCGCTCCATGCGCCTGCGCAGCATCTTCAATTAAAAGGCAATTATAATCCTTAGCTATCTTTTTAAAGTATTCGGCATCTGCTAATTGTCCATAAAGGTGAACCATTATAATAGCTTTTGCTCCTATAAATATTGATTTATCTGTGTGTATAGAAATATTATAAGTATCAGCATCTGGTTCCACCAAAACAGGTACTAATTCCGCATGTAAAACCGATAAAATAGTTGCTATAAAGGTATTTGCAGGAACAATCACCTTATCCCCTTTTTGTAATTTTCCGAGTTCTACATAGCCTTTTAAAATTAAGGTCAACGCATCTAAGCCATTTGCTGTACCTACACAATGTTCTGTTCCGCAATAGGCAGCAAACTCATTTTCAAACGCTGTAACATTTTGACCTAAAATAAAATGAGCATCATCCAAAGATTTACTAAACGAGGCTTGAAAAGCATCGCGAAAACGGTTATTAATTTTATGTAGGTCTAAGAATTTAATCATAGGTTTTAATATTGAAAACATCGAACTAAAATCATGTTCGTGAAATCTCTAATGTTTTATAAACGTTCGTTGCTATACTAAACGTATTTGCTGTAAAACTTCGTGCTCCACAACTTTCTTTCCAAAAAATAAGACCTTCATTTATTTTACTTCCATTGTCTTCACTCGAAATATTAAAGTCAAAATAACGCTTATCATCACACATTTTGTTAATGATAAAATCGTAAGCAAGATCTAAACTACCATATGCATTTTTATCTAAGTTACCAGACACATACTGAGGATGAACCGTTGTTTCAGTTAAAAACACCGTTGTTCCGGCAACAACTTTTCCATCTTTATAAACATTGACTTGCTTAATATGTTCTGGAAAACGAGACGATAATAGTTCTATTTCTTCTAAGGAATGTACAGGTTTAATACCGTGTTTTCTTTCTAAATTAGGAATTAAAACATCTATCCAAAAGTCTTTAAAATTAGTATCTACCTTAAGTTCTAGTCCAGAACGTAGCGCCTTATTAATCCCTTCTCTTCTGTTTTTTTGAAAGCGTAATTTATGTGTATAATCAATAACCATCAACACATCCTTTTTTACTAACTGCGCATTGGCTTTATACAGAAAATAATCTAATTCGTCTGAAGGCATTCTATTATAAAAGGTTGGAATCACCTTTATTTCTAATGTTTTTAAACCTTCATTTTCATAAAATGACAGCATGGCTTTAAAAGCCTCAAAAGCATAGAAAAACTTGGATTTATCTTGAAGCACAAAACTACCATAAGTCAACCCTTGGTGAGAAATCACCTTATCTCCCACACGATTTGCTGGTAACAATGCATAAAGCTTATCTTCTTTATAAATCATTACAGAGCAATCTTTAAAACGATCGCTATGGTAATCCATAAAACCACGCTGAAACAAGAACGTCGCATTTTTTGCAGTTTTCACAAACGCATCCCATTCTGGTTGTAAGTTCGATTGATATTTTTTTACTGAGAAAATAATATTTCCTTTTAATGTGAATACCAAAGTAAATAAAATTCTATGAGTATAGTTTATTTATGATGGTTTAATCTAAAAAAGAAAGCAAAAAAAATCCCGAACACGTCGGGATTTAATTTTTTTAAATATTTTTATTTCGTTTACGATCTACTTCTTTCAAATAAATCTTACGTAATCTTAAGTGATTAGGTGTAACCTCAACATACTCATCTTTCTGAATATACTCTAAAGCTTCTTCTAAAGAGAACTTAATTGCTGGTACAATCTTAGCTTTATCATCTGCACCAGAAGAACGTACGTTACTTAACTTTTTAGTTTTAGTTACGTTAACCGTCATATCATCTTGACGCGAGTTTTCACCAATAACTTGACCTTCGTAAATATCTTCACCTGGATCAACGAAAAACTTACCTCTATCTTGTAATTTATCAATAGAATAAGGAATCGCTTGTCCGTTTTCCATAGATACTAACGATCCATTTTGACGTTCTGGAATTCCTCCTTTAAGCGGTCTGTAATCTACAAAACGGTGTGCCATAATAGCTTCACCTGCCGTCGCCGTTAATAATTGGTTACGTAAACCAATAATACCACGAGAAGGTACAACGAACTGACAAACCATACGGTCGCCTTTAGCTTCCATACTTGTCATTTCACCTTTACGCAAAGTCACCATTTCAATAGCTTTCCCTGAAACGTTTTCTGGTAAGTCGATAGTCATCTCTTCAAAAGGCTCACATTTTACACCATCTACTTCTTTGATGATTACTTGTGGTTGTCCAATTTGAAGTTCGTAACCTTCACGACGCATCGTTTCTATTAATACCGATAAGTGTAATACACCACGACCAAAAACCATAAACTTATCTGCACTATCAGTTTCTTCAACACGTAATGCTAAGTTCTTTTCAAGCTCTTTAGTTAAACGGTCTTTAATATGACGCGATGTTACAAACTTTCCATCTTTTCCGAAGAAAGGTGAATCGTTAATTGTAAACAACATGCTCATTGTTGGCTCATCAATAGCAATCGTTTTTAAACCTTCAGGATTTTCAGCATCAGCAACAGTATCACCAATTTCAAAACCTTCTAAACCTACAATAGCACAAATATCACCTGTTTGAACTTCGTCAACCTTTAATCGGCCAACACCTTCAAACGTATGTAATTCTTTAATCTTACTCTTTACAATAGAACCGTCTCTTTTTACTAAAGAAATCTGTTGGTTCACTTTTAAACCACCTCTAGTTAAACGACCAATAGCAATTCGTCCTGTAAAAGAAGAGAAATCTAAAGATGTAATTAACATCTGTGTAGTGCCTTCATCAAATTTTGGCTCAGGGATATGCTCTATCACCATATCTAATAATGGCTCAATATTCTCAGTCTCATTTTTCCAATCATCACTCATCCAGTTGTTCTTTGCAGAACCGTAAACTGTAGGGAAATCTAACTGCCATTCCTCAGCACCAAGTTCAAACATTAAGTCAAAAACTTTTTCGTGTACTTCATCTGGTGTACAGTTTTCTTTATCCACTTTGTTTACAACCACACAAGGCTTAAGACCTAAGTCAATGGCTTTCTGCAATACAAAACGCGTTTGTGGCATTGGCCCTTCAAAAGCATCTACTAATAATAAAACACCATCAGCCATGTTTAAGACACGTTCTACTTCTCCACCAAAATCGGCGTGACCAGGAGTATCGATAACATTAATTTTAGTGTCCTTGTAAATAACAGAAACGTTTTTAGACGTAATTGTAATACCTCTTTCGCGTTCTAAATCATTATTATCTAGAATAAGGTCGCCTGTGTTTTCGTTTTCACGAAACAACTGACAGTGGTACATAATCTTATCTACCAATGTTGTTTTCCCGTGATCGACGTGTGCAATAATTGCAATATTTTTAATCTTTGTCATAACTGATGCCAATTTTTAAGCGTGCAAATGTACGGCTAATTCTTTTTTTTTCGTTAATAAAATGTTATTATTTCATTATCACATAATTTGAATTTGTATCTTACGCTAAATAATTGATTAGTAGCTTAAAGCTTGTATTACAATGCCTATCGCTATTTAAGAAAATACAGCTATATTTTTCGAGATTAATTTGAACCCTAAAAAATTAACAGATGAATACCCTAAGCAAGTACACAAAATTCATTCCTTACCTCTATTTTTTATCAATAATAGTATATTGGTTTACAAACATGAATAAATTAGAAGGTATTTCTGCCTACCCAATATTATTGTTTGGTATTCCGTTTTTATGGCAACTCATTAAACCAAGCAGGAAATTAAATTTCTCTTTAGGTATTATCTTTGTTTGCCTATCCTCTTATCTCATTTTAGCTTATCTATCTGATTTGCTTAACATTATTCATTGGACAGAAACATCGAAAAATTTATTGTTTTACGGAGGCCTTTTAGTTGTTGGTAACTTTGTAATGTCGCTTTGGATAGTAAGAAATAGTATTAAGAAGGTGTTTTAAAACAGAAATAAGTCCGTTTTGTTTTTAGATCCAAGAGGTTAGACTTGTTTCATTTTCCATATAATAAATTCATAGAAATTATTAACTTTTCTTGTTATTTAGACGGCACGTGCAGACACAATATTAAAATAACCCTATAATCCATATTCATAGTTTCAACTAAACCTACAGAATCGTATCTTTGCCACTTAACAATTTAAGTCTAAAGCTTTGATAACAATTCCGAAACTAAAACACACTAATTCCAAAAACTTCTTTCTACTTTGTGGACCATGCGCTATTGAAGGCGAAGACATGGCCTTACGCATTGCTGAAAAAGTAATCACTATCACAGACAAACTTGAAATTCCTTATGTTTTTAAAGGCAGTTTTAAGAAAGCAAACCGAAGCAGAATAGACAGTTTTACAGGTATTGGAAACGAAAAAGCCTTAAAAATTCTTAGAAAAGTTTCTGAAACTTTTGATGTACCCACCGTTACTGATATCCATGAAGCGTCTGATGCTGCTATGGCTGCAGAATATGTTGATGTATTACAAATTCCGGCATTTTTAGTACGACAAACAGATTTGGTTGTCGCAGCTGCTGAAACAGGAAAAGTAGTAAACTTGAAAAAAGGCCAATTTATGAGTCCTGAAGCCATGAAACATGCGGTTCAAAAAGTAAAGGATGCAGGAAACGAAAACGCTTGGATTACGGATAGAGGCACTATGTTTGGCTACCAAGATATGATTGTAGATTTTAGAGGCATCCCAACCATGCGTAAATATGCACCAACGGTTTTAGATGTGACGCATTCTCTTCAACAGCCCAATCAAAGTATTGGCGTTACTGGCGGACGACCAGATATGATTGAAACCATTGCCAGAGCTGGTGTGGTTAATAATGTTGATGGCTTATTTATTGAAACCCATTTTGATCCTGCAAATGCTAAAAGTGATGGAGCTAATATGCTGCACTTGGATAATTTGGAAGGTTTATTATCTAATTTAGTGGCTATTAGAAAAACAATTACAGCATTATAACTACTATTTTCTTAGTTATTGTAAGTAAGGTGTAAGATTAACGTCTACCCATATCCTTACGGAAGTTACTTATGAACTATTTAAATAGAATTCTAAGCTTAGGATTCATTTTGTTATGCACAATTGCATACAGCCAAATTCAAGAAATACCAAAATACTCATCCTCTAATAAAGGGAAACTATTTATTAGTTGGGGAGGAAATAGAGGAGCCTATTCAAAATCGGATATTCGATTTAAAGGTGATGACTATGATTTTACCATAAGTGACGCTACAGCAAAAGACAAACCTAAAGGTTGGCATATCGATTATATTAACCCGTCTCGAATGACCATTCCTCAAACAAATGCTAAGTTGGGATATTTTATCTCAGATCATTACACCATCTCAATTGGTTTAGACCATATGAAATATGTTATGAATAGAGACAGAAATAGAAATGTAAACGGTTATATTAATTTACCTGACAACGAACCAGGAAGCAATTACAATGGTGAATTTAATAATGAAAATGTATTTATTTCTAGTGATTTATTGAAATTTGAACATACGGACGGGCTCAACTTCATCTATACCGAAATTGCGAGATATGATGATATTTCATCATTATTTCATATCAGCAATACGGATAAATTTCAAGTAAATGTAACCGAAGGTATTGGCGGAGGGCTTTTGTTTCCTAGAACCAATACAACATTATTACAAAAGGACAGATATGATGAATTTCATGTGTCTGGTTATGGACTTTCCGCTAATATTGGCTTAAATCTTACATTCTTTAAACACTTTTTCATACAATTAAATGCTAAAGGTGGCTATATTGATATGAATAACATAAGAACAACAAATGATTCTGCGGATCATGCAGAGCAAAGTTTTTACTTTTTTCAGCGCGTTTTATCTTTTGGCAGTATATTTAGACTAAAATAATGATACAAATAAGACCTGCTACCCTAGAAGATAGCCTTGAAATTACGTCACTTTTTAGAGATACTGTTACCCATATTAACAAGAAGCATTATTCCGAAAAGCAGATTAACGCATGGGCTTCTAGTGCTGATGATCAGGAAGAATGGAAAAAAAGAATTGATAAGTACTATTTTATTATTGCTGAAATCGAATCGAATATGGTTGGTTTTGCCTATTTGAAAAATGGAAATTACCTAGACGGACTATTTGTACATAAAGATTATCAGCGCCAAGGGATCGGTTCAAAATTATTGCGAATTATAGAATCTCAAGTAATGATGACTGATTTTGAAATCCTAAAATCAGATGTAAGTAAAACGGCTTTACCTTTTTTTGACAACAACTATTTTGAAGTCATTAAAAAACAAAAGAAAACGCATAAAGGTGTAATTTTTGAAAATTACTTGGTTGAAAAAACACTATAAAGGATTAATGCTAATTCGTAAAAATCACATTAATCTTCATCATACACGCTAACAAAGGCCTTTACACCTGCTTCAACGTCAACTGCTACATAATTTTCCATAGGAACTATTGGACAAGAATATTTTTCGTCATAAGCACAATACGGATTGTAAGCTGAGTTAAAATCTATTTCAATGGTATTCCCTTTAGGTATTTCTAAGTCAATATAACGCCCACCTTTATAGGTTGAAGTCCCATTGGTATGATCTAAAAAAGGTAGAAACAAATAATTCTCAAATCCTTCTTGTTCTGATAGTTCTTTACCTTGATACGTGTTTAACTGAAATGTTTTTCCTTTTAACTCAAAGGTTACAATCCCGAAAACGCGCTCTTTAGATATGCGGTCTGTGGTTGTTCTCATATCAAACCATTCTGTATTTGGTGTGCGTTTTAAAGTTGCTGTCACCACAAAAGTAGAATCATAAGTAAAAAAATCTAAACCTTTAAAACCTTTTAAATCTTTAGATTTTAGAGGTGATACTGAAGCGTCTTTAAATTCAGTGTTCATTTTTTCCTGAAACGGAGTTTCATGAACAATCATTTTTTTGTTTTCAGAACAACTCGCAAAAAGAGCTAACGTAAATAAGACAATTAAAATTCGCATATCAATTAAATTTTAAACTTCAAAAATACAACATATAGATTTTCATTTTGGTTTTATAGAGATATTTAATAGCGTAGATTTTATAATTATCGACATTAAGCGTAATTTTAAACACTTATGAAAAACTTACATTTAGACGTTTTAATTATTGGAGCAGGACCAATCGGAATTGCTTGTGCTTTAGAAATAAAAAAGCAAAATTTGAATTATGTAGTTCTTGAAAAAGGAGCACTAACCAACTCATTATTCAACTACCCTTTAAATATGACCTTTTTTTCTACGTCCGAGAAATTGGAAATCGATAACATTCCCTTTATCAGTAATAACCCAAAACCAACACGAAACGAAGCTTTGGAATATTATAGGCGAGTGACTACGTCAAATGCCTTAAATATAAATCTCTATGAAACCGTTACTGACCTCAACAAAACAGAACACGGATTTAAAATACAATCCGATAAAGCCAGCTACTCTGCAACAAACGTCATCATTGCTACAGGATTTTATGGCTTACCGAATTTATTGAACGTTCCCGGCGAAGATTTACCAAAAGTGTTTCATTATTACAAAGAAGCGCACCCGTTTACCTTACAAGATGTTGCGGTTGTTGGTGCTAGTAATTCGTCTGTAGATGCAGCACTTGAAATCTATAGAAAAGGTGGCCATGTTACCATGATTGTAAGAGGTGAAGCAATTGGAGAACGCGTAAAATATTGGGTAAAACCAGATATTGAAAACCGAATTGAAGAAGGCAGCATTAAAGCCTATTTTAATTCTGAAATTAAAGCCATTAAACCTACAGAAATTAGTATTAATACACCAGAAGGAGAAAAAACTATTGCTAACGATTTTGTGATGGCACTCACAGGATACCAACCTAATTTTAAATTTTTAGCAAACGCTGGTATTGAATTTTCTGAGGATGAAAAGCATATTCCGAGTTATAATTTTGAAACTATGGAATCTAATGTAAAAGGCTTGTATTTAGCGGGTGTGATTTGCGGAGGCATGGAAACTCATAAATGGTTTATTGAAAACTCTAGAGTTCATGCGAAGATGATTGCAAAAGCCATCGAAAATAAAGCTGATTAATATTTGGAGAACATTATTTCTATAATAAATTGGAATAAATCAAGATTTGCCTCTACGAAAGTGGTTTTATCTCTTTATACTTCACCACATGAGACAACACAATCTGTGTTTTGGTTTCGCCGTAACTTATTAATTGATCTATAAAAATCTCAAGGTGTTTCTGATTTTTAAGCACCACTTCCATCACTATGTTTTCGTTTCCTGTGATTCTGTAGCAATTCACCACTTCATCATAGGTTTTCACCTTTTCTAAAAAGGGTTTCAACATGCCCATAAATGCCCTTAAAGTGATTAAGGCTTTTAATTGATAACCAGCTTCAAAAGGCGAAACAAACGTGGTATATCCTTGAATAATTTCAGCATCTTCCATCTTTTTTATACGTTCTGAAACGGCAGGAGAAGTAATACCAACACGTCGTCCTATTTCTGCGCTAGACATACGTGCATTTTGCTGCAAACATTTTAAAATCTTCCAATTTAAACTATCAATACTCATTTAAAGAAATTTAACTAAAAAAACATAATATTTAAAGCAAATATACAAATTCACTTTAAATATTAAAGTTTATTTTCAAATTTAGTCCTTAATTTCGTTACAATTGCTATTGAAATTATGAGTTACCATCTACCTACACAATTTTCGGATTTGCCTATATATCAAAAGGCTATGGATATTATTGTACTATCCAGAAGTATATCTACTTACCTTAATCAGGACTTATCCTATTTAAATTCTGATGGTTCAGAAGATGAACATATCTATTTTACTGGTGATATTATTCAGCAATCTACCAATCTTGCACCACAAATTATAAGTGCTGAACGAGAAAATTGTTCAGACAAAAAAAGTAAACATTTAGAAAGTTTAGATCGCTTAACGACACGTTTATATAGTAATTGTAGACGGCTTGAAAAATCGAATAGTAACGGTAGAGATTATTTACCTATTCTTCGTGGTGAATTAAAAAAGTTCAAGAAACTGCAACGTACGTGGATGTTGACTTTATAAGCTTTATTTTCCTTTTAAAATGTGCGCATTGCACATAAAACTGTTCTGATAATTCTTAATTTTAGAATTCATCGTATCTGCAATTATTATATATTGGCATTTTTGAATACTTTCCGAAAGACGCAAAATATGATTGTAAGCGTTTTGTCTTCCTAAATAATCAGCATCTTCTATAGCAAACAACTGAACTTCTCCTAAGTGAATACCATTTAAAAAATAGAGCTTACTTAAACGTGCTGGAGATGCAATTACGATATCTTGACCATAGTAAACTTCCGTTTTTTGCTTTTCAATATCATAACCATCATAAAGCGCATAAACTCTTAAATCGGTGTTCTTTGTAAAAATTTCAAACTGCTCCTTTAAAGCTAAGGCGTCGGTTTTATCTTTTACAACTATAATGGCACGTGGCGAATCTTCAAAAGCCGCTGCCTTTAATTTATGAATAGTAGAAATTATGAGTGCTATCGTTTTACCACTTTCTTTTGGAGCAATCATATAAGCATCTGACCCACTTTTTAATGTAGGTAATACTTTTTTCTGAAACGCATTTGAGGTTTCATAACCAACGTTAGTTAAAGATTCTTTTAATAAAGGATGCAGTTTTTTGAAAGACATTTGTGGAATTTATGAGAACAGCTAATTTGATGATTTAGCTTTTAATTTTCAAAGATACTATTATTGACAAACTTTACAGTCTGCTTTATCTTGAATTTCGCCAACTAAATGACCTTCATCATTCATTTTAAAGCCACAACAGTCCATAAAGCCTTGTGCTATTTGTTTTCTTGCACGTTGAATTTGAGATTTAACCGTAGCTAAAGGTAAGTGTAATTGATTGGCAATCTCTTGTTGCTTCATCCCTTTTATATCAGACAAAAACAATGGGTCTCTGTATTTTTTAGGCAAGCTTTTTATAATGCCTCTAAGGCAATCGTGTTCGGAATGTGCGTGTGTAGTCGGTGTAGTTGCGACTTCTAAATCTTCAACTGGTAACGCTTGTTTCGTTGTTCTAAAATAGTCTAAAACCGTATATCTCGCTACGGAAAACAGCCAAGACTTTAACTTACTGTCATCATTAAGTGTATGTAATTTAGTATGGACTTTTATAAACGTTTCTTGCAAAATATCTTCAGCAATAGAAGCCTGTTTCACTTTACTTAAAATAAAGCGTTTTAAATCATCTGCATAACTATTCCAAACCTGTTTTGTGGTCATACTTAAAGGTAATAAGAATCAGCTCGAATACCAAAATTTGTATCCGAACTGATTTAATGATTTAACAATTACAGTTAGTACAAGTGCAATTTTCACAGGTACAATTATTGCAATTTCCTTTTTTGCAACCTTCACAGTCGCAAGTACAATCTTTATTTTTCATGATATTACGTTTTATTGTTCATCTAATAGACGATGAGATTGTTGAAAAGATGCAAAAAATGTGATTATTTTTTTTAAGTGGAATTATTCTACCACAATAGTAGCGTCATGATAGATAGGAAAATTACAAGAATTGGCAATAAAACAGAGTTCATTGGCCTTATTGTGAAGACTTAAAGCTAAATCTTTTTGGCTTCCATCTTTTATGGTGACTATAGGTTTTAATCTTACCATTTTAAAACTACCACTGCCATTTGCTTCGACTACTAAATCGCCTTCTGACGTATCTGTATAACTCAAAACTTCAATTTGATGCTGTGCACAAACATATAAATATGACATCATATGGCACGATATTAAAGCTGATAACAATAAATCTTCAGGATTAAATAATGTATCATCACCTCGAAACGGTTTTGCTGCTGAAACTTGTAAATCGGAAACTTTATTCCCTTTTGTTACTTTATGGTTTCTACTGAACCTTCTGGGATTCTTAGTGCTTTCTCCTTCGTTGATTGTCCAATTGACTTGGGCTTTAAAAGTATGATGCATTGGTAAAACTTTTATTGAATGTAAAAAAAGCGTTTCGATAAACGAAACGCTTTTAAATTATATATTTTTAGGTTGCTTGTTTTGCAAAAAGCAAAACGTGGTTTTCTGAGATCCCAAAACCAATTTGGGATAAGCGATTCACTCACATTTTGCGAAAAGCAAAACGTGGTTCTCTGAGATCCCAAAGCCAATTTGGGATAAGCGATTCACTCACATTTTGCGAAAAGCAAAACGTGGTTCTCTGAGATCCCAAAACCAATTTGGGATAAGCGATTCACACACATTTTGCGAAAAGCAAAACGTGGTTCTCTGAGATCCCAAAGCTAATTTGGGATAAGCGATTCACTCACATTTTGCAAAAAGCAAAACGTGGTTCTCTGCTTACATATTGCGGCGATACTGACCTCCAACTTCAAACAATGCTGATGTGATCTGACCTAACGAACACACTTTACAAACTTCCATTAATGCTTCAAAAATATTTTCATTATTAATGGCTTTGCTTTGCAATTCTTTTAATATGTCTTCCGAATCATAAGCCTCATGCAACTTCTCTAAGGTGTTTATCTGGAATTTCTTTTCTTCTTCGGTTGCTCTTATTACTTCTGCTGGTTGAACCGTAGGCGAACCTTTACTACTTAAAAACGTATTTACACCTATAATTGGAAATTGCCCATTATGCTTCAAAGTTTCATAATACAAGCTTTCCTCTTGAATTTTACTACGTTGGTACATGGTTTCCATTGCGCCAAGCACTCCACCTCGTTCTGTGATACGGTCGAATTCTAACAATACAGCTTCTTCAACTAAATCGGTTAACTCTTCAATAATAAAAGACCCTTGAATTGGGTTTTCATTCTTAGCTAATCCTAATTCCTTATTAATAATCAACTGAATGGCCATGGCTCTGCGAACTGACTCTTCTGTTGGTGTTGTAATCGCTTCGTCATAAGCATTAGTATGCAATGAGTTACAATTATCATAAATAGCATATAAAGCCTGAAGTGTGGTTCTGATATCATTAAAATCAATTTCCTGAGCATGCAAACTACGTCCAGAGGTTTGAATATGATATTTCAACATTTGTGCTCTAGGATTTGCTCCATATTTGTGCTTCATGGCTTTAGACCAAATCTTACGAGCTACACGACCAATAACTGCGTATTCTGGATCTATTCCGTTTGAAAAGAAGAACGATAAATTTGGTCCAAATTTATTGATATCCATTCCTCTTGAAAGATAGTATTCCACATAAGTAAATCCGTTAGATAATGTTAATGCTAACTGTGTTATAGGATTAGCTCCAGCTTCAGCAATGTGATATCCAGAAATAGAAACCGAATAAAAATTACGCACATTATTTTCAATAAAATACTCTTGAACATCTCCCATTAAACGCAATGCAAATTCTGTTGAGAAAATACAGGTGTTTTGCGCCTGATCTTCTTTTAAAATATCAGCTTGAACCGTTCCTCTAACCTGAGCAATAGTGTTCTTTTTGATCTCGGCATATACATCTGCAGGCAAAACTTGATCGCCTGTAACACCTAAAAGCATTAAGCCTAAGCCATTATTTCCTTCAGGAAGTTTTCCGTTGTATTGCGGACGCTCTTTTCCTTTATAAATTGCCGCAATTTTCTTTTCTACATCTTTTTCTAATCCATTTTCTTTAATATAAAGCTCACATTGTTGGTCAATAGCAGCATTCATAAAAAAGCCTAATAACATTGGAGCAGGACCATTAATCGTCATACTAACCGACGTCATTACATGTGCTAAATCGAAACCAGAATACAATTTTTTGGCATCATCCAAACAACAAATAGAAACACCTGCATTTCCTATTTTACCATAAATATCTGGACGTAAATCCGGATCATTTCCGTAAAGCGTTACACTATCAAAAGCCGTTGATAATCGTTTTGCTGGTAAACCTTCACTTACATAATGAAAACGTCTGTTGGTACGTTCTGGTCCACCTTCGCCTGCAAACATTCTTGCAGGATCTTCTCCTGTTCTTTTAAAAGGATACAAACCTGAAGCATAAGGAAATTCTCCTGGTACATTTTCTTGTAAACACCATCTTAAAATATCTCCCCAAGCTTGGTATTTAGGTAAAGCTACTTTAGGAATTTGAGTATGTGAAAGCGACTCGGTGTGCGTTTCTATTTTAATTTCTTTATCTCTTACTTTGAAAGTATAAATTGGATCTTTATAACGATTGACCTTTTCATCCCAACCCGTAATTATTTCCCAATTGTATGGATCTAAGTTGAGTTTTACACGGTCGAATTCTTTAATTAAAAGTCCTAAAAAGTCTTTTGAACTTTCGTCTTCAACTTGACTGAGAATTTCCTCTTCATTTAGTCCTAATTTTCCAATAAATGATTTTTCTACTGTGCTCATGGTGACATTTCCAACCGAACAAATGGTTTTATATATGCCATATAATTTCTGAGCAACTTCAACTTGCTCATTTGCTGTTTTATCGTAAGCTCTATTGTTCTCTGCTATTTCGGATAAATAACGCGTTCTTGATGGTGGAATAACAAAAATCCTCTCACTCATTTCTTTTGATATTTCAAAAGTTGAGTTTAAATCTGTTTCTGTTTTCTCTGCCATTTTATCCATAACCGCTTTATAAAGCGTATTCATTCCAGGATCATTAAATTGCGATGCAATAGTTCCGAAAACTGGCATTGTATTAGGATCTGCGTACCACATATTATGATTTCGCATATACTGCTTTTTCACATCACGAAGTGCATCGAGCGCTCCTCGTTTGTCAAACTTATTGATGGCAACTAAGTCTGCAAAATCGAGCATATCAATTTTTTCAAGTTGTGTGGCAGCACCAAATTCTGGTGTCATTACGTAAAGCGACACATCTGAATGTTCTATAATTTCGGTATCTGATTGACCGATCCCAGATGTTTCCAAAATAATTAAATCATATTCGGCCGCTTTTAAAACCTCAACAGCTTCATTGACGTATTTAGATAATGCTAAATTAGATTGACGTGTTGCCAAACTTCGCATATAAACGCGTGGTGAATTAATTGCATTCATACGAATTCTATCTCCTAAAAGTGCACCACCTGTTTTTCGTTTTGAAGGATCTACAGACACTAATCCAACTGTTTTCTCAGGAAAATCAATTAAAAAACGACGTACTAACTCATCAACTAAAGAGGATTTTCCGGCTCCACCTGTTCCTGTTATGCCAAGCACTGGTGTTTTTGATGATTTATTTTTTTCGTGAATGGCTTCTAAAGTATCTTTAGCAACATCTGGGTAATTTTCTGCCGAAGAAATTACTCTTGCTATAGACTTCGGATTTTTTTCATGAAGCGTTTTACCTTCATCGTTTAATTTATCTCCGATGGCAAAATCAGATTGTTGTACCAAATCGTTAATCATGCCTTGTAAACCAAGTGCTCTTCCATCATCTGGAGAATAGATTCTGGTAATTCCATAATCCATTAATTCTTTAATTTCTTCTGGAAGAATCACTCCTCCTCCACCTCCAAAAATTTTGATATGTTCTGCTCCTTTTTCCTTTAGCAAATCATACATGTATTTAAAATACTCGTTATGTCCACCTTGATAAGAGGTTAATGCAATAGCATTTGCATCTTCTTGTATGGCTGTATTAACCACTTCTTCTACACTGCGATCGTGACCCAAATGAATCACTTCCACTCCTGTAGATTGGATAATACGACGCATAATATTTATGGCAGCATCATGTCCATCAAAGAGTGATGCAGCTGTTACTATTCGTACTTTATGTTTTGGGTTATAAGGTGCAACTTGTTCCATTCGTAAAAATCTTGCTAATTTGAGTGACAAATTTACGGAATATTCAAAAATTTAGGGCATCAATCGAAAAATATCTAAAACTTACAGAAAGTCGGTAATGCTTTCAATTTTAATTAATTTTATCAATTCATTCAAGATTAGATTTATGCATAAAATTACACTACTTATCCATTGCGCAGATCAACCGAATATTATTGCTTCGGTAACGAGTTTTATGGCTTCAAACGATGGTAATATTGTTTATATTGATCAGCATGTTGATAGAGAACAGAATATCTTTTTTATGCGATTGGCATGTGAGTTTTCATCTGGTATTTTTTCTCTTGATAAATTTAAGGAGCTATTCAAAAGCACCTTAGTAGAAAAATATAAACTTAAGTGGCGCATGTATTCTGCTGAGAGAAAACCTAAAATGGCTTTATTTGTGTCTAAATACGACCACTGTTTATATGATATTTTAGGACGTTATAATTCTGGTGAATTGTTTTTAGAAATTCCTTTTATATTAAGTAATCATCTCGATTTAAAACCGATTGCAGATAGCTTTAATATTCCGTTTTATCATGTTCCAGTAACAAAAGCGACGAAGCGTGAGGCCGAACAGAAACAATTAGAACTATTAGAAAAACACGCTATTGATTTTATTGTTTTAGCACGTTATATGCAAATTGTATCTAAAACGTTAATTGATAAATATCCGAACAAAATTATTAATATTCACCATTCGTTTTTACCTGCTTTTGTTGGTGCAAAACCTTATCATTCTGCTTACAAACGCGGTGTAAAAATTATTGGATCTACAAGTCATTATATAACTGAAGAATTGGATGCAGGACCGATTATAGAACAAGATATTGCACATGTATCACATACGTATTCCATAAAAGATTTGATAGCAAAGGGTCGTGATTTGGAAAAAATTGTATTGTCTAATGCGATTAAACTACATGCGAATAGAAAAGTTATGGTGTACAATAATAAGACTATTATTTTCTCATAAATTGAATGTGACTAATTGTATTAATTGGTGTCTATTAATTAAGTAACAATTACGCTGAGTAATACATTTTATTAATTTATAGACTAAAATTTGAAATGGTATTGGCTTTATAAATTATCTTTACAAAAAAAATAAGACTTTAATTATGATTAAAAGAATTTTTGCCCTATTCGTTATTTTCAATTTAACAGCATGTGCTGAATTACAGCAGGTTGTAGACTCTTTACCACAAGGCGCAGGTGGTGTAATAGGAAATGCTGATATTGCTGCAGGTTTAAGAGAAGCCTTAGACACAGGAATTGAGAAACAAGTAACTAAATTAACAGCTGAAGATGGTTTCTTTAAAAATGAATTGGTAAAAATCCTTTTACCAGAAGAATTACAAAAAGTAGATAGTGCACTGCGTAAAATTGGATTAAGTAGTTTAGCTGACGAAGGGTTAAAAGTATTGAACCGAGCTGCTGAAGATGCGGTTTCTGAAGCAACTCCAATTTTTGTAAATGCTGTAAAAGACATCACTTTTGATGATGCTAAAAACATTCTATTAGGAGAAGATAATGCAGCAACATCATATTTGACATCAAAAACTGAAACGGAACTTTACAGCAAGTTTAAGCCTGTTATTAATAATTCGTTTAGTAAAGTTGGTGCCGATCAAATATGGTCTAATCTAATAACTAAATACAACAATATTCCATTAACAAATAATGTAAATCCGGATTTAACGGATTACGTTACCCAAGAAGCTTTAAAAGGTGTGTATACCATGATTGCCGTTGAAGAAAAAGAAATTAGAACGAAGGTTTCTTCTCGTGGATCAGATTTACTAAAGAAGGTATTTGCCCTACAAGACTAAATGACAAGTCTTCAATTAATTTTCTAATTTTTTTAATAAAAAACAATAATTCTAGCTAAATTTTAGTAATTTACTAAGGTATTTATTAAAATTTAGTTGTGAACTATAGAGGTAAATTATTAAAAAGACGGATAAAGCTTAAGAAAAAGTACATTCAACTTATTGAAGATGCTTACAATTTAAGACAAACCGATCATGCTTTAAGTGATTTTTCTGAATACCAAGCCACAAAAGTACTTCATAAAATTAATAAATTAGGATTCGTAGTCAATAACTCGGAAACTCAAATCAAGCCAACTTAATTAATTCATACTTAATTATATCCTAACATTAGCATAACCTTCAAAACGCGTAAACTTACCATCTTTGCCTTGCAAAAGAATGAGTTAGTTAGATTATAGATTAGTTAGTTTTGAAGTCGGTATTTGTAGTTAGGTATCGACTTTTTTATGTCTTATCGTGAAGGGTTTGAAAATACGAATACGACAGTAACAACCGACTACCATACCAAGAAAACAACTCACCATCCACAATTTTAATGGTTTTTTCTGGAAACTCCTTTTGAAATTCTATAATGTGATCCTCCTTAAATGGAAAAGGTTCACTAGACAGAAATATAAAATCTGCGTCTTTTAATTTTGAATTATTTAAGTCGATTTCAGGATAGCGTGTTTCATCTTCAAAAACATTTACAAACCCAGCTTCTTTGATCATAACATCTATAAAGTTGTTTGAAGCTGCAACCATCCAAGGGTTTTTCCAAATGAAATAAGCCACTTTTAACCTGTCTTTGTTTTGAAGTTGAACTTGAAATGCTTCGCGTTGTAATTTAATATTTGCTACTAACGTTGACGTTGTTCTTGTAATATTAAAAATTTCCCCATACATGGAAATTAATTCAAAACAATCTTCGAGGTTATAAATATCACTGATATGAACTGGAACTATATGTTCCAATTCCGAAATCATTTCCTTTGTATTTTCCTCTTTATTGCATAGAATAATATCTGGATAAAGGGCTTTTATTTTTTCAATATGGATTTGCTTTGTACCTCCAACAACCGCTTTAGATAGTCGCATATGTTTTGGGTGCACACAGAATTTTGTGACACCAACGATTGAAGCTTCCAAACCTAAATCAACTAACAACTCGGTTTGCGATGGTACTAACGAGATGATGCGTTTGGGTGTGTTTTTGAGTTGGATATCTCTTTTGAGTTGGTCTTTGTAGTTCATAGAGCTTTATCGAAAATTATAAAATCAGGCACCTTAAAAAGCTATTTCAAGAACACCCCTAAGAGCTACGCTAGGTACTTGAAAAACAAAAACTTTTTGTTTTTCAGTAATCCTCAAGGGGACAATTTACGCAGCTATCCTTTTAGTTAATGATGGTCTACAATTCAAAAGCCATCTGCAACTGTAATTCTTCAGCTTTTTTAGCAGCAGCTTCAGCGAAATTTTCATCTTGTGAAGCATAAATAATCCCTCGCGACGAATTAATTAATAATCCGACAGCATCATTCATACCATATTTACAAACCTCTTGAAGATTTCCTCCTTGTGCACCAACACCAGGCACTAACAAAAAGCTATCTGGAATAATTTTACGAATATCTCCTAAAAACTCAGCTTTGGTGGCACCAACCACATACATTAAGTTTTCAGAATTTTCCCAAGATTTAGAGGTCTCTAACACTTGCTTGTATAACTCTACCCCATCTATCTCTTTTGTTTGAAAATCGAAAGCTCCTTGGTTAGATGTTAAGGCTAAAAGGATCGTATGCTTGTCTTTGAAGGCTAAAAAAGGCTCTACTGAATCCTTCCCCATATACGGTGCTACAGTTACACTATCAAACCCCAAATCTTCAAAAAATGCTTTGGCATACATGGTACTTGTATTGCCTATATCTCCGCGTTTGGCATCTGCAATCGTATAAATTTCAGGATGGTTTTTATTGAGATACTTGATGGTTTTTTCTAAAGCTTGCCAGCCCTTAATGCCGTAAGCTTCGTAAAACGCTGTATTGGGTTTGTAAGCCACACAAAGATGATGTGTGGCATCAATTATAGCTTTATTAAAAGCAAATATTGGATCGTCTTCTTTTAATAAATGCTTTGGTATTTTAGTTAAATCGACGTCTAATCCTATACAAAGGAAGGATTTCTTTTTGTGGATTTGGGTAATGAGTTGTTGTGTTGTCATATTATAAAAAAAGCCTCAAAAACGAGGCTTCAATTTAAATTACATCATCATTAGCCTTCAACAGCTCTGTGTTTTCAGCCAACATTAATTCGTCTATTATTTTTTGAATATCACCATTTATGATGTTCGATAAATCATAAAGTGTTAATCCAATTCTGTGATCTGTTACACGTCCTTGCGCATAGTTATAAGTTCTAATTTTAGCACTTCTATCACCAGAACTTACCATACTTTTACGTTTAGCAGAATCTTCTTCTCGTTGTTTTTCTAGTTCTCTTTCATACAAACGCGAACGTAAAACCTTCAATGCTTTTTCTAAGTTTTTGTGTGACGACTTTTGATCTTGGCAACTTACAATCATGCCAGTTGGCTCGTGATGCAATTTAATTGCAGAATAGGTTGTATTTACCGACTGACCTCCAGGACCTGTTGATGTTGTACGCTCAATACGCACTTCGGTCATATCGAGTTCAAAATCAATCTCTTCTGCTTCTGGCAATACCATAACCGTTGCAGCACTTGTATGCACACGACCTTGCGTTTCGGTTTGCGGTACACGTTGTACACGGTGAACACCAGCTTCAAACTTTAGTGTGCCATAAACATCTTCGCCAGAAACTTCGAAAATAATTTCTTTAAAACCACCAGATGTTCCGTCACTCTGACTTACGACATCGACTTTCCATCCTTTATCACTACAATATTTAGAATACATTCTGTATAAGTCACCTGCAAAAATACTAGCTTCATCTCCACCTGTTCCTGCACGTACTTCAACGACAACATTTTTAGCATCGTCTGGATCCTTAGGAATCAACATAAAGCGAATTTCCTCTTCTAGTTTTTCAATTGCTTCTTTAGCTTCTTCAAGCTGCATTTTGGCCATTTCTACCATTTCATCATCAGAACCATCTGCAATGATTTCTTCGGCTTCAGAAACATTATCAAGTGCTTCTCTATAAACTTCCCCTTTATCTACAATAAGCTTAAGGTCTTTATATTCCTTCATCAGCTTTGTATAGCGTTGCTGATCTGATATGATATCTGGTTGAATGATAAGGTCGTTTACCTCATCGAAGCGTTGTTTTATAATCTGTATTTTCTCTAACATCTCTCTTCAAAAATTGAAGTTCAAAAATACGATAAATTTAAGATATTAGACCGCTTCGCTGTTAGAATATAGAATTAAGCCCCAAGTATAACACACTGATTAAATTTGTGATTTTTATTTAACCAATTAACAACTAATCTTATTCACCATACATCTTATGACCTGTTGCGTGGTTCTATTTTCTAAAATATTTGAGTTTTCCTATTCTGTTAAAAATAAATTGAACATAACTAACGTTATTATAAGTATGTATCGTTTCCTAGCTATACTCACTTTTTACAAACAGTTTGTGGTTTGGTCTTTTATTGCTAATGCTATTATCGGTTTTTTTAATCCAGTTATCGCGCCAGCCTTAATAACCAAATTATTTCTTACGGTTTTTGCATGGTATTATGTCAGCGAAACTAATAATAAAAGAAAATTAACTTTTTACAAGAATTTAGGAATTTCTACGCTTAAGCTTTTTTCTGTTGTATTTATAGTAGACTGTATCTTTACCATTATTTTTATTACGATACTTAAAGAATTCACTTGATAATAACATGATATTTGAATTAGACAATGTAGAACTTTACTTTAAAAACAAACGTATTTTAAATGGTATTTACCTTAAAGCTGAAACAGGAAAAGTTACAGCTATATTAGGTAGAAACGGCTGTGGAAAAACTTGTTTACTCAATATTGCCTTTGGAAATCTAAAACCGAAGTATATGCTTGTTAGATTAGATGGAAAACCACTTTTAAAGCCTTTACACACAACAGGAATTGTGATGTATTTACCACAATACAATTTTATTCCAGGTGAAATGAAGTTGTCTTTTGTTTTTACATTACATGGCCTCGATTGGAAAACTTTTATTCAGGGTTTTGAAGCCTTTTCTATCTACAAAAGTTCTAAATTCAATGATTTATCTGGTGGAGAACGCCGAATTATTGAAACGTATATTGTTTTAAAAACCAAAAGCGAAATCGTGTTTTTGGACGAACCATTTTCACATTTATCACCGCTACACATTGAGACTGTAAAACAACTTATTGAAGACGAAAAAAAAGAGAAAGCTATCATTATTTCAGATCATATGTATCAACATATCATTGAGGCATCTGACACTATTTATTTACTTAAAAATGGTACTACTAAAAAGATTAATAAGCTTACTGAATTGGAAGATTACAAATACTTAAGCACAGGATGCTTGTAACACGTTTAAATTAAGATGATCTATTGGATCTGATAATGTTATCCAAATCCACAACAACACCAACACCTAATATCTGCTTCCATTGCAATTTTGCACCAACAATAACATTTTCTTCATTGGTAACCTCGTTTGTTTCTACTTCTACTTTGATATCATCGTCATACCTGAGGTGCGACCCTAAAGTTGCTTTTACAAATTTATTAACTTTCATATCTAAGTTTAATTCCCACTCTAAATCTATATTCCCAAAACTATTAATATAATCGGTATACAGACGCAAAAGGCTAGTAATTTTTATATTCTCAAAAACTTCTTCTTCGTACTGATTGGTAAATAAAATCCCCAATTCTTGTCTTACTTTTTTTCCATCTCTAAGAATGTTGCCTTCCAAATCATATATAGCTGGATCTACACCAAAAGCCCCTTTATTAGCCAAATCATCATCTAATACAAAGGTTGTTTTTAACGTAAATGGAGACGCGTAGAATGATAAACGCTCAATAAATCGTCCATACTCCATTCCTACACCAAAAAACATATAACCAGGCGCCATAAATTTTGAAATGGCATCATCTCTATTAGGATAACTATACCCTTTAGCTAACTGTGAATTAAAACTAAATTTTGCAGAATAAAACCAATTACTTTTCGGGTCAATTTCTAATCCAACATTAGAAATCACCTCAATAACATCCTCTGTTTTTCTAATATTTAATTCCTCTTGTTTATTTAAACCATAACGTATATTGAAGTTCGAATTCCAATACCATTTTTTTTGTTTATATTTTGCTTCAGCTTTACCTGTTACAATACCCGAAATAGAATTAGCACCACCAGAATTCCAATTGGTAAAAGAAACTTGATTAAGGTTTAAGCCAACTTCTTTTTTTGTTCTCCAACCCAACTGAACAGGTTCATTTTTTTTCTTTTGAAAGTATAAAGAATCTGGCTGAGCAAAAAGCACGCTAGAACATAAGATAAATACACCAAAGACAAACCAAGAATAAATTTTCATGCTTAAATAAAATTAATATGTAAATGTTCCGTATTCACTAGAAATGGTAAGTTGTTTTTTATCGGAGGCTTCTACTCGACCTATTATTTTAGCATCGACATTAAACGATTTTGAAATCTCAATGATAGCTTTTGCTATCTCAGGTTTTACATACAACTCCATTCTATGACCACAGTTAAATACTTGATACATTTCTTTCCAATCTGTTTTAGATTGCTCTTGAATGAGTTTAAATAACGGTGGAACTTCGAACATATTATCTTTAACAATATGCAGCTCATCAATAAAATGAAGGATCTTAGTTTGTGCACCACCACTACAGTGTACCATACCATGAACAGAATCACTATTGTAAGTGTTTAAAATCGCTTTTATAATTGGAGCGTAGGTTCTTGTTGGCGACAACACTAACTTTCCGGCATCTATTGGAGCATTTTCAACACTGTCTGTTAATTTTGTTTGTCCGGAATAGACTAAATCTTCAGGAACAGCAGCATCATAACTTTCAGGGTATTTTTCGGCTAAATACTTTGAAAACACATCGTGCCTAGCAGATGTTAAACCATTGCTTCCCATACCACCATTATATTCGGTTTCGTAAGAGGCTTGTCCAAAAGATTCTAAACCAACAATAACATCACCTGCTACTATATTAGCATTATCAATAACATCTGAACGCTTCATGCGCGCTGTCACTGTAGAATCTACAATAATCGTTCTCACCAAATCTCCAACATCTGCTGTTTCTCCACCAGTTGAGTGAATAGTTACACCAAATGATTTTAAATCTTGAATTAAATCTTCTGTTCCATTGATAATTGCAGAAATGACGTCTCCAGGAATTAAGTTTTTATTTCTTCCTATGGTTGAAGATAGCATTATATTATCTGTTGCACCAACACAAAGCAAATCGTCAATATTCATTATTAATGCGTCTTGAGCAATACCTTTCCAAACTGAGATATCTCCAGTTTCTTTCCAGTACATATAAGCCAATGATGATTTTGTCCCTGCTCCATCAGCATGCATTATTAGACAATAGTCGTTATCATTAGTTAAATAATCTGGAACTATCTTACAGAACGCTCTAGGGAACAACCCTTTATCTATATTTTTAATAGCATTATGGACGTCTTCTTTTGAAGCAGAAACACCTCTTTGCGCATATCTTTTACTCACCGAATTGCTCATGGTACAATTTATTAGTATTGGTGGTGCAAAAATAAGGATTGCGTTTAATTATAAGGAATGATTAGGTTGGAATTAACGCCTATTGAAGCAAAAAAAAGATAAAACCGAATTATTATCGATTTTATCTTTTTAAATAAAAGGTAAATTTCACCTAATTATTTTATCTTATTTTTTAAGATCTGTTGGTAGCTCTACCTGTACACTCGCAACATCATTATTATTAACATTTTTCAATTCATCTGAATTGTCTTGTGATAAAATAAGAGTTGCTCCAACAAGAATAGCTACACTAAGTAGTAACTTTTTCATTTTTACAAATATTGATTAATAGCCCTACAAAAATACGAAATAAACGTGTTGTAAATCAGACTATCCAGAAATATTTAACATGAAAACACCACCTTTTCGACAACTAGTTTAATGTAATCGACAAACTACACAAAACGCAAATAAATCATCATTCAATGTACGTATAAATACGTATTTCATCATGTAACCTTATTAACTTGAAGTTGTATTCTGCATATTATTTAGTAAACAATAACTCTCTATATTTGGTTAATGGCCACAGCTCATCATCTATCATTATCTCCAGCTTATCACAATGATATCTAATGTCTTCAAACAATGGCTTTACCATATTACAATAGCCATCTGCTCTCTTTTCTAAACTCGTTTCTTTATTACATACTTTTCGGGCTTCTGTCATTTTAGTTACAGTAGTATTAATTGTTTCGATATGTTCTGATATTTCTTCAATTAGTACTAATTGTGCTTTTGCATAATCTTTAAATTTTTCACCATAAATAGATTTAAGACCTGTAACATTTTCTAACAAAATATTTTGATATCTCACAGCTGTTGGTACAACATGATTTCTAGCAATATCAGCAATAACTCTACTTTCTATTTGAATATGAAGACTGTAATCTTCTATTTCTATTTCATAGCGCGATTCGGACTCTACTTTATTCATAACTCCTAAGCTATCAAATAGCTCTATTGTAGATTTCGCTTTTTTAATCTTAAGGGCTTCTGGAGTTGTTTTATTATTACTTAATCCTCGTTTTTTGGCTTCTTTTTCCCAAGCTTCGCTATAACCATTGCCTTCAAAAAGAATCGCTTTCGATGTTTTAATGTATTCTCTTAATACATTAAAAATAGCATCATCCTTTTTCATTGTTTTCTTATCGATTAATTCATCGACTTCAACTTTAAAGTCCTTGAGTTGTTTTGCAACAATAGTACTTAAAACCGTCATTGGATTAGCACAGTTAGCAGTAGAACCAACCGCTCTAAACTCAAACTTATTACCCGTAAAAGCAAATGATGATGTTCTATTTCTATCTGTATTATCTAAAATAACCTCCGGTATTTTACCAACGACATTAAGTTTTAGGTCTGTAATTTCCTTTGGAGATAACTTTCCTTTTGTTACCGTTTCTAGCTCTCCTAGCACTTTAGTCAGTTGCTTTCCTATAAAAATAGAAATAATAGCAGGAGGCGCTTCATTTGCTCCTAATCGATGATCATTACTCGCAGAAGCAATAGCTGCTCTTAGTAATTCTTCATGTGTCTGTACTGCTTTAATGGTATTAATAAAGAAGGTTAAAAATTGAAGATTACTCATTGGTGTTTTTCCAGGAGACAATAAGTTAACTCCTGTATTGGTTGACAAACTCCAGTTATTATGTTTTCCAGAACCGTTAACACCTGCAAATGGTTTTTCGTGCATTAACACAGTAAAACCATGACGTTTAGCAATTTTCTGCATAATATCCATTAAAAGCGTATTATGATCAACTGCCAGATTCGCTTCTTCAAAAATAGGAGCTAATTCAAATTGGTTTGGTGCAACTTCATTATGTCTTGTTTTCACAGGAATACCCAATAACATACATTGGTGTTCTAAATCACGCATATACGACATTGCTCGCGCTGGAATGGTACCAAAATAATGATCGTCGAGTTGTTGACCTTTGGCAGGTGAGTGTCCCAATAATGTTTTACCTGTAAATAGAATATCTGGTCTAGAACTTGCTAAAGCAGCATCTATTAAAAAATACTCTTGCTCCCACCCTAAGGACGTACTTACGCGCTTTACGTTCTTATCAAAGTATTTACAAACCGCTACAGCTGCATTATCAACAGCCTGTAATGCACGTAAAAGTGGAGTTTTAAAATCTAAGGCTTCACCTGTGTAGGCCACAAAAACAGTTGGAATACATAAAGTTTTATCATAAATAAAAGCAGGTGATGTAGGATCCCATGCTGTATATCCTCTTGCTTCAAACGTGTTTCTAATACCACCATTTGGAAAACTAGAAGCATCTGGCTCTTGTTGTACAAGTTGATTACCTCCAAACTTTTCAATGGCGAGACCATCTCCAATAGTTTCAAAAAATGCATCATGCTTTTCTGCAGTTGCTCCCGTTAATGGCTGAAACCAGTGCGTATAATGTGTGGCTCCTTTAGAAATGGCCCATTCTTTCATTCCTGTAGAAATATGATCTGCCACATGACGATTTATTTTAGTCCCTTTTTCAATAGCTTCCAAAACACTATTTAGCGCTGTCTTAGTTAAATACTGACGCATAGCGACCTCATTAAATACATTTGCTCCGAAAATTTCAGAACGACGTTTCTTATCTTTTATCTTTAGTGGCTTTCTTTTTAAAGATGCTTTTACAGCATGAAATCTAAGTGTTGACATATTATTATTTTTAGAGGTCAAAAATACAATTTTTTTAAAAAATTGTTAGCACACCCACACAAAAATAGGGTCATTGATAAAAATTAAGCAAATACACCATAAATCACCCTCATTTTTTTGATGACAAAGAAATAAAAGTAATATTTGTAACAAATAAATTTTTAATAAAAACACAACAATGAGTAAATCAAAACTAGAGTACATATGGCTAGATGGCCATGAACCAACCCAAAATATGAGAAGCAAAACTAAGGTTGTAGAAGACTTTAGCGGAAAATTAGAAGATTGTGAGATATGGTCTTTTGATGGATCTTCAACTGAGCAAGCTTCTGGTGGTGCTTCGGATTGTTTGTTAAAACCTGTTGCTATATATCCAGATCCTGTAAGAAAGAATGGATTTTTAATTATGTCAGAAGTTTTAAGCGCTGACGGAACTCCACACCCATCTAATGCAAGAGCTACAATTGATGATGACAATGATGATTTCTGGTTTGGATTTGAACAAGAATACTTTTTAATGGATTCTAAAACAGATTTACCATTAGGTTTCCCTAGAGGTGGTTTTCCTGGTCCACAAGGACAATATTATTGTTCTGTTGGAGGACGTTATACTTGGGGAAGAGATATTGTTGAAGAACATGCAGACCTTTGTATAGATGCTGGTTTAAACTTTGAAGGTATTAACCAAGAAGTTGCACCAGGACAATGGGAATTTCAATTATTTGCTAAAGGAGCTAAAAAAGCTGGTGATGAAATTTGGATTGCCAGATACCTTTTAGATCGTTTAACTGAAAAGTATGAGTATTATATTGAGTATCACCCTAAGCCTGTAAAAGGAGATTGGAATGGTTCTGGTATGCACGCTAACTTCTCTAATTCCGTTCTAAGAACATGTGGATCTAAAGAAACTTACGAGAAAATTTGTGAAGCATTTAGACCTGTTACTGATGAACACATGGATGTATATGGTGAATTTAATGATGAACGATTAACTGGTGATCATGAAACAGCTTCTATTAACGATTTTAGTTATGGTGTTTCTGATAGAGGAGCTTCAATCCGAATTCCAATTATTACAGTTGAAAAAGGCTGGAAAGGTTGGTTAGAAGATAGACGACCTGCTTCTAACGGTGATCCATACAAGATTGCAGGTAGAATTATTAAAACCGTAAATAACGCTAAGATTTCTTAATAATCTTAAGCCTATTATAAATATCAAAAAGTCGTTTAGATTATAAATTCTAAACGACTTTTTTGGTCTATAGCTATCTGTTATAAAAGCCACACACAATAGCGATAGCTGGTCCTTTGCACCACAATTTATTCCATTGATTAAGCGATATATTTTTCTTACAATAATCTTATACCATAGCTGCCCTACCAATTTTACTCTTAGTAATCAGCAAAATACACCCCTCTATATATAATTATTCACTCCTTATATATATAACTAAATGAATACAGTGTAATTTCCTTATTTACACCTAACTCACAACAATCTAAATTTCATCGGTTATTTTAACGGTTTAAGGTAAACTCTGTCATTTCATCGAGTATTCCAATACAGTCCTCGTTTTATTTACATCAAAACATCTTTCCTACTTTAACTTCGTGCTTGTTATTAACCAAATTTATGTACTTATGAAAAGAATTACTAAACAGGTGCTTCCAGTTTTGTGTGGAGCAGCTATTTTTATGACAATGGGATTAAACGCTCAAGACAGTCCACAAGAAAACTGTAATGCCGTTGAAGTCATTACTTCTACACAAGGAACTACATCAGAAGGAACTGCTGTTAATGCGGATCGTTCAGATGTAAATGCTGCATTACACGCACCAGATAAAGCTAACGAACCTGGCGGTTTTTACTCTTTAGGTATCAACGGAAGTATTACGCTAGAGTTAGGTGGAGCTGTATTCAACCAACCTGGAACTGATATCGCAATTTATGAAACTTCATTTAGTGGAGATAACTGTGGTTCTAGTGATGATGAGCAAGCTTTAATTGAATTATCTCAAGACGGTTCAACATGGGTTGAATATGGTACAATATGCCGTGATGGAGATATTGACCTTGATGCTGTTGACTTAGATTACATTACACAAATCAGAATTACAGATACGACAACTGGATCAGGTGATGGCTATGATTTAGATGGTATTGAAGCAGTTAACGGTTGTGAAGATATTCCTGCTGAAGTTTGTTATGGCTCAGAAGCTTTTGATTACATACCAGGAAAGGATGATAATGGAGAGACTATAAAAACGTTAGAGCGTATGGACACTAACCAAGCTTTAGGAGAACCAGAAATGGATGACACAGTTAATTTTTTATCGTTAGGTCACGGTGGAGAAGTTACTATTAGCTTTGATGGTGTTGTATATAACAACGAAGGTTCAGACATTAGAGTTGTTGAAACTACTTATGACAATGCTTCGTACGCAGCTTACCCAGAATCTGCTGATGTTTACGTTTCTCAAAATGGTATTGACTTTTATTTAATAGGATCAGTACGTACAGGTGATTCAGGAGATTTAGATATTAGTGATGCCCCAATTGCACTAACTTATATTTCAGAAGTAAAGATAATAGACACTACACCTACTGATTCTATTTCTACTGACGGATTCGATTTAGACGGGGTTATAGCTTTAACAGGTTGTAACGAACCAATAGAGCCTACACCAGCAGGTTGTTACCCAGTAGCTTATTTTAACTATGTTGAAGGAACTACAAAAAATGGTGGTGTTATTGACGCTATCAGAACTGAAACTCCAGAAAATGTACTTGGTGTTCCAGAACAAACTGACGAATATGTATTTACTTCACTTGGTTACGGTGGCGAAATCACTTTAACTTTTGGTGGCGCAGTATACAATACAGAAGGACCAGACTTAGTGGTTATTGAAACTACATTCCAAAACACTTGGGGTTGTGATACTTATAAAGAGTATGCTGATGTTTTAGTTTCTGCTGACAATATTAATTATCATTATGCAGGTACTGTATGTAAGTCAAATAATGCAATTGACATTTCAGATGCGGGAGATTTTGACTTCATCAACTATGTGAAAATTGTAAACAATAATGAGCTAACAAAAACTCACGATGGCTATGATTTAGATGGTGTAATTGCTGTTGGAACTTGCGAAGAGTTTAACTATGCAGCTTATGCTGAGGCTCACTACAATGCGCTAAATGTAGAGACATTAGATGCTGAAGAAATTGGATTTAGAACTTACCCTAACCCAACAAACAGTGTTTCATATATTGAATTTACGCCTAATGCAACAGGTGACGTTCTAATCGAAGTATTTGATATAAATGGTCGTAATGTTGGTCAGGTGTTCAATGAAGAAGCTTATCCTGGTAAAGTGTACAAAGCTGAGTTCAATGCTAGTAGTTTAGCTTCAGGTTTATACATTTATAAGATTACAACAGGTAATACAAGTATTACTAAGAAGTTTGTTGTAACTAAATAAATACCGACTTTAAATAGCAATTCTATTTACAAATAAAAAAGCCACCTGAGATTCAATTCTCAGGTGGCTTTCTTTATGACAATACATAAATTTAAGTAGTGGCTACCAATTTAAGTGCTATTGCATTCAACATATAGGATTAGTATACAGAAATTTAATGCGTGTAGCACAGTCTATATTAAAGACGCTCGTAAAGATGTTGTTAAAACATACTAGTTATAACTAGGCCGCAGTAAACCTTCTCAAATCAGAGTCGAATCATTTTGTAACTATTACTTATTTCGTATTCAAGTCGATACGAAACCTTAACTTTGTAGAGCATTTTTTCACATTACAAAAACAAATGTATCGCTTATTTTAAAGCTAAAAATATAAAAACGATATAGCCACCAAACAATAGCATGCCTTTTATTCTTCCTATTTCAAATCGTTTTGGGATAATTATTAACGGTATTAAAATAGCTGCATAAGCAATCATCCACCAAATGTTAGTTGATAGTATTTCTGGAGTTTCTGGATTCACAGCAATTGGTTTTATTATCGCAGTTAAACCCAAAACAGATGCTATATTAAAAATATTGGAGCCAATAAGATTTCCTAAAGATAATGCTTTCTCCTTTTTTAATGCCGCAATTACTGATGCTGCTAGTTCTGGCACACTTGTTCCAATTGCAATAACAGTAACCGAAATTGCATAATCGCTAATACCTACAGTTTCCGCCAAGTCTTTAGCACCTTTTACTAACCACTCAGATCCAAAATACAATCCGGCTGCACCAATCAATAACCACATCCCAATTTTAAAGTTAGAAACGACAGCCAATGCATCGTCTACCTCCTCTAAATTTGCTTTCGTAGATTTCCTAGAACTCCGAATTAAAATAAATAAAAATACAATTAGGGCTACAAACAAAATCGCTCCTTCTAACGCGGTTAATATGTTATCATTTAATAAGAAATAATACAACACAAAGGAAATCAACATCATCATTGGCCAATTTAACTTGTAGAAATCTTTATCTACTGCCAATGGAGAGATGATTGCTGTAATACCTAAGACTAGCCCAATATTTGCAATATTAGAACCTATAACATTTCCCAAGGATATATCTGACACTCCATCTAAAGCTGCTTGTAAACTCACTAATAACTCAGGTGCAGAAGTTGCAAAAGACACAACTGTCATCCCTATTACCAACTTAGATAGTTTCAGTTTAAATGATAAGCCAACCGACGCTCTCACTAAAAAATCTCCACCAACAACCAACAACGCTAAACCAGCTAATACAAGAAACACACTCATTCTCTATCTAATTTTTTAATATCCCAACTTCTGTTAAAAGCGCAAAGATAATATTTCATTTTCACACTCAATACAACTATATTATTCGTTACACAACTATATTTATAGTTGTGTAACTATAAAAATAGTTGTACTTTTGAAGAACACTATTAATAATAGACTTCATTCCTATGCAAAAGCTAACAAACAAAGAAGAAGAAATAATGCATATTTTGTGGAGGCTAGAAAAAGCCTTCGTGAAAGATGTATTAGCAGAGATAACTACAGACAAACCACATTACAACACCTTGTCTACCATAATACGCAATCTTGAAGAAAAAGGATATGTTAGCTACAATGCCTATGGAAAAACACATCAATATTTCCCTATAGTTACAAAGGAGGACTATAAAACCAAGTTTATGAATACCGCTATTGAAAATTATTTTAATAGCTCTTATAAAAACGTGGTTTCCTTTTTTGCTAAAGAAGAAAAAATAAGTGTTGATGAGCTAAAAGAGATTATAGCATTAATAGAAAATAAAAAATAATTATGGAATATCTATTAAAAGCTTCAGCCGTAATCATTTTAATGTATTTGTGTTTTTACGTATTTCTGAAGAAGGAAACATTTTTTGAACACAACAGATGGTTCCTTTTAACGGGATTACTACTTGCATTGGTTTTTCCGTTAATTGTAATTCCCATCTATGTTCCTATTGAGCCTATCATAACGCAAACCACTACATTTATACCATCTACATCATCAGGTTTTGTTGCAGCACAACCTTCTACCTCGTTTGATTGGTATAGCCTCATACCTATACTATATGGTATTGGGTTGGTAGTATTTAGCATTCAATTTGTATTTCAGTTTAGTTCTTTAGTTTCACTGCTGTTAAAAAACCCAAAGCGTAAAGACCAACATTTTACTTACGTCATTGTAAACCACAACATCTCACCGTTTTCATTTTTTAAATGGATCATTTATAATCCTGAAACATATGAAAACAAAGAACTTCAACTTATTTTAACGCATGAAAAAGTTCATGTTAACCAGTTACATTCCATAGATATTCTGTTAACACAATTAGCTTGTGTTGTTTTCTGGTTCAATCCTTTGATTTGGTTATACAGAAAAGAAGTGCGCCAAAACTTAGAATATATTGCTGATTTTAAAAGTCAAAATAGTTCTCATTCTAAAAAGGACTATCAGCATTTATTGTTAAAAACTAGTATTGCTAATCATCACAGCATATTATCTAATAACTTTTATAATTCATCCATCAAAAAACGAATCCTTATGTTAAACAAATCGAGATCAAACAAGAAAAATCAATGGAAATATGTATTTGTATTACCGCTTTTAGCTGGACTCATGATGAGTATGAATTCAGAAACTGTTTATGTTGAAACTCAAACTAACGATTCTAAACAAATCAATACTTTACAATCTAAAGAAACTTCCGCAGCAAAACAAGATTCTATTACATCAGAAACCATTAAGGTAAAGTTCACAAAAAACTCAACTGACAAAAGCATTGACAAAATAAAAACATGGTTAAAGTCTAAAAATGTGACTATGACCATAAAACGTTTGAAGCGCAATAGTCAAAACGAAATTTCAAATATTAATATTGATTTTAAAACACCAAATGGCACCGCAAATTATAGTGTTAAAGACACAGAAGGTATTAACCCTTTCGAATTTAAAGTGACTGATGATGGAAATTTTAGTGTTGGAGCAATTCAAGATGACAATCATATAAAAACAATGCTTATCGTTGAAGAAATCCACAATCAGTCGCAAAGCGGTCAAAAGCAAGCTATAGATCAAGACAGTATAGTGGTTATTGTCGAAGACAGTACATATATAAAAACTCAAACATCGAAAAACAATACATTCTTTAAGAAGATGAAAACCACTAAGAATGCGCAAGACAGTATATATTTCTCTATAGATTCTTCAGAGGTAAAACGTCTAACTAATGAGACATCTGATTTTTATTATGAAGATGGATCACAACCTGAAATCATAAGTGAAGACATTATAATCTATGATGCTACAAACAAAAAAACTTTTAGTACTCAAAACAATTATTTTCAAAACCCAAAACCATTAGTCCTTTTTAATGGCAAAGAAGTTTCATCGGATTATTTAAAATCTATTTCTCCTGAAAATATTGAGAGCGTAACTGTTTTAAAAGACGAGAAAGCTATTCATAAATATGGCGAAAAAGGTAAAAATGGTGTCATTGAATTAACAACAAAAGAAAATGTCGTCATCACAAAGAAAGATAATCTAGAGCAGATTACGAGGTCTGAAATTACAAGTGTAACTTTTATAGATGATGAAGATGCTTCAAAAAATGCCTCTATCGCATATATTTCAAAATACACTACAGATGAAGTATTAGACAATCATAAAATGAATCTCAAAAACAATGGAATTACTGTTAAATACTCAAAATTAAAACGCAATAAAGCTGGAGAAATTACCAGCATAAAAATTAGTTTGGACGATAAAGACGGTAGCAAAGCTAGCGCAACCTGGAAAGTAAACGACGGTATTCCAAATATAGAATATGGTAAGTCTGATGGTGCATTAATTGCTAGAACAAAACAACCATAGCTAGTTCTTTTCTATTAAAAATAAAAAGCCAAACTAAAATCATTTAGTTTGGCTTTCTAATGTATTAATTCTTTTAATTACTCTACAATAACCTTCTTAATTATAGAACGGTTATCACTCGTTAGTTTTAAAAGGTATATTCCTGAAGCAACCTCTAAATCTACAAACTCTTCAATTCCTTGAACACGCTTTAAAAGTTTTCCATCCATAGCGTACACTTCGATATCTGCTGTAGCATTTAAACCAGAAAAATAAACACGTCCTGTTGTAGGATTAGGGTGAATAGCAACTTTAAGTGCTGTAGCATCATCTACACTTAATGGTTGGTTCCATGTTTCACCAATCATATTTCCCCAAATATATTCTATCATATCTGGCTGGTCTATAAACGGGTTTCTATTCTTCTGCCATTCATAAATTACGTTATTTCTATTCATTTCAAAATCGTCTGGTGGATCATTTCTGTGCCATTCTAACAATGTTTCTAAATCACCAAACTGTCCAACATTCCCTTCCGGAAAACCGTTTACTATTTCTAACCCATTGTAACGCACTGCCATATAAAAAACACCCCTTGCGACATCACCTTTAAACATTCCAGCAGTTCCTGTTGGCCCATTATATTCACCGTAAAACTGATTATTTCTACTACTGTTCTCAGGACCATCTGCAGCTCTTAAAGCGTGTACATCAGAGTTACCATGACGTAAAGAATCTGCTTCTGTTGTCCAATAAATATCAATACCATCTGCGATTTCATCTTCTTCTATACTATAAAAGCCACCTCGAGATCTCGGAAACGTATGTTCTCTATTCCATTTCCCAGTGCTTAATGAACTCGATTGAATGTCTAACTTAGGTCTACCTTCCTCTAAATAAACCAACCAAACCTGATTACTATGAGCAGGATTTTGATCTGCCTCTTTTAAAATATCATTAACATCTGCATAGGTCTGTGCTCTAACCACATTTGGGTCTGCTACAATGTCTTGTAACGCTTGTCTTAATGCAACATCTTCCAAACCATCTAAACTATTATAGTAACCATTTGGTTGTGTACTTTCAACAATACCATATGTAGGATCTAATGGTGTTCCCCAAGCGGCAACTGTCCAATCATTATCTACAACACGTACTTCAACATCTCCATTATTAGCGACAATAGGTTCTACTAAATCTAAAAATCTAATTTTTAAAACCTCATCACCTTCATCTAATTCATCATCAATTAGTGTAATTGTAGTACTTGTCGTATTCTCACCTGTTAAGATTGTTAAACTTGTATTTCCTGTATAATCGGAGGTATTAAATCCGTAATTATCTAAACTTATATTGAAATTTAAATCCGAAGTCATGTTGGTATCTGCTGTGAATGTGATCTCAAAATCATCTCCTTCATCTATTTGTGTTTCTAATACGGAAATATGAATCGCATTTATGGCAATACCAGAGCCATCATTCTCTCTTCTTGGAGTTGGAGTTGCCGACGCATATGTTTCAACTCCCATCTCATCTACAAAACGTTGAATTGATTTTGGGTTAGCATTAGTACCACTGTCATTGTGTTGCGTAGTTTCACCAAGCTTATCTAATAAGCCAGTAGCATCAGCATCATTTGTCCCATAAACCATCGCATCAATTAAATTGTCTTGAGTTGCTAATGTTTCTTCTGGGAAGTCAAAAATTGAAGCTTGATAAATACCAACAGCATCTGGCCCATTCTGAATCACATTTTCAGACATTAAGGCCTGCGGAAAAGGCGTTATGTTAGAACTCCCTATAACTAACAACCCGTTAATATCTGTTGTTAACCCATTTAAGTCATATGTAAAATAGCTGCGATCACCACCACTACTCGATCCGTTAAAAAAAACTAATATATAACCATCGGTTGAAAAGTTTGGAGTTTCAGATTTTAACTCAATAAACTCATGAGTATCAATGCCAGGACTATCGGCTTCTAGTTCGTTAATTATTAAAACTTGAGACCAGCTCAACCCAGAAATTAATAGTAATACTGCAAACGTAATTTTTTTCATCTCTATATTTTTTACAAAGATAGAATATTATTAAGTCTAACTGTTATGCATAAATTAAATACAAAAAATAGACGACTTAAAACATGAAATTTATCAGTTTATCAAAACTTAAAAACAATGAAATATAAGAAAATGAGTGTTTTAGGCACAAAACACCTCTACGATTTTTAAAACAAGCCTAAAACAGCCCTTAAAAACCATAAAATCGAAACTACAAACACATCATAAGGTTTTAATATGAAACTTTTTTATAGACAGCTTATAAAATATCGAAACACAAACAATCTTTTTAGTTATAAATTAGAATTCAATTTCATTGATTTATACTAAAACATTTGGAACAATACAGGTTTAGATTATATATTGAAAACTCAATCAAACAAACAGTGTATTTTATTAACCTTTAAAACCAAAAAAATTATGATGACACTAACAAACCTAATTATTGAATTTATTTTAGTAATAATCTAAATTTCAACCAAACCACCAATCAAAACATGTAAAACTTAGTTCTAGAATAAGTTTTACTATTTTTGCTAAAGATTTAAAATTCAACTTACAATGAAAACTAAAATCTTTAAACTTCTGGCAAAACTTAACAAAGCCATACTTCCATCTTATACCAAAAAACAATTAGACCTTAGCAAAGCGTCTAAACTACAACTTGCTATAATAGGTTGGCGCGTTTATGTTACTAAAAATGCATTGCATAATTAAAACTTAACGTTTTACTCCTCTGTATAAAGGCAACCTCAGCGTTTAAACAATTATTTCATAAATATTAAAAGTATTTCTTTACAACGGCCTTTAGGCATTAAGAATACTCAAAACAGCGTTTATTTGCAATCCTAAGTTTAAGACAACTTTAAGACTATAGATTTTATTAGGCTGCTCTGTCGTATTATCTTTAGTACATTAACACAAAAACCAATTAATTATGAAAACATTATATGAAACGACCACAAAAGCTGAAGGAGGTAGAGCAGGACATATTACGTCTGAAGATGGTCCTTTAGATCATAATCTTTCCGTGCCAAAAGCAATGGGAGGCGATGGTGGAAACGGTACAAACCCTGAACAACTTTTTGGAGCTGCCTACGGAGCATGTTTTGGCGGAGCGATACAAGCCATTGCTGAAAACGAAAAGATAACTATAGATAACGAAGCATTAAGTGTATCTGCGACCATAGGATTTTGTAAAGACGATGATGGTTTTTTCTTAGAAGCCACTTTAGATTGTTACATTCCAGGAGTGGATTTAAAAACAGGTGAAGACTTAGTAGAAAAAGCACACGAAATTTGCCCTTTTAGTAAAGCGACACGAGATAATATTACAGTAAATTTAAATTTATTGATAGACGAATAAGTGGTCATTTCACAAACTAAATACATTATAAAACCACGTAAATCATTTTTTAGACTTGCGTGGTTTTTTATATTTTTTGGGTAAATAGTGTGAAAAAGAGATAAATAAAAAGGGCTTCAATTTCTTGAAACCCTTATAAACACTAGTGACCTCGACAGGATTCAAACCTGTAACCTCTTGAGCCGTAATCAAGTGCGCTATTCAGTTGCGCCACGAGGCCGTTTTAAGTGGGTGCAAATATAATACTTTTATTAAATCATAGCCAAACTATTTAATTCAAATTTTTAAATTACTATTTTTGAAGTATGATTTCAAAAGAACTACTCGAACCTTTTCATTACTTATTCGATTCAGAAACAATCGATAATATAGCTAATGTTGCTTTATTAAAATCTTTTAAAAAAGCAGATATTATTATAGATATTGGTCAAGATTTAAAATTCATTCCACTTTTAATCAAAGGAAACATTAAAGTTTTACGCGAAGATAATGATGGAGATGAACTTTTGCTGTATGTTTTAGAATCTGGAGACACATGTGCCATGTCATTAACCTGTTGCATGGTTAAGTCTGTAAGTAAAATTAGAGCCATTGCAGATGAAGACGCAACAGTTATAATGATACCTATTGAAAATATGAAATTGTGGTTTAACTCTAATGAGAGCTGGAGAAACTTCATACTACAAAGTTATCAAATTCGATTTGACGAAATGCTAGAAACCATTGACACGCTCGCATTTATGAAAATGGATGAACGCTTATTCAAATACCTTACAGATCAAGTAAAGTTATCTGCATCCACCAGTTTAGAAATCACACACCAAGAAATTGCGGAAGATTTAAATACGTCTCGAGTCGTCATTTCGCGTTTATTAAAACAATTAGAGCGAGAGAATAAAATTGAACTTGGAAGAAACAAAATTCTTGTCTTAGAATTTTAGTAACTTTTAACGCACAGTCTAAACTACAGAACCCTATTATTTATTGAATCAAATTAAAATTATGGATTATATTTTACAACCTTGGCCTTGGTATGTTTCCGGACCATGTATTGCAATCGTTATGTATCTACTACTCTATTTTGGCAAAACCTTTGGGATGTCATCTAACCTTAGAACTATGTGTGCTATAGGAGGAGCCGGAAAACGTGTTGCCTTTTTCAATTACGATTGGCAAAACCATAAATGGAACTTAGTCGTCGTTTTAGGCGCTATTGTTGGCGGTTTTATTGCCCACTATCTATTGTCAAACCCCATAAATATGGATTTGAGCGAAGCCACTATAAAAGATTTGTCTGCACTTGGATTTAGTGATGTTGGGCAAAGCTTATTACCTCCAGAATTATTTAGTTGGGATGCCGTCTTTAGTATTAAAGGCATTTCTATTCTTGTTGTTGGCGGATTTCTTGTTGGCTTTGGCACACGTTACGCAGGTGGTTGCACTTCTGGCCACGCCATCACAGGATTAAGTAGTTTACAACTACCCTCACTTATTGCTGTTATAGGTTTCTTTGTCGGAGGCTTAATTATGATTCACCTTATTTTTCCAATTCTCTTTTAATTATGGGTAAGTATATAAAATTTTTTAGCGTAGGTATTTTCTTCGGAATTGTTTTAGTAAAGTCTGAAGCTGTATCGTGGTATCGCATTTTTGAAATGTTTAAGTTTCAATCCTTTCATATGTATGGCATCATAGGAACAGCCGTTACAACAGGTATTATTATCCTTTTACTTTCAAAAAATAAAAAAATTAAAACCACAGAAGGCAAATCGTTGAGAGTACCTTTAAAAGACCGTGGTTTTACCCGATATATGCTAGGAGGTATAATCTTTGGATTAGGCTGGGCTTTATCTGGTGCATGTCCTGGACCAATGTACATTCTAATTGGCACAGGAGCTTTTTCAATTCTAATTGTTATTGCTGCAGCATTATTAGGCACTTATGTTTACGGATTATTAAAAGATAAATTACCACATTAAAATGGAACTCGTTGAGATTTTAGGTTATATCGGCGCACTAATTGTTGGACTTGTTTTAGGTCTAATAGGCGGAGGAGGTTCTATTTTAACGGTGCCTATTTTAGTATATTTTTTAAATTTCAGTCCAATAGTTGCTACTGGCTATTCACTATTTGTTGTTGGTAGTACGGCTTTAGTCGGTACCGTTAGAAACATAAAGAAAAATAGTATTGATTTTAAAACTGCTATCATATTTGCCATACCTTCCATAATTACAATTTTTATGGTAAGAAGCTTAGTTATACCCAACTTACCAGAAGTGATTTTTACTCTAGGTGGTTTTTCACTGACCAATTCACTTTTAATTATGTTGATATTTTCTATTACGATGCTATTAGCAGGTTGGTCAATGATTAAATCCAAAAACGTTATTAGTGAAGATACCGTTAAACAATTTGATAGCTCACACTATTTTGCAATTGGCACACAAGCCATTGGAATAGGTGCATTAGCAGGCTTAGTTGGTGCTGGAGGCGGATTTTTAATTGTACCTGCATTAGTTCTATTGGTAAAACTACCGATTAAAAAAGCGATAAGTACATCCTTATTTATTATTGCCATACAATCGTTAATAGGATTTTTAGGCGATTTAAAAACCCTAAATATCAACTGGGAATTTTTAATTACGTTTACCTTTATTTCTATTATTGGAATTTTTATAGGATTAGCATTATCAAAAAAAATAAGCGCCAAACGTTTAAAAAGAGGCTTTGGATACTTTACGATAGTCATGGCAATATACATCTTGTTTAAAGAGCTCTTTTAACACAGTTTGTGATAATTATCACATGTCTAAAAATGAAGTTTAGTAAATTTGTAAAACAAATACATAAAGAATGAAAATAGAACAATTATATACAGGCTGTTTAGCACAAGGTGCTTATTATATTGAATCTGAAGGTGAGGTTGCTATCATTGATCCTCTTAGAGAGATACAGCAATATATTGATAAGGCAAAAGACAGTAATGCGAAAATTAAATATATTTTAGAAACACACTTTCATGCCGATTTTGTTTCTGGTCATGTAGATTTAGCGAAAGAAACTGGTGCAACTATCGTATTTGGTCCTGGAGCAACAACCGAATATGACATTCATACAGCTAAGGATGGTGAAGAATTAAAATTAGGTAATGTGACCATTAAAGTGTTACACACACCAGGACACACCCTAGAATCTGCGACGTACTTATTAATTGATGAAGATGGAAAAGATCACGCTATTTTTTCTGGTGACACGTTGTTTTTAGGTGATGTTGGACGACCAGATTTAGCTATTAAGTCAGACTTAACGAAGGAAGATTTAGCGGCCATGTTATTCGATTCGCTTCGAAATAAAATTATGCCCCTTGCAGATGACGTTATCGTTTATCCTGCTCATGGTGCAGGTTCTGCTTGTGGAAAAAACCTCAGCAAAGAAACGGTTGGTGTTTTAGGCGAACAGAAAAAAACAAACTATGCACTGAGAGAAGATATGACTAAAGCTGAATTTGTAAAAGAAGTTTTAGATGGTATCGCTCCACCTCCACAGTATTTTGCAAAAAACGCCATGATGAACAAAATGGGGTATGATGCTTTTGATACTGTTTTAAAAACTGGTAATGTTGCGCTCAATCCTGAGGCTTTTGAAGCCATGGCAAATCATGAGTCGGCTTTGGTTTTAGATGTTAGAACGCAAGCCGATTTTATAAAAGGCCACATTCCTAATTCTATTTTTATTGGATTGAATGGAGGGTTTGCACCTTGGGTTGGAGCTTTAATTAAAGATATAAAGCAACCGATTGTTTTAGTCGTTCCTGAAGGTAAATCTGAAGAAGCTGTAACAAGACTTTCTCGTGTTGGTTATGATAACACCTTAGGCTATCTTGAAGGTGGATTAGAAGCATGGAAAAAAGCAGGCAAAGATGTTGAAACATTAGATTCTATTTCGGCTGAAGAACTTGCCAAAAGAGCAAACGAAAATTCTGTTAATATTTTAGATGTTCGTAAGGATGGTGAATACTTATCATCTCATATTGTCGATGCGCAACACTTATCATTAGACTATATCAATGAAAAGATGAGCGAAGTAAGCAAAGACAAAACCTATTATGTGCATTGTGCAGGTGGTTACCGTTCTGTGATTGCTGCATCCATATTAAAAGCTAGAGGTTATGACAAACTTATTGATGTTGCTGGTGGATTTGGAGCTATTCAAAACACGGACTTAAAGACAACCGATTTTGTTTGTCCTACTACATTATAAACTTAAAGATTTCGAAAAACACACTTAAAATGTGGTGGTTATGCAAACATTATCATCAACTAATTATCTAAATTACATGATGTTTCTGACGTTAAAGTTGATAACGATACCGACGAAGTAAGTTTTAAGTCATCATCAGACAACGGATTTTAAAGCTGTGAAAAATAAATTATTGCAATTAGGCTATCCAGCTGATGGATAGGTATACGCATTAGCTAAAAAGGTAATATCTTTTGTGAGTTGTGCTGTTGGCAGAATGACGATGAAAGCACCTATTGTCATTCCGGTGAGACACGAAGGGCAACCTTTAATTTATTAGATTTCTTGTTACGCTACGGGTAACTACTAGAATCGCGTTGTTGATATGAGAATATGAATATAACCGTCTATAAAAATAAAAAATCCCACGCATTGTGGGATTTTTATTTAAACTATTTCAGCACTAAGTCCGGCTTGTAAAAGCTTGGAACACCGTGGCTCTAAATCTTCGTATGGCCCCGTTTTAACCGTACACTTTCCTTTATAATGTACTAATAAGGCACATTGCTCTGCTTGTTCTGGCATGTGGTCGCAAGCATAAATAAGTGTATTTATAACATGGTCAAAAGTATTGACCTCGTCATTAAATAATACTATTTCGTTTTGCTTTAAATCTTCTTCTTGCAGAAGTAGTTCTTCTGAATATTTTTCTTTAGTCATAGTAGATATCTTTTTAAGCAATTCTTATGCGCTTAGTCTGACAGACTCTATTTTAATTACTACTAATTTATAAATTTTAATGAAACCCACTGCCCTTTTTGGAGAGTTTCCTCTAATTTTAACATCTGTTTATTGCATTCTGCTTCAATTATTGGAATATCCTGTTCGTAAAAACCACTTAAAAACAGTGACCCATTTTCATTTAAACACTTAGCATATTCTGAGATATCAGCTAACAATATGTTTCTGTTGATGTTTGCTATAATAGTATCGTATTTTTTACCTTTTAACAATTTAACATCACCTTCATAAACCGAAATATGCTTACAATCATTTCGTTCTACATTCTCTATACTATTTAAATAACACCAGTTATCTATATCAATAGCATCAAGTTTACGAGCACCAACCTGCTCTGCCAAAATTGCTAAAACACCTGTTCCGCAACCCATATCTAAAACAGTTTTACCTTTAAAATCATTTTTTAGAATATGTTGAATCATCATGTGTGTCGTTTCATGATGACCTGTTCCAAAACTCATTTTAGGCTCAATAACCAAATCGAACTTAGTATCTGGTTTCTCATGAAAAGGAGCACGTACGGAAACCACATCATCAACGACAATAGGATTAAAATTTTTCTCCCATTCTTCATTCCAATTGGTTTGCTCTATGTCTTCAAACGTGTATGAAATCTCAAATTCGTCTGAATTTAAAATATAAATATCATCTAGAATGTTTTCATTCCATTCGTCTTTTTGAATATAAGCTATTACACCTTGTTCATTTTCAACAAAACTTTCAAAACCTGCGTATCCTAATTCAGCAATTAAAATCTCAACAGCTGGCTGTAAGGGTTTTACACAAAAGGTATAGCCAATATATATTTCAGACATTTAATATTTTTTTTGCAAATTTACTAATCCTTAATTTAGTTACTATTATTTTTGCATTAAAATAACATTTACATGAACAAGTATATTATAGGCATTCTATTTTTAGCGTTATCTCAAATAGCTATTGCTCAAGACAATAACGACATTAAATTATCTGCATTACCTTATTACAGTTATGGTAAAGGTTTGGGTATTACATCACCAGACAGTATTTTTAAGCTAAACATTCGCTTTAGAATGCAAAACAGATTAACCTATTTAAACAATGATGAGGAAGATGACGGCTACGAAGCTATGATAAGACGTATGCGCTTACGTTTTGATGGTTATGTTGGTGATCCTAGTATTATTTATGTTGTGCAATTATCGTTTTCACCGAATGATGTTGGTGCTATTGAAGATGGAGACAACCTTAACATTATTAGAGATGCTATCGTCTTTTACAGACCTAATGAACATTGGAACATTGGTTTCGGGCAAACCAAACTCCCTGGAAATAGGCAACGTATAAACTCATCTGGTGCTTTACAACTCACCGATCGTTCTATAAACAATGCACGCTTTAATATTGATAGGGATTTTGGATTACAAGTCTATTATTTAAATGAACTTGAAGACAAGCTATCATACAACATAAAAACAGCCATTAGTACAGGTGAAGGTAGAAATTGGACGAAAGAACCCGATAACGGATTAGCATTTACTGGTCGATTAGAACTTTTTCCTTTTGGATCTTTTAAAAGTAATGGAACATTATTTGAAGGGGATTTAAAACGAGAAGACACCCCAAAATTAATGCTATCTGGTGTTTACCATTACAATAACAATGCGCGACGAACACGTGGAACAATTGGTGAGGACTTATTTGAAAAACGCGATATGCAATCTGTATTATTAGATGCTATAGTAAAATATAATGGTTGGGCATTTCAAACGGCTTATATGAATAGAATTTCTGATGATCCTATTACTGTAAATCCAGATGACATGTCAGAATCTAGATATGTCTTTACTGGTAGTGGTTTTGACACCCAATTAAGTTATATGTTTTTAAGTAATTACGAGCTAGTAGGACGGTATTCTTACCAAGAACCTCATAAAGATATAGAAGCTTTAACACCACAAACTAATCAGTATAGTCTTGGTGTCACCAAATACATTTGGGAACACGCTTTAAAATTACAAGCTGAAATTACCAATAGTGAATATTCTTATATAGATTCTAGCACATCTAATGATTGGTATTTACGTTTTCAGGTTGAGATAGGGATATAACAACCTTTATTGAGTTAACGAGATGTTAGACACTAAAAAGTCCTTAAACAATTGCTATTAAACAATTGTTTAAGGACTTTTTTTATGCCTGAATAAAATTAAGGTTTTAGAATGCGTTTACAATCGCATAAAAATCTTCTGCTTTTAAAGCAGCTCCTCCAATTAATCCACCATCAACATCTGGCTTACCAAATATCTCTTTGGCGTTTCCTGGTTTTACACTTCCACCATATAATATCGAAACAGAATCAGCGACATCGTTTCCATACTTGTTTGCTAATGTTTTTCTGATAAAGGCATGCATATCTTGTGCTTGTTCAGGACTTGCCGTTTCACCTGTTCCGATAGCCCAAACTGGTTCGTAAGCCAAAACGATATTTTTAAAAGCGTCGGCTTCTAAATGAAAAAGTGCGTTTTTAATTTGCCCTTCAACAACAGACTCATGGTTTTCAGCTTTTCTATCTGCTAATTCTTCACCAAAACAAAAGATAGTTCGCATATTATTAGCTAAAGCAGCATCTACTTTCTTAGCCAAAGATTCATCCGTTTCGTTAAAATAAGCACGACGTTCACTATGACCTAAAATAACAGTTTTAATACCTATACTTTTTAGCATGCTTGCGCTAATCTCACCTGTATAAGCTCCATTTTCTGCAAAGTGCATATTTTGAGCAATAACCTCTACAGACTCTTGTCTTAAAGATTCAAACGCCTGCCATAAGTTGGTAAACGTCGGTGCAATCATCACCTCAGCATCTGATGTTTGGTTTTGCTTTAATAAATCTGCTATTAAAAGCTCCGTTTGAGGTAAATCGTTATTCATTTTCCAGTTTCCGGCTACGATATGTTTTCTCATAATATAAGTATATTGAATTTTTAATTTTAGTACACAAAAATAACATAATAAAGGTGAAAGTAAATTGACTACAGTAAGTATTTCGTTATGATAGCTTCACCTTAGGATCTAACCACGCGTAAATTACATCTACCAAAATATTAATTGTAATGAATATTATAGCAATGACTAATACAGCTCCCATAATTACGGGCAAGTCTAATGTATTAAGTGCGTTTACAATTTCTTTCCCTAAACCATTCCAACCAAAAATGTATTCTACAAATACGGCTCCGGCTAACATAGAGGCAAACCAACCAGAAATAGCTGTAACTACAGGATTCAATGCATTTTTTACAGCATGATTTTTAATCACCTTAAACTCGCTCAATCCTTTGGCTCTTGCTGTTCTTATATAATCTTGATTTAACACTTCTAAAAGTGAATTTCGCATTAACTGAATTACAACTGCTAATGGTCTAATACCAAGTACGATTGCTGGTAGGATTAAGTTCTTCCATTGAATGCTCATTTTTTCACCAAAATCATCGAGTTCATATAAACTACCTGTCATTTCTAAATTGGTGTATTTATGTAACACAAAACCAAATAGCCAAGCAAATAAAATAGCACTGAAAAACGATGGCACACTCATACCAAACGTACTTAGTACCTGAATGGTTTTATCTATCCAAGTATCTTTATACAATGCTGAAATAATTCCGAAAACAACACCTAAAATAATCGCAATGATAATAGCAGAAAGAGCTAAAACAAATGTATTGGGAATGGTCTCACCAATAATCTGACTGACCTTTTTTCCTTGTTTCGCAAAGGATTCTCTTAAATATGGAAACTTTAATACGACAGCTATTTTGTCTGTTGAAAAAAGTTTAGAATACGTGTATTTATTTATTCCTAACGACGTATAATGACCTGTTGTTCTTGTAGAGTGAAATGAAATTGGCGATAAATCGTTCAGGTAGTATAAAAACTGGGTTCCTATTGGTTTATCAAATCCATATTTCTTTTTTACAGCAATAACTTGCTCTTCTGATTGGTTTTGCCCTAACATCATTTTTGCAGGATCACCAAGTTTATTAAACAAAAAGAAAATGACAGTTATAACACCTAATAAAGTGATGAAAGCGTAACCTATTTTGTTAAATAAATATCGTATCAAAAAAGTTAGTTATTATAATTTTCAAATTCAGATTAAATAATTTTATCTGTAAAATGAGACAGCAGACTCAACATGTCAACTACAATTCAATATCGTCTAAGTCATTCCAATGAGCTTTCTGTGTTACAGTACCTGTGTTTAACACTATTACTCCAGGATTAGCACGCACAATAGTTTTAACCACTTTTTCATCACATAAATAAATATCAAAATTTAAGTTATAATCTGCTTTAATTTGAGCTTTATCTGCAGGTCCTGAAGAAGATAAACCAATTACAGTGTATCCCTTTTTTATGGCATCATCAGTGAAGGGTTTTAACTTCGCCATACCTTCGGCTTCACCTTTGGTTACATTATACATAGTAATCATCACTAACTTTTCTTTCCCTAAGAAATAATCGGTTAAGTTTTCGTCTTCAGATTCAATGGATAAATCTTGAATTGCAGGTGTATAACCTTCGTCAATAGTTTTGGTTTCTACACCAATAAACTCACCATCAACAGTTGGGTAACTTCCATTAGTCACAATTTCTTGTTCTTCACCATCAACATTAAAAGTCCAAGTATATTCCAAAATTGGTTTTTGAGCATCTTCAGGTGTTTCCATTTGCTCTGGTAAATTTTTACCAATGGCATACGCTCTAAAATCAATAGACGGTAAATGCATTAACACATGGTATCCAAACCAAAGCGATGCAATAAAACTCAACAGCGCAATTACAGTTGTTGGTAATTTTGAAAAAATAGGCTTAATGTGTTTAACACCAATGAACAAAATTAAAGTCAGCACCAATAAGACGACATCTTTTGTAAAACTCTCCCAAGGTGTTAATTTTAAGGCATCACCAAAGCAACCACAGTCTTTTACTTTATCGAAATACGCCGAATAAAATGTAAGGAATGTAAAAAAGATAATCATTAATAATAAGCTCCAAACTGTGAATTTTGGTTTATAACCAATTAATAAGAACACACCTAAGACCACTTCAAACACCACAACAATCACTGAAATACCAAGTGCATACGGAATTAGAAATTCGATATTTAAAACATCAGAACCAAAGTACTCTTCAAGTTTGTACGAAAAGCCTAATGGGTCATTCAATTTAATGAATCCTGAGATGATGAATAATATTCCTGTAAAAATTCGACTAAGTTGTACTATGTATTTCATAATTTCTTTTTATTCCTGCAAAGCAGAAACCTACTTTAAGGTTGTTTATATTTAACTGGATTCCTGCCTTCTCAGGAATGACAAATTAATTAGCTTCGTTTAAGTGAATTAAAGCAAAAATCGCATAGTTAATCATGTCTTGGTAATTGGCATCAATCCCTTCGCTAACAATTGTTTTACCTGCGTTATCTTCAATCTGCTTAACGCGTAGTAATTTCTGTAAAATTAAATCGGTCAAGGAGCTTACACGCATATCTCTCCAAGCTTCACCATAATCGTGATTCTTATTGAGCATTAATTGTTTTGTGAGTGCCGTTTTTTCATCATAAAGTTTCGCAGCCTCTTCAGTATTTAAATCGGGTTGTTCTACAACGCCTTTTTCTAACTGAATCAACGCCATTATACAATAATTAATAATACCTATAAACTCACTTACTTCACCTTCATCTACTTTTCTAACGGCATTTTGCTGCAAACCTCTTATGCGTTGTGCTTTTATAAAAATCTGATCGGTTAATGATGGCAATCTTAAAATACGCCATGCACTACCATAATCACTCATTTTATTGACAAAAAGCGCTCTACATTTTGCGATAATAGTATCGTATTGTTTTGAAGTATCTTGCATCTATTAAAAAATATTTTCTTGTAAGGTATTACTTAAGTATTTGCGTTTCCAAATAAATAGCATAACGAATCACTAGAAATTTACAAATCGCGATTATCGCGTAAATTTCCGTAAATTTCGGACAAATAGTTAAGAGTTCAAAGTTCTACGATCTAAATTCAAAGTTTTTAAGAATTTAGTTCAACTTTGAATTTTAAATTTTGAATCTTAAACGAAGAAATGACTATAAATTGCAAAGGCCAACTTATCGATTTATCCACTCCAAAAGTGATGGGAATTTTGAATATCACTCCAGATTCGTTTTTTGATGGTGGAAAATACAAGAACGACTCTGAGGTTTTGACCCAAGTTGAAACTATGCTGAACGCTGGAACAACTTTTATTGATATTGGTGGTTATAGTTCTAGACCACATGCAGATGACGTTAGTAAAGAAGAAGAATTAAAACGTGTACTTCCAATAATTGAATTAATTCTGAAACATTTCCCTGAAGCATTAATTTCTATAGACACGTTTAGAAGTGACGTCGCCAAACGAAGTATTGAAACTGGTGCTGCATTAATTAATGATATTTCTGCAGGACAGCTCGATGATAACATGCTGTCTACCGTTGGAAAATTAGGAGTTCCTTATATTATGATGCACATGAGAGGAAATCCAAAAAACATGCAGCAACAAACAGATTATAAAGACTTAACCAAAGAAGTCATCGCCTATTTTGCGGAACGTATCGCAGCTGCACACCAAGACAAAATAAATGATATTATTATAGATCCTGGATTCGGGTTTGCAAAATCGAGAACACAAAATTTTGAATTGTTAAACCAAATGGAATTGCTGCAACTTACAGACAAACCTCTTTTAGCTGGAGTATCAAGAAAATCCATGATTTACAAAACATTAAACTCAACTGCTGAAGACGCACTGAATGGAACAACGGCTTTGCACATGGTTGCTTTACAGAAAGGTGCTAAAATTTTACGTGTGCATGATGTGAAGGAAGCTATGGAATGTGTCACCCTTTTTAATCAGCTAAACAAGTCTTAACCTAAGGTCTAGAAGGTTTTCATAACCTTGCAAGTCTGTCTGAAATAAAAAAATAAAATCTTAAATTATTACAAAAAAATGCGCTACATCTATTTACTTACTATTCTTTTACTGTTCAGTTGCAACAACGAACGCACCTTATTACTACCTGAAATTGAAAATGCGACAGTCACGGAAGTTTTAGACGTTTCGCCTGCATATATATTTTATGATGAAACAGAACCAGATTCTACGTTATTAAATCGAAAAAACTTAATTAGTACTACCAATTGGTTAGTGAATGTGGATAAGCGCTTAACATTAAAACAAGCCATTCCTAAAATTATAATGATGCAAGAAAAAAAGCGCAACGCTAAAATGCATAAAAATGAGGATGCTAAAAATTATTTTACTTGTAATGATACTAGTATTCAGAATTTAGGATTTTTGGAGTTTACGGATGTAGTATTTAATGAAAAAATTAAAATTGATACTGTATATCACAAATACAATCTGCCCACAAAAGAAAACTTAATGAGTAAGGCAGGTTTCCATGCTCAATCAACAATTCCTTTAGTTTTCGATGAAAAGAACCAATTTCAAATTGGTAAACAACAATTCAACATCGATAATTTAAAAAATGAACTTGATAAGTTAACAGAAATTAATTTTATCGGTATTCATTTACAACTTTATTTCAATAAGAGTTTATCATTTCAAGAGTATATAACTATTAAAAGAAAAATTATATCATATAATTCAGATTTAATTTCGGTGGATTTCAATGAATATATTTATTAAATAGAAAAACACCCCTAAAGTCCCCTCAAGGGGACAACAGACTAATTAAACTTCCTTGGATTATCCGCTTTAAGGGAATTTAAGTGTGTGAATTTTTATTTATCAAATAAAACTGGGGCAACAATTATAATTTTTTCTTCACTACTAAACATAAATTCTTAAATTAGCAGAAACACCTACCTTTTGGAAAACTTACAACTTTGGGATTTTAGATTTATAGATTTTGTGGATGTCTTCCTCGTGGCTATCCTACTCTACTACATTTACAAACTTGTAAAAGGAACCGTTGCCATCAATATTTTTATTGGTATTCTTATTATCTATTTTGCTTGGCGATTAACCGACTACCTCAACATGTACATGCTTTATAGCATTTTTGATGGTTTTATGAAAGTTGGAATTATTGCACTAATCGTGGTGTTTCAACCTGAGATTAGAAAGTTTCTGTTAATGGTTGGCTCTACTAATATTGGAGGCAAACGTAATCTTTTTAAAAATTTTAAATTCCTTAAAAACGACGATCAAACCACAACAGATGTTGATGCCATTATTAATGCTTGTAACAAAATGGGAGCTTCAAATACAGGAGCTTTAATTGTACTTGAACGTAACAATAACTTAGACTTTCTAACCAATACAGGAGACGAAATGAATATCTTAGTCTCGCAACCTATAATAGAAAGTATCTTTTTTAAAAACAGCCCATTACACGATGGAGCTATTATAATAGACAACAATGTTGTAAAAGCGACACGTGTTATTCTTCCTGTTAACAACGAAAAACACATACCAGAGCGTTTTGGCTTACGCCATAGAGCTGCCATTGGTATTACCGAAAAAACAGATGCGATTGCACTTTGTGTAAGTGAAGAAACAGGTCAGATTTCATATATAAAAAATGGTGAATTTGTAATCTTTAAAAACACTAGCGAATTAACTCAAAAAATTAAAGAAGATTTAGGCTAGTGAGATGTAAAAACTGCGATAACAGCCTTAAAGACACACAAAAATTTTGTGATGAATGTGGTGCAAAAATAATTAATAATCGACTTCAGCCTAAAATAATTGCACAACAAGTTAATGAACAGTTTATTTCGATTGACAATAAATTTTTTCGCACTTTCTTTGATCTATTTAAACAACCTGAATCTGTAATTATTGGTTACATTAATGGTACACGAAAAAAATATATTGATGTTCTTCAGTATTTTGCAATTTCTTTAACTCTTGCTGGTATTCAGGTATTTTTAATAACTACATTTTTTAAAGACGCATTAGATTTTACGCCAGGTTTTATCAATCCAGAAAAAGATATTAATCCTTTACCAGGTTTTAATTCAGATTTGTTCACAAAATATCAAGGTTTAATTTATATTTTAGGTGTTCCTGTATCTGCGTTAGCAACATGGCTTGTATATCTTATTTTAGGCGATAGACGTTTTAATTTTACAGAACATTTAGTTTTAAACCTATATTACTCCGCTCAAATCATCATAATAACTGCGGTCTTAAGCATATTATTCTTAGTGACAGGTATGAATTATCTAATTGTATCTAGTCTTCTTGGCTTACCTACCTTCATCTATTTGGCTTACGTATTAAAAAAAGTATTTAATGAAGATTTCTGGAGTACTTTCGCCAAGTTTTTAATGGTAATGTTCGTATACGTGGTTATCTATTTTATTGCAATAATGTTACTCTTTTTAATATTATATCTAAGTGGCAATTTCAAAATATAAAAATGAATTGTAAAAACTGCCATACGCAACTTGAAGAACTAGATGACTACTGTTAACGTTGTTGTGGCATTACTATATAAAGATTCTGCCTTTATGCAAAAACATTATTGAAGTTCTAAAAAGCTTCGATAGAACACGCTAAGTAACCAATAGATTAAACCGCCTCAGCTTTCAGAAACTGGACTTCATATAGTTTTTTGTAATATCCCGATTCTTTTTCTAAAAGGGTTTTGTGTGTCCCAATTTCAACAATTTCACCAGCATCCATGACAATAATTTTATCGGCCTGTTGTATCGTTGCCAATCGGTGTGCAATTACAATTGAAGTTCTGCCTTTTGTTATTTTATCGGTGGCATCTTGTATTAATTGTTCGGAATGTGAATCTACAGAAGAGGTCGCTTCATCTAAAATTAAAATACTAGGATTGGTTACATATGCTCTTAAAAACGAAATTAATTGACGCTGACCAGAAGATAACATGACACCACGTTCTTTCACATTGTATTGATAGCCATTTGGAAGACTTGAAATAAAATCATGAATTCCAATAGCCTTTGCCGCATTTACCACATCGTCTTCGGTAATATCCTCGCTATTTAGGGTAATATTATTAAGAATAGTATCTGCAAACAAAAATACATCTTGTAATACAACCGCAATCTGACTTCTAAGCGAACTAATCGTCATATCCTTAATATCAGTATCATCAATTTTAATGGTTCCTGAATTAATATCGTAAAAACGATTTAATAAATTAATGATGGTCGATTTTCCAGCTCCAGTTGCACCAACTATGGCAACCGTCTCACCTGCTTCAACATTAAACGAAATTCCTTTTAATACTTCTTCATCTTTAATATAAGCGAATCGAACAGCTTCAAATGCTATTGTGCCTTTAAAGTGATTGGCTTCAATAGTACCAGAATCATCAATATTAGAGCTTGTATCTAGCACTTTAAAAACACGATCTGCAGCAACCATTCCCATTTGAAGGGTATTAAACTTATTCGCTACTTGATTTAAAGGTCTAAATAACATAGGAATAAACATGGTGAAAGAAATTAACTCTCCTAAGGTGGTTCCTCCACTTCCTGAAATGGCATCAAAGCCACCAACCAAAATTACCATGGCCATGGTTAAAGAGGCTAAAAATTCAGCAATAGGAAAGAAAATAGAATTATACCAAACCGTTTTTAACCATCCTTTTTTATGACGTTCATTAATGGCTTTAAACTTTTTATACTCTACATCTTCTCGTGTAAATAATTGTAGAATTTTCATGCCTGTGACACGTTCTTGCACAAAGGAATTTAAGTTTGAAACTTCGGTACGTACATCTTCAAAAGCAATTTTCATATACTTCTGAAAAATTTTAGTAGCAAACAAAACTATTGGCATGGTCGTAAAAACAATAAGACTTAACTTTAAGTTTATAAAAGACATAAAACCAGCAACGACCAACATTTTTAACACATCACTAAAAATCATAAAGAGTCCTTGTCCAAATATATCGGCAATACGCTCCATATCTGTAACGGCTCTTGTGATTAAAACACCTACAGATGATTTATCAAAATAGGTCATTTTAAATTTAAGCATGTGCTTAAATAATTTAACTCTGATATCTCTAACCACAGATTGTCCTAACCAACTCGCATAATAAATAAAGAGCAATTGCGAAACGACTTCTAACACCAATAAGGCTAACATTATGAGCATATAAACCACAAACCCATTGTACTCCTTATTAGCTATTTTAACATCTATAGCCTCCTTTAATACATACGGTCTAAAAGCACCAAAAAGTGCCAAGCCAATTACGCATATTAATGACACTAAAAAAACCGTTCGATACGGTTTTATGTACTGCAATAATCGTTTAAACAACGAAACATCAAATATTTTTTTACCTTTTTCTGCCATCTTATGCCGAACTATTTTCGGTATCTACTTTCCGTAAAAACGGAAATCACTTTAATAATTTTTTATACTTTCAGGGTACACAATTTTCACTAAATACAAGCCGTGTGCTGGTACTGAAAATCCAGCTTCACTCCTACTCTTTGAAGCAATAACTGCGTGTAATTCTTCAGCTTTCATTTTTCCTAAACCAATATTCACCATAGTGCCAACAATCGCTCTAACCATATTTCTTAGAAATCGGTCGGCTGTGATTGTAAAGACAAGTTGGTCATTAATTTTTGTCCAATGCGCTTCTTTTATTTCACAATTATACGTTTTTACGTCTGTATTTGTCTTAGAAAAGCATTGAAAATCTTTATACTGAAATAAGATCTTACAAGCTTCATTCATCGCATCTATATCTAAAGGCAATTGTATTTGATATGCAAAATCGTAGTTAAATACATTTTTAGACGTAGAAATTTTATAGTGATACGTTCTACTCGTTGCGTAAAACCTAGCATGTACTTCTGGTTTAACTTCAAATACAGCACTAACCGCAATATCTTTTGGTAAAAACGAATTGAGTTTAAAAACGATATCTATGGACTTAAAATCACCTTCATAATCAAAATGCGCAAACATTTGTGAGGCATGCACACCTGAATCTGTCCTACCTGCACCCATAACTGAGATATCGGTTTTCAAAATGGTAGACAATGCTTTTTCTAATACTTCTTGTACCGAAATAGCGTTAGGTTGATTTTGCCAACCATGATAGGCTTTACCATTATATGAAAGTTCAATGAAAAATCGCAATAGAAATCTTACTTTTGTTAAAGTGCAAAGTTACTCTATTCCTGTGAACGCAGGAATCTCATTAACGTATTATTTAGAATCGAAAAAGCAATAGTAATACTTACTTGAAACGTAATTTCGAATTAAATCAAACATTTTCTTGAAAAAAATACTCCTTTTATCAGACACACATAGTTACATAGACGATGCCATTTTAAAACATGTTAAACAAGCAGATGAAGTGTGGCATGCAGGTGATATTGGTGATTTAAACGTTACTGATCGTATAAAAAAACTTAAACCCTTAAGAGCAGTGTATGGCAATATTGACGATACCAAAGTACGTGTAGAATTTCCGCTTCATAACAGATTTATGTGTGAAGACGTCAGTGTTTGGATTACACATATTGGTGGTTATCCTCCTAAATATAATAACAAGGTGCGAGACGCATTACTTAACAATCCGCCAGATATTTTTATTACTGGCCATTCTCATATATTAAAAGTAATGCCAGATAAAAAGCTAAATTTACTACACATGAATCCTGGCGCAGTAGGCAAACATGGCTTTCATAACGTAAGAACCATGTTACGGTTTAAGATTGATGGAAAACAAATAAAAGATTTAGAAGTTATAGAGTTTGAAAAGCGATAAATAAAAATAAAAAAAACCCAAACGGCAGCGTTTGGGTTTTTCACACTAATACTACTAAGATTTTAGGTCTATCGTAATCGATCTACAGATTTTACAAGTTCTTCATCCTTTTTAATAGCCTTGTTAGCCAAGACTAAACACACAATAGAAAAAATAGGAAGAAGAATCCCAATACCTTTCTCAGAAACGTTAATTTCTCCAGATAAGTTTAGCGATTGATATACAAAGATTCCTAGTAAAATAAAGTTTAATACTATATTGAGTCGTCCCAAAATAAACTGGGATTTTCTGTCTTTAAATCTAAAAATCGAAGCCAAAGATAATAAAGCCGATCCTAAAAATAAACCTAAATACAAATAATTATCTAGTGCGTAAATTTTTACATCGTCATTGTTTGTCCACAAATGAAACACGAATATTAAGCCAGCTGAAATCACAGCTGCTAAAAACAAATATAAGGTCTGAATGCGTTGAATCATATCTTTAACTCTAAAACGAATGCAAAATTAGTAGTTTATTTTTTAAAAAGATAGAAATTAATTTAAAATAAAATTGTATTATTGCAATAGAAAGAAGTAACATACTGAGTTGCATCGTTCTAATCTTCCAAATTAATCTCACTTTTTTTCTTTTTATTTCATTTAGAAAATATTGAATTAATAATATCAAAATTATAATACATATACAACATACGAATGTTTGAAATTTCACAGTTAAAAGCTAAAAAACTTCCAGAATTACAGGAAATAGCAAAACAACTAAAGGTACCAAAATACCGTACACAAAAAAAATTAGACTTGGTTTATCAAATTTTAGATTACCAAGCTGCAAATCCTAGTGCAGTAAAGGCCAAAGTCGATACCGAAACTACTTCAGCACCAAAACAACCGGAGAATAAACCGACCAAAAAGCGTGCTCGAGTTCCACAAAAGCCAAAAGACACTAAGGACCAAAAGGACCAAAAATCCTTAGAGTTTACAGATAAAGAGGAAGGCACAAAAGCTAAACCACAAGCTAAAGACAAGCCTAAACCTCGCAAACCTCAAGAGCGTAAGCCACAAGAAAACAAACCTAAAGAGGATAAAACGAATACTGATAAATCCAATAATAAATCTCAAGATCAAAAGAAGCCAAATCCTCGAAAGGACGACAAAAGACGTTCTCAGAATAAGGACAACAGGCCATCACGTTCTAAAGATAATAACTCACACAACAACAATTCTAAAAACAATGGCAACAAGGATAGCAGAAATCGCTATCGTGAGCCAGACTTTGAATTCGATGCGATTATTGAAAGTGAGGGTGTTTTAGATATCATGCAAGATGGCTATGGTTTTTTACGATCTTCGGATTATAACTATTTGTCATCTCCAGATGATATTTATGTATCGCAATCTCAAATTAGATTATTTGGATTAAAAACAGGTGATACGGTTCTTGGGCATGTAAGACCACCAAAAGAAGGTGAAAAATACTTCCCATTAATTAGGGTCAGTAAAATTAACGGCCAAAACCCTAACGTTGTTAGAGATAGAGTTGCTTTTGAGCATTTAACTCCATTATTTCCACAAGAGAAATTTAATTTAGCAGAAAAACAAGCGACGATTTCTACACGTATTATGGATTTGTTCTCACCAATAGGTAAAGGACAACGTGGTATGATTGTATCGCAACCAAAAACAGGTAAAACAATGCTTCTTAAGGATGTTGCAAATGCTATTGCAGCGAACCATCCTGAAGTTTATCAAATGATTTTATTAATTGATGAACGTCCTGAAGAAGTTACGGATATGCAACGTAACGTTCGTGGCGAAGTCATTGCGTCTACATTTGACAAAGAAGCGCATGAGCATGTTAGAATTGCTAATATCGTTTTAGAAAAAGCGAAACGATTGGTAGAATGTGGCCATGATGTAGTGATTTTATTAGATTCTATTACACGTTTAGCAAGAGCCTATAATACGGTTCAACCAGCCTCTGGAAAGATTCTTTCTGGTGGTGTTGATGCCAATGCTCTACACAAACCAAAACGCTTTTTTGGTGCTGCTCGTAATATCGAAAATGGTGGTTCATTAACCATTATTGCAACAGCATTAACAGAGACTGGTTCTAAAATGGATGAAGTTATATTTGAAGAATTCAAAGGAACTGGTAACATGGAGCTTCAGTTAGATCGTAAGATTTCTAACCGTCGTATTTTCCCAGCTATTGATTTAACATCATCGAGCACAAGACGTGATGATATATTATTAGACGAGAATACTATTCAGAGAATGTGGGTAATGCGTAAGTATCTTGCAGATATGAATCCGGTTGAAGCGATGGAATTTATTAATGATCGCTTTAAACAAACCCGAAATAATGAAGAGTTCTTAATTTCTATGAATGGATAGATTTTAAACTAAAAATAAATTAAAAAAACCTTGAATTGAACGTTCAAGGTTTTTTTGTGTTTTGTATCTAGTGATTACTATTAAACTCTTGGTTTAGCGATACCTCTATCGTACATTACAATACTACCTGCAACGGACACATTAAGGCTTAATTGGGAATTAAACTTAACTAAAAAATGACTTTTCTCAATGGCTTGTTTAGACAAGCCATGATCTTCTGCTCCAAGCAAGTACACGCATCGTCTTGGATGCTTAAACGTTTCTAAAGCCTCAGCATCTTCGGTTAACTCTACACCAACCAGTCTTGCTCCTTTTGGGATATTAGTAAAGAAATCTTCAAAAGTATCGTAATGAAAATAAGGCATTGACTTTACGGCATTGTGTGTATCACATGCTTGTTTAGCATAGCGATTACCAATAGTAAAAATAAAACTCGCTCCAAGGTTTTGAGCAGATCTCCAAAGGACACCTAGATTTTCAGGTGTTTTACCATTTTGGATTCCTATACCGAAAAATTCATTTGTAAAGTTATCGTTCATAATTCAAAAATATAAATTTGACGATATTTATTCCTATAAATAAAAAAAGAACTCATTTAAATACTTAAATGCGTTCTTAATAAAAGTGGTTGTGAAAAATCTTAAATTATAATTTTTCACAACCACTTTTGGATATATAATTATGCTGTTGCAGCTAACTTAATGTTTTGTTTGTAATTTATTGGTGAACAATTGTATTGCTCTTTAAAAATTTTAGAGAAATAACTTCTACTAGAGAATCCTAATGAGTACACTATTTCTGAAATATTTAAATCTGTCGTTTTAATAAGTTCTTCAGATTTTTTCACTCTTACAAAACGTATATAACTATTTAAAGTTTTGCCATGCATAAGCTTAAAGCCTTCTTGTACTTTTGCCGGACTTAAAGCTATTTTTGCGGCCAACTCAATGACATTCAGATTAGTTTCTGGGAAATTATTAATATAATCTGACAATTCTTTTACTTGTTTTAACTCGTAAGCAGTTAGCGAACCTTTAGGCTGCTCTGCACGTTTCATATCTAAAGAATGTTGCTCTATTTCTAAAGCTAGTATAAGATTAACTAAACCTTGAATTAACAATGTTCTCACAACTCCCTGTTGCTTTATTGCTTGTAACTGCTTAATACTATCTGCAATTTTTAAATTATAAGAGCCAACAAAACTATAGTCATTGGAAGTATCTGTATTAAAAATTTCAGATACCATTTTATTAATACGATGTTTTGATGTACTTAATTTTGAAGTATTCACCGAAATTAATGTAGAATTCACAAATACATCTTTATAAAAATAAATATGATTTTTTTCTGATACCATATTTGCAGCAATTCCTGTTTGAAAAGTTTCTACTGTTTTTTTCGTTTTGTCACTATTAAATGCATGAGCCAATTTACCTTCTGCACAATACAGAAAATTAACCACTGATTGTTGTGGACTTGCGAAAATAAATTCAACATCTTCATTAAACTTTAGATCAAACTCAACAAAGGTCGTATTGCGCTCTAATTCTATACCTCTAATGATACCTTTTCCAAACGTGCTATCAATGTGTAGCTCACCTTCATTTCGTTGTAAAGTAAATGTACCGCCTATCTTTCTTTTTAGCGTGGTAAACATTGACTGTAAATTATTTGCTTTAATTTCTATGGTTTTCATGAGTACTGATTTTTGGTTAGACATTGATTAGTTTGTAGTTTGTTGCGGTTGCATTAAATTCTTTATTTCTTACTATTTTTAGAATCCGCTAGTACAGCTCCGCCAAGAATTGGTTTCGGGAATATTCTTCCCACTTTAGCGAATTGCTTTTTGATGTGTGATTTTGTAATTTTCATTAAGAATTTTAGTTTTAGTTTTTGATACTACAAAGTAAAGACACAAAGGCAGGTTATGTGTTATACAATTCTGAGGTTTTGTTACAACATTCAGTTTTATTGTTAAACAAAACATAATAAATCGATTATTTGATTGATTAATGTCTTATAAGAGACCTGAAAATAAAGTGTTTACAATTTAAGAGCGGTAATTAAAATCAGTAATCACTAAAGCATTGAGAAGTTATGAGCTCTAATTGTCGTTAAATTTCTTATTTAATAGCCATAAGACAACGGCAGCAATTAGCAATAGAAAGTGAATTGCCGATGTAAACATAAAAACAAAATAACCAAGTGCCCAAAGAATTATTAATAACACCAATATAATGCTAAGAAAAGTTTTCATAACGTGTATACATTTTAATTAAGGCTTTAACAAAACAGAGGACTTAATAAGAGAAGTAGCTGAATATAATACTGTTAAATTACTTAGAACAAATGTCAGTAATAGAAGGTGGTTTCTATTATACAATTTTAAAAATATATTATACTATTTTAAAAATGGCAAATAAATGGTAATTGTAGTACCGATGTTTGGTTCTGCTTCTGCAACGATTACACCATTATGGTTTTCGACTATTTTTTTACAAATGGCCAAGCCTATTCCTGTTCCAGAATATTCAGTTTTTCCATGTAACCTATTAAAAAGCTCAAATATATTCTTAGCATAAACTTGTTCGAAACCAATACCATTGTCTTTAAATGAGATCTTATGGTGATATTTGAAGAGTGATTTCTCTATGTCTTTAACCGTATTAGTCCGCACTTCTTGATGCGAGATATTTATTACAGGTGCTATACCTTCTTTGGAATATTTGAGAGAATTACTAATTAGGTTGATAAACAATTGTTGTATCTGAAATGCAACAACTTCAAGATTTGGCAGGTTATCATTAGTAATAATAGCACCTTTACTTTCTATACTATCAGAGAGTTCGTGTTTAGCGTGTTCTAATAGCATATTTATGTTGGTATTCACATAATCTTTGTCGGCATTATTAGTGCGTGAATACTGTAGTAAATCTTCGATTAACATTCGCATTCTAGCTGAAGATGACTTTATTTTAGATATGTAAAATTGTCCTTTTTCTGAAATTTGTTCACCATCATTAGTTTCTAATCGTGAAATAAAAGTTTGTATTTTTCTTAGTGGCTCCTGTAAATCATGACTGGCTACATAATTAAAATCAGACAGTTCTTTATTATTACGTTCTAATTCTTGGTTGCGTTCTTGAATAAGATTAAAACTATCAAACTCATCCGTGACATCTACAGCAACTCCTAATAATTGTTTTTCTTCAAACCCAATATCAATAAGCTTTGCATGTGCTTTAAGATGTTTAGTTGCCCCGTTTGGTTGCACAATACGAAAGGTTACAAAAGGTAAGTCTTCGTTTTTTATCATATTGCTTATTTCTTGCCTCAAATCTTCAGCATCATCTTCGTGTACATATTTAAAAATACTTTCTAAGTTTGGTTCAAAAGATTGCGGCTCTGTACCTAATAGTTTATACAAATTATCTGAAAAGTGATATGTATTGTCTTTTATTTTCCACATCCATGTACCGCTTTTACTAACTATTTCGGCCTGTTCTGTTAATGTTTTAAATATTTTAAGATCCTTATTCGTTTTTTTTAGAACCATAAGATCTTTGTTAATTTTAGCATAAGCCAACAATAAAAGCAATAAGGTAAGAATTAATATGCTGTATAAAAACAAAGGTGTAATACCAATTGCTTCTTCATTTTTTTTCTGTTGTTCATGTAGTAATTTGTTTTCTAATTCTAACATTACAGATATATCGTTACGTATACGCGACATTTTTATTTTTCCTTCATGCAGCAACAATAAGATGTCTTTTGTCAATATTTCATCGTCTGTGGCAATGTTTAAAGATTTATTAAATATTATAAATCGTTTAACTATATCTTGTTCTAGTTGGTTTAGATTTTCTCGCTGAGCTTTATCCTTAACAATTAACGTATCTAACCTTTTAAGGTTTTGATCTATTTTTAATCGACTTTCGTGATAAGGTTTTAGAAATAAAGAATCGTGAGTTAGCAAAAAACCTCTATGACCTACTTCGGCTTCTTTAAGGTTATATACCATATGTTCTAACTCAGTTCGTAAAGTTTGGGTATCGTTAACCTCCTCAGTAGACTCTGAAAGTTCTTGAATATGTTTATATGTAAAACCACCAATGCATAATATCACAAAAAGGCCTACACCAAATACAATTTTTAAAAGTTTACTAGGAGTTATTCTTATCATTTATAAGCGTAATAAAAAATTATCTTTATTTAAGCCACTTGTTATGTATTGCCAATTTGTAGTGACCACTTCAGAAAGTACTTTCTTTAATTTTTCAAAATCATTAGGTTTCTTTATATAAATATTAGCTCCAAGAACAAAGGTGTGTTCTACGTCTTCTTCAGAAGAAGATGTGGAATAAATAGCAATAACTAAATCTTTTAATCTACTATTAGCTTTGATGTCTTGTAAGCAAGAAATCCCTGATTTTTTAGGCATATTTAAATCTAAAAACAACAAATCTGGAAGTTCATTTTCGGCTTGTTCTAAATAATGCATTAGTTCAATGCCATCTTTAAAAGTAGAGACTTTACTTTTTACCTTTAACTCATCGAAGGCTTCTGTGAAAAAGAATCTGTCATCTTCATCATCGTCCGCTAAGGCTATTTTCATATATTCTTTTATCATAATTATAAAACCTAATAAATTATTGTAAATGGCTTTCTTTTCGCTTTGCTACTATACGCTGAAAAGCAGATGGTGTTATTCCTGTTGTATTTTTAAACTGCTTACTTAAATGCGCCACACTAGAGTAATTGAGTTTATAGGCTATTTCGGTAAGCGATAAATCTTGCTTCACCAGTAATGTTTTTGTATATTCTATTTTTTGCAAAATCACGTAATTTTCTATAGACGTATAAGTCACTTCAGAAAACAGATTGGATAAATAACTATAGTTGTGATTCAATTTTTCGGAAAGAAATACTGACGTTTTCACAATGACATCATTTTCTTTATTAAGGACCATATCTCTTATAACATCTTTAATTTTTTGAACCATTATTTTTTTAGAATCTTCAATAAGAGAAATACCGTAATTTTCAATACTACTATTAAATTCTTGAAGTTGCTTGCTCGTTACTTTTTCTAACAGTTCTATTTCTCCAAAAGCGGTCTGCTGATACTTAAAATTAAACATTTTGAGCTGTTCTTCAATAACTCTATTACAAACCGTAGTGTAATCAAACTTTAAAAATAATTTCATCGTGGTATGTATTACATAATTAATGTCTATTCTAATTAAAATAGCATCACATCAATATCATATCTCCTCCCTAAAATGTTTTGAGATATTACAAGAATTAAAAATACAAAAAAGCCGACTATAAAAATCGGCTTTTTTTAATATTAAATTTTTTGGTTTAATTTAAAATTCTGAGTAGCTAAATTTCTGACCACCTATAGAAACATCTGCCATTGCACCTGCTTTAGGATGAATAAAAACGACAACACCATCATCGTAATTAGCAGCTTTGCTAGCTCCTTCTTCTACAATGACAACCTTTGCTTCAGCCGAAAACTCAAAGTTACCTTGTTTAAACTCATTAAGTGCATCATCTGTTTCAAAAAAGATGACTTGTGTATAAGCCTCACCTCCGGCTTGCAGCCCAACATCTATTTTTTTTACATCAGACATTCCTATGGCTACACCATTGTCATATACCACACCATTACCCGAAGCACCTCCAACAATTAATGCGGCTTCACCAACATTAGGAAAGACAACATAGCCAGAAGCGTTACTAAAAAATTTATTTAATCCTTTATCTGAACTTTTTAAAGTTGAAATTGCCTTATCTGCATCTTTCATAACACGCATATCATCTTTATTTTGAGAAAAAGCGAATACAGTTACGAACATAAATGCTATCGTTACTATTAAATTTCTAATTTTCATAATTTTATTTTTTTGGTTAAACATTTTGTTTTTAGAAAGCCTATAACAGCAACTAATTGCTTCTAACTTTCTTGAGATAAAATTATGGATAACAACTAACCTTACTTAGTTCAAAACATTTGATTGTTAATGCTTCTGATTAACCTACTCTATGGTTGAGTCTAAGACACAAAAAAGCCTCCACATTTCTGTGAAGGCTTGATTTTTCTAGTAGCGGGAACTGGACTCGAACCAGTGACCTTCGGGTTATGAGCCCGACGAGCTACCTACTGCTCTATCCCGCGATGTAATTCAAAAAATGATAAACTTAGCTCTTAACTTTCGGTTCATAATGCCGACTATATCATTTTAGGACTGCAAAGATAATACTTTTTTTCGAATACCAAAATCTAAACCAAAAAATAACGCTCAATTTTTATTTGAGCGCTATGATCATAAATTTATAATATGGCAAAAATTAATCGTCGTCATCCTCTGTATCTAATGTAGCTAACGCTCCTTTACTATTAACATCGTCTAAATCGAAATCAACAATATTTGGAAGCTTATCTTTTAACGCTGCAAAATTACCTTTAAATTGATTTTCACTCAACAGTAATGTTTTTAGATTTGTTAACTGTGCTAACTCAGTTGGAAGTTCGCCATAAAAAGCATTATTAGATAATACTAATTCTTCTAGTTCTACAAGCCCTCCAATAGATGAAGGAATCTTTCCTAATAATTGGTTATCAAAAACGCTTAATACTTTTAAAGATTTTAATCGCGATAAACTTGAAGGAAGCGTACCTCTCAATTTATTACTACTTAATATTAGGCTTTCTAAACGTGTTAAGCTTCCTATAGACAACGGAATTTCCCCAGAAAAATCATTATTAAACAATTCTAATGATTTTAAATTTGATAATTTTCCGATATCTGAAGGAATAGTTCCACTAAATATATTTGAGAATAATTTTAACTCTTCTAACTTTTTCAAGCGTACCAAAGAACTGGGTAATTCACCACTTAATTTATTGAATGATAAGTTAAGTATTTTTAAATGTTTTAATTTTGAAATAGACTCTGGAAGTTCCCCTTTTAAACCATTGAAACTTAAGTTGATTCCAACAATATTTTGCTCTTCAATAGTTATGCCATGCCATGTTGAAACAGATTCTTCCAAGTTCCAAGAATGACTCCAAGAATCACCGTTAGTTGCCTTGTATAAATCTACAAGTGCTGCTTTTTGATCTTGTGAAACTTCTGCAAATGAGAATAATGAAATTAAGCAGAATACTAATGTTATTTTAAGTGTCTTCATAATTGATAAGATTTTGTGGAGGGACACAATAACAATACAAACCTAAGTATATATCCTTTAAACTGCAAATTTTTTCGACGAAATGCATTATTTCAAAATTTGCACCTATAACAAACAAGTAAAACAAACACAATTATTGACCTATATCGTCGACCTGAAAGCTTACGATTTCCTGGCTTTCTACGGTTATAGAAATTTGAATGGGATTGCAACAAATCTCACAATCTTCAATATATTTTTGATGCCTTAGAGAAACATCTACAAGCATAGAAATCTGCTCCCAACAATATGGACATTGAAAAAAGTGTTCTTCCATAAGTCCAGTTTAGATTAAAATTGAACATTTAACAATTCTCCACTAATTTGAAGCACATCTAACTCAGCTAATTTTGCATCATATTTTGCTTGATTTCGGCTTAATTCTGCATTTAATAGATTGAGTTGGGCTTGTCTAAATTCGATAGAAGTCACTTGACCTAATTTGAATTTTTCTTCAGTACGGTCAAAATTATTTTGTGCGGTTTTAATATTGTCTTCCTGTACTTGAAAAATCAATAATTTATTTTGGTAATTGTCCCAAGCATTATTAAAGTTTCGTTCAATATCTATAATTAATTGCTCTTTTTGTAGTTTCTGATTTTCAAGAAATAGTTTAGTATTCTTTACACGAGTGATGGTTCCACCTCCATCAAACAAATTCCAAGTTAAATTTAAACCTGCAGAAACTCCTGTATTTGTGTTTTGCAAAGTAAAGGCTAATGGACTGTTGTTGGTGGACTCGTTCCATCCGTAAGACCCTACTAAACCAACCGTTGGCAAAAATTGTGCTTTACTTGTTTTAATATCGTATTCACTAATATTTATATTACTTTCAGCTTGTAATAACGACACGTTATTAGCTTTCATTTTTTCTAAAAGTGTCTCCTTGTTAAGTTCAAGTAGAAAATTAAGTTCGGTCTCAACTCGGAATTCTTCGGATTTTTTATTGCCTAAAACAACATTGAGATCGCGCTTCGTATTTTTTAATTGTTGTTTTATATTTATTACACTAATACTGTCGTTATTTATATCTACTTCAGCATTTAAAACATCTAGTTTGGTATTTTGTCCATAATCAAACTGATAACCAGACCGTCTTAAGCGATCTTTAGAAATAATAAGCGTTTCTTCAAGTACATCTGAATTTTCAGAGAGCTGTGCAATGGTATAATAGATAGAAAACAATTGCACCATAGTTGTTTCAATGGTTTGACGCGCTTCTAACTCAGACAATAAATATTCTTCCTTTAGACGCTTGTAGTTGTACAAACGACCCATACCATCAAACAAGGTGTAATTTAAATTAATTGACGCATTATAACGCCTCGTCTCTGCTCCATCTGCTACACGTGTTTCTCCATTGGCCAACTCACCATCTGAGTTTTGTACATCAATTGAAGCACCAGCATTACCAGTAAGTGTTGGTAAATAACCAGAATTTAAAATGCCTTGATTATTGTCTGCCACTTCAACAGTATTTGTGGCTATTTTGATACCGTAATTGTGCTCTAAAGCAAGTTTCATGGCTTCGTCAGTAGTCAACACATCCTGTGCGGTTGCAATGAATCCGAAGAAAACAAAACTAAATACAATATAGGTTTTAATGTTCATCATCATTTTTTTGTTCTATTATGGCGCGTTCTACTTCTTCTTTTGAAATTTTATCGCCTGTAATCAACCATTTTTTATTCGTTTTAAAACTGTTAGTTGCAGACAATAAAAGTGGTAAAATAACTAAAGTTAAAACGGTTGCTATAGCAATACCGTAAGCAATAGAAATTGCCATAGGTTTTAAAAACTGTGCTTGTCTACTTTTTTCTAACAGTAATGGTGCAATACCAGCAATAGTGGTTACTGATGTTAAAAATATAGCTCTGAATCGTGCTTTACCAGCTTCAAACAATGCGTTATCGAATGTTAATCCCATTTTTAAAAATGAATTAAACTTACTTATCAATACCAATCCATCATTTACCATAATACCAATAAGTGCTATAATACCTAACGCTGAAAGAATGTTAACAGGAAAATCGTGAATCCAATGTCCCCAAGCCACTGCTATAAAACTGAATGGAATCATAAAAATTAATAATAATGGCTGGCTATAACTTCTAAACGTAAATGCGATAACCACATAGATTAAAAATATGATGACTGGGACAGCAGTTTTTGCTGATCGTGTTAGTTTTCCTGCTTCTCTATTTTGACCTTCGTAAGACACACCAACTGTTGGGTATTTTGAAAGTATATCTGGCATAACCGTATTCTGTATTTCAAGAAGAATTTCTGCAGAACTTCCGTTAGGATCTTTTAAATCAGCATTAACTTGTATTTCTCGTTGCCCATTGAGGTGTTTTATACTTTCGTCACCTCTCATTATAGTATAGGTTGCAATTTCTCCAAACGGTACTCGTTGTCCCAATGGTGACACAATACGCATTTCGTCCAAGTTGTTTATTGACGCTCTATCGGTTCTATCATATCTTACCCAAACACGAATTTCATCTTGACCTCTTTGGAAACGTTGTGCTTGTAAACCAAAGAAACCTGCTCTTACCTGACTCATTACCTCCTGAAGGTTTAGGCCAAGTGCATATGCCGTTTCGTTAAGTTCAACATTTATTTCTTTAATTCCTTCTGGATCGGTATCTGAAATATCAGCTAACAATGCGTTCTCTTGTAACACCCTACGCAATTCTGTTTTAGCGTTTTTAAGTTCTTCGGTATTATTTCCTAATAACGAAATTGAAATAGGCGAACCACCAAAGTTACCACCAGAACCAAAGGTTAAACTCTCTACACCATAAACTTCTCCTACTTCTTCTCGTATGGCATTTGTAATTTCTGGCGAACCAAAATCCCGTTCCTCACCTGGTAAAAGGTTAACATTTATACTTGCTTTGTTGTTTCCTGGACCAACACGCTTTGTAATGTTTTCTACTACTTGCTTGTTTCCTGATTGGTTTTTACTAAAATCCTCATTAACGCGCCATGCTGCACCTTCAACCAAAGTGATAATGGAGTCGGTTATTTTAGGGTTTGTACCCTCTGGCATTAATAAATTAATACTTACACGATCACTCGCAATACTTGGGAAGAAAGACGTTTTTATAACACCTCCTTGATTTGCTGCAATGGTTAAAATCATTAAAGCGATAAGTATAGCAAACGTAATAAAGCGTTGTTTAAGTACAAACTTTAAAGTTGGACTATAAATCTTATCTCGACAATACACCATAAATTGATCACCATACTCATTGAGATTACGCAGTTTTACAAAGACTTTGGCAATTCCTGTTTTTTCTTTTCTGTCTGCTGCTGATATTTTCAATAAAGCTTTAGAATGCGCTATATGCGCAGGTAAAATAATTAATGCTTCAATCAACGAAATGATTAATATAAGTATAACAATAACAGAAACTTCACTGAAGAATTCACCCATTCGACCTTCTAAGAATAAGAACGTTGAAAATGCTAAAATCGTTGTTGTAATTGCTGAAAGTACTGCAGGTAACACTTCCATTGTGCCATCAACGGCAGCTTGGACTCTAGGTTTACCTTCTTCATAATGCTGATAAATATTTTCGGCAATAACAATGGCATCATCCACCAAAATACCGATGACAATAATCATCCCAAATAGAGACAAGACATTAATAGTAACGTTAAACTGAGCAGCAAACATAAACATTCCTAAAAATGAAATAGGTAAGCCAAAAGCCACCCAAAAAGCCATTCTTGTATTTAGAAATATTGATAAAAATAAGAGCACCAAAATAACTCCCATGACACCATTTTCTAAAAGTAATTTTGTTCTTTGATTTAAACGAATAGACGAATCACTAACGACGTCAATTTGAACTCCAGTATATTTCTGATTAAACTCATCGATATACGTATTAACCTTACCGGCTGTTGAAATTAAGTCTTCACTATTGGTATTTGTAATTTCAATATTTACAGCAACATTGCCATTAAAAAAGGAAGCATTTGGTGTTTCTGAAAAACGATCTCTAACGGTTGCAACATCTTGTAGTCTAACAACAGTACCATCCTCACGTGCTCTAACAGGAAGAATATTCAGTTCGTCTCCATAATAAGATCGGTTATTAGCTCTTATTAAATAATCTTCACTATCTGTTTTTATATTACCACCTGTGGTTAGGATATTAGATTGTGAAACAGCTCTCGCAACTTCACCAAACGTAATATTATAAGCTAAAAGGTCATTTTCTCTAACTGCAATCTCTATTTCTTCCTCGGGATAACCCGTTATTTCAATTTGCGATATACCTTCCATAGCACGAAGGTCATTCTCTATATCTCGTCCTATTTGTTTTAAAGTAGCAAGCTCAATGTTGTCTCCACTAATTGCAAAATCTATGGTTTGCCTTACACGTTCTTGTTTGGCAACTACCAAAGGTTCCATACCTGAAGGAAAGTTGGGCACACGATCTACCGCATTCTTAATTTCGGCAAGCATATTATTAATATCCTCGTCGGTTTCAATTTCAACGGTAATACTACCTCCACTTTCTCGAGACGTCGATGTCACACGCTCAATACCAATAAGCCCTTTAAGATTATCTTCAATTTTTAGCACAATACCTTCTTCAATCTCTTGAGGCGCAGCACCAGGATATGCAATACTTATTGAAACAATCTCCGCGTCTTGTAGTGGAAAGTACGACGATTTTAGGTGAGACATTCCTAAAATACCAAAAATGACAATGGCTATAATGATGACGTTTACTGCAACATCGTATTTTATAAAATAAGTGATTATTTTTCTCATTCTATTGTGCAGTTTCGTTTGATTGAGTCGTATTTACAGATTCTTCATTTACTTTCACTAACATACCAGCATAAGCACCAGGAATAGATCTTGAAAGTATTACGGCATCATCTGGCACACCTTTTATAATAACATCCTTAGATGAAAAATATATAGGTTTGACATCAATTATATCTAGAACACTGTCTCTTAAGACAAAAACTTTAGATTGATCTACCAAGAGTGTTCTTGAAATTTTTATGGCGTTCGGAATTTCTTCAGCTTCAAGTTGAGCTTCTAGATACATACCTTCTTTTAAATTGTCGCCTTCAACCTCTACAAAAACTGTAACGGTTTGTGTGGCTTGATCAATACGACCATTTATTCTAGAAACGACACCAGTATAATTAGATTGTTTATTTAACGTATTAAGTTTCACTTTTTCACCTATTGACAACAAATCACTGTAAGTGCTACCTATGGCTAATTCTAATTCATAAACGGAAGTATCAATAAATTCTCCAAGTTTTTGACCAGGTCTAACCAACGTTCCTTTGTTAACTAAACTTTCGGTTAAAATACCATTGTATGGTGCGTAGATCCTATACTTAGATAAACGTTGCTCAAGATTTTTTACATTATAATATGCTGATTGCACTCCACGACCTGTGATAAAATAATTAACTTTTTCATCAGAAGACTCTGGCAAAGCAGCCACACTTTTATTCATATCAAAATTTTGAAGATACGTATTCCAAACAGGAAAAGCATTTGGATAATCTAATCTTAAATCTGGCATTAAAGAGGTTATAAGATTGTATAACTCACTTTTAGCAGATTGAACTGAAGCGTAGTATTCATTAGAGTTAATACGAATAAGTAATTGTCCTTTTCTGTAAGTCTCACCAGCTTTAAAGTCACTAGCACTATTTTCAAACACACCTTGCACCTCAGAATAAAGCTCTAACCTATTCTTAGCTAGAAGATTTCCATTTGCAGGAATTATAACAGGTACAGTGCTATTTTTTATCGTATCTACAAAAACCGTTTTTACGACTTTTGAAACTTCTGGCTTTTCTTTTGTATTACTTTCTATAATAAAATAAGCACCAACACTAGCTGCTAAAATTATAATGACGCCAATTACAAATAGAAGAATTTTTCTCATTGTTTCGTTTTTAATGAATTAGTTTCTATTCGCAATTTTAAAACTAAATGAATAGAAGACAAAAATATTCAATTGTTGACGCCAAGTCGTTAAAAAAAACTTAAAAACGCAGTGTAGACTACGATATTTCATCGAGTTGAAACTGAATGGACTCCCAGTCTTCCATTAGCTTCCCTAAGGATTTCTTCTTACTTTGATACGTATCAAAAAATGCTGGATTAGCAGCAGTTTCATCATAATTTGTAGCGAGTTTAATATCGTCATTTTTAATGTCTTTTTCTAGTTGACTAATTTTAGACTCAATATTACTCAACTTATTATTTAAAGACTTTAATTTCTTTTGATCTTCGTAACTCTGTTTATTGCTTTCTTTGGGTTTGTTGGCAACGACCGTTCGTTTTTCGGCTTCTCTTAGATTTTCGAGATTACGTTGTTCTAAGTAAAAATCTATATCACCTAAATACTCTTTGATGTTTTGATCTTTAAATTCATAAACCGTATCTGTTAAACCCTGAAGAAAATCCCTATCGTGAGACACTAATATCAAAGTCCCTTCAAATTTCGTTAAAGCTTCTTTTAAAACATTCTTAGATTTAATATCTAAGTGGTTGGTTGGCTCATCCATAATAAGGACGTTCAAAGGCTGTAATAATAGTTTCGCCAGAGCCAAACGATTTCGTTCACCACCAGAAAGCACCTTAACATATTTCTCAGCTTCCTCTCCTCTAAATAAGAACGACCCTAAAATATCTCGAACCTTACTTCTATTGGTTTCATTGGCAGCATCGATCATAGTATCTAAAACCGTTTTATTACCGTCTAAATATTCTGCCTGATTTTGCGCGAAATAGCCTATTTGCACATTATGACCTAAATTTAAGTGGCCTTCGTGCTCAATTTCTCCAACTATAATTTTAGCCAATGTTGATTTTCCTTGTCCGTTTTGACCAACAAAAGCTGTTTTAATATCTCTAGGAACTGCTAAATTTACATTGTGTAGCACTTGTAAATCTCCATACGATTTTGAGACATTTTCTATCTCAACAACCACTTTTCCAGGTGTAATTGACACCGGAAAATTTAAAGCCATTACACTATTATCATCTTCATCGACTTCAATACGATCAATCTTATCTAATTTTTTTATTAGCGATTGTGCCATTGTAGCTTTTGAAGCTTTTGCTCTAAACTTTTCAATGAGTTTTTCGGTTTGCTCAATTTTTTTCTCTTGATTTTTTTGAGCTGCCAATTGCTGCACCTTCATTTCTTTTCTCAGCTCTAAAAATTTGGTGTATGGTTTATTGTAATCGTAAATACGACCTAAAGAGATTTCGATGGTACGATTTGTAACGTTATCTAAAAACATTTTATCGTGCGATACGATTACCACTGCACCACTATAACTTTTTAAGAAATTTTCTAACCAAATAATAGATTCTATATCCAAGTGGTTGGTTGGCTCATCTAACAATAATAAATCGTTGTTTTGAAGTAAAAGCTTTGCTAACTCTATTCGCATTCTCCAACCACCAGAAAAGGTATCTGTTAGCTTATCAAAGTCTTCACGCTTAAATCCTAAACCTTGAAGAATTTTCTCAGTTTCACCTTGGTAGTTATAACCTCCTAATATTTCGTATTGATGTTGTACATCATTCAAATCAACCATTAACTGATGATAAGAATCACTCTCATAATCTGTACGTTCGGCCAGTTGTGTGTTAATTTCTTCGAGTTGGGCTTCGCATTTTTTTATGTCTTTAAATGCTTGATAGGATTCCTCTAATACGGTTTTTCCTAGATCGAAATCAATATCTTGTTTTAAGAATCCAATTTTCATATCCTTGTCTGCAGCAATCTGACCAGAATCGGCTTCTTGTTCTTTAGACAAAATACGAAGCATGGTCGATTTGCCTGCTCCATTTTTACCTATTAAACCAATACGATCGCCAAGACCTAGCTTAAAAGTAATTTCTTCAAAGAGGTATTCTCCTTGGAATGATATAGAAAGGTTATGAATGTTTAACATAAATAGTTTAAAATTTCAACTGTACTTTGCGTTACAATTGTTACAATGCTTAACTAATAAAATTTTATCTTTGCATGGTTATAATTCGCAAAAATAAAGGTTTTAGTTATGATTAGAAAAGGAATGAAACTTTATAGTATACTTTTTGGTGTATGTCCTAAATGTCACCAAGAATCTATGTATCAAAACAAAAACCCTTATGCGATTACTGAAGTCATAAAAATGAACGAGACCTGCTCCCACTGTAATACAAAATATCAGATTGAGCCTTCCTTTTTCTATGGGTCTATGTATGTGAGTTATGCTGTTGGTATTGCTTTTGCCGTAGCCGCGTTTATAATTAGTTATAACATTTTAGGATCTTCGCTTATTACTGCATTTGTTGCTATTATGGCTACCTTAATTGGGCTTTTCCCTGTAATAATGCGTCTATCTCGAAATATTTGGATTAATATCTTTATGAGTTATGATAAAGAATTAGCTGAGAAAAGTACAAAGGCAGAATCCTAAAATTGAATGAACCACGTGACTAAAAATCGCTCTTCTATTTAGTTCTATTTTTCATTAAATCTGTTGATATCAATTTCAGAATCTAAAGATTCATTCGTTTCAATTAACTTAAAAAGTTGCTTAGACACATAAGGTGCTATCATAACTCCTCGTGTTCCTAACCCATTTAACACATATAAGTTGTTATGCTTAAAATGTCTTCCCACTAAAGGTCTTCTATCTTTAACGGTTGGTCTTACTCCTGCAATATGACCTACGACTTCGAAATTACATGTTAAAAATTTTCCCAGTTTCAATAGCAACTCTTCTTTTGCTTTTTCTGTAGGCACATTAGACTTATCGTTATTATCATAAGTTGCACCTACATTATACAAATCATTTCCAAGTGGAATAACAAAAACTGAAGATTTAATGGCGTAATCAATTTTTAAATCTGGTGCTTTTATCGTTAAAATTTCACCTTTAGAACCTGTAAGAGGAAGGTGATTAAAATATGGGTTCTGTTTCACACCAAAGCCTTCTGCAAAAACAATTTGATTCGTTTTTAAATTTTCATAATGAATGGCATCATTTTCAAACTGTATGTTGTTATAAACAAATGATGTTTCAAACAGACTGTTATTGGATTTTAAAAACGCTTTATAATTTAGGATTAATGTTTCGGTATCAATTCGGCCTGCGTGTAACACTTCACCAAACCCAAAATTCGCATCAATATATTCAGACGAATTTTTAATCAAATTTGTAGATAGAAAAGGCTCTAATGACGGCTTATCTGAGGCTGTAAACCATTTATTTTGTTCTTCTATTGATATGAAACGTCTTAAGATGGAGAGTTCATAATCTATTTTAATCTTTAATTCGTTTTCAATTTTAGAATATAAAGGACGGGCTAAGGCTAACTGTTCTTTTGCTTTCCAAACCTTTGAAAATCGCTTAAGTATAACAGGATTATATAACCCGGCTGCTACTATAGATGATTTTTGTGAGCTATCATCAAACACAACAAATGTTTTATTGTGTACACGCAATTCTTCACAAAATGCTATACTAGCTAATCCACAACCTACTATGATATAATCTACTTCCTTCATTTTTTTAACATTATCACAAAAGTAAATAAATCTATATTCCTAACGTCGCAAGGCGCAAATTATGTTTGGAGCAATCATAATATCCCAAACATTTCGATATAAAAAAAACGCCCACTTAAAAAGTGAGCGTTTATATTGTTTTATGTTGAAGCTAATTAGTAACTCCACATATCTTGTTCAAAGTTTCTGATTTTATCTTTGATTCGTTCTGATTCTAAAAGTTGCATTAATGCATTTTCAGCCACATACTCTTTTACTTCTCTATCACCATAAACATTTTCTTCTTTGTAGATAATACCACTAAAGCGTCTGCTATTTAATAAATGATCGAAAGATAAAGGCACTGCGCTATTCTTATTATTGAAAGCTTTAGCCTCATGAAGAATATCTCTTATTTCTGGAAAAAACACCCAATACAAACCAATTGGTTCTTTATTCATTTCATCATCAGAGTCAATAAAATTCACATCTGGTGCTGCAGGTGCAATACCAAGAATACGATATTTTAATTCTCCTTGACGTTTATCAAAGTACCAAAGTCCTTTTACTAAATACGATTTAATGTCTGCTGGTCCAATCTCTCTACGAACTTTATATTCTTCTGGTACAAGAGCCGTATCAGTAACACCTTCTGCATTCATCCAATCAATTCCTACATCAAGAACTCTTTCCATTACTAAAGCAGGTGCCAAATCTTCCATGGTACGTTCTTCAGTAAAATAGGCATCTGCATATACCTTTGGAATAGTGCCATTCTCGATATTTTCCTTTAATACCATATACAATGATTTTCTATCATCGCCTAAGTTATCTTCAATAGGAAAGTATAACGGAAAGTTTGCACGCTCATCTAGAACAATTTTTTCCCAAGTCATTTTAGAAAACAAAATATCTCTGTCTCCGACATATCCATATTCTAAAGGCTTATCGTTATCTAGAAGTAACTGCGCTTCAGTTTTCATACCAATTTCTTCTGGTATTTTTGCATTTAGGATATTAGCCTGAGCAAACATACTGTTTGCGGCTAAAACACCTATTCCTATACATAAAAAGCTTTTTAAATTCATCTTGTCGTTTATTATAATTTGGGATTTTCTTTTTAACTGCGATTAATTATCTTAGTTAGATACCTCAATTGTTACAGGAGATACACCCTTTAGATTATAACTAGAATTTCCAGTTATCTTCGCTTTAATATTAAAAATTGTAACTACATCACCAGTACGTGCTCTACCAATTGCTGCTTTAGCTTGACTGTTCATTTTAGTACCAGCAACATTTACTGTAGGCTGACCCGGAACTTTAACTTGGAATGATGTTACATTAATTGGTAAATCAAATACAAAGTCGTCTAACTTAGCACCAACAGTACCAATTTCTATATTTCTTTTTGGTAATCTTACCATACCATCTTGTCCTGAAATAGTACCAGTTGGCTTTGGAATATCTTTAATTCTAAAGGTTTTTTGATCACTAGCAGGTGAACCATCGTCTAAAGTAGCAGTCACATTAATTGTTACTTCTCTACCAGTACCTGGATTCATAACATATTTTCCACCACTACCTGCAGGTGATAGTCCAGCACCTGAAGCTCTTACTTTATTGTCTGGTACACCAGCAAAAGAAATAGTCATTGGGTTAGCAACACCACGATAAACAACGTTCATCTTATCTGCAGAAATTGTTGCAGAATTTGGTCTTGGTACAACCACATAGTTTGCTTTAATTGGAATTTTTAACTCTTCATTGTTTTCAATAAAAGTAAACTCACCATTAATTTCATGTTCACCAACATTACCAACATTAAAACCTAATGTTGCAGCACCTGTAGAATCAATTGCTTCACTTAGGTTAACCTCTTGTCCTTGAACCGTTAATGCTGTTGGCGGTACATTAGCATACTTACCAATTACAACTCTACCTTGAAACTGCTCTCCTGCAAAAAATGCAGACTTATCAGCTAATACAATGGCTTGATAGTTATTAAGTGTTGTCGCTTCAGAAACGATATTACCTAGAAATAAACTAAACATATCAGACTCTGTAACTCTAACATCATTCTGTAATGCTGTTAACTTAGTATAAGATGCAATCGCTGGGTAACCTTGAAAGTTATAGTTTAACCAATCGATTTTTTTACCATCTTTATTCTCTTCTTGTGCTGTACTGAATGTTTTTTCAAAAGCTTCAGCTCTACCTCTATAGCTCTCATCTTTAGCTAAGATATCATTGATTGCACTTTTGTACTGGTTTAAATTCGCCATTACTTCTTCGCCTTTTTTAGTAAGACGATCTCCTGTAAACCAAGCTTCATCAAGAATATCGGTTTTATCCATAGCTTCGAAAGGTAATTTACCGTTCTCATCTAATTCATATTCACCAGTTTCGATAATATCTCTTTTAAGGGACTCAAGATAAGTAAAGAACTTATCAGATGCGATTTTCACCTGTTGTGCTCTTGCCGCTGAAGCCTTAAATGCTTCAGGGTTTTCTTCTCCTTTTCTTTCTAGTTCGGCCAACAACATATCATTTCGTTCTGCCGTAGATTCATTCGCATCAGCAAATTTTGCTTCCATTAACCCAAATGCAGATAATACTTCTTTAGACATATTCATTGCCATCATAGCAATAAATACTAAGTACATTAAGTTAATCATTTTTTGCCTTGCGGATAGTTTTCCTCCTGCCATTTCTAATTAGTTTTTAATTGTTAATAATTAATTTTGATTATAAAAACCAATTAGTTTTTGTTCATTGCAGATAGCATACCACCATACACACCATTTAAAGATGATAAGTTAGAAGCTAAAGATTGCATTTGCTCTTTTAATTTAGTAGCATTTTCTACAGCTTCTTCATTAATTGCAGCTTGACGGTTTGCACTATCCATTTGTACTTTATAAAGGCTATTTAAAGACTCCATTTGAGCTGCCGCTAAAGACATTTCTTCACTGTATTTCTTTTGTGCTGCCATTGAATCAACAGTTGGAGAGATTCCTTTTGCTGCTCCTTCAAAGTTTTTAATGCTATCTCCTAAGCTTGCCATAAGCGCACCATCAATTTTAGCATCTTTTAATAAGTTGTCTAATTTTTTAGATAACATTCCTTCAGCATCTTTTGGTGCCTCAACAGCTTTCTTTTTTGCTCCTAAGGTTTGTCCACCAGCTAATTCTGGATATACAAGTGACCAATCTAAGTCGTCTCCTTGCTTTTCAAATGCTGAAATTGTAAATACTAAAGCTTCAACAATCATACCTATAGTTAAAATAAGGGATGCATAAGGCCAGTGCTGAATTTTAAATAACGCTCCAAGGATTACAATTGCAGCTCCAAGTCCGTAGACCATATTCATTGTTGATAATTTCTTTTGTGCCATGATTTTTAAGTTTTTGTTTTCAAATGAGCTTGGTTAATTAATACTCATTTAGGATTAATATTTAGTTTTAAGTTAAGTTTAGGTTAATTTGTTGCTGCGTTTTTAGTGACTTCAGTTCCCATATAATCTTGAACTGTTCTAAATCCGATATAGCTTCTTGCAGAATCTGCATATTCATAATCTCTAGAGCTTACTTGTAAGAAATAAGCAACATCTTTCCAAGATCCACCTCTTACTACTTTACGAGCATTATCAGGATCGTTTACATTAGGATTAATTGATGAAGCATATTCATATGATGCAGGATCGTAAGAACCATTTACCCATTCTGAAACATTACCTGCCATATTATACAAGTTGAAATCATTAGGATCGTAAGCATCTGCTTCTACAGTATATAATGCCTGATCTGCAGCATAATCTCCACGTAATGGTTTAAAGTTTGCCATAAAACAACCTCTGTCGTTTTTAGTATATGGTCCACCCCAAGGATACGATGCTCCTTGTAAACCTCCACGTGCAGCATATTCCCACTCTGCTTCAGATGGTAATCTGTATGAGTTTACTGGTTGTCTACCTCTCTTCTTTCTATCGGCATTGTGATATAACGTTCTCCACTGACAGAACGCTTGCGCTTGCTTCCAAGATACACCTACAACCGGATAATCTCCATAAGCATCATGCCAAAAATAATCGTTATGCATTGGTTCATTATAAGAATATGCGAAATCTCTAATCCAAGCTGTTGTATCTGGATATACTTCAACTTCTTGCTGAACTACAACCTCAGATCGCTTTAACCCTCTATTTTTAGCGGCTTTTTGAATATCCATATAGGTATACTGGAACTTAAATTGCTTTACATCCCAAGTACGTTGACCATTATATGACTCTTCTAATGGTAAGTACATACCATCCATTACCTCAGCATACAATTCATCTGGATAGTCATCCGTGCTAAAGTGTAAATCTACGTCTCTATTAATTTTTCTTTGCTGATTACCATAGGTATTCACCATGTAGCTTTCGTAAGCGTTAAGATTTTCTGGATCTGCGTCTACATATGCAAATTCACCAATATCTCCATTTCCTGGTGTTTTACCCTCTAAGTCAGCCATCTCAGCTAATTTTAATCTTAGAGTAGAATCTCTTACCCACTCTACAAATTGACGATACTCGCTATTTGTAATCTCAGTTTCATCCATGTAAAATGCACGAACTGTTGCTGTTCTTGTTGGGGCATCTTGTACTCCAGCTAAATCATCATCTGATTTACCCATAATAAAAGCACCTCCAGGTACCAAGGTCATTCCATAGGGCTTTTCCGGGTGCCATTTTTTACCTTGTACACCAACCAATTGTCCACGATCACCAGAATTACAACTGGCTACCATAACTAGTACTGTGGTTAGTAAAATAAACTTCTTAATATTCATAGTAACTCTAGGTTAAATTAGTCCTTATTATTTTTGAGGTCGTAAACATATTTATATATTTCCGAATAAACAACTTTTTTTCTCTTTTTTTTACACTTCACCCTTAAAATAAGCATTTCGTCGATTAAACTTATGTTAAAATCCGATAAAATGCGCATTTCAAAAGCTATTCTTCCTGTAAGCTTTATACCAGCGTTCTGGTATTTCACCTTGAGTTGCATGCACATAATCGGAATGCATGCATGGTAATAACGTATGCTTTTTTAATTTATTATTAACGTTTGGCAAAAACGGAATCTCTATCCACCAACGACCTGTTTTTAAACTCTTATAAAATATTAATTCATCATTATCAACTAATACATTATACTTTTGGTAATGGTTTTCATTTTTAAAATCGTCATCTTTCACTCTACAATTAACTCCTTCTATAAAGTACCATATCATTTGTGCTACCAACATTGCGGTTGCACTATCATTCTTAGATACGTTATATTCATAAATACCAAAAGAAGTGACCTTATTACTTATACCAGCATATCTACTAATAGCACATATTTCTTTTCCTGAAAAACCATTTGGTGAATATTTCTGATTTTCACTTACCTCAGCAGCTCTAACTGATTTTAAATCTACTGAAACAATATGCGCATCTCGCATTAACGGTTCTACTCTACTTATGTCTCCAGAAATCTCTCCTAATCGGTAGGCCTCAAAGTACAGCTTTTCTATGAGATCTATTTCTTCTTGGGAGTTAAAGTATGTTTGATATCCTATTGTTGTGTAATTAAACAAATTATAGGGCTCTTCTACAATGACTTTACCCACATAACTATTATTCTTTATAGGAAGGTTGGCATCACCTAAATCAAAATTTGTATCTACACTTACAACGTTAACCATTGGTAGAATAGAATCGTACGCACGGTAATTGGCATACGTTAAATCTTGACTTCCTCCCAACACAATAGGTATAATACCTTTTTCTACCAAAACAGTAATTGCAGTGCGAATTGCAAAATAAGTATCTTCAACTGTTTCGCCTGGTTCAATATCACCAAGGTCTGCTATTGTAGTATGCCAATTTCCAGGAAATAGCGTATAAAGTGTTTTTCGAATCGTATCGAAATTAATAGGAGCACCTATATAATTAACATCATTTCTATTTTCTTGAACTCCGATAATCGCCATTTGAACGTTTTCCAAATCTGGAATTCCGTTTTGACGCGAATGAACCTTGATTTTTTTTCCTAGCGCTTGTTGCGCTGTTAGTTCGTTATGAGCTAAAATCGCATCTGAAACAGGCGTAAGGAAATTAAAATTCATACTCAATTACTTCTTTTTTGTGGTCGTTTTTTTCTTTGTAGCCGTCTTCTTCTTTGTTGCTTTCTTTTTGGTAGTTTTCTTCTTTGGCGCATTTTTTTCGAGAATGCCCAATGCTTTCTCTAGCGTCATTTTACTCACATCTACCGTTTTGGCTAACTCTACTTTTTGTTTACCCTTAATAATGTTATGTCTTCCCCAACGTGCTTTCTCTACTCTTACACCTTCATCTTCCCAGTTATGAATAACCTTATCAATTTCTTTTTGTATCTTTTCTTCGATCAAAGTTACAATGTCTTCTTCAGATAAATTATCCCAATCGTACTTTTTATTCACATTTATAAACATATTGTTCCATTTTATAAATGGCCCAAAACGTCCTTTACCTTTGGTAACCTCTAAATCTTTATACATATATATAGGAGCATCTGCTAATTCTTTCTCCTTAATATATATCATTGCTTCATCCATATCAACACTCAACGGATCTACTCCTTTTGGAAGCGATACAAACTTTTTCCCAAAACGAACATAAGGTCCAAAACGACCGTTGTTAACTTCTACTTCTTCCTCTTTATAATGTCCAAGTGCTTTTGGAAGCTTAAATAAATCCATAGCCTCTTCATACGTAATGGAATTTAATTGTTGGTCTGGCGATAATGACGCAAACTTTGGTTTTTCCTCCTCGTCTTGAACACCAAGCTGAACCATAGGTCCAAACTTCCCTAAACGCACACTAACTTGTCTACCTGTTTTTGGATCTGTACCTAAAATACGTTCTCCAGACTCGCGTTCAGCATTTTCTTGCACATCTTCAACTTGTGGATGAAAGCCTTTATAGAAATCTTTCATCATTTCTCGCCAATCTTCTTTTCCTTCCGCAATATCATCAAACTTATCTTCTACTTTAGCAGTAAAGTTGTAATCTAATATGCTTTCAAAATGATTCACTAAGAAATCAGTAACAATCATACCAATATCTGTTGGTACCAATTTACCTTTATTAGAACCTGTTTGTTCTGATAGTGTATTATCTTTTATCTTTTGATCTTCAAAAACTAATTGCTTGTATGTTCTCTGGTCACCTTCATGCGTTCCTTTTTCAATATAGTTCCTATTCTGAATGGTAGAAATTGTTGGTGCATACGTTGACGGACGACCAATACCTAATTCTTCTAATTGCTTTACTAATGAGGCTTCAGTAAATCTTGCCGGAGGTCTTGTAAAACGTTCGGTTGCTGTAATATATTTATTTTGAAGTGCCTCACCTACTTTTAAATCTGGCAAAATACCTTCTTGCTCAGTATCTTCATCATCGGTTCCTTCTAAATAGACTTTAAGGAATCCTTCAAATGTTATGATTTCACCATTTGCAGTGAATTGCTCACTAATCTTATTTTCTGCATTAATCTGAATTTTAAGGTTGGTACGTTCCAATTTTGCATCACTCATTTGAGATGCAATAGCTCGTTTCCAGATTAAATCGTACAATCTTGCCTGATCGCGCTCTGCATTAACGGTATGATTTGAAAAATCTGTTGGTCTAATTGCTTCGTGTGCTTCTTGTGCTCCTTTAGATTTTCCTTTATAATTTTTTGGGTTACTAAACTTAGAACCATAGGCCGAAATAATTTCGTTCTCCGCTCCTTTTTTAGCTTCATCAGATAAATTAACACTATCTGTTCTCATATAAGTAATAAGACCAGCTTCGTACAAACGTTGTGCATTTTGCATCGTTCTACTCACAGAAAATCCTAATTTACGTGACGCTTCTTGCTGAAGTGTTGACGTTGTAAATGGCGCAGCAGGTGATTTTTTTGCTGGTTTCTTTTGTAAATCTGAAACTTCGTAAGATGCTCCTATATTATCATTTAAAAATTTTAAGGCTTCTTTTTCTGAACTAAAATTCTTAGGTAATTTTGCTTTGAATGAATTGCCGTTTTCATTTGTAAACTCTGCATCTACTCTATACGATGCTTTTGCTTCAAAAGCTTGTACAGCGCGTTCACGTTCTACAATTAAACGTACAGAAACCGACTGTACACGACCAGCAGATAAGCCACCTTTCACTTTTCTCCATAAAACCGGAGATAATTCATAACCTACAATACGGTCTAAAACACGTCTTGCTTGTTGTGCATCTACTAAGTTATAATCTATACTCCTTGGATTTTCAATGGCTTTATTAATCGCGCTTTTAGTAATCTCATGAAATACAATTCGCTTCGTTTTATCTTTATCTAATTTTAAAGTTTCTGCCAAATGCCAAGCAATAGCCTCTCCTTCCCGATCCTCATCACTCGCTAACCATACAATATCCGCTTTTTTTGCTAATTCTTTTAGTTTTTTAACGACATCCTTTTTATCCTTAGACACCTGATAATTAGGCATAAAGTCTCCTTCGACATCTACCCCTAATTCTTTGGATGGTAAATCTGCAATGTGTCCAAAACTGGACTCCACTTTAAAATCTTTACCTAAAAATTTTTCAATAGTTTTAGCCTTTGCAGGTGACTCAACAATAACGAGATTTTTTGACATTCTTAAAATTTTGCGTTTACAAATGTATGTGAAAATTAAGATACAAACCTAATTTGGTCGTAAATACCATACATTTTAACGCAATTAAATGAATGTAAAACACAGAAAAAGCCTTACGATTTGCAAGGCTTTTAGGATTAAAAAAAATATTTAATCTTATTTAATAGACATATAAAATAGGTTCTGATAAACCTTCAATGTTTAACAAAACTTCATTTGAGCCATCTACCTGTAACTGTGTTAAATTAAATGGCTCCGTTTTTTCTATAACTGTTAAGCAGTCTTCATTATTAGTAAGTGTCAGTTTCAAATAACGTTGTGGCGGCATCGACTCAGCAATATTTTCTGAATCTATTAACGATAAATCCCAAGAACTACCATCGCAGCCACTTGAACTGATATTAAACACTAAACAATGACCATATAAGTTAACATCTAATACATCATAATGCTCCGATTCTGCATTGTCATATGTTTCATTATTACTTACGACCACTAATCCACATGATTTCGTTGACAAATCATCTTCATCACATTGAAAATTCAGCAACAATAAACAAAACAAAGAAAATACTGTGATTTTTTTCAAACTCATAAAACTGTTTCTTTATAGATGCATAATTTGATAAAGGGTTGCGTTAAAAGGTAGATAATTGCTCAATTCGCCTCATTTGATCATTGTCATTATCAAACCCAACCACGTCCTTATAAATAAAATAAGATGGCAACTGAACAAACGACGTTGTGACGTAGACACCAAAACCACACATTAAAAAACCAATTACTATTGCTAAAAACCCAGAGATAAACATAAGACCGAAAGCAAGCAACCATTTTTTATTACCGAGATCAAACCCCAATTTAATGATTTCCGATATGGATAAATCTGGATTAAAAGCATAGACAATAACGACAAAAGATAGTGGCACTATGACGTATAGAATGGGTAGAAAACATAACATAGCCGCTAAAAGCGAAATGCCTGAATACGCAACTCCCAACTTAATCGTTTTAACTAAATACGGTTTTTTGAAGAAATAAAAATAATCTTCTTTACCTAGTTGTTCTAAGTCTTTAAGTTGACATATACGATAAAATGCTGCTTTTAATCCAAGCCCAATGGCACTCATGGCTACTATCATAAAAGCATAAACTAACACAACCACAATAACCATAACAACACTCATACCTGTGTGACCATAAGAATCATAATTACTATCAAAAGTAAAAGCACTAACAAAACCAAAGAACAATAGCGGTATATAAACAATCATTATTACTGGTATGGCCAACACCATATTTAATAGTAAAATCACCAAGCCTTGTACCCAAACTTTTTTAAACAACGCTATAGATTGATTAAATATAAGCCCAAAGTCTAAAGCATTCGCATCGTCAATTCGACCTTTAATTTCTGTACTATTCATTTTTATTTATTTGGTTAGTTCTCCAAAAGAAATCTATTTTCTTTACATATTCAAAAAAACTTTAGCCTTACGACTTTTAAGGTTTAATAAAACATTATAACTGCCACTTTGTCACAATCAATAAAATAGTATTACCTTTGCATGCTTATTGAGATTTAGAAGTATTCACTATAACTGATGGAAAAAATAATAGACGAAAATAAACAAGGAGAAACCCTAGTCATAGACAAAAAAGAAGGCAACCAACGCAAACTATTCATTGAGAGTTACGGCTGTGCAATGAATTTTAGTGACAGCGAAATTGTAGCTTCCATTCTTTCTGAACAAGGTTTCAACACAACACAAACCCTTGAAGAAGCAGATCTTGTTTTAGTTAACACCTGCTCTATTAGAGATAAAGCAGAGCAAACCGTTAGAAAGCGATTGCAAGAATATAATGCTGTAAAGCGTATTAACCCAAAAATGAAAGTTGGTGTTTTGGGCTGTATGGCAGAACGTCTAAAAACGAAATTTTTAGATGAAGAGAAAATCGTGGATTTGGTTGTAGGACCAGATGCTTACAAGGATTTACCTAATTTGCTTGCCGAAGTTGAAGAAGGAAGAGACGCCATTAACGTTATTCTTTCTAAAGAAGAAACTTATGGAGATATTTCACCCGTAAGGCTTAACACCAATGGCATAACGGCTTTTGTTTCAATAACTCGTGGTTGTGATAATATGTGTACGTTCTGTGTTGTTCCATTTACACGTGGAAGAGAACGTAGTAGAGATCCACAAAGTATTATTGAAGAAGTTAATGATTTATGGTCTAAAGGGTTTAGAGAAATCACCCTTCTAGGACAAAACGTAGATAGTTATCTTTGGTACGGAGGAGGCTTGAAAAAAGATTTTAATAACGCTTCTGATCTTCAAAAAGCTACAGCTGTAAATTTTGCTAAACTTTTAGAGTTGTGTGCTAAGGCTCAGCCAAAAATGAGAATCCGATTTTCTACGTCTAATCCACAAGATTTTACCATGGATGTTATTGAAACCATGGCGAAGTACGATAATATATGTAAACACATTCATTTACCTGTACAAAGCGGAAGCGATCGTATTTTAAAAGAAATGAATCGTTTGCACACGCGTGAGGAATATTTTGAAATTATCGATAATATAAAACGATTAATTCCTGAATGCTCAATCAGTGTAGATTTAATCGCTGGTTTTCCAACAGAAACAGAAGAAGATCATCAAGACACCTTATCTTTAATGGAATATGTAAAATATAATTTTGGTTATATGTTTACCTATTCTGAACGTCCTGGAACATTAGCTGGTCGTAAAATGGAAGATGATGTCCCAGAAAAAATTAAAAAACGTCGACTAAGCGAAATTATTCAATTAGAACGTAAGTATAGTGCGATGAATACTAGATCTCACCTTAATAAAACGGTAGAAGTCTTAATTGAAAAGGCCTCAAAAAAATCGGATTTAGAATGGTCTGGAAGAACCTCAGACAATACGGTTGCTGTTTTTCCTAAAGAACATTATAAAGTTGGAGATTTTGTTAATGTGTTAATTACAGATTGCACAAGTGCTACGCTTATTGGAAAAGCCGTAGGTTATTCAAAAAACAATTAACATGAAATACACGTTTTATATCGTATTATTTGCAGTTTTATTTTCATGTAACTCTGATGACATTCAAGATTCTGAAAATGAAACTCCAAACACGCTAATTATAAAACACATTAAAGATATTGGAGACAATAATGAGCGTAATTTTTATTTCGATATAAACGGAAGGTTAGATTCTATAACAGATACTAGTGCGCTTTCTGCGTATAATTATATTCTGTCTAAATTTGAATATTCAAACGACGATAAATTAATAAGTTCTTATCATACCTATGGGACTGAAGAATCATTTGCAGACCTAACCTATACTGGTACTGATATTTCTAATTATCACTATGTCACATTTGGTTATCAAACGGATGCTAACATTATCATAGATAATAACACCATTAATTATAATGACCTATTAGAATCAGGTATAGAAGAAGATGATTTAAATATTCAATGGACATTTAGTTTAGATAATTTAAAGTATTTAATACAAAAGAAGTCCACCTTGATAAACAATGATAACTCGGTATGGAATATAACAGATTATGAATATGATGCCAATTTCAACATGATTGAAAGTCATACCACCATAAATTTTGGTTCTCAAGCTGATTACAGCACTACTTTTACGTATGACGATAAAAAAAATCCGATTGCTGAAACTATGGACAATTACAAATTAGCACTTTACTTTATGGATGACTATAACATTGTAGACATGTCACCAAATAATGTGTTAAGTAAAACCGATGCTCAAGGGGTCACAGACGTGTATACTTATATTTACAACAATGATAATTATCCTGTTTCTGCAACAATTACGAATACAGTTACAGGCGAAGTTACAAACACAATAACCTATTCGTATTACTAGCTTCAAGACATAACTGAATAATTTAGAAAACTATTTAATTGATAGGTTATTCGAAATAAAAAAGAGATTACCAACAACTAAATTCTCATAGCTATGAGAAGTAAAAAAATAAAACATCAATGAAAAAATTAGCCTTAATATTATTCACGTTAACTTTAATTACCTCTTGTAATATTGAGCCTTTAGACTCGGCTTACAACCAAGAAGGAGGTGGTAACCAAGGAGGAGGTAGCGAGAGCGCTGACTTATCCATGTCGGTTTATGAATTAGATACAAAGATTAATGTGGTGTTTTTTGGAGCTCCTATTGAAACGATTACCAATTCAGAATTACATATTTCTAATAATAAAATTGCATCTGGAACCAACGCATTATCTGCTAATGGAAGCCCATTTGAAAACGAAGATGTCATTATAACCCGAAATAGTTCAGGACAAATTATTAACGATAAATCTGTAAATTCAGCAGGAGTTACTACAAACGAAACTGTTATAACCTACACCAATGGAGTTGTTTCTAATATAACATATGATTATTATGATAACGACGAAGACGATTACAACTACAACTTCACATACGACGGAAACATAATTACAAGAACAGAACCTGGCTCTACTATTTCTACGCAATTTACAGTAGACGGACAAGATCGTGTTATTAAAAAAGAATCGTTTGATGGCGAATTTTCTATTCAGACTGAAACAGTTGCTTACAATGCCGCAGGTAATATTACTAGTAGCACAACTACTGGTGAAACACAAAGCAATACAACGTATCAGTTTGACGATAAATCAAACCCATTACAAGTCATTTATGAAGACAATTACATTTTAACCTTTTTGAAGGATGATTATTCAGATGAAATTGGAGGTCAAATTGCACAATTTCTTTCTACAAACAATTGGAATGGAGCTTCATTCAATGGTACAGCGTTTAATTTTGATTTAGAATACAATACTGTAGGCAGAATAAAAAGTAGAGATATCGCTTATAATTTCGGCCCTGAATTATCTTTTGAGTTCAACGAAGTATTTTCATATATTAATTAAAGATGGAATCTATACAAGCCATAAAACAACGTTTCGGTATTATAGGAAACGACCCTAAACTTAATCGTTCTATTGAGAAAGCGATTCAGGTTGCACCTACTGATATTTCGGTTTTAGTAACAGGAGAAAGTGGTGTAGGAAAAGAGAGTATCCCAAAAATAATACACCAATTATCGCACAGAAAACACGGTAAATATATTGCAGTAAACTGTGGTGCTATTCCAGAAGGCACCATTGATAGTGAGCTATTTGGACACGAAAAAGGAGCCTTTACAGGAGCTACATCAACACGTTCTGGGTATTTTGAAGTTGCAGATGAAGGTACCATTTTTTTAGATGAAGTGGGTGAATTACCATTAACAACCCAAGTGCGTTTATTACGTGTCTTAGAGAATGGAGAGTTTATTAAAGTAGGTTCTAGTAAGGTTCAAAAAACCAATGTTAGAATTGTGGCAGCGACAAATATTAATATGTTTGAAGCTATTAAAAAAGAAAAATTCAGGGAAGATTTATATTACAGACTAAGTACTGTTGAAATTAACTTACCACCTTTAAGAGATCGTAAAGACGATATTCATTTGTTATTCAGAAAATTTGCCAGTGATTTTGCATTAAAATATAAGATGCCAACGGTTAAATTAACTGATGACGCCATTAGCTTACTAGTAAAATATAGGTGGAATGGAAATATTAGACAATTACGAAATGTGGCAGAACAAGTTTCTGTTTTAGAGCAAGATCGTACTATAAACGGTAATACAATTCAGAATTATTTACCTAACACTGGCAGTAATTTACCAGCCATAGTGAATACGTCTAAATCTGAAAGTGATTTTAGTAGTGAACGTGAAATTTTATACAAAGTTTTATTTGACATGAAAGGAGATCTCAGCGATCTTAAAAAACTCACCATGGAGCTCATGAAAAAAGGAAGTAATTCCGATGTTCAAAAAGACAACGAGCATTTAATTCAGAAAATATATGGCGAAGATAAGGATGAAGCGTTTGAAGCTGCAGTTGAAGATTTAGAAATATTATCAATTCCAGAACACAAAGAAACTATAGAAGAAATTGAGCCCGAAACGGAAGACAAATATCATTTTGCTGAAGAAATTGAAGAAGAGGAAACCTTATCTTTACACGATAAAGAATTAGAGTTAATTAAAAAATCATTAGAACGCCATAGCGGAAAACGTAAATTAGCTGCCGCAGAATTAGGCATTAGTGAACGAACACTCTACAGAAAAATTAAACAATTTGATCTTTAAGAAAAGTTTATGACAGCAACAATAAGATTAAAATCTTTTTGAAGTTGATAACTCTAAAGAAACCAAATATCTATTAAATGAACGCATTCAAATATCTTTTTATAATTGCAATTTGCCTTTTATCCTTTGGTTGTAAGGTGAACTATTCTTTTACAGGAATTACAGAAACACCAGAAACATTTCAGGTTAATTTCTTTCAGAATAATGCCGATTTGGTAGAACCTGGTTTGGATAGAGACTTTACAAATGCACTTGAAGTCCGTATAGTCAACCAAACGAGTGCTAACCTGGTAACTTCAGGAGGAGAAGTGATCTATGAAGGTGAAATTGTAGAATACCGCATTTCACCAATGACCGCAACTGCTGAGAATACAGCGGCTCAAAACAGATTAACTATAAGTGTCAATGTACGTTATATTAACACTAAAGATGAAGAAAAAGATTTGGAGCAACGTTTTTCCTTTTTTTATGATTATCCTGCAGCAGCACAGCTTTCTGGAAGCATAAAAGACACTGCTTTCGATGAAATTTTAGAACGACTCACACAAGACATTCTCAACGCTACATTAGCAGATTGGTAAAACTATGCAGCTTCAAGACCTTACATATTTATTACAACACCCAGAAGCCATTACAGCATCTCAGACCGAAACGCTTTCTTCGGCAATTAAAGAGTATCCTTATTTTCAACCTTTAAGAGCTTTATACCTTAAAGGCTTAAAACAGAAAGAAAGTTATAAATACAATAATGCTTTAAAAATCACAGCTGCTCATACTACAGATCGCAGTGTGCTTTTCGAATATATTACGTCGGCTGTTTTCAATCAAAATGAAATATCTGAACAAATAAAACAGAATACAGAATATATAAAAGCTATAGAAGTTAATGAAGTAGATGATATTTCTGTTAATAAAAGCGTTACTATAGATGATGCTTTAAAAGAACACATTAAGGCAACAGAAGGTGTTTTAGATCCAGGACTATTTGAGGTAAAACCATTACCAAAACCTCGATTAGAACCAAAAATTGAAGATTCAATTATTGCTGTTGATGTTAAAAACATAACACCAGAAAAAGAACTCGAAATTGGGAAACCTTTAGAATTTGATAAAACTGAAAATCATTCATTTACAGAATGGCTAAAAATTACGAGTTTTAAACCTATAAACAGAGATAAAAATGAAGCTAAAGTTGATTCAGAACTAGAATCTGAAACAGAAATTGAGGCAGAAAATGACGTTTCAAAACCCGAAACCGAATCTCCACTTGACAAAAAACTAGCTCTTATAGATAAGTTTATAACCGAAAACCCAAAGATTAAACCCATCTCTGACAACACACCAAAGCCTAAGCTAGTTAACAATGACAACGCTATTTCAGACAGTTTAATGACTGAAACTTTGGCACGAATATATTTAGAACAAAAAAACTATGATAAGGCAATTCAATCTTACAAAATTTTAAGTTTGAAATATCCAGAAAAAAGTAGTTTCTTTGCACACCAAATAAAATTGGTACAAGAGTTAAAAGATAATAATACAAAATAAAATGAGTGCATTTTCAATTTTTCTAATACTAATCGTAATCGTTGCCTTCTTACTTGTTATAGTAATTATGGTACAAAACCCTAAAGGCGGAGGATTATCATCATCTTTTGGTGGTGGTGGCACACAGCAAATGGGTGGAGTTCAAAAAACTGGTGACTTTTTAGATAAGAGTACATGGTTTTTAGCAACAGCATTAATCGTTTTAATCTTAGCATCTAATTTAACCATTAATTCTGGTGGAAACATCGAATCTAAGGCTTACGATGCAGACGAAACAACAGAAATGCCAATGTCGACTCCAGCACCTACAACTAACGATGCAGGAACCTCAGAAGATACATCAGGACAATAACGAGGTTATTTCCATAAATACATGAAGCCAACTTTTTTAAGTTGGCTTTTTTTATTCTATAACGTTCGACAATTAGGGTCTGAAACTTTGTCAGACTTTCTGCCTTGGCATAATTTTCGAACTAAACCAACCTGCCTGTCAAAGGACAGTAGCATTAATAATTAAACAACTAAAAACATATAACAAATGGGCTTAAACATTAAACCATTAGCAGACCGTGTTCTTGTAGAACCAAAGGAAGCTGAAACTAAAACAGCTTCAGGTATTATTATTCCAGATAATGCAAAAGAAAAACCACAAAAAGGAACTGTAATTGCCATTGGTAATGGTAAAAAAGACGAACCTTTAACGGTAAAGGTTGGTGACACTGTTCTCTATGGAAAATACGGAGGCACTGAGCTTAAGTTAGAAGGCAAAGATTATTTAATGATGCGTGAGAGCGATATTCTTGCAATTATTTAACCATAACAAACTTAAATTCTGTCATTCCGCACTTGATGCGGAATCCAAAATCTAAAATTAAATAAATAGATTCCTGCCTTCGCAGGAATGACAAAAACATTAAAAATGGCAAAAGATATAAAATTCGATATTGAAGCACGCGACGGATTAAAACGTGGTGTTGATGCTTTAGCAAACGCAGTAAAAGTAACATTAGGCCCAAAAGGTCGTAATGTGATTATTGGTAAATCATTTGGCGCACCACAAGTCACTAAAGATGGTGTTTCTGTAGCAAAAGAAATTGAACTTGAGCATGAGCTTGAAAACATGGGAGCGCAAATGGTAAAAGAAGTCGCTTCTAAAACTAACGACTTAGCAGGTGATGGTACAACTACCGCAACTGTTTTAGCGCAAGCTATCGTAAAAGAAGGTCTAAAAAACGTTGCTGCTGGCGCAAATCCAATGGATTTAAAACGTGGTATTGACAAAGCTGTTGAAGCGATTGTAAAAGATCTTGACAAGCAATCTAAAAAAGTAGGTAGCGACTCTGACAAGATTAAGCAAGTGGCAGCTATTTCTGCTAACAACGATGACACTATTGGTGATTTAATCGCTAAGGCATTCGGAAAAGTTGGTAAAGAAGGTGTAATTACTGTAGAAGAAGCTAAAGGCATGGAAACTTACGTTGACGTGGTTGAAGGTATGCAGTTTGACAGAGGGTATTTATCACCATACTTCGTTACCGATTCTGATAAAATGATTGCTGATTTAGAAAATCCATACATTTTATTATTTGATAAGAAGATTTCAAACTTACAGGAAATTCTTCCAATTTTAGAACCCGTTGCACAATCTGGACGTCCATTATTAATCATCGCAGAAGATGTTGAAGGACAAGCCTTAGCCACTTTAGTTGTAAACAAATTACGTGGTGGTCTTAAAATCGCTGCAGTAAAAGCACCAGGTTTTGGAGACAGACGTAAAGCAATGTTAGAAGATATCGCTATCCTTACTGGTGGTGTTGTTATTTCTGAAGAAAGAGGTTTCTCTTTAGAAAATGCAGACTTATCAATGTTAGGTACGGCTGAAACTGTAACGATTGACAAAGACAATACTACCATTGTTAATGGTGAAGGAAAAGCGGCTGATATTAAAGCTAGAGTAAATCAAATTAAAGCACAGATAGAAACAACAACTTCTGATTACGATAAAGAAAAACTTCAAGAACGTTTAGCTAAATTAGCTGGTGGAGTTGCTGTACTTTATGTTGGTGCTGCTTCTGAAGTAGAAATGAAAGAAAAGAAAGATCGCGTTGACGATGCTTTACATGCTACACGAGCTGCAGTTGAAGAAGGCATTGTTGCTGGTGGTGGAGTTGCATTAGTGAGATCTAAAGAAACGTTAGAAAAAATAACTACTGACAATTTAGATGAAACTACAGGAGTACAAATTGTGAATAGAGCAATTGAATCTCCATTACGTACTATCGTAGAAAATGCTGGTGGAGAAGGTTCTGTAGTTATCAATAAAGTTTTAGAAGGCAAAAAAGACTTCGGTTACGATGCTAAAACTGAAACTTATGTAGATATGCTTAAAGCTGGAATCATCGATCCTAAGAAAGTAACACGTATTGCATTAGAAAATGCCGCTTCTGTAGCTGGTATGATCTTAACAACGGAGTGTGCTTTAGTAGATATTAAAGAAGATGCACCTGCTGCTATGCCACCAATGGGTGGAGGCGGAATGCCAGGCATGATGTAGTTTGTATAGAACAAACACATAAATTATATACTGGTACAAGTAACATCAGTGTGTATAACACTATAACGTTAAAAAAGCCTTTGATTTTCATCAAAGGCTTTTGTTTTAATTAGAAGTTATAAAGCACACTACATAAAAAAAAAGCCCGAATTGTCATTCGGGCTTTCTTAATTATTTTATGACCTATCTAAAATAATTTTATTGACCGTCTTCTTTCTCCTCGACGTCATGGTCTTTTCTAACTTGTTCATCGCGATACTTACAACAAGCGTGTATTGAATTGTATTGTTCTTCTGTAGCTTTAATTTCTTTGGTGTCATGACCAACAGAAGCTACCTTTTTAGAAATAGTTTTTAAATTCGTTTTACGTTCATCAAAAATAAGTTTCAACTCATGTGTGCTGATTGTCCACACAGCAGATTTTACACCTTTGGTTCTAATCGCTGCTTTTTCAATGCGCTCTTTACACATACCACAAACACCATCAACTTCTATTGTCGCTTTTTTGTTTTTGTCTTGTGCAAATGCTAGTGTAGTTACTAATAATGTAAAGATTAAAATTACGTTTTTCATATTATTTGATTTTTGTCATTCCTGCCAAAGCAGAAATCTATTTGTTTACAATTAAATTTTTCTATTTATTAAATGACTGTGCTGGTAAGAATTGGTTACTTTATCCTAAAACGCAATCCTGCATAATACATACTGCCAAAAATTGGACCGTACACAAAATTACTATCAAAATTTGAGCCAAATGGATTATCTGCGCCTATTACAGGATTGTCTTGACGCACATTAGTCACATTTTCTCCTCCTAAATATACTTCAAATTTTGGAGAAAATACTTTAGTGACTTGTAAATTCAACGTTCCTACCGTTGGTGTTTCGTCTGGCAATTGATATTGCGGCGCACTTAAATCTGTACTCGGAAAACGTTGCGCACTTAACCAATTATAGGTCGCATCAAATTTCCACTGCGAATTATTCTTTATTTCCGTTTCATAAGATGCATTAGTAAATAAGCGATGCTTTGGCACTAGTGGTTTTTCTAATTGACCAGATTCATAATCAGTTTGTATGTCATAATACTTATATGCCATTCGTAAATCAAAATGCTCAAAAGCGTTATAATTAAATTCAAACTGAAAACTATTAGCATAGCTATCTCCTTCTAAATTATAAAAGTTAACTTCAAAGGGGTTTTCCCAATCGACCACCACTTGATTCTGAAAATCAGTCCTATAAAAATCGAAAGTAACATCTGCTTTTCTATCAAATAGGTTAAAGCCTTGCAAATAGCTTATTCCATAATTCCATGCAATTTCAGGATCTAACCCATAAACTTTTCCGCCTGAATTTAATATGTTGATTTGTCTAGAGCTCGCAAACATATTTTGGTTTTCAGCAAAAATATTAGCACTTCGTTTTCCTCTTCCTATTGAGAATCTTAACGCTGATTTCTCCCAAGGTGTATAACGCAAATGGAAACGAGGTGTTACAAAAAAGCCTAATCTATTGTGCTGATCGGCTCGTATGCCAGCTGTCATTGTTAAATCATCTAAGTTATCGAAAGCATACTCAAAAAATCCACCTACGGAATTTTCTGTACGTTCATAATCCGTTGTATTCACCAATTCATCAAAATGATCGTAAGTAAAACTCAAACCTGTCTTGACTTTATGACGCGAATCTGAAATAATAGAACTATAAATTACATTAGAATAAAAACTATTATGCTGAATATCATATTGATTCAATCCAAAATACGAATCTTGTTCATGATGACTAAACGCCATTTGAACTCCAAGGTTTTGATATGGAATTTCCGGATTAACATAACCTAATTTTGTTGTCAATTCAAAACGTTCAGAATTTATTTCGCTTCCCCAAGCATTAGTTGTTCCACTATCCGTATCCGGATCAAAATCGACTTCACCTGCCTGTTTTTCATCATTTAGGTATTTCAAATTAATGAAGGTAACAATGCCTTTTTCAGGGTTGGTATATTGCCAACGGTTCATAACATTAATCTGATTGTAAAGTGGCATATCTAAAAACCCGTCGTCATTAACATCGTGCTTTTCTTGATGCGTATTACCATGCAAGTACAAACCTGTACTCCACTTCTCAGACACTTTAGTATTAAAATGCGTGTTTAGCTCTAACCGCTCGCTAGAAGCTCCATAAAGATTTACAAAAAGTTTATCATCGGTTGAAGGTTTAACAAGTTCGGCATTTATTTGACCAGCAATACTCTCAAAACCATTAACCACACTTCCTGTTCCTTTGGTAATCTGAATACTTTCTACCCAAGTACCAGGAATAAAACTTAAACCATAAGCCTGAGATGCGCCTCTAATAGCAGGAATATTCTCCGTTGCAATCAAAATATACGGAGAGGTTAAACCCAACATCTTTATTTGTCGTGTTCCTGTAACCGCATCAGCAAAATTAACATCAATAGATGGGTTGGTTTCAAAGCTTTCTGCCAAGTTACAGCAAGCCGCTTTTAGCAGCTCATCACTAGTAACTGTAAATGTATTGGCGGCTTTTAAGTAGGATTTTTGGGTTGCTTGATTTCGCGATGTGATTTCTACAGCATCTAACTCATCGCTAGCTTGAAGCACATGTTTTATGTGCTTGTTTTTATTAACTATTAACGTATCTGTTTTAAAGCCTACATAACTAATAACTAACTCGTTATATGAAAACTTATATGGTAATGTAAATGTGCCGTCTTCAGCTGTAATTGCTCCGATTGAGGAATCTAACCAGTAAACATTTGCACCAGGTAATGGCATTTCTTTTCCGCTGCTAGTTTCTAAAACAACGCCTTTTAATTGGTCTTGTGCTGATAACATAAGCGACAAGAACAAGAATTTAATAACTAAATATCTTTTCATTTGTTTGATTTATAAGTATAACTTAATCGTGCATAAACTGCACTATTTTAATGTTTCAAAAAGTTATATCTAAATCAAATTAGGTAAGTTTCATCTAGGACTTGTATATCCTTGATGAGTAGCGGTGAAACATAATCTTTGTGAGGAATGACTTGATTTGATACGTCTTCAAAAAGATTAAGGTAAGAATAGCTATAAGCTATTAAAACGTGTTGTTGAATAACCTCAAAGTCTTCAAACGATGTAATGATTATTTCAGAAAGTCCTTCAATAACATCAATTTCATCTTTACAACAATCGTTTATAATGGTCTTTGATTCATTCAAATCATCATTGATAGCAATATCATCTTCGCACTTTTCAGATTCTGAAAATATAGCAACATCAATTAAAACATCACCACAAAAGTGTTTTTCTATGGTTAATGATAAGGTTGATAACAACACCAATAACGATAGGACTACAGAAAATGTTTTATATGTGTATGAAAATTTCACGATGCAAAGCTACAAAATTATTAAATTCTCAGCATATGATTTAATAACATTTAACGATTTAGCTTATGGTAATAAAAAGCTGGCAAAAGCAAAATTAACCCAATTGGCTGAATTAAAAAGCGTCTAATATTAAAAAACAAGTAGTAATCTTCTTGCTTAGGATTTATTACAAAATATAAAAAAGGAATGAGTAATAAAACATACGCTATGGAAAATATTAAAACCGAAAACTTAACAATGCTTTTATCTTTAAAGATGATGTATAAAATACCTAAAGAAATCACAGTATTTAAAACAAATCGCAATGTTGTATACAACACAAGTTTAGCAATTTCTCGTCTTGGGCTATCCATATATAAATAGTCATTTTCAAAGAACGACAAATATGGGTCGTAAAATAGAATGTTTTCAAAAGCTCTTATTAAAATTAAAAGCAAGATCAGAATTCCAACTATTATATAGGAGACTATTTTACTCATTTTGATTCAACTTTTTAGAAAATCGATTCACCCAAACCATCCAAAGCAGAAAAACAGTACCATAAATTATCAATGGGAAAATTACAGAATGTAGAATTTCTCTTCTCCATGGATAATGATAAAGTCCTATGGATAAAATTACAATCCTAATTAAATTGAATGCATAAATAATTATACTACCTGCTAAGCCATATAATACGGTAGTTTTAATTTTACCTGCAAAAGCAATTATAAAAGACAAAAACAAAATAATGACGCTTATGGCATTACAGCCTTCAATAACTCGTGCCAAGTACTTTCCGTTAATAATCAGTTTCATTGACGGTTCATTAGGATGTGGCATAATACGAGACTCATAACCCAAACCATTTAATAAAACATTGGTTTGTTCTGCCACTAAATGGGTTAAGTAATCCGGATAAAAGTGAGAACCATCTGACACATTTAAATAGAGATTATAACCTATAGTTAAAACACCATAAACAATCAAAAAAGTGACTATAAAACGAATTACAGATTTATATTTTACTAAAAGTGCCTTCAAAAGTTTCTAATGTTAGTTTGGTGTTAAATTTATAAAAACAGTATTTTAAAACAGTGTATTTTAGATACTTTTGCAAAAAGTTTTTTACACCTATGAATTTACAAGAGTTAAAGCCCGAAATAAAATCTATTATTGAACAGAGTAACCTTTCTGTAGATCAACGTTTATTAAAAATTTGTGAAACTCTAGAAGCTAATATAAGTTATTATAATTGGGTTGGGTTTTACTTTAAAAACGGAGACAAAAACGAATTAAAATTAGGCCCTTACGTTGGTGAGCCAACAGATCATACTATAATACCGTTTGGTAAAGGTATTTGCGGACAAGTTGCCATTAGTAACAAAAACTTTGTAGTGCCAGATGTGGCTGCACAAGATAATTATATTGCGTGTAGTATAACCGTTAAGGCAGAAATTGTAATTCCTATCTTTGTGAATGATGAAAATATAGGTCAAATTGATATAGACTCTAACACTCCTGACCCATTTACTGAAGCAGATGAACGATTTTTAGAATTTGTGTGCAAAAAAGTAGCTAGTATACTCAACTAAAAGTACTCAGATTACTTTTGTTAAAAGGAAAAACTACATTCCTGTACGTATCGCTTCTACAGGATCTAAGCGTGAAGCCGATAATGCAGGAATAACACCTGATATTAAGCCTATTATTGAAGATATAAAAAATCCAAGAGCCATATTTTGAGGCGATAGTACAAATTCAAATTCCTCTACAGCACTACTTCCTATTATAGTTCCTATCCATACTAAAACCAAACCTACTAAGCCGCCAACTACAGCAAGAATAACAGCTTCAAATAGAAACTGAAACAATATAAACTTATTCTTAGCACCTAATGATTTCTGTATTCCTATCAGATTCGTTCGTTCTTTAACGCTTACAAACATAATATTGGCAATTCCGAAACCACCTACTAAAAGTGAAAAACCACTAATAACCCAACCTATTAGATTTAAACTACCTATTATAGTATCAATAACATCTTGAAATCCGGACAAAACACTGATAAAAAATGTGTCAATTTCATCAGGTTTCAAACCTCGTTTAGTTCGCATTACTTGTGTGATTTCGGCTTTTACCCCTTCAACATCAGCACCTTTTTCTGGTTTAATGATTACAATATATTTCATAAAAGGGTTATTATCGCCATATCGATTTCTCACATAATTAGCTGGAAGAAATATTGAAACATCATTACTATCTCCAAACAAACCAGACCCCTCTTTTTTAACAACTCCGATAACGGTAAACTTCTGACCATACAAGCGTACTTTTTTACCGATGGGTTCTAACTCACCAAAAAGAGATTTTGCAATTTCTGATCCTATAACGACAACAGGTCGACCAGAATTAGATTCAGACTCGTTGTAAAAACGCCCCTTTTCAAATTCCATAACTTGTATATCAATAAACTCATGTGAAACTACAACCGTATTTACACTGCTTACCAATTCAGATTCGTACCTAATATTTTCGCGTTTTACAAACAACTGTAATGCTACATGCTCCGCTTCTGCAACAGACGATTTTATACTTCTATATTCATTAAAAGAGACCTCATCAAAAGTTTCTCTTTGCCAACGCGGCACGTCTGTTGGACCAAAAGACATATTCGCTAAATACATGGTATTACTGTCTAAAGAACTCAGTTGACCTTGTATCGTTTTGTCTAATGAATCAACCGCAGCTAAAACAGCTATAATAGAAAATATCCCAACTGTAACACCTAAAAGTGATAAGAATGTCCTTAGTTTATTGGTGCGAAGCGCATTTATCGCGAATGAAAAACTCTCTTTTAATAAACGTAAATAGACCAGCATGCAAGGTTTGTTTTATAACATTTTAAAGATAGGACGTTTTCAACAATATATTGTTACAAAAAACTTAAAGAAACTCATTTTTGGATTAAGTTTTTCTTTTTGAATATGCGTACTTTTGCAGCATCAAAAACACAACACAACATTATGAGCAACAAAACCATTTCATCGGCACTAATTTCGGTATTTAGTAAAGATGGATTAGCACCTATCGTAAAAAAATTAAACGACCTCAACGTTACGATATATTCCACAGGAGGAACAGAAAAATTTATTAAAGACTTAGGTATCGACGTCGTACCTGTAGAAGACGTAACGTCTTATCCTTCAATTCTTGGTGGACGTGTAAAAACGTTACACCCAAAAGTTTTTGGCGGTATCTTAAATCGTCAAAACCACGATGGTGATGTTGCTGAGCTAAAAGAATTTGACATTCCGCAAATCGATGTGGTTATTGTTGATTTATATCCGTTTGAAAAAACAGTTGCTTCTGGAGCAAGCAATCAAGATATTATTGAAAAAATTGATATTGGTGGTATTTCTTTGATTAGAGCTGCAGCTAAAAATTATGCTGATGTCACTTGCGTTTCTTCAGTAGATGATTATGCTGAATTTTTAGAATTATTAGAATCTAAAAATGGTGAAACTTCTGAAGAAGACAGAAAGCAATTTGCAGCGAAAGCGTTTAATGTATCGTCACATTATGATTCTGCAATCTTTAATTACTTCAACAAAAACCAAGAAATTCCATCTTTAAAAATTTCAGAAAACAACGGAAAGGTATTGCGTTATGGTGAAAACCCACATCAAAAAGGCTTTTTCTTCGGTGATTTTGATGAAATTTTCACAAAACTACATGGTAAAGAATTAAGCTACAATAATCTTTTAGACGTAGATGCAGCCGTTAATTTAATGTTAGAATTTAAAAACGACGCACCAACATTTGCCGTATTAAAACACAACAACGCATGTGGATTAGCACAACGCGATACATTACATCAAGCTTATGTAGATGCTTTAGCAGGTGATCCTGTTTCTGCTTTTGGCGGAGTGTTAATCAGTAATTCAGAAATTGATGTAGCCACTGCTGAAGAAATTCATAAACTATTCTGTGAAGTTGTTATTGCACCTTCTTTTTCTGCAGAAGCCTTAGACATTTTAAAAGGAAAGAAAAATAGAATCCTTTTAATTTTGAATGATATTGAAATGCCACAAACCAACGTTAGAAGTTGCTTAAATGGTGTTTTAGTTCAAGATAGAAATAACGTAACAGACACACTTGAAGGTTTAAAACCGGTAACAAATAAAACGGCAACTACTGAAGAGCTAGACGATTTAATATTTGCTTCAAAAATCTGTAAGCACACAAAATCTAATACCATTGTTCTTGTTAAAGGCAAACAATTATGTGCAAGTGGCACAGGACAAACAAGTCGTGTTGATGCTTTAAACCAAGCGATTCACAAAGCGCAATCTTTTAAATTTGATTTAAACGGAGCCGTTATGGCAAGTGATGCCTTTTTTCCATTTCCAGATTGTGTAGAAATTGCGGATAATGCAGGAATTACAGCTGTAATTCAACCAGGAGGCTCAATAAAAGACCAACTAAGTATTGATTATTGTAACGACAATAATGTGGCTATGGTAATGACAGGAACACGTCATTTTAAACATTAGAACCGTCATTTGAGAACCCAAAATTGAGATGTAAATCATCTTAATTTTGGGTTCTTTTTTTTTGCCAAAGTCCTCATCTCATTTATTTTATTATTAATGAGTAAGAAAAAATAAAAAAAATTCAGCAATAAACATCTTTAAACATATAAATAACGTATATTTTACTACTTTTACAGATAGTCTTAAGAATTACACACGAACAACCCAAATAATTAAGAATAGCGCATGGGATTTTTTGATTTCCTAACGGAAGAAATAGCCATAGATTTAGGAACCGCAAATACACTGATAATACACAATGACAAAGTTGTTGTTGACAATCCATCGATAGTAGCAAGAGACCGCATAAGCGGAAAAATCATAGCCGTTGGTAAAGAAGCCAACATGATGCAAGGAAAAACACACGAAAACATTAAAACAATTCGTCCATTAAAAGATGGTGTAATTGCTGATTTTGATGCTTCTGAGCAAATGATTAGTATGTTTATAAAAAACATTCCTGCATTGAAAAAGAAATTTTTCAATCCGGCTTTACGTATGGTGGTTTGTATTCCTTCTGGTATTACCGAAGTTGAAATGCGAGCAGTAAAAGAATCTTGTGAGCGTGTAAACGGTAAAGAAGTCTATTTAATTCACGAACCAATGGCAGCAGCAATTGGTATTGGTGTAGATATTATGCAGCCAAAAGGAAATATGATTGTAGATATAGGTGGTGGAACTACCGAAATCGCAGTAATTGCTCTTGGAGGTATTGTTTGTGACAAATCTGTAAAAGTTGCAGGAGATGTTTTTACAAATGATATTATCTATTACATGCGTACGCAACACAATTTATATGTTGGGGATAGAACGGCTGAAAAAATAAAAATCCAAATTGGTGCAGCAACTGAAGATTTAGAATTACCGCCAGAGGATATGAGTGTTCAAGGTCGTGATTTATTAACAGGAAAACCTAAACAAGTTCAGATTTCGTTTCGCGAAATTGCAAAAGCTTTAGATAAATCTATTTTACGTATTGAAGATTCTGTAATGGAAACGTTATCTCAAACTCCTCCAGAATTAGCTGCTGATATTTATAACACAGGTATCTATTTAGCAGGTGGAGGCTCAATGTTAAGAGGATTAGATAAGCGTTTATCTCAAAAAACGGACTTACCAGTGTACATTGCTGAAGATCCGTTAAGAGCTGTAGTTAGAGGTACTGGTATTGTGCTTAAAAACTTACCTAAATACAAAAGCATATTGATTAAATAAGCCATAAATAATGCAACAAATTATTAATTTTGTTATAAGAAACAAAACATTTCTGTTGTTTTTATTGCTTTTTAGTATTGCTTTTGCTTTAACCATTCAATCGCATTCTTATCACAGAAGTAAATTCATTAATTCTGCCAATTTTTTAACTGGTGGAGTGTATGGAACAATGAATTCTGTAGATCAATATTTCGATTTAAAAACAACCAATGATATTCTGTCTGAAGAAAATAGACTTCTAAGAGAACAGCTTTTTAATACTGCTGGTATTGAGGACTCAACATATATAGACAGTTCGTATTCAAAAGGGCTCTACCGAGTTACAATTGCAGAACTTTATAAAAACAGTTACTCTTTATCTCACAATATTCTTACTTTAAACAAAGGTAAAAACGATAGTATTAAGCAAGATTTTGGTGTAATGACGTCCAATGGCATAATTGGTATTATCGATAATACGTCTAACAACTATTCTACAGTATTATCTATTTTAAATGTAAAAAGCCAGATTAATGCTAAAATTAAAACTACGAATCATATTGGCTCTTTAACTTGGGATGGCAAATCTCCTGTTTATGTTCAGTTAGAAGATGTATCGCAATTTGCACCTGTAAAAGTTGGAGACACTATTGAAACGGGTGGTGAATCATCAATTTTCCCAAAAGGCATTGGCATTGGTACAATTACTAGTTTTGAAACCGATATTAGTGGAGATACCTACACCATACAAGTAAAATTGTTTAATGACATGACTAACATCGGAACCGTTTATATTTTAGAAAACTTAGACCGTACCGAAATTCAATCCTTAGAAAATAAAAGTAATGAATAGTATTGCTGGTATCAATCTCACACGATTTATTCTACTACTATTAGTACAAGTGGTCATATGTAATCATATCGACTTTTTAGGGTATATAAATCCTTATATCTATATCATTTTCATCTTTCTATTTCCGATTAGAGAAGAACGATTAGCGCTTTTAATTGTTAGCTTTTTACTAGGCTTGCTTGTGGATTTATTCTCAGATTCTGGAGGAGTACATGCTGCAGCCGCAGTAAGTTTGGCTTATATTAGACCTATACTTTTAAAAAGCTCATTTGGAATGTTATACGAGCACCACAGTATAAAGTTTAGCACGACAGATATTGGTAGCTTAATTACTTATATTTCATTAGGAACTGTTATTCATCATTTAGTTTTATTTTCTCTAGAAATATTTAACATTTCCAACATACTAATAACCTTAAAAAAGACGTTATTTTCTAGTATCTTCACGACACTTCTAAGTGTATTGATAATAATTTTATTTAGCCGAAACCGAAAATGAGAAAACTGCTTTTATTAACAACTGTGATCTTTGTTGGTCTTGTTTTTATTGCGCGTTTGTTTTATCTTCAGGTCTATGATAATGACGCCTACAATGTTTTTGAAGACAATGCCATTAGAAAGGAATACCATTACCCTAAACGTGGTTACGTCTACGATCGAAATGGGAAATTATTAGTTGCCAACCAACCGTCTTACGATGTTATGGTAATTCCTAGAGAAGTGGCTCCGTTAGATTCTTTGGAAATTCAAGAATTTTGTAATCTTCTAAAAATTACACGAGAGGATTACGATAGTAAATTAGAAAAAGCCACGCATTACTCTCCTAGACTTCCTTCTCCGTTTGTACCACAACTTTCAAAAAGAGATTATGCTGTTCTTCAAGAAAAAATGAGAAAATTTGAAGGTTTTTATATTCAGAAACGTTCACTGAGATCATACCAAACAAATATTGGTGCTAACGTACTTGGTGACCTTGGAGAGGTTAATCGTAAAACTATTGTAAACGACCCTTATTATTCGCTAGGAGACCTTATTGGAAAACAAGGCATTGAGAAAACCTACGAAAACACCTTAAGAGGAGTTAAAGGTATAAAATTCATTCAAAAAAATCGATTTAATAAAAACATTGGGCCTTTTAAAGAAGGGACACTAGATACCTTGCCTCAACCAGGAAAAGACATCACAATTACTATCGATTCAGAGTTACAAGCCTACGGAGAATTGTTAATGAAGCATAAACGTGGAGGTATCGTTGCCATTGACCCAAGTAGTGGTGAAATTCTCGCCATGGTCACAGGTCCAAGTTACAATCCTAACTTATTAGTGGGAAGAGAGCGTAATAAAAACTTTTCAAGCTTATTCCTAGACAAAGTAAACAAACCAACGTTCGATAGAGGTTTACAAGCTCAATATCCACCTGGATCACCATTTAAAGTCATCAATGCACTTATTGGGTTACAAGAAGAAGTTGTTACAGTTAACGAAACATTTCCATGCAGAATGGGGTATTATTATGGTAGTAGAAAACTTACAGGTTGTCACTACCACAGAAGCCCAATAGCTATGAATGATGGTATCGCTCAATCGTGTAATGCTTATTTTATAAATGTTTATCGCCGTGTTGTTGATAAATATGATGATGTAGGAGAAGGAATGAATATTTGGGCAGAGCACGCAAAAAGTTTTGGCTTAGGTAATTACTTGAATAACGATTTATCTGTTGGACAACCAGGTAGAATTCCTGATGGTGATTACTACGATAGAGCATACGGAGACAATCGTTGGGGATCCACCTATATTGTGTCTAATGCTATTGGCCAAGGAGAAGTTGAAGCAACGCCAATTCAACTAGCCAATATGGTGGCTGCTATCGGGAATCGAGGGTATTATTATACACCTCATATTATTAAAAATATTGAAGGTGATACTATTCCTAAAAAGTACAAAACACCTAAATACACCACAATAGACAAACGTCATTTTGAACCAGTAGTACAGGGTATGTTTGATGTTTATAACAATGGAACAGCCCGATATCTTCAAGTTCCAGATATTGAAATCTGTGGAAAAACAGGTACGGCAGAAAACTTTACAAGAATAGACAGCGTTAAAACGCAACTTACCGACCACTCCATATTTGTCGCTTTTGCACCAAAAGACAACCCAAAAATAGCCCTTGCCGTTTTTGTTGAAAATGGATATTGGGGCAGTCGTTTTGCTGGCCGAATGGCAAGTTTAATGATTGAAAAACACATTAAAGGCCATATTACAAGAACCGATTTAGAGCGATGGATTTTAACGCATAGTTTAGAAAATGAATACAAAAAACCGTATTCTGGAGAACCCTTTAAAATTAACGGTGAAACAACACTTCAGGTAATTGAAAATTACGCTACAGAAGAAAATTATCCAGTAGCAACCCAAAACGAAAGTGACGTTAAATTATAATTTTTCATGTTAAGAGAAAACCAAAGACATTTTAAGTTTGATTGGATTACCATCATTCTATTTTTACTATTACTTGCTTTTGGGTACCTTAATATTTTATCGGCTTCTCATGTTGGAGAAATTACCAGTTATTTTGATACGAGTCAACTCTACGGTAAGCACCTCATATTTATTGGTCTAACCTTCTTACTTATTGTGATAATTCTTTCCTTAGAAGCTAAGTTTTACGAACAGTTTGCCAGTATAATTTACATCATCGCCATGTTGTCCTTAATTGGCTTATTTATCTTTGGAAAGGATGTTAATGGAGCACGCTCATGGTATGGTATTGGTAGCATGACCATACAACCTAGTGAATTTGCTAAGTTTGCCACTGCATTAGCGGTAGCTAGATATATTAGTGACTTACAAACTAACATGACAACCATTAAAGATCAGCTTAAGGTTGCCCCTATTATTCTTATTCCTGCCATACTTATTTTACTTCAAAATGATGCCGGAAGTACCATTGTTTATTTAGCATTTTTCTTTGTTTTTTATCGTGAAGGCTTACAACAAGTATACTTAATTATCGCTTTATCCCTAATTGTATTAGCCGTTTTAGCACTAAAATTTGGCATAATTATAACAGCCATTGTGGCTACTATAATTCTTACGAGTCTCTATTTTATTAGAAAGAAAAAAAGAGGTTCCATCATACAGTATATTGTTATACTTCTAGTCTCTTTAGCATTCTCTTACGGTGTAAAGTTGTTTTATGAACATGGCTTAAAAGCACATCAGCAGAATAGAATTAGTCTTTGGTTGCGATTAGAAAAAGATCCAGCCAAACTAGAACGTATGAAAAAAGCAGAAGCTTATAACCTTATTCAATCTGAACAAGCTATTAGTTCTGGTGGTTTTTCAGGAAAAGGCTTTTTACAAGGCACGAGGACCACAGGTAAGTTTGTACCCGAACAACATACCGATTATATCTTTAGTACTGTAGGTGAGGAATGGGGATTTTTAGGCACGAGCTTTGTGGTAATCATTTTTGTACTCCTCATTCTTAGGGTTTTATACTTAGCTGAAGGTCAAAAGTCACAGTTTAGTCGTGTGTATGGTTATGGAGTTGCGTCTATTCTATTTGTGCATTTTACGATAAATATTGGAATGGTTATGGGCTTAATCCCAACAGTTGGTATCCCACTACCCTTCTTTAGTTATGGTGGCTCCGGACTTTGGGGCTTTACTATTTTGCTGTTTATTTTTGTGAAGCTAGATAGTAATAAGATTAATGAGTGGTAGATGTATGAAACTTGATGAACCAATTACAAAACCATTCTTCTTTGTACTCTTTGGATTAATTGTTTTGGGTTCTCTTATTTTTCAACTAAATGCTTATTATGAAAAGACAGAAATAAAAAAACATAAAATAGAAGTCATTGGTAAAGTGATAGACCAATATCGAAACAGCAAATCAGCGAGACATATTAGATATGAATACACTTTTGAAGGTAGAACATACGAAGACACAAAAGCACTTGGTAATAATTCTAAAAATTATTTAAATAAATATTTTAAAGTCAATATTTCTGAAGCAAAGCCAGACTTTAGTATTATTTTGCTAGATGAAGAAATTATTATACCAGCAAACTAAAACCTACTAGGTTTTAAAAACCTAGTAGGTTTGGAATTAAATATTCTACTTCAAACTTGTTAAACTCGCTTGAATTGTTTCAATCTTAGCTAAGGCATCTGCTTCTTTTTTCTTTTCAGCAGCTACAACTTGCTCCGGTGCTCCTGCTACGAAACGCTCGTTAGACAATTTCTTTTGAACTGATTTTAAGAACCCTTCTGTATATTTTAATTCTTCCGTTAGTTTTGTAATCTCAGCCTCAACATCTATACTACCTTCCATCGGAATAAAATACTCATTCGATTTTACGCGATAGGTTAAAGCACCTTCTACAGGTTCCTTCACATAATCAAAGCTTTCTAAGTTACCTAGTTTAGCAATTACAGCATCAAACGTAGTAGATGCATTTTCGTTATTAACCACTGAAAATCCAATGGCATCCTTAAACGCTATGTTCTTTTGTTTTCTAATGTTTCTAATTCCTGAAATTACCTCTGATGCAAAATCAAACTCTGATATTAATGTGGTATTAATCGGTTTTGCTTCTGGCCACTTTGCAACAATTAAGGCATCTTCTGGAGAACGCTCTTTAATATATTGCCATATATCTTCCGTTAAGAAGGGCATAAAAGGGTGAACTATTTTTAAATTATCTTCAAAAATAGACATCACTTTCTCATAGGTTGTTCTATCTATAGGTTGTTGATAAGCCGGTTTTACCATTTCTAACATCCAACCACAAAAATCATCGTAAATCAACTTGTAAATTGACATTAGTGCATCACTTAGTCTGTATTTACTAAAATGATCTTCTATTTCTACCAGTACAGACTGAAATTTAGCTTCGTACCATTCTAAAGCAATCTTACTAGAGTTTGGTTGTTCAATATCTGCTACCTCCCAAAGATTCGTTAACTGAAAAGCATTCCATATTTTATGACCAAAACCTTTACCTTGTTGACATAAGGCTTCATCAAACATTAAATCGTTTCCGGCAGCAGAACTTAATAGTAACCCTACTCGTACTCCATCCGCTGTATATTCTTCAATAAGTTTTAAAGCATCGGGTGAATTACCAAGAGATTTAGACATTTTTCGTCTTTGCTTATCTCTAACTAACCCTGTTAAATACACATTTTCAAAAGGCCTTTCGTCTTTATATTCATAACCAGCAATAATCATTCGCGCTACCCAGAAAAATAAAATATCTGGTCCAGTTACTAAATCGTTTGTTGGATAATAATATTTTATTTCTTCATTTTCAGGGTTTCTAATACCATCGAACACGCTCATTGGCCATAGCCATGAACTAAACCAAGTATCTAGTGCGTCTGTGTCTTGAGTTAAGTCTGAAGCTTGAAGCTCGGAGTTAGAAGTTTTTACTCTTGCAAGCTTAATCGCTTCCTCAATACTTTCTGCAACCACAAAATCTTCTTTCCCATCGCCATAGAAATACGCAGGAATTTGTTGTCCCCAAAGTAACTGACGTGAGATATTCCAATCGCGAATATTCTCCATCCAATGTCTGTACGTATTTTCAAATTTCTTAGGAAACAATTTTACATCACCTGTTTTTAAAACGGCATCAATAGCTGGTTTGGCTAAATCTTCCATTTTTAAGAACCATTGGTCGCTTAATCTCGGTTCGATTACTGCTTTTGTACGTTCAGAAGTTCCGACTTTATTAACGTGGCTCTCAGTTTTAACCAAAATACCAGCTTCTTCTAATTCTTTAACGATTCCTTTTCTTACGACAAAACGATCTTGACCTTCGTAATGCATTCCGAAACTATTCAAACTCGCATCAGCATTAAAAATATCAACCACTTCTAGTTGGTGTCTATCCCCTAAAACTTTATCATTTTCATCGTGAGCAGGAGTTACTTTAAGACAACCAGTTCCAAATTCAATATCGACATACTCATCTTCAATAATAGGAATAACACGTCCACAAATAGGAACAATCGCTTTTTTACCTTTTAAATGCGTGAATCGTTCATCATTTGGGTTGATACAAATCGCTGTATCACCAAAAATGGTTTCTGGTCGTGTAGTTGCTATGGTTAATTTTTCATCGCTTCCTTCAACTTTATATTCTAAATAATATAATAAGCCTTGTTTTTCTACATGAATGACTTCCTCGTCTGATAAGGTCGTTTTAGCTTCAGGATCCCAGTTAACCATTCGGTAACCTCTATAAATAAGGCCTTTGTTATATAAATCTACAAATACCTTTATTACCGCTTCAGACATATCGTCATCCATTGTAAACTTCGTACGATCCCAATCACAAGAACAGCCTAATTTTTTAAGTTGCTCTAAGATGACTCCTCCATATTCATCAGTCCATTCCCATGCATGCTCTAAAAATTCTGCACGCGACAAATCATTTTTATCAATACCTTGTTCCTTCAACTTGGCAACAACCTTAGCTTCTGTGGCAATTGAAGCATGATCCGTACCAGGAACCCAACACGCATTTTTACCCAATAAACGTGCACGACGAATTAAAACATCTTGAATCGTGTTATTCAACATATGTCCCATGTGTAACACTCCAGTTACATTTGGTGGAGGAATTACAATGGTGTATGGTTCTCTTTCGTCTGGTGTAGAGTGAAAATAATTGTGCTGCATCCAGTAGTTGTACCATTTATTTTCAACTGAAGATGCATTATATTTAGATGGAATTTCCATATTTTGGTATTGTTTTTGTAATACTTAGATTATAACGAGCAAAAGTACTTATAATTCCTTTTTCGAAAAATTATTAGTGTAAGAATGTGAGGTAATAAGCCAAAATTTCTGTTAAATGGAGTGTATTACATCTAATAAATTTTGATTGAAAGGAAAAAGTAAGTAGTTTTGAATTATCAATTTTAAAAATAAAATGATGAAAAATTTAATAGCAGTATTATTTGTAGGACTAATGAGCGTTGGTGCTTTTGCACAAGAGAAAGTTGCAAAAATAGAGTTTAAGACAGATGTTATAGACTACGGTACCATTGAAAAAGGTGCTGATGGAGTAAGAACATTTGAGTTTACCAATACAGGTGATGCTCCTTTGGTTATCTCTAATGTAAAATCGACTTGCGGTTGTACAGTACCTAAAAAACCTAAAGGACCAATTATGCCAGGTGAAACAGGGGAAATCGAAGTAAAATACGACACAAAAAGAGTCAACCCTATTAGAAAGACAATTACTGTTTTTTCTAATGCTGAAACACCAACAGTAGCATTAAAAATAAAAGGATTAGTAGTTGACCCTAATAAGACTAGTGTTTTAGAAAAGAAAAGTAAAAGTATGCTTGAGCAATAATCTAGTATATTAATAATAGATAAAAGATGAGCTTTCAATTTGAGAGCTCATTTTTTTATGTATTTTTTCTATTAACCTTAAGAATTTTCAGAACTTAGCAATTTAAAACTAATACCACATGCCAACAATATCAAACAAAGGCATCCAGATGCCAGAATCACCAATTAGAAAATTGGTTCCTTACGCAGAAGAAGCTCAAAAAAAAGGAAAAAACATTTACTACCTAAACATAGGTCAACCAGATATAAAAACTCCGCAAGTAGCTCTCGATGCTATTAAAAATGCAACTATAGAAACATTAGCATATAGTAGATCTGAAGGTTCTGAAAGCTACAGAATAAAAATTGCAGATTATTACAAACGCAATTCTATTTCGGTTTCGCATGACGACATTATTGTAACCACAGGAGGAAGTGAAGCTCTTTTATTTGCTTTTGGTAGCATTATGGACGTCGGTGACGAAGTTATAATTCCTGAGCCTTTTTATGCTAATTACAATGGGTTTTCAACAGCTTCTGGTGTGAATGTTGTGCCTGTAATTTCTAAAATTGAAGATAATTTTGCACTGCCTCCAATTGATGAGTTTGAAAAATTAATAACGCCAAAAACAAAGGCTATTTTAATTTGTAATCCAGGTAATCCAACTGGATATTTATATTCTAAGGAAGAAATAAAACAACTTGCTGCTATAGTTAAAAAGCACGATTTATTTTTAATAGCTGACGAAGTTTATAGAGAGTTTGTTTACGATGGCATTGAACATTATTCTGTTCTCCAAGAGCCAGGATTAGAAGAACACGCTATAGTTATTGATTCCGTATCGAAACGTTATAGTATGTGTGGTGCACGTATTGGTTATTTAGTATCGAAAAATAAAGACTTCATAAAAACAGCTTTAAAATTTGCTCAAGCAAGATTGAGTCCACCGACTTTAGCACAAATTGCAAGCGAAGCTGCTTTAGACACGCCTCAAAGTTATTTTGATGATGTAAAAGAAGAATATGTAAAACGTAGAAACACAGTAATTTCGGCCTTAGAAAAAATTGAAGGTGTAAAAGTCGCTAAACCTAATGGAGCGTTTTACTGTATTGCAGAATTACCGGTTAAAAACTCTGATAATTTTGCAAAGTGGCTATTAGAATCCTTTGATGATAACGGCAATACCGTAATGGTAGCTCCTGCTGCTGGGTTTTATTCTACTCCTGGTGTTGGACTCAACCAAATACGAATCGCTTATGTGTTAAATAATGAGAGTTTAACAATTGCCGTAAATATTCTAGAAAAAGCATTAAAGGCATATAAAGACTAATGACTATTATTAACAATGCTTCTCTAAAGTCGTTTAACACTTTTGGTATCGATGCTAAGGCGCAGTCTTATTGTGATATTAACGACCTTGACACGCTTTATAATGTTTTAAAAAAGCATTACAAAACGCCATTATTTGTTTTAGGTGGAGGAAGCAATATGTTATTAACTAAAGATATTGAAGCCTTGGTGCTTCATATTAACCTAAAAGGCATAGAAATCGTTAGTGACACTGATAACTCAGTTATTATTAAAGCAATGGCTGGTGAAAACTGGCATAATTTTGTCCTTTGGTGTTTGGAACACAATTATGGAGGTATTGAAAATTTATCTTTAATTCCTGGTAATATAGGTACAGCTCCTATTCAAAATATTGGGGCATATGGAGTTGAGCTTAAAGATGTTTTTGTGAGTTGTGAAGCCATAAAAATCGATGATCAGTCCGTAAAAACATTTACAAATTCTGATTGCAACTTTGGCTATAGAGAGTCTATTTTTAAACAAGGCTTAAAAAATCAATACATCATTACAAGTGTTAACCTTAAACTTACCAAGACCAAACATCAATTACACACGGATTATGGTGTTATAAGAAACGAATTAGATGCTAATAGTATAAAAGCACCAACGATTCAAGACGTTTCAAATGCTGTAATTGCTATTAGACAAAGTAAACTGCCAGACCCAAATGAGATTGGTAATAGTGGTAGTTTTTTTAAAAACCCTATTATTTCGGCTGAAGAATTTAGTGAATTAGAATGCAATTTTCCAGATGTGCCTTCTTATAAAATATCAGATGAAGCTATAAAAGTACCTGCAGGATGGCTTATTGAAAAAGCTGGATTTAAAGGAAAGCGATTTAATGATTATGGTGTCCACAATAAACAAGCCTTAGTTTTAGTTAATTACGGCAATGCCAGCGGGAAGGAAATTTTTGACTTAGCACAATTAATTCAAAAAACAGTAAAACGAATATTTAATATTAGAATAGAAACTGAAGTAAATATTATATAAAGCAAAAGTCACAATTTTGAATTGTGACTTTTGAATTTAGAATAATTCTTTTGAAAATGCTATTAATCAACCTCTTATGAAGAAAAAATCATTCTAATAGTATATATTAAGCACCTATATGGTGTATTTAAGTATATTTACGTTCAGAAACCTGATTTAGACTATTTAACCTACAAAAAACAATACTTTAACACTTTGAGTATAACACCTACAGAAAAAAAAATCATTGAATATCTCCAACAAGGAGATAAACGCGCTTTGAATTTGCTTTATGACAATTATTCCAATAGTCTTTATGGTGTTATTTTAAAAATAACAGTGAATGAAGAAGTTGCACAAGACGCGTTACAAGAAACCTTTGTAAAAGTGTGGAAAAACGCTTCAAAGTACGATGCTTCCAAAGCTAAACTCTTTACTTGGTTATTTCGTATTGCTAGAAATACAGCCATTGATAAACTGCGTAGTTTTAATAACCGATACCATAAAGAAGTCCAAATTGACACTTCTAACGTATATATATTACCAACAACAAACTTTAACCAAGATGTCATGGACATCAAAGAACATGTTGGGAGACTAGAAGAAAAATATCAAATTGTGTTAGATGCCTTGTTTTTTCAAGGGATGACGCAACAAGAAGCCAGCGACGAATTAGATATTCCACTTGGCACAGTTAAGTCTAGATTAAAAATAGGATTAAGAGAACTGAAAAAGGTTTACAATCCATAAATTATTTGATCATGGAAAAAAAATTACAACACTTTTTAAATTCTGACCTACTTAATAAGTATTTGGTTGGAGACATTTCTTTGGAAGAATCCAAAGAAGTAGAACACTTCATTTCTAAGTATCCAGAAGCAGCTCAGGCTTATGAAAAGCTTCAAGATAATTTAGAGATTATTGCAAAAGCAGGTGCTGTAGATGTACCAAAGAATAGTTTAGAAGACATTTTAGACGCCTTAGAAGAAACAAATGACACTAAAGTAATTCAGTTAGTACAAGACAGAAAAACACCTTGGTACAGTATTGCAGCAAGTGCAGCAGCTATTTTATTTGCAGCGACTTCGTTTATGCTCTATCAAAAAAACATTGAATTGAATAGCGAAAACAATGTTGTAGTTGATGAGATTTATGACTTACGCAGCGATATTGAAAATAACAATTCAAAATTAGATGAATTATCTAGAGAGTTGCTAAAACTCAACAATCCAGATTCTAAGAAGTATGTTATTAACGGTAACGATCGTGCTAAGAATCTTAAAACGGTAGCCTACATTAACCCTATTGAGAAAACCTCTATGATTGATGTAATTACTTTACCTCAATTACCAAAAGAGCAGGAGTACCAAATTTGGGCTGAGTTGCAAGATAGAATGGTTAATCTAGGTATTTTAGATGAATCTGACCGTAAGTTAAAGCAGATCCCTTATATGGAAGATGCATTAGCACTTAGTATTAAAATTGGCAAAAAAGACAATGCCAAAGAAAATGACACAGAAGTTGCTGAAATTTCATTAAAAGATAAGCAATAAGGTAATTACCATAAAAAAAAGAGGCACAGTTTAAACTGTGCCTCTTTTTTTATACTTGAAATTTAAAAAAGTTTACTCTTTTTCAAAAAATGATTTATGGATAATACCACCAATAACAGCACCCACTATAGGAGCTACCCAAAACAACCATACTTGAGACATATACGCTCCTTCTGCAAATATAGCCTGACTTAATGATCTTGCCGGATTTACAGATGTATTTGTAATAGGAATACTAATTAAGTGAATTAAGGTTAAGGCTAATCCAATAGCAATAGGAGCGAAACCTTTAGGAGCTCTAACGTTTGTACTACCTAAAATAACAATTAAAAAGAATGCCGTTAAAACCACTTCAGCGACTAATGCAGACATCATACTAAATCCTCCTGGCGACAAATTATCATAGCCATTAGCAGCAAATCCTCCTACTCCATTAAAATCTGCTTTACCAGAAACTATAAGATATAGCACACCTGCAGCTGCAACAGCTCCAATAACTTGAGCAATAATATATCCCAATAAATCTTTAGCTTCAAACTTTCCTCCAGCCCAAAGCCCAATAGATACAGCCGGATTAAAATGACCACCTGAAATGTGACCTACAGCAAAAGCCATTGTTAATACTGTAAGACCAAATGCCAAAGCAACTCCTAGAAATCCAATTCCTAATTCAGGAAATCCTGCAGCAAAAATTGCACTACCACAACCTCCAAATACAAGCCAAAACGTTCCGAAGAACTCTGCGAATAATTTTTTCATAATTCTTAAATTAATTAGTTAGTAAAAATATGTATTAGCAGTATGACACATAATCAACAAGTTAAGTCACATCGAAATGAGTAAGAAAATAAATGTAAAAGCACTATCTTTGCATTCCATTTAAGTGAAACATCTTAACATTCAATACTTGTTTACTAAAGGAATTGTTATAGATGTTCCATCTGGCAATTAAAAAATAACAGACAAAAACAGATGAAATTACTACTACTTACATTAGGATTATTAGCTCTTGCAGTGGCCGGAATAGCCATTAAAATATGGGCAAAAAAAGACGGTAAATTTGCAGGTACTTGTGCAAGCCAAAACCCTATGCTTAATAAAGAAGGTGAAGCTTGTGGGTTTTGCGGAAAATCACCAGAAGAATATAAAGACTGTAGCGAACCTCAACATTCATAAGCATTAATGGTATTTCCCTCAATGCTATTTTATGCATTTATTGCAGTTGTTAGTATTCAAATAACATATTACCTTAGTTTTCTATTTTCTTTTAGTATTAAACGTGCCGAAACACGACTAAAAAAGCACATCCCAATATCTATAATTATCTGTGCTAAAAATGAATCTGAGAATCTAAAGAAAAATATTCCGTCCATATTAAGCCAAGCTTATTCAAATTTCGAAATTGTTTTAGTCAACGATAGTTCGTACGACGACACATTAGAAACAATGAAATCTTTTGATGCGGAAAACACCAACATTAAACTTGTTGATGTAAAATCTAATGAAGCTTTTTGGGGAAATAAAAAATACGCACTTACTTTAGGCATAAAAGCTTCTAAACATGATTTTTTAGTGTTTACAGATGCCGATTGTTCACCGAATTCTGATCAATGGTTGGCACAAATAAGCAGTCATTTTTCAAATGAAAATTCTATTGTTTTAGGTTATGGAGCTTATTCTAAAAAGAAGTTTTCAATCTTAAATAAGCTTATAAGATTTGAAACTGTAATGACAGCCTTACAGTATTTCTCCTATACCAAAATGGGAATACCATATATGGGAGTTGGTCGTAATATGGCTTATAGAAAAGAGTTGTTTTTCAATAATAATGGTTTTAACAACCATATGTCTATCAAATCTGGTGATGATGATTTATTTATAAATGAAGTCGCAAATGCGTCTAACACATCAATTTGTTTTACAAATGACAGTTTTACAATTTCAGAACCGAAAACATCTTTTAAAGCATGGATTCTTCAAAAACGAAGACATATTAGTACCGCTAAATTTTACAAATTAAAGCATCAATATTTATTAGGGCTATTTTATATTACCAATTTACTATTTTGGATTTTAGGTAGTTCTTTACTAATTATAGGGTTTTCATGGCCTTGGATTGTTGCATTAATTAGTTTACGCTTTATAATTCAATGGTTATGCTTTGGGTTTACCGCAAAAAAGTTTAAAGAATCAGACCTCATTCTATTTATGCCAATTTTAGAATTATTTCTCATTACTACACAATTAAGTATCTTTATAGCTAATCTGATATCTAAGCCAAAGCATTGGAAGTAAAAGAAGCCATAAATAAAGCGAAAAACAATAATCAAATAGCATTCAATTTTTTGCTAGACACATATTGGAGTGATGTTTATGCGTTTCAACTTAAACGTACCATGAATGAAAATGATGCTGAAGACATTACCATACAGACATTTTCTAAAGCATTCGATAAGATTGACACCTATAATGACGCTTATAAGTTTAAAACATGGTTGATTACTATTTCAAAAAATATTCATATTGATCTAGTTAGAAAACAGAAAAACACAATTAACAACACCTCTAAGGACAACGAATACCGTTATTTAGATATTGTTGACAATTCACCTACACCTGAAGATAAGATTATCACTGAGCAAAACCTTGCAAATCTTTTACGTGACATCAAAAAATTAAAACCACATTATCAGGAAATTATTAATTTACGGTATTTTCAAGAATTGAGTTACAAAGAAATATCTATTGAGCTTAACGAGCCCATTAACAACGTGAAAGTAAAACTTTTGAGAGCCAAGAAATTATTAGCCGAAATTATAGTTAAAAGCTAATGTCTTCAACTTTCAAAAACTAGGTCTCCGTTTATTATTTGCCGCTGTTGTAATTGGTGTTTCGTACTTAGTAGAATTTACAAGAGTTAGAGCAGATTTTAATCTTAACAATCCGTACCAAATAATCTATTTGGCATTTGCTCCGTAAATGGGTTTATTGATTAACATTGCGACTATCGATTTATTTCTTCAACACCTTTTTTGCCATTATCAACTATACATTAATTTCTGGTAAATACACCCCAAAAAGCAAGAGACCTCGTTTAAAACTTCATATTTTATCCAGGCTAAAAATCATTTTTATCAGTGGCTTTAGCATCTGGCATCTCTCAATTCAATAACCTATCTTTATTATTTACTTTGTATCTTTGTGACTTGAAATTGATAATTGCATGGAAACGAAAGTTGCTTCAAATATTTTACCAGAAAGAAAGCCAAAATGGTTAAGAGTAAAATTACCTACAGGCAAAAAATATACAGAACTTAGAACCTTAGTTGACAAGTATAAATTAAATACAATTTGTACGTCGGGAAGTTGTCCTAATATGGGAGAATGCTGGGGCGAAGGTACAGCTACGTTTATGATTTTAGGAAATGTATGTACACGTTCTTGTGGATTTTGTGGTGTAAAAACAGGTCGACCAGAAACAGTTGATTGGGATGAACCAGAAAAAGTGGCTCGGTCCATAAAACTAATGCAAATTAAACATGCTGTTTTAACCAGTGTTGATAGAGATGACTTAAAAGACATGGGAAGCATTATGTGGGCAGAAACCGTAAAAGCTGTAAGACGGATGAATCCTGAAACCACGCTTGAAACACTTATTCCAGATTTTCAAGGTGTTGAAAAACACATTGACCGGATTATTGATGTCGCGCCAGAAGTAGTATCTCATAATATTGAAACCGTGAGAAGATTAACCCGAGAGGTGAGAATACAAGCAAAGTACGATCGTAGTCTAGGCGTTTTAAAATACTTAAAAGCACAAGGGCAACGCAGAACTAAATCTGGTATTATGTTGGGTTTGGGAGAAGAACGCGAAGAAGTCATTCAAACACTTCACGATTTAAGAGCTCATGATGTCGACGTTGTTACGATTGGTCAGTATTTACAACCGAGCAAAAAGCACTTACCTGTAAAGCAATTTATAAACCCTGATCAGTTTGATGAATATAAAGCTATTGGTTTAGAACTAGGCTTTAGACATGTAGAAAGTAGTGCATTAGTTAGATCTTCGTACAAAGCACAAAAACATATTAACTAATGATAACTATAGCCATAAACGGATTTGGCAGAATTGGCCGACGTGTATTTAGACTAGCTTTAAAGCATCCACAAATTCGTGTCGTTGGAATAAATGATTTGGCTGATACCAGAACTTTAAGTCATTTATTAAAATATGATAGTATTCATGGCGTTTTAACAGACACCATTTCTTTCGACGAACATCATTTAATTGTTAATGGAGACCCCATTCCTCTATATGGAGAATCACATCCCAAAAATATTAATTGGTCGCAAGTACAACCCGATTTTGTAATAGAATCCACAGGAAAGTTCAAAACCAAAGCAGAACTTCAACACCATATTACAAATGGAGCAAAACGCGTTATTTTATCTGTTCCGCCGTTAGAAGACGATATTAAAACTATTGTATTAGGCGTTAACGATCAAACTATAGATGGTACAGAAACCATATTGTCAAACGCTTCTTGTACAACTAATAATGCAGCACCAATGATTGCATTAATAAAAGAACATCTTGGCATTAAACAAGCCTACATAACAACTATTCATTCTTACACAACAGATCAAAGTCTGCACGATCAACCTCATAAAGATTTAAGACGTGCAAGAGCTGCAGGACAATCTATTGTGCCAACTACAACAGGAGCAGCAAAAGCATTGACAAAAATATTTCCTGATTTATCTGATGTTATAGGTGGTTGTGGCATTAGAGTTCCTGTTGCAAACGGCTCATTAACAGACATTACAATAAATGTTGAACAACCAACAACGATTAAAAAAGTTAACGAAATATTTAAAAATGCAGCCAATAATGGCCTAAAAGGAATTATTGAATATACCGAAGACCCAATTGTATCTATAGATATTGTTGGAAACCCAAGCTCATGTATCTTTGATGCGCAAATGACTTCTGTTATAGGAAACATGGTAAAAATAGTCGGTTGGTACGATAATGAAACTGGTTATAGTTCAAGAATTTTAGATTTAATTTGCGATTTATCGAACAAACAATCACTTTTATCGAATAAATAATTATATTTGTTCAAACCTAAAGTGAGCTGAATGTCCCAGATCAAATATTACATATTTGTTTTTTTAGCATGTTTTTGTAGTCTTATTTTTGCACAAGAAGCCAGTGTAGAAGATGAAGACATTCTGTCTTTGAGGCTTAATGAACATATAAATCAAGCAAAATTAGACAGTGATCGAGGCAAGTATTATAGTGCTAAAGACAACCTTGTAAAAGCCTTAGATATTGCAGTAACAATTGACGATAAATCTAGCCAAGGTAAAACGCATACCAAAATCGCCAAAGTTCAGTTTTTAGTTGGAGAGGAAGATCAAGCTACGATTTCTCTTAGTAAAGCAATAAAAATTCAACGCGAAATTGATGATTATGGCAATCTTGCCATTACCTATAATATAAAAGGCGTCATTTTAAGTACAAAACAAGAATACGACAAAGCTTTAGTGTATTTCAAATCGGCAAGAAACCTTTTTGAGCAAGTAGATTTAGAAGAATATGTCTCAGAAGTTACACTGAACGAAGCTAAAGCTCTTATTGCACAAAAAAATTATGAAGATGCTAAATCAAAGCTCGAAAGAACCATAATAATAGCTAAGAAGTACGACCAAAAGCGTCGTCTGAGTAGTGCTTTGATTCAAAGCGGAAAAGTATATAGTGCACTTCATAATACAAAAATAGCTTTAGCACAAACGGAAGAAGGTTTAACTATTGCACAGTCACAAAAGTTAATAGAAAATATAAATGAAGCCTTTGTAACCTTAAGTGATATTCACGAACAAAATGGAAGCTATAAAAGTGCTCATGAATACATTAAAAAGCATATTCATTTATCAGACTCTATACTAAATGTAAAACGAGAAAATATAACAACAAGTATATCTGGTGAATCTATCAGCAATTACAAGGATGCCGAAAATGCGCAGTTAAAAGCACAAATAGACGAAGTAAGTGCAGAAAGTGCATTTACCAGAATAACTACAATATTAAGTATTGCATTAATAACAATTTTATCGTTGTTAACCTTATCGCTGTATAAAAACAATAATATTAGGTTGAACACCAACACTATGCTTCACAAAAAGAATGATGAACTTATTGTTGCAAAAGAAAAAGCAGAATTAGCCTCTAAAACAAAAGCTAACTTCTTATCTACCGTTACACATGAGTTGCGTACACCGTTGTATGCTGTAACAGGACTTACTAATATGTTATTGGATGAAGATCCAAAAGAACATCAAGTGCCACACTTAAAATCCTTAAAGTTTTCTGGAGATTACCTATTAACCTTTATCAACGATATTCTTCAAATTAATAAAATTGAAGCCAATAAAGTTGAAATTGACCCAGAACATTTTAATCTTAAAAACAAATTAGAAAATGTTATCTCGGCACTTAGCAATTCTGCTAAGGATCAGAATACTAATATTCATTTAGAATATGAAAAAGGGTTACCAGAAACATTTGTTGGTGACCAATTAAAAATTTCCCAAATCTTAATTAACCTACTTGGAAATGCTATTAAATTCACAAAAGATGGAGACATCTGGGTGAGAGCTTGTAAAGTTGATCTAAAAGACAACATGTACAAGCTACGCTTCGAAATTGAAGATAATGGCATAGGTATTACAAAAGAAAAACAAGACCACATGTTTGAGAGTTTCTCTCAAGGTTCTGTACAGATTAACAGAAAGTATGGAGGTACTGGTTTAGGTTTATCTATTGTAAAAGGACTAATTCAAATCCTTAAAGGAACAATTCATTTAAAGAGTGAGCTTGGTAAAGGCACAACATTCTATTTTGAAATTCCTTTAGAGTATGATGAAGTGGTCGACAAAACCGAAGTAGAAGAAGTTAATAAAGCAAATAAGATGGAAGGATTGGATTTAAGCAAGGTTAAGATTCTCATTGTAGAAGACAACAAAATCAATCAAATGATTACTAAGAAGATTCTGAATAAAATGGATCTTTATTGTGACGTTGTAGACAATGGTGAAGCTGCAGTTGAACAAGTGCAGAACACAACATACGATGTCGTTTTAATGGATATTCATATGCCAGGTATAAGTGGATTAGAAGCCACAAAAATCATTAGAACTTTCGATAAAGAACTCACCATATTTGCCCTAACAGCTGTAACGTTAGAAGATAAAATGCATGAGTTTGGTGACGCTGGTTTTGACGATATTATTTCTAAACCATTCAAGCAAGAAGATTTTGAAGACAAATTACACGCAGCACTTTCTGGAGAAAAGATAGTCTCTAGTTTCTTTAGTTAACAAACGCTTTAACGGCTGCATTAAATTGTGCCGCATTATCTATTTTTAATTCAATAGGTAAAAAGAACAACTTATCTTTTAAACTTCCATAACTGCTTAATCTTACATAATCTTTTTCAGTTGTAATTATCAATGATTTTGAATTCAATTTTTCAATATCAGACGCTCTAAAATTATAATGATCACCAAATTCCAAATGATCAAACTTTAAGCCTTTTTCTACTAAAAAACGAACCAATGGTTGTGCATTAGCTATTCCTGTAACTAAAGTAAATTTTGGTAGTGTACTTAGCTCTAAAGCAGCTGATTCTGATACTACATTTTTAGCATAATCAACATAACTAAAAAATACTGCCTGATTATCTTTAATACGTAACTTAGAAGCAATTTTAATCTTTTCTGCAGCCGAAATATCTTTATGACACTTTGTGACCACAATTAAATCTGCGCGGTTTGCACCAGACCTTGGCTCTCTTAAATTACCCGATGGCAACACAATATCTTTATAATAAAGGTTGTTATATGCGGTTAACAGAATATTGAATCCTGCCTTTACTTTTCTGTGTTGAAAAGCATCATCCAATAAAATAACATCGGGCTGATCATCTAAGGTCATAAGTTCTGCAATTCCATTTTGCCTATCAGCATCAACTGCAACAGTAAGGTCATTAAATTTTCTATGAAACTGAAAAGGTTCGTCGCCAATAGTATCTGCATTTGCCTTGTCGTCTGCTAAAATAAAACCATTCGTTTTACGCTTATAACCTCTGCTTAATGTGGCCAGTGATTTCTCGTCTTTTAACAAGCGAATTAAATACTCTATCATTGGTGTTTTTCCCGTTCCACCTGTACTAAGGTTTCCAACGCAAATCACAGGAAAATCATATGACTGAGACGGTTTTACTCCAACATCGTACAACCAATTACGTAACCTAGTGATTAGGTAATAAATTGGCACAATAGGAAACAATATGATGCGGATAATCTTCACGGTTACTAAATTATATTATTTTTGAAACAAATATACACTTATGATTATACAAGACGTAATTAATCACTTGCACAACTTAGCACCTTTAGCTTATGCTGAAGATTTTGACAACGTAGGACTTTTAGTTGGAGATAAAAATCAAGAGGTTTCAGGTATTCTTGTGACATTAGATACACTCGAAACTGTTGTTGATGAAGCTATTGAGACTAATTGCAATCTTATTGTAAGCTTCCACCCTATTATCTTTTCAGGCTTAAAAAAATTAACCGGAAAAACATATGTAGAGCGTGTGGTTATAAAAGCGATTCAACATAATATTGCTATATTTTCTATTCATACGGCTTTAGACAATGCGTTTCAAGGGGTTAATTCTATTATATGTGATCAATTAGGATTAACGAATAAAAAGATTCTCATACCACAATCTGGTACCATTAAAAAATTACAAACCTATGTTCCAAAAGTAAATGCAGAAGCCTTAAGAACGGCCTTGTTTAATGCTGGAGCAGGAAATATTGGCAATTACGAATCGTGTAGTTTTAATGTTGAAGGAGAAGGTACTTACTTAGGAAATGAAAATTCTAATCCTGTTATTGGTACAAAAGGTGAGTTACATACTGAAAAAGAAGTCGCCATTTCTGTAACTTTCAAAAAACATTTAGAACCAAACCTATTACAAGCGCTTTTTGATGCACATCCTTATGAAGAAGTTGCTTATGAAATTTCGACCTTAGAAAACACCAATCAACATATCGGTATAGGTATGATTGGCGAGCTAAATGACGCTATGAATACAGAGGATTGTCTTAATTTTATAAAAAACAAAATGAATACAGATTGTATTAGGTATTCAAAATCATTAAATAAACCGATTAAACGCATTGCGGTTTTAGGTGGCTCAGGTAGTTTTGCTATTTCGGCTGCAAAAGCGGCCAATGCTGATATTTTAGTCACAGCCGACTTAAAATATCATGATTTTTTTAGAGCCGAAAACGACCTTATTTTGGCAGATATTGGACATTATGAAAGCGAACAGTTCACAAAATCGTTTTTAGTAGACTATCTCTCAAAAAAAATCACTAATTTTGCAATCATTTTATCAAAGACAAATACAAATCCGATAAAGTATTTATAATTATGGCAAAAAAAGCTGAAGTTTCTGTTGAAGAGCGATTAAGAACACTATATGATTTACAATTAATTGACTCTAGAGTAGACGAAATAAGAAATGTCAGAGGAGAACTTCCATTAGAAGTTAGAGATTTAGAAGACGAAGTTGAAGGGCTTAACTTAAGAATGGATAAGCTAAATGATAGCCTAACTATTATTGATGAAGAGATTAAGGCTAAGAAAAACTTAATCGAAGAAGCTAAGACTTTAATCAAAAAATATAGTGAGCAGCAGAAAAATGTTAGAAATAACAGAGAATACAACTCACTAACTAAAGAAGTTGAATTTCAAGAGTTAGAAATTCAATTGGCAGAAAAGCACATTAAAGAATTTAAAGTTCAGATAGAGCAGAAAAAAGAAGTTATTTCTGAAACTAAAGAGCGTTTAAAAGATCGTACTGCACACTTAAAGCACAAAAAAGGTGAGCTTAACGAAATCTTAAAGGAAACTGAAAAAGAAGAAGAAGCTCTTAACAACGAATCTGAAAAGTATCAAAAGAAAATTGATGACCGTTTAGTTAAAGCATACCTCAGAATTAGAAACAACGTTAAAAATGGTTTAGCTGTTGTTGCTATTGAGCGTGGTGCTTCTGGTGGTTCTTTCTTTACGATTCCACCTCAAATACAAGTAGAAATTGCTTCTCGTAAAAAAGTAATTACTGACGAACATAGTGGTCGTATTCTTGTAGATGCTGATTTAGCAGAAGAAGAAAAAGTAAAAATGAATAAATTATTTACTAAACTTAGTAAGTAAGCATTCAATACATAATATATCTAAGCCTTTGCATTTGCAAGGGCTTTTTTTATTTATGTTAATTTTAGAATAGTTGGCTTTAAGGATTTGTATCTTATTACGACTATTAAAAAAAAAAAAAATCAAACTCAGGGTTGTAATGAATAAGACCCTGAAACAAACTCAACATAAATGAAAAAATTGCTCAGCATAATTGCACTTACTGTATTATTCAATTGCCATAACCAAGCACAAACAAATCCTAAACAACAAGCTGTTATTGATGCAGAACCTGTTGTAGTTCCATTAAAAGATGGCAAAGCCAGAGCATATTTTGCAAGTGGTTGTTTTTGGTGTGTTGAAGCCATTTACGAAAGCGTGAAAGGTGTTGAAGAATCTATTTCAGGATATGCAGGTGGATTTACAGAAAACCCAACCTACGAACAAAGCAACACAGGACGAACAGGACATGCCGAAGCTGTCGAAATTATTTACGACCCTGAAGTGGTTAGTTTTTCGACCTTAGTCGATGTGTATTTTGGATCTCAAAACCCAACTCAAGTAAACGGTCAAGGTCCAGATCATGGCTCACAATATCGTTCTATTATCTTTTATCAAAACGAGGAACAAAAGAAAATCATTGAAGAAAAAAAAGCAGCACTATCTAAAAGCTTAGATGCAACTATTGCTGCTGAAGTATATCCATTTCAAAAGTTTTGGGTTGGTGAAGATTACCATCAAAATTATGAGCGTAGAAACCCCAATAATGGTTACATTAGAAATGTATCTATTCCAAGGCTAAACCGATTTAAAGCTAAATTTCCTGAATTGTTAAAGGATGATGAGAAGCATTAATATAACCGTAATAGCCCTATCAGGTTTTTAAAACTTGACAGGTTTGTTTTTATAATTTTGTTGCCTTCAACTCAAAAATTATTGGAAACAATTGATTCTTAATGGTATACATTCCTGCTTCCGTTCTTATTAAATCTGGAAACACATCATATGGACTTTCATCATATTCATTGAGGTAATCGATTTGTAATCCGGCTTCAATTAGAGCATTAACAACGTCGCTTAATCCATGATTCCAACCATATTCCTTACTCACCATTTTTGAAGTTTGATTAGCATAAGTCCCTTCATACTCCTCATAAATCACCTCATCTTGACTGTAATGATATTTCATTTCGGCTTTGCCATTTGTATAATCAAACATCCAAGCGATAGGGTGAAATTCTACAATATAAAACATCCCACCAACTTTTAAACGTTCAGCAATCATTTTTGCCCAAGGTTTTAAATCAGGTAACCAACCAATGGTTCCGTAACTTGTAAATACAATATCGAACGTTTCCTTAATATGTTCTGAAGTATCTAAAACATTACAACACACAAACTCAGCATCAAGCTGTAATTCTTTATTTAATTGTTGGGCTAATTTTACACCTTCATCACTTAAATCTACACCTACACACTTTGCGCCCATTCTACTCCAACTCAGGGTATCTTGACCAAAATGACATTGTAAATGCAGTAACGATTTACCTTTTACATCACCTAAAGCCTTCAATTCATAAGGCATCAATGATGTTTTCCCCTTTTTAAAAGCCTCTAAATTATACATATCACTATGTGCATGTATGGCTACTTTTTTGTTCCAAGTAGCTCTATTAACTTCAAAATAGTTAGGCTTGTCTTTCATGGTTGGTTAATTTAGCCTGCAAATTACTATAACTTTTTTAATATGAAATCAATATATCTTAGTCTCATTTGTTTACTTCTTGTTTCAAATTGTAAATCTGACCAACAAAAAACGTCAAAAGAAAACCATAAAGAAGAGTTTAAAGAATTATCTATCGCAGAAAAAATTGCCAACGCACATGGTTTTGAACAATGGCAAAATGTCTCAGAAGTAAAATTTACCTTTCAAGTAAATAGAGATTCTGTTCAAGGAAAAGGTCGTTCATGGACATGGAATCCTAAAGAAAATAAAGTAAAAATGTCAACTAGTGAAACACCCATTGCATATGTTAGACATAAAATAGACAGCAGTTACATCAGTACTGATAAGGCATTTATTAATGATAAATTCTGGCTACTTGTACCCTTTCAACTGGTATGGGATTCAACAGCAACGATATCAGAACCAAAATTTGTAACATCCCCAATTTATAATAAAACCCTAAAATTAATAACGTTAACATATCCTCAGAAAGGCGGTTATACTCCTGGCGATGCTTATGACATATATTACGACGACGATTATATAATCCGAGAATGGGCTTATAGAAAAGGAAACTCTGAAGAACCATCACTAAGCACAACGTTTGAAAACTACAACGATTACAACGGTATTAAAATAGCTACAGACCATAAAATGGAAGGTGGTAATTGGAATCTAAATTTTACAGCTGTTAAGATTACTTTGGACGACCAGAAATAAGACCGTATTTTCGTAACCTATAATGTAAGATTCACGTACAGAGTTTCACTTTGATACGTATAGCTTACATTTTCCGCCTTAGGGCGTCTATATATACAAAACACTTTAGCTATTCTGTTAAAGTGTTTTTTTAGTTTAATTATTTTCAGAGGTATTTGAAATGTAAAACCTAAAAGAGGTCCCAACACCTATTTCACTTTCTAAAACTAAACGTCCACCTAACATTTCAACATACGCTTTTGAAATAGACAATCCAATACCAGATCCATGAAGTGCTTCTCTGTTACCAACATCTACTTGATAAAAAGGATTAAAAATAGTTTCTTTTTTATCTTCCGGAATTCCTACACCCGTGTCTTTTATTAAAAACTCTATTTGAGACGCATTAGAATTCACATTGCAGTGAAGTAAAATACTATCGCCTTTTGAAGTATATTTTATGGCATTTTCTATTAAATGCTTAAGTACAGCTGTAAGTTTTTCTCTATCTGACTTTATGAGTTGTTCTTTTTTCGGAATCTGATTATTCAAAGTAAATTGAACGTTCTTTAATTCTGCTTCATGTAAAAACACTTTATACAAACCTTCAATAATATCATTAACATTAAACACGGTGTTTTTAACGGTCATTAGACCCGTTTCAATTTTAGATATGTTTAAAATGTCTGTAATAACATCGAGTAACTCATTACCACTACCTTCAATTACTTTAACATACTCTTGGTATTCCTCATCTTGTTTATGATATTCTTTTAAAAGTTCCGCACTACCCAAAATACCATACATTGGTGTTCTAATTTCATGGCTCATATTGGTTAAAAAAGCAGATTTTAATTGATCGGATTCCTCTGCTCGCTCTTTAGCAAGAACTACATTTTTATGCTTTTCCAAAAGTTCTTCCTGTAATTGGTGTTCTTTTAAAAGTGCGTTATGCAAATGGTCTATTAAAAATGAAACCGAAAAAACAGTCCCTAAAATAAATAGGATATTATTTATAAATACAATTAATAATACATTAAATAGTTCATCTTTAAATATGGGAAATTCAAAAATTTTAAAATAATGGAAGACAAGAATTAACGCATAGCAAATACTCGAAACCAACACCGTAAACATACCCGCTTTCTTACCACTGTACAGCGTAACTAAAACACAAACCATAAATAACAGGAGTCCACTACTACTTTTTAATCCAATAGAAGCAGTTAATGCAAATGCTAGTATAAATAAGTTTATAGAAAACAGGGTTTTCTTAGTGTTAATACTGAGTTTATTATTAAAAAACAGAAAACAAATTACAGCGATAGCAGCTGTATCTAAATAAAACACAAACCATTTTTCTAAAATTATAACAGTTATCGCAGTAGAAATATAGGAAAAAACACCTATCGGCAACAAGATGATCAATATAGAAACAAATAGTTTATTTCTGAAATATGATAATTCATCTTGTCCTTCTTCTTTAGAGAAGTGACTGTATTTAATATACCAGTGATGATATGAATACCAAAGGTTCTTCAGCATATATAATTTGTTCGGTTGATTGATTACAATAAATCTACTCAGAAAAAATCAATTATACCAATTATTTCTTCTGAATTAATTATATTAAAATGACAGCTTAGATACATAATTAAAATATCATTTAATTATGCTATTTTTGTTACAATCCGAAAAACATCTTACTTTGTCCAACTACAAACATGGTCTTGATTACGCAAAACAACAAGACGAAATAGACGAATTATCTCAGTACAGAAATCAGTTTCACATTCCAAAAGACACCGATGGAAACGACCTTATTTACCTCTGTGGAAATTCACTTGGATTGCAACCAAAATCAACCAAAGCATACATCAATCAAGAATTAGAAGATTGGGCAAACCTTGGTGTTGAAGGTCATACGAATGCCAAAAATCCTTGGTTGCCTTATCATGAATTTCTTACAGAAGCAACCGCGAAATTAGTTGGTGCAAAACCGATTGAAGTTGTAACAATGAATTCCTTAACGGCCAATCTTCATTTTATGATGGCCTCGTTTTATAAACCGACCAAGGAACGTTATAAAATTTTAATTGAAAGTGATGCCTTTCCTTCTGATAAGTATGCTGTAGAATCGCAATTAAGACATCACGGTTATGATGATAAAGAAGGTTTAATCCTTTGGAAACCTAGAGAAGACGAAGAGTTATTACGTTACGAAGATTTAGAAAAAATCCTAGAAGCACACGGAAATGAGATTGCGCTTATAATGGTTGGAGGCGTGAATTACTATACTGGCCAGTTTTTCGATTTTAAACGCATTACTGATTTAGGTCATAATTATGGTTGTAAAGTAGGATTTGATTGTGCACATGGAGCAGGAAACGTGAATTTAGATTTACACAATTCGGGAGCCGATTTTGCAGTTTGGTGTACGTATAAGTATATGAATTCAGGACCAGGAAGTTTATCGGGTTGTTTTGTTCACGAAAAACATGCTTACGATAAAAACCTCAACCGATTTACAGGTTGGTGGAGTCATAATAAATCTACACGTTTTAATATGCGGCATGAATTTGATGTATTACCTGGTGCCGAAGGTTGGCAACTCAGTAACCCACCAATTTTATCCATGGCTGCAATTAAAGCCTCATTAGATATGTTCAATGAAGTAGGTATTGAAAAGCTAACTAACAAATCGAAAAAGCTTACTGGTTATTTCGAATTTTTATTAAAACAGTTAGGAGAAGATACCATTAGAATCATCACACCAGAAAGTCCTGATGAGCGTGGTTGTCAGCTATCAATTCAGGTTTTGAATGCTGACAAATCCTTACATGATAAATTAACCGAAGCCGGAGTCATTAGCGATTGGCGAGAACCAGATGTCATTAGATGCGCACCAGTTCCTTTGTATAATTCATTTGAAGATGTGTATTTGATGGTTGAAAAGATGAAAACTATTTTAAATAAAAACTAAATGTCACCTCGAGCGCAGTCGAGAGGTTTTATTTAGGTCTCGACTGCGCTCGACCAGACAAATGAATATGAGTAACAAACAACAAAACATACTAATCATAGGAGCAGGACTTTGCGGAAGCCTTTTAGCACTGCGACTAGGACAAAGAGGCTACAACGTAACCGTTTACGAAATGCGTCCAGATCTAAGAACCACAGACATATCAGCTGGTCGATCTATAAATTTAGCCTTTTCAGATCGCGGCAACAAAGCCATGAAACTCGTTGGCATAGAAGACAAAGTAAAGGCACTCTGCATTCCAATGAAGGGTAGGATGTTGCATGACAAAGAAGGTAACACCATTCTGTCTAATTACAGCGGAAGAGATTACGAATACATCAATTCTATATCGAGAGGCGAGCTCAACAGTTTACTATTAAACGAAGCTGAAAAACACGACAATGTTACCATTCATTTCAACAAAAAATGTCAATCCGTTGATTTTGAAAAAACCACAGCTCTATTCAAAGATTACAACACAAAAGCTGAATTTGTAGAAGATGCAGACGTCATTATCGCAACTGATGGAGCAGGTTCAGCGTTACGAAAGAGTTATTATTTAGGTCAAAAATTCCTATTCAGTTTTTCACAAGATTATTTAAGTCATGGTTATAAGGAATTGTCCTTTTTACCCACTGAAACTGGCGATTACAAAACCTACAAGAATGCTTTGCATATTTGGCCAAGAAGTAGTTTTATGTTGATTGCCTTACCAAATTTAGATGGTAGTTTTACAGTCACTTTATTTTTAAGTTATGATGAAGGAGAATACAATTTCAATAATTTAACCACACCTGAAGTGGTAACTGAATTTTTCCAAAAAGAATTCCCAGATGCTTTAGCAATTATGCCCAATTTAGTGGATGACTTTTTCGCTAACCCAACCGCTGCCTTAGGAACCGTAAAGTGTTCGCCATGGCATTACAAAGGAAACACCTTATTAATGGGAGATTCTGCACACGCCATTGTACCGTTTTATGGTCAAGGTATGAATGCCTCTTTTGAAGATGTTGTAGAATTTGATAAGGTTCTTGACCAAAATCTGGACAGTTGGGAAGAAACATTTAAAGCCTATGAGAAAAACAGGAAAAAAGATACAGATGCTATTGCCGATTTAGCAATTGATAATTTCCATGAAATGAAAGGTCATGTGGCGAATCCGATTTTTCAAGAAAAACGAAAAATTGAAATGGCTTTAGAAAAAGAATTCCCAGATAACTATTCCTCAAAATATAGTTTAGTTACCTTTAATGAAAACATAGGCTACAGACATGCCATGTTAAAGGGTAGAGCACAAGACAAAGCTATTTTAAACATGCTGACCGATAAAATAATCTCATCCGAAGATGATTTAAAAGAGATTTTAGAAAAAGTAATCAGAGAAACTGAGGCGATTTTAGAAGATGATAGGATTGCGGGATTACATTAGAGATGAGAGATGAGAGATGAGAGATGAGAAAAATTAAATAAAATGGGATAAAAACTACATTTAACAAAAATTAATGTCCCAAGTTTCGACGCAGTCGGAAATAACGATTTTCAGAAATAATGAGCGAAGCGAAACTTCAAGGCATACAGCTACGAAAGCGAAAGGTGCTTTAGCAATTTCCTAATAAATCGTTTTGAATTTTTGGTTCGTTTTGTTTCAAGACAAAATGAACAAAAAAAATAAATTTATGAGTAACGAAAACAATAACGGAACAGGAGTAACACCAAGAGGAGCATATCCACACGTAAAACAAGTCGGCGATTTTATTTTCGTTTCAGGAACAAGTTCTCGACGACCAGATAACACAATTGCAGGTGTAGATATTATTGATGAGATGGGAACAAAACGTTTAAACGCATATACCCAAACGCAAGAAGTCTTAAAAAACATAGAAAAGAATTTAGCCAAAGTTGGAGCTACCTTAAAAGATGTCGTTGATGTCACCTCTTTTTTAGTGAACATGAATGACTTTGCAGATTACAACAAAGCTTACGCAGAATTCTTTGAAAAAGAAACAGGTCCAACCCGAACAACCGTTGCTGTGCATCAATTACCGCATCCAGATTTGGTTGTTGAGATAAAGGTTGTGGCTTATAAAGCAAAATAAAGAATCACCATTGTCATTCCGACAAAGCGCAGCGACGAGGAATCACATCATGAGATTTGGCTACACCAAACTTAGATTTCTCAATCGTTCCTCATTTCGAAATGACAAAACAAGATAAATAATCGTGAATTCATGATAACTATCAAAAACTACATAAACGGAAACTTCCATAACCCAATTCAAGACAATTGGATAGATAACTACAACCCATCAGACGGAGAAATCTACGGACAAATTCCAAACTCATCAAAAGAAGATGTTGAAAATGCATACAATGCTGGAAAAACTGCATTTCCAACATGGAGCAAAACAACGCTCGAAGAACGTAGTAGGATTCTAATTAAAATTTCAGAATTACTAGAAGCTAATTTAGACCGTTTTGCAAAAACCGAAAGTAAAGACAACGGCAAACCTATTTCATTAGCAAAAGCTGTTGATATTCCTAGAGCCGCAAGTAACTTCCGTTTTTTCGGAAATGCGATTACCCAATTTGCAAGTGAAAGTCACGAGTCTATTGGACAACAAGCCATTAATTATACCTTACGTCAACCCATTGGTGTTGTTGGCTGTATCAGTCCTTGGAATCTTCCACTCTATTTATTTACATGGAAAATTGCACCAGCTATTGCTGCAGGAAATTGTGTGGTAGCCAAACCGAGTGAAGTCACGCCAATGACGGCTTATTTACTTGGCGAAATTTGTAACGAAGCTGGATTACCAAAAGGTGTTTTAAATATTGTTCATGGATTAGGAACCACCACAGGACAAGCTATTATTGAACATCAAGATATTAAAGCCATAAGTTTTACAGGCGGTACTGCCACAGGAGCACACATTGCCAAAGTCGCTGCGCCACTATTTAAAAAATTATCATTAGAATTAGGTGGAAAAAACCCAAACATAATTTTCGCCGATTGCGATTATGATGATATGTTAACTACAACGGTTCGTTCATCGTTTGCCAATCAAGGACAGATTTGTTTATGTGGAAGTCGAATTTTTGTGGAAGCTTCTATTTATGAAAAATTCAAAAAAGACTTTGTTCAAAAAGTACAAGCTTTAAAAGTTGGTCATCCATCTGAAGCTGATACTAATATTGGAGCTTTAGTTTCAAAACCACATCTTGAAAAAGTAAAAAATTATATCAACATTGCAAAAGCAGAAAATGGAATTGTACTTTGTGGAGGCAATGATGTTACTGTTGCAGGATTTGAAAACGGTTATTATTTAGAACCAACGGTTATCGAAGTAGAGTCTGACGACTGTAGAGTCAACCAAGAAGAAATTTTTGGACCTGTGGTTACGATTATGCCGTTCAACACAGAAGACGAGGTTTTAGAAATGGCAAACAAAGTGAAATACGGTTTATCAGCTACCTTATGGACCAACAATTTAAAACGCACCATGAAGTTAAGCAACCAATTACAAGCAGGCATTATTTGGGTAAATACGTGGATGATGCGCGATTTACGAACCCCTTTTGGAGGTGTAAAAGCGTCAGGTGTTGGTAGAGAAGGTGGATTTGAAGCCTTACGATTTTTTACGGAGGCTAAGAATGTTTGTATAAAATACTGACAGATAAATAGTTGAATATTGTCTGGTCGAGCGCAGTCGAGACCTATTTATGAAATTCAAATTTTATTATGAAACTCTATTATGTTTATATACTTCAGTGTTCAGACAATTTAACTTATACAGGTGTTACAAATAATATTTCTAGACGATTTGAAGAGCATCAAAAAGGTCTAAACAAAAATTGTTTCACTTTTAAAAGAAGACCTTTAAAACTAATATTTCACCAAGAATTTAACGATATTGAACAAGCAATATACTTTGAAAAGAAGATAAAAAAGTGGAGTGCAAAAAAGAAATATGCCTTAGCCAATGGAGAATTTGATTTGTTACAAATTTTATCAGAATGTAGAAATGCAACACATTCAAATTATAATCCTGAAAACTAAGTAGGTCTCGACTGCGCTCGACCAGACAAAACAAATATTATGAATCTAGAACTAAACAACAAATACGCACTAGTTTGTGGTAGCACAGCAGGCATAGGAAAAGCAACTGCAATGGCATTAGCTGCCGAAGGTGTACAAATCACACTAATTGCAAGAAACGAAGACAAGCTAAAAGCGACACTTTCAGAATTACCTCAGCAACGACCACATGATTATATTGTGGCTGATTTTTCGAATCCAATGGAATTGAAGTCAAAGGTTTCAGACTATATTTCTAAACATCATGGTTTTCACATCTTAGTGAATAATACAGGTGGTCCAAAAGGTGGTCCTATTTTTTCAGCTGAAGTTGAAGAATTTGAATCAGCTTTTACACAACATTTAAAATGTAATCATGTATTAGCACAAACGGTTGTTCCTTTTATGAAGGAAGAAGGTTATGGACGACTTGTGAATGTGATTTCAACGTCTGTAAAGCAACCTTTAGATGGTCTTGGTGTGAGTAACACCATTAGAGGAGCCGTTGCCAATTGGAGTAAAACTTTGGCTAATGAGCTTGGTCAATTTGGTATTACAGTAAACAATGTTTTACCTGGAGCTACAGGAACAGACCGACTGTCTGAAATCATAAAAAACAAATCGGCTAAATCAGGTAAAACAGAGGAAGAATCTGCGGATGCTATGAAAAGTACTGTTCCTGCAAAACGCTTTGCGAAGCCAGAAGAATTAGCAGACGCTATAACCTTTTTGGCAAGTGAGCGCGCTGCTTATATTAATGGTATTAATTTGCCTGTTGATGGTGGACGGACAAAATCTTTGTAACTTTATGACAAAAAGCAATAATATAACCATGAGCAAAATATATCCTCCCATAAATTTTAAAGCCTGGATCGAAGACAATCGTCATTTACTAAAACCACCTGTTGGTAATAAAGTGGTATGGAAAGATGGTGATTTTATTGTAATGGTCGTCGGTGGCCCAAACAATAGAAAAGATTATCACTATAACGAAACACCAGAGTTTTTTCATCAAATTGAAGGTGATATGGTACTTAAAATCATAGACAATGGTGAACCTAAAGATATTCAAATTAAAGAAGGTGAAATTTTTCTATTACCTCCAAAAGTGCCGCATTCACCACAGCGTGGAGCTAATACTGTCGGCTTAGTTATTGAATACCCTAGAGACAAAGGTGTACAAGATGCGTTACTTTGGTTTTGTGAAAATTGTACCACAAAACTTTACGAAGAAGACTTTACAGTAGAAAACATTGAAACTGATATGCCTGTAATATTCGATAAATATTATGGAGATAAAGCCAAACGAGAATGTCCTAATTGTGGCACTGTAATGGAGCCACCTAAGAAGGTGCAATTGGAAGAATAATACAATTCTGAATTAATAAGAAGACACTTTATCTTTGTAAATAAGTTAAATGAATAAAAATTCTGAGATGCTTTGACTGCGCTCAGCTTGACATATAAAATATGACAAAACGTAAATTAAGAATCAACGGTCACTCACACCTTCTTCCCTATCCTGAAGAAATCCCTCAGTTTATGCAAGATAAAGGTATTTTTTGGGTAGATAAAGACCGAAAATTTATGCTTCAAAAGGATTGGAATCGTCCTATTACAGATTCTAGTTTTTTCTTAGATGAAAAGTTAGAATGGATGGAACGCAACAAGCTAGACCATGCTGTTGTTCTAAATTTATCTCAACTTTATGGCAATGGTTTAAGGGTTGAAGAAATGAAGCAAGCCTTGCGCTTTCAGAATGATTTTAATGCCAAAGTGCAACATAATCATCCGAGTAAATTTACCTGTGGTTTTGTAGTTCATCCAGGATTTGTAAGAAGTGCTTGTTGGGAAATTGAGCGTTGCGTAGAAGTTTTAGGCATGCAATTATTGTGTTTACCAACGCATTACATGGATTCTATAGGTACTTGGCGTTGCATTTTTGATGAAGAAAATGAACCCATTTTTGAGATGGCCAACAAATATAATTTGGCTGTAGAAATCCATCCTTATGATGGCGAGAAGTTTATAAAATTAGAAAACACGTCTTGGCGTTTTCACTTAATTTGGATGTTAGCACAATGTGGAGATGCGTATCACTTTTTAACTTTAAATGGTTACCAAGATAAATATCCAAATATGAGAACTTGTTTTGCTCATGGTGGACAATTGGCACAAATTAATTTAGGAAGACGCATCCAAGGCTTTGATGGACGACCAGATTTATTTGAAGGTAAGAGTCACCCAAGAAAAGCCGTTGGTCATAAAAATATATTCTTTGATACCTTAGTACATGATACTGGTGGCTTAGAGCTCTTAATTAGAAACCAAGGCTCTAAACAAGTCTTAATGGGATTAGATGATCCTTATCCATTAGGTGAAATGGAAAGTGAAAAGCAGTCCTCATATCCTGGAAAAATTTTAGATTTAGCGATAGATAGAAAAATTATAACTGAAACAGAAAGTGATGCTATTTGGGAAGATAATGTTATACAATGGTTATGTGGAGATGATGACGCTGCTAAAAAGAAATTAGTAGATAGAATTTTATCTTAACGCTTTCTTTAGTCTTATACTTTTAATTTATACGCTATGCATTTCTTACCCGAAAACTTAGATAAATATGTAGTTGATCATTCTGAACAAGAACCCAAACTACTACAACAACTCACAAGAGAAACCTACCAGAAAGTGTTACAACCTATTATGCTTAGTGGTCCATATCAAGGTCGTATTTTGAGTATGATTTCTAAGCTAATTAGACCAAAAACCATTTTAGAATTAGGCACATTTACGGGTTACGCTACATTATGTTTAGCTGAAGGGCTTCAAGAAAACGGAACGCTTCACACCATAGATATTAATGAAGAATTGGTTGATTTTCAGAGAAACTATTTTGATAAATCTGACTATGGACATCAGATAATTCAGCACACAGGCAGTGCACTAGATATTATTCCACAATTAGACGAAACTTTTGATTTAATATTCATTGACGCTGATAAACCTAACTATTCAAATTATTATCATTTAATAATAGATAAACTAAATACAGGTGGTGTTATTCTTTCTGATAATGTTTTATGGCATGGAAAAGTTGTAGAACCTTTAGATAAGAAAGATAAATCGACCAAAGCTGTTTTAGATTACAATACGCTTCTTAAAAATGATGAGCGTATTGAAACCGTTCTTCTTCCGATAAGAGATGGCTTAACAATAAGTCGAAAAATATAACCGCGCAGTTATGAGTAAAATTGACATAAGAACAGTAGATGTTATTAAATACATCACACCTCTAAGAGAAGGTGGTTCTTTACCTGCCATTGTAGAAGCGAGTGATGGTTTTCTTTATGTCTTAAAATTCAGAGGCGCTGGCCAAGGGACAAAAGCACTCATTGCAGAATTTATAGGAGGTGAATTGGCACGAGCCATTGGATTAAAAGTTCCTGAATTAGTCTTTTTGAATTTAGATGACTCCTTTAGTAAAACCGAACCTGATGAAGAAATCCAAGATTTATTGAAATTTAGTGTGGGTTTAAATTTGGGCTTACATTACTTAAGTGGCTCTATAACTTTTGATCCTTTAGTGTCTGTCGCAGATGCCTTAACATCTTCCAAAATCGTATTGTTAGATAGTATTATTAGTAATATAGACCGAACCGTAAAAAACACCAATTTGTTAAATTGGAATAACGAATTATGGATTATAGATAATGGCGCCAGTTTCTATTTTCATCATAATTGGAATACATGGAAAAATCACCTTACAAGAACGTTTCCACTTATTAAAGACCATGTCCTTTTAGAACGTGCATCGTTATTAAATGAAGCATCTCAAGGGGTTCAAAACGCATTAGATCAAGAAACAATTAAAGATATTATTTACAAAATACCTGAAGATTGGCTGATAAATGAATCTGATTCCTTTACGCCAGATGACATGAGAAAGGCTTATATTGAATATCTAAATTCTAGACTCTCAAATATTGAAACCTTAGTAAAAGAAGCTGAAGATGCAAGATAAAGTGACTTTTGAATATGCGATTATTAGGCTTGTACCTAAAGTAGAACGTGAAGAGTTTTTTAACGTTGGTGTGATTTTATTTTCAAAACGAAAAAAATTCTTGGGAGTTAAATTTAAAGTCGATCAACAAAAATTGAATGCATTTTCATGTGAATTAGATTTAGAGACTATTAACAACTACTTAAAATCTTGGGTTTTAATTTCTAAAGGCGATACTTCGGCTGGAAAAATTGGCCAGTTTGAAATCTCAGACCGCTTTAGATGGTTAGCCGCTTCGCGAAGTACTGTAATACAAAGTTCCAAAACCCATTCTGGTTTAACCGATAATCCAAAAAAAGAATTGGACAGTATATTTCAAAAACAGGTTTTGTGCGAAGATGCTAATAATTAACACTAACCTTAACCATTGGATTTCGCTTTGTCAATATAAGACAACGAAGATTTTTTCACTAACTCAATGATTACGTTTGAAAAACGATTCATCCTTCAACACTACTTTAAAAATAGAATACAAATAAATGCTATTGAAAGGAGTATTTTAGAAAATTGTCATTCATTGGAAATAGAACCGACTGTATTAATTGGCTATTTATTAAGTGACAAGACACCTTTAAATATTTTTAGACTAAGAATAGGATCTGTTTTTAAAAGTGATCTTGATTTAGCTCAATGTTGTAAAGCATTAATTACCGAAAAAGACATCGCCAATGCAGAAGCCATAATATTCCATTATGAATATGAATAAAAAGAACTTATAGAACAACCTATTGTAAATTACTACCTTAACATATTTAAATCTTCGGTATCCTAACAAAAAACCTCTTCAAATTGAAGAGGTTTTTTGTTTAAATAAATTTAACAACTATTACTGTACAGCTTCTAAAGCATCAATATTTCCATAACCGAAGCTGCTATTTTTGTTAGGATAAAACTCAGAAGACTGCTTTAATCTATTCAATACTTGTGTTCTACTCCAACTAGGATATTTAGACCATATTAAAGCGGCTATACCTGCTGTAGTTGCTGTTGCTACTGAAGATCCGCCTGTGTAGCGACGCTGTCCATCATAAAAGCCCAATACTGGTGGAGCTTTACTTGTGTTATTATCTCCTTCCATGATAATTGTAAAATCTATTTTACTTCCGCTATGACACGTATCACAACGCTCATAATTACTTCCATCATTAACACCAGTGACTGCTACAGTTTCACTCATCGTAGCTGGAAAAATAACACCATAACCATTGGTGAAACTTGTAGAAGTTCCTCCTGCGGCAAAAATTAATTTACCTTTACTGTAAGCGTATCTCACAGCATCTTTAACATTACCAATAGACCACACATATCCTATTGACATAGAAATTATTTTTACATCACTTCTATTACCTAAATCTTTCAAGGCTTGAGAAACACCTTTTCGCTCATGATAATCATTTAAAAGTACATCTTCCGTAGCTCTATAAGCCACTAAATTGGAATTATAAGCTACACCTACTGGCATTCCGTTATCATTTCTAGGTGCTGCCATAGTAGAACCCATTGCTGTTCCATGACCACATTTATCATGTGGACCGTCGTAATTACTAGACCACCACCAATTGGAATCTATAAAGGTGCCATATTTTTGAACAAATCGTCCTGATGAATAGCCATCATTAATCCCTACTGAATTTAATAGTGCTTGTGACTTTGAAACACCAGTATCAATTAATCCAATGGTAACACCAGAACCTGTTGAAATATTCCATGCATCACGAATGTTATGCTCATCAAAATGCCATGATACTTGAGCATTATTAGGTGCAATGGTAGAATAGTGTGCTGAATTAATTGAATCTCCACTTGTATCACAGCCAGAACTCGATTTTTGTTGCACATCAGTATATTGATTATAGCCGTTTGGCTCTAAATACCTAACATACTCACTTTCTCTTAAAGCAATAATCGTTTCGAGCTTTGTAACTTCTGCATCAAACACGGTTAGAATATCATCTTCCTTCAGTTTAAAATCTTCTTTAGCAACTTGTTCTTCATTAAGAATCGTAGCGATTAAACTGTTTTTTTTACTTTCAAGATCAGTATCTCCTTCTTCACTAAAACTCTGACCTTCTTCTCCATAACCAACAGTAAGTACATTTTGGCCATGAGTTAATGCGCTCCATAAAAAATGAGCATCTTCTTTATTCCAATCAAAATCACCTGTGGTTCTAATGCTTTCGCTAATACGTTGGTTTATTTGCTCAACGGTTAAAGGGTCTTTTGAGAATTGAACTGCTTCAGTTTCAGATTCAATAATAGCATCTTTAGAACAAGACGCTATGGTAATTGCCATTACAAGCACTACCAATGTGTACATTTTTTTCATATAATAAAATTTAGAGATTTAATTATTTCTCTAAATATATTAAATAAACCACACTAATTGATAGGTTAAATTGCACTAATAACAAAAATCAGAATACTATTTTATGAAAAATACAATTATTTGTTTCGTTTTAAGGAACCTGTAAAGTCTTCAAGATCATCCTTAATTTTATCGATCTCTTCCTTCACATTCTTTGTAACATCCTTATCTATGATGTTATTCTCCTTTGCACTTTTAGTCACTTCTTGCTTAATATCATTAGACGCATCTCTTATTTGACGCATACCTTTACCCAAGCCTCGTGCTATCTCCGGAAGTTTATCTGCACCAAATACTAATACCACTATTAATAGTATTACCATTATTTCGGCACCTCCAATGAATAATATTGTTTGTTGATGTATCACGTTGCAAATATAGAATGAGTTTGTGAATTAACCCACTTGAAATTAAAAATAAAAAAAAAGCCAACCTAAAAAAGGTTGACTTAAATTTAAATCTCTTGTATTATTAATCTCTTACCTGATTTTTAAACTTATCAAAATCGCTTTCTCCTACTTCTCTAGGCCAAGAATTATTAGTAGTATCAACATCTGCAGTTTCTAAATCTGGATCTACTTGGATAGCTACAATTTCTTTGTCGCTAGCAATAGCTTTCTGTACTTCCTTATCATTCAGTCTCCATATTTGAGCAGGATAAGTTTCTCTAGTTGTAGTGCCATCAGCATAAGTAAATTCTACAATTAATGGCATAACTAATCCACCAGGTTTATCGAATGTAATTTGATAAAAGTACTTTGGAGCCGTTTTCATAGTCTTCTGCTCTTCTGGTGTAAAATTATCCATTACGTATTCTTTTACTGTCGGTAAATCGTTAATAGATGTGTTTGCTTTCATCGCATCATCAAAACCTTCTGCTCCTTCTTCAATAAAATATACTAAACTATTAGGATCTCTATTGTAGCGTTCTGCTAGTCTTTTCCCATTATCATTAGGCGTTGTAGTTACTGCAAATTTCTTAACTTCTTTTATACCAATATCAGTATAATCTGTTGTATAAAACCAACCTCTCCAAAACCAATCTAAATCAAATGCAGAGGCATCTTCCATGGTACGGAAAAAATCTTCTGGTGTTGGGTGTTTAAACTTCCATCGGTTAGCATACTCTTTAAAGGCATAATCAAAAAGTTCACGTCCCATTACCGTTTCTCTTAAAATATTTAATGCAGTAGCTGGTTTACCATAGGCATTATTTCCAAATTGGTAGGTATTTAAACCTTTAGTCATAATTGGTGCAATATAGTCTTGATTACCTCCCATATATCTCACAATATTTTTAGCAGGTCCACGTCTAGAAGGATAAGTTTTATCGCCTGGTGACAATGCTTCCGGATACCATTCCGCAAAGTCTTGCTCTGCCACGTATTGGGTAAATGTGTTTAAACCTTCGTCCATCCATGTCCATTGACGCTCATCACTATTAACAATCATAGGGAACCAGTTATGACCTACTTCATGAATAATTACACTAATCATTCCGTATTTTGTTCTGTCTGAATAGTTACCTTCCTCATCTGGACGTCCAAAATTAAAAGAGATCATAGGATACTCCATTCCCATTGGTGCATGTACCGAAATTGATTTGTGATAAGGATAATCAAAAGTCATACGAGAAAATGATTTAAAAGTACTGGCAACCGTTTTAGTAGACCATTTACCCCAAAGTGGGTTTCCTTCTTTAGAATACAAAGACACTGCCATAACCTCCTTAGTTTCTAATTTAACAGCCATCATATCCCATAAGAATTTACGTGAGGTTGCGAAACCAAAATCACGAACCATTTGTGCAGAAAGCTTCCAAGTCTTTTTGTCTTTACTTTTAGATTTTTCAGTTTTTTCTGCTTCTTCCTGTGTTACAATCATCACAGGTTCATCATAAGATTTTTTAGCTTTTTTGTAACGCTTCATCATCTCTTTAGTAAATACTTCTTCACGATTTACTAAATGACCTGTTCCATCTAAAATATGATCTGCTGGCACTGTAATATTCACATCAAAATCACCGAATGGTAACGCAAACTCATCACGTCCCCAAAATTGAGAATTCTGCCATCCTTCGACATCATTATAAACTGCCATACGTGGATAAAACTGAGCAATAACATAAATTCGGTTATCGTTTTCTTCAAAATACTCGTATCCTGAGCGACCTCCTTCAGTAACGTGATTATTAATATTGTAATTCCATTTTATGTTGAAAGAAAACTTATCTCCTGTTTTCATTACTTTAGGTAACTCAACACGCATCATTGTTCTGTTAATCATGTGTGGTAAATCTTTACCATTAACATCTTTTACGTGCTCAATATTAAAACCTCTATCAAGTGGTGCTTTTAAATAAGAACTTACAGCTCTTGAAGATGTTGTTGCTGGTTGAATTCCAGAACCACTAATCAGAGGTGTCTTAGAATCTTCTGCACGCATATTCTGATCTAATTGCACCCATAAATACTTTAATTCGTCTGGAGAATTATTGGTATATGTAATAATTTCATCTCCATATAACTTTGCATTTTCGTCATCAATTTCAATATCCATTTTATAATCTGCTTGCTGCTGATAATAACCTGGCCCAGGCGCTCCAGAACCTGTTCTATATACGTTTGGAGTAGAAAACTCATCGTATAGTTGTTTGAATTTGTTTTCATTGGTGTGCCCTTGCTGACGTTCTGTTTTTACATCATCCTGAGCATAAGCACTATACGACGCAAACAACAAAGCGCATAAAAAGAATTTAAAAATTTTCATAAAAGTTTTTGTTATTATAATGGTGACTAAAATATGAATTTAAGATGGCTTTAACAGTTTTTTAATTTAAATTTAACACGCAAGAATCATTCTCTGGAACTAGTAAAAAGCTCTTATTTCTATCTTGAATTTTTAACCGCACTATATTTTGTTGGTCCAAAAATACATCGAATAAGATTTGATTAGTTAGAGCAATAGATTCAATATTAGAAACGTTTTCTATTTCTAAATAACAATATGTAATATCGTCTTTATATTCTTTTCCTATAAATTTGAAATTTAAAGCCTCACCATTTACAGTAATTTTTAATTTATCAGACAAATACCGATTCATATAGGTATCTACCATTTCTGCTTCATCTTTAATGGCGAGCGTTATTTGTTCATCGTATCGCTTACGCAATAAAGTTTCAAAATCATCGATAAATATTTGACTTATTATTTGAAGAGATTGTTGCTCTTTTACGTATTCTATTTCTGTTACACTAACATAATACTCGTGAGTATCGCTATTAGAAATTAAAAATGGAAGACATAAAAAAACGATTAGGATAGGTACTAACTTCATGTTGAATTTTAAAGGTGAATTATAGATTTACAAAACGCACTCCAAAGTTAATCTATAGTTTTTGATTTTCTATTTTCTTGATAAACTTTAAGCTTTGCTTGCAAAAATTCTAATAGTGCAATATCGTTATTTTGTTGACATAGTTTTAAAAATTCGTCGTCTTCTTGACAAAACAAAAAATACTCTGTCCGTAGGTTTTCTGCTAAAGAATCGTTTTCAAAAATATAGGATTCGAAATTGTTTTTTAAATGTTGAATGCAAGCACTTCTACTGTCTAATTCAACAGTAGCTTTTAGCTTTTTTGTTCTACCACTAATTCTATTGAGTAATTTATGAACATTGACACCTAATCCGGTATAAATTGGACCTCCTGATTCTGCATCATGTAATTTTCGTTCGTTTTGAGTGAGTGGTTTTCCTTTATATCCAGGAATTCCTAAGTCGTAAAAATTAATTTCGGGTTTTGCATCAGAATTTTCAATATCAGATTCTAAGCTTCCTGTTAAAATCTTACCAACAATGACTTCATTTAACTCACTAACATTCTCAATTAACTGAACAAATACTGCTTCAGCATCGACCATGGATTTTGAAATAATAACGTCTTGGGTTTGATATTTAACTCCCGAAATAACTAAAGTATCTTGTGCCTTAGCCGGAATTACGAAACTACCGTCTTCATTAGAAATCGTATATTTTGCTGCTGTTTTATTTTGAATATGAAGTCCTTCTACCTCATCATTAGCAATTAATTTTCCATTTAACTCACTTCGCTGTGCGTTTGCATAAAACACGCATAATAAGGCTGTGACAACACAAAGAATTTTACTCTTTTTCACGAGTTCCTTTTAAAAATGCTTTACTTAACTGAGAAATACGCTCTAAAAGTTGCATCTCATTATTGTCCTCAAACAAGCTTGCTTCTACTCCTTTTTGCTCAACGTAATCAATAAATGCATCGACTTTATCTAATGGAATTTCAAAATTATTATGAATATAATTAACACTGTAAGTATCTAGTGCTTTCTTAAAGGGTGTTTTTTCTAATTGTAAGGCTCTGTTATTTTTAGCGCTTTCTTTATCTGTATTAACCACTTGTTTAATTAAAAACCCTGCCACATTCACTAAGTCAATCATATGCTCCATTCCAGGATTATACTCCTTAAAAGCCAAATTATCGGTTTCGGTTTTGTAATCTGTAGAAAACTCAAAATCTTCAATATTATCTAATCCAAAATAGACATCATCTAAACTTACGTTGTAGGTTCTTACATTTTCTAAATCTGCTGCTAAGTTTCCAGTGAGGTCAAATGGCAGTAAAACAACTTTATCTAACTTGTTAACTTCTTCTACAAGGATAACCGTTAATCGTTTAGACGCTAATACCTTTTCTGAAATGGTAACATTAAAATCTTTAAACTGAAGTGCGCCAAACTCTACCACATCATTTAGTGCAACTTTGATTTCAAAATTACCTTCCTTATCTGTATAAGTTCCTTTATTAGATGATGAGTTAAAAACAGCGACACCTTCTTTGTCATCAGAAGCCACCACAATTCTTCCGTTTACGGTTATTCTATCAACATCTTGACTAAAGGCGGTTAACGTTGATATGGCGAATAATAAAAGTAATACTTTTTTCATGTGGTTGTATTTAGGATGTTGACTTATCACATGCTGTTCGTTATTTAATAGGCTCTAAATTGAAAATAATTTAAACATGCTGTTTGAGAATTTAAATTCTTGTACTAAATTTCGGATTTATTCTTCAGTTCTCATAGGAAAATACTGGTAAATGTTTGTTAAATGAGAAAATAGTACTTTAAAGAAAGATTATCTTACTTTGTAAAATATACAATTAAAACATTAAATTTTGAAATCAATTATTATTGCAAGTACCTCTACGATACATGGTAGTGGTTATTTAGAGTATTTATTGGATGAACTCGCTGTTCATTTTAAATCTGCTAAAGAAATTTTATTTATTCCCTATGCTAGACCAGGTGGTATTTCGCATGACGACTATACAAATACTGCAGCAAAAGCATTTGCTAAAATTGGCAAAACAATAAAAGGTATACACGAATGTAGTAGTCCTGAAGATGCTATAGAAAACGCTCAAGGCATTTTTGTTGGTGGTGGCAACACCTTTGTTTTAGTGTCTCAACTGTATAAAAACAACGTACTGTTACCTATAAAAACGGCAGTTACTAATGGCACGCCTTATTTAGGGACAAGTGCAGGTAGCAACATCTGTGGCTTAACTATGAATACCACTAACGATATGCCAATTATGTATCCTCCAAGTTTTAAAACTTTAGGACTGGTGCCATTTAATATTAATCCGCATTACCTAGATCCAATAGAAGGCAGTACGCATATGGGCGAAACCAGAGAAACACGGATTAAGGAATTTCATGCATACAATAATCAACCCGTAATTGGTTTGCGTGAAGGCAGTTGGATTACAGTTACTGGAAACAAACGTACTTTAAAAGGAACTTTGCAAGCTCGAATTTTTGAATACAATAAAGCTCCGTATGAAATTGAAACGAATTCTGATTTGGAATTTTTAAAATAAACTATAGCTTTTTTAAAAAGTGATAGCCTAAAATTTTAAAGCCCTCATTAAAATAAAATTTATGGGACGGATGATTTTGAACATAGGTATTTAATTCTACTGAACTACAACCATGCTCCTTAGCATAATTGTATATCCAAGCCATAAACTGTTTTCCTAAACCGTTCCCTCTGTGTTCTGGTAATAGGTATACATGATCTAACTCTATGGATTTCCCAATATAATGTCGTGTAGAAAACCATAATCCAGAAATACCAACCAGCTCATTAGCTTTAAATACACCTGCACACTTATAGTTTTGCTGCTTCATATCATCAAAACGCGACTTTAGTAATTCTTTATCTACTTTCTCTTCGTTTAATTCATAAACTAAAGGGATAATTTGATCGAGATTACTATTAGGAATTATTTTAAATTCGTATGTCATATTGAATAATTAAATTATAAAAGTAGTTCATTTACACAAACAAAAAAGCGCCCTTAGGACGCTTTTTTCAACTAACTAACTCAAATAATTGTCTACTCCTAGACATCTTTGTTTTTAAAACGCTTAAGAAACATTTCTGCATCTTTAGCATTTGATTTTTGTGCGTGTCTTACTGCTGTATAGCCTTTATCACAAGATTGGTGAATTTTAGAACCAGCCGTGATTAATACTTTAATAATTTCTACACGATTATATTTTGCGGCATAGTGAATGGGCATCATACCATTAGATTTGGCATTGACATTTGCACCCGCTTTTATAAGCTTATTCACTTCTTCTAAATTACCGGTTGCAACAGCCTTACATAAAGGACTTACTTCAATAGTTTTTACAATGACTTCATTTAAATCTGAAGTTAAAAGGTCATTAGATGCATTAACATTGGACATTGAAAAGCCTAATGCTAAGGCTAATACGATTACTGTTTTTTTCATGATGAAAGATTTTAAATTTAATTGATTGTTTTTTGATTATACTAAATAGACGACCGATAACCAGAAGTGTTACACAATAAATATTTTATAACATTTATTTAACACTCTGAAAGCAACCCTGTTAACACCATGTATATTTATAAACAATACATTCCAAATCATTTAGTAAACCTTAAATTAGCGTTAACATTTTTAAATTTTTTCAACTTACAGATTTGTTGTTGTGATGTATGTATTATCTTTGATACCCAAAACAATTTCACATGAACAAAAAGGTTATTTTAATGATTTTAGATGGTTGGGGAAAATCACCCGATCCTAAAGTTTCAGCTATAGACAATGCACAAACTCCATTTATAGATTCTCTGTACACTAAATACCCTAATGCCAGCCTAAGAACTGATGGACTCCATGTAGGATTACCAGAAGGACAAATGGGAAACAGTGAAGTTGGTCACATGAATTTAGGAGCTGGTCGTATTGTTTATCAAGATTTAGTTAAGATTAACCTCGCTGTTGAAAATAATACACTCCGTGAAGAACCTGTTTTAAAGACAGCTTTTGAATATGCTAAAGCCAACAATAAAAATGTTCACCTTTTAGGTTTGGTTAGTGATGGTGGCGTGCATTCGCACATCAATCACCTTTATGGCTTGCTCAATGCAACACATGATTATGGATTAGAAAATGTCTTTGTTCATGCCTTTACAGACGGAAGAGATGTAGACCCAAAATCTGGAGCTGGTTTTATTTCTAATTTAGAAGATCACCTCAAAAAGACTTCTGGAAAACTAGCCTCAGTCTCAGGACGTTATTATGCTATGGATAGAGATAAACGTTGGGAACGCGTAAAAACTGTTTATGATGCTTTAGTCAATGGTGAAGGTGAAAAAACTCAAAATGTTTTAAAATCCATAGAGACTAATTACGAAAACGACATCACTGACGAATTTATTAAACCGTTAATTGTTACAGATAGTGATAACCAACCTGTAACCACCATTAAAGAGGATGATGTTGTTATCTTTTTCAATTTTAGAACCGATCGTGGAAGACAACTGACAGAAGCATTAACACAAAAAGATTTTCATGAGTACAATATGCACAAAATGAATCTTAATTATGTGACTATCACCAATTACGATAGCACTTTTGAAGGTATAAACGTTGTTTTTAATAAAGATAATCTTACTGAAACGTTAGGTGAAGTTTTAGAAAGTCATGATAAAAAACAAATTCGTATTGCTGAAACTGAGAAATATCCTCATGTTACGTTTTTCTTTTCGGGTGGACAAGAAAAACCATTTGAAGGAGAAACTAGAATTCTAAGAAACTCTCCAAAGGTAGCCACCTACGATTTAAAACCAGAAATGAGTGTTTACGAACTAACAGATGCATTAGTTCCTGAACTTAAAAAAGGAGACGTTGATTTTGTGTGTTTAAATTTTGCCAATGGTGATATGGTTGGCCATACAGGTGTAATGCAAGCCGCTATTGAAGCCTGCGAACATGTAGATAAATGCGTTAAAGAAGTTGTGACTACAGCTTTAGAAAATGATTACACCACCATTTTAATTGCAGATCATGGTAACTGTGAAACGATGATAAATCCAGATGGTACACCAAATACAGCCCATACCACAAACCCTGTTCCTGTTATTTTAATAGACAACGATTTAAAAACTATTAAAGATGGTATTTTAGGGGATATTGCACCTACTATTTTAAAGTTAATTGGCATACCGCAACCAAAGGCAATGACTAGAGAAAGCCTTGTTTAGTTTTCTTATTGTTGTAACTTTACGCCAGACCCAGATACTTTAAATAGCATGAATTTTCAAAATAGATTAATAATAGCTGTAGATTTTGATGGCACCATAGTAGATGATGCTTATCCAAAGATCGGTAAAACACGCATCTTCGCTTTTGAAACTTTAAAACGGCTTCAAGAGGATGGTCACCGATTAATTCTTTGGACCTATAGATGTGGCGCCAAATTACAAGAAGCTGTTGATTTCTGTAAAGAAAATGGTATAGAATTTTATGCCGTAAATGCTAGTTTTCCAGAGGAAAAATACGATTATAGTCGCAGTAGAAAAATTCATGCAGACTTATTTATAGACGATAGAAATATAGGTGGTATTCTTGGTTGGGGAGAAGTTTATCAAATCATCACCAACGAGGAACCAAAACTTCCTCCAGCACCAAAAAAGTGGTGGCAGTTTTAAGCCTACTATTATTTTATTAAATCAAAATACGTTCTATCAATAGATTCCCTGTGGTCTGGATGCGCTATATCTACCAAGGCTTTCACCCTATTTTTAATCGTTTTACCATACAAGTTAGCAATACCATATTCTGTTACCACATATTGTACATGTGCTCTCGTGGTAACAACTCCTGCTCCTTGTTTTAAACTAGGAACAATTCTACTAATGCCCTTTTTAGTTACAGATGGTAAGGCAATAATTGCTTTACCTCCATCACTTAATGACGCTCCTCTAATAAAATCCATTTGTCCACCGACACCCGAATACATATCAGAACCGATAGAATCTGCGCAAACCTGCCCTGTTAAGTCAACTTCAATAGCAGAGTTGATAGCCACCATCTTAGGGTTTTGCTTAATGTAAGCCGCATTATTTGTATAATTTGAAGCGCGCATTTCTACAAACGGATTATCGTCTACATAATCATACAAACGCTTAGACCCCATTAAAAATGTTGAAAGCGCTCGTCCTCGATTAATCTTTTTGTAATTCCCGTTTATAACATCATTGAGTATCAAATCTATTACTCCATCTGAGAACATCTCCGTATGCAACCCTAAATCTTTGTGATTTTTTAACTGTGTTAAAACGGCATTTGGAATCGAGCCAATTCCCATTTGTAAGGTGCTTCTATCCTCTATTAAACTGGCTACGTATTCGCCTAATTTAAGTTCAATTGCATTAGGTTCAGCCATTATATGAGTAGGTATTTCTTCATCTACCTCAACAAAATAATCAATTTCAGAAATATGTATAATGCCTGCGCCATGGGTTCTTGGCATTTGCGGATTTACTTGAGCAATAACCGTCTTTGCGTTATCAATTGCTGCCAAAATAGCTTCAACCGAAACACCCAATGAACAATAACCATGACGATCGGGAACTGATACATGAATTAAAACTACATCCAACTCTAAAACACGTTCCTTAAAAAGACGCGGTAATTCACTTAAAAAAATTGGAGTATATGAACCATTACCTGCTTTAATAGTATGTCTTACATTTTTTCCAAGAAAAAAAGAATTGACATGGAAACTATCTTTCAAATCAGGATTTGCATAAGGAGCGACCCCTTCCGTATGTAACTGACAAACCTCAACATTCCGAAGTTCTTCATGTCTTGCCGACAATGCCTTCACCAGCGTTTGAGGTGCTGCCGCTGCTGCTTGAATATATACACGATCATTAGACTTTACTACTTTTAAAGCTTCTTCTGCGGTAACAGTTCTATACATGGACTACACATTTTTGGACTACAAACTTATAGTAAAGTCGTCATTTAAAAACTGTTATTTATCATGTTTTGAAATGATCATAATCCATCACTTAGATCTTTCGGTTTTATTATAACAGCATCACACATGACTATTCAATATAATATCAACTAAATATTCCTCATTTTCTTTAGCAGTAATTTTAATCAGGAAATGGGATTGCCTATCTTTGCCGCTCAATATTTTGAAACATGATTATAGTAAAAACAGCAGAGGAAATTGAATTAATGCGTCAAAGTGCGCTTATCGTATCTAAAACTTTAGGTATGTTGGCGAAAGAAACAAAAGAAGGAGTTACCACAAATCACTTAGACAAAATAGCCGAAGAATTTATTAGAGATCATGGTGCTTTACCTGGTTTCAAAGGGCTTTACGACTGCCCTTCTTCCTTACTTTGTAGTGTTAATGAAGCTGTTGTTCATGGTTTACCAACAGATGTTCCATTAAAAGATGGAGATATTGTTTCTATTGACTGTGGTTCATTTATGAATGGGTTTTATGGAGATCATGCCTATACATTTGAAATTGGTAACGTTGCTGAAGAGACCAAAAAATTAATAAAGATTACCAAAGAGTCGCTTTACAAAGGTATTGAGCAGTTAAAACTAGGCAATCGTGTAGGAGATGTTGGTTATGCCATACAGCAATATACGGAAGCGCAAGGTTATGGTGTTGTAAGAGAATTGGTAGGTCATGGTCTAGGCAGAAAAATGCACGAAGATCCTGAAATGCCAAACTACGGAAGACGTGGTCGTGGTAAAAAGTTTATAGAAGGAATGGTGGTTGCCATTGAGCCTATGATAAATTTAGGAACTCATAAAGTAAAGCAATTAAAAGACGGTTGGACGATTGTAACGCAAGACGGCAAACCAAGTGTACATTTTGAACATGATGTGGCTATTGTAGATGGAAAACCTGAGATTTTATCGACTTTTAAGTATGTACATGAGGCTTTAGGGATTGTTTCTGATGAAGAGGATGCTTTTAGACAGAAGGCATTAGAGCTTTAAATAATAATTTTTATGAGCATTGAACACATAGAAAAAGAATTAATCGACTTAAGAGCAGATCTCAATAATCATAAACTGTATAGTGCTTTAACTTCTATTGAAGATGTAAAAACATTTATGGAGCAACACGTGTTTGCCGTTTGGGATTTTATGTCTTTACTAAAAGCGCTTCAAAATCATCTAACAAACACATCGGTACCTTGGAGCCCTGTTCAAAATCCATCGACTGCACGTTTTATAAATGAAATAGTACTTGGAGAAGAAAGCGATATCAACGAATTAGGTGAACCTAAAAGTCATTATGAAATGTATCTAGATGCGATGCACCAAATTAATGCAAGCACCGCACAAATCGAGAATTTTGTATGTCATATTCAAAATGGTTTTTCTATAAAAAACACCGTTAATAAAGTTGAATTACATACAGAAACTTCAAATTTCATTGACTATACGTTCCAAGTGATTGCAACAGACGAACCTCATAAAATAGCTTCGGCATTTACTTTTGGTCGTGAAGATGTTATTCCTGATATGTTTTTTCAAATTATCAATCAATCTAAAACCAGTGACAACACTTATAGCAAATTAACTTACTATTTAAAACGTCATATTGAATTAGATGGTGATGAACATGGGCCTTTATCATTACAAATGATTGAAGAGTTATGTGGTACTGATGAACAAAAATGGAATGAAGTTTTAGAAGTTGCAAAAGAAGCTTTACAACATAGAATTGCACTTTGGGATGGTATTTATGATTTAATTTCTAGTCAGATAGAAGCGTAAATATTATTTTTATTTTCTGAAATAAGTAACGGTATTGTTTCTTACTATCACCAAATAGTTATTTCTCAGAGATACTTAGAGTTTTCACGGAGATTCACGGAGCGTTTTGAGTATAATTTTGATATTATGGTATACGATAAAATTACGGAAAATATTATAGGAGCAGCTATAGAAGTGCATAAAGAACTTGGCCCAGGCCTTTTAGAATCCGCTTATCAGGACTGTTTATTTTATGAATTAAAAGCACTAGGCTATTCAGTTCAAAAAGAAGTTTCAAGACCTATTATTTATAAAGATATCACTTTAGATCACGGTTACAGAATTGATATATTAGTAGAAAACAAAATAGTTATTGAGCTCAAAACAGTTGAAAAATTCACAGATGTACATACTGCTCAAATACTGACTTACATGAAATTAGGAGATTATCCTATTGGACTATTATTCAATTTCAATACTAAACTTTTAAAAAACAGTATAAAACGATTCATAAACACATCTGAGTAAGCACTCCGTGAACCTCTGTGTCTCTCCGTGAATCTCTGCGTAACAATGAAAAAACTCTTCAAAATAATATTAAACACCATCCCAAGACCTTTACTCATAAGGTTAAGCTACGTAGCACGCCCAATTTTAGCATTTTTCTTAAAGGGAAACACCTACACAGACCCAATTGATGGTAAAAGTTTCAAAACCTTTTTACCTTATGGTTATGGCAACCAAAGAAACAATGTGTTATCTCCTTCAACATTAAGCTTAGAACGTCACCGCTTATTATGGTTGTATCTTAATAATGAAACGGATTTCTTTTCACGAGATACTGAATCAAATTCAGCATTAAGCGTCCTCCACTTTGCTCCAGAACAATGCTTTTTAAAACGGTTTAGAACTCTAAATAACATAAATTACACTACTACAGATTTACTTTCACCTATTGCAGATGTGAAAGCCGATATTTGCGATTTGCCTTTTGAGGATAACAGTTATGATGTCATTCTTTGTAATCACGTATTAGAACACATACCTGATGACACTAAAGCGATGCAAGAATTATATCGCGTTATGAAACCAGGTGGTTATGGTATTTTTCAGATTCCACAAGATTTAAATCGTGAGGTGACTTTTGAAGATGATTCTATAACAGACAGAGATGAACGCGCTAAAATCTTTGGACAATATGATCACGTTCGTGTGTATGGTCGTGATTATTTTGACAAGCTACGTTCTATTGGTTTTAGGGTTGAAGAAGTAGACTATACGTCTCAACTTTCAGAAGACGAGATAACGAAATACTGTTTGGCTAAAGGTGAAATTATTCCTGTAGTTTTTAAATAATCTACTGTAGATTAAAAGTATATATTTAACGCACCTAACGAAGAGGAATTGCATTATTATGAGATTTCTCGTCACGCGTTCCTCGCTCTGTCGAAATGATAACGCAGGCCTTAGAGTTTATAAATAAAATAATTTATTAAAATGACACAACACATTATAATTGCCACAGGTGCACTTTTTGGAATGCTTGCCGTAATCTTTGGTGCTTTTGGCGCCCATGCTTTAAAGAAAACTCTATCTACAGATCAATTGCATAGTTTTGAAGTTGGTGTGAAATACCAAATGTATCATGCCATTGTATTATTAGCACTGGGTTTAAGTGCAGCTAACGTAACCCCAGCAACGTATTGGTGTTTTACTATTGGAATTCTACTATTTTCTTTTAGTATTTACGGTTTGGTTTTATCTGATGCTAAAGGAAAGAAACTTCGGTTTTTAGGTCCTATTACACCGATTGGTGGCTTACTGTTAGTTACGGGTTGGCTCTTGGTATTGATTAATGCCAAATAGTTTCAAAAGATCCACATAACTATAATCCCGATAACGAGATAGAATACCACAAGAAATAGTTCTAGTTTGTTTTGATTAAAACACTTCATATAAAAAGAAAAGTTGAACTAAAATTAATTAGTCCAACTTTCTACAATTGATTAATAGCACATTTATTTCTTCACAAATCGTTTAGTTGAAACGTTTCCGTTTTCATCTTCGATTTTAATTAAGAATATTCCATTAGATAATCCTGAAACATCAATAGTTTCATTTTGAGTTCTTAATACCTCAGACCCTAAAACAGAATAAATTGATACTTGTTTTAAGTTTTGAGTCATGTCTATATTTAAAATTGAAGTGGTTGGGTTAGGGTATAACTTGATGTCGCTTTCACTAACTATTAAATCATTAATCCCTAAAGACGGATCGTATTCATAAGCTCCACGATCTACTGTAGTATTAAAAATACGTTGATTGAATAATAAATCTGTAGTAATATCTGCTGGAATTAAACTATTATCTCCAGTATCAATAGACGTAGAACCAGCGGTTAATTTAAAATCTACATCTAAATTAGGATCTGTAGAACTTGTTGCTGTAGTCCCTGTTATTAAAGAAAGACCATCTTCATCTGTGTTATTCTTTACAATTCTACTAGCACTTGTATTGCCAAATCTCGTAGAATTTGTAGCTGTTCTACCAATAGCTTTTGCTAGTGTAGCTAAATTATCTGTGTTAGCCCAAAATATATTATTAGCAACGGTAATAGTTCCCCACTCTCCATCATTTCTTGATATATCTACTACAGGATAATCTCCACCACCACTTCCTGCACTAATATTATTAACAAATGTATTATTTACTACATCTGCATTAAGCGTAACGCTAGTAAAATAAGCTCTTAAACGCAAGGCAGCTGCACCAACACCATTTCTGTTTTTTACGGCATCATTATCTGTGATATTAGATTTAAACAAGGTATTTGTTACCGTAATATTCATTGTAGCAACAGAGCCCGAACGATGATAGTCTATACCTGCCGCTGCATTAGCTAAATTATTTTCTATTATACAAGCATCTACAATCATATTAGATTCTGATGCAGTTGTGGTAAGGTTTAAACCAGCTCCTGTGAAAGCAACATTATTTTTAATGACACTATTTTTTATTGTAAAATTAGCTATAGCAACTGCTTTAAAAAGTCCGCCACCAAAACGGTCGTCGCCAGATGTAGCATCTGCATTACCATCACTTATAGTAACACCATCTACGGTTAAATTATTGGTCGTAATTTCTACAACGTGTGTACTATTATCATCTCTTGAAGGGTCGTTAAAATCTACAGCTGCATTATCATCACCTAATAAATCGCCACTTAATATCGTTTCGTTTGTGGTATGGATTAGGCTCATATCTCTTTCAGATAAAGTAGCTTCTGTACCTGCAAAACCACCATATAGATTTGTGTTTACTACAAAGCTTTCATTTCTATCAGAAGCGTGTGGCTTATAAGTTCCTTTAGCAACCCAAACTTGGTCTGCACCATCTGTAACGGCTAAAGCACTATGTAAATCGGTAAAAGCATTTATCCATGATGTACCATCATTATTACCTGTTGCACTGGCATCTACATAAACTATTTCATCTACTGGTATATGTGCATAAATATCTTGAACTTCAGTAGCCGTTAACGCTCTGTCAAAAATTTCTATATCATCTATATTTCCATAATAATCATTTGTTGAAATTCTAAATACAGCGTTACTAGATAAAAATGATTGATTAATACCTGAATCTACACCGCTAGAAAGAGTTTCATTCAATACTCCATCAACATAAACACTATTATCGAAAGCTATTCCCGAAGCTGTTTTTTTTGTAGTAAAAACAATATGATGCCAACCACCATCAAAAATAGATGAGAGGTTTGATTGAGCCGCTTGATGTGTTGTATTTCCATTTATAAACCTAGCAACCAAAGTATTACTTGATGAAGTCCTCATAGAAATGCCATCACCAGCCCCATTTGATTCGCGAATATCAAAAATTTCTTGAGTCGCTCCTGAAGGTGCAGAACCTGAAATCCAAAAACTTATACTAATTTCATCATTAGTTCCTGTAAGTGTATACCCATTTCTAGGCACTGCATTTACTCTAATAGCATTATCTACTCCACCAAAGCGATCTGGTCTTAATGTCGGTGCTGCTCCAGATAAATCGCCATTTCCTGCATCTGCTACGTTTATTAAACTTCCACCATTAAACGTATATTTTGCAACAGCATCTGTAGGAACTTGAGCAAAGGATAAACTACTTACAAAAAGTAGCATTACAAGTAATTTTGTTTGACTCACGAGACCTTGTTTGATTAGGTGTCCGTGAAAAAATGTAATTTTTTTCATAATAAATTTGGTTTTAATAGTTGTTAATGACCCAAATATCTACTATGAAGCTTTAAAAAATATCAGTTAATTTCTGAAATGCAGGTTTCGACTTCTAAAAAATTCTAACCTATATTCTGAACGATAGTTAAAAACTCATCTTTCTTATCTTTGGATATAGACACACTTTCATTGTTGTCCATAATAATATAACCACCATCTTTTTTGCAGTATTCTTGAATGTACTTTAGATTAATGAGATAAGAACGGTGTGGTCTATAAAAAGTAGGAATGGACTCTAGTAAGGTTTCAAAATGTTTAAGCGGTTTACTTATTAATAATTCTGAAGCCTTATGAACACTAACTTTAGTGTACATGCCGTCGGCTTTTAATAGAATAATATCTTCAAAATTGATAAACTTTATGCCATCTGCAACAGGAAGTCCTATTTTTTTAAAATTTGATGATTTTAGACTTTTCTGAAGTTCTTCTAACTTTAAATTGATATGAGATTTTCCAATATTAGCTATCGCTTTTTCAATAGCATCGACTAATTTATCTGCTCGCAATGGTTTTAATAGATAATCTACAGCTGAAAGCTCAAAGGCTTTTATGGCATATTCGCTATAAGCCGTTGTGAAAATGATTTCAAAATTAGAGCTTGCACTATCAATAAAATCAAAGATTTCTAAACCCGAATGCTCTGGCATTTCAATATCCAAAAACACAATTTTTGGTTGCTCTTTTTTAATAATGTCTACACCACTTATTAAATCTTCAGCCGTAAAAATAGATGTAATTTTAGAGCAGTTTTCTTTTATTAAAATTTCCAGTAATTTTCTAGCCTTTGGCTCATCGTCTATAATTACTACGTTCATAATTCTAGGTTTAGGTTGTAAAAGGAATAATAATTTCTACTTGTGTTCCAGATGGTTGGTCATCTTCAAACAAATCTATTATCGTGACTCCGACTTGCTTTTGTTTACCATAATTTAATAATGCCAATCGGTCTTGTGTGGCTTTTGTAGCGAAGGATTTATGTTTTTTGTTTTTTCGAGCTTTAAATTCTTCTGCCTTATCTCTACCAACACCATTATCTACAATGACGCATTTAACTGTTTTTGTTCTGTCATTAATAAAAAAATCAATCTTCAAAATACGGTCTGTTTTACGATGTAATAAACCATGCTTTAATGCATTTTCTACATATGGTTGAATGAGCATTGTTGGAATATAAATTTCGCCAGTGGTTAAACTACCAGAACTATTAATGGCATACTCTAATTTATCTTCGAAACGTAATTTTTCTAATTCAAGATACATTTCTAAACAATCAATTTCTTCTTGAAGGGTAATGCGTCCTTTGGTGCTATGGTTTAAGTATGTTCTTATTAAATCTGCAAATTTACCCAAGTATATACTTGCTAATATTTTTTGATTCAACACAATATATTCTTGAATGGAATTGAGCGCATTAAATATGAAATGCGGATTCATTTGAGACCGTAAATTTTCTAATTTCAAATTAATCAACTCATTGTCTAAGGATAGTTGCTTTATTTCAAATTGTCGTTGTTGTTCCTTCTGTTTTATTTTTCTTCGATAATACACAACAGTTGATCCTAATACAAAAATTGACAAGCCTGAAATAAACCACCATGTTTTCCAAAATGGTCTTTCAATTGAAAATTTAAGTGCTTTTATCGTGGTATCGCTACTTTCAAAATCAAGTACAGGTTTTACTTGAAAGGTATAATTTCCGGCAGGCAAGCTATTGTATTTAACGGAATTAATCCCTGTTTCTGTTGAAACCCAATCGGTATTTAAACCTAATAAACGATAGGTATATGTTCCCTTCTGATTAAATTGAAATCCATTAACATTAAACTCAATGTTAATTGTATTTTGATCGTAATCCAATTCATAATTTGACTTTACTTCTATGGCTTCTTCATTAATTTCTATTTGACTAAAATAGACGTTATGTTGTATTGGTGCTTTAAATACTGCCTCTTTGTTAATTCTAAATAATCCTAAATTAGAAGAAAACACAACCGTATTATCTAAAATTTCTATACCAGAAATATCATACGAGACGATACCATCTCTTTTCGTTAAGGTTTTTATTTTATTGGTTTCGATATCTATTAACTGAATCCCATTAACTGAAGCTATCCATAATGTATTGCCATCTGCCTTAATGGTTTCAATACGATTAGACACTAAGCCATTATCGGTTGTAATATGAGACACCACCTTATCATGTGCTATACCATAAATCCCATCCTTAAATGTGGCAGCCCAAATCATTCCATTAGCCGTTTTGGTTAGCGTTGTTGCAAAAATAGATTGATCATTATTCCTAATATGATTTGGCTTCCAATCGCTATCATAAATTACTAAATCGTCTACAAAACCAATATAAGTACTTTGGTATTCTGAATCATAAAATGAGGTAAACGTCCTTTTATTTGAAGAAATATCCTGACCTCTTTTATTAAAATTCTCACTATCTAATAAACGTACATTGGCATAGTTTACAAATAATAAGTTTTCATTATTTATAATAGACAAACTCTTTGCTGCATGAAAATTATTAAAGGCTGCTACTTGTTTTGTCTTGTTATCTAACAAAAAACCACCATCATCTTTACTAATAAAAATCCACTGTTCTTTTGCATGGTATTTTATGGCTGAAACTCGTGCTGTTGATGGCAAATCTATTATATCTTCTGTATGATTTATAACATCATAAAAACCAACATTTCCACTCTTAGTCCCAAAAAACAAGGTGTTATCATCTATCTTTTCTAGACTACTTATATTACTATTTTCTGCAGAAATGTTTAAACGTTCTATATGGATATTAGGAATAACAAACACACCATTGTTGAGCGTCGTAAACCAAAAATTATCATCTTTATCTTTTATAATTTTGGTAATGTGATAAGGTTCTAAAAATTGCTTTTCTAATTTGAATATGTCATTGTTATACGAATACACTAAAACACCATTTTGTGTAGCGACCCATAACTGTCCATTATTTTCAAAATACGAGAGATATCGCTGATTGGCAAGCACCTCGAAATCATGGATTTCAGTATATTGATGCTTATTTAAATCGAGCTTAAAAAAACGATTTTTTTCGTTATGTTCCCTACTAAAGAATAACGTAGATCCTAACTTAAAGAGCTTTGATTTTTGATTAACATTATATTTGCCGTTCTTTTTAGGCTTTGGTAATTCGAACTTAAAAAGATGTTCTTTTTTATAACCTTTGCTTAGTTTACATAAATTATCAAACGACCCAAAAAGAATGTCATTATTATACTCGAAAGGCAAACCAAAAGCGAGATCCGTTTCATATGCTGTGTTAACTTTCTTATTCAATAAATTGACATAATAAATCTTGTATTTGGTGAAAACAATTAGATTTTCTGCTGTAATTACAAAATTTGAAAGCTCTCCATTGAGTTCTTTTCCAAGATCAATAAACGTAATAAGTTGGTCATTCTCTACATAGAAGAATTGTCCGGAAATATTATTACACCAAATACGCCCTAATTGGTCTTCTACAGGTTCAAAAACAGATAAGCCTCTTTTTTCTCGATTGCTGTAGTTTTTAAATACTTTTCCATCATATCTAAAAAGTCCTTTATCTGCAGCTAACCAAATAAACCCATTACGATCTTCGATAATATTATAGAACTCTTTGTCTGGTAAGCCATCTTTTTCAGTGAGTTGCACAGACACGGGCTCTTGTGCTTGCGTATAACCTAAGCACAATTGAAATAATACAAAAAAGAGAATTTTCTTCAGCATCATAATATTGTAGTTAAAACTACAATAAAATACAAACTGAAAGCCTATTAGCTTTTAAAAGTGGGTTTTTAACTGCTGAATGGCGGTTTTCTAGTCCGGAAAGTCATTTAACGACACCGTTTCGAGCGCATTCTTATCATTCTCAAAAATGATAAACGCTTTTAATTCTGAATGTCTGTATAAAAATTCTGTTACGTTTTCAATACCCATAGCTTGAAATGCCGTGGCATACGCATCTGCCGTCATACAATCTTCTGCGATAACTGAAACACTTAGTATATTGGTTTTACTAGGATACCCTGTTTTTGTATCTATGATATGCGCGTAGCGATTTCCGTTTTCGTCTATTTTAAATTTACGATAGGTTCCAGACGTTGCCATCGCTTCATCTTGAAGAGGAATCACTTTAGAATAGGATTGTTCTCCTTCAAAATTTGGATCATCGATGCCCACTTTCCATGTCGATTGTTTTTCAAGATTAATACCTCTAGCGCGAATCTCTCCTCCTATTTCAACTAAATAATCGGTAACACCTTTAGATTCAAGAAACTCACCAAGGACATCAACACCATAGCCTTTGGCAATGGCATTAAAATCTAAAAACGAAGGACTGCTCTTTATAAGCTTCCCATTTTTAAGCCCCATTCTATTAAAACCAACAGACTTCATTAAACTATCAATGGCTGTACTATCAACGTTAGTAATTTTCCCTTCCGGACCAAAATCCCAAGCGTTAACGACAGCTCCTATTGTGGGATCAAAAGCACCTTCTGTCTTTCTATAAATGAGTTTTGCATTTTCAAAAACACGTGTAAAATGCTTGTCCACCATCACCTCTTCTCCTTTATTTAGTTTTGAAATCGTTGACTCAGGAATATAAGTTGACATGGATTCGTTAACGACATTAAAAAGGCTATCAAATTGTTCTTTATAGTTTATGTCATCTTCAGAATGGTACTGAGCGCTATACGAGGTTCCAAAAACTGGACCTGATAATTTGATGTTTTTTGGTTCTTGTTGACAAGAAAAAACCAGTAATAAAAGGCTAAATGAAAGTAAAATTTTATTCATATTAAAAACTAAAATCTTGGTGTTTTATTAATAAGAGTCCTGCTTTTGCAGGAATTGGTTAATTCAAATTCATTTCTATGACTTGAATGCCGTTATATTCAATAAGGTATTCTTCATTTAAATAAATAGGCAAATCTTCACCATCTGGATTTCCTAATCCAACACCAGCATAAAGGACTTTAGCATCTTTTTCAAAAGCGTGCTTTTTGAAGGTTTCCATCCAAACCACATCATAATTATTAGGGTTATCTGGTAAAATTACAGCTCTTACCACAACAAAATAATACTGACTATTTTTATCAATACACACAAATTGAGGATGACGTTTTAGCTTAGAATTGATAGCTACGAACTCAAAACCACGAGCTTCAAGGTCTTTACCAACATGGTTCATGGCGAGATTATGTACTTCTTGTGGTGTTAATGGCTTACTCATACTACAAAAATACAAACTTGTTACTTAAACCGAACAAACTTTGCACTACTAAACGTATAATTAGACACCGAAATTACAGCATCATCTTTAAGTTGATACCAAGGAGAAATAGTAGCATCTTCAAGATTCTTCACTAAATGAACTGATTGCGCAGGTGTATTACCTTGAAATAAGAGGTATAACTTATCTCCATTTTCGTTTATGATTTCATCACAAATCATAACAATATGTCCAGGACTTCCTCCTTTAATCAACATATCACCCAATTTCAAATCTTTAGATTTTACAGATTCAAGTTCATTATAAAGTGATAAAGTTCCCGAATACATGTAGATTAAATTCAAGTATTTATAGAAATTTTCTTTTGAAGTATTTGCGCTTGCCGTTTTATGAAACGTTACTTTATTACCATTAATTTTTGGTCTAAAACCTTCGGCGTATTTGGTCCAAGAGCAGTAATGACCTGAAGTAAAGTTAAATCCTATTTCGTCTTTTCTGTTGTTGTCCCAAAGGTATTCACTTCTTATTCTAATCAACGCGTCTGCACATTGTTGTAGTCCGTTTTTAGGCACCGGAATTTCTAAAATACCAATATGGCCTCCTTGCCAGAAATATTCTGAATCATCGTAATTTATGACTTTACTCCCATAAGGTTTTAATTTATAATGTCTAAGATACTCTTGAAAGCTTCCTTCAGGATAAACCACACGTTTATAACCTTCAGGAACATTCACTCGAGTTAAAATAGATAAGCTATCTTTATTAACAAGACTTGGTGTTTCAATACTAGATGTAACAATAGTAACTGCTTTTTTTATAGGCTGAAATTGAAATGCCAGCACTCCCACTGATACTAATATTAAACCGATAAGTAAAACCTTTTTCATACTACATAGAACGTTATACTTATTAGATTTGTTATACAACAAAATTAACTTTATAAATTTATATCAAATATGAAACTAAAACTCGCTCATTTCAATCTATGTTTAGGAATCATCATATTGCTTATTGGTTGCAAAAAAAACAAGCCTTTACCAGACCCATTAGAAGCGGGTTGGAAAGGTGATGCAGTCTGCGAGGTTTTAGAAGACAACGACGAACTACGTGTTCTTAAATGCACTTTTGAGCCTGGTGTTGGCCATGAGAAACACTACCACAATCCACATGTGGGCTATACCTTAGTTGGAGGTAAATTTAGAATTACAGATCAGGCAGGTACGCGCGATGTAGATGTGCCAACGGGTTATGTTTTTAGCAAAGATTCCGTAACTTCACATGACGTATTAAATATTGGCAAGACTACAAGCGTATATTTGATTATGGAGTATAAATAGTGAAAAAAATTACTGAGTACAATCAACTTTAGCGCATTACCTGATATAAATCACCTATAATTTAAAGATTAAATCTTATATTTATTAAGCCGTAATCAATACAACTAAATGTTTTGAATACTAATAAAACTAACATATCGCATAATAAAAAGGAATCTTACCTGTTCGATTTCATTCAAGAACATGCTTCTATAGGCACGTGGGAATATGACCCAAATCTACATACGGTTAAGTGGAGTTCTCAAACAAAAAAACTTCATGGAGTTTCACAAAATTATGAACCCACTGTTGAACAGGGACTTAATTTTTACAAAACTGGAGATAGTTTAAATCTAATTTCTAAAGCATTTACTGATTGTATTGAAAAGCACAAAGCGTATGATGTCGAAGTCCAAATTGTTACCGCAACAGGACAAGATAAATGGGTTAGAGTTATTGGAACACCTATAGTTGAAAATAATGAGTACATAAAAGTACAAGGGCTTTTTCAAGATATTGATGAAAAGACAAGGACTGCTAGAGCATTAGCTTATAAAGAACAACTTCTCCGTAAAACGTTTGAAACAGCATTAGTTGGTATGGCTATTTTAGATTTAAATGGCACCTGGATAGACATTAATCAAAGTCTTTGTGATATGCTTGGTTATAGTAAAAAAGAACTAAAACAATTAACATTTCAAGATATTACCCATCCCAAAGATGTGGAACAAGGACGTCAGGCTATGAAAGAATTGCTTAACGGAGACATCGATAATTTTCAGACCGAAAAAAGCTATATTCACAAAAAAGGCAAGGTTATTCCAGCGCTTTTATCGACGACAATTATAAGACATAGAAATGAGAAACCGTCTCATTTTGTAGCTCAAATTAGTGACTTATCTGAAGTTGAGAAAAAGAGCAAAAAGGTATCTAAATTATTGGCTACAACTGAAAACCAAAATAAACGCTTGTTAAATTTTGCGCATATCGTATCACATAATCTAAGGTCACATTATGGTAATTTAGATATGTTACTAGATATCGTAAAAATGGATTTGCCTGAAACTACTGAGAATGAAATTTTCCCACTCATAGAACTTGCTGTAGACCAACTAGGCGAAACTGTAGATCATTTAAATGAAGTCGCAACCATTAACATTCAAAAGGATTTAAAAACAGAACCGATTAATGTATTAGATAGTTTAAATAAAGCGCTCTCAAATATATCCGCACTTATTCTTCAATCTAAAACCAAAATAAGTATTCATATAGATCCACAACTTTATATAGAAGGTGTTCCGGCATATGTAGATAGTATTGTTTTAAACTTTTTAACGAATGCTATTAAATATAAAAAGCCAAACGAACCAGCGAAGATTGACATCAACTTCGACATGGAGAATGATTTTGTTATTCTAAAAATAAAAGATTACGGCCAAGGTATCGATTTAAATAAATATGGTGAGAGTCTTTTTGGAATGTATAAAACTTTTCATAAGCACAAAGATGCACGCGGTATAGGATTGTTTATAACAAAAAATCAAATTGAAGCTATTGGTGGAAAAATTGAAGTAAAAAGTCAAGTTAATGAAGGCACTACATTTTATATCCATTTAAAAAAACACATCTCAGATTGATGTCGCCTGCAGTATTAATGATAATCCTAGTGTTATAATTCATTTCTTGCTTTTAAAAAATCGGCTGCTAACTACTAATAGTTTAAAACAGATATCTTCTAACTTACTTAAATACTTTTTATAAGCATTCAATTAATCAAGAGGATGGAATAAAAAAGTAAGTATGACAGCATTAGCATCCCACAAGTACTGTTCTAATTCATAGTGTTTACTACATCGTATTTCTAAACGCCTTTACTCTAATAAAAAAAGCCAATACTCTAATAAAGTATTGGCTTTTTTAATATGAATTAATTCTAGACTTATCGGATATTATCCTCCAAAGTCATCAAATCTAATATGCTCATCTGGGATTCCGAAATCTTCACCCATTTTCTGAACCGCTTGGTTCATTAATGGTGGTCCACAGAAATACAATTCAATATCTTCTGGTGCTTCATGATGATTTAAATAGTTATCTATAACACAGTTGTGAATAAATCCTACGAAACCATCTCCTGGTGCATCGATATTTTCTTTTACTTTCCAGTTATCTTCTTCCATTGGTTCAGATAATGCTAAGTAAAATTTAAAGTTAGGGAAATCTCTTTCTAACGCTTCAAAATGCTCTAAATAGAACAACTCACGTTTAGAACGACCACCATACCAATACGTTACTTTACGACCCGTTTTCAAGGTTTTGAATAAGTGATATAAGTGCGAACGCATTGGTGCCATACCTGCACCACCACCAACGTAAAGCATTTCAGATTCTGACTCGTTGATAAAGAATTCACCATAAGGGCCAGAAATAATTACTTTATCACCTGGTTTTTGGTTAAATATATAAGACGATGCAATACCAGGATTAACATCCATCCATCCATTTTTATTTCGATCCCATGGTGGCGTCGCAATACGTACATTTAACATAATCTCACGTCCTTCTGCAGGGTAAGATGCCATAGAGTAAGCTCTTTCTACAGTTTCTGTATTTTTCATTACTAATGGCCACAGATTAAACTTGTCCCATTCAGCTTGAAACTTATCTGGTGTTTCGTGCTCTTCAGGATGTGCTGTAATATCCATGTCTTCAAACTTCACTTCACATTCTGGAATTTCTATCTGAATATAACCACCAGCTTTATAGCCCATATCTTCAGGAATTTCAACTACAAATTCCTTAATAAATGACGCTACATTATAGTTACGTACAACCGTTGCTTCCCATTTCTTAATTCCGAAAACTTCTTCAGGAATGGTAATTTCCATATCCTGCTTTACTTTTACTTGGCAAGATAAACGTGCACCTTCAGCTAATTCTTTTCTACTAAAATGTGGTGTTTCTGTTGGTAAAGCTTCACCTCCACCTTCTAATACATGACACTCACACTGAATACATGTACCACCACCACCACATGCAGATGGTAAGAATATTTTTTCAGCTCCTAAGGTATTTAATAACGTTCCTCCAGATCCAACTTCTATTTCACGTTCACCATTAATAGTGATTTTAACTGGTCCTGATGGAGACAATTTTTGCTTCACTACAAGTAAAAGCGATACCAATAATAAAGTAACTACTAAAAACGCGACAACTGTAGCGATGACCGTTCCTATTGTGCTTGCTGCTAATACCATATTCCTTATTAATTTTTATCCGTATCGTTAATTGTTTTAATAACAAGACTAGATGCCTCGTCTTTTTCATCAGCAATAGCAGTCACCATGCCAACAGTGTTTTCTTCAGTTTCCTCTGTAGCTTCTTCTTCGCCTCCAGTAAGCATACCTCCAAAACTCATAAAACCAATAGCCATTAAACCTGTGATGATAAAGGTAATTCCTAAACCTCTTAAAGCTGGTGGCACATTGCTATATCTAATTTTCTCTCTAATTGCTGCAATAGCTACAATCGCTAAAAACCATCCAATTCCTGATCCTATACCATAATTAAGTGCTAAACCTAAAGTTTCAATCTCTCTTGACTGCATAAATAATGAGCCCCCTAAAATCGCACAGTTCACAGCAATTAACGGTAAAAATATACCTAATGAATTGTATAATGATGGTGAAAATTTCTCAACAATAATTTCTACTAATTGTACCATCGTAGCAATGGTTGCAATAAACATAATAAAAGACAAGAAACTTAAATCGTAATCGGCAAATTCTGGACCTAACCAGGTTAAGGCACCTTCTTGTAATAAATACTGATCTAACAACCAGTTTAAAGGTACTGTTATTGCGAGTACAAATATAACAGCGGCTCCTAATCCTACAGCCGTAGATACTTTTTTAGATACTGCTAAGTATGAACACATACCTAAGAAGTATGCAAATACCATGTTATCTACAAATATCGATTTAAAAAATAATTCTATATGTTCCATTTTCTATAAGTCTTCAGTTCACAGTTCGCAGTTTTCAGTACAAGCATAAACCGCCTACTGATTACTGTTTTACTGCCAACTCGTTTAGTCTTCTATTAATTCTTTATTTCTACTACGTTGTACCCAAATAATAATACCTACCACTATTAATGCCATTGGAGGTAATACCATAAATCCATTGTTTTCGTAGCCTATAGCGTATAATCCTGTTTTCTCAACTGAATCTCCAAGGACTTTGAAACCGAACAATGTTCCTGATCCTAATAACTCTCTAAAGAACCCAACTATAATAAGAATAACACCATAACCTAAAGCGTTACCAATACCATCTAAAAAGGATCTCCATGTACCGTTAGCTAAAGCAAAAGCTTCAAAACGTCCCATGATGATACAGTTGGTAATAATTAAGCCAATAAATACCGATAGTTCTTTACTTAAGCTATACGCATAAGCTTTTAGCACTTGATCCACTATAATAACTAAAGTTGCAACAACAACAAGTTGTACAATAATTCTAATCTTTGAAGGAATGATATTTCGCATTAACGAAATAACCACGTTTCCAACGCCCATAACAAACATTACAGAAATGGCCATTACTATTGATGGCTTTAACTGCGCTGTAATAGCTAAAGCAGAACAGATACCTAATACCTGAATGGTAATAGGATTGTTGTCCGCTAAGGGGTCCATTATAAGTTTACTATCTTTTTTTGATAAAAGTCCCATACATTTTTATTTTAATGTCTTGAAATAAGGCACGTACATTTTTAAATCTTTCTTAATCATCGCGGTTATACCATCACCAGTAATCGTTGCACCAGCAATTGCATCAACGGCATTATCCGTTTTTCTTTCGTTTTTAGGATCAGCATTACCTTTAGCTACAGTAATACCTTTAAAAGCACCTGACTCATCAAATAAGCTTTCTCCTTCAAAATCGTCCATAAAATAACGTTGTTTAATTTCTGCTCCCAAACCAGGTGTTTCACCTGCATGATCAAAAAACACGCCTTGAACAGTCATAGATTTATCTACTGCAACAAATCCCCAAATGGCATCCCATAATCCTTTTCCTCTAATTGGAATAACATAGATTGGTTCTCCGTCTTTTTCACCTTCAAACAATGGTAATTTTCGTTTGTAGTTAGGGTCTTTAGCTTTAGCCTCTTCTTTTTTAATATCTATTAAATAGGCTTCTGAATTTTCTGAAGCTTCTGTACCTTCAATTACATATTGCTTTGTAATAGTACTCTCAAATTTATCTTCTACTTCATCGGTAGAAATAAAAGCAACATCACTTGTACCTTCATTGGCATTAATACCCATGGCGTACAATATATTTTGTTGTTTTTCAAAACGTTTATTAGCATCCACTAAAGGTTTTAATCCTGAAGCAAGTCCTGCAAGTATCGAGCCTACAACCACTACCATCACGATAGAAAAAATAACGGTGTAACTATTTTTATCTGTATCGATTGCCATAACTTAAGCTGTTTTTAATTTTCCTCTTTTTAATCTTCTTTTCACATTACCTTGAACCACATAATGATCAATAGTAGGTGCAAACACATTCATTAACAATATTGCTAACATCACACCTTCTGGGTAGGCTGGATTAAATACACGAATCATAATCGATATAAACCCGATTAAGAAACCGTAAATCCATTTCCCTTTATTTGTTTGTGATGCTGTTACTGGATCTGTAGCCATATAAACAATACCAAATGCCATACCACCAATTAATAAATGATGCCAGAATTCCGTATTCATTAAGCCGTAAAAATTACTTGTTTCTGTAATCCATCCTGCTGCAACTACAAGGTTAAAAATATACCCCATAACTAATGCACCTATTACAGAACTCAACATGATTCTCCAGCTACCTATCTTAGTAAAGATTAGGAATAAACCACCTAATAATATTAATAGTGTTGATGTTTCACCTATAGACCCAGGAATAAATCCAAAAAACATATCCGCTACTGAATAGTCAATAGGATGTGATTGTGCTAATCCACCTAGTATGGTTTCACCCGAAATGGCATCTGCATTAGATCCTGCAATTATTTCTTTAGCGCGTTCTGTAGCACCTTCAACCCAAACTTTATCACCACTCATCCAAGTAGGATAAGCAAAGAATAAGAATGCTCTAATGGTTAAGGCAGGGTTTAGAATATTCATCCCAGTTCCTCCAAAGACTTCTTTTCCGATAACAACACCGAAAGCAACAGCCACCACTAACATCCATAATGGAATATCGATTGGTACAATTAACGGCACTAACATCCCTGTTACTAAATAACCTTCTTCTACTTCGTGGCCTTTAATTACAGCGAATAGGAATTCAATTCCTAGTCCAACACCATAAGAAATAAGTAGTATAGGAAGTATCTTCCAAAACCCTAAACTAAAGTTTTGTAAGGTCCAAAATTCACTACTAAAGAAACCGCTAGTTACAGCTTCAATTTCTCCTACAGCTAAGTAATGCTGATAACCTGCATTGAACATACCAAAAATCAAACACGGAACTAATGCCATTATAACCGTGTTCATGGTACGCTTTAAATCGTCTGCTGCCTTTATATGAGTACCACCATGTGCAGTATCATTAGGCGTATAAAGAAACGTATGTAAGGCGTTGAAGGCTGGTGCCATCTTAGTACCTCTATATTTTTCTCTTATATTATGTAAGTTTTGTTTTAAACCCATTATCTATTTTTTAACCGATTTCTTCTAACATTAAATCTAAGCCTGCTCTAATAATTTGCTGATGCGGCTGTTTTGACACACATACAAATTCTGTTAAGGCAAAATCTTCTGGTGCTACTTCATACATACCTAAAGCTTCCATTTCATCTAGATCTTTATATAAGCAAGATTTTAGAATTTGCATTGGATATATATCTAATGGAAACACTTGTTCGTAATTACCTGTAAGCACAAAATTTCTATGCTCACCATTCATATTAGAACTTAAATCGTATTTCTTATTCGGTGTTAACCATGAAAACGTTAAAGCTCTTGTGTTAGAGACTTTATCAAATACTGGTTTATTCCATCCAAATAATTCGTAATCATTACCTTCTGGAATTACCGAAATAATATTACTATAATAATCTAAATATCCATCTGGTTGCACGCGTTTTCCAGACAATACGTTACCTGAAATAAAACGATCGTTCCCATCTCTTTCAACTCCGTTATCGTAAACCATAGTTGCGATTTCAGAACCAATTTTAGTTTTGAAATAACGTGGCTTTTTAACTGATGATCCGGCTAAAGCTATAACGCGCTCTGCATTAAATCTTCCTGTTAAAAGCAACTCACCTATTATTACAAGATCTTGAGCATTTATGGTCCAAACCGTTTCACCTTTATTGATAGGATCTACTTGACTAATTAAAGTTCCAACATTCCCTGAAGGATGTGGCCCAGAAACCTTATGAATTGTTGCATTTTGCAAACCAGCTAAAGGCGAATTAGAATTTTTGCCTACTGATATATGGAAACCACCATCCGTAAATTTAGATAGCGCATCTACAGCAGCTTGTAACTCTGCTTCTTTACCAGCTAGCGTATAATCTAAATCTGCGGCTAAAGGTGCACTTGCATAACCAGACACAAAAATAGCTTTTGGCGTACTGTCTGCTTTTGCAACAACATCATAAGGACGTTGTTTTATAAAAGCCCAACAACCTGAAGCTAACAAGTGTGCTCTAGTTTTTTCTGCATCTGCATTTAAGTCAAACTTACCATGATCTACATAGGTTTGTTCCTTGTCTGCTGTTATTTTAATAGCGTCTATACGACGTCTTGGTCCACGTTGCACTTCGGTTACCTCACCAGAAACTGGCGAAACAAACTTCATTGCTTCATTATCCTTATTGTAAAACAAAGTCTCACCTGCTTTAACACGTGCCCCTTCTTTTGCTATAAGTTTTGGAATAATACTATGGAAGTCTTCGGGTCTAATAGAATAGAAATTACTAATGACAGCATTCTCTAAAGTTTGTTCGGCTTCACCGATCAACTTTATATCTAAGCCCTTTTTAATTTTGATGTCTTTTGACATATCTTTTAAAGATTAGTTATCTAAAAATCGGTGCAAATCTACAAATTAATGCTTAATTATATCTCAATTTACAGCAACTTTTTTATTTGTATTCATTATAAATAAGCTACTTGTTTTAAGGCATAGATTTTGATTATCTTTACGCAACACATATTTTAAACAATGAATAAGACCTTTTTCAACTTTTTAACACTTTTTCTATTTTCAATATCATCATTTTCTCAAGTCGCCTACGAACTAAATCCACCAGATTTTATAAAAACCGTTACGTTTAAGAGCAATACCACACAAGGACAATTACCGGTTCTTAAACTTGGCGAACCTTTAATGTTAGAGTTTGATGCTTTAACAGGAAACGAAGAAGACTTTTACTACGTTATTGAACATTTTAATTATGATTGGACCCCATCCAACTTAGTGAAGTCTGAATACCTTAAAGGCTTAGACAACCAACGTATTTTAGATTATGAAAATTCATTTAACACCTATCAAATTTATTCGCATTACAATTTAAGAATCCCAAACCAACAAACGCATGGTTTCCTAAAAAGTGGAAATTACATGATTTCTATTTATGATGACTATGACGAACTAATGTTTAGTAGAAAATTTATGGTCTATGAAGACATTGCTAACGTTGGTGTAAGCGTAAAACGCTCTAGAGATGTAAAAGTTATTGCAGAAAAACAATCCGTAGATTTGGTGATTACCACAAATGGCACCAATCTAAACAACCCATTAGAAACCATAAAAACAGTTATAATTCAGAATAACAACTTAAACACTGCAATTACCGGTTTAAAACCACAATACACATTAGGTAATGAGCTCATCTATCGCTATGATACGGAATCTGCGTTTTGGGGAGGAAACGAATATTTATATTTTGAAAATAAAGATGTTAGAGCTGCGAATGTAGGTGTTCAATATATTGAACTAGGAGACCTTTACCACAACTACTTATACACTAACATTAACCGAAAAGATAGACCGTACACGTACAATCCAGATATTAATGGGAATTTTTTAGTGACTATAATCGATAGAGATAACCCAGATATTGAAGCAGATTATGTAATGGTTCATTTTTCATTATTACAAGACGAATTAAAAACTAAGGATATTCATGTATATGGCAATTTCAATTATTTTACGATTGAACCGTTAACGCAAATGATTTATAATCCTGAAAGCAACCGTTACGAAATTACCATGTTGCTTAAACAAGGGTTTTATAACTACAAATATGTAACGGTAGATAGAGAAACCGGAGAGCTAGACGAAGGTGCCATCAGTGGAAATTTCTGGGAAACGGAAAATAACTATAAAGTCTTAGTTTATTATAAGGATTTAGGGGCGCGTTACGATAGACTTATTGGTTTTGGTGAAGCCACTTCAGAGAATATTACCAACTAGAAAATCTAAATCCATATTTCCATATTAATAAAAAAAGACACTAAAAAATAACACACACCTCTCACATTACTAATTTTATAATGTTTTTGTTAAAAAACCTAACCTCTTAACCGAATTATAGCGCTTCATTCAAAAATTATGTTATTTTAGCATAGATTAATTATATTATTACAATGGTTCAACAAGTTACAAGCGGCATAAAAATTACTGTAGAAACTAATTTTGAAGGTACATTTTATAAAAACTATAAAGTACATTTTGCTTTTGGTTATAAAGTAACTATCGAAAACCAGAGTAAAGATTCAGTTCAACTAAATTCTAGACACTGGAAAATACTTGACGCATTAAATAATGAAGAGATTATTGAAGGAGAAGGTGTTATTGGCAAAAAACCAGTTTTAAAACCTGGCGAATCGCACACATACAATTCAGGATGTCTTTTATCCTCACCTTTTGGAGCTATGCGTGGTCATTATAATATGGTTAACCTATCTAAAACTAATCAATTTAAAGTTTACATTCCATCGTTTAAATTAAGTGCGCCTTTTGCACTTAATTAAGCCTTCTATTTCTCTTACGCAATTTATTGTTTTTCAAAAACAATTGTCATCAAATTATACTTGATTAATACATCGTTATTTACTTAGCGTACAACCTATAAGAAGCATTATATGCTAAGAATATTTTTACAAAAACAATAGCAAAATTTCTAAGAATAATCTATAAAACAGTATTTACAATCTTCACACAACTATAACGTTTGAAATCCATATTTACTTTTAAAAAATTGTACATTTACACTTTAAAAACTCACTCTAAAAAAACAAATATATTATGGGAAAAGGATTCTTTAATGTACCTATCGCAGTTAACGAACCTGTTATGTCTTACGCACCTGGTTCCGCAGAACGAAAAGCTGTTTTAGAAGCGTACAAATCATTATTTAATTCAAAGGTTGAAGTTCCTATGTACATAAATGGAAAGGACGTAAAAACTGGAAATACCAGAACAATGTCTCCTCCACACGATCATAAACATATAGTAGGCGAATATCATTTAGCAGAAAAAGAACATGTAGAAGAGGCAATTTCTACGGCATTAGAAGCACGTAAGTCTTGGTCACAAATGCCATGGGAACAACGCGCAGGTATTTTCTTAAAAGCTGCAGAATTAATTGCGGGTCCATACAGAGCAAAAATCAACGCAGCCACGATGATAGCGCAATCGAAGAATATATATCAAGCTGAAATTGATGCGGCTTGTGAACTTATAGATTTCTTACGCTTTAATGTTCAGTTTATGTCAGACATTTACATGGAACAACCAGAAAGCACAAGTGCCGCATGGAACCGAGTAGAATATAGACCTCTTGAAGGTTTTACATACGCTGTAACTCCATTTAACTTTACAGCAATAGCCGGTAATTTACCTGCATGTATGGCTTTAATGGGTAATGTTGTTGTTTGGAAACCAAGTGATAGCCAAGTCTATTCTGCAAAAGTAATTATGGATATTTTTAAAGAAGCTGGTGTCCCTGATGGTGTTATCAATGTGGTCTTCGGAGATCCTGTAATGATTACAAATACAGTATTAGCGAGTCCTGATTTTTCTGGACTACACTTTACAGGGTCAACACACGTATTTAAAGAGTTATGGAAGCAGATTGGAAACAACATTCATAACTATAAAACGTACCCAAGAATTGTTGGAGAAACAGGTGGAAAAGATTTTATCGTCGCACATAAAACGGCAGATGCAAAACAAGTTGCAACAGCTATTGCACGTGGCGCTTTTGAATTTCAGGGTCAGAAATGTAGCGCGGCATCTAGAGCTTATATTCCTAAAGGTATTTGGGCCGATGTAAAGGCGTATTTAATTGAAGATATGGAATCTTTCAAAATAGGGTCTCCAGAAGATATGAACAACTTTATTACTGCAGTCATCCATGAAGGTTCTTTTGATAAATTAGCTAAATATATAGATGCTGCTAAAGCAGATAGCGACGCAGAAATCATTGCTGGTGGTAACTATGACAAATCTAAAGGTTATTTTATTGAGCCTACAGTCATCGTAACTACAGATCCTAAATACACAACAATGTGTACAGAGTTATTTGGCCCTGTAATTACAATATACGTGTATGACGATGAAGCCTACTCTGAAACTTTAAAACTCGTAGACGAAACAAGCGAATACGCATTAACTGGTGCTATTCTTTCTAGAGACAGATATGCTGTTGAAGAAGCTACAAAAGTGCTTCAGAATGCTGCTGGAAACTTCTATATAAACGACAAACCAACAGGTGCTGTTGTAGGTCAACAACCTTTTGGTGGCGCAAGAGCTTCTGGAACAAATGATAAAGCTGGTAGTGCTCAAAACTTAATGCGTTGGGTATCTCCAAGATTAATTAAGGAAACGTTTGTAACTCCTACAGATTATAGATATCCTTTTTTAGGATAACACCGATAACAAATTGAAATTTAAATCCTTAGAAGTTATATACTTTTAAGGATTTTTTTTTGCTTTTAATAGAAATGACATTAAAATTGAGCAATTACTTTGGTAAACTTTGTATCTTTTCAAGATAATAATTCAAATTCTGCACTTATGAAAAAATATTACTTTACTATTTTACTATGCTTACCTTTTCTAAGTTTTGCTCAAACTTGGATAACTTCTGGAGTTACTCCAGATCTATCTGCTTATGGAGAAACTACAAACTATCCTGGTGAAGGAGAATATCAAATATTTTTAAGTCCCGATGGTATTTTAGACAAGCCCATAATTGTTGTTGACGGTTTTGATACCGGCGACTTAAGGGACATTAATGGGATTTATAGCCTTTTAGACTTTGCCGACAGTTCTGGCACTGAAAATTTAGCCGATCAATTACGAGCGCTAGATTTTGATGTTATTATTCTTAATTTCCCTGTGTATACACGTGCTGCAGATTCTGAAACTATAGATGGTGGCACTGATTTTATTGAACGTAACGCCATGCTTCTCGTAGAATTAATTACAATTATTAATACTGATAAAGCATTGAATAGCCCTGATCAAAATGTAATTATTGGCCCAAGTATGGGAGGTTTAATTTCTCGTTACGCCCTGAATTACATGGAGGCCAACTCCATGGACGCGGACACAAGACTCTTTATCTCTTTTGATGCTCCTCACCTTGGCGCCAATGTGCCTATAGGTTTACAGCACCAATTAAATTATTTAGCTAATAATCCCTTGAGTCCAGTTACAGAATTACAACCCTTTATTGATAGTTTATTAAAATCTCCCGCAGGAAGGCAATTGTTAATAGATCATTTTGAATCGCATTTATCTGGTGAGGATCTATTTACTTTTGATGATAACCTTACATTACCTGAACCACATCCATTTAGAACAACGTTTGAAGCAGATCTAAATAGTTTAACAGCAAGTGGATTCCCTGAGGACGTTCGTAACGTCGCTATTGTCAACGGAAGTGGTAACGGAAGCCCATATTTAGCAGCCGATGGAGTTACACCTGTAACTAATGGGTTTACGATTGTAGAAGCTATACTACCAATAGATTCTCCACTAGGAATAATTGATGTTGAAATTGACATAAATATGACACCAGCAGCCGGTTCATCGCAAGAAGTAAGTCGATTTTTCGCCCCACTTCTCCCGCCATTTATACCAAATATAGAAAGCACAGCTAATTCAAGCACTGTAAATTTTGATGGTGTAGACGCAGCACCAGGTGGATTATTTGATCTCTCAGAATTAACAGAGTCTCTCGGAACCGAGGGTGGTATCGGCGACACTTTTATTGACGCTTTAGAGATTGACAAATTTAGCTATATCCCAACAGTAAGTGCACTTGCCTTAGATATTACTGAACCTGCTACAGGAAATGAAATTAATTGGCATTATAATGGTGACTTCACAAGCGTCTCACCATTTGCAAACATCTATAGTCCTGATACTAACGAGCCCCACGTTCAACTTACGGAAGCTAATGTCGCATTTGCTTTAGACGAAATATTAAATACGACACTAAGCGTTTCAGAAACAGAATTACAGACCGTAAAACTAGAGCAGAACCCTGTTAAAAACGAATTAATATTGCGATCTGATTTAAATAGTAGAGCCACTATTTTAATCAGTGACTTAACTGGAAAAATTGTTCTACAATCAACTCAAGAATTAACAGGCAGAGACGTTATCTCTATAAACCTAACCAATGGACTATACCTATTACATATAACTAATGACCTTAGCACATTTACAACCCGATTTATAGTTCGAAAATAAAGCTTACATAGCCTTCTAAAAAAAAGACCGTTTAAACTTATTTACACGGTCTTTTTTTTTAATTACAAATTATTGTTTTTAGTTTTAGTATAATGATTCTGGATGTAAATAATCGAGGTGAATATTTAACTTATCAATGTATTTCATGCCGTAACCTTCTTCCACTTTTTCTTCGGCGTAAAAGAGCGTTTCCTTATTTTCGCCCACTAAAGTCAATTGTACAATATCCGCATTTCGTTTTAGGATAATATAGGCCATCCTATTATCATATAAACCATGGGCAGATAAATAAATAACACCCGATTCTAACTTATGGTTTTTTACTACGCCACGATGTTGTTCTTTTCCGTTTTTATCATAACGAATGACTTCCCCATCAATATAATTTTTATTTAAGGAATATTGCAATCGCTTATGATTAGAATCTATATGATATGCTACCGTTTCAACAACCTCACCATTTTTAAAGGTTGACACATTTTTACCATGAAGATCATAAGAAATACGTTTCGTAATGAGACCATTTTTATAAATTTCTTGAGTCGACTTACTATTGTAACCTACTGTTAGAACTTTAGTGCCTTCAAAAGGCTTTCCGTCTTTATAAATGATGCTAGATACTTCTTTTCCGTCTTCGTTATAATTAATGGATTTCCCCTCTAAAACATCATTCTTAAACGTACTCGTTAATTGTAATACACCAGACTGATTGTAACTATTAAAGGTCCCTTCCTTTTTATCATTCACATAATGGCCTTCTTCTAAAACAACTTCATAATTATAATTAAACTTCTTATAAGTGCCGTTACGTTTTCCATCTTTTATGGTGTACTTAACTCTTGTGGTTTTATCGTACATTTCACCCTCCCAAGGTAATTTGTTTTTAAAATTAATTTCAGCTAAGACTTCACCATACGTATCATAAAACGTAGCACAGCAGTTAACATCAACGTCTTCAATTAATACAGGATCAATAACTCCGTAACCTCTCGCGACACCATAATCAAACCGTTTTAACGCTATTAAATCACCATTTTCTTCCCCTTTAATGAGCTTTATTTCATCTGAGAGGTCGAAAAACTCATACAATTTACCATGTTTTTTATCGTAATCGTAAGTGCCTATTAACTCATTTTTGTCATTGTAAAACTTCCCTAATGTTTTATCATAATCCGTATATGTAATATCGCTTTGTTTAGAGCCATTACTATAATAATTAACCTCTCTACTTTTACTATATTGATTAGCATTATAATATTCGGTGACCTTAAAATCGACCAAATTATCCTTACCTACTAATTTCGTTATAAATTTAGTCCGTTCAATAACGTTACCATCTTTGTAAGTTTCAATATTTGAAATTTCAGAATCGTAACCAATTTCGTAACGTGTACCATTTAAAGGTTTCGCATATCTATTTTTATACTGCACTTTTAAGATTCCCAAGACATCTCCGTCCTTACTATAATAAACCTCTTCTTCTTTATTCTTTTTACTAAAAAGAACATTGGTATCTGAATAATATTTTAATTCCTCTATAAGTTCTCCTTCTTTGTAAGTTGATCTTTTGTTTCCACTAATTTCTACACCAGTATATGGATAATAGTTTTTATAAACCATTCTAGACAGCTCGTTGCCTGTTTCATCATAACTGACTTGAAGCTCTTTAATATTATCTGTATATGTTGTTAGTGATTTTATCTTACCACTATCATAGTATAGCTCTTCTTTTTCAAGTAGACCATAGTTGTAGGTCTTAGAAGACAAAATTCGCCCCATGACGTCTTCCTTATAACTGTACGAAAACACAATTCTTGTACCTTTTATAGGTTTTAAATAATCATTCTGAAGCTTGTAAGTTACACTCCCTATTTCGGTTCCATCCTCAGTGAAGTAGGTGTTTTTATACTCTGGTTCAGTTTGAAATTTTGTCCGAACCTGACCATTAGGGTAATAATCCTCATGCCCCAACAACCCTGTAAACGGATAATAGTTAATTTGCTTCACTCGCATAGGAGAGAAATAATAAAACACTTCAACCCCTTTACGAAATCCATTTTTCAAGGTGATAATTTCACCAATACTATCACCTTTTTTACCATAATATTTGGTACGAAAATGACCTTTCTTAAGCGTTCTAAAACTTTCGTAACGAATGCCGTTTATATCAGAATCATATACCACCTCTTTTACGGTATCATTTTTAACTTCTGTGTAAATACGATTAGACGATTGGATGGTATTCTGAGCCCCAGATTTAATAAACCCCTTTTTATAAATAGCAGTTAATTTCTTACCGTCTAAAAAGGTAATAAATGCACCGTCTAATCTATTTTTTGTGTAATTACCTTGTTGATAGAGCTGACCATCTTCATTATACCAACTTACTTTTTCTACCCAGTAATCTTTATCTTCATACTTAGACAAACCACTCATCTGTTTTTGACCAGAAATGTAATAATCTTCAATTCTGTAAAAATCACCCTCTTTTTTAACTGGTGGTCTATAAAAAGCAGCATTATCTTTTGTGGTGCCATTCCAAGACATATCATAATAAATTGTGTCTTGTTGCGCTTCCAAAGTTAAAGGCATAAAGACCGTACTTACTATAAATAAAAGTAGAATAGTTTTCGTAGAATTTAATAATATCATTACTAAAGTATATTTAAAATAGTGTAGAATAGAAATGTTTGCCTGATTAACGTCATAAAACATTAAACTATTTCTAATGCGATGTCTCAGACTAAACATTGCATCATTTTTTCTATTGAGAAAATGTTTTAAACTAACTGAAATCTAACCACAGGTTAAACTTTGAATTTCAATGGTAAATGAATGACTTTTTTAGTTTCAAAAAATGATTCTTCAAAATAATCAGAAAGTAAGAATGCTTTAACTGTTTTATACTGTTTCAATTCTTCGGTTAAATCACCACCTTTTAAATAGAGGATACCGTTTTTGAGTTCGTTTTTTTGAGTTTTAGCAATCTTCCCTTTCACCCAAGTGGTAAATTCTGGCATCGTCGTTACAGCTCTACTCACAATAAAATCGTAGGTATCGTCAATAGCTTCTACTCTACTATGTGTTGTTTTCACATTAGGAAGTTCTATGGCTTCACAAACAGCATTAATTACTTTCAACTTTTTATTAATACTGTCTACCAAATGAAATTGACATTCTGGAAATAAAATAGCCAAAGGCACACCAGGAAATCCACCTCCTGTACCAACATCTAAAATCGAAGATTCTGGTGCAAAGTTGATCACTTTTGCAATACCCAAAGAATGTAAGACATGTCTTAAATACAACTCATCAATATCCTTTCGAGAAATGACATTAATTTTACTGTTCCAATCTTTATATAACGTTTCTAAGGCTTTAAATTGTTGGATTTGAGTTTCAGTTAAATCCGGGAAATATTTTAGAATGAGTTCCATTTTTTAAATTTTTACAAAAATACTTAAATTTAATCTTCATAAATTAACCTTAATCGATTAAGCTCGCTTTTATTTATTAACTATCTTTGCATTGTTATAATGATTTTAAATCCCTAGCGTTATAATATAAAATTAATAGTATACATGGCACAACAAACCTTATCTTTCTCGAGAACAGACTCAGCCAAGTTCTTTAGAACCCTCAACAAACGTGTAAATAATTATTTCAAAGAAAACGATATAAAACGTACAGGAAACTGGCAAATATGGGTAAAAACCATAGTGATGTTCACACTGTTTTTAACTCCGTACTTTCTCTTACTTACATTAAACATCCCAACTTGGGCACAATTATTATTAACCATAGTTATGGGAATTGGCATGGCTGGCGTTGGTATGAATGTGATGCACGATGGTAATCATGGTGCATTCTCTAATAAAGAATGGGTAAATAGGCTCATGGGAAGTAGTATTTATATCCTAGCCGGAAATGTTTATAACTGGAAAGTGCAACACAATGTTTTACATCATACCTACACTAATATTCACGGTCATGATGAAGATTTAGAAGCAGGACGAATTTTACGTTTTTCAGAACATACAAAATGGCGTAAACACCATAGGTTTCAGCATTATTATTCCATTTTATTGTATGGCTTATTAACCATTAACTGGGCAATTACCACAGATTTTCAACAAATGAGTCGCTATATGAAGCGTAAGTTATCTTATGGAAAATTCCCAAATCCAGTAGTAAACTGGAGTAAATTAGTAATCTCTAAACTGATTTATATTTCTATGTGGATTTTGTTACCGCTTCTACTTACAGACATCGCTTGGTACAAAATATTAATCGGATTTTTAATAATGCATTATGTCGCTGGTTTAATTTTAAGTGTGGTATTTCAATTAGCGCATGTTATGGACGAAGCAGAAATGCCGTTACCAGAAAAAGATGGCACTATGAAAAACACTTGGGCTATTCACCAATTAAAAACTACTGTTAATTTTGGAGCTAAAAGTAGGATTATAAACTGGTACACAGGAGGTTTAAACCACCAAGTAGAGCACCATATATTTCCACATATCTCTCATATTCATTATGATAGAATTGCAGAAATTGTAAAAGCTACAGCAAAAGAATTTAATTTACCATACAAAGAATACAAAACTACCAGAAAAGCAATTATCGCTCATTTCAAATTTTTAAAACAAATGGGAGCGCGACCAGCATTGCAAGCCTAACTCTATATTTTTATATCAAATGAATCAACTTTCGGATAGAATTAATAACCTAGCCACATCAGCTACGCTTGCTATGGCTGCAAAAGCGAGAGAACTAAGAGCAGAAGGAAAAGACATTATCGGATTAAGTTTGGGAGAGCCAGATTTTAACACTCCAGATTTTATTAAAGACGCTGCAATTGAAGCCATTAATCAAAACTACAATAGTTATACTCCAGTAGATGGTTATGTAGAATTGAAAAACGCAATTATTCATAAATTCAAACGCGATAACAACCTCAACTATGCACTTCCGCAAATTGTAGTTTCTACAGGAGCAAAACAAGCATTAGCTAATATAGCGTCTGTTATGCTTAATGCAGGAGATGAAGTTATTTTACCATGTCCGTATTGGGTAAGTTATAGTGATATTGTAAAGTTGAGTGATGGAGTTCCTGTAGAAGTTCAAACCTCTATAGATAACGATTTTAAAATGACAGCCGAACAACTTGAAGCTGCCATTACTCCTAAAACAAAAATGATTTGGTATAGTTCTCCTTGTAACCCAAGTGGATCTGTGTATAGCAAAGCAGAATTAAGAGCTTTGGCTGATGTGCTTAAGAAGCATCCAAATATTTATGTTGTTTCAGATGAAATTTACGAACATATTAACTTTAAAGGAGGCCACTTTAGTATGGCTGAATTTGAAGATATGTACGATAGAACTATTACAGTAAACGGTGTATCTAAAGCGTTTGCTATGACAGGTTGGAGAATTGGTTATATAGGAGCACCTGATTGGATTGCTAGAGCTTGTAACAAAATGCAAGGTCAAATTACAAGTGGCGCTAATTGTATTGCACAACGTGCGGTAATTACGGCTTTAGAAGCAGATCCTTCGAGTATAAAATATATGGTTGACGAATTTAAAGAAAGACGTCAACTCATCTTAAATTTACTAGGTGACATTGACGGGTTTAAAACGAACGAACCAGAAGGAGCTTTTTATGTGTTTCCAAATATATCGTCATACTTCGGCAAAACGATAAAAGGAAAAACTATAAATAATGCTTCAGATTTTTCTCTGTTTTTACTTGAAGAAGCGCTAGTTGCTACAGTAACTGGTGAGGCTTTTGGAAATAAAGATTGTATAAGAATTTCTTACGCAGCTTCTCAAAACGAGATTAAGGAAGCCATAAAACGAATTAAGACGGCATTAAGTTAAATACCAAGGTCGTATATAAAAAAAAGAGGCTATCTAATATGTTATAGATAGCCTCTTTTTTTTATATGTGATTGTAATGGTTACGTACGGAATCGATTTACACTAAATACAAGCTACAACCGCAATACTCGCAAATACTAATAATTTTAAAACCATAGAAACCGTAAGGCTCGCTTTACTCAGTTTAGGTGATCTTACACGTTGCCTTATTCCAAATAAAGTCTTCTTACTTCTCTTTTTAAAATTACGTTTTACCGTTCGTTTATAGGCTGAATTCAATAAGCCACGTGTTGTAAAATGAACCTTCTTATTCACACGTTTAGCCTTAGCCGCTATTTTCTCAGTTATTTTACTTTTCATGTTAACACTATTAATACTTACTTAAAATACAACATATTCAGTTAAAAAGTAAATAAATAAGATAAAACTTCTGATTTTAACGTTAAAAATTCAATTTTTACCGCTCAAGCGCCATCTTATTACTGCCTAAAATAAGTAGAATAGCAACCAAAGCAAGCCACCTATTACGAACACAGACAACCCTATTACTTTCAACCAGAGCATTTGATTTTCTTTTCTTAATTTTTGCCGAATCGTTTCTAGTTGTGCAGGAGTGGCTTTTGGAAAATTATTCTTAAATTTTCGCTTCCTATCATAACCACCAAGTGATTTTCTAAATCGTTTCGATTTATCGAGCATAATGCTCTTATTACTTCTTAACGTACTTAGCATGGATTCTCCTAATGGCATAACTTATACTTATAAACGACTATTAATTATAATGGCAACAAACCAACAATTCCGTCTAGTGAATATAACAACACAGCCAAAAGTATTAGAGATAAAATAATAGTAACTAATATAACTTTTAGCATCCTATACTTCCGCTCTTCTTTTAAGCGTTTAGCAATAGTCTTTAACTGCTTAGTCGTTGCCTTAGGCAAATTGTATTCCGTTTTACGATTTGGATTATAACCACCTAACACATGCTTTAACCTATCGCGCTTTGAAAGCTGATTTCTATTAAAGTTAATTACATTCATGGAGTTGGAAGGCATAATTTCTATGGTTTTAGGTTGAATTAAATCACATCTTTACAATTAGTAATTTGTGATTTTAGCTATAAAAGACACAATTAGGGTGTCAGTTGAAAGTTCAGAAATAGTTACTTTGATTTGAATAGCCTTTGAAAATTGATTATTTAGATGATTAATAATACAATTAGCTACATAGATATGACGTACAATTATTAGAAATGTTACAACATGATTATCAAGGCATAACAAAAATAAACCTTCAAAATCACAGGAATTACTAATGAGAATATAGGCTAGCTACATTTTAAAAAATCTTTAAAAAAAGTTGAATTTTTATCTATTTCTCCAAAAGAAAGGAGTCAATAATATCAGAACCGTAAACAATTCCAATCGACCAATCAGCATTAAAAAAGAAGCCCACCATTTTCCTAAAGGTGGTAATGCTGCATAATTATTAACAGGTCCAAAATCACCTAAAGCAGGTCCAACATTCCCTAAGCTAGATGCTGACAAACCTATGGCAGACGTAAAATCCATTTGAAACATAGAAAACACTAATGCACCAACAATAAACGATAACATATAAAGAATAAAGAATCCTAAAACATTAAATACAATATCCTTAGAAACTGATTTCCCATTATAACGCACAGGAATAATAGCATTAGGATGCAATGCACGTTTAAATTCTAAAAAGCTATTTTTTATTAAAATCAATTGACGCATTACTTTTACACCTCCAGAAGTACTACCAGCAGAACCACCTAAAAACATTAAACCAAAAAAGAAAACCGTTAAAAAGGGAGTCCACATGGTATAATCTGCAGTAATAAAACCAGTTGTTGTGATTACCGAAATGACCTGAAACAAACCGTGTCGTAGTGCACTTTCGGCTTCACCTAAAACCATAGGATGCGCAATAGTAGACTGAGATATATCTGCTCTAAAATAGATTAAAACAGCAGCTATTAATGTAAAAGTGATGATAAATTTAGAGTATAATTTAAACTCTTCATCTTTTAATATTTTAGACACCTTTCCCTTGAACAAATAGTAACTAAGTACAAAATTAGTACCAGCCATAAACATAAAAAATATAATAATGTATTGTATTGCAGGATTATCATTCCATTCTGCAACGCTCGCATTTTTTGTAGAAAATCCACCAGTAGATACCGTACTTAATGCGTGGTTTATGGCATCGAAAAAAGACATACCTGCCGCCTGTAACAAAATAGTTTCAGCAACTGTATAACCTACATAAATTAGCCATAAACGCTTTGCTGTATCTGTAATTCTAGGATGCAATTTATCACCGCTGGGTCCTGGAGCTTCAGCAGCAAATAGCTGCATACCACCTACACCTAATAAGGGTAAAATAGCAATAGCCAAAACTATTATTCCCATACCACCAATCCAATGTGTTGTACTTCGCCAGAACAACACTCCTTCAGGAATCACTTCAATATCATTTAAAATACTAGCACCTGTTGTTGTATAACCAGAAATGGTTTCGAAAAATGCATTGGTAAACGATGGAATAGCTTCTGTAGCAATATAAGGCAATGTTCCTGTTAATGACATAACAATCCAACCAAAAGCAACTACAATATAACCTTCACGCTTATTCATCTCCTTGCGATGGTTTCTTGTTCTAAGCATTGCTATAGCTCCTATTAATAAGGTTACTAATCCTGCTAAAAACAATTCAAGCGTTACACCATCCTTATAAATAAAACTGATTAAGGTCGCTATGAGCATAAAACCACTATTAAACAATAATAGCAATCCCAAAAAATGGAAGATGATTTTATAATTAAGTTTTATTCGAGACATAATTATTAAGCAAAAAACCGTTCTACTTCAGAAATAGATCGTGGCAAACAACAAACCACAACACGATCTCCAGCTTCAATTTTAAAACTACCAAGTGGAATAGACCCGTTTCCGTCTCTTATAGCACCACCAATTATAGCAGATTTTGGAAATTTTAAATCCTTGATGAATTTATTCGTTATTTTAGAATTTGGTTTTACCACAAACTCTAACAGCTCAGCATTCATGTTGGTTAATTTGGTCATAGCAACCACCTCACCTTTTCTGATGTATCTAAAAATATTGTTTGCTGCTAATAATTTTTTATTGATTAACGTATCAATTCCAATCGATTGTGACAGTTGATAATAATCCATATTTTCAACCAAGGCTATGGTTTTCTTTACTCCTTTAGATTTCGCCAAAAGACAAGACATAATATTGGTTTCAGAATTACCTGTTACGGCAATAAAAGCATCCATATCAGATATATTTTCTTCGTCTAAAATATCCACATTTCTACCATCTCCACAAATAACTAATGCATTTGGAATATCTTCTGCTAATTCTTCAGCTTTACCTCTTTTACTTTCTACAAGTTTTACATTAAATTTACTTGAACACAACTCTTTAGCCGTTTGAAAACCTATTTGACTTCCACCAAGAACCATTACATTCTTAATCGCAACCTTGACCTTTCCTGATAATTTAAATAATTCTTCATCACCATGTTTAGAAGTCATAAAAACAACCTTATCTCCTTCTTTAAAAATAGTATCACCCCTAGGAATAATAGTATATTGGGTTCCTAATCGTTGAATTGCAATTGGGATAAAATTTAATTCAGGATATATCTCTGCTGCTTCCTTTACCGTCTTATCTACAAAGGTTGCTGTTCTAGACAAACGCAAGCCTAACATGGTTAAAGCTCCACCTTCAAACTCATAGGTATCATTAAAACCGTACTGATTTAAAAGCAATCCAATTTCAGAAGCCGCTAAAGATTCTGGTGAAATCAGTTCGTCAATCCCAAATTTTGAAAACCCAACGGTTTCCTTATTATCAATAAATTCGGTATTTGAGATACGTGCAATAGTACGTTTTGCACCTAATTGTTTTGCTAAAACACATGCCGTAATATTGGTAGTTTCAGATGAAGTTACCGCAATAAATAACGCAGCTGTTTCTATGCGCGCATCTCTTAAAATAGAAATTGAGGTTGCATCCCCTTTTATAGTTCTAATATCCAAGTGTTCACCAGCATATCCTAAACTATCTTTTTTAGTATCTATTAAAGTGATTTCTTGTGATTCGTAAGATAAAAGTTTCGCCAAATGAAATCCTACTTCACCTGCACCTGCGATAATTATTTTCATTATTATTCTTTGAAATACAAATACAAATATACTTATTAGTTACAAGTAATTAAGCGCGTATCACATTAAAGTTCTTTTAAGAAAAATAAAGCCTTAAGATGCTTTGCACTAAGAGTCATCTATTTTATTTCTTATAAAACCGTGAATTTCTATTTTGAACTTTAAGTACTTATAACTTATCCATATATTTGCTAAAAATTGTTATGGCCGAAAAAGTAAACCCATATAAGGATAGTGACCAATCTAAAAAGGATCAGGTTACTAAAATGTTCGATACTATTTCTAAAGAATATGATGGATTAAACCGGGTAATTTCCTTTGGAATAGATGTTAAATGGAGACGAAAGGTTGTAAAACTTGTTTCTGAAAGTCATCCTAACAACATCCTAGACATTGCAACAGGCACAGGAGACTTGGCCATTAATTTAGCGTCTACAAATGCTAAAGAAATCGTTGGTTTAGATATCAGTGATGGTATGCTAGAGGTTGGACGTCAAAAAATTAAAGCAAAAAATTTAGATTCTACGATCTCTATGGTTATTGGAGATTCTGAAGATTTACCTTTTGAAGACAATACCTTTGATGCTATAACAGTGGCTTTTGGTGTTCGTAATTTTGAACATTTAGAAAAAGGACTTGCTGAAATTTTAAGAGTACTTAAACCAAACGGTATTTTTGTTATTCTTGAAACTTCTGTTCCTACCAATCCGTTTTATAAAGCAGGGTACAATGTGCATTGTAAATTAATTATGCCTACCATTGGAAAGCTTTTTTCTAAAGATAAAGTAGCTTATAGTTATTTAAGTGAATCAGCTTCGGTTTTTCCTTTTGGAGAAGCTTTAAACAATATTTTAAGAAAAATTGGGTTTATTAATGTCAAAGACCTACCACAAACCATGGGAGTGGCAACGATTTATACAGCATCTAAAGCATAATATGAAGCAATTTTTTATCCTTTTCGTATTTTTAATAGCATTTCAAAGTTCGTCTGCGCAACTTTTTACGAAAGAAAGAGTAGCCAACTCTGTAGATAATATTGATCAAAAGTTTTTGACTTGGGGTTATTTTCTGGGTTTTAATCAATATGACTTTAATTTTGATTACAACGAAAACTTAGAAGATATCCTTGTTGATAAAACGGCTGGGTTTCATTTAGGTCTTATAGGAGATATGCGTATTAATGATTACATGAATTTAAGACTTGAGCCTGGCGTATTCTTTACCACAAGAAATCTTCAATATGACGAAAGCTATTTTCAAGGCATTGAGCACAATGATTCCGACTTGCTTAGAGAGGTAAAATCTACCTATGTACATATTCCGCTTTTACTAAAAATTTCAACGAAGCGAATTAATAATTTTAAACCATTTATTATTGGAGGTGTTTCTACCGCGTTAAACCTATCGAGTAATCAAGATAATCCAGATGATAATAGCTCTGGTGAGTTTAGAATGACCAAAAACACGTATTTCTATGAGATTGGTTTTGGAATAGATCTCTATTTGCTATACTTTAAATTTTCACCATCGATTCGTGGCGTCTTTGCTATGGGTGACGAAATTATAAAAGATGTTGATCCTAATAGTCCATGGACAGGTAACATCTCAAAGATGCAAACTAGAGGTGTCTTTATTAACTTTACGTTTCAATAGTTCTACGGCTAAATTCACTTAAAAGAATGGCTGTTGCATTTGCAACATTCAAGCTTTCTGTTGCTTTAATTGTACCAAATTGAGGGATTGTTATTTTTCTATTCACCATTTCTTCGATGGCGTCTGAAATCCCATTTGCTTCATTCCCAAGAATTATAATACCTTGCTCTGGCAACGTTGCTGTATAGATATTTTCGCCTTCTAACAATGTGCCAAATGTTTCGGTATTACTAGACTCTAAATAGTGTTTTAAATCTACATATTGAATATTGACACGTGTTAAAGACCCCATTGTTGCTTGTACTACTTTAGGGTTGTAGCAATCTACTGTATTTAAACTGCAGACTAAGCTTTTAATACCATACCAATCGCAAAGTCTAATAATAGTTCCTAAATTCCCAGGATCTCTTACATCATCTAAAGCGACAATTAAACCTGTGTTTTGAACTGCTGTTTGCTGCGGAATTTCAAAAATTGCTAATGCTGTATTTGGGTTTTTTAATCCTGATATTTTTTTTAATTCTAATTCCGAAATTTCTGAAATTAAATCTTGCGGAGCATCAAATATCGGTTTTGTTGTATAGAGGTTTTTTAAGATATAGTCTGACTTAAGAAATTCTGAAATCCCTTTTATACCTTCAACTATAAACCAGCCATTTTGTTGCCGTGCTTTTTTTTGACTTAAACTTTTAATTAACTTTATTTGATTCTTTGATAACATTAAAATGTCTTTACATTTGTTTGACGAAACCCTTAAGGACACAAAGTAAACCTTTTTTCATTTAATAACGTTTCGAAATTAAAGTGACTATACTATTTCTATAGGAGAAATGGTATTATTTTTGTTTCTTAATCGTAATAAAATAATTTACCAAATTTAACTTTGCAACAGACCACTTTAACATCTTTTATTAATTACAAGCTTTTGTATCGCTATATATTGCTACTCTTTTGCATGGTGATGTTAAGTTCTTGTAATGTAGCAAAACGTGTTAAAAATGGCGACCACCTTATAATTAGTAACTCAATTATTGCAGATAGCGTACATGTATCAGATGAGCGTATCAATAATATAATCTCGCAAAAGGTGAATTCTGGTATCCGAAGGTATTTTAGCACACCTTTAAAACTCCATATATATAATCTTGCCAGACCAAATATAGATTCAATTATATATGCTAACGTTTTAAGCGACTCTACCAAAGTAAAACGACGCATAGCATTACTATCTAAAAAGCAATTTGATAGGCAAATAGAATCGCGACGGAATTTTAACGCATGGTTAAAACGTACTGGAGAAGCACCTGTAATTTTCGATGAAGACCAATCTATAAAAACAGCAAAAAACCTTAGAAAGTATTACTATAGCAAAGGTTGGTTTAACAATGAAGTCTCATACCATGTAGAAAAAGATAGTAGTAAACTTGCTAAAGTAACCTACCATGTCACCAAAAAGAAACCTTATACTCTAGACTCCTTAAGACCTATAATTAGTAGTAAAGCCATAGATACTCTTTATCCGAAATTTATCAGCGCTACCTTACTTAAAAAAGGAGAACAGTTTGATGAACAGAATTATGAAAACGAACGCGAACGCATTAACACCTATCTAAGGAATACTGGTTTTTATCATTTTGGACAAGATTATATCCGTTTTGAAATGGATACAATTGACACAAATTACAAAGTACATACAGATTTAATTATTGCCAATAGAACTATTAGAGGTGACGATTCTACGACAACAACACCTTTTAAAATCTATAAAATTAAGGACGTTAATATTTATACGGACGATAATTTTGAAAATCGATTTAAGGCTATTACCGACACTGCCACTTATAAGGATATTAATCTTTACAGTAAAGAAAAGCTAAAGTATAGACCAAAAGCACTTACAGATGCCGTGTTTATTGCTAAAGGTGATAATTATAGCGACTTAGCACGAAGCAGAACATCGCGCTATCTTAATGATTTACAAATGTTTCGTTATCCAAACATCGACTTTGTTGAAAATGAAGAAGACACCACGCTTACGGCGAATATATTCTTAGAGCCCAAAAAGAAATACAGCTTAAGTTTTGATCCTGAAATTAACACAAGTAATATACAAACTATTGGATTTTCATTTGGTACAGGACTTAAAATAAGAAATGTATTTAGAGGTGCAGAAACTTTAGAAATATCTGGAATTGCAGCTATTGGTGCCTCTGAAAACCGCAATGATCCTGATGCTGCTTTTTTCGACATCAACGAGTTTGGAGGTAATATTCGCTTAACTATTCCTCGGTTATTTAGTCCTTTTAATACCGATAAAATTATTCCCAAATACATGTCACCTAGTACAATAATGAACTTGTCTGCAACTAGCCAACAAAATATAGGGCTAGACAAACAAGCTATCTCTGGTGTCTATAGTTACAATTGGTACCCGTCAAATACAGTGACCAACACCTTAGAGTTGTTTAATATTAATTTTGTAAAAAACTTAAACACTAGCAACTACTTTGGTGTTTATACCAACTCTTTTTCTAGCTTAAATTCTATTGCAAGAGATATAAATTATATAGGGAATGATGAGAGTTTATTTGATTCTAGTTTATCAAACGCCTATGCTCCTGCCGATGTTTTTATCAATGACGTTTTAGCCGGCAACACACCTTTAACGTCTAGTGACAACGATTTTTCAACCGTTAATACTATTGAAGAACGAAAAGAACGACTAACCGAAAATAACCTTATATTTTCAACAAGCTTTGATTACAAAAAGGATAAAAGAAAAAACATATTTGACAACGACTTCTCTGTTTTTAAGTGGAGAATTGAACTAGCCGGAAATTTACTTACAAGTATCTCTAGCATTGCAGGTGTTCCTAAAAATGACGCAGGCAACTATGACGTTTTTGGTGTGACTTTCTCGCAATATTTTAAAACTGAAATTGATTATGTAAAATATGTTGATCTAGGTAGAAAAAACGTATTTGCCTTTCGTAGCTATGCTGGTATCGCAATTCCGTACGGCAATTCTAACAGTATTCCTTTTGCAGAAAGTTTCTTTGCAGGTGGACCTAACGACAATAGAGCTTGGACTGCGTTTAACCTTGGACCAGGCAGCTCTAAAACAACCAACGAATTTAATGAAGCTAACTTTAAAATTCACCTAAGTGCAGAACAACGTTTTAGTTTGTTTGGAGCTCTTCAAGGCGCTGTATTTGTCGACGCTGGTAATATCTGGAATGTCCTAGATAACGTCACCGAAGACGCAGCAACACTAACCAGCTTTAATTCTTTAAAGGATATTGCTGTTGGTTCTGGCTTTGGACTTCGTTATGATTTTGATTTCTTTGTACTGCGTTTCGACATTGGATTTAAGACCTACGATCCGTCGCAGAATGAAAATAACAGATGGTTTAGAGATTACAATTTTAGAAATGCCGTTTATAATATAGGAATCAACTATCCATTTTAAATTTTCGATTGGTACGCTTCTAAACTGCAGTTGTTCATATTATTTCACTTCAAAAACTACAACGTTTTCGGCATTTTATAACAGATTAGAGGTTATAAATACTCAAAAATTACGTATTTTTGATAACTAAATTTTCAATCTAAAAAATTATGAGTCATAATATTAAACCTGGCGTTGCCACAGGAAAAGAAGTTCAGAATATTTTTAAACATGCTAAAGAAAAAGGCTATGCATTACCAGCAGTAAATGTCATTGGCTCTAACTCTATTAATGCTGTTTTAGAAACCGCAAAATCATTAAATGCCCCAGTTATTATTCAATTTTCTAATGGTGGCGCACAATTTAATGCAGGTAAAGGTTTAAGTAATGAGAATCAGAAAGCAGCCATAGCAGGTTCAATTGCAGGCGCTAAACATGTTCACTTAATGGCAGAAGCCTATGGTGTACCCGTAATTTTACATACAGACCACTGTGCAAAAAAATTATTGCCTTGGATCGATGGTTTATTAGATGCGAGTGAGCAACATTATAAAGAAACTGGAAAATCACTTTACAGTTCTCACATGATTGATTTATCTGAAGAACCAATAGAAGAAAACATTGAAATCTGTAAAAACTACCTTGAGCGTATGAGCAAAATTGGTATGACATTAGAGATTGAATTAGGTATTACTGGTGGTGAAGAAGATGGTGTAGACAATACAGATGTCGATGATTCTAAATTATACACACAACCAGAAGAAGTTGCTTACGCTTATGAAGAGTTAAGCAAAGTAAGTGATCAATTCACAATTGCTGCGGCATTTGGTAATGTTCATGGTGTTTACAGACCAGGAAACGTAAAGTTAACCCCAAAAATCTTGAAAAACTCTCAAGATCATATTTCGGAGAAATACGGTGTTGAACACAATCATATCGATTTTGTTTTCCATGGTGGATCTGGTTCAACTGTTGAAGAAATCAGAGAAGGCATTAGCTACGGAGTTATTAAAATGAACATCGATACAGATATGCAGTATGCATTTTTAAGTGGTGTTAGAGATTATGTACAAGACAATAAAGATTACCTACAAACTCAAATAGGTAATCCAGAAGGAGACGATGTACCTAACAAAAAATACTACGATCCTCGTGTTTGGTTGCGTAAAGGTGAAGATGCATTTGTAGAAAGACTTAAAAAAGCATTCGAAGATTTAAACAATGTAGATACATTATAAGTTTATTTCTTTAAATATTTTTGAACCCATTAGAACTAAATATCAGAGTTTTAATGGGTTTTTATTTGATTAATAAAACGCAATTATTGAGATACTTTTCTCTATTTTTGAGTTATATTTAATAAAACAGTAAGTTTGTACCCAGTATAACTACAAACTACAACTAACTAAAAAAACGGTTTTGAGGTCTGTAAAAACCCAAAATCGCAAATCATAAAATCGTATATCGACATGGCTTGGTTTAAAAGAAAAGAGAAAGGTATTCATACCTCAACAGAAGAAAAAAAAGACACACCTAAAGGACTTTGGTACAAATCTCCAACAGGTAAGATTATAGATACTAAAGAACTTGAACAAAATTTTTATGTAAGTCCAGAAGATGGTTACCACGTAAGAATAGGAAGTAACGAGTATTTTCAAATTCTATTTGATGATAATAAATATACCGAATTAGACCCTAATTTAACGTCTAAAGACCCTCTTAAATTTGAAGACACTAAAAAATACCCAGACCGTTTAAAAGCGGCACAAGCAAAAACAAAACTCAAAGATGCAGTTCGTACTGCAGTTGGCAAATCTAACGGTCAAGATTTGGTTATTGCCTGTATGGATTTCAGTTTTATTGGAGGCTCAATGGGATCTGTTGTAGGTGAAAAAATAGCACGAGCAGCAGATTATGCCATTAAAAAGAAAACACCATTAATGATCATTAGTAAATCTGGTGGTGCACGAATGATGGAAGCGGCATTATCATTAATGCAATTAGCTAAAACTTCTGTTAAGTTAGCGCAAATGGCAGATGCTGGTATTCCGTATATTTCTTTATGTACCGATCCTACAACCGGAGGTACAACGGCATCTTTTGCAATGCTTGGAGATATTAATATCGCAGAACCAGGTGCATTAATCGGTTTTGCTGGTCCTAGAATTGTAAGAGACACGACTGGTAAAGAACTGCCTGAAGGTTTTCAAACTTCAGAGTTTTTATTAGAGCACGGCTTCTTAGATTTTATTACACACCGTAAAGACTTAAAATCAAAAGTTAACTTGTATATCGATTTAATTAAAAATCAACCCGTACGAGCATAATAACAGAACAAAAGAGGTTTAAAAAGCCTCTTTTTTTTTTTGCTTCAACCTAAAAAATTACAATACCTTATAGTTCTGCTTTCTTAAAAAACACTGAAAATTCAGAACCTTCATCCACTTTACTAATCACCTCTACTTTTCCACCTAACGATTCAATGTGATTTTTAGTGATAAATAACCCAATACCAATGGCATCTTCATTACAATGAAAGGTATTGTACATCTGAAATAGTTGATCTCCAAACTTTTCTAAATCAATTCCCAATCCATTATCCTTAATTTTAAGTATCACATAATCGTCGTCTACTCGCGAACTCAATTCAATAATAGGCTTTCTTTTTGGGGATTTATATTTAATGGCATTGGTAATAAAATTCAATATTATACTATCTAAATAGGCTGGTATTCCTTTTACACAAACGTCTTCATCTATGTGATTATAGATTATAGCTTCTGCATTTTGCGCTAAAGCAATAATATTATATGTGGCTTTTTGAGAATAATCATATAAGTTAAGGGCTTCCATTTTAGAGTCTTCAATCTCTCTAATTTTTGCGACCTCAGTTAAATGCGATACGGTTTCTTGAAGGTTATCAATTGCTTTTTTTAGTAATTGATAATTCTCATTTGCTGTCAAATAAGTATAATCTTCCTCTAAAAAACCAGTTAAAGATGATAAATTACCAGAGTGTGATCTTAAGTTATGCGTCACAATATTAGCAAACGATGTTAGTCTTTCATTTTGCTCCTTAGCAACTCTAAGCATCGTTTTTAATTTGTCTTCACTTTTCTTACGGTTGGTAACATCTGTAAACTGCCAAATCATATGAGGCCTTCCCCCTTTAAAATAAACTAATGATACAGAAACTAACACCCAAATAATGGAACCATTTTTATGAAAATATCGCTGCTTTACACGGTATTTATCAATATTACCATTAATAAGATTTTCAAATTTTTCTTCGTGAATACCAAGATCTTGAGCATAAACAATGTTATTTATGTCCATGTTAAAAAGTTCCCATCTGGTATATCCAAAAATATCGCAGACACTCTCGTTAACTTTTAACCAATTTCCATCTAAATTTACAATAGCAATACCATTATAGGTATTGTTAAATGTGCGCTCTAAAACATCGTATGCGTTAGAGAAATTCCGCAAATGATTTGAAACTTTCATACATATCGTTTAATAAGGATTAATCAACTGAAAGCTACTTTACTATTAGGGAAAATCTTAGTTAGGACATAATTATACTCTTTAGGATATCAAAAAGTTACGAAAAAAATCCCAAATCACAAAAAAGTAGTATATTTGCCGCTCGAAAGATAGGCTTTCGTGTACATAAAAATCATTTACAATAATATTAGCATGTATTTAGATCAAAAAGGAAAAGAAGAACTTTTCAAAAAACACGGTAAAGACGCAAAAGACACTGGTTCTGCAGAAGGACAGATTGCATTATTTACAGTAAGAATTAATCACTTAACAGAACACTTAAAAAACAATCGTAAAGATTTTAACACTGAGCGTTCATTAGTGAAATTAGTAGGTAAGCGTCGTGCTTTACTAGATTACTTAACTAAGAAAGATATCTTAAGATATCGTGCGATAGTTAAAGAATTAGGATTAAGAAAATAATCTCAATATTAAGGCCACGCATTTAGCGTGGCTTTTTGTTTTTATATAGCTCAAACGTAAGAGTAAAACAATCGTAAAAAAAAATAGCATAAAAATCCTAAAGTGATATTAGGATTCGCGGTTTTTCATTGGTCATATAACAACTACACACAACAACACAACTCTGTCCGTCCAGTTTAGGCGGAGACCATTGTTTAACATTTATGCTGCACATTTCTATGCTTTTACTGCGCTCAGTACAGGTAAACTTAATGTTCAGCATTACTAGAATTAAAAATTTATGATTCCAAAAACTTTCAAAGAGGTCATAGACCTAGGTGATGGTAGAGAAATTTCTATCGAAACCGGAAAATTAGCAAAACAGGCTCATGGTTCTGTTGTTGTTCAGTCAGGAAAATGTATGTTATTATGTACCGTTGTTTCTAACTACGAACAAAAAGATGTGGACTTCCTTCCACTAACTGTAGACTACAGAGAAAAATTTGCAGCTGCAGGTCGTTATCCAGGTGGTTTCTTCAAAAGAGAAGCAAGACCAAGTGATGGTGAAGTATTAACAATGCGTTTAGTAGACCGTGTTTTACGTCCACTATTCCCAAAAGATTACCATTCTGAAACTCAGGTAATGATTCAGTTAATGTCTCATGACCCAGAAGTTATGCCAGATGCAATGGCAGGATTAGCCGCTTCAGCAGCGATTCAATTATCAGATTTCCCTTTTGAATGTGCAATTTCTGAAGCTAGAGTTGGACGTGTTAATGGTGAATTCATTATCAACCCAACATTAGCGCAATTAGAAACGTCTGACATTGATATGATGATTGGTGCTTCTGCGGATTCTGTGATGATGGTAGAAGGTGAAATGGATGAGATTTCTGAAGAAGAAATGGCAGAAGCTATCAAGTTTGCTCACGAGCATATTAAAATACAATGTGCTGCGCAACTTAGATTAGCAGAAGCATTTGGTAAAAAACCGACTCGTGAATACCAACCAGAAAGAAAAGACGAAGACTTAGAGAAGAAAGTACATGACATGGCTTACGATAAAGTGTATGCTATTGCAAAAGCTGGATCTTCTAAGCATGAAAGAAGTGCTGCTTTTCAACAAATAAAAGAAGATATTAAAGCGACGTTTTCTGAAGAAGAATTAGCAGATTACGGAGGTTTAGTTTCTGACTATTACCGTAAAGCTGAAAAAGCTGCGATTAGAGATTTAACCTTAGATGAAGGTTTACGTTTAGATGGTCGTAAGACTGACGAAATTAGACCAATCTGGTGTGAAGTAGATTACTTACCATCAACACATGGCTCTTCAATCTTTACACGTGGAGAAACGCAAGCTTTAGCAACAGTAACTTTAGGAACATCTAGAGATGCTAACCAAATAGATATGCCATCTCAAGAAGGAGAAGAGCGTTTCTATTTACACTATAACTTCCCACCGTTTTGTACAGGTGAAGCAAGACCAATCCGTGGAACATCTCGTAGAGAAGTTGGTCATGGTAACTTAGCACAACGTGCTTTAAAAGGTATGATTCCGGAAGATTGTCCTTACACCGTAAGAGTTGTATCTGAAGTATTAGAATCTAACGGTTCGTCTTCTATGGCAACAGTTTGTTCTGGTACAATGGCGCTTATGGATGCTGGTGTTCAAATGAAAAAACCAGTTTCTGGTATTGCAATGGGATTAATTTCTGATGCAGATTCTGGAAAATACGCTGTATTATCTGATATTTTAGGTGATGAAGATCACTTAGGTGATATGGATTTTAAAGTTACAGGTACTGCAGATGGTATCACCGCTTGCCAGATGGATATTAAAGTAAAAGGATTATCATACGAAATCCTTGTGAATGCTTTACAACAAGCACGTGCTGGTCGTTTACATATCTTAGAAAAATTAACGTCTACTATTGCTGAGCCAAATGTAGATGTTAAAGATCATGCGCCTACAATGGTAACAAGACGTGTACCAAACGAATTCATCGGAGCCTTAATTGGACCTGGTGGAAAAGTGATTCAAGAAATGCAAAAAGAAACTGAGACCACTATCGTTATTAACGAAGATCCAGTGACTGAAGAAGGTATTGTTGAAATTATGGGTGTTGGTAAAACAGGAATCAATGCTGTATTGGCAAAAATTGATGCTATTTTATTTAAGCCAGAAGTTGGTAGCGTTTACGAAGTAAAAGTAATCAAAATGTTAGATTTTGGTGCTGTTGTTGAGTATATGGATGCACCAGGAAACGAAGTGTTATTACACGTATCTGAATTAGCTTGGGAACGTACAGAAAATGTATCTGATGTGGTAAACATGGGAGATGTTTTTGATGTAAAATATTTCGGAATAGATTCTAGAACACGTAAAGAAAAAGTGTCTCGTAAAGCGTTATTACCAAAACCAGAAGGTTTTAAGGAAAGACCACCAAGAGACAACAATAGTCGTGGTGGACGTGATAACAACAGAGGAAGAGATAATCGCGGACGTGATAACAGACGTGATGATCGTAAACCTAGACAAGAGAAGAAAGAAGATTAATTTCTTTTAAACCACAGTATTAGACCCTTGTTATTTTATAACGAGGGTTTTTTTTATTTAAAATAAATAGAATTTTAACGCAACCTTTTTACAGATTTTGAGTCTATAGGGAAACCAACCTTTATGAAACTCTCAAAATTTTTAGTATTATTTATTTTAATTATTCTTTCATCTTGCTCAAAAGATTTAGATGATAACTTAACAGCAATTCCTGTTTTTGGAGCACAAGAAGCTATTGCTGCAGATTCAGATTTATTTGATAATTTAAAAGATATTACCACAGATAATGAGCGACCAGACAAAAGTATAGCGTGTATAAACTTTATATACCCTATTACGCTTTTTGTGTTCGATGATAATAATGAGTATCTCTACCTATCTAGATTATACGATGACGATGAATTTAGTAACTTTTTAAACACTATTGATGAAACGTATTATATTAGTATAAGCTTTCCCATAACAACTATGTTAGATTCTGGAGAAGAACTCATCATAGAAGACAAAGAAGAACTTAAGACATCTATTGACAATTGCTTAGATATTGAAATGGTTAGAGAATCTGGAGATCTAATGAAAGCGTGCATCTTTAAACTAGGTTTTAGTTTTGTAGATGACAATCCTTATTTAGGGAGCTTTATGCAAGAATCTGATGGGTTTTTAGTTTTAAGCACTACTGATGATGTTGTTGTTGTTGGTTCATGGACACCATTTGTTATAGAAAATGAATTACACATCAATATTAATATTATTGATGATACAGCTATTGGTGACCATTTTAATTTTGATTGGAAAGTAAAATATTTAGATGCTAATTCACTACAATTAAGACATCAAGATCAAGAAATTATATTAAATCAACGTTGCGATGCCAATTTTACTGACTGCGGAAATTTCAACTTCGAAGCTTGTGAAACTGAATTAGAAAGTGGCATTGCCGAATTTATTTTAGATGATTATACTTACTGCATATTTGACACCCTAGAGTTTGATAACGACAATGAGAATTACGAAATATCTTATCACGAAACTGAAGAAGATGCCATCTCAATAGTTAACCCAATAGTTCCTGAGGAGACATACACAATTACTGAAGCTAATCAAACCCTATACCTGAGAATCAATGATATTGAGAATAATCTTCAGTATTATGTCCCTATATCGCTTTCTGCTATTAGTTGTTAATTAAATTTATTCTCTCAAAAAACAAATTATTATGAAAAAATCAGTACTTATCATCATCCTTTTTGCCTTAATCAGTTTTTCTTGTTCTAATGAAAGTATCAATGAACCTGAAATGCCTGAAAATGAATTAACAAATTATATTTACAAAACATATAATGTTTCAAATACACCAAATACGGTTATAGATTCAACGAATTATCAAATTGACAACGATAGAATCACAAGTAGTTCTGGTTTAAATTTAGAGACTCTAACACAACTAACTTCAAACTACAATTATGCAAATAACAGAATTAATGAGATTCAATCCTTTAGCAATGGTTTGTTAACTCGTATTCAATCATTTACTTATAATGATGGAGATCTTGTTGAATATCTATCAGAATCAATTAATTCTCAAGGACAATCTTCTAGTTTTCAAAAACATGTATTCACGCATACCACTGACACCATTTTTTCTAGTTGGACGCAAAGTGATGATGGTGTAAATTTTGACATCAATGTTTCAGATTTTAAAATTGTGATAGATGGCAATGATAATAGAACTTATTTTGAAGCATACGATTATTTTAATGATGAAATAAAATTTGAAATCAGCACTTACAATGCTAACTCTAGCATTATTAATGAATCAAAATATATGCGTTTAGATAATGGCAATGATGTCCTTAGTTTTGAAAATAATTATACAAGCACCTCTTCAGAAAATCTTTTTAACCGAATTAATGAAGCTACTTTTACTAGGAGAAATTTAATGCTATTGTATCATCTTCAACCTAATGCTGTAAATAACATTAATGCAAAAAATATTTCTAAAAATGCATTGATGACTTTTGAGAGTAGTTTTGGAAATTCTTTTGCAGATTTTGAAATTTTAAACACTACAGATGATGTCAATAACATAATTTTAAGTGATTTTAAGACCGTTATTTCTGGTAATGTATTTACTAGATTTTCACAAGAATTCATATTTAATTAATCTTTAAAAATTTTTATTTAACAGACACAATAGTTGAATTTATTACAAAAAAAAAGGAACCCTAAATACAAACTTCTATTTAGGGTTCCTTTTTTTTGTTCAAATTTCATAATGTTAAATAAAATCTAAAAACAGTCTAAACAGAAAAATCGCACGTAGATATATTAAACTTAATTAAACCACAAAAAACCACAAACAACTTCTATGGCCTCAAAAAAAACACAATCAAAGACACTTATTTCTAAAACAAAAAAACTATCAAACTCCTTCAATTTATTTCTCAATAGTAAATCTAAAACGGAAAACCCAAACAATAAAATTGTACTTTTAAGTACATTTTTACTTCTTAGCATGGGTATTTATTTCCTGTATGTTTTTTATGGTGATTTTGAACAATTCAACGCCTATAAAACGAGCTCGTCTATTGGATATGCCTTTATAGTTTTAGCAACAACCCTTTTTGCTTTTAAGGTGTTATTCTTTTTTTATAAAGCTTACAATTATTTTAAATATAAGCCAATAGCTTCTGTTTCAGATAAAGAATTACCAACAGTTACAGTTATTGTTCCTGCTTATAACGAGGGCAAACAAGTTTATGATACCTTAGTAAGTTTAGACAATAGCAACTATCCAAAACAAAAATTACAAATTATATCCATAGATGATGGTAGTAAGGATGATACTTGGGACTGGATGCTTGACGCCAAAAAGATACTTGGCGATCGATTAGAAATCTATCAACAGCCAGAAAACCAAGGAAAACGTCATGCCCTTTACCGTGGGTTTAATTTAGGAACAGGAGATATTTATGTTACAGTAGATAGTGATTCTATCGTCACTGAAGATACCCTTAGAAACTTAGTAAGTCCATTTATTAAAGACGAAAATTGTGGTGCTGTTGCCGGAAACATTAGAGTTTTAAATAACAAAAAAGAAATGCTTCCGAAAATGCTCGATGTAAGCTTTGTGTTGAGTTTTGAGTTTGTACGTTCTGCCGAAAGTAATTTGAATTCTGTATTGTGTACACCAGGAGCCTTGGCTGCATATAGAAGTACTGCAGTTCATGATTGCTTACCAGAATGGATTAACCAAACCTTTATGGGAAAACCGTCTGATATAGGTGAAGACAGAGCCATGACGAACATGATCTTAAAACAAGGTAAGCACGTATTATTTCAAAAGAATGCTGTGGCTTTTACCAATGTACCAGAACAATATATGGGATTATACAAAATGTTTATTCGTTGGGGAAGAAGCAATGTGAGAGAGAATTTAGAAATGGCAAAATATGTATTCACTAATTTTAGAGCCAAAGGCAAATCTGGAACTAGAATCTTATTTATAAGCCAGTTCTTAAAAATATTGATGAGTTATCCTTTATTATTTTCAATGTTGTTCTTTGTCTTAGTACACCCATTATTATTTTTAGGCTCTACATTGGTTAGTATTTTGATCGCTTCAACTTTTTCGGTGATATTTTTCACTAGTCAATATAAGAACACTCAAGGATTTTGGGCCTACTCGTATAGTATCTTGTTTACATTCGCTTTATTTTGGATTACACCTTATGCGATTGCAACGGCAAGTAGAAGAGGATGGCTGACTCGTGAGTTGGTTGAAACCGCATAACAACTTCAGACAAAAACTTATAAGCCTATAAAATTCTATTTTTATAGGCTTTTTCTTACATATTTACCATTTTGTCACCGACAAACTGTCACAATTAGGCAAGATCGTATTTTATGAAATTATCATATTTCAACTTAATTCCGCAATAAAATTCTAATATCTCAACTTTAATAACAAAATCTTTAGGATATCAAAATTCTCTAAATCATAATTTCTTTTTGGCACTGTCGCATAGATGTTGTGGTAATAAAGGCAACTGACAGTTAACTTATTAACTAAATAAAATTATGAAAGTATTAGTAATTGGAGCCGGAAATATGGGCTTAACTTATGCTGAAGGTATGGCAGAATCGCCACTACTTAGCAAACATAAATTAAAAATCTATGATACCGATCCAAAAAAAATAGAAAGCCTGAGCAAAGATGCTCGCTTTATTGTTTATGATGATTTAAACGATTGTCTACCAAAGGCAGATATCGTATTTATTGCGGTAAAACCATATCATAGCGATGGTTTATTTGAAGAAATGAAACCAATGCTAAACACCAATCAAGTTTTTGTATCTTTAATGGCAGGTGTAACAATAGACACAATAAAACAAAAATTAGACGCCAACAAAGTCATTAGGACGATGCCCAACTTACCTGCACAAGTAGGTAAAGGTGTTACCTCTTATACAGAATCTAAAGCAGTCTCTAGAGTAGAGCTTCTAATGATTAGAAACCTTTTAGATACCACAGGTACATCAATACATGTAAACACAGAAAAGTTTATTGATGCTTCCACCGGAATTTCTGGTAGTGGTCCAGCGTACGTATTCTATTTTATGCAGTCTATGCTAGAAGCTGCACAAGAAATGGGATTTTCAGATTACGATTCCAAGGTATTAGTGAGTAGCACTTTTGAAGGTGCAATTGAGCTATTCAACCAAAATAATATTTCACCAAAATCATGGATAGATAAAGTAGCATCAAAAGGAGGCACAACCCAAGCCGCCATTGATTCTATGGAAGATAATAATGTAAAACAGCTTATTCAAGATGCCGCTTATGCTGCTTTTGATCGTGCTGTAGAATTGGGTAAAGACAAATAATTATGAGTGACGAAATAAAACGTGTGGTCGTAAAAGTAGGAACCAACGTATTAACAAATAAAGATAATAGAATTTTAGGTCCAGTTCTTCGTGAATTGGTAAGGCAAATTGCCGTTCTGTATGAAGAAGATATTATGGTTATCCTAGTATCATCTGGCTCTGCAATGGCAGGAATGGAAGTCTTAGGAGAAACAAACATTAAAGACAAGTCTATAAGACGACAGGTTTATTCTTCTGTAGGTCAGCCTAGAATGATGAGACATTACTACAGTATATTTCACGATTATGGTATGAGATGTGCACAAGTACTGGCGACAAAGCGAGATTTTGACATAGGGAAACACCGCGAAAACATGATTAATTGTTATGAAGGCTTACTAGCTGAAGGTGTAACTCCAATCGCAAATGAAGATGATGCTGTTTCACTTACTATGTCTATGTTTTCAGATAATGATGAGTTAGCCAGTTTAATTGCCGAATTAATTGATGCAGATAGACTAATTATCCTATCAGATACCGATGGTCTTTATACAGGTCATCCAGACGACGACAATTCTGTTCGATTAAATGAAGTTAAGACGAATGAAAATGTAGAGAAATACGTTCAAAAGTCAGATAAAAAAGAAGGCGAAGGCCGAGGAGGAATGGCTTCAAAATTAAAAATAGCGAAAGGAACGGCTAATAAAGATATTCCAACGTATATCGCCAATGGTAAACGAGAAAATGTCATTGTAGATATTCTAAATAATAAAGAAGTAGGAACTAAATTTATTAGTGCCTAAGTAACTTCTAATTAAAATAAAAAACATGAAACTTTTAAATACAGAAATAAAAAATAAAGTCTTAAAATCAATGCTTCAGATTTTAGATCGCGAACGACAGACTATTATTGAAGCGAACAAAAAGGATTTAAATGCCTTTCAAAAAGAAGATCAAGCCTTATACGATCGCCTGATTGTGAATGACAAAAAGGTTGATGAGATGATAGCTGCTGTAAACGATGTAATGCTTCAAGAAGATCCTGTTGGACGTGAAATAACCAACAAAACTTTAAAGAATAAATTAAACATCGTTAATACCACAGCGCCGTTTGGTACTATTTTAATCATATACGAATCGCGACCAGATGTTACAATTGAAGCGGCAGTTTTAGCTTTTAAAGCCAATAATAAGATTTTATTAAAAGGAGGAAAAGAAGCTTTAAACAGTAATCTTATTTTAGAAAAATGTTGGCACGAAGCCTTAGAGGAAAACGGATTATCTAAAGATTGGATTAGACTTCTACATTTAAAACGCGAAGAAACCCAAGAATTTCTTAGAAATCCTACGGAACCCTTAGACTTAATTGTACCACGTGGAGGTGAGCGTTTAATTAACTTTGTAAAAACTCATGCTACATGTGCTGTCTTAATTAGTGGTCGTGGAAACAACTTTTTATATGTATCTGAACATGCGGATTGGAGCAAAGCAGTAAATGTGATAATTAATGCTAAAACAGATAAAATTTCGGGCTGTAATGCTTTAGACAAGGTTCTTATCAATAAGAATTTACCACAGTACGATACCAAACTAAAAATGCTTCAAGAAAAATTAGAACAACACAAGGTTGAAATTGTAGTGGACCATAAGGTCTCTAAAATTTTATCTCAAAAAGAAGTCATTTCTAATCAAGAGATTTGGGATGAAGAATTTTTAGCATTAAAAGTGCTTATAGGAGAAGTAGCGAATTTAGACGAAGCCATTGATATGATCAATACACACTCAGGAAAACATTCGGCTTCAATTATAACAGAAGATAAATCTGAGGCAATGACCTTTATGCATAATGTAGATAGCGCAGCCGTGTATCATAATGCATCTACTAGATTCACTGATGGAGGTCAAATGGGAGTTGGCGCAGAGTTAGCTATTAGTACAGACAAATTGCATCATCGTGGGCCTTTAGGCTTAAACCAATTGGTAACCAATAAATATTATGTTTACGGTGACGGTCAGATTAGAGTTTAGACATCTAAATGACCAAGATGCTTGTGAATTCTAAAATTCAGATTAATAAATTAGGATTTTAGATGAAAATTCCTTATAATAAAGGTTATGATCACACAAGACAAAATTAAATACGCGGAAGAATTAAGCAACTCAATATCGTACCTTGAAAAATTAGGATACTCTAATATTAAAGCCGATTTTGATGGCTACGAGTCACCTAAATCATATCGTAAAAAAGGGAGTGACATTGACGTTACTCCAGATATAGTTGCAGAAAAGGAAGGCCGCAAGCACATATTTGATTTAAGCTTGAAATCTGAAAAACCGAGATTATTAAAATCCAAATGGTTATTTTTAAACACCTTAAGCCAAATTAAATCGTACCGCTTTAGGTTAATAACCATGCGAGGCCATTATAAGTTTACCAATGAAACTGTAGACGCAATAAACCTAGATACCGTTAAACTCTTAAAGATTTAATTTTTTTTATTAGTATTGTGTAACATTTCGATGCTTTATTACGTATAATAAAAGCAACATGGTGTTGTGACATTGCACAAATCTTAAAAATAAATGAGACAGCTTAAAATTACCAAGCAGGTTACCAATAGGGAAACTGCATCGTTAGACAAATACTTACAAGAAATTGGTAAGGTAGATCTTATTACAGCAGACGAAGAGGTAGAATTAGCTCAACGTATAAAAGCTGGCGATCAAATTGCTTTAGAAAAGTTAACGAAAGCTAACCTACGTTTTGTGGTATCTGTTGCAAAACAGTATCAAAATCAAGGATTAACATTACCAGATTTAATTAATGAAGGTAATTTAGGTTTAATAAAGGCCGCACAACGTTTTGATGAAACACGTGGTTTTAAATTTATATCTTATGCTGTTTGGTGGATTCGTCAATCGATACTTCAAGCCTTAGCTGAACAGTCTCGTATTGTACGTTTACCATTAAACAAAATTGGTTCTATTAATAAAATCAATAAGACCTTTGCTTTTTTAGAGCAAAGCCATGAGCGCCCGCCATCAGCGGAAGAAATTGCAAAAGAATTAGACATGACTATTAACGATGTTAAAGAGTCTATGAAAAATTCTGGCCGTCACGTTAGTATGGATGCACCTTTAGTAGAAGGTGAAGATTCAAACTTATATGACGTCTTACGAAGTGGTGAATCACCAAATCCGGATAAAGATTTATTACACGAATCTTTACGAACTGAGATTGAACGTGCATTAGAAACATTAACACCTCGTGAAGCTGATGTTATTCGTTTGTATTTTGGATTAGCAAGCCAACATCCAATGACTCTTGAAGAAATTGGAGAAACATTCGATTTAACACGTGAGCGTGTAAGACAAATAAAAGAAAAAGCAATTAGACGATTAAAACATACGTCTAGGAGTAAAATATTAAAAACATATTTAGGTTAGGAAAACGTATATTTAACGACCAACCTAATAATAGTAACAACAGTTACAAACATAACTGTTCGTTTTTTGATTGATGAAAGAACCCACGGCTGATTACCGTGGGTTCACTTTTTAGTACAACTTTGGTTTTGTTAAAAACCAAACAGCTAAACTAATTGGGCTTAAGAGCACAATCTCTTTTTGTTTTTTACTTCAATGACAAAATAACCTCACATTTTAATTACCTTTGCACAAACCTTAAATAAACCTTATACAATGGCTACAAAATTAATTGCTCCTTCCATGTTAGCTGCCGATTTTGGCAATCTTCAACGCGATACCGAAATGGTTAATAACAGTGATGCAGATTGGTTTCATATTGATGTTATGGACGGACATTTTGTGCCTAATATATCTTATGGAATGCCAGTTATTGCAGCGATAAAAAAGCATGCAACGAAACCATTAGACGTTCACCTCATGATTGAAAAACCTGAACGGTATATTGAAGAATTTGCTAAAGTTGGTGCAGATATAATTACGGTTCATTACGAATCTACGGTTCATTTACATAGAACATTAAGACAAATAAAAGATGCCGGTTGTAAAGCTGGTATTGTTCTTAATATTACTACTCCTCTTACGGTTTTAGAAGACATTCTTCCGGAGTGTTATATGATATTATTAATGTCTATAAATCCTGGGTTTGGTGGACAACAGTTTGAAGACATCACTTATAAACGTGTGAAAAATCTTCGCAAAATGATTAACGAACAAGGTCTAGATACACGTATCGAAATTGACGGTGGTGTTACAGATAAAAATATCAAAGCATTAGTTGATGCTGGAGCTGATACTTTTGTTGCTGGTAGCCACGTTTTTAAGAGTAACAACCCAACTACAACCATTAAAACATTAAAGGATTTAGCTAATTCTTAAGAGCAGAAATAACCGCAACCTCTCAGTGGTAAGAAAACTTATCTATTACGTAGGACTATACCAAAATCTTTAGACTACTGATAAGACTGCGCTCAAATGGACGGTTTTAACAACTTTATTTTACAATTGTTTTAATAAGTAGTTAATTAAATCTGTTGTTGTTACAATTCCCACAATACTACCATTATCCACTACTGGTAATGCGTGAAATTCCTTTTGAGCTAATATTTGAGCTACCTCTTTTATGGTTGCATTAGAGTTCACGGTGACTACATTTTTAGCCATCACCTGATCGATAGTAAACATATTGTAGACCAAGGCTTCAATTTCGGTTTCGGTTTCGTCTACCGCATCTGCAAAGCTAATTCTTAGTAAATCCGTATAGCTTAACATACCGATAACAACACCTTCCTTAACTACCGGAATATGTCTAATGTTATGTCTTTTAAATAAAAGTTCTGCGGTCTCAAGTTCATCTGTTCTATTGAGAGCGATGATATTGGTGGACATTATTGTAGAAACTGGTTCAGTATTTCTCATGACTTCTATGTTTTATAATTCACTATTAAAAGTACTTTATAAAGCTGTAAAAGAACATGATAAATATCACATAACACGAACAAAACCTAATTTGGCATTAAACGTTACTGCCGTAGCCATAATTATAACCATAGTTATACCCATAGCCGTAAGATTTACTTGCTCCCACACTGTTAACCACATAAGCCACATTTTTCAACTTGCCGGTTTCAGACAAGTCTACCGAATATTTCAACAGGTTTTTTTCCGTGTAATCAGCACGAACTAGGTAAATGGTTGCATCCGCTAACTGAGAGATCAATAAGGTGTCAGTAACAAGTATTGTAGGTGCTGTATCCACAATTATATAGTCGTATTCATCTTTAGCCTCCTCTATGAGTTTTGTAAAACGACCATTCGTTAATAAATGTGCTGGATTAGGCGGAATGTCGCCAGACAACAGTATGTCATGGTTCGGATGTTTATCGAAACCTTTTCTTAAACCGTCTCTCCAATTAAAGTTGCCATCATGGAGGTAATTAGACAAACCAGGATTGTGTTTATCTTGCTTAATATGTGTATGAATTTGTGGGTTTCTTAAATCGGCACCAATTAAAAGCACTTTTTTATTGATACTAGATAAAGCTAAAGACAAATTAATACTTACATAGGTTTTGCCTTCCCCTTTTATTGTTGATGTACAATATATAACTTTCGCCTTATGATCATCCTTCACTGGTAAAATATAATCTACATTAGAACTTAATATTCTAAAGGACTCTGCTAATGCCGAACGCGAATCAGGATCATCAAACACAACATCTTCTTTATTTTTCTTAAATGGAATTTCACCAATTACAGGGATCTTAGAACTGACCTTCGTGATATCATCTTTGCCATGCAATTTCGTATCTAACATAAACATAAGATATAGAATTCCAAATGGAATCAATAGTCCTCCTAAAAGTGCTCCTGCGTAAATGATATGGGATTTTGGCGAAATAGGATTCCCCCCTGTCAAAGCATATTCTACAACTTTTATAGAAGGCTCCGTAATTGCCAAATTGATAGCAGCCTCTTCTCTTTTCTGTAGTAATAAAAGATAGAGACTTTCTTTAATTTTTTGTTGCCTGTTAATGGCTCTTAACAGTTTCTCCTTTTCAGGGATTTGCGATACCGTACCACTAAATCTTCGGTTTCTTGAGCTCAGTTGTTGTCGTGACGCTTCAAGCTGATTGGAATAGGTTTCTAAGGATCTATTGAGATTAGCTTTTAAGTTCTCTACTTGGGTTACGGCTTTCTGCACTATAGGGTTATTTGCCCCACCACTACTTAAATATCTATCTCTATTAATTACGGCACTATTGTAATCCGTTATAAGCACATTAATACTAGAATTCTCAATACCAATATTTGCCGGTAATAAATCGGATTCAGTATTATTTTTTAATGAATTTTCTAAGAGGTCAGACAATGTTAACTGGTGTTCAATACGGAACAATTCCTCATCGGATTGCGCTCGTTGTTCAAGTCCAAGCTGCGCATCAGCAATGATATCAACAATATTATTGCTTTGCTTAAAGTCTTGACGATTCACTTCAATAGAATCTAATTCTTGTTCTAGAAACACAAATCGTTCATCTATAAAATCTAAGGTGCGTTTAGAGACTAACTGTCGGTCATAAATTCCGTCTCTATTAAACTCATCCATTAGGGTGTTTAATATTTTTTCAGACAACTCCTTACTCTCACCTGTAATGACTAATTTAAGTAAATCACTCTGCTCTCCAATAGCTTCAACCCCAATTTTAGCTTTTAAGCCTAGAGCCACATTTTTAATGGATTTAAAATTTATAAGAAATGTTTTTCCAATAATATCCTTTTCCGAAGCCTCGGAACGTAAACTTATTTCAAAAGGTAAATTGGTATCACTATTTAGTGTAGAGTGCTCCGAAAAAGAAAAGACTTCTTCTGTATCAACATCTATAATTTCAAGTCCGTTAGCTTTAACATTGATTTTATAAGATATAGTTTTTGAAATACTATCGGGCTCTATTATTTGCTTAAACGTAAGTGGTAAAGTTTCTATTTGTGAGGTTTGTATAGTTCCTTCCTCATAAAAACTCGTGTTTAAATTAAGCTCCCTAACGACACGATCCATGATGAGATAAGACGTTAAAATTTCTTTTTCATTCTCTAAATTTATATTACTTCTTTTAAATATAAAGGCAGATGTTGGCAGCTCTAAACCCTCCGATTCATCTAATATTTTTACTTTTGCATAGGTTTCATAAATGCGTGGAGCATATCTTAAGTATAAATAAGCTCCTATTAAAAGCAACATTACAGTAAATACAAACCATGGCCAATAACGTAAATAGCGTCTAAGCTCTTGTTTTAAGTCTATGTTGTCTTCTGTATCAAACGCATTCATAGTGTTAAAAGAATTATCCATACAGTTATCTCGTCAATAAAATAGTTATACTCAATGCTAAAGAGGCAATGGTTAATACCGTTCCTATATCTTTTACAAAACCTGCACTTTTCACTTTAGGATTATTAGGATTAACAATAATGTGGTCATTGGGTTTAATAAAATAGAATTCACTATTCATAAACTCAGCAGATGTTAAATCGACATGTGATATTTTACGCACTCCATCGACCTCTCTAGTTATCAATATATCATCTCGTTTTCCATTAATAGTTAAGTCACCAGCATAACCCAAAGCTTGTAACAGTGTCATATTGGGCTCGGTATAATTAATTGTTCCAGGATGATTTACTTCACCTAATATTGTAACTTTAGCATTAATCAAACGCACATTAACTCTAGCATCTGATAAATGGCCTTCTGTTATTAATTTGTTACTAATAAATGATGCTAGCTCTTGAGTTGTCTTATTTTGAGTCGATATTTGTCCTAAGACAGGCAATACAATCGTACGGTCTAAATTAACGACATAACCGTCTAACTTCATAATATCTAAGTTCTGAGCCTGTACCCCTTGAACAATACTTTTATTATAAGGTAATGCTGCTTCTGGTTCTAAACTCTGAATTGTTATTTTTAAAATATCATTGGGCTGAATATTTGGTGATTGATACACAACCTCACCTACTCCTTTCGTGTCTATATCTTGTAAATAAAGGACTTCTTTTTTAGACGCACAAGATGCTAATATGAAAAGACATAATAGGCCTAATGTTTTAAATTTCATTGAAATATATTTTAGTAGTCGGCAAATATAACTGCATTTAAGGTACCAACAAAACCTTGAGTCTAATTAACCCGCACCATCCTCAATATTCTTAGTGCTATTTTTAATTTTATGTAATCCAAAAGGCATAAGATAGAGGACTATCCCATAAAATAAGAGACAAATAATCTGTGTGTTTAGGTCTAAATGCACCAAATTAAAAGCGATACATACAATGATAAAATTAAAGCTAGATATTATAATAGTGGTCATTAAATGACTATAGCCAATTCTAATAAACCAATGATGGATATGATTCTTATCGGCCTTAAAAGGGCTTGTTTTATGAATTACTATTCTAATAAAGAAAATACGCAAGGTATCTATAAGTGGATAAAACAATAAGGCAAAAGCTAATGCCGGCGACGCCTTATAGTACTCTGATGTTTCATCTATTTGTGCCATATTGATAAAACTAATTGTAAAGAACGCTAATAAAAAGCCGATTATCATAGACCCTGTATCTCCCATAAATATTTTCTTACTTCTCGAAAAATTGAACCGTAGAAATGCCAACAACGAGCCGCAAAGTGCGATAGCAATAGTCGCTAAGCTCAAATTTTGCCCACTGACAAAAAGATATACAAAAATAGCACTAACGGTTAATGCAATGGTTCCGGCTAATCCATCCACACCATCGATAAGATTATAGGCATTAATAATTAATATATACACAAATAGAGTAAACGCTGCAGACACCCAGTACGGAAGTGTGTATACATCTAAAATACTTGAAAAACCAATAATACGTGTATCCGTAAACACGATAAGTAAGGTTGCTACAAATAATTGGCCGATTAATTTTTTGCCTGGTGACAAAACAGTAAGATCATCTTTTAAGCCTAAAAAAAATAAAACCGTTAAGCCGCCCATAACCAAAAGCAACACTTTAGTATTTAAAAAGGCACCGACAATTGTCATCACAACAATAACTCCTAAAAAAATTCCGATACCTCCTAAGGTCGGCGTTCTGTTAGCGTGCAGACTTCTACTATCGGGCTCATCCATAAGATGTTTTTCGTTTGAAACATATAAGATTGTAGGAAATGTTCTATAGGCAATAATAAAAGCCAATACGAGGGCTGCTATTAACCAAAGAACAATATTATCTTCAGGACTAAAACTATCTACTAATGTTTTTATCATAGGTTATAGATATAAAGCTATTTATATCGATTAAAGTGGGTGCAAGATACAATTTATAATCAAGAGCAAATAATTATATCAGCTTGCGCAAACAAAAAATGGTTATAAGTTAACATTAAAGATTTATTTGATTTAGAACAGCTATGATACGCTCGGCAGTTTTACCATCCCAAAGCGGGATATCTTGTCCTTTTTTCCAATCACCCGAGAATAATCGGTTTAAATAAGGTTTTAAATTATCAGGATTTGTACCTACTAATTCATTAGTTCCTAGAGTTATGGTTTCTGGGCGTTCCGTGTTATCTCGCAAGGTTAAACATGGTACGCGCATTACGGAAGCTTCCTCTGTAATACCTCCTGAATCTGTAATCACTGCCTTGGCTCTTTCAACTAAATAATTAAATTCTAAATAGCTTAAAGGCTCAACCGTATGTAATCTTGAATGGCTAATATGAAGACGTTCTAAAATTTTAGCAGTTCGTGGATGTACAGGAAAAACTAATGGCAAATCTTGGGTATTCGCAATAATTTCATCAATCATATCTTTCAACTGCGATTCCTCATCTACATTAGCTGGCCTATGAAGTGTCATTACGATATAATTCCCTTCGTCTAATCCTAATTCATTCCAAACTTTAGGTTGTGCAAAATTAGGGCGCTGTTTTAACAAGGTATCAATCATGGTGTTTCCTACGAAAAATATCTGATCGTCTTTTACTCCACTTTGCTTTAAATTGGTATTCGCTGTTTCTGAAGTTGTAAAAAAGTAGTTCGTAATGCTATCGGTTACTAGCCTGTTTATTTCTTCAGGCATAGACCAATCATCTGAACGAATCCCTCCTTCGACATGCGCCACTTTAGTGTGTAATTTTTGAGCGACTAACGCACACGCCATAGTAGAGGTTACATCACCAACCACCAAAACCAAATCAGCAGGGTTTGCCATTAATTCCTTTTCAAAACTCATCATAATTGCCGCCGTTTGTTCTGCTTGTGTACCACCACTGCACTCTAGATTAACATGTGGCTCAGGAATTTCTAATTGCTCGAAAAAGCTGCCTGACATATTTTTATCGTAATGCTGACCGGTATGCACTAAACGATAATCCATATCTCCATGGTCTTGTTTTGCTTTTTGAATGGCATGAATGATTGGAGCAATCTTCATGAAATTTGGTCTGGCACCGGCTATTATTGTGATGTTGTACATGTTTTTATGTTTTTATTTTTTTATTTTAATGCTAGATTGATCTGCTTTTAGAGTCTAGAATCTCGACTTAACTTCAATTAAAAGCTCTTATTTTAAATTGATTTATGAACTCTACACTACCTACGGAGTTAGCACGGAGTATCTATAGCCTCGTATTTTAGGTCTTTTATTTATTTTTCTTAGCTAAGCACAAAGCTAACATTAAAACTAACATTATAGGTTTTCTTATATAGGTGTTATTATTTATCTGCTTGGCTTTTATGACTCCTCTCTAATAACTCATCACTTATACCACTTCTCTTTTTTTTCACGCAAAGATGCTAAGGTGCAAAGGTGATTACTGTTAACTGTCCATCACTCACTTCTCAAAACTCCCCCTTAAAAGACTCTTTCAATCAAGAAACCAAAAACACCCCTAATGCGCTTCGCTCAGTAGCTTCTAAACAAAGTATATTTCGTTTCTCACCAATCCTCAAGGGGACAATTTAATCGATTAAAATTTTATTTTTTAGACGATTATATATATTATGAATTTTATATACCAAAATGCATTGTTTTAATAACGATTTAAATGCAAATTAACAAAAAAACGAACCAAATGAATCTGTCTTTTTATTCTTGATGGTTGACTAATTAATCTGTACGTCCATTCCATATTGTTTTTCACCCACCATTTTGGCGCGCGTTTTACATTGCCTGTAAACACATCGAAACTACCACCGAGGCCTTGATATACGGCTTGATGTTCTTTTTGGATGCGCTCCATTAATAACTCTTGCTTTGGCGAACCCATAGCCACGAAGATCACATCTGGATTGTGCTTTTTAATATCTTCGATTAAGGCTAATTCCTCAGCTTCGGTTTTAATATAGCCATTTCTATAATTGCAAATATTGATGTCTTCATATTCGGATTTCAGTTTAGAAACCGTCTCTTCAATAACCGCTTGTTTTCCACCCACTAAGTAGAACGATTTTGTTTTGTAATAATTCTGAACAACATCTAGCCACAATTCACAACCTGGAATTTTGACTACTTTTCCTGCCCCTTTTTTCTGTAAAGCCCAAACTGCACCAATACCATCTGGATAGCCCATATTTCTATTGATTAGTGCTCTACTTTCGTCTGTAGCATGCAAAATTTTCTCAGCATTAACAGCCACCATAATTTTATGGTTATCAAAGGCATATTGCATTAATTCTTTTCTGGATGTTGGAGCAAACGTTACGACTCCGTTTAAGGACTTAGCCTCCATATTATTTAGGTTTTGTTTCTAGTAAATAATGCGCCATAGCATTAAACATAAAGGCATTAGACCACCGCATATAGGATATTTTAGAACTCATGCCTTGCCTATATTGATAATAAAAGTAGCCTTTTTTATGTTGCATATTATCAATCGTCCAATGTAACACTTTAGAAAGTAAAGCTTTATTAGGTTGAAACGCTTTCATCTTAGATAAGGTGACAATGACTTGCGCTGGACAATGGATATCTATTGGAAATGTTTTATCGTGGTAATATTTTGGCATCCCATTGTCTCCAAAGAAATTTTCTAAATAGTATTTTAAACCTTTATCCAAATTGGATTGGAAACTTTTATCTCCAGTATTTTGCTGATAGGTTTTAATAGCATCTAAATTGAATCCTGTGTGAAAAGAATCGATCCAAGATTGTACAGGCAATAAGCCATAAATCCAGGAACCATCTTCACTTTGTAATTCGCAAGCCGCAATAACTGCTTTCTTAGCTAAATCTGCATGTTCTTGATTTTTTGTGTATTTGTACGAATAGCTTAAAATCTTAGCCCCTAATAAGGACGCGTTAATCACGGTATTATTACCATCGCGTACACTGTAAGAAAAAATAATTCCGTTACCGTGTTTTGTTCTCGATAAATCGTTAACCACAAAATCTGCAGCTGTTAACGTTTCTTTTAAAACGGTTTCATTTTTAGTAATTTCATAAGCTTCTAACAACGCTTCTACACAAAAACAAGTCGCTACAACGGTTGGTGTATATTTTTTAAACAAAAACAATCGTCTGGCTTGCCAATCGAAATTATACCCCCAAGCCGAACCTGAATAGCCTTTGGATCTCAGACTTAATAATAAGTCCGAAAGTTCATTTATACGCGTTAAAATTTGGTCTTTAGTTCCGAAATCTTCGTTACCAGTTTCAGCTAACTTATACAAGCGACAATACCCTAAAAGAAATAAAGCCAAACCTTTTGTATTATGCTCTTTAGGCACCAAAAGCAGCTTTCTAAAATTAATAGGACTTCGTTTAAATCCTTGTATCCAAGCTAATCGTGCTAAATCCCAATGCTTTAATGGTAAGGCCTGAAAAACCTTAGAGTTCATTCCATCATAAGGATCCCAACCTTTGAAATCTTCGGCTTCACAATAGCTTTTTAGCTTTTTAAAACTGGATGCTATATTAGATTTCAACTTGCTCACCTCCACGTTTTACAGATTCTAAAACTTTAAATGACGCTTTGGTCACCGCTACGATGTCTTCAAAAGAAATTGGAGCTTTGCCATCGGTTAATAATCCATTAACAAAGGCTTCAACCATTTCTTTCTGACCTTTATTTTGATTAAAAATCTTATCTTTTTTAGGTTTGCCTTTACCGTAAATCTTTAGTTCTTTAAAGTCATTTAAGGTTGCTGAAAGTCCGGCAGAAAACACCTCAACATACTCCTTTGTCATCGATTTAGAACCATTAGCATAATAGGCTACAACTCCTGAAGAGCCATTTTCAAATTGAATTAAAATATTTAAGGTATCATTTAATTTATTCGCATCTGGTAAGGCTGATGCTGATACTTTAGTTGGCAAACTTCCATTAAGATAGGTTAAATAATCAATAAAATGACATACTTCACCTAAAACACGGCCACCTCCAATTTCTAAATCTTGAATCCATGTGTCACCAGGAATGGCACCCGCATTAATTCTATATAACATAGTCATAGGGTTATTGCCAATCGCCTTTTTAAGTTTTTGTGTTAAAGGCGAAAAACGTCTATTAAAACCAATCATCACCGCTTTTTTAGATTCTGATTGGGCTTCTATGATGTCTTGTAATTCAGACTCTAATAAGCATATTGGTTTTTCAACAAACACATTTTTCTTTGCCTTTAGACTTTTTAAAACGTAAGGACCATGAGAATCGTGACGTGTCGCTACAAAAACCGTATTGGTTTTATCGTCTAACACATCTGCTTCTTCTGTTGCACAGAATTGAAACTTAAATTTTTCAGCCACACGTTTCGAGGTTGTTCCTGTATTAGTCAAAACGCCTACTCTAGCCACATCATTGGTTTCTGGAATATTTGGTAGTAAATTTCCTTGTGCGTAACTACCGGCACCAATAAATGAGATGTTTATTTTTCCTAATTGTTCTGTTTCACCAGTAGGAATTTTAGTTTTATTGGCTGTTTTTTCAGTATTGTATTTTAAGGCGATACCTGTAAATGGTTCTGCTTTAGACACTACTAAATCGAAGGCATCCTTCGCATTATCAAAGGCAAACTCGTGCGTTGTTAAATAATCGATATCTATTTTTTTGGTCACGATTAAATTTTGAAACGCTTCCATGTTTCGTTTTTCTGTCCAACGTACATAAGGCAAAGGATAGTCGATTCCTTTTTCTTCGTAATTTAAATCGTAACGCCCAGGACCATAAGAACAGGCCATTTTTAGTTCCAACTCCTTACGATACCAAAATGGATCTCGCTCAAAACCAGTTGGTACAGCACCTAAAACAATCACTTTTCCTTTTTTACGTGTAATAGCTCCTGCAAAATTGATTGGATCGAGACTCGGTGTAGCTGCTGCAATAATTACGGCATCTGCGCCATAACCATTGGTGGCGTTTTGAATTTGTTCTTCTACTCCAGCTGCATTTCTGGTTAACCCTAAATCGACCACATTATTATTTACTGCTTTTTTTACTGCTGCTTCAGAGACATCGATACCGATCACTGTAACACCAGAAGCTTTTAATATTAAAGCGGCTAATTGACCTAATAAACCTAAACCAATAACCACACAAGATTCTCCTAAACGCATATCTGCCTGACGCACGCCTTGCATTGATATAGCACCTAAGGTATTGTATGCGGCGTCTTTTAGGTTAGCTTCGTTTTCCAATTTTACACAAAGATTAATTGGTACTGAAACAATCTCTGCATGATTGGCATAACCTGCACCAGCACAAGCGACTTTATCTCCCACTTCAAATTCCGTTACACCTTCACCAACTTCAATGACTTCTCCTGCACAACTGTATCCTAAAGGAGAGTATGCATCTAGCTTTTTCATTACCGCTCTATAGGTCTGAATTGGCCCTTGTTTTTTTAGGGTATCAATGACCTGTTTTACTTGCTGTGGGCGCTCTTTTGCTTTACCAATTAAGCTTTTACGCGCTGCTACCACTGTAGAACCTTCTGTACCAGCGCTTATTATGGAATAGTGATTTTTAACGATAACCATGCCTTTACCTAATTGTGGATAAGGCACGTCTTGAATAATCATATCTCCAGAACCTAGTTTTTGTGTGAGTTGTTGCATTTACTTTTTCTTAATATTTAAATTAATATCTTTTATGATCATTTAAAATTGGAAAAGGACCTTCTAATGTTCTAATAACTTTTCCCGGATTTCCAACAACCAATGATTTTGGAGGAACATCTTTTGATACTATAGCTCCAGCTCCTATAACCGAGTTATCACCAATGTGTACATCTTTTAAAATAACTGCGTTTACACCTACAAAGACGTTATTTCCAATAACAACTCCACCATTTCCAAAATCATCTATATTTAACATTCTACTTGCTCCATCATGTGATAATATTTTTACACCAGAGGTTATTAAGCAATTATCCCCTATTATTACACTCCCACGATGAACATCTATTTTAGCGCCTAAACTAATCATAGTATTTTCACCAACCTTTACACCTTGTGATTTTAAAATGAATAATCGAAAAATTCTTATTCTTTCAGCAAAAAAGTATTTACTTAATTTAATTATTTTCATATGTATCAATTGTTTGCGTATATATATTAATTAACAACTCATAGTTTATTTGTGAGGTATACTTCAACAGATATGAACTTCTTGCATTTTGGCCCATTTCTTTTAATAATGTTGGATTTTTAATCAAATGATTTATTTTCTTTTTCAAATCGCCAAATTGATTTATATCAATAAAATATCCATTTTCTCCATCTTGAATAATATCTCTCATACCACCGTTCCATGAGGCTAGAACCGGTTTCCCCATTGATAAAGCTTCAATATTAACTAAACCAAATGATTCCTGACAGATTGAGGGCATAACAATAAAAGCACAGTCTTCTAATTCCTTGATAACTTGTTCACGCGGCACAACTCCCAAAAATGAAATGTTTTCATTTTTATTTAATTCTGTTAATTCCCTCCTTAATTCACCTGCCCCTATTACTTTTAAAGGATAATTAATTGACTGCCATTCATGGATTAGTTCTTTAATACCTTTTTCAACTGTAAGAGTACCGATATAAAGAGCTCCATGACCTATTTTTATATTTTGGGGCTTGGGATCTTCTATAAAGTTTTGTTTCACAATAATTTTACTGGAAGGAAGACCTCCTTTTATCAAAATTGATTTTCCATTTTCCGTTAACGCGATAAACCTATCAATATATTTCCACCAATTATGTTTTTTTTGGCTTAAAAAGTAAAATCTATATCTAAAAAGAGAGGCAAAAAAACTATTCCTATAACAGCGCCTAATAAGAATTCTCCATGGGTTTTTCCCCAAACAAATGTCACATGGTTTACCTTTATATATCATTTGTGAACATGGAACTACCAGTCTATAATTGTGTAATGTTACTACAACAGGAATTTTTTCTTTCCAAATTGCCAAAAATATTTTAGGAGAAAGTATAAAAAAGAAATTATGGACATGAACAATGTCGGGCTTAAATTGCTTAAGTTCTTTTTTTACTATCGAATACCCATAGTTTGACCATGGAGAAGAAATGAAAAACTTAATTTTTTCTAAAAAAGATGAATCAATTCCTTCTGAATTTGTTACAAATAGTTTTCTTACTTTGTGGCCGTTCGATTCTAAAAGATTTGATTCATCTTGAAAAACATTAGCTTCTCCCCCTGTTGCAAAACCTTCTGTATAATTATGTATAATTAATATTTTTAATCTTGCTTTATTTTTTTCCATTCTTTTCTTTAATCAATTTTTTAATTTTAAACTAGGTGCTTTTCTGATAATTTTAACAAAGCACTGTCTTTGCCAGCTAAAGTTATTGTCATCTTTCTCTCTTCAAAATTGACCTAAATCCCGTTAGCAATAAAAATGCCTTTTTTTTAAAATTAAGATAATTAGTTCACATTTATTAAAGGAGTTAAACTGATTTTATTTTAGCCGGTGACCAATACCTTGCTAAATCTTCGCTTAAATATTTTACTGCATATTGCTTTGAAATTTCTAGTGAATATTTTTGAGTATCTCTCAATTGAGTTGTTAAAAACATATACTCCGCAAAACGCTCTGCTATTCTTTCTTTTACAACATAACCATTTTTACCATCTTTAATCATGTCCTTGGCTCCGCTTACGTCTGTTGTAACGACTGCTTTACCACAAGAAATCATTTCGCACATTGCTAAAGACCAACCTTCTTTTAGTGAACCTACTAAACAGACATCTGCAGCATTCATATAAGATAAAACTGTAGTCTGTTTCAGAAACCCTGTTAACATAATGTTTTTTTCAATTCCAATATCTTTAGCCTTTTCTAATAATTTAAGCTTATCTTCTCCATCACCAACAAAAATAAGTAAAGCATTTGAGTCATGAATTTGCATATAAATATTAAATGCATCGATAAGCAAATTCCAACCTTTAATAAAACTAATCCTACCTGTGGCAACGAATATTTTATAGTTTAATGGCAAATTAAGTTTTTCTCTTTCGATTAATTTATCTTCTGGAATAAAAAAATCTGTATTTACTCTAGTTGGAAATTGATGAAAATTATCAGACTTTAGCACATTATTTGTTCTTTTATGAAATTCTACAATAGCCTCTTTGTCAGCCGAAGCAAGAATAGTTTCAGGATTTATTTTTTTCAAAGCCCTTACCAACAAAGTTTCGTAAAGTTTTCCAAATTTTTTAGCCCAAGCATATCTTGAATAAGAAATAGGATTGTTTACTCCTGCAAAACGATAACACACACTTTCCCAGTTAGTACCAGATACAGCAAACAAAACGTCTGGAGAATCTATAAATACATTTCGAATACCTGACCCCCTTATTACTTTCAGAAAATATTTAGCATTAAAATACGCTTTTATTCGCTTAGGTATAACTGGTTTTTTATCTTTTCTATACTCGTTAGCACCTCTACTCAAAAACCAAATTTCATTAGCACCATATTTTCTTTTAATCCATTTACCTACTTCAATTGAATTATCATTACAATAGCTAGTAATTACAATTTCGTTACCATATGAGTTTAACATATGTTTTGCAAACGTAGACTGACCACCAATCGGTGCTGCCCAAGGATCGTTTCCTGTAAATAATATAAATGATTTATTTGCTAACATTAATCTTTCTTAAGGTTGAATTTTTTAAATTATATTTTGCATCGGCATAAATATAGGCAAGTGCTATATAGCCTGGAATAGTATTTATATTGAAGAAGCCTCCTGAAAAGAGAGAAATACTTCCTAAAGCTACCAACAAGGCAATACCAGAATTAAAGTTTGGTGTACCAGGAGTGTATCTTTTTGAAATTTTAAAAACTCGATAATAAAACAATAAAAAACCAATTAATCCTAAAAAACCTAAACCAATTATAATATCCAAAAAGTCACTATGCATGCCTATGGGAATAAAACCATTCTCAATATTTACAATAAGTGAATATCCCATACCCTCACCCATAATATTAGGAATAAAATCTCTGTCTAAAACGTAATCAATCCCACCTCCTTGAAAGTTATAACGCCCTGATGCTGTTCCTTCTTGTGATGGATCCAATTCATCAACTCTGTTCAAAAAAGAGCTCCCAATATTTGTTGATATAAAAATGACACTGATAAGTATCCCAGCACCAACAATACTAAATAGACTTTTAAATTTTGCTTTTATATTGGTTTTTTTAGAAAAGAAATTGTATAAAAATATAATGATAATTATTAGAAAGAAAGATATCAAAGAAGATCTTCGAAGCGTCAATAGTATTGCGATAAAAATAAGGAAAAGAAAAAGTTTTTGGAACTTATTATTTTTAGAAAGTAAAATTAGTGGTGTTACAAATAATAATTGGCCAGCAATTGCGGAGACATTATCAGATAAACCGGCACTTGTGTTTTCTTCACCATATACATTCACGCCTAAAATAAGGCCTACAATTTGTCCCACAATTGTAAGAACAATTACAATTTTCGCCATCTTAATAATATCCTTAAGCTCTAATTTTTGTTTTTTAAGTAGGATAATAACAGTAATAAAAACATTCGAAATAAAGAAGAGCTTTATTCCGAAAATTGCTGCTATTAATGGGTAAGGACTCCAAATCGCAGAGAGTAAGCCAAAAAGGCAAAGAAACAAAAGTGAATTTATAATTTTCCAGTCACTACTTGCAAAATTCCTTATATTATAATTAAAAAAAAATAATAAAAAACCACCAATAAATAAATGCGAAAGTGAAAGCCCACCAATAATCGATGTATAGAACTGCTCTGGAAAAAATGACGTGGCAGCACTTATAAAGATGACTAAAAACAAAAGACCTTTTTTCATTGAGTTTGGAGTATCTTAAGATATTTTGCTGCAATTGTCTTTGGAGAAATCTCTCGTAGTAACTCCATAGGTATAGTTTCGTCTGAAGCCAATGCCGTTTTAATAACATTATAAATTTTATCCTTATCGTATGTAGCGGCAAACACTCCCGACCATTTTCTAGACATATCTGAAAGTGCACTTTGCTCTGGAGATATACAAACTACTTTATCTGAGAACAATAGTGCATCAGTTATTTTACTTGGTAAAAAAGGACTTCTTTTTTTCATAGGAGCTTCAATTACCATTGAGACATGACACATTTCCTGAAGTGAACCAGCTAATTCTTCTGGGACAGAACCTATTAACAATATTTTTTTACAATTATGCTTTTTAATAAGCTTTGTTAAATTAGAATGGTATTTACCGATATGAATAAAACCTTTAAATGTTGGGTCATTCTCAAATTTCTTTATTGCTAAAATCAAATCTTCACTAATTCTTTCTTTTTGAAGAAAACCAGAATGAACTAAATAGCCCGATAATTCATTTTTGGATTCATAGTGCTGCAAATCCCTACCACAATGATTGATAGTTTCTAATTTTGCTTTAATAGAAGATATGTTTTCTTTTAAAACCTCTAAAGTATATTTACTAGGAGTTACTATTACATCACTGTACTCAGCAACCTGGCTCATAAAGTCAATATCCTTTTTACTTCCCATTTTTTTCCTATACAATGGCTTAGGCACTATATGTGACGGCCATAAATCACTAAAGAAAGATATCCATTTAATTTTTGGGTTACGTGTTTTAATAATTAACCCAATATTATGACATTCTATGGGTGTGGAAACCGTTAACAACACATCTACTTGCTGACTCTTTACTATTCCGTCAATAACTTTAACTGATTCTTCTATAAAGTTTTGATCAAAATTTGATAATCCGCTAAAAAATCTTTGTTTAATTCGGCTCGTTTTTGGGTTAAAAGCAGAGTTTATATTTATTTTTTTAAAGTTATTAGATTCAAAGTCTTCGGAATTATCCCCTTGTGTGATTAGAATAATATTAGCATCGATATATGTATTTAACGCATCTACCACACGCCTCATTTGTATGGCTCGAGCGCTTTGTTGATTATATGATTTTGCTACAATTAAAATTGTCATTAATATTGGTATTTAATTTAATTACTGTTTCTGGATATTTCTTCTCAAATTCTACTTTATGAATACCTGAGTAATACTCGGCTTCGTCCTTACTTGGTTTTAGTTATTATTAAATTTACAGAAAAGACTTTTATTTCTTAGTAACACTATATATTTCAATCTAACTCTTTTTTCACAACTTTTATATAGGTATCATTAGTGTTCCAAATCAACCTCCTCAGAGTTCATAACGGATAAACTCTTGTTTAAATGCAATTTAACAACTTCGCACTTGTCTAACTCATGGGCTCGCATCGCAATGCTCTAACAATATTATTATTTATTTTTAAGTTTTGAAGTTAAAGGTCTGACTATACTTTTATAATCAAGCTCTATTCTTAAGGAATAAAAATAAAAAAGAATTATATATATTAAGAAACTCAATATTAGAGTAAGAAATGGATTTAATTCTAATAGTTTTGTAAATATATGATACTCTATACCTAACAACAAAATAGACGGGAGTAAAATTTTTGAAATAAGTTTTAAAGGGAATAATTGAATCATCGTAACATTAAAATATTTAGCTACTACTCTCAATAGTAAATAAATCTTAACAAGTTGACAAAATAAGGATACTGCGCTTATTGCAAAAGGTGAATTAAAAATCAGTACACTTAGATATTCCAATATAATCACTATTACAGCAATTAACATATGGACATTCGCGTAATATCTAACCTTTCCTGTATTAATTAACAATGGTGCAAATACTATAATATCGAAAAAATTAATCGTGTTAAATATTCTAAAATAAACGGATGAAATTTTATATTGTTGACCATACAAAAGAATCATAATAACATCTGCGAACACCCATGTATAAATTAATAAGGGATAAATTAGCATCGCAGATTTCTCAAAAACACTTTTCCATAAGGGTAGTACTTCTGTCTGAGGGTCTAGCTTTTCATGACTCATTTTGGAAAACACAGGAGAAAGCACTGTGGAGGTTGCTCCCATTATCATAGCGACGAAAGGCAGTTTTAATGCTCCATTTGAGAATTCAGCAAAGACTTCACTCCCAAAATACCGACTGATAAAAAACTGATCAGCAGAACTAATTAGAATACCCCAAACACTAGCCGTTAATAATGGCAATGAAAACTTAAATATTTCTTTATATGAAGTCTCTGTAGGATCATTTCCTTTGTCTTTTACCGGGTAATATTTTAAATAAAGTGCCAATAAAAAAGAAACAAAAGAAGCTATTGAAAAACCAATAATCGCTTCAATATACCCACCTCCGAAAAGCATAACAGGGATCGCCACGCAAAACAACATCATAACCCTAGTAGTTACTGTATAAAGCGCCATGAATTTGGTCTTTCTAAACGTGGCTAATACACCTTCTAAACCCATTGTAGGCAACATTAAAAAAGGTACAGGAGAAAAAACCTTTAACGCGTAGGCTAAATCTGGGTTTCTAAGAAACACAGCTATATAATCTGATCCAAAAAACAGAATGACAGAAAATATTCCCCCTAATAAAAAGAATAAATTTGTTATTTTTTTAATCAGACTTTTTGCTTGATTCTCATCGACACGAGGCAAAAAATAAGAGAATGCCTTAGGTAACCCTAGAGTAAACACCGTAAGCATAGTGGTATATACATAGATAACCTGCTTATAAGTTCCGTAATCTTCCTTAAGAAAATACCGACTGAGAATCATAGAACTAACAATTCCAAAACCAAAAGAAAATAAGCTACCTATAGCTATCCAAGAAGCTTGTTGGGTATTATTTGTTTTCTCCAATTATATTGTGTTTAAAACATTTTAATGAATGCATTTTTAATGAACCATTTATGAGATCAGCTAACGTTCAACCACTATAGTTTCCCATCACAATTCTCAGCACTCAAAACTCTTTTAACATCATAAACAATTGCCTTTTCCTTTTTGAGGTTGGCTAAATCTAATTCTAAAAACTCTTTATGCGCTACACCTAAAACCACCCCATCAAAACGATCATTTGGTAAAACGTCAGTCATTTGTATGTTGTATTCTCTTTTTACTTCTTTGGGATTTGCCCAAGGATCATAAATACTTACCTCTATACCATATTCTTCTAATGCACTAATAACATCTACAATTTTTGTATTCCGTACATCCGGACAGTTTTCCTTGAAAGTGATTCCAAGCATTAACAACTTAGCTTCACTAACATTGATCTTCTTTTTAATCATGCACTTTACTACTTCCGATGCCACGTAACTTCCCATAGAGTCATTCAATCGACGTCCTGCTAAAATGATCTCAGGATGATACCCATGCTCTTGTGCTTTTTGAGCGAGGTAATATGGATCAACGCCAATACAATGGCCACCTACCAAACCTGGTTTGAACGGCAAGAAGTTCCATTTGGTGCCTGCGGCTTCTAAAACCGCGTGTGTATCAATATCTAAAATATTAAAAATCTTAGCTAGCTCATTGACAAAAGCGATATTAATATCTCTTTGTGAGTTTTCAATCACCTTAGCAGCTTCTGCTACTTTAATGGTTGGCGCTAAATGCGTGCCTGCGGTAATTACTGATTTGTATAATTGATCTACTTTTTGACCAATTTCAGGGGTTGATCCTGCGGTTACTTTTAAAATTTTTTCAACAGTATGTTCCTTATCACCTGGATTGATACGTTCTGGTGAGTAGCCTGCAAAGAAGTCTGCATTGAATTTCAAGCCTGATATGCGTTCTAAAACTGGCACGCATTCATCTTCCGTTACTCCAGGGTACACGGTAGATTCATAAATGACAATATCCTCTTTCTTTAATACCTTGGCAACGGTTTCGCTAGATTTATAAAGCGGTGTTAAGTCTGGTCGGTTGTTTTTATCTACAGGTGTAGGAACAGTAACAATATAAATGTTGCAATCTTTGATATCTTCTAAATTAGAAGAGCAATATAACCCTTTCTGGCTTGAAGCTTTATCTACTAATACACCTTGTAAAACCGCATCAGACACTTCTAATGTGGCATCTGTTCCAGAATTTAAACCATCTATTCTTCCTTGATTAATATCGAAGCCAACAACTGGATATTTCGTAGCAAATAAGCGCGCTAAAGGCAGGCCAACATATCCAAGACCTATGACAGCAATTTTGGAATTTGAATCAATAGTATTCATAATTATATTTTATACTTTTTATTTAAAGCCCACACTTTATCCAGGATGCAAAGCATCAGCCTACATTAGATTATGATTTTATCATTACAAAGCACATTAAATTGATTAACTTAATAAAAAACAATCATTTACACTAAATATAAAAAACGCTAAAAAAGCGTTTTTAAAGTTTGCAAAGCTACAAATAATATTAAGAAGGCACACTTATTATGTGTTGAATTGTTTTTTTACCAAAAACCACCCATTCAACAATTCCTCTCTATTATACAACATGGGTACTTTTGTACTCCAATCCATAACCTCAAATCCAGCATGCTCACAAATGGCTTGTCCTGCAGCCGTATCCCACTCCATCGTAGGTGCAAATCTTGGATAGCAATCGGCCTGTCCTTCGGCGACCATACACAATTTTAATGAACTGCCTTTGGAAATTAGATTTACGTCTCCGTGCTTTTGGCGCATATCGCTAACATAAGTTTCTGTTTCTGGCGACATGTGCGAACGACTCGCTACAATGGTGAAGCTTTTATCTTTTCGCTCCAAAGGTAATTTACGTCCTTGTTCTAGTAGTGTCTCTACGTTATAATCTTTAAGGTTTACTTTGACTTTAAAAGCTCCCATTTCTGAAGTTGAAAAATATAAATCATTTAAAACAGGAACATAAATAATACCCAGTACGGTTTTCTGATTTTCTATAAGTGCAATATTCACCGTAAATTCACCATTACGCTTAATAAATTCTTTGGTTCCATCTATAGGATCTACAATCCAAAGTTGACTCCAGCCCTTTCGTTCTTCGTAAGGTATTGACTTCCCTTCTTCAGATAACACAGGAATGTCTGTAGCGCTAAGATGCGACATAATCACATTGTGTGAAGCGATATCTGCTTTGGTTAATGGAGAATCATCTCCTTTAAGCTCTACTTGAAAATCATCAGAATGGTAGATGTCTAGAATTGCTTTTCCGGCTTCTAGGGCTGCTTCGATTGCAATTTTTAGATTATTGTTCATATATTAAAACGTAAGTATAAGATTCTCTTGATTGAAAAACACCCCTAAAGTCCCCTCAAGGGGACAATACTCCACTACAAAATGTAATTGTTAAATAATCATCCCAGCACCAATGGTTTCATTGGTTTGTTCATCTATAATAATAATACTTCCGGTTTGACGATTTCTTTTATAGGCATCATAAAATATCGGTTTCGCTGTTCTAATAGACATCCTTGCTATATCATTCATCTCAACCTTATCAATACCTTCTATTCTATGTAATGTATTAATATCTATTTTATATTTTAATTCCTTAACCATACCAATAGATTCATTAGTGGTGTGTTTAATCACCACTTTGGTACGCGCCTGAATTGGTTTTGTGCTCATCCATGTCACCAACACCTCTAAATCTTGACTGATTTCAGGTACATTGTTTTCGCGCACAATCATATCTCCACGACTGTTATCTATTTCGTCTTCTAAGGTCATGGTTACAGACATCGGTGCAAAAGCTTCTTCTATTTGCTCACCATTTAATTCAATGGTTTTTATAGTTGATACAAATCCTGAAGGTAAAGACTTTACTTTGTCACCTGGCTTAAACACACCACCATCAATTCTTCCTGCAAACCCTCTATAATCTTGATTTTCTAGGGTATGTGGACGAATTACAGATTGAATAGGAAAACGACAATCTACCAAATTATGATCGCTAGAGATATGTACCGTTTCTAGGTGATACATTAAAGTACTGCCTTGATACCAAGCCATATTTTCAGATCGGTTAACCACATTATCTCCGTTTAATGCTGAAATAGGAATAAATTGAATATCCTTAATCCCCAACTTAGATGAAAATGCTTTAAAATCTGAAACAATAGTGTTATAAACCTCTTCACTGTAATCGACTAAATCCATTTTATTTACACAAACAATGGCATGTGGAATACGTAACAACGACGCAATAAAAGCATGACGATGCGTTTGCTCTAGCATCCCTTTTCTGGCATCTATAAGTATAATGGCTAAGTTAGCAGTAGATGCGCCTGTTACCATATTACGTGTGTATTGGATATGGCCAGGGGTATCTGCAATGATAAACTTACGTTTTGGAGTGGCAAAATAACGATACGCCACATCAATGGTAATCCCTTGCTCGCGTTCTGATTTTAAGCCATCTGTAAGTAAAGACAAATCTACATAATCAAATCCTTTTGATTTGCTTGACTCTTCTACAGCATCTAATTGATCTTGAAAAATTGATTTACTATCGTACAATAAACGCCCAATGAGTGTGCTTTTTCCGTCATCTACACTTCCTGCTGTTGTAAAACGTAATAATTCTATATTTTGATAATCCATGTTTTTGTTCTCTTTATTATTTTCTGCTGGCTGTGAATATTTATAGTCCGTTTTTTCTTTTTTAAAACACCCCTAAGAGCTAGGCTCGGTACTTTCAAAACAAAAACACATTTTGTTTCTCAGTAATCCTCAAGAGGACAATACCCACAACTAAAACCTATTTTCTATTAAAAGTACCCTTGTTTTTTTCGATCTTCCATGGCTGTCTCTGCACGTTTATCATCTGCACGCCCACCACGCTCTGTCGTTCTAGTTGTTGCAATTTCCTCAATAATCTTATCTAAATTATCTGCTTCAGATTCTACGGCTCCAGTAATTGGCATATCACCACAAGTACGGTATCGAATGGTCATATTCACCACTTCTTCGCCTTCTTTTAGTTTGATGAATTCTGAATTCGCCAAAATCACCCCATCTCTCACCACACAATCTCTCTTATGAGAAAAGTACAGCGATGGTAAATCAATATTTTCTAATTTAATATATTCCCATACATCCATTTCCGTCCAGTTAGAAATAGGAAAAACTCTAAAGTGCTCGCCATAATTTTTACGACCATTAAATAAATTCCAAAGTTCTGGTCTTTGATTTTTAGGATCCCATTGTCCAAATTCATCTCGGTGTGAGAAGAAACGCTCTTTAGCTCTTGCTTTTTCTTCGTCGCGTCTTGCCCCACCCATAGCAGCATCAACCTTATGGTCTTCTAAAGTATCTAATAACGATACAATTTGAAGTGAATTACGCGACGCATCAGCACCGGTTTCTTCTTTAGCACGTCCTTTATCAATCGCTTCTTGTACGGAACCTACGATAAGCTTTACACCTAGTTTTTCAACCAAGTCATCTCTAAAAGCTATGGTTTCCGGGAAATTGTGCCCTGTATCAATATGGATTAGTGGAAATGGTATTTTTGCAGGAAAGAATGCTTTTTTTGCTAAATGTGTCAACAATATAGAGTCCTTACCTCCTGAAAATAGCAACACAGGGTTTTCAAATTGCGCTGCTATTTCTCGGATGACAAAAATCGCTTCTGATTCTAATTCTTTTAAATGATTAATTACGTAATTACTCATGTTTTTTATTTTAATTTTTGAATAATAAAGTCTAAAATAGTTTGAACAGACACTTCAATTGACTGGTCATCTGTTTTAATTTCTACATCCGGATTAATTGGCGCTTCATATGGTGCTGAAATGCCTGTCATATTTTTAATTTCTCCGGCTCTTGCTTTTTTATACAAGCCTTTTACATCTCTTCGTTCGCATTCCTCTAGTGATGTATTGACATAGATTTCGATAAAATTATCAGCACCAACAATTGTTTTTATATCCTCTCTATCCTTAATATAAGGGGATACAAAAGCTGCTAAAGTAACAACGCCAGCGTCCACCATTAAATTAGCGATCTCGGCAATACGTCTTATATTTTCGGTACGGTCGTTTGGAGCAAAACTAAGATCTTTATTGATGCCTTTTCTAATATTATCTCCATCTAAGCTAAATGTTGAAATGCCCTCTTTATAAAGCGCCGTTTCCACCAAATTAGCTAATGTAGATTTGCCAGATCCCGACAAGCCCGTAAACCACAACAACAAGGATTTGTGACCACGGAGTTCTTCACGATTAGCTTTTGTGATTTTATAGTCGTGCCTAACAGTATTTAGACTCATGATTTTCTAGAATTATTTAATTTTTCTAATTGCTTTCTTTTTCGTCTTCTATCTAAGCCATAATCAATGCGGTACCAAAGTTTTTCGTGACCAAAGTACAACAACATTTTTGTTACGACTTCAGCACCTCCAATTTTCAGACCTACAAACGGGCTTCCTGTTATTATCCAGCCCAAAATAATAGTATCTAAAGTACCAACACCACGCCATGAAAACGTTTTTAAAATATGACGCTTGTTGGATGATTTTATTGTGGACCGAAACCAAACTCTTTCGTGAACATAATACAAAACCATTTTGGTCACCAACTCAAACGCTCCCATTTTAAGACCAACCGACATATCACTAGAGATTAACCATGATAACAAAAAGGTATCTAAGGTACCTAAAATACGCCAAGTAATGGTTTTGGCTACATGTCGTTTACTAAATTTCATTAGTCTGGATTGCAATTAATTTATAGACAGTCCTTGAAACCGATTACTCTACTGACTTTATAGAGTATATGATTTTAATTTGCAAATCTAAAATAAAATCTAAGACTATGTCAATGGAAATGAGAATAAAAAAAATTAAATTATAATCGCACCAAAATTATGTCAGATTCAACCTACTCAACATTTTATCCTCGTTTTAGTCCATAAACTTCTCTATTTCGATTTATATTTTTTAAAATCAGTACTACCATCAAAATTTAAGTTGCTTTTAAAAAGGCGTAACCTTAAAACAAACCTCTTAGCAACCACCCTTATCAACACGTAAACAACTTACATTTAAGCGCCTAAACAATCATCTTCAGAATAGCCACTTCAACTTTATAATAAAAAAATGACTTACCCGAAGCAAAACCAAATACGTTGTTCATTTACTAATATTTAAAGCAAATACACCCAACCCTTAATGTAAGGTTAATCGTTTCGTAATACTTAAACTTGCAGCGTTAAAAAAATCTTTCCTTATATTTGCAACCCCCACATCTACAGTACTTATGGCTTGTTTTGGTATTTTAACTTTTAATTGCGTTTTATATAGTTGTATAGTTATAATTTGTAAGTTTTTTCTTAAAAATTTCGCTTTACAACTTGCATTTCACCCTAAAAATCAGAAACAAATTAACACATGAAACACATTTACTTATTATTTATTACCCTTTTTATTGGAAGTTTGGGATACTCACAAATTATTAGCCAGTATGTCGAAACCAATTCTGGCACCACTCCAAAAGGAATTGAAATTTGGAATAATACTGGAGCTACTCTAGACTTCTCATCAAATAGTCTAGTGATTGAAAAAGGTACCAACGGAGGTTCTCCAAGTACAGATTTCACTTTATCTACAGGTACATTAGCTTCTGGAGATGTTATCGTAATTGGTACATCTGATATGGAAACGGTTACTTTAGCCAACGGAGGTGTCTTTCATGAAAAAAGCTTTACATTTAATGGAGATGATGCTCTAGTAGTAAAATACGGTGGATCTATAACTGATATGTTTGGTGTAGCTGGTTCTGATCCTGGGTCGAGTTGGACTGGAGGAGGAGTAGATACTAAGAACAGTAATATCGAATTAAATTCAGGTATTACAACCGGTGATACTGATGGTTGGACAGACCCAAGCACAAGGTTTAGTACATTAAATTCTAATCCTTCAGGAACTAATGGAGGTGAGGGTTTTGGAATTTCGCCAACATTACCTCCTAGCTGCACAGCACCAACAACAGCTGCAACAGCTTTTACTGAATCTAGTGTTACAACAAACTCAGCAACTTTATCATGGACAGGAGGTGATGGAGACAATGTTATAGTTCTTATGAAAGAAGGTGCCGCTGTTGATTTTACCCCGATAAGTGGAACTGATTATAATGATGAAGCAGCGTTTGGATCTAGCACAGAATTAGAAACAGGAAACTATGTGGTTTATAATGGTTCTGGAACTTCAGTAGACGTTACAGGATTAACTCAAAACGAAACGTATCATGTTGCTGTTTACGAATATAATGATACAGAAACTTGTTATATGGGCACAGCTTTAACTGGTGATTTCGATACACTTGCTAGTACTAAAATACAATTTAGCGCAACATCTGCTACTGTTGATGAAAGTGCAGGCTCTTATGATTTAGTTATAGAGATTGCTAATGAAGATGTTGCAGCAACCACATTTGATGTAGTTTTAACTTCTGGAGATGCTGCTGATATTGATTCTTATACCACACAATCTGAAACATTCCCAGGAAGTTCCACTACAGATATAACGGTTACTATTACAATAACTGATGATGCTATTATTGAAACTGATGAAGTGCTTACATTTGAAATTCAAAATGTCGCTGGAGGCAATAATGCTGCTGTTGGTACAAACAACACTTTCGATTTAACGATAACTAATAATGATTTCCCTACAACTGTAGAATTCGTATCAAGTTCAGATACTGCCTCTGAAGGTGATGGTACTTATGATTTAGAATTGACCATAGCTAATGAAGATGCTGCAGCCACTAGTTTTGATGTTGTTTTAACTGGTGGTACTGGTGATGCATCAGATATAAATAGTTACACCACGCAAACCGTTATATTTCCAGGAGGGACAAGTGCTAATCAAACCATTACACTTACTATAACGGATGACAGTGATTTAGAAGTTGATGAAACCCTAACCTTCGAAATACAAAATGTAACAGGAGGTAATAATGCTATTGTGGGTATAAATACTACATTTAGTCTTACCATTACAAATAATGATGTAGCACCTCCAATTACATTACCTTATAGTGAAGATTTTTCTGACTGTGGTACTGCAGAGTGGACTGCTTTTGACGAAGCAGGAAATGATGAATGGATTTGTTCTGGAGGTGAATATGCAATAAACGGTTATTCGGGTACAGATGATACAGATTGGTTAATCTCAGATTTCTCTATAGATTTTGATGCGTATGCAACAGTAAATATTGATGTCACCACTCAAGAACAGTACGGAGACACAACTAATACACCAGGTGAGTTTGAATTATTATATTCTACAGATTACACAGGTGGCGATCCAACCACAGCGACTTGGACAGCGCTTTCATTTGACCCAAATAACACATCTAGTTATGGCTCTCTATCTCCAGTTTCTGTCACTTCTGTAGATGCATCAAGTATTACAGGTACGGCTTATTTAGCTTTTAAATATGACATGAATTTTGGTGGAGGTGCCGAAGACTGGCACATACAAAATATTGATATTTATGAAGTATCATCATCGACTACTGTTGAGTTTGTTAGTGCTAGTGCTACTGTAGGAGAAGCTATTGGGACTTACGATTTAGAATTTGCTATCACCAATGAAGATGCTGTAAATGACACGACATTTGATGTTGTGCTAACAGGTGGTACAGGAAGTGCTGCAGATATAGATAGTTACACTACGCAAACCGTTACCTTTGTTGGTGGCACAACGGCTAACCAAACGGTTACCATAACTGTAACAGATGATGCATTAGATGAAGGTGATGAAACCTTAATCTTTGAAATTCAAAATGTAGCTGGAGGAGATGCTGCTGCGGTAGGCTTAGTTGATTCATTTGAATTAACTATTTTGGCTAGTGATTCAGTTACACCACTTGAAGGTGATATTGTCATCTCTGAAATCATGTACAACAGTTCGGGAACTGATGATGAGTGGATTGAAATCTATAATGCCTCAGGTAGTGATATTACACTAGATTCTGATTGGGAATTTAATTATGACTTTAACAGCTACGATTTTAATGGCACTGTTATTACAGCTGGAAGTTACTTAACTATTGCCTTTGGTAGTAATGGTGATGGCACCTTTAATAATGATAACCCTTTTACGCCAGATGTAACGACATTTGCCACACCTGCTACTATTGCAAATATTGACAACACAAATAACGTTGGGAATAGTAGCGAAACAATATCAATAGTCTATGATCCAAACGGTGCCGATATCACTATAGATACTGTCACTTATGATGATGGTTCACCATGGCCAACCACACCAGATGGCAATGGTCCTTCTTTAGAATTACCAGATTTAACTAGTGACAATTCTTTAGGAGCAAACTGGGAAGCTTCAGAAGTAGCTGGTGGCACACCAGGCTTTGGTCGCCCTATAACCTACACCTACAACGGCACATGGTCTCCAAGCGATCCTAACGGTACCGCAACTGCTAATGATGACATTATAATAGCCTCAGGAGATGCTATCATTTCAACAAATACAACTGCAAATTCCGTAACGGTTAACCCAGGAGCCGCAATCACAGTAGATGAGCTTGCGACACTTACTGTTAGCAATGGTTTAGTCTTAGAATCGACATCTTCTAGTTTCTCTAGTTTAATTTTAGATGGTACAATTACGGGGACAACTACTTATGAGCGTTTTGCTAATGGCTACAACAATGGCGCTGGCGGAGGCAATGACCTTATAGCGCCTCCACTTTCAGGGCAATCTTGGTCAGACTTTTTAACTACAGCTACTAATAGTACGGATTTATTGGATAATGGAGCAACCTCACCAACAACCTATGCTTTTGCACCTTTTGATAAAACAGCAAGTGCGTACGTTAACTATACCGATGCAACATCTGCTACCTTAAATACAGGAACAGGCTATAGAGTTGCAACTGATTCTGGAGCTAACTTAACCTTTACTGGTACTGCAGCTGACGCCAACGTAACTATAACTATTGAGAATTCAGGTTCGAGTTATGCATCATGGAATCTTATTGGGAATCCTTATCCATCCTATTTAGATATGGAAGCCTTTTTAGCGTATGCAAATGTTCCAGAGCAACGAAATATTGATGTTATTGGTGATGCTACAGGTATTTACGGCTACGATGGCACTACTAGTGGTTGGACAACCTATACGCTTTCGAATGCCACTGGAGAATTAATTGCACCTGGTCAAGGCTTCTTTGTAGCCTCTGATGCAGCTAGCGCGGACTTGTATTTTACAACAGAAATGAGAACTACGGGTAGCTCAGATGATTTTATTGCGGGTCGTAATGCTACTAATGAATTGACCTATTTAAAACTTAAAGCAAGTACGACTAATCAAAGTTATAACACTGATTTTTATTTCAACACGAATTCTAGCTCAGGTTTAGATTTAGGCTACGATGCTAAAATATGGGGAGGAACAGCTCCTTCATTCGCTCTATACTCACATTTAGTTGAAGATAACACAGGATTGCCAATAGCCTTACAATCTTTAAACACTACAGATTTAAGTGAGGTATCAATTCCTTTAGGAGTTCATGCCAACCAAGGAGAGCAATTAACATTTAGTATTGCAGAATCTACATTAGAAAATAATGTTAATGTGTATTTGGACGACACCGTAGCTAACACGTCAACCTTGTTAAATGGTGAAGATTACGTTTTAACACCTAATTCAGAATTATCTGGTACAGGAAGATTTTATCTTAGAACTACAGAGACGACATTATCTACAATAGATAACCATTTTGACCACTTAAATATATACATCAATAAAGCTGATAAAACTATTGTTATTGCTGGCCAGCTATTAACACCTACAACTATGAAACTCTATGATATGCAAGGCCGAACCGTAAGTCATATCATTTTAGATAACACAAGGGGTAGCATGCATAGTATTGATGTGAGTAACTTAAATGCCGGAGTGTATGTGGTTCAATTAGATAATGGAACACAACTTAAAACTCAAAAAATAATTATCAATTAAACACAATGGTTATTGCGTTAAAAATCACTCTGTAAAACCTATTTTATAACGTAATAACCTAATATAATACTTAAGGTGAAACACGAAAAAAGAACATATCCTAATTGTAATTTAACCGAGAACTTTATTGTTTCGTAGAGTAAATTCGAATATTTTATAAACCTTTTCGTATTTTACTCCAATAAATAAAATATTTTACTATTTTTGAACACAAATTTAGGGCAAAAGCCATGAAAAAAGACAACAACTCAGATAAAATCACCCGTAAGGAAGCCATTTCAAAAATGGGTAAATATGCTGCATTAACTGCAGTCGGGACATTTGTGATTTTAAACCCGCTTAAAGCACAATCATCATCACCACCAGACCCAGGAGGAGGTCTGTTCCCTCCAGTGGATTAATTTTTAGTTTTTATTTTGATTACAAGTTTGGCTCCAACTTATAAAAAAGTATTTGGTGACTATTGGGTGTTGTGGTATGCCATCTCTAATAGTTATAGTGTAATTAATTCAGATTTTAAGTTACTATTAGATACTTATTTAGCATCCGAAACAACAACAGTATTTTCTTCTACAATTTCAAATGAACTTAGTGATTCAGATAAAGCACAAATTTCTGATACGCTACTTAATTACCTAGAATGTTGCAACATACCCTATACGTCTGCAACAACAAACCTAGCTAAACTAGACACTTCGCTTCGGAATATTTCAAAACAATACATTTTTGACACAAAGAACGTTCAAATTCACTACAGTTCAGAACTCGTTTTAAAAACCATTCATCCGTCGATAGCACACTATTGTAATTCATCAACCCACAAAGCTGATGTAACTTTCGATATATATTTACAAAATGATGACTTATACCTCTTTAAGGACAAACACTTAATTTCTTGTGTTCCTAAAAGCGATTATCACCTTATTCAAGGTAAATTTATAATGCAATTGCTTTGTGTACTTCATAATAAAGTAGAACAAGATTGGATAGGAACACTTCACGGGTCAACTATTACAGATGGTAATTCTTCAATGCTTTTTGTTGGAAAATCTGGAAAAGGAAAAAGTACTTTATGTGCATTATTAGCGGCAAATGGTTTTGATTTGTTAGCAGATGACGTCTCCCCTTTGTTATCCAAAAATCAACATATATATTACAACCCTTCAGCCATCTCACTTAAAGAAGGTGCTTTTAACCTATTACAACCTATAGTAACAAATTTTGAAACATTACCCATCGTGGAGTTCAATACAACTAAAGGACGGCTGAAATATATGCCATGCCGTATACCTAGAAAGCAACACTATCCTTGTCATTCAATTATTCTCGTAAATTATCAACCTGACTCCGAAACAAAACTAGAGACCGTTTCAATTAAACACATATTAGAAACCCTAATTGAAGATTCATGGTTATCACCAAATCCAAAGCATGCCAATCAATTTTTAAATTGGCTAAATGGAGTAACTTTATATCAATTAACCTATAGTTCCACAGCAAGTGTGGTTACAGAGATTTCAACGCTTTTTAAACAAGCACCTCAGACTTTATAATAACAGTATATTAGTGATATGTTTAAAACCCTATGAATAATTTAGCGATTACATATCAACATATAGCAGATATATTGAGTTTTGAAAGTTCAAATTCAAAACTAGAGCACACGCTGAGTGATCCTACATTTAACTGGGAAGCGATTGTAAAAGAAGGTAGCCTTCATTATGTTATACCTGCTATTTATTGCCGATTAAGGTCGAGACAACTTTTACATGTATTACCAAAAGATTTAATTAGTTATCTCGACTATATTACTGATGAAAATAGACAAAGAAACACTATCATACTCGCACAAATAAATGAGCTCACGGATCTCCTTAATTCCCATAATATAGAGCACACATTCTTAAAAGGAGCTGCTCTTTTAGCTTCTGGAACATATAAAGATATTGCGGAACGAATGCTAGGAGATATTGATATTTTAGTGCACCCAGAGCAGTTAACCACCGCTTTTGAATTATTACGTGATGACGGATACCAACCTAAAACTATGACTTTAGGTCATCATTTTTTTGAACATAAACACTTACCAAGATTAGAAACTAAGCTAACTGCAACTCGTATTGCCGCAGTTGAAGTTCACAGAAAACTATTTGTTTCATATCACTATGACGCCTTACAGCCACAGTCTATTTTTAAGGAAACAAGGCAGATAGCATCCATTTACATACCATCACAAAAACATCTCTTAATGCACACCATTCTTAATCATCAAATAAATGATGATGGTGCCTTATACAATAGCATAACTTTTAGATCTGCATATGATACCATTTTATTATTGCAGGACTATACTGAACCTAACACCTGGTCTAATCAAAAGGTTTTTAAAAAGTATTTTAAATATACCAGTCTGTTTTTTAACGAAATAAGAAAGACAAAAAACGTAAAACCCGACATTTTTTCCTATTTTTATCTCTTTAAGTTAAAACATATTAAGTTTTATAGATTTTGGAATAAATTATTGCGATTAGGCGCTATCATTCCAATTCTATTACATAGATCGTGGTTATTTATTTCGAATAAAGCGTATCGTAAAGCCATTATTCTTGATAAAAATCGCATATTCACCCATTTTATGTCTATTTTACGAAAGAATTAAATTTATTTTAATTATGATAACTTTGTATGTATTATTTGTTTTATAATTGATATAGTTTACCTTTGATCAAAATTATTTTAGAATGAAAAAATTATTTTTAGTAGCGTTGTTAGTAGCATTTAGTCTATCCGCATTTGCACAACGAAATAGCAGAGCTAGTAACGATTGGTATCTAAGTATTGGTGTTAACGCTATAAACAGTTTAGGTTCTCAATCTCCAATTTATCATCCAGAGGATTGGATGTTTAAGTTTCCTATTTCTGCAGCAGCAGAGTTTAACTGGAGTGAACAATTTGCTATTGAGCAATCTGTAACCTTTAATGGTTTTAACGAAGGCGACGTTATTGATGGTGCTGTGTTAACTAAAGATTACAATTACCTATCTTTTGACACCCATGTAAAATATTATTTTGGGCAACTCATTTTTCCAAATGCTAACTGGCTCGAAATACATGCCAATGCTGGAATTGGTTTCTTTAATATCGAAGAAACTAATGTTTCTGCCAATCTTGGTGGTGGTTTTTTATTTTGGCTAAACACTAATAGAACCTTTGGTTTAAGAGCTCAAACCACAGCGAAATTTGCATTTAATCATCCTGAGAGTGGTTTCGATAACAACCATTGGCAATATCACTTACAAGCCGTGTTTAAACTATTGTAGCTAATCATATAAACATAAAAAAAAAAGCTCGCATTGAATGTGAACTTTTTTTAATTGATTAAATAAAAAATGCCATCTATAAGATGGCATTTTTTTGAGGGTTACAAGAAATACTCTAACGCTCTTTTAATAATTTATCAAAATATTTAATAGTGTGATTTAATCCTTCTTTTAATTGTACTTTTGGTTCCCAACCATTTAATTCTTTCTTGGCTAAATTGATATTTGGCTGACGTTGTAAAGGATCATCTTGTGGTAATGGTAAGAACGTGATTTTAGACTTAGAATCCGTTAAATCAATAACTTCCTTGGCTAATTCTAACATTGTAAATTCAATAGGGTTTCCTATGTTTACTGGACCAACAAAACCATCTCTACTATTCATCATTCTATGCATACCTTCAACTAGATCATTCACATACTGGAAACTTCTTGTTTGTGTTCCATCACCAAAAATCGTAATATCGTCACCATTTAAAGCTTGAACTATAAAGTTCGAAACAACACGACCATCTCGTGGATGCATTTTAGGCCCATACGTATTAAAAATACGAATGATTTTAACATCGACTTCATTCTGGTTGTGATAATCCATAAATAAAGTCTCGGCACAACGTTTCCCTTCATCGTAGCAAGACCGCAGACCTATTGGGTTTACATTTCCCCAATAACTTTCTGGTTGTGGATGTACAGATGGGTCACCATACACTTCACTTGTAGACGCTTGTAATATTTTTGCTCCTACACGCTTTGCCAATCCCAGCATATTAATAGCTCCCATGACAGACGTTTTCACCGTTTTTATAGGGTTATGCTGGTAATGAACAGGTGATGCCGGACAAGCCAAGTTATATATTTCATCGACTTCAGCCATATAAGGATTTGTGATATCATGGCGCACCAATTCAAAATAGTGATGATCCATTAAATGTTCAATATTTCGCTTAGAACCTGTAAAATAATTGTCTAAACAAATTATTTCATTGCCTTCATTTAACAGACGTTCACATAAGTGAGAGCCCACAAAACCAGCTCCGCCAGTAACCAAAATTCTTTTCATGTATTAATTCTATTTATGGGTTAAAATTAACATATATTTTTATTTAATAGTGATTAATACCCTGCAAACTTAAAATTGAGCATCTGTTTCAGGCATTTATAAAGTTCTGGAAACTGTAACTTAAATTCTGACGGTGTTTCTATAAAGTTCTCGAGTAAAACAGCAAAAAACTCATATTGGTTAGTATAAGCATAAGCCCTAAAATACTTTGAGGCAATTAGTTGTTGCCTTAGCGTTTCGTGCTCTTGTAAATACGTCACTAATCTATTATATCCTTGATTAAAAATTATGCTACTAACATCATTGTTCATAGAGGCATTTAAATGAATAGCATGCCCAAATTCATGAATACCTAGATTAAGGTTATCATCTCCTACTTCATAACCATATTGAAAATCTTTCCAGGAAAATACAATAGTTTTTAGTTTAGGATTGACTTCCCCTTTATGGAAGGTTTTATTCGTTTGAGAGTAATAGGCATTCGGATAAATTATAACATTTTCGATAATATCTAATTGGTGCTTTTTAAATCCGAAGCATAACATAGAAGCAGTAGCCGCAATCTTAACTTTCATCTGATCCGTAACTTCTAATTCTTGCTTACCAATAAATGTATTCGATTGAATAAATTGAGAAACTCTATGCTCAAATTGACGTTGGTGCTTATTAGACAACTTACCAAAAAAGGAATGCTCATTTTCTAATATTTCTTTTTGCTTAGTTGGTAAGTTACTAAGCTTAAAAAAACGATAAACAAACAAGGGTTTATTATATGTAGAAGCGTAAAATAACTGAAAAATTCGCATCAGTCTATACAGAATAAAAAGCACAATTAAGACAACACCAATAGGTATTATATAGTTAGAAATTACCTCCAACTCAAAAAGCTCTTGTTCCGTTTTTGATATCATCATTAGAATAGTCTTATAATATGAATTTAAAGTTTCGTTTCAAAACAAGCACGTATTAGAAGGTTACAATATATGATATCCATTTTTAATCAATAAAAAAAAGTAAGCATGTGAAAATAGACACATACTTACTTTTCTAATATTATAGTTCTAATTTTAAGGCCTATGGGAAAATACCTCGTTGTACGTAGGCTTTTTCTATGCGCGCTATTGCAATGCAAAAGGCTGCGGTTCTCATGTCTACTTTCTCATTCTCCGAATAGCTATACACTTTATCAAAAGACACTTTGAGCTTTTTAGTCAACTTATCCATAACTTCTTCTAAATGCCAAATTTCACCACTTCTGTTCTGTAACCATTCATAATAACTACCAATTACACCACCAGAATTACATAAAATATCTGGTATAATAACGATACCTCTTTCGATCAGTATTTTTTCTCCTTCAACGTTTGTTGGACCATTAGCACCTTCTGCTATTATTTTTGCCTTAATTTTTGGTGCATTTTCTTTTGTTATTTGGTTTCCTAACGCTGCAGGAATACAAATATCACAATCTATAGAGAAGAACTCACTCTTATCAATTGGTTGGGCATTAGGATAGTTAACAACGGTGCCATTGTTCTCTAAATTATATGTATGAAGTGCTTCAACATCTATACCGTCCTGGTTCATAATGTTACCATGAGCATCTTGAACTCCAACTAATTTAGCACCATCATTTTCTAAAAAATGTGACGCCCAATAGCCAACATTTCCAAATCCTTGAACGATAAATTTCTTACCGTTTAAATCGATATCATTCTTATCTGCCCAGAATTTAATAGTTAAATAAACACCAAACCCTGTCGCTCTATCTCTACCTTCTAGTCCACCACTTCCATCTGGTTTTCCGGTAACGACATGTTGATTTGCGGTACGTTGCGCTGGAGGCCTCGTACTCATATAAGTATCAGCAATCCAAGCCATCGTCTGACTGTTGGTATTAACGTCTGGAGCAGGAATATCGTGTTCAGGACCAATATTGTCTGCTAAAGCATACGTAAACCGCCTTGTAATACGTTCTATTTCAGATTCCGAATATAGTTCTGGATTAATTTTAATTCCTCCCTTGGCTCCTCCATAAGGTAAGCCAGCTAAAGACGATTTCCATGTCATCCACATCGCTAATGCTCTTGCGGCATCTAAATCTACTGTTGGGTGATAACGTAACCCACCCTTATAAGGACCTAATGCGCCATTATGTTGTACACGGTAACCTGTAAAAACTTCAACATCTCCATTATCCATTTTTACCGGAAAGTTCACTAAAATCTCATTGTTAGTGATACTTAAGATCTTCCTAATATTAGGGTGAAGGTTTATGTGATTGGCAGCACTATTAAACTGCTCCATCACATTATCCATCATACCTTTTAAGGGAGCTTTTTTATTTTTTGTCTTTACGTTTTCTTTTGAATTTCCCATATATGAGTATTACTTTTTTAGAATTACATATAATTATGCTGCAAAAATAACACTTTCAATAATAAAAAGGGCTTTTATTGAGAATTAACTAATATCAATTTTTTGTGATCTATGTGAACTCATTATCTATACTAACTTTGTGGAAGTTCTGGTTTTGGATGATACGATGCTGTTCGCAAAATCACAAATCCAATAATTGCCGATAATAATGACCCAATTAAAATTCCAATTTTAGCGGAATCTATATATTCAGGATGCGTAGCGAATGCTAAACCTGCAATAAAGATAGCCATTGTAAAACCAATACCTGCTATAAAAGAAACACCTAGAATATGTCTAAAACTTATATCCTTTGGCACTTCTATTAATTTTATCTTTCTGGCAAGAAGCACTATTAAACTAACTCCAAAACCTTTTCCTAATACTAAGCACACAATTATATTAACAACTAAGGCGACATCCATACTGGCAACATCTCCAATGACCACTCCTGCATTAGCAAGTGCAAATATTGGAATGATAAAGTACCCAACCCAACCATGCAGGTTATGCTCTAAGTGCTGCAATGGCGATTGAAATCGAGAAGACCAGTCATCTAAATCACCTATAAGATGTAGTTGTTCATTTGAAAGAATTGGCTTTTGTAATTCCGTAGAATTCTTAATATCCTTATATACTTTATTTAATTGATCTAGAAAAGTTGAAGTATCAATTTTTTGTCTTATAGGTACTGTAAAAGCAAGTAAAATCCCTGCTACTGTTGGGTGAATACCTGCTTTTAAAAACAAGAACCAAATAGCTACACCTAATGTAAACAATATAAATTTAGAAAAATAACCTTTATAAGAGAGGTAGAATAAAAAGGCTAATAATAGACCCGCTATTAACAATAAGGTTAAATTAATAGTACCACTATAAAAAATTGCGATTACTAAGACGGCTCCGATATCATCAACAATAGCAAAAGCGGTTAAAAACACCTTAAGACTCAATGGCACGCGATTACCCAATGCATTTAAAATCGCAAGTGAAAAAGCTATATCAGTCGCCATTGGGATTCCCCAACCTTTTGTTGTTTCTGGGTTTTGATTGAGTACTAGAAATAATACTACTGGCACCAACATACCTCCAAGCGCTCCAACTAAGGGAAATGCTATTTTCATTGGAGAATTAAGCTCTCCTATTAACAATTCACGTTTTATTTCTAAACCAATCAGAAAAAAGAAAATAGCCATTAATCCGTCGTTAATCCAGAGGATTAAAGGTTTTTTAAATTCAAAAGTTTCTGTCACAATACCAATATCATATTGCCATAATTCTAAATAACTTTGCCCATAAGGTGAGTTTGCCCATATAAGAGCAATGATAGTCATTAGTAATAGTAAAATACCACTTGAGCCTTGTAAGCTTGTAAATTTCTGGAATGGTGAGAGAAATACTTTTTTAATCATATAAGTCGTTTTTGTAAAAAAATGATTCCCAAAGATAAGAAAGCTCACTATTTATTTTAAATTTAAACCATATTTAACTTAAATATAACCTCAGAACAGTTTCATATTCACGCTTTCACCTTTTTGAATTCTATAACATTAAAGTTCATAACATCACATTGATTATGTCCTTTTTTACACCAGAAATAAATGATAGTTATCCCATAACGCAAACCTATTGCTTACGTCAATTCTGAATTACTACATAATTAGCAAGCACTAATCGTTATATTGAAAGAAAGTTTTAAGAATCTACTTAAAATATTATTTGCTTTTACGTTTCAAAAAAGCATCTAGGGAAAATTTACCTGGTCCTGTAAATAAAATAGTGATGTAGCCTATACCGTAAAGCAACGCTTTTTCCATACCTCCAAAACCATCTGAAATATGAACCACAAATACAGCGACGAGCATCGTCATTAATAATGGTACTAATGACCAGCGTGTTAACAGCCCTAAAGTTAAAAGAATACTGCAAACAACTTCCGCAAAGACAGCCACCGCTAACGAAGTGAATGCTCCAAGCCCAAACGGATCTGCAAAATGAATTTCCTCACCACTAAAAAGCTTAGTCCACTTTCCTAGTCCATGACCTAAACACATTCCTAATCCAAGAAACACTCTTAAAATTAATAATCCAATATCGGTAAAAGTGCTGTTGGTTATACTATTTGCTCTCATGTATTACTTCGTTTTTAATACTTACAAAGTAAACAGAATTTTTGTAATATTAACTTAAATCCGATTTTAAACTTTAACAACCGTTTTACACGGTTGTGAAACTATAGGAAGGGAGATAATAAACGTACCATTTTTTCCCATAACTGAATATATTTTGGTCTATTGAGCCATATTTGTGCATCTATTTGGGCAGCTACTTTTAAATCATTTTCAAAAGCAACTGTAAGTTGTTTTGCGATATCTTTACTATAAACCATAGCATTCACTTCAAAATTAAGTTCAAAACTTCTATAGTCCATATTTGCTGAACCAACAACCGCTAAATCATCGTCAATAACCATGGTTTTAGCATGTACAAAGCCTTTATTATACTTATAAATTTTAGCACCATACTGAAGCAATTCCGTATAGTACGCACTAGCTGCTGCATTTACCATTTTGGAATCCGAAACTCCTGGAACAATAATTTTCACCTCCAAACCACTTTGTATCGCAATAATTAAAGCGTCCATTAAACTTTCGCCTGGAATAAAATAAGGGCTTGTAATATAAATTCTTTGTTTTGCTGAATTTATAGCTTCTAACAACGAATAGAAAATTACAGGTTGTACACTATCTGGCCCCGAAGCTGCGATCTGAACCACCTCCTTTTCAATTGAAGCATGTTTTGTATTATCTGGAAAATAAACATCTGAATATTCAAAATTAATAGCGCTGCAAAAATTCCAATCGCATAAAAACAAATACTGAAGGTATGCTGTGGCCTGACCAGTAATCATTAAATGTGTATCTCGCCAATACAAATCGTTCTCGCCTTTTAAATCGTTGCGATATCTATCACTCATATTAACACCTCCAATAAAACCAACAGTTCCATCTATAATCACAATTTTTCTGTGATTCCTGTAATTGAGGCGGTTGGCAAAAGCATACCATTTTATTTTATAAAAAGGAGCTGTATGCACACCTGCATCGTTAAGTTTTTTTATAAATTTTTTACCTAAACCACGACTTCCAAAATCATCGTACATAAACCGAACTTCTATGCCTTCTTTGGCTTTATTAATTAAAAGATCGGCAATTTGGTTTCCGGTAATATCATTTTCATAAATATAGTATTCAATATGAATGTGAGACGTTGCTTTCTCTAATGCTTCTAGAAGGGCAGGGAATTTTTCCTCTCCGTTAATAAATAATTTTACCTCGTTGTTTGCGGTTAGAGGACTACTTCCTGAGCGCCGTATATACTGTATTAGGTTTTTATAATTATCTCTTGTTAAACCTGAATTCCAAATAGCATCAGAATAAGAATTCAACTTGTTTCTAATACGATCTCTTAATGGTTCATCTAACCCTATTTTCTTACTGTAGAGTTTTCGTTTTCTATAATTAATTCCGAATGAAAAGTAAAATATCATTCCAACAAAAGGAACAAACACAATGAACAAAATGTAAGCTAAAGATTTTGTACCACTGCGTGTATCATATATCACTCTAAAAATAACGAGTATAACGATGAGGCTATAAACTATTTGTCCTATTAAAATCCAATTCATATTACAAAACATTAACAATCAGCTTAAAATAACACATTTTTAATCACAAAAAATTAAAAAATTAGGAATTAAGAAACTGCTATAAATGCTAGAGTGTAAAACACCATGCGACAAGGTTTTAATATTCGAAATATTTAACAGATTCAAAATATAGGACAGTAAATTTATTGATTTCTAAAATTTTTATACAATAAATAACAAACTCTATAATATTAATTTATTATTTGAATAGGTAATCCTATCTTTGCCAATTCATTTTAAAGTTATCACTATGAAAGTTCGTGAGTATTTTATTATAATTTCTACAGTTGTAGTTTTAGCTATCGTTGGAATAGCTTTTTTATGGCAACCTATTTTATGGCTCTTTCTGCTTGTTGGACCACTTGTACTAATGGGTCTTTTTGATATATTTCAAAAATCACATACAATACGAAGAAACTTTCCTTTATTAGGTCGTTTTAGATACGTTTTAGAATCTATTAGACCGGAAATAATGCAATATTTTGTTGAGACTGATACTGAAGGAAGACCTCTTAACCGTATTCTACGATCTTTAATTTATAGAAGAGCAAAAGGACTAAATGACACCGAACCATTTGGGACTCAGATGGACATTTATCATTCTGGCTACGAGTGGCTTGAACATTCGATGTATGCTAAAACGAATCCAAAAAATATTGGGGAATTCCCACGTTTAATCATTGGTGGAAAAGATTGTAAACAACCTTACTCATCAAGTTTACTGAATATATCTGCCATGAGTTTTGGTTCGCTTAGTAACAATGCTGTTTTAGCTTTAAATAAAGGTGCCAAAATGGGGAATTTTGCTCATAATACAGGAGAAGGTGCTATTAGTGATCACCATTTAAAATATGGTGGCGATTTAATTTGGCAAATAGGAACTGGATATTTTGGATGTAGAAATGACGATGGTACTTTTAATAGTGATACATTTAGAGAAAACGCGTTGAGACCTGAAGTTAAGATGATTGAAATTAAATTATCTCAAGGTGCAAAACCTGGGCATGGAGGAATTCTTCCTGCGTCAAAAAACACAGAAGAAATTGCACGTATTAGACATGTAAAACCTGGAATTGCTGTCCACTCTCCACCTTCGCACTCTGCATTTGCTGACCCTATTCAGTTTATGCATTTTATAAAAAAACTTAGAGAGCTTTCTGATGGAAAACCTATTGGTTTTAAATTATGTCTAGGGAGAAAACAAGAATTTATGGATTTTTGTGAGGCCATGGTTTACACAGGTATATTACCAGACTTTATCTCTGTAGATGGTGGTGAAGGAGGAACTGGTGCCGCACCTGTTGAATTTTCAAATTCAATGGGAATGCCTTTACGTGAAGGGTTAATCTTTGTACACGATACTTTAGTCGGCTTTAACTTAAGAAAAGACATTAAAGTGATCGTTGCAGGAAAAATTATTACTGGTTTCCACATGGCAAGAGCATTGGCTTTAGGTGCAGATGGTTGTAATAGCGCTCGTGCTATGATGCTTTCAATTGGTTGCATCCAAGCGTTACAATGTAATACTAACACATGTCCTGTTGGAGTTGCAACCCAAAACCCTTCTTTAGTAAAAGGATTAGTTGTAGAAGATAAGGCTCCACGAGCGCAACGCTACCACGAAGCTACTATTCATAGTTTCCTAGAACTTGTTGCTGCTGCAGGACTTAATAATCCGTCGGAATTAACTCGAGATCATATTAGTAAACGCGTTGGACTATACAGCGTCAAAACCTATCATGATATTTATCCTCCAATTGAAGAAGGCTGTTTGTTAAACATTGATACCATACCAGAAGAATACAAGAAATTCTATCAATTAACTCGAATCATGAAGTAATAGAGATACGCAACTATTTTTTTGAGCTGTTAATTTTTCATTTTTAATGAAAGGTTAACAGCTTTTATTATGTCTTTGATTTACTAGCGATTGTTGAGATAAAAAAATACGCTTCGCAATTCAAATTGTATCTTTGTTTTAAATAATAAAAGTACTGATCTCATTTTAACTTTAATCTCAAAACACACTAAAGAATTATTAGAATTCTTTAAGAGCACCAGCTTTTCTAAAGCCATTTTAATTGGTGTTGCAGTGACTATACCTATAGTTTTAGGTATTGCAACGCATCATTTTGAAATAGGTCTTGCACTTTGCTTTGGAGCATTTTGGTGCTCCCCAAGTGATGTTAGCGGCAAATTGATGCATAAACAAGTTGGAATACTCTTTTCGGCTATATTGGTTGTTATTATTAGCTTCATTGGCGGTTACCTCAATATTTCAAATTACGTCCTCTTCCCTATTTTAGGAATTTTAACCTTTGGTATTGCCTTTATTTCCATTTACGGATTTAGAGCATCGTTAATTAGCTTTTCGGGATTATTAGCCTTGATTTTAAGTTTTGCACACACCTCCGAAAACTTAGAAGTCTATCAATACGCACTATTAATTGGGATTGGTGGCTTATGGTATTTGTTGCTCTCTACATTGTGGTTTAAACTCAATCCAAAAGCGCAAACCGAAGAAGAACTGAACAAAATCTTTTTACTTACGGCTGATTTTTTAGATACAAGAAGACAACTTATAGGCGAGCAACCAGACAGAGACAGTTTGCAAACACAATTAATGACTTTGCAAAGTGAGCTTACTGAACACCATGGAACCTTACGAGAGATATTAATTTTATCTCGAAAAAGCTCAGGAAAATCTAATTACCAAAGCAGACGTCTATTAGTATTTATCCAGCTGATAGAAATACTAGAAACTGCCGTTGCAAATCCTGTAAATTATGATAAAATGGATGAGCTTTTTGAAAAACATCCTGAGTTTAAAACCGATTTTCAGAAGTTAATTTCTGAATTCTCTAACCAACTTCGAGCTATTGCAGAAAACATTAATAAATCAAAATTATTTCCGCCCAATAAAGTCCTTTCAGACGCCTTTAAAGAACTTGAAAATGACATCTTAATATTCAAAAAAGAAGATCATACTGAAGATTACGAACGTTACTTAATGCTTCAGAACCTGTTAGATTACCAGAAAAAACAATTCGAAAAAATTAAAAAAATAAAATGGCTTTTAGGTCGTCCTAAATTAGTCTCAGACGATTATATTAAAAATGATAAGCTAAAACGTTTTATAGATTCGCAAGATTATAACCCTAAATTAATTCTTAGAAATTTCAGCTTTAGATCTACCATATTTAAACATTCGTTACGGTTAGCAGTTGCGGTAATGTTGGGTTACGGTGTTGGTTTAACTTTCGATTTTCAGAACCCGTATTGGATTATTCTTACTGTTATTGTGATTATGCGACCGAGTTACGGACTTACAAAAACACGTTCTAAAGATCGAATTATTGGGACCCTCATTGGTGCAGCCATAGCAAGTAGTCTCGTTTTTTCAATTAACGATCCTTATATTTATGGTGCTTTAGGTGTATTGTCCTTAGTGGTTGCCTTTTCTATGATACAGAAAAATTATAAAGCATCCGCAACCTTTATTACACTGAGTGTTATATTTATTTATGCCATTTTACAACCCGATGTTTTAACAGTGATTCAATTTAGAGTTATTGATACACTAATTGGAGCTACAATCTCGTATATGGCTATGCGTTGGCTATGGCCCGCGTGGTCGTTTATGGAAATTGGAGATAACATAACAGATTGTTTAAAAGCAAATACAGCATTTTTTAAATCCATTAGTTCGTATTACCAGAAAAAAGGCCAAGTCCCAACAAGTTTAAAAGTAAATCGAAAAGAGGCGTTTTTACAGACGTCAAATTTAAGTTCGGCATTTCAACGTATGGCACAAGAGCCAGCATCTAAACAGAATCATATAGACGACATTTATGAACTTGTAGGTATTAACCATAGTTTTTTATCGTCTTTAGCATCGTTAAGTACTTATATTCAAAACCATGAAACCTCAGAAGCATCTGAAGATTTTATAGCAATTTCTGAAAAGATTAATAGCAATTTAGATAAAGTTTGTGAACAATTAAAACGTATCAATTTTGAAACATCAACACATAACGACACCACTTTTACACCTGAACCGTTCAATTTCCCTATTAATCGTATGACTAATGATGCCATTTCGCGAACCGATAGTGTGCGTTCACATAAAGAAGCACATTTAATCTGGGAGCAATTATATTGGCTATATAGCTTGAGTGAAAAAATGTTGAAATTAACCGCTAAATTTAAAGAAGAATAGTTTCTACATCAATTATATATGAATGATGTTTAAACGAAAAAGCCTTCTTTCTAAATTGAATTTAGAAAGAAGGCTTTTTTACGAAATAATCCGTTTAAGCTGTAGCAACGTGTTTACTAGTTTCAGACGTCTGCACCTCAACTTTTGATTCTAGAAACTCAGTAATATAATCTTGCCATTTTTGTGCAACAACAAGTTCATTATTTAGAGTCATTTCATCATTATTGTTATATAACACTAAGTGTGTAGCGTCCTTTTGATTACGATGTATAAAAGACAATTGTATTTTGTCTATAACATTGTTCGGTTTCGCATTCCCTTTAGCCTGCTTATATTCTTTTATTGATTTACAAGCGCTTATAGATTTTAAATCCACAGTTTGCGCATAAGCTGCTTCCTCTGTTTCTTTATAAAAGAATAGTTTTTGCTCTGAAGAATCTATACCTATAGCAAAATTGCTATGTGTTTCTACTTTACTTAATTTACAATTGTGCAGAGAGGCTTCAGATTGAAGTGCCTTCTGTAATTTTTTTTGTCTTTTTTTACGTCCATTTATAAATAATACAAACGGTAATATAACGATTGCAATAATAATCGCATCGATAATGAATAATCCTGTTCCCATGATATTTTGTTTTTTTTGATAATAATTAAAGTGTAAGCATTTGATACGGCATTTTCTGCCATAGTTGACATCATTTTTTATGATGTTTTTTTACCATTTCTTAATAGAAATTGATGAAATAAAAAAATGGTTTACACGTGTTTTACCAAAACGAATGAAATGGAAAAAGGATGGCCCTTAAATGAATGTGAATTACACTATCGCGCTCTGCTCTTACAAATAGAGTATGCTGTAATGCGAAAAGCTGACTACTGCGATTAGAAAGACCTTCATAGTTTACAGAAATTTCTTCTGATGGTGAAGGCTCAACATTAACAATAGTCACAACGCTAGATTGCTCTGTTTGCACATCAATATAAGGATGATGATTTGATGCAAACGCACTAACCTCGCTCGAAGATTCTACAACAGACTGTTCAACAGTACTTTTTAATAACTCGAAGGTATTGGCATGTGCAGAAGTCGCAAAGCCAATAGCAATTATAATTATATTAAAAAGCGTTTTAAACATGTTTGAGTTCAAATTATAGTACAAAGTAAGCTTATAAAATGGTAACCTACTACAAAATGAATGTTAAAATGTTAAGAATTACATTTTTCATATCAGCTAGATACCTATAATCAAATTAAAGTTTTGAATATTTAAAAAGTTGCACTTACAAATTCAAGCGAGCTTGATTATTCTTATTTATTAAAACAAAAAGTTGCACTTACAAATTCAAGCGAGTTGGATTATTCTTATTTATTAAAACAAAACGAAGCTTTATAGGATTGCTGCGCATCCTCTAATGCTCCGCTTTGAAAAACAAAAAGTTGCACTTACAAATTCAAGCGAGCTTGATTTGACGTGCAACTTTTTGTTTTATTCGTGACCTCGAGAGGATTCGAACCTCCAACCCTCAGAGCCGAAATCTGATATTCTATCCAGTTGAACTACGAGGCCAATACACTATGAGACCTTTCGACTATGCTCAAGGTACCATATTTATATACTTAATTTAAGACAATTTAGCCTTAACAATTTTCGAAATTGTTTTACCATCAGCTTTTCCTGCTAATTTTCCACTTACAATTCCCATAACGCGTCCCATATCTTTCATTCCTGCAGCACCTGTTGCTGCAATCGCTTTCATTACTTCAACAGTTATTTCTTCTTCCGAAAGTTGTGCTGGCAAAAACTGACCAATTATTTCTGCTTGTGCAATTTCTGGCTCAGCTAAATCTTTACGATTTTGTTCTAAAAATATTGCAGCACTATCTTTGCGCTGTTTCACCATTTTAGATAATATTTTTATTTCTACATCTTCTGAAATCTCTTCTTTAGAACCTGTAGCGGTTTGCGCTAATAGTATTTCTGATTTTACAGCTCGTAAAGCAGCTAAAGCCACTTGGTCTTTTTCTTTCATTGCTGCTTTCATAGCAGTCATTATGTCTACTTGTAAACTCATAGTTTTAATACTTTATTAAGACTGCGAAGATAACAAAAAGTTCCTCTAAGCTAACAGAAGAATAACAGATACCTATTAAAATTTTTAGTAAACAAAAAGCCCAAAAAGTTTGAGGACCTTTTTGGGCTTGAGTTTAGTGTATTTTACACTATAAATTAAACATATAACTAATCGACGTTATCGTGTAAAAATGAATTATTACTTCGTAATTGGATATCGTCGTTTTCATCTGTTCCAACAGATAGTCTAGATGCTTTTGTCTCTGAAGAATGCTGTGCTTCATCTAAATCAATACCGCGTCTTTTGTACGCTGGTACGTTTTCGATTTCATTCATTTTAGCATCATTAAACTTATAATTGAAATCCTTCATTTTTCTTCTGCGCTCATCTGCACGAGCAACGAGCAATTCAGAGATTGGACTATTCATTGGGTCTATTTCCTCTTCTGGTTGCCCTTTAGTGTCATCCACAGAAATTGTTTTCTTTTCAAAAACAACATCTTCCTTAACTTCTGCTTTTTCCTTTTTCGTGTTTATAGAAGAAGGATAGGTTTCAAAATCATCTAAAGTATATCGCTTTTCACCTTTTTCATTTTCCTCAGGAACTGCGATAATTTCAACAGGTTCATTAACATCTATCTCATTGACTTCTTCATCTAAACTAAAGAGCATCTTTTCTTCTTTAGCTTTTGGCTCTTCATCCTCCTTTTCAGATTCTTTGTTAGAAATTGGAAGGTCGAAAGAAAATGTTATTTGTTCTTCATGAACCTCTTCACGTGTTTCAGCTTTATTTTCAATTGGTGTAATTACAAATTCTTCTGGCTCAATAGTTGCTTCAGGTTTTGTGTCTAAAACTTCATCATAAACCACATTCATGTTTTTTAAGAAATCTGACGTTGCAATTAAATCGGTATCGTCATTGTCTTTGGCTTTAGGTTCATTTTTAACCTCTTCCTCTTCTTCAAGTAACGTATGACGAACTATTGGTGCTTCCTTTTCTTTTTCTAAAACAATATCTGGCGTAATAATCGCTGGCTCCTTTTCTTTAGTACTAGCGTCATTAGTATCACCTAAAGCATGAATTACTTTTTTAGTTTCCGTATTAGAAATTTCATTTTGCTGATCGATGTCAAACCCTGTAGCAATAATAGTTACTGAAATTGATTCTTGTAACTCTTCATCTTCACCAACACCCATAATAATATTAGCTCCAAATCCGGCTTCAGTTTGAATATGATCATTGATTTCTCCGATTTCATCAATAGTAATTTCTTGAGAACCTGAAACGATTAGCAACAATACGTTTTTAGCTCCTGTGATTTTATTATCGTTAAGTAACGGTGAATCTAAAGCGCTCATTATCGCTTCTTGTGCTCTGGTTTGACCAGAAGCTGTAGCAGATCCCATAATTGCTGTTCCACTATTGCTCAACACGGTTTTTGCATCGCGTAAATCAATATTCTGTGTATAGTGATGTGTTATAACTTCTGCAATACCACGAGATGCTGTAGATAATACTTCGTCTGCTTTAGAGAAACCAGCTTTAAATCCAAGGTTTCCGTAAACTTCACGAAGTTTATTATTATTAATTACAACCAATGAATCTACATGAGAACGTAATTTATCGATACCGCGTTGTGCTTGTGCATTACGCATTTTACCTTCAAACTGAAAAGGCATGGTTACAATACCAACGGTAAGGATATCGAGTTCTTTTGCCAACTTAGCAATAATTGGTGCAGCTCCTGTTCCTGTTCCTCCGCCCATTCCTGCAGTGATAAACACCATCTTAGTATTGGTGTCTAACATTCTGCGAATGTCCTCTAAACTTTCTACGGCAGCTTCTTCTCCGATATCTGGATTGGCACCTGCTCCTAATCCTTCCGTTAAATTTACTCCTAACTGTATTTTGTTTGGAACACCACTATTTTGAAGGGCTTGAGAATCTGTATTACAGATTACAAAATCGACACCTTTTATACCTTGTTGAAACATGTGATTTATGGCATTGCTACCTCCACCACCAACACCAATTACTTTGATGACGTTTGATTGATGTTTTGGCAAATCAAATGAAATGTTTCCAAATTCGTTGCTATTACTCATATATTATGGATTAACTATTATTCTACTTTATTATTTTATTTATAATCGGATAATTTATACTGAATTGTGCATTCATATGGACAATTCACGCATTGTCCATACATGCTTTATTCTGCATTATCCAAAAAATCTTTTACACGTTCTGTTAATTTATCTAAAAACGAACGACGTTCTTTTATGGGTTCTGGCGCTATGGCTTCTTGTTCTGGCATTTCTTCGGCTTCATTTTCAACAACAAGTTCTTCTTCAATGGCTTCTTTCTTTTTACGTTCTTGACGTTTTAAGCCGTCCATTACTAAACCAACTGCTGTGGCAAACAAAGGACTTGCAATATCCTCATCGCTATCACCTGCTAAATGCTCATTTGGATATCCAATTCTGGTATCCATACCTGTGATATATTCTACTAATTGCTTTAAATGTTTTAATTGTGCACCACCTCCAGTTAACACAATACCTCCAATTAGTTTCTTTTTTTGTTCTTCGTGACCGTAATTTTTTATCTCAACATAAACTTGTTCTATAATTTCTACAACTCTTGCATGGATAATTTTAGACAAATTCTTTAAGGTAATTTCTTTTGGCTCTCTTCCTCTTAATCCTGGAATAGATACAATTTCGTTATCCTTATTTTCTCCTGGCCATGCCGAACCAAACTTCACTTTTAAAAGTTCAGCTTGCTTTTCAATTATTGAACAGCCTTCTTTTATGTCTTCGGTAATTACACCTCCACCGAAAGGAATGACCGCTGTATGACGAATTATGCCGTCTTTAAAAACTGCTAAATCAGTTGTTCCACCTCCTATATCTATCAGAGCTACACCAGCTTCTTTCTCTTCTCTACTTAAAACCGCATTGGCAGACGCTAAGGGCTCTAATGTGATACCTTCTAAATTTAAGCCTGCACTTTTTATACAACGTCCAACATTTCTAATCGATGACACCTGACCGACTACAACATGAAAATTGGCTTCCAAACGTCCACCATACATCCCAATTGGTTCTGTAATTTCAGCCTGACCATCAATTTTAAATTCTTGTGGTAACACATGAATTATTTCTTCACCAGGAAGCATAACGAGTTTATGAACTTGATTAATTAAACGATCAATATCCTCTTCATCAATAACCATATCTGAATTAGGACGGGTTATGTAATCGCTATGTTGTAAACTACGAATATGCTGACCAGCAATACCAACGGTGACATCTTCAATTTTTTCTGATGCAGCAGCTTCCGCTTCTTGAACTGCCTGTTGAATAGACTGAATGGTTTGTGTTATATTATTAACCACACCACGATGTACACCCAAACTCTTGGCTCTTCCTAAGCCTAAAATTTCAACTTTATCGTATTCATTTTTGCGACCAATCATGGCCACAATTTTTGTGGTTCCTATATCTAGACCTACTGAAATATTTTGTTTGTCCATAGCTTACTTTTTGGTGCAAATAACTTGTTTATCAAATTTCAGATTCACTAAACTGTAGTTCTCTAAAACCTGGTCTTTTAAAGCCTTTTGATAAAACGCCTTAAAATTGTTTATCTTTTTATCGAGTTGTTTTAAAGTTCCAACATGAACTATAAAATCACTTTTTCTAACTTTGAAATCAATGGTGTTATCATCATTCTGACGAATTTCAATGATATGTTTTTTTAAAAACTCATCTTCATCCACCGTTTTTGCAAATTTAAAAACTGTTTCGAGCTTATTTTTATTAATATTTCCTGTAATTAATGGTACTCTTGCAGCATAATTATGAGACAAAGGCATAACTCCTCCTTCGTCATCGATATAATACGATGCAGTTGTGTGCACTCTTGCAATAGGTTTTTTTTGTTCAATTTCAGCTGAAAGTGCACCGTTTACTGACATGAACACTTCTGCTTGCTTTATCATCGGATTAGATTTCAGGGCAGATTCTAATTTGTTCAAATCTATAATTTCTTTGGGTTGCTCCGAAACAGGTTCTTGATTTACTATTAACAATTTACTAACATTCGCATCTGTTATAAACAATTTGTTTTCGCCTAAAAACGTGATGTTTGGCTCACTGACTTTTCTAGTTTTATTTCTTTGATTAGAAAACGCAAATAAAAAGCCCACCAAAACCACTAACCCTGTGATTTTTATATTGTTATAATTATTTTTTAACATGGAACGCTGCTTTTATGTGTTTAACTTCAATTCCAATATCTCCTGCTCCAATAGTTAATACAATTTGAGCATTAGATTTTTCTATTTCATCAATTAAATGTGATTTTTCAATTAATTTTTTATTAGGATTTTTAACCTTATCTAAAAGCCATTTAGACGTCACTCCATCAATTGGTATTTCTCTTGCTGGATAGATATCTAAGAGTAATAATTCGTCGAAATTTGAAAGACTTTCAGCAAATCCATCCACAAAATCTCTTGTTCTAGTATATAAATGTGGTTGAAAAATTGCCAACACTTTTTTATCGGGATACATTTCCCTAACAGCCTGATGTACAGCATTTATTTCTTCAGGATGATGTGCATAATCATCAATAAACACAAAATCGTCTGTTCTAATATGATAGGTAAATCGTCGTTTGACGCCTTTATAGGTTTCAAGAGCTTTCGACAATTCATTGTATTCACAACCATATTCTGCAGCCATAGCTATCGCAATAATGGCGTTAGAAAGATTATGCCTGCCTGGTAAACTAAATTTGAAATCGTAATACGTTCCGCTTGGTGTTTTTATATCAAAAATATAAGAACCATTTTCTATGGAGATATTTTGCGCACAATAATCTGAGTCATCATCAATACCGTAAGTTATCCCTTTTAGCGGTAATCCATTCTTTACAAATAGCTTTCCATTTGGTTTTATACACTCTGAAAAATCTTTGAATGTTTCTACCAACGCTTCAGCATTACCATAAATATCTAGATGGTCTGCATCCATAGACGTAATACATGCCAAATCTGGCGACAAGGTTAAAAATGAACGATCGAATTCATCTGCCTCTACAACGGTTACTTCAGTTCCGTTTATAATTAAATTAGAATTGTAATTTTCACTTATTCCGCCTAAAAATGCGGTTACTGGCACATTGCACGCATTCAACAAATGCCCTAAAATACTGGTCGTCGTTGTTTTACCATGCGTACCTGCAACTGCCAAACAAACGGTTTGTTTTGTTATTTCTCCTAATACAGCAGAACGCTTTAAAACATTAAAATTATTATCCTTAAAATAATCGAATTCTGAATGGTTTTTAGGAATGGCTGGCGTATATACCACAAGCGTATCTTCAGAATTTAAAAATGTGCTAGGAATTTTATTGACATCATCTTCAAAGTGAATATCAATTCCTAACCCTCCCAATGCATTTGTGATGTCAGTTGATGTTTTGTCATAACCAGCCACTTGTTTACCGTTGGCCTCAAAATAGCGCGCAATAGCACTCATTCCGATGCCTCCGATACCAATAAAATAGACGTTATTTACTGTACTAAAATTCACTTGCTTTTTAATAATTTTTCAACTTCATCCACTATGTCATTTGTGGCATTTACTAAAGCTAAAGCTTCAATGTTTTTACTTAATTCTTCTTTCTTAGTTTCATTGGACATTAATTCTGAAAATTCCGTTTGAAATTCAGTGTCCAAATCTTGCTCTTTTATTAAAATCGCAGCATTTTTATCTGCAACCGCTTTTGCATTTTTTGTTTGGTGATCTTCTGCTACATTTGGCGACGGAATAAAAATTACCGGTTTTCCAACAATACATAGTTCTGAAACCGAAATCGCACCTGCCCGAGAAATTATTGCATCTGCTGCTGCATAAGCCAAATCCATCTGATTTAAAAAGGCATGGACTTGAATATTTTTTAATTGATTATGCTTTTTGTATTGCGCGTGGTACAATTTGCCACACTGCCAAACCACTTGAATATCTTGCGCTTCAAAAAACGGAATATTATCCTCAATTAATTGATTAATTCGTCTTGCTCCCAAACTACCACCTAACACCAATAGCGTTTGTTTATTGTGTTTTAGATTGAACGCATCTTTACCTTCAGTAGGTTTGTTTTTTACCTGTAATAAATCTTTACGGATTGGGTTGCCTGTTAGTTTAATTTTTTCTTTTGGGAAGAATTTCTCCAACCCTTCATAAGCCACACAAATAGTGTTCACTTTTTTAGCCAATAACTTATTAGTTATGCCTGGAAAAGAATTCTGTTCTTGAATTAAACTCGGAACTCCTTTTGAAGAAGCTACCTGCAATAAAGGTCCACTTGCAAAACCACCTGTACCAATTACAGCATCTGGTTTAAACGCATTTACAATTTTTCGTGACCGTAACAAACTACTAATTAACTTAAATGGAAATGCTAAATTTTTCAAAGTCAGCTTTCTTTGAATTCCAGAAATCCATAACCCTTCAATCTTATAACCAGCTTGCGGCACTTTATCCATTTCCATACGGTCAGAAGCTCCAACAAATAAGAATTCGGCATCAGGATAGCGCGACTTTAATTCGTCGGCAATCGCAACTGCAGGATAAATATGTCCTCCTGTTCCTCCTCCAGATAATATGAATTTGTAATTACTCATTAAATTGTTTCGCTTAAAATTGATAATGGATTATCGTTATCCGCCTCATCTTTATTGTCCTTTATTTCTTGTCGTCTTGCACTTACGCTTAGTATAATCCCTATAGCCAAACAGGTCATCCAAATAGATGTTCCACCACTACTTATTAATGGTAACGTTTGGCCAGTAACCGGAAATAACTCAACCGCTACTGCCATATTAATTAAGGCCTGAAATACTATTGGCAAACCAACACCTAAAACCAGTAATTTACCAAAAATGGTATCTGATTTATGACTTACAACTACTATTCTGAATAATAGCCACATATATAACACCAGTAAAAGCACACCACCAAACAAGCCGTATTCTTCAATTATAATGGCAAAAATAAAATCGGATGACGACTGTGGCAAAAAATTCTTTTGCACACTTTTTCCTGGTCCTAAAGGCGTAAGTCCTGTCGCAATTGCAATTTTTGCTTTTTCTATCTGATAGTCCGCTTCTGTATCTTCTCCATTTGCAAAATTCTCAATTCTACTCATCCAAGTATCTACTCTATTTGGCATCGCCTCAGGAAATGCTTTAGCTACCAAAACGAAAATTGCCAAGGCTGCAAAACCACTCAACATCATTAAAACCAAATACTTTAGAGGATAACCACCTATAAATGCCAACATCATAATCATTGTAAAAATGATAGCTGTTGTTGAAAAATTAGCTGGAAGAATGAGCATTAAAATCACAAAAACAGGTGTCCAAAGCGGTAAAATTGTTTCTGTAAACTTAACCTCTTTATCTTTTATTTTTGACAAATACCTCGCCACATAAACCATTAACACCACTGATGCTAAGGTCGAAGTTTGAAACGACATATTAACAATCGGAATCTGAATCCAGCGGCTTGCGTTTGCACCTGCAATAGTTGTTCCTTGCAGCATTGTAACCAACAACAACACAAACACAATAGGAATCATTACCATTGATAAACCACGAAAATACTTGTAAGGAACTTTATGAACGCCAAACATAATAACAATACCCAAAAACAAATGCATAAAATGCTTTACAAAGAATGAAAACGTGTTGGTGTTTCCACTATTTGCTAAATTACTGGCAGCACTATAAACAGGCATAAACGAAAATATAGCCAATAGCGCGACTATTGCCCAAATAGCTTTATCCCCTTTTATTTGTTTAAATAACTTTTGCATGTTTTGTTTTATCCTTCCTAACCCTGTACTATCGTTTGAGGTAATTTCCCGTAGGAACCTTAAAATTTATGACACTGTTTTATAAATTTCTCACAGCATTTTTAAACTGTCGTCCTCTGTCTTCGTAACTCTCAAATAAATCGAAACTTGCACAAGCAGGTGACAACAATACATTATCGCCAGCTTCTGCTAACCTGTAAGCAATCTTTACAGCTTCGCTCATATATTGCGTCTCAACGACTACATCTACCATGTTACCAAAAGACTCCATAAGCTTCGCATTGTCTACACCTAAACAGATAATTGCTTTGACTTTTTCGTTTACAAACGGAAATAATTCTCGATACTCATTACCTTTATCAACACCACCAACAATCCATACTGTAGGCGCATCCATACTTTCTAAAGCAAAATACGTTGCATTAACATTGGTTGCTTTTGAATCATTGATATAGCGTACTTTATTGATTTTTAACACGTGCTCTAAGCGATGCTCCACACCTTGAAAGTTCTCTAAACTTTCGCGAATGGTTTGCTTTCTAATTTTTAATAAATGCGCAACAGTAGAAGCTGCCATTGCGTTTTTCACGTTGTGTTTTCCTTCTAATGCTAAGTTATTTGTTGGCATAATGATTTTATTATTATCTATTGTTATTATTATATTATTATCGTGATCTAAATAAGCACCTTGTTCAATAACTTTCGTTAATGAAAAAGGTAATTTTCTAGATTGAATTTGATGCTTACTCATGTACTCTAAAATGACCTCATCATCGGCATCATATATAAAATAATCGTCTTCTGTTTGATTCTCTATTACTCTAAATTTTGAAGCGATATAATTTTCAAACTTATAATCGTAGCGATCTAAATGGTCTGGTGACAAATTAGTTAACACAGCAATTTTTGGTTTAAAATCTATAATATCATCTAACTGAAAACTGCTAACCTCCAGCACATAATTATCATGATCTTTATCTAAAATTTGTTTCGCGAAACTATCACCTATATTTCCTGCTAAACCAACATTTATTTCTTGTTTTAAGAGATGGTGTGTTAGTGTTGCTGTTGTCGTTTTACCGTTACTACCAGTTATAGCCACCAAAGTTGCATCTGTAAATTTTGATGCAAACTCAATTTCAGACACCACTGTTATTTTAGCTTCACGAATTTGTTTCACCAAAGCCACCTTATCTGGAATACCTGGACTTTTCATGATGATGTCTGCATTTAGAATTTTTGATTCTGTGTGCTGCTCATCTTCAAATTCAATCTCATTATTTAAAAGAACGTCTTTATATTTTTCTTTAACTTTTCCTTTATCAGATACAAAAACCTTGTATCCTTTTGCTTTTCCGAGCAATGCTGTTCCTACTCCACTTTCACCACCTCCAAGAATTACTAACCGAAGCTGACCCCTAATTCCTTCCCCAAAAGAAAAGGACTTCTCACTTTGCTGGTTATTAATTGCTTCGTTCATTATTTTCTTTATGTCATTCCTGCAAAAGCAGGAACCTACTTATATTCTACTTTTATTGTGGATCCCTGCTTTTGCAGGAATAACAAATCGTTTATCTAATTTTAAGAGTTACAATAGTTATAATGGCAAGCAGGATTCCAACAATCCAAAAACGCGTTACAATCTTACTTTCGTGATAACCTGATTTTTGATAGTGATGGTGTAATGGAGACATTTTGAAAATGCGTCGTCCTTCACCAAACTTTTTTCTAGTGTATTTGAAATAGCTAACCTGCAAAACAACCGATAAGTTTTCTGCTAAGAAAATTCCACATAGTATTGGAATTAACCATTCTTTCCTAACAGCAATCGCAATAACAGCTATAATACCTCCAATGGTTAAACTTCCTGTATCTCCCATAAAAACTTGAGCTGGATACGTATTATACCACAAGAAACCAACTAATGCCCCTACAAATGCAGCGATGTAAATTGTTATTTCTTCTGCTCTTGGGATATACATAATATCTAAGTATCCTGAAAAAACGATGTTACTAGAAACCCATGCAAAAATCCCAAGTGTTAATACAATTATAGCAGAAGTTCCTGCTGCGAGACCATCTATTCCATCTGTGAGATTTGCACCATTAGACACTGCTGTAATTATGAAAATGCTAACTAGAATAAAAACGATCCACGCATACTTTTCTAGTTCAGGACTTATCCAAGTAATTAAATCTGAATAATTAAACTCATTGTCTTTTGCGAAAGGAATGGTGGTCTTTGTTGATTTTGTTTCTTCTTTAAATAGTTTTGTAGCTTGTACATCTGGATTTGATGTACGTAATTCATTCTGTTGTGCAATTGGTAATTTTTCTTTAATGGTTACATCTTGATGAAAAAATAGAGTTGCACCAACTATAATTCCTAAACCAACTTGACCAAGCACTTTAAACTTTCCTTTTAAACCTTCTTTATCATTTTTGAACTTCTTTATATAATCGTCAATAAACCCAATGGTTCCCATCCAAAGTGTGGTTACGATTAGAAGAATTATATAAATGTTTTCAAGTTTTGCTAATAACAGTACTGGAATAAGTGTGGCTAAAATAATAATGATTCCACCCATGGTTGGCGTTCCAGCTTTTTCAACCTGACCTTCTAATCCCAAATCACGAATGGTTTCTCCCACTTGCTGTTTTTGTAAAAATCGGATGATCCGCTTACCAAAAATCGTAGAAATTAACAATGACAATATAATTGCCACAGCCGCTCTAAAGGTTATAAACCCAAAAAGTGAAGCTCCAGGTAATTGGAACTGTTGTTCTAGATATTCGAATAAGTAATACAGCATCGTATTTTGTTAATTATTTATTTTCTTTTTTACTTCGTTCTTCCAAACACCTACAAGGTTTTAGAAACCTTGCAGGAGTATTTATTTCTGTAATTGTTCTAAATAGTTTTTAACGATTTTATAATCATCAAAATCAGACCGTTCTCCTTTTATCTCTTGATACGTCTCATGGCCTTTTCCTGCAATTAAAATAATATCGTTTGGTCCTGCCATCTGACAAGCTGTTTTAATCGCTTGCTTTCTATCTGTAATGGACAAGGTTTTTTTGAAATCCTGAGGCTCAACACCTTTTTCCATGTCTTCAATTATGGTTTCAGGGACTTCATGTCTTGGGTTATCGCTAGTTAAAATCACTTTAGTACTTAAGGTTGAAGCGATATGCGCCATTTTTGGCCGTTTCGTTTTATCTCTATTACCACCACATCCAACGACTGTAATCAGTTCTTCATTTTTAGTTCTGATATCATTAATAGTTTGTAAAACATTTTTCAACGCATCTGGTGTGTGTGCATAATCTACAATGGCAGTAATTTTTTCTTCTGAAATAAAATACTGAAAGCGTCCAGCTACATTTTCAAGCTCACTTATTAAGCGTAATATTTCAACTTTATCTAAACCTAATAATTCAGCTGTTCCGTAAATAGCAAGAATATTGTAAGCATTAAAACTTCCTATTAATCGCGTCCACAGCTCACTGTCATTCAACTTTAATAGTAATCCACTAAATTCATTCTCTAAAATTTTCGCTCTGAAATCGGCATAATTTTTTAAAGCGTATGTATATTTTTTGGCTGATGTATTTTGAAACATCACCAAACCATTTTTATCATCTATATTGGTTAAGGCAAAAGCATCATTTGGTAATTGATCAAAAAACCGCTTCTTTACATCTCTATATTCTGCAAAGGTGTCGTGATAATCTAAGTGATCATGCGATAAGTTGGTATAAATACCACCTTCAAACTTTAAGCCTTCTGTTCTACTTTGATGAATACCATGCGAACTCACTTCCATGAAGCAAAACTCTACACCTTCATCATTCATTAACTGCAAATACCTATTAATTGTTAAGGAATCTGGCGTGGTATGCGTTGCCTTATACGTTGTATTATCTACCATAACCTTTACAGTAGACAACAAACCAACTTTATAGCCTGCCTTTTTAAACAACTGATACAACAAACTTGAAACTGTTGTTTTTCCATTAGTCCCTGTAACACCAACAAGTTTTAAATTCTCTGAAGGATGACCATAGAAATTGGCTGCCATATAAGCCATAGCCTGATTAGAATTAACAACTTCTATATAAGTAATTCCATCTTCTAATGTCTCGGGAAGCCGCTCACAAACTATCGCTGTAGCACCATCTTTGATTGCTTTTTCAATATAAAGATGACCATTAGTAACTGTTCCAGAAATTGCCACAAAAACATCATTGGTTTCAATTTGACGTGAATCGAATTCAATTTTACCCACTGTAATATTGGTACTACCAACAACAGCATTAATTGTAACCTTATATAATATGTCTTTTAATACCATCATGATGCTTCTAAAACAACGGTTTGATTGGTTTGTAATTTCTGATGTCTTTCAACAGACTGCTTTTTTATAATGCCATTCCCATTCAACTTCACTCGTACATCTACTTGCAAATTTTCTAACAATGCAATAGCATCCATCGCTGGCATTCCTATTACGCTTGGCATTAATTCTCTATATTTTCGAGCGTTTTCATAATAGCTCTCAAAATCTTCCTCAACCACCTTGTGTTCAAAGTTTAAGGTTTCAACTTCATCTATAATAGGCGTATCCGTATAGATCTTTTGAGCAACTCTTTTAAAAACTGGACCAGCAACATCAGACCCATAAATACCTACTTTTGTACTCGGTTTATGAATAACTACAATGCATGAATATTTTGGGTTATCTGCCGGAAAATAACCAGCAAATGAAGAAATATACTTACGGTCTTTATTCCATTCTTCGGTATTTGCATAATCCGTTCTAGCTGTACCTGTTTTACCTGCCATAGAAAATGTTTCAGAATACATTCGTCTACCTGTGCCACGAATCACAACATTCTTTAATATGTCTTGCATTTCATTCAATGTCTTATTAGAGCATATTTTTTCTACAAGGACTTCTTTTTTAAATACTTCAATGTTTTTATCAAACGACTTTACCGATTTTAAAAAACGAGGCTTAATCAATTCACCATCATTTGCAATAGCATTATAAAACGCTAATATTTGAAGCGGAGTCATTTCTAAGTTATAGCCATAAGCCATAGATGGCAAAGCATTTCTACTCCAGTTAGCAGCTCCAGGCTTTGGAATATCTGGCTCACCTTCTCCAATAATAGCAACACCTAAAGTTTTATCTAACCTCCACGATCTTAATCTATTCAAAAACTTTTCTGGTTCTTGTGAATAATGCTCGTCAATAATAGTTGCCAAACCAATATTAGAAGACACTTCTAAAGCTCTTGCAGCAGAAATCTCACCATAACCAGGACCAGAATCCGTAATCACACGACCATAAAGTGATTTTCTTCCTTTCTTAGTATCTACAACGGTTGATGTATCAATAACCTTATCTTCTAAAGCCGCCATCAAAGCCATAACTTTAAATGTAGAACCAGGCTCATGACTTTCGCCAACCGCATAATTTAGACGTTCGTAATAGTTTCCATTTTTGTTTCGTCCAAGATTAGAAATCGCTTTAATTTCACCAGTTTTTACATCCATAACTACAACACAACCATGATCTGCTTCATAGATTTCTAACTGCCTTAATAAAGAGTGATGCGCAATATCTTGAATGTTTACATCAATAGTGGTATACACATCATATCCATCTTGCGGTTCTATTTGATCAAAATCTGCAATAGGTTTCCATTGCCCATTACCAATTTTTTGTTTTAAACGTTTACCGTTTTTGCCCTGTAAATATTTAACTCCAAAAGCACCATCTATACCTGGCCTTGTAAAGTTCCCATCTTCATCTTGACGCTCATACCCTATGGTTCGTTCTGCAATTCCACCCATTGGGTGTTCACGCCTAGTGGTTTGCTCAACAATTAAACCTCCTTTAATCGCGCCGAGATTTAACAATGGGAAATTGCGCATTCTGATATAATCAGAATAACTAATATTTCGCGCTAATAGGAAATATCTGTTTTTGTTTTTTCGGGCTTTGCGAATTATATTTCTGTAGTACGACTTAGGTTTCCCTTTATAAACGTGAAGTGAATCTGCTAAGGCTCCGATATATTTTTCAAAAGTGACGTCTTTTGCCTGGATGGCATCAATTCTAATATCATATTTAGGAACAGAAGTTGCTAGCAAACTTCCATCTGCAGAATACACATTACCACGATTTGCAGGTATAGGAAAATCTCTAGTTGTAGTTTTTTCTGCAAGCGCTCTATATTTATCACCATGCACAAACTGAATACTCACCAACTTGAACACCACAGCCAAAGCGAATACAAACATGCAGCCTGCTACGAAGTACAATCTGTGTAATATGTTTTTTTCTGTTATTGCCAAAGCTTAGTCTTGTTGCTGTTGTGATTTAACTATTATTTTTGTTGGTGGGTTTAAGGAAATCCCAATTCCTTTTTTTTTCATTTCAGCTTCTACAAAAGATTCCTTTTTAAGCTGCATTAGCTTTCCTCTTTTATCTACAAATGCCGAACGCAATTCTTTTACTTCATTTGTTAGTTTTGCGATTTCATAAACTTTCTGATCAGCACTATGCGAACTCGCAATCATTATGATTGCTAGAAATGAAATAAAAATGATGATACGCCAATTTTTAAACGAATCATCACTGATTAGAAACTTACCTCTTAATATGCTGTATATGTTTTTTTTCATATTTTTTCGGCAATCCTCAGTTTCGCACTTCTAGCTCTATTGTTTTGTTTTATTTCTTCTTTTGTTGGAACTATCAATTTCCCAACCTTTTTTAATGGCACTTCAAAATTGCCAAACACATCGCGTTCTGGCTCACCTTCAAACAAGCCATTTCGTATAAAGCGTTTCACCAACCTATCTTCTAAAGAATGGTATGAGATAAAACTTAAGCGACCTTTCTTTTTTAAAACCTCTGGTGTTTGAAGCAATAATTCTTTTAGCACTTCAATTTCTTGATTCACTTCAATACGAATAGCTTGATAGATTTGCGCCAAAACTTTATTTTCCTTTTGATGGTTTAAAAACTGTTTTAAAACCGCTTTTAACTGTTCGCTTGTTTTTATTTCTTCATCCTTACGTGCCCCAACAATTACTCTTGCCATTGCAGGCGCTTGTCTTAATTCACCATATTGAAACAGAACAGCTCTTAATTGTTCTTCGTCATAATTATTAATAACTTCAAATGCCGACAGCTTACTATCTTGATTCATTCGCATATCTAAGTCAGCTTCAAAGCGTGTAGAAAAACCACGTTCGGCAACATCAAATTGATGCGATGACACTCCGAAGTCAGCCAACACTCCATCAACCTCTTTAGCGCCATAAAACCTTAAAAAACGTTTTATAAATCTGAAATTCTCATTGATTAACACAAACCGATCATCATCAATTGTATTTACCAACGCATCTTTATCTTGATCAAAAGCGAATAATTTTCCGTTTGGACCTAAGCGCGATAAGATTTCACGACTATGACCTCCACCTCCAAAAGTGACATCGACATATACACCGTCTGGCTTAATTGCCAAACCATCGACGGTTTCTTTTAGTAAAACTGCATTATGATAATCCATTGTCTTCATCGTCTTGCCCCATGACTTCTTCGGCCAAATCTGCAAAATCTGAAGCCGCATCATCAATAGCTTGTTCGTATTTATCTTTATCCCAGATTTCAAGAATATTAACAGCAGAAGCCAACACGACCTCTTTTGTAATACCTGAAAAACTGATTAAATTTTTCGGAATTAATAAGCGACCAGTACTATCTACTTCAACAATTTTAACACCAGCCGTAAATCGTCTTATAAAATCATTATTCTTTTTCTTAAAACGATTGAGCTTATTTATTTTCTCCATCATTTTGTTCCATTCAGACATAGGATACAACTCCAAACACGGTTGAAACACAGCGCGCTTTAATACAAAACCATCTTGCAAAGCCGCTGACAACTGTTTTTTTAAGACAGCAGGTATCATTAACCTCCCTTTAGCATCAGCTTTACATTCGTATGTTCCTATAAATGAATTCAATCCGTTTTTCTTTCTATTCTAACGATTAAGAATCAAAGATATTGAAAATTTAACCACTTTTTACCACATTTTACCACATTTGTTGATAAGTTTTGGTTTAAAACCACTTCAACTTATATTAACACCAATGAATTCAACTTTTCAGCAACTATTTTTAAGTGGGAATTATTAACAACCTCTAACGTCATATTCTTCCGATAAAAAATTTCGATATTTTTTCCATATTATTTATATTCTAAAGGATTTGGTTATATTTGTTTCTAACACATAAGCACGAACTTGCAAATGGCACACCTTTTAAAGAAAGAAAAGGATTTTAGATATATTGAAGTAGGCGAAGGCACACCAATTATTGTGTTGCATGGCTTAATGGGTGGACTCAGTAACTTTGACGGAGTCACTAAACATTTTAGTTCTATAGGTTACAAGGTTATTATACCTGAACTCCCTATTTACACCATGTCTCTAATAAAAACCAATGTTAAAAACTTTGCTAATTACCTAAAGGATTTTATCGAATTTAAAGGTTTAGACGATGTTATTTTATTAGGTAACTCTTTAGGTGGACACATAGGTTTATACCATACAAAATTATATCCTGAAAAAATAAAAGCGCTTATAATCACAGGAAGCTCTGGACTTTACGAAAGCGCCATGGGAGGTGGTTACACCAAACGAAGCGATTACGAAGTAATGAAAAAGAAAGCGCAAGAAGTGTTTTACGATCCTGCTGTAGCAACCAAAGACATCGTGGACGAAGTCTATGAAACGGTTAATGACCGCAATAAGCTTATAAAAACCTTGGCCATAGCAAAAAGTGCCATTAGACATAATATGGCAAAGGATTTACCAAATATGAATACACCTATCTGTATTATTTGGGGAAAGAATGACACTGTAACTCCACCAGAAGTTGCAGAAGAGTTTCATGAGTTATTACCAGATTCTGAGTTGTATTGGATTGATAAATGCGGCCATGCGGCCATGATGGAACACCCTGAAGAATTTAATGACATATTGAGTGCTTGGTTAATAAAAAGAGGATTCTAAATAGCTTAAACTCACACAAAGCCTCTTATATAGTAAAGAATAAATTACCTTAAAGTTTAATTAAAATAAGATTCCCATTGTCATGGGAACTAAAGATGAAAATAAAATCAGCTGAATTTGTAGTTAGTAATTCTGAAGTGGCAAAATGCCCCAAAGATAATTTACCCGAATATGCTTTTATTGGACGAAGTAACGTGGGCAAATCGTCTTTAATTAACATGCTAACGGATCGCAAAAGCCTAGCAAAAACGTCTGGACGACCAGGAAAAACACAGTTAATCAATCACTTTTTGATTAATAAAAATTGGTATTTAGTAGATTTACCAGGTTATGGTTATGCGCGTGTTTCAAAATCATCTAAGAAGAAGTTTCAGAAATTTATTACCAATTATTTTGAACAACGACAACAATTACTTTCTGCATTTGTCCTTGTTGATATTAGACATAAACCTCAACCGATCGATTTAGAATTTATGCAGTACTTGGGTGAAAGCGGCATTCCTTTTGGAATCATCTTCACCAAAGCTGATAAACTAAAGCCAAAAGCCATTGAAAAACACGTTGAAGCGTATTGCGAAGTACTTCTGAAAACTTGGGAAGAATTACCACCTTATTTTGTAACGTCTTCTTCAAAAGGCATTGGGCAAGACGAAGTTTTAGGGTTTATTGGCGCTACAAATGAAGAGATTGAAGAATTAAAATCTAATTAAGTCTTCACATCCAAAGCATCTCGTAAAGCATTACCAACTAACATAAACGCCATTACCAATAGCATAATACAAAGTCCTGGAATTAAGGCCAAATACGGTTTTCCTAATATTATATAATTGTAATGATCTTTTATCATCGCGCCCCAACTTGCCATAGGTGGTTGCGCTCCAATGCCTAAGAAACTTAAACCGCTTTCTATTAAAATAGCGGCCGCAAAATTAGCGGCCGAAATGACGATTAAAGGCCCAAAAATATTGGGCAATATGTGTTTTGTGATAATTCTATAATCATTATACCCTAAAGCTCTTGCCGCTGTAACATATTGCATTTCCTTAGCACTAATTATTTGCCCTCTCACCACTCTTGCCACTTCCACCCACATCGTTAAACCCACAGCAATAAAAACTTGCCAAAAGCCTTTTCCTAAGGCCAGTGTAATAGCAATAACTAATAACAACGTAGGAATGGACCACGTGATATTTATGATCCACATAATAAAGGCATCTATTTTACCACCATAATAGCCTGCTAAACTTCCCATTAATAGTCCAACGATTAAGGAAATAAAAACAGCAACAAAACCAATGAAGAATGAAATCCGTGAACCAATTAGAATACGGCTTAAATAATCGCGTCCGTATTTATCAGTACCAAAAACAAATCCTCTGTTTTCTATATAAGATTCATAATTTGAATTTGGAAATCGTGACACAACGATTTGCTTTTCCTGTCCTTGCAAACCATCTGATGCATATTCTACATAATGTAAAACCTCATTTTTCACCTCATAAGACTGAATAGGAATCTCGGTATCTGTATTATTTTTTCCGAAGAATAATTTTGAAAAGAAGTTTTGACCCGCTTCAATTCCTGATGGAATGGTTAGCATTTGCACTTCAAAACCGGGTGATTTTGAATGAATAGACAAATGCATTTGATTCGCATTTTTTGAAGCGTCTGGTGCAAACACATAAGCAAAGATAGAAATTAACCCAATACACGTAATGATAGCCAAACTAAAAACGCCCCAAAAGTTCTTTTTAAACTTTTGAAGCGCTAAGCTTGTTAATGAATTATTTTCGTTAGACATATTGAGCTTTAGAATTGTACCATTGTTAAATGTTTAAGTAAGTGAAACACCCCTAAAGTCTCCTCAAGAGGACAATCCATATAATTAAAACATTTAGGACAGAAACAAAGGTATTGAACCATTAAAGATTTAGTCGCTTAATTCTTCACAGATTCTGCAACTTTATTTTTTATAGCATACGTCATTTTTAAATCGTGAAGTACATTAATAGCTTCCTCAACATACACATCTTTAGCTAAAGCTTCATGCCAGCGATTACGCTTTTCTAACAATACAGAATCCTTATCCATTAGTTTAACTTCATAAGGCAACGATGTAAAAGTTAAGTCTGTTTGGTATTCGGATAGCTTAGCAAAACGTTTTGCTTCTTCTTCGTTAATATCCATTTCCTTTTTGTACGTCTCATAGTTTAAAGAATACGACTCACGATCTCTAATTTTCTTTACCCATTGTGCATTTGCATCAATAAGTTTCAACTGTTCATTAGCTGCCATTCTGGCTTTACTCTTACTAATTGTAGTATCGTAATCGAAATAATTACCCCAAACTTCATAATCAGCAGCATCAATTTTATCCCAAGCTAAAGGGTTATCTTGATTTTTTTCTCCTATATCAATATAACTGTAACGGTCTGGGACAATTACATCACTCTTTACACCTTCTAATTGTGTTGACCCTCCATTAATTCTATAAAACTTTTGAGTGGTAAACTTTAACGCTCCCATATCTCCCTTAGTGTTATTCTTAACCATTCGATTGAGGTCCATAACCGTTTGCACAGTTCCTTTACCGTAAGTTTGCTTACTACCAATGACGATACCTCGCTTATAATCTTGCATCGCAGCCGCTAAAATCTCAGATGCAGAAGCAGACAATTCATTTACTAATATCACTAATGGTCCATCCCAAACAATAGACTTATCTTTATCCGCAAGTACTTCTTTTGCAGAACCTGTTGTTTTTACTTGCACAATTGGCCCTTCTTCTATAAACAAGCCTGCAATATCTACAACGGTTTGTAACGAACCTCCACCATTATTTCTTAGGTCCATAACCAAGCCTTCAACACCTTCTTCTTTTAACCTTAAAATTTCTTTTTTAATATCTGAAGCCGCATTTCGTTCGTTATAATCTTCAAAACTGATATAGAACTTAGGTAAATTTATGACACCAAAGGTCTTTCCTTCTTTTTCTACTATCGAAGATTTTGCGTAGGTTTCTTCTAATTCAACCACATCTCTTGTTATAGAAATGTCTTGAATAGTTCCATCTACTTTTTTCAAGGTTAATGTAACAACTGTTCCTTTTGGGCCTTTTATATATTTAATTGCGTCAGCTAAGCGCATGCCAACCACATTGATTGACTCGTTTTCATCTTCTTGTTTTACTTTAAGAATTTGATCGCCAACTTCTAATTCGTTTCCTCTCCATGCTGGTCCACCACTAATAACTTCGTCAACCAGAATACCATCTACTTTCTTTTGTAAACGAGCACCTATTCCTTCAAACTTTCCAGAAATATCTCTATCAAAACGCTCCTTATCTTCCGGTGCAAAATAAAATGTATGCGGATCAAAGCCTTCTACAATTGCATTGATATAAACAGAAAACCAATCGTTACGTGTTCTGTCTTCAATATAATCGTACAATACATCGATTGATTCTTTTGTTGCTAATCGTGCTTCAGCTTCAATTTCCTTCAATGACTTCTTCTCATTAGTCTCTGATGTTTCTGAATCTGCTTCTTGCTGTGAAATTATTTCATCATAATTAGCAATGGTTGAAAATTTAAGTTGTTGTCTCCAACGCTCTTTCAATTCACGCTTATTTGTAGCGTAAGTTAAGTCCTCATAATCTGCAACATAGTCTTCATCTTTAGAAAAATCGAATGGTTTTTCTAAAATTTCAGTATAGATTGTTTTTGCTTCTGCAATACGTTGTAATAGGCGTTGATGTGTAAGGTTGAAAAATGACACATCATACGCTTTAATTTGATCATCTATTTTATCTTGATAAGCTTTAAATTCTTTGATATCTGATGCGTAAAAAAATCGCTTAAATTGATCGACGTTATTCAAATAATCTTCAAATACTTCAAATGAAAAATCATCATTAATGTCCTTTGGCTCAAAATGACCTTGATCTAAAAGATACGTAATAAGCTGCATCAGTAATTTATCCTTATCTGGATCTTCAAATTTCTTACTTGTAAAACTGCATGAGGCGAATGCTATCAATAAAGCGAGTAGCAAAAATTTATATTTCCCTTTCATAATTCTTTTTTATTGTATTAATTCGGTAAAAACAACTTAAACAATCATCAAAACTCTTCAATTGAAGCTGATACTTTGTTTTAGTCCATTAATTCCTTAAATGATTATTATTAAGTAGGTTCTCAATTTTTCACTAAAATAGTAGAAAAAACCGTGCCATAAAAAATAGATAGCCTATTTTTTTGTTAAAGCTAAGATTACTCATAAATCGCTACCTTTTTTAGTATTTTTACAACTCATTAAACTTTTGTACGAAATGTCAGCACGCCCTTTAATTTTAGTTACCAATGATGATGGCATCACTGCTCCAGGATTAAGAACTTTAATTTCTGTAATGAACGACATTGGAGATGTTGTGGTGGTTGCACCAGACAGTCCTCAAAGCGCAATGGGACATGCTATTACCATCAATTCTACATTACATATGGAAAAAGTAACTATAGATGGTAAGCAACCTGAATATAGTTGTTCTGGCACTCCTGCAGATTGTGTAAAACTCGCTGTTAATGAAATTTTAGGTAGACGACCAGACATTTGTGTTTCGGGAATAAACCACGGATCTAATTCATCAATAAACGTTATTTATTCGGGTACAATGAGCGCGGCTTTAGAAGCTGGTATTGAGAGTATTCCTGCCATTGGGTTTTCGTTATTAGATTACAACTGGAATGCAAATTTTGAACATTGTAAATCTTTTGTAGAAACCATTACAAGACGAGTTTTAGAACATGGATTACCAGACGGTGTTGTTCTAAATGTAAACATACCAAACCTTGAAAAAAAAGCTATAAAAGGCATTAAGGTTTGCCGACAAGCGCGTGCCAATTGGAAAGAAGAGTTTGACAAACGCACCAACCCAATGGGTCGTGAATATTACTGGCTAAGTGGTAAATTTGTAAATATGGACAAAGGGCAAGATACCGACGAATGGGCTTTAGAACATGGTTATGTCTCTGTTGTGCCTGTTCATTTTGATTTAACCGCACATCACACGATTCAAAACTTAAACACCTGGAAATTAAACAACTAAACACTACGGCGTTTAGACCAAATAGCATATGAAAAAAGAGATTTTAATAGGATTTGCAGTTGGCGTTATCGCTACAATTTTTGGATTTATTTTTGCTATTCAGATTTTTGGACACTCTGATGATTGGGGAACTGTAATTGAACAAGCCATTACCGAAGGTTTTTTCACAAAACTAATGAGTATTGGTGCCCTACTCAACTTAGGAGCATTTTTCATTTTCTTGAAGAAGAATAAAGACCACAGAGCAAAAGGAGTTTTAATTTCTACAGTGGTAATACTAATTATAACAATGGTTATTAAATTTTTTAACTGATTATTTAAATTGTTCCTTTGACGTATAAAAAGCAATAAAACACACATGAAATACTATATCATTGCTGGTGAAGCTTCAGGCGATTTGCATGGTTCTAACCTCATGAAGGCGTTGTTTAAACAAGACGAGGAAGCCAACATAAGATTTTGGGGAGGCGACCTTATGCAGCGTGTTGGTGGTGAATTAGTAATGCATTATAAGGACCGTCAATTTATGGGTTTTGCTGAAGTTATACTTAACCTCAGAAAAGTTTTAGGTCAAATAAAGTTCTGTAAATCTGATATCGAAAAATTTCAACCAGATGTAATAATTTTTATTGATAATTCTGGTTTCAACTTAAGAATTGCCAAATGGGCAAAAGCACACAATTATAAAACCCATTATTATATTTCACCTCAAGTTTGGGCATCTAGAGCAAGTAGAGTTGAAAAAATAAAACAAGATGTTGATGCTATGTACTGCATCCTTCCATTTGAAAAAGCATTTTATAAAAAATATGACTACGATATTAATTTTGTTGGTCATCCACTGATTGATGCTATTGCAAACAGACCCCAAGTTAATGACCAAGTTTTTAGAGAAGAACACAAGCTTAGCGACCAACCTATCATCGCCTTATTACCTGGAAGTAGAAAGCAAGAAATCACAAAAATGCTTGGCGTAATGCTCAGTTTAGTTGATGATTTTAAGGACTATCAGTTTGTTATTGCTGGAGCACCAAGTCAGGATTTTGACTTTTACAAAAGTTTTATAAAGAAGAAAAACATTAAATTTATATCTAATAAAACGTATGATTTACTGAGTATTTCAACGGCTGCATTAGTGACTTCTGGTACTGCCACGTTAGAAACAGCTTTGTTTAAAGTCCCACAAGTGGTTTGCTATAAAGCCAATGCCATTTCTTATCAGATAGCCAAACGAATTATTACTTTAAAATATATTTCGTTAGTGAATTTAATTATGGATCGTGAAGTGGTTACGGAACTCATCCAAGGAGATCTAAACAAAAAGCGACTTAAAAAAGAATTAACAGCCATTTTAGACACCAAAAAACGAGAACAACTCTTTTTGGAATATTATGAACTAGAGAAGAAATTAGGAGGTCGTGGAGCTAGTGAAAAAACCGCTAGTTTAATTTATAACGCGATTAAAAATTAATAAGTTTATTTAGAGGAATGCATATAATGGCAAATGCCAAAACACATAAAATAATTTGAGATTTAAAACTTATTTTTTTCTGTTTAACAAAAGTGCCATCGAAATTTAGCACATAATAATCTAAATTAATATCGACGTTATCTTCAGGTAAATAATTAGATTCTTCCTCTTGAGAATGTAATCTTTTTGACAGCAAATTAAAAAATACCATTACTGTTATTAAAGCTATGCCTGCAAAAATAAAATGCTCTACTTCAGAATAAAGTGTTATAATTTTCATGATTCTATAAATTTATAAAAATTCATCATCTTTTTTTATTAATTTCGACTTCAAAGTAACTACTCCTACTAAACACTTAAATGAAACGTTTACTTCCATTCTTATTTTTGACCTTATTTATAGTGAGCTGTAAATCTAAAAAAACAGCTTCTAGTAAAAATAGACAGACACATTCTGTAAAAGTAAATACGACTGCCAAACCTACGGCTGAAGCAGAATCCATTGTAAAATATGCAAAAACTTTTAGTGGCACACGTTACAAATATGGAGGTACCACTAAAAAAGGCATGGATTGTTCTGGCTTGATACATACGAGTTATAAAAAATATGATGTCAATTTACCTAGAACTACATCTACACTTAAAAGTACAGGTGATTGGATAGACTTAAAAGAAGTTAACGTTGGTGATTTGGTGTTTTTTGCAACTAAAAAGAACAGCCGAAACGTGAACCATGTTGGTATTGTAACCAGTGTGCGACCAGGCAATGTTGAGTTTCTCCATGCCTCTAGTAGTAGAGGTGTTATGATTTCTTCCTTGGCTGAAAAGTATTGGTATTTCTCTTTTGTGCAAGCAAGACGCGTCTTGTAATTTACATTTTCTTTATCTTAGTAACTCATAATCATGAAGTTACTAAATTTTACCATAATAAAACTAACCATTTGTTTGGTTCTTGGCATTCTTTTGGCGCATTACCTAAAGCTAGATTTTCATGTCGTTTTATGTCTCACTATTGCTCTGGTATTTGCTCTAGGAGTGTATTGGCTAATTTTAAGATCAAAAATTAATCGTGCACCCTATTTTGGCATTTTAGCTTGCTGCTGTATGATAGGTGTTGGTATGACGTCTTACAATATACAAGACGAAAAACTGCGACCTCACCATTATACACATCTCAATGCTAGCGAAAATTATAATTCCATCGTTTTTCAAATTGAAGAACGACTAAAACCAGACGCTTATAATGACAAATATATTGTTGCTATTACATCCTTTAACGATAAGGAAGCGATAGGTCGTTTATTAATTAATATTAAACGCGATAGTATTTCGAAGCCTATATATGTAGATGATATATTCTTTACGTCATCTGAATTAAAAGTGATTCAAAAACCACTAAATCCGCATCAGTTTGATTATGGTAAGTATCTAGAAATGCAACAGGTATATCATCAACTTTACCTCAATTCAACAAACATCTTACTACTTTCAGATTCAAAAAGAACCATTTACGGTTATGCTGATGCTTTAAGAACTAAAATTAACTTAAAACTTGTAGAAGCTGGTTTTACAGGCGATGCACTAAGTATAATGAATGCGCTTTTATTGGGCCAACGACAAACCATTGATAAAACCGTATATGATAATTATGTTAACTCTGGAACCATTCATATTTTGGCGGTTTCAGGCCTTCATGTTGGTATTATTTTAATAATTCTAAATGTCATATTTAAACCATTACTCCGTCTTAAATATGGTCATTTTATTAGACCAATCATTTTAGTCGCCTTATTATGGAGTTTTGCTGTTATAGCCGGATTACGTCCTTCTGTAACACGAGCCGTAACCATGTTTAGTGTTATTAGTATCGCAATGCATCTTAAACGAAGAACTAACATTTATAATACCTTAATTATTTCTGCATTCCTTATTTTGCTATTTAAACCTGCGTTTTTATTTGCTGTCGGATTTCAAATGAGTTATTTGGCCGTATTAGGTATTGTTACTATTCAACCTATTTTTTATAAACTTTGGAAACCCAAATATTGGATTATAGATAAACCTTGGCAAATCTTCACTGTGACTTTAGCAGCTCAAATTGGAGTTGTTCCCATTAGCCTATTTTATTTTCATCAATTTCCAGGATTGTTTTTTATTTCTAACCTTGTTGTCATTCCGTTTTTAGGACTCATACTAGGTTTGGGCATACTGGTTATTGTTTTGGCTTTACTAAATGTAATACCAAATTTCCTAGTTATAACTTATAGTTTTATCATTGATTGCTTAAATGGATTTATAGCTTGGGTGGCGCAATTTGAAAACTTTCTGTTCAGAGATATTCCTTTTACGATACTTCAGGTTGTGGCTACTTATGCAATTATAATGGCTTTAGTACAAGCTTATAAATTCCGAAACTTTAAATGGATTGCACTTAGTTTGATCGCGATTATTGGGCTTCAAGGAGTTTACTTTTACAACAAACATCAGACTCAAAATGACGCATTTATAATTTTTAATAAGAGTCGTTATTCTATCATTGGTAAAAAGCAAAATGAAAAATTAATGCTCTATCACAACTATGATTTTAAAAAACTAAAATCAGATTATACCATTACGAATTACAAGGTTGGTGAAGCAATAGACACGATTACTTTAGATAGTTTACAATCGGTTTACGCGTTTAAGAATAAGGTTATTTTAGAAATTGATAGTTTAGCCGTTTACAAGGAAGTTACGTTTCGGCCACATTATATTTTATTACGAAACTCACCAAGATTGAATCTCAATAGAGTTATAGACAGTTTAAAACCTGAACTTATTATTGCTGATGCAAGTAATTATAAATCGTACTTAAAACGCTGGAAGGAAACTTGTGAGCATAAAAAAATCCCTTTCCATCAAACTAATGAAAAGGGAGCTTTTATTATTAAATAATAAAGTTGAAGACATAAATCGGTTTCAACTTTAGTTTATCCTGAGCGCAGTCTAAGGCTCAACCCAACATCAACTTATTCTTTAAACGTAGGTTTAAATGATTTGTAGTATTCATTGAACTGCTTTTGGGAGGTCATTTCTTTATACTTATCACTTTGAAAAATCTTTAAATACAGTTCTAACTGCTGTGGTTTTAAATACCCTTGCACTGGAGAAATCACACCACCTTCTTCATCAAAAAATACCATTGTTGGATAAGCCCTAACTTGTAAGTATCTCGAAAATTCATGTGCGCTATTTCGTCTATTAGCTTTTGTAGCGTCGTAATTTGGATTCTTAAATGTATTGTCTTTGTATGTGACCTCTTCATTCCCTTCGGCATTAAACTTTACAGCATAATAATGTTCATTGACAAAAGCTGCAACATCTGCATTACCAAACGTATTTTTATCTAACATTTTACAAGGACCACACCAATTGGTATACACATCCATAAAAATCTTTTTAGGTTCTTTTTTCTGAAGCTCCAATGCTTCGTCCATAGTGACCCAGTTAATCTCTTGTGCGATTCCTACTATTGAAAAAGCAAAAACAGCAATTAATCCTAAAGTTATTTTTTTCATCATATTCGATTTGTAGCAAATAATGCTCCGAACTTACAAAAAATGCTCCTAAACAGGAGCATTTTAGATATATTTAACGGTTTACTTAGCGTACTCCGTGCATTAGTTTTTTAAGTAATGGGTTTAAAAAGAATATTACAAGTCCTGCAATTATAGGCACAATTGTAAAAATCAAAAAGAAAGTTGACAAGCTGTACTCCTTTGTAATGTTTTCTATCTGACCACCTAGTACTGCCGCTAACTTATTACCTATGGCAATGGCCAAATACCACATTCCAAACATTAAGGCAATCATTCTTCCAGGCACTAACTTACTTACATACGATAGCCCTACAGGAGATAAACAGAGTTCTCCAAGTGTATGGAATAGATAGGCTAAAATCAGCCAAATCATACTCACTTTTACTCCATCTACAATGCCAAATGCACCAAATGCTAGTAAGCCAAAACCAATTCCCATTACACTTAAACCCAGCGCATATTTAGTTGCGGCACTTGGATTGTATTTACTTTCCCACCATTTTGAAAAGAAAGATGCAAAAACGATAATAAAAAAGGAGTTTAAAATACTAAACCAAGATACTGTTATTTCAACTTCGTTTTCACGTACATTGGTAATTGTAGCTGCCACAACTCCATTATCTCTATTTAACTCTTTCCCTTTTTGTCTAGTGAGTTCTAAACGTGTATCATCTAAAACCCCAAATTCAGTACCGTCATTATTTTTAGGTGTTATGTTTAATTTATCACCCAAATTAAAAGTCAGTGGTTCTGCAATAGAAGTAGTTCTTGTTACTACTTGGTGGTCAGAATTAGCTGCAGTATTTTCAGAAACTGGAATATAAACGAACTGTAATTTACCGTCTTTATCCTTTTTCTGCTTACCGTCTTCATCTAAATCAGGTTGTTCAATAGCAGAGTATTCAACATCATAAGCAATAGTGTTATAATCTCTGTTAAGCATCCAACCAACAATTCCCCACATCAATAAAAAACAGAGAACCAATACAATGTTTGAACCTGCAATTTTACTGAATGTTTTTTTCCATAGGACATATAGCACATAAGAAATAATAATTAATGGAATTACCGTAAGTAAGGTGTTAACCACGTTGAAAATGGTAGCCGAATTACCACTTAGCATTCGATCTACATTGTCTCTTGCAAATATCACTAAAGATGATGCACCTTGCTCAAATGACATCCAAAAGAATACCGTAAAAAAAGCAAATATGATAAACGCAATCATTCTATCCCTCACCACAGCAGTATATCGTAGAATTCGTCCAATTACTAAAATTAAAAACAACAATAGCGCAAAAAGTACAGCCGTATATTGTCCTTCAAAATCACCAATTTGCAAAAATGAAAACATATCTATGCCTCCAATTTTTGACATTGGATCGTTAATAGCATACCCAAGACCAATAATAGAGGAAATAATAATTAAAACTTTATCGAAAGTTGTAAATGGATTTGGTCGTTCTTCTTTTTCTTCCGTAGAATCTTCAACTTCTACACTTTCTTCGTTAATATTTTGAGGTAACTCTACGTCATGAACTTTAGATGGTTTAGCTCCAATTTTCCCAAACAAAGGACCTGCTAACCAAAACTGAATAGTTCCTAATAACATGAAGATTCCCGCAAGCCCAAAACCATAAGCCCAACCTACTTTTTCAGCTAAGTAACCACAAAGCATCATTCCGAAAAATGCTCCTGCGTTCACTCCCATATAATAGATGGTATAAGCACCATCTTTTTTCTCTGGGTTTTTTTTATACATATCTGAAATAATAGAAGTCATAGTTGGTTTAAAGAAACCTGTACCTACAACTAATAAGAACAAACCAAAGTACAATGAAAACTCTGTTTCAATAGCCATAGAAGCATGACCTGCGGTCATAATTAACGACCCAATAATAACAGCCCATCGATATCCTGTATATTTATCTGCAAGCCAACCACCAATAATCGGAGTTATATAAAGTAGCATGGCATAAGTCCCAAAAAGTGCACCTGCATTTTCAACAGTCCATTCCCAACCTGGATTATAGCCAATGGCTGCCATGGTCAAGAAATTTACCAATAATACACGCATTCCGTAAAAGGAAAAACGTTCCCACATTTCTGTAAAAAACAATACAAAAAGTCCAGCAGGATGTCCAAGAACTTTATCTTTAAACAGGTTTTCGATGTCTGTATTCATATATAATAGTTTAGTTAGTAAGCCAAAACTCTTATACTAAATATTGTACAAGAGTTTGGCTTTTAATAAATAGTAGTTATTCGTTTAGGTCTGGATTAGCAAGTTCAAATGGTTCTTGTTCCAATATTTCATGCTCATTATCTTCTGCTCCATGAGTTAATTTCTTCAATTTTTTCAAGAACAATAAAAGTAATAAACCGAAAGCTACTGTAAATATAGTTAACCACATGAACGTTGCATATTCTTGCTCACTTTGTTCTTCTTCTAAAACAAAAGACACTCCATAGTCATTTCCATCTCCTTTATTTTCAGTAATCTGAGCTTTATCTTTATCCTTTTCGAATACTAATTTTGCATGATATGGGTTTGAAGCAGAAACGTTGTTTTCGGTCAAATCCTCTAATAACTGCTTTGAATTTGAGTCTTCACCTTGAGACATTTTAAATAATGCATTCAAATCCTTACCAGTTTCAAAATCTTTAAATACGACTTGTCCATTCTCTGGGTAAACTGTAGATTTAATGCTGAAATTTTTATCTTCATTAATAGGATACTCTGTTATTTCGACAACTTCCTTATTTTCATTTTTAACTTTGAAGGTTTCTTTAGATATAAATGGTATAATTTCTTGTTTACTCACTACCATTTCACCTGTAAAAGACTCCAATTGTGATGCTTCACCTATACTTCCTGCTAATTTGTTTCCAAAACCTGTTGCTGCAAAATAAACACCCATCATAATAGACGCATATTTCAAAGGTGCCAATTTTGTAATGAAAGATAATGAAACTGGCGATGTACACAGCTCACCTATCGTATGGAACAAATAAGCCAAGAAAATCCAAACCATAGCTGCTTTACCAAAAGTTTCTGCACTAGCTTCTTGCGATGCAAACATCATAAACACATAACCTAGTCCCATAATTATGGTACCAATGGCCATTTTGAATAAAGAAGATGATTCCTTTCCTTTTTTCTTCCACCAAATCCAGAAACCACCTATCACGGTTCCAAAAATTATGATATAACCTGCATTTAAAGATTGAAAAACTGCCGCAGGTATTTCTTCTAACCAGCTCAATCCGATAAATCTATCGACTTTAGCATCTGTGTAAAGATTCATTAGGCCACCTGCTTGTTCAAAAGCTCCCCAGAACACCACAACGATTAAGAATGAAATTAATAAAACAACCACTCTATCCTTTTCAATTTTACTTAAAGGACGTTTTGAAGCTAATCGTTCAGCTTCTGTTGCCTGACTTCCTCCTGTGAATTCACCAACTCCTTTTAAGTATTTTTGGCCCCAAATAAATACAGCCTGACCAACTAACATACCAATACCAGCTAAACCAAATCCATAATGCCAACCATAATAATAGGCTACTAAACCTACCGTAATACTTGCCAAAAATGCACCTATGTTAATTCCGATATAAAATATAGTAAAACCACTATCACGTCTAATATCTCCTTCTTTATAGAGACCTCCAACCATCGTTGAGATGTTAGGTTTAAGTCCACCAACTCCTAAAATAATTAAAATAAGACCCGTAAAAAACGCCCAACTTTGAGGGATTGCTAATACTCCATGGCCAGCACAAAGCAACAACCCACCAAGCATTACAGTTTTCTTTTGGCCTAAAAACTTATCGGCAATCCAACCTCCTGGGATTGAAGCTACATAAACTAGCATCGTATACCAACCATATAACCAAATAGCATCTTTATTAGACCAACCCAACCCTGGGTCAATTGCAGTAGCTGATGCTGCCATATAAAGCACAAGAATTCCTCGCATTCCGTAATAAGAAAATCGCTCCCACATTTCTGTAAAAAACAAAATAAAAAGTCCTACTGGATGCCCAAAAAGTTCCTTTCGTTTAATTGGCTGAGTTGTTGTTGACATAATTTTATAGTTTAGTTAGTTGAATTGTTAATATAAAGATTTCTAATTTTCAGATGCTTTTAATTTATCACCCAATGTTTTATGGATAAAATTTGTCATCTTTTTATATAAGTGCAGTCTCGTGTTGCCACCATAAATACCGTGGTTTTTATCTGGATAAATCATCCATTCAAATTGCTTATCGGCTTGTATTAAAGCTTCAACCATTAACATGGTGTTTTGCACATGCACATTATCATCACCTGTTCCATGAATTAATAAATAATCACCTTTAAGTTTATCAACGTGATTGATCGGCGAATTTTCATCATAACCACTTGGATTTTCTTGAGGTGTGGTCATGTAACGCTCTGTATAAATTGTATCATAGAATCTCCAACTTGTAACAGGTGCTACTGCAATCGCCATTTTAAAGACATCGTTTCCTTTAAGAAGTGCATTACTACTCATAAAACCACCATAACTCCAACCCCAAATTCCTATTCGCGATTCGTCAATGTGGTCTAATTTTCCTAGTTGCTTTGCGGCTTCAATCTGGTCTTCAACTTCGTATTTACCAAGTTCGTTTTGAGTTACTTTTTTAAAGTCAGATCCTTTATAACCAGTTCCTCGTCCATCAATACAAACAACGATATAACCTTCTTGTGCTAACATTTGATACCAATAATCGTTAGTGATATTCCAACGATTTGCCACTTGCTGCGATCCTGGACCAGAATATTGATACATAAATAATGGATATGTTTTGTTCGCATCAAAATCCTTAGGCTTTATCGTCCACATGTTTAAGTCATTGCCATTTACTGTTATAGTGCTGAATTCTTTTTCAGACATCACATAATCTTCCAACTTTGTAGTTAGTGCATTATTATCTTTAATCTGCTTTACTATTTTACCAGATTTAGAATCGTATAATGTATATTCTTGTGGAGTTGTTGCGCTTGAAAATGTATTTATGAAATACGTAAAATCAGCACTGAATGAAGCACTATTTGTTCCATTCTTCTGAGTCAGACGTTTTTTGTTTTTGCCATTTAGCTGAATTGAATAGACATCTCTATTTATAGAACCATTCTCTGTAGATTGGTAATAAATGGTGTTGGCTTTCTCATTAAAACCATAGTAGTTGGTGACTTCCCAATTTCCTTTGGTTACTTGATTAATTAAATTCCCTTCTTTTGAATAATGATAAATATGGTTAAAACCATCTTTTTCACTCGTCCATATAAAACTATTATCTTTTAAAAATGTAAGATTAAAAGTTACATCTATATACGCTTTATCTATCTCAGCTAGTACATTAATCATTGTCTTTTCTTTAGTATCAAAAAGTATAAGATCTAACTCATTTTGATGACGGTTCATAAATTGAACGCTTAAAATATTAGGGTCATTTGTCCACTGTAATCTAGGAATATAAAAATCACCTGGTTTACCTTCGCTTAATTCTATGGTGCTTTTGTCATCTACATTATACAATTGCAAAGACACTTTAGAATTTGCTTCACCTGCTTTTGGGTATTTGAACACGTGCTGCGTTTGATACAATTCTGAACCATACACATCCATTGAAAATTCTGGCACTTCAGACTCATCAAACTTAATATAGGCAATTTGGTTGCTATCTGCATTCCAATCAAAAGCTCTTACAAAAGCAAACTCTTCTTCGTAAACCCAGTCTGTAATACCGTTGATTATTTTATTTTTTTCACCATCTGTTGTGATTTGATCAACCTTTCCTGATGTTAAGTTTTTTACATATAAATTATTTTCAAATCCATACGCTACTTTAGTACCATCTGGTGATAATGTTGGTTCTTGCACCAAATCATCAGATACTTTGGTTACTGTTTTTGATGCGATATCATAAATATAATACTCACCTAAAGTCGAACGTCTAAATACAGGTTCCGATTTTGTAGTTAAGATTAGTTTAGATTCATCGGCACTAAATGAATAATCATAGAAACCTCTAATCTCAGAAATATCCGCGGAAGAGACTAAGGTCTTCACTTTTTTTAATGTCTTATAATCGTAAATATCTATGGTTGAAGTTCGGCTTTGCCTATCAAAATTTAACACCGAATACTGGTTCCCATTCGCCATGGAATGTAAGGCTTGCATACCTTCTGTTCTAAATTCACCACTCCAGATTTCTTGAAGTGTAAGTTGTTTTTCCTGACAAAAAACTAAGGAAGTCATTAAAAAGGCGAATACAGCCGCAACGTGTCTCAAGCTCATAAATTTTATGTTTCAACAAAGCAATGCCAAGTTTACTAAAAATTATGCAAAAAATCACTATTATTAACACTAAATAGGCATTTACAACCGATTATACCAACATTTTATTCCAATCCTAGTATCTTTGTTTTTACTAAAAAGTTTTTGGTCGGCAATAGACGAATTTTACAAAATAAATTATTTTTGATGTGATTTATTTTTATTTCTCTGAGGTGAAGCCTTAGCATCAGACGATTAAAAAATAAAGAGAAATATCGCGAATAGAAACTGTTTTTTATTTTGTTGTATTTCCGACCAAAAACAAAAAATCAATACTACGATGCCAAATACGATTTCTGGCTTTTCTAAGCTATCTAAATCCGAAAAGATTGAGTGGCTTTTAGACACCTATTTTACCAACAAAGACAACGCAAGACAACTTATTCAAAACTATTGGAATACTGATAAAAAACTTCAAAAGTTACACGATGAGTTTATTGAAAATACCATAACAAATTATTATTTACCATTAGGTGTTGCACCAAATTTTCGAATTAACGATACGTTTTATACTATTCCAATGGCCATTGAGGAAAGTTCAGTCATTGCAGCGGCGAGTAAAGCGGCTAAGTTTTGGTTAGAACGTGGTGGTTTTAAAGCTGAAGTCATATCGACTGAAAAAATCGGGCAAGTTCATTTTACTTATGATGGAGATAACGAGGATTTAAAGCTTTATATAGATACTGTGATTAAGCAAAAGTTCTTTGAGGACACTCAATCAATCACGAAAAGCATGCAAAATCGCGGTGGTGGCATTTTAAATATTGAATTAAAAGACAAAACAAAAGAGCTTGAAAACTATTATCAATTGCATGCTACGTTTGAAACGCTCGATGCAATGGGAGCCAACTTCATAAACTCGTGTTTAGAACAATTTGCACAAACTCTGAAAAGTGAAGCTGAAAAATCGTTAGAAGGAAACCTAGATATAATTATGAGTATTCTTTCTAACTACGTACCACAATGTTTGGTGCGAGCTGAAGTCTCATGTAAAGTTGAAGATTTAAAAAGTAAAGACATTCCGAATCCGGAAGACTTTGCACAAAAATTTAAACAAGCCGTTACCATTGCAGAAATAGAACCTTACAGAGCGGTAACACATAACAAAGGCATAATGAATGGTATTGACGCTGTTGTTTTGGCGACAGGAAATGATTTTAGAGCCGTTGAAGCTGGTGTACATGCTTATGCCGCAAAAGATGGTAGCTACACTAGTTTAACACATTGTTCGGTGGATGATGGTATCTTTAAATTTTGGATTGAAATCCCATTAGCCTTAGGAACTGTTGGTGGTTTAACCAACTTACATCCTTTAGTAAAGTTATCCTTAGAAATGTTACAAAAACCAACAGCAAAAGACTTAATGAAAATTGTTGCTGTTGCCGGATTAGCGCAAAATTTTGGAGCTGTAAAATCCTTAACAACAACAGGAATTCAAGAAGGACACATGAAAATGCACTTAATGAACATCTTGAATCAGTTTGAAGCTACAGATAAAGAAAAAGTAACACTTGTTGAACATTTTAAAACGAATGTGGTAACGCATAGTGCTGTTGTGGAAGCTTTAAAAAACATACGTGAGTAGATAAATTGTAAAAACAAAATTCGAAAGCACACTCGGATGAATAGTATCGCGCAACGACCCAGAGACGCAAAGCCATAATAACTCAACACCTTAATTTCGATCATTTTTGAACGACAAAGCAACAACATACCGAAGCAACGGAAAACTATTACTAACGGCAGAATATGCTGTCTTAGATGGTGCGAAAGCTTTGGCTATTCCCACAAAATATGGACAGAGTTTGGTTATTAAGTCTAATGATTTTAATGTTATTAATTGGAAGAGCTATAATGAGCTGAATGAGGTTTGGTTTGAGTGCACAATTTCTTATGAAGACACATCTACTGCGCTCAATGAAACAGCAAACCCTCAAAAAAAGATTAAAGGCCAAGACGTAAAAGAACGCTTAATCCAAATTTTAAATGTGGCCAAAAACTTGAATCCTGAATTCTTAAAGTCTAATCAAGGATTTGATATTACAACACATCAAGATTTTAATCGGCTTTGGGGTTTGGGCACTTCTTCGACTTTAATAAATAATATTGCAGAGTGGGCACATGTTGATGCCTATCAATTACTCGAAAAAACATTTGGTGGAAGCGGCTATGATATTGCTTGTGCTAAAAATAATTACGCCATATCATTTCAACTTCAAAAGCATCAAAAAAATCCAAATGTAAAACCTGTAACGTTTCAACCTGAATTTAAACACCAACTGTATTTTGTTTATCTCAATGAGAAACAAAACAGTCGTGATGGGATTTCAGCTTATAAAGCGCTTGGAAACATAAATTCTAATAGTATTGATGACATCAATTCTATTACTGAAGCAATGCTTGTTTGTAAGTCGCTTATAGAATTTCAAAATTTGATTGAAGCCCATGAAAACATTATCTCCAATCTCATTCAACAAGCCCCTATTCAATCACGATTATTCTCAGATTTTAATGGTGCCATAAAAAGTTTAGGTGCTTGGGGAGGCGATTTTATTTTAGTGGCAAGTGAAGAAAATCCTTCAACGTATTTTAATAGCAAGGGTTTTGAGACTGTTCTACCTTATGAGGATATGGTTTTAATATAAAGACTAAACTTTGACTTTATCTACCTTTAAATCCCTACATGGTTTTTGAAACCTTACAGGATAAAAAAATGGCTTCACATTTCTGTAAAGCCATTTCAAAATAATTTTAATGCTTGTTGGTTAGTACACCGTTTTAGCTCTATTATCTTCTATTTCTGCAGATTCTTCTAAAGCTGAATACACTTTAGTCTGTACAGCATTTCTACGTTCAGCATTTAATCTATTCACAATAGCTCCGTAGTTATCTAACTTAGTAGCCTCGTTTACTTTAGTAACATTTACAACGTAAACACCTTTTTCGCCATCAATTGGCTTAGACGTTTCACCTTCTGCTAAACCAAATGCTGCTCCTACAACTTTAGGTTCAACACCTGCACCAGATAAGGTCGTGTTTTTAATGGTAACAGCTGCTGCTGTTCTAGCGTTCTGACCTTGATTCTTAGCGATTTCTGCAACCGTAGTTCCTGTAATTTTTTCACGAATTAACTTCGCTTTCTTTTCTTTTCTAATTTCTGGTAAAGCTGTGATTGATGCGTCTTCAGTACTCATTAACCCTTCTTCTCTAACCTCAACAACTTTAGCAACTATAAATCCGAAATTAGATATGGCAAAGTTCTTGTAATCGCCTGCTTCTGTATCTTCATCAAAACTCCATCTTACAACTTCTCTCTGACTTCCAAGACCTGGAATATTTTCGTCTAAAGCATTAAATGTAATTGGCTTTACAGTTAAATTACGCTCTTTTGCAATTTCATTAAAATCACCATCTTTTATAGCAATTTCAAACTTAGACATTACATTAAATACATCTTGAAGTGTTTTATCAGATGGTTCAAGTTTATTAGCAACTGTCGCAACTTTTACTGCTTTATTAAAACTCTTTTGTTCTAATATTTCAATAATATGGTATCCGAAAGACGTACGTACAACATCAATATCACCTTCGTTATTATCAAAAGCATAGGCTTTAAATTCTGGTGCCATTCCTGCTAAATAGTCAAATTCAATTTCACCATCTTGCTCATTACTTACTTTATCAGAAGATAATTCTAATAAATCCATAAATTTAGTACCACCTTGAATTTTTGCAAAAATACTATCTGCAGTTGCCTTTGCTTGTTCTGGAGTTTTTGTTACAGACGCATCTGCTCTTTGTCCACCTACAAAAGGCACTAGTATATGACGCACTTTTACTGAGTCTGGTAATTGTTTTGTTGCAACAACTTTAGATAATTTATAGTATTCACCATCTTTATAAGGTCCGTAATAACTACCAACACCTAATTTCATTAAAGTATCTTTAGCTACAGCTGGTAATTGTCCAGCTCTTAAGAAAGCATCGTTGTATTTTATAGCAGAATATGTATTTACAAACTCTTCAATATCTGTAGCAGAATCAAATCCAGGAATTGTATCTGTATTCTTACTATTGTCGTTATATTCTGTTCTATCTGACTTTAATGCTAACAGCTCTGCTTTTATTTCATCTTCATCTGCTTTAGAAGGCTCTTCCTTAAATTCTACATATACAACTTCTCTAGTAGCATCCGTTTTATAGGTATCCTCATGGTCTTTCATATAAGCAGTTATTTCACTTTTAGAAACCGCAACTAGACTATCTGCAATAGTTGTGTATGGTACTTGAACGTAACTTATATCTACCGTTTTAGAATCTCCTAAATAATCTTCTTCTGCTTCAGCAATAGTTGTTCCTATACCTGCTTTAACGAGGTTGTAATAGGTTTGCTGAATTGCGTTTGCTGCAATAGTTTGTTCGTTGTTTGTCCAGCTTTCATAGTTAACAAGGAAGTTTCCTAATGGAGCAGTTTCTCCGTTTAAATCTTTTAAATTCGCTATAAATGCATTTAAACGATTAACATCAAAGTTTCCGTTTGCATCTTGAAATTCTGGATATGACGAAAAACTAGTCTTCAACAAATCTCTCATTTCATCTTTTTCAACAGACAATCCTAATTCATCAATTTCTGATTGTAATACGATTTTACGAACCTCTTGATTGTAAATCGCATTCATAGATTGTGTAGACGTTTGTGCTCCACCTGCTCTATCTTGGTAATTTTTTACCTTTTGCTGAAACTCTAGTCTGTTGATATCTGTACCATTAATGGTCGCTATTACATCTTGAGATCCTCCTGTTAGAGCATCAGAATTTTTGAATAAATCTCCAATTACGAATGAAAATAATGCTAATGCAATTACTAATATTAATACCAGTGAGCGTTGTCTAATTTTATTTAAAACTGCCATAGTCTTTTTGTAATATCTTTAATTTGGTGTAAATAAGTCTGCGAAAATAGTATTTTATTGTAAATAATAAAAGGAGAAGTGTAGTTTTTATAAGTGATAGAAGCTTTATTCAAAATTTATGTGAAAGGCGCATAAAATTCTTCTCTTTAATGTGCAGAAATATGGACCAAATGTTACGTTTTGATGCCCTAAAAAATTGCTAATCTACATCAAGCACCTTTACTAAAACCTCATCAATTTTTGTAGAAGACACTTCTGTAATTGTAAATTTGAAATTTTCGATGTGTACATCGTCGTTTTCTTGAGGAATTCCTTCTGTAGCATGCACTATTAATCCACCTAAGGTTTCATAATTTTCGCTCTTAGGAAGATTTAACTTATAAGTTTCGTTAATATAATCCACTTCTAAACGTGCTGAAAACTTATAGGTATTGTCATTAATTTGCTCCTCTATCATCTCAATGATATCGTGTTCATCTTCAATTTCACCAAATAATTCTTCAACAATATCTTCAACCGTCATAATTCCAGAAGTTCCACCATATTCGTCAATTACAACAGCCATACTTCGACGCTTTTTAGTCAAAATACTCAACACATCTTTAATAAGTATTGTTTCTGGCACGAAAGCCACACGAATTATAATGGACTTAATCGTTTCTGGTTTTTTAAACAATTCAAAAGAATGTACATAACCCAAAATATCATCGATACTATCTTTGTAAACAATGATTTTAGTTCGACCTGTTTCTATAAAAAGCTGTCTTAAATTTTCGATAGAATCTGAAATCTCTACACCAGTTATCTCAGTTCGTGGTACCATAACCTCACGTGCTTTCACTTCTGAAAACTCTAAAGCATTTTGAAAAATTTGAATCTCACTGTCTACATCATCATGATTTTCAACGGATTCCATTTGTTCCGTAATGTAATTACCTAATTCTACTTTGGTCATTGCTAAAACGACATCTTCACCATCAGCTCTAAAAATGTATTTTAAAACGGCATCTGAAATCCAAATAATAAAATCTGAAACCCACGAAAACAACACATAGAATATATAGGTTGGAAATGCTAACACCTTTAATAAAGTGTTGGCATAAATTTGAAAGAATACTTTAGGTAAAAATTCTGCAGTAATTAAAATAACCAAGGTTGAAATTACCGTCTGTGTTAACAGTTGCAAATCTAAAAACAAATAGGTTAAAGCCGTACTGTCTGAAGGTAACATGGTTTGAAACCAACGCACCAAAACCTCACCCATTTTAAAACCATAGATCACCAATGCAATATTGTTTCCAATAAGCATTGTGGCAATATATTTTGATGGTTTTGCGGTAAGCTTTCCTAAAATCTTTCCTAAAAAATCTCCTTGTTTCTTCTCTAATTCGATATGAATTTTATTCGAAGAGACATAAGCGATTTCCATACCAGAGAAAAAAGCTGAAAGTATAAGTGTACTTATAATAATGACTATGTCAGCCGTCATAAATTACTTATTATTTCGGTCTTCAAGTTTATTATTAAATCGTTTTTTAAAGAAAAACATAAAAATTGCTAATGCAGCAAGCCCTAAAGATATGTAAGCAACGACTTGTTCATCTATCCATGTCATCACAACATCGTACAAGAATAAAGCTGCAAAAACAAGGTAAGCGTATTGAAAGATCCTCGTTAATTTCATATGTGTAATTTTTTTCAACTATGACATGCCGTTTACTATGTAATCACTCAGCTGAGCAATATAATCTTAACAGGCTTGTCTTATATGTTATGTAAAATATATTTTGGTAAAGATAGTTAATTATCAATTTGGAAATCACCTCCCATTTCTAACATCTGAAAGTTTTTAAATTCTTTATCCGAATCTAATAAAACACCATGTAAAGGTCCAATAGAACGCTTAAACAAAAAGGATTCATTTGTAAACAACCATTCTAGTTTTTGATTGTAATACAATTGCTCGGTAAATAACGTATCGTTTTCGGATGTAATAATTCTAACATCGTCTCGTAAATCAATAATATCAGTTTCTTTATAAACAATAGCGTAGTTAGACGTTATCGTCGTCTTATTATTGTTTTCGTCATATATTTTAAGCTCTATACCTATCGGAAACTCATTAAAGGGAAAATTCCGATTAGAATAATCTAACATTTTTGGACTTAACAGATTGGCAACTAACCTCACTGTATCTTCTTTTAACTCGGTATATTTTAAGTCTATATGTTCAGCTTCACCAATAGGTTGATTCTGCAACACACCCACTTTTTGAACCTCGTTAAAGTCATTGTTACATGAAAAAAACAAAGTCACAACAATTGCTGTGACTAGGTTTTTAATGATATGTGAATTTTTTGTTTTCAATTAACCTTTAGGTACAGTTACAGAACGTCCTATCCAGCAACCAATTTTAATTACTTCTCCTGCACAAGTACAGTTAAATATTTCTGTTTTGTTAGGCGCTTTAGCTCTATAACTAGCGGCTGTTTGCGCTGCTGTCTTTTTTAAACGACCATCAACTCTACCTGCCTTTTCTGCCTCAATTGCAGCTAACCAAAATACTGCTCTTTTGTTAAAGTTAGTGTCTCCACAACTGTTTGCACTAGCCGCATACATATTTGCAATTGCTAAATGTGGTGAACCATCTGCAGGATTAAGTTTTAAAGCTTCCATATAATATTGTCTTGCTTTTCCGTAGCTTCTTTTAGACTTAAGCTCATTAGCTAAACCTTTATATAACTTCGCCTTTTTTAAAGGGTCTGTTGACAACTCTATTGTTTGGTCTATGTATTTTTGCTCACCTGTAAGTATGTAAAGGTAATATGCAGTATCTGCACTTGGCTCGATAGTATTCTTTTGTTGAACTAACTTTAAGAATAACGGATCTTCTTTACACTCTTTAGCATACATTCTATTCATTGCACGCTGTAACCACTCGCTATTTGTTTTGTTTTCTTCAAAATCTCTTTCATAAAGAGGAACTAAAACGTCACAGTTAGCTCTATCACCAAGCTTTTTGTCCATACTTCCTAAAATCTGATTTTCAAAAGCCTCTATATTAGACTCATAACTTGACTTATAACGTCCTTCCGTTTTAGTAAGTGTTCCTCCAGCTTCTTCTTTTTCAGCATATTTAATCAATTCCGTAGTCATTGAAGCAATTCGCTTTTCAATAATTTCGTTTACATCATCATACTTATTAAACATTTTTTGAGCATCATCTGAAGTTTGCGCACCTGCATCATATAAATCTACTGCTAAAGAAAAGTAAGTATAAAGACCAACTGCACTTTTAAAATTTTTAGGATCTTTTTTATAGGCTTCATCAAACATGTTATAAATCTCTTGGTCAGATTTATTTAGCACTTTTCTATATTTGTATGCTAAATTAGCTTTATCAACTAATACTTCACCAAGCGAATATCTAGATTCAAAATGCTCTCTACTCTGATCGTGCAACAACATTAAGTCTTCGATATGTGCTACTTGCTCTGCACCAGTAGACGTTTCTATCTTATGCTTTAAGATTTTCTCACCATGAACATAAATAGCTCTATTGAATTTAGGACACTTTTCTCTTACAATTTTCCACGGGCCATAAGCGTCATCATATTTTTTACTCTTTACATAACTATCAAACATTGATAGGTTGTTCATACAAAGTTCTTGATTGTCCTCTTGAGCAAATCCTAAGTTAACACTCATAAGGAGTGCAAAAAATAAAATAGTAATTCTCGTCTTCATCTTTAATTAATAATTAATATTTGTTAGTTATACTTTCTTTGTTCAAACCATCTAGAGTTCAATGATAAACTCACATTAAAGCTTATAAAATTCTCTTGAATTAAGTTTTTATTAGTTGTTCCTCGTTTTCCGAATTCTAAGCCTAAATTGGCATTAGAGAATAAGTTTCGGTTTCCAACTGGTAAACCTAGTCCAAAAGACATGCCAAACTCTTTTATTGACTCATCTTTTATAACTAAACCTGTATTTGAAAAATTAAATCCTGCTCTATAAACCGCTCTTTTAAAGTATCCTGAGAAAGCATTATAATCTGGAATATAAAAACCACCAACCGCTATTTTTGAAGAATTTTCATAGTTAGAAGGCAAGTTTGGAAATACCGGATTAGAAAAATCACTTGCAGTCTGATAGGTATATTCTGTACCAACAAACCAAGATTTTGGATCACCAACACCTACTCCTAAGGATAACGTTGACGGCAAGGTTAATTTTGTGTTTTTAAGATTTTGAGCCTCAAGATCTACATCAATAGTATTTGATGTCGATGATGTTTCGAGAGTAGTCGCATCTAAAGTAACTGTAGAAAACGACCTAACGTTATCTGAATTAAGTTTGCTTCCTGGAGCAAATGTGGCTGTAGTTGACAACTCTAGCTTATCAGTAATCATGGTTTTGTAGCTTAGACCAAAGTTTAAATTTAAACCACTCAAATCAGACCTATTAAATTCAACCGTTTGGTATTGCACTACTTGACCATTAGAATACTCTACTTCTAGTGCATTATTTTGAATGTTTCCGAAGTTATAATTAATATCCATACCAACGCTCAGTTTTTCTGTAATCTGATAGCCAACACCAGCAAACACTCTATTTAAACCTCCTTCACCGTTGAAACGATTTTCTAAGACATTGTCGTCATTAATAAGATCGAGCTTATAACCTACTGATGTAAAAGGCAGTAAACCAAAGCCAACTCCAAATTTTCCCATTGGCACAGATACAGCCAAATAATCGAAAATAGCATTATTAGTTTTTGCATCTCCAGAGTTACTTTTTAATGTTGTATTGGTCATTGTACCGGCAACCGTAAACTTTACAGGTCTACTTTCTCCATTAAAATAAGGCCCTTTTAATGGGTTTCCTGCGTAAGATGCTGGATTTTTTAAATTAAAATGTATACTATCTAAGTACACACCAATTCCTCCCATACTCTGGTTCTCTACAGTACCTTTAAACTTAAGACTTCCAATACCATAAAAAGAATATGGAGAACTAGTACCTTGTTGTGCAAAAGCTGCAGAACCTATAATTGTAATACATATTACAATGAATCGTTTTATCATTATTTTGAATTATATTCTAGAATGAAATTCAAACCGTCCAAAAGAAAATTTGATTTCGCAAATATGGTATTTTTTAATTGGTTTGACAAAAAATTGCTATCTCCACCTGTTAAAATAACTGTTAAATCTGAATAATCTTCTCGATATTGGTCAATTACTCCATCTATTTCCTTAATTGCACCATAAACTACACCCGAATGAATAGAGGCCTCCGTAGAGTCTCCAACAATATTATTAGGCTGTTTTGTCTCTAATAACGGAAGATTTGCGGTTAAATTATTCAATGTTATATATCGCAATCGTATTCCAGGCGAAATAGCACCTCCCAAATAGTGATTCTCATGAGTCACAAAATCGTAAGTTATACAGGTACCAGCATCTATAATTAAGACATTATTATTAGGAAACTGGTTTACTGACGCACAAACCAAAGCTATACGATCTACACCTAATGTTTTTGGTGTTTGATAATCATTTTTAAACGGGAAGTTTACGTTTGAACTTAATTCAATAACAATTAAATCATTTTTTATTAATTCTACGTGCTCATCAGATAAGTGACCAACCGAAGAAATAATTGCTTTTTCCAACTTTGGAAAGCTTTTTTTCAAAGTTTTATATTGAATTTTAAACTCGTTTAGCTTAAAACTCAATTTATAAATTAAATCTGCCTTATTAAAAACAGCAAACTTAACATACGTATTTCCCACATCTACAATAAGATTCATAAGTAAATTATAAGTTACAAATTTATAAAATCAAATTTTAGCAAATTCTTTTTGTGAATAATAAAAATGCTTCTATATTTGCACCCGCTTAATTAAGCAACTGGTGCCTTAGCTCAGTTGGTAGAGCAAAGGACTGAAAATCCTTGTGTCCCTGGTTCGATTCCTGGAGGCACCACCTTAAAACCCTCGTTAACTCTATGTTTTCGAGGGTTTTTTAATTTACAGCTTTTTATTTACGGCGTTAATTAACGCTAGTTCACTAGCATTCACAGCATATTCTAACATCATGTGTAATTACACATCCTTCAACGAATTTACTTTTTTTCACATCAACGTTTAGGAAAAATATAGAAGATTATAATCAATTTTAATTATTTTGAAGTTGATAGAAAAGGGAAATCCCTGTAAAAAATATAATTACAGGGATTTCGACTCGCTACAAATCAATTGTTATAAAGCTTCAAAACGCACATTATCTATTGCAAAATTTAATAATACATCTGCTCCTTCAAATGCCATCCCAAATTCTGCGTCCACGAGACTAAAATCTGGAACTCCTAATACGGAACACGGTATAGATACGGTGGTCCAGCCTTCAGAATCAAAGGCTTCACCTGTATCATTCCATGGTGCCCAATCATAAAAGGCATCGACACCATCTGAATCATTAAATCTAACTCTAAACATGCCTGCCGTTAGTGGTTCTATGGTATTAATATCAAATTTTAATACATAACCAGATAAATTTGACCCAACCGTAGATGCTCCATGAAAAGTACTGGCATCATTTCTCCAGAATAAATCTTGCCATCCTTCACCTCCTGTTTGGAAGTTTGCTCTACCATAAGCACTACCATCTAAACTTAGTGAAACATCGTTTTCCGCCACAGCATTTCCCCACCATGGCCCATTCGCATCCCAATCAAAGAACACTAATGAAGTATCATCTATAGGATCTGGCCCTCCACATCCTGGTGTATCAAATCGTACATTATCTATTGCAAAGTTTAAGAGCACATCTGCTCCTTCGAATGCCATTCCGAACTCCGCATCAACTAAACTAAAATCTGGAACTCCTAAAACAGATAACGGAATTTCAACAGTTTCCCATCCATCAGTCGTAAAAGGTTCTCCGGTATCATTCCAAGGTGCCCAATCGTAAAACGCATCTACTCCATCTGCATCATTGAATCTAATTCTAAAAGCACCATCAGTTAATGGTTCAATGACATTTATATCGAATTTTAATGAGAAATTACTCAAGTTACTACCCACAGCTGAAGCACCATTAAACGTTCCCGCATCATTTCTCCAAAATAAATCTTGCCAACCTACACCTCCAGTTTGGAAATTTGCTCTACCATATGAACTACCATCAATACTTAAGGCTGCCGTATTTTCTGCGGTAACATTTCCCCACCAAGACCCATTGGCATCCCAATCGAAGAATACCATTGAAGGATCTCCTACAGGACATAATCCTCCAGCGCCTGTTTCAATTCCAAGAGCACTTAATAATCCTTCTGGGATTAAAACGCGGTTAATTTCATGAATAACTCCGTTATTGGCACCTATATTTCCTGTGGTAATAGTAGATGGTATGGCGTCACCAAAAGAAGGTAATAATCGCGCATCGTCTCCTGATAAGTCTGCAGTAATATCGTCACCATATAGTGTTGATATCGCACCTCCATATGTTAACTGGCTAGCCATTAAACTTCCTGTATGAAGGTGATAATTTATTAAATCGGTTAATACAGCTAATTCTTCAGGTGTATCAAAATCATCTAAAGTTTCAAAATTATTTATAGCTGCAAAAAGCCCAATAAATGCGTCGTTGTTTGGCACAAAAGCAGTTAACTCATCCGTTGATAAGCTATTTGTTAAACTCACCTTTTCTACAGCGTCTAAAAATGTTGTAAATCCTCTATCATTACATCTTTCAACAATGTTAAGGGTTGCACTTAAAATACTTTGAAAAACGTCTTCTGGTAATAATACTTTATCTACACCATGCACAACACCATTAATCCCCTGAATATCCGTTAAAACAATATTTGCATTATTATAAGACGTATCATCTATAACAGTTCCACTAATAGCAAATGAATCGCCTTGCATTGACGTCTGTGTTGAGCCATCAGCATCTGCAGCAAGTGTATTTGCACCTGTTACCACATGATACTGTAAGATTTGTTGTAAAACCTCCTCCGGAACATCAGATAAGCTTGTCCAACCAAACGCTCCATTTACCTGAGCCATTAACGCTTCAAATGCAGCATTGTTTGGTGCAAACAACGTATAAGGATAATTTTCGTTTGCTGTGTTTGATATAGATAACATTTCCCCTAATCCAGCTAACTCAATTGCACTGGCAAAACTAGAATAATCCGGATTTGCGACAACATGGTCTAATACAGTTGGAGGCGTTAAAACAGCATCTACGGTATGAAGAATGCCATTTGTTGCTCCTATATCAAAAGAATTATCGACCAATGAAGCCATACCATTAAATACTATTTCATCTTCCGTATTTGTATAAAAACTAATATTATTCCCATCTGGACCAGTTGCCAAGGTCTTTAAATAACCTGTTTCCATGGCTCCTGTAAAATCAGCAGTAACCGTACTTAATACATGGTTTAATAAAACATTTTCTAATGCCTCTCCTGTTAATGAGCTTATGTCTGAATTACCAAATGCCGAATTATTTGGCGCAAAAACCGTATAGGTTGTTGTACTGCTTAACGTAGAGTCTAAGCGCACATCTGCCAAAGCATCAGAAAGTAAAGATAAATTAGGACTCTCCGATATAATTTCGGTTATGTTTTTTGGGCTGCTTGATGATTGAAACATATCATCATCATCCTTACACGAAAAAAAGCATGTAAAGCCAAAAAGCAAAGTGATATATAAAATTTTAGATACTTTCATTATAAATATTTTAGATAATTAGTTTAAAATTTCTTCTGGTCGACTTCTATTATAGGAAACCAAAATCATCTATATAGAAAATGTATTGTGCTAATCCTGTATTCGAAGATTCTTGAAAATCCATTCTAAATATTGTATCTGGCGCACCACCATTAGGGTAAAAATCTGACAACGGAATAACCACTTTATTCCATTCTCCAGGTATTAGATCTATAGGTTGTACTGTTTGGGCTCCATCAAAATCATTTAAAGCAATTTGTACTTTATCTCCCGCTGAACCTGTTCCATAAACAGAAACCGTTAAGGCATCATATTCATCAAAAGGAATATTTGGTGCTAAGAACGTAAGGCCAGACCATGCTTCTCTGACACTTTTTATTGAAAATTCACCTAATGCAACTTCGGTAGAAGCCAAATCATGAGTTCCACCCCATTCACTGGTTGACCAATCAGCATGTAAAGCATCAATAAAAATAGAATAACTAAATCCATAAGAATCCGATTGTGCCACAGCACCTCTACTCGTCGCTAAATAAATAAACGCTTGTTCTACTCCTGATGGTACTTCTACAACAACTTCTGTTTGAGAAATAGATAAAATTGTTGCAGGTGCCTCTACTAGATTACCGTTTTCTTCAGATCCTGAAACGAAAGTAACCGAAGCTGTATCTGTAAAATCACCTCCTTGAAGAGTAACTGTTTTTACTCCATCTACCGTTTCTTCAGTAAATCCATCAATTGATAGTAGAGAAAAATCATACTCGGTTGCACCTTTCAAATTTTCTAATCGTAGAATATTTTCTTGATCGATATATGGCGCATCTTCTGGCACTTCCACAAACGCTATATTATCCGTTAAAAGTGCCGGATTAAAGCCTGCAGGAAAACCATTAAAGTCAATTGATATTAATGACGCTAAATTCTCACCTCTTATAATGTACGTTCCTTCCAATACTCCCTGTGTTACAGGCACATCTTCCCTCGCCTCACTTACACTATGAATAACCGGCGGTGCTGTTGCTTCTGGAATTGAATCCTTGTGGAATTCATTTTCGCAAGACGTTAACTGAATTAAGGCTAACAGCATTAAAAAGAAAGCAGATATGTTGTTCAATGTGACACTATTTTTTTTCATAATCTTCTTTTTTATTTTTATTCTCCAAAATTATAAGGCACTGGTGGTTGTTGAAGTGCTGGGTTATTTTGAATTTCGTTTGTAGGATATGGGAAAAGCATATCATCCATTGTAGGACTATACATCTCAGAGTTCACAGTAGGAGGAGTTGTATCATTGTTAAACGTTCCTCGTTCTGTAGTGCTTAAATAGCTCATAGCAAAAGAAGGTCCTCGTCTTACAACATCGTACCAAAACTCAAATTCAAAAGCCAACTCAATTCGTCTTTCTTGAAAAACGTCATCAACCGTAGGATTATCAATATTTTCTAAACCGGCACGTCTTCGAACTTTATTAAGAGATTCTGCTCCAAAAGAACTTGAGCCTCCACCCATAAGTGCTGCTTCTGCATTTATTAATAACAATTCACCATACCTAAGAATATACGTGTTATTTGGATAGCTCTGTTGAGCTCCACCGCCATTAGTGGCCGCATTTCCTACTACATATTTTTTTATTCCAGCATTTGTGCCTTGATGATTTATGTTCTCAGAAACGGCATAACCTCCGTTTAAGTCTCCGTAATACGAACCAGGATCCATAATTGTGGCATAATACCGAACGTCTTGCTCTGTATCTTCATAAGCATCTTGCAAATCTAACGACGGTCCTACAGCAGACCATCCGTCTGAAAACCCAGTAACACCAGCTGGTGCAAAAAGAGATTGTATACCATTACCTTCTGCATATTGACCAGATGTTGACCATTGCAGAGCAAAAATTGATTCTGGATTGTTATCATTAGCAGTTAAAAACAAATCGTAATAACTACCTGAAGGATCACCATCTCCTGCATCGCCTCCATACAGTTTAAACTCCCCTGAATTAATTACTTCTTGAGATAATTGAAATGCTTCTGTATAATTTTGTTCATACAAATGAATCTTAGCTAACATTGCCTTTGCTGAACCGCTAGATACTTTTGCATTTAAATCGTAACTACCACCTCTAATTTTTTGATAACAGTGATCTATTGCAAATTGATAATCTCTTTTAATAAATTCATAGACATCAGATTCTGGGTTTCTAGGAACAACCGGTTCTAATATATATTCGTCATTATCTGCAATAATAGGAATAGAGCCAAAAATACGTACAAGATAAAAATAGGCTGTTCCACGAATAAAACGCGCTTCTCCAATGGCATTATTAACGACATCTTGAGAAACATCTGGACTCACAAATTCTGGCAACGTATTAATAACTGAGTTTGCTTGCGCCACTACAGCATATAAAGATTCCCAAGCCTGTGTTAATGTTCCGTGTTCTCCGGTTATAGCAAAATTTGTAAAATCAGCATTTCTAGGATCCCAAGTACGTCCATTACCAGAACTTAACTCACCAATACACCAAGACACATTAGAGATGAAATTAAACCAAGGTTTAGAATATAAGTGATTTGTTCCTGAATTAACCTGTTCTTCCGTTTGATAAAAGTCTACTACGTTATACGAATCTTCTGGTGGTCTATCCAAAAATTCCGTAGTACATGATGGCAGAAGAAACAACACTGCCAAAGTCAGTAAAAACTTAGTTCGTAATAAATTATTCATTTTATCTTGGTTTTTAAAATTCAACATTGATTCCTAACGTAAATGTTCTCGGTGATGGGTAACGTCCATTATCCACACCTAATAAAAGTGCATTTTGGTTATAAGCACCTACTTCTGGATCATAACCTGAGTAGTTGGTAAATGTGTGTAGGTTTTGAATACTACCATATACTTTTAGCTTACTCAAGCCAATATCATTTGAAAACCGACTAGGTAACGTATAACCTAAAGTTACATTTTGTATTCTTAAATAAGAACCATCTTCTATATACCTATCTGATATATTAATATTTGGTGTATCATTCCTAGCAAGCCTAGGAGAACCTGCGTTAGGATTATCAATAGACCAATAATCTAACACTGAAGGCAATTGGTTGGTGAAAGTTCTATTTCCAGCGGTTAAAGAACGACCAATGGCATTAAAAATATCATTTCCGTAGGATCCTTGCATAAACACAGACAAGTCAAAACTTTTGTAAGAGAATGAATTTTGAAAACCAAAGGTGAAATCTGGATGCGGATCTCCTATTACCGTTCTATCATCTCCATCAATAACACCATCTGGCACGCCATTAGGACCACTTACATCTTTATATTTTACATCTCCCAACCATGTTGAACCAAAAAGCGCATCTTCAAACGGTCTTCCAAATTGTATTGGAGCTCCATTAATATCATCTAAGGTTCTAAAAAGCCCTTCAACTTGATAGCCATAAAACAATCCTATTGGTTGCCCAACTTGGGTTAGTGTTATATTCTGATTAGAATTATCTAAAGTAAGATCTCCATTTATTGTTAAATCTCCTAAAAGCGCATTTACTTTGTTTTTGTAATGCGAAACCGTTAAAGAAGAACTCCAATTAAAATCTTTTGCATCTGTTTTATAGCTTAACGTAACATCTATACCTGTATTTTGCATTTCCCCTAAGTTAACCCAAGGCGGAGTAATTGCTCCTGGAGAATTTCCACCCGTAATAAAATCAGTTACTGCCAGTTGGTATAAGAAGTCTTTTGAAACTTTTTTGTAAACCTCAACGGTTGTATTTAATCTTGAATTAAATAATGTGAAGTTTAGCCCTAAATTGGTTTGTGTAGATGATTCCCAAGTTAAGTCTTCGTTTGCAAAATTTGCATATTCGAATCCTGTTCCATTTCCTGTTGAAATAGTATTTAATCGTGCTCCATACGCAAAGTTGGGAATGTTTTGATTTCCTACTTCACCATAACCTCCGTATAGTTTTATATTTTCTATAGCAGTGAAGCCTTCCATAAAACTCTCATTAGACAATCTCCATGCTGCCGAAACAGAAGGAAAATAACCCCATTTATTGCCTTCTGCAAATTTTGAAGAGCCATCAGCCCTAAGGGAAGCTGTAACGTTATACTTATTATCTAATGAGTAAATTAATCTTCCAAAGTACGACTCTAAGGCTGCACTACCTTTATATTGATCTGTAAAATCATTAGCATCTCCTGTACCTAAAATTGGCACATCATTACTTACAAAATCACCATCTTGAGCGATTGTACCTTCCCAACTAGACTCTTGTACCTCGTGCCCTAACAATACCGTGAAGTTGTGAATATCGTTAAAGGATTTATTAAAGGTTAATAAGTTCTTTACGATCCAAAAATCGGTGTTTTCATTTCTAATGTTTAAACTATTAGTTCCTCTTTCAATAGCACCATAACTAAATGTCGGCTGAAATCTATTGCTAATATTATTTCCAAAATCACCACCTACTTCTAATCTATATGTAAAGTTTTCTGATAATTTAAACTCACTAAAAATGTTTCCTAAAACCCTGTTTCTTGTTAAGTTGTTTCTAATGCTTAACGCTTCAGCGATAGGGTTTCTTATACCAAAAGCAATTTCGTCATTGGTAACAGGACCAGCAAACGAACCGTCTGGATTATAAACAGCAGTTGCAGGATTATTACGCAGTGAAAGCCCAATAAGACCATTTGTTGAGTTATTTAAGGTTAGGCTTTCATTTGTTCTACTCATTGTAAAACTGGCCCCAACATTAATGGACTTATTTAATTTAGCATTCACATTAGCTCTTAAGGAAATTCTATCAAAAGAAGAACCAATCACTGTTCCTTCCTGGTCCACATATCCTGAGGATAAGAAATAATTTATTCCATCGTTACCACCAGAAAAAGACACTTGATGGTTTTGCATAATTGCATCACTAAAAATTTCTTTTTGCCAATTAGTTCCTGGCCCTAATAAACTAGGATTTAAAAACGATATACGAGGATTTAAACCATATATTTCACCTATTTCATTCTGTAATCTTGCATAACCAGGTAAATCTAAAACTTCAATTAAATTTGTAGGTCGCTGAACGGCCAAAAACGTATTATAAGCGAGTGTTCCTTTAGTATTTTTACCTTTTTTGGTTGTAATAATTACAACACCATTTGACCCTCTTGATCCATATATTGCGGTCGCAGAAGCATCTTTTAAGATATCAATAGACTCAACATCGTTAGGGTTTAGCGCTGACAATGGACTAACACCTGTTGACCCAGAGCTCTCACCTAATCCGTTATCTGCAATAGATCTTCCACTAGTACCAGTATTATTAGAATCTCCAGACACTGGCACACCATCTATAATATATAAAGGTTCACTAGATCCTGTAATAGTATTTACACCTCTAATTCTTACAGAAACAGCACTACCTGGCTGACCAGAATTCTGAGTAATACTCACACCTGCTGCTCTACCTTGCATCATTTGATCAATTCCAACCTGAGGTATTGTTTCTAAGGCTTCGGTATCTACACTAGAAACCGATCCACTTAGCTGCTCTTTTCTTTGTGAGCCATAACCAATAACAACAACCTCACTCAAACCTTCAACACTTTCTACTAAGGTTACATTAATGAGTTCTTTATTGTTTACCTCAATTTCTTTAGTTGCAAATCCTACATAACTAAACACCAGCGTTGCACTCTCACTCACATTAATAACATAATTACCATCAAAGTCAGATACAACTCCATTTGTAGTTCCTTTTTCTATTACAGAAACTCCAAGTAGCGTTACTCCATTAGAGTCAGATACGGTTCCTTTTACTTGGTTTTGCGCAACAGCAAATTGTCCTACTAAAAAAAGGAGTAAGAATGAATAACAATATTTAGTGCTGCAACAAATATTTTTAAAATCGGATTTTTGCATATTAAGAGATGTTAGTAGAAGTTGATTGTTAATTCTTAATTATTTCACCCTACAATTATTATATAAATAATTTTATAGGACATTTATTGACGATTTCAAAATTAACGGAATTGTTAACTTACTGTTAATATTATTTTGTCATTTACTAATAAAATATATTCGACTAGACAAAATAATACATGATTTTTATAAAATTGTATAGACAACAACTACAACCCACTCAAACTTTTAAATAAAATCTCAGTGACCTACTTAGAAAATAACAACTCTATTTTAAACACCTAAGAAGTGATGTTTATAAGATACGTTTTATACCTGAAAATTCATTTTTGTATTGCGTTGGTGTGCACTTTTTTAGCTTTTTAAACACTCTATTGAAATTTGCAATATTATTAAACCCACAATTAAATGCAATTTCAGAAATAGTATTGTCTTTTTCTAACAACCACATAGACGCATAACCAATCCTAACATCATTAACGTAGTCTACAAAAGTTTTTCCGGTTCTTTTTTTCATAAACCTATTAAACGACACGTTGCTCATATTCACAATTTCAGAAACTTCGGATAGTGTTATTTTTTCACTGAAGTTACGCTGCACATACTCATAAACTGTTTTTATATTATCGCTATTTTCAAAGTTCTCTCTATTAACTGTGTATGTTGAAAGTAAACGTTGATTTCTTGAATTAGCCAAATCATGAAGGATGGAAATTAATTCTAAAAAATAATCCATGCCATCCAAACGAGATACTTGCGCAATTCTATCATATAACATTGAAGCGGTTTTTTTAGAAAACAAAATACCATGAACAGATCTTTTAAACATATCTCTTATAGGTTTCATGATTCGTCTTCTTAAAAAATCTTGCGTAAATAAATTTTCATCAAATTGAATGGTGATTTCATGAATTGATTTGCTTTTACAGTTATGAGTTATCCAACCATGATGCAAATTTGGACCGACCAAAACCAATTCAATGTCATCAATCTCTTCCATATTATCACCAACTATTCGTTTTACACCTTTTCCATTATGAATAAAATTTAATTCAAATTCAGGGTGAAAATGAATCGGAAAATCAAAATCTTCTTTCACCCTATCAAAGACTAAAAAACTATCCTCTGGAGATAACGGAGTGATTTCTCTATGTGTGTTTTTAAGAATATTCATAATAATGATTTATAATAGTGTAATAAATTGATAAAATAATATCAACAATGTAAAATTGTGTTCCTTAAATTTGAAATATCTAAAATTAAAACACAAATCTTAAAGATTTGATAATTGAAGACGTAAAAATATTAATTAATTTAAAATACAGATATTCTTTTTTAAGAATACTTCAAATACACAAATTTTATGCTCAAGCGGATTATACCTGTACTATTAGTGTTTACGATGTTTTCTTGTAAATCAATTTATACAAGTGACTATAAAAAACCTGATTTAGTTGACAAAAACATATCAAAAAGTTCTAAATTACTGAGGAAAAAGTTATTTCTTATTTCCCAAGAAGGCTTTGCAATTGGTCATCAAGATTGTACGTCTTATGGCATGGGTTGGAACAAATCGGATTATATTGATGTTGAAAAAAGCGATGTTTTTGATATGATTGAAGACCAGCCTTCGGTTTACGGCTTTGATATTGGTTGGATAGAACATGGCTCTGATGTAAATCTCGATGGTGTTCCTTTTGATTTAATGCGAAATCTTATAATAGAAGCTCATAAAAAAGGCGGAATCATTACGGTTAGTTGGCACCTGGACAACCCAACATCTGGAGGCGACTCTTGGGATACAACACCTTCTGTTGCTAATATTTTAGAAGGTGGTTCGCACAGAGAAAAATACGAGCTATGGGTCGGAAGGGTTGCTAGTTTTTTTAAATCATTAGAGCACAACAACACACAGATTCCTGTAATATTTAGACCTTTTCATGAAATGAATGGCTCTTGGTTTTGGTGGGGAAAAGATAATTGTAATGTTACAGATTATAAAAAGTTGTGGCATCAGACTGTTCATCTACTACGAGACAAACATAAGGTTAACAACTTATTATACACCTACTCACCAAACAAATTAAATCCTGATGATAATTATATGACGTATTATCCTGGTGACGATTATGTAGATATTTTAGGGTCTGACATTTACGATTTCAACGATGCTGAAGAATATATTACTTCGGTTGTAAACGATTTAGCTATTGTAAAATCTATTGCTACAAAAAAAGACAAACTATTTGCCTTTACAGAAACTGGATTAGAGAAAATTCCGACTAAAAACTGGTTTACTGAAGTGCTTTATCCTAATATAAAAGATTCGGGAATTAGTTGGATTTTATTCTGGAGAAACCATGACGAAACACACCATTATATGCCCTTTAAAGGCCATGTTAACGAGCCTGATTTCAAGGATTTTAAAGCACTACCAGAAACATTGTTCTTAAAAGACATTAACCAGATTAATCCTTAATTTACATGGAGCTACTACATACAGTCGATATTTTAATAATCGCTTTATACTTAGTCACAATCATTGTTATTGGTTTAGTGCTTCGAAAAAAAGCACAACAAAGTAAAGATGATTATTTATTGGGTGGAAAAAGAATTCCTTGGTATTTATTAGGCCTTTCTAATGCCTCTGGTATGTTTGATATTTCTGGTACTATTTGGCTCGTTACACTCATGTTTGTTTACGGTATAAAAAGTGCTTGGGTGCCTTGGCTATGGCCTGTTTTCAACCAGATATTTTTAATGGTTTATTTGTCTAAATGGTTACGACGATCTAATGCTACAACTGGCGCCGAATGGATTGGTACACGTTTCGGTTTTGGTAATGGAGCCAAATTATCGCACATCATTGTTGTTGTTTTTGCATTAGTGGTATGTTTAGGTTATTTAGCCTATGGTTTTATTGGCTTAGGAAAGTTCGTAGAAATTTTTATCCCATGGGAATTTGCCAGTAACTACATTCCATTTGCTATTCCTCCAGAATATGTACCTCATTTTTATGGTACCATTTTCACATTGTTTGCCGTATTCTATTCGTTATTAGGTGGTATGTCTGGTATTGTTTGGGCAGATGTTGTACAGTTTGCAATTATGACCATTTCTGCCATAGTTATAGGCTATTTAGGCTGGCAAGCCGTTGGTGAATTTGGAGTTAACGTTCCTAAAGATTGGATGAATCCATTTACAGGTGGATTAAATTTAGACTGGAGCAACATCATACCAGAAGTCACTGATAAAATTAAAAGCGATGGTTATGGCGTATTCACCTACTTCCTATTTATGATGCTTTTTAAAGGGGTTCTCGTTAGTGTGGCAGGACCTGCACCAACATACGATATGCAGAAAATCCTATCCACCAAAACCCCTGCAGAAGCTTCAAAAATGAGTGGATTTGTTTCTGTGATTTTAATGCCAATTCGCTATTTAATGATTGCTGGTTTTGCTGCATTAGCATTAATTTATTATGACCAATTAGATTTATTAAATGCTGCAGGTCATATAGATTTTGAACTCATTCTACCAACAGCAATTAAAGAATTTGTTCCGGTAGGTTTATTAGGCTTATTACTAGCCGGATTAATTGCCGCTTTTATGTCCACATTTGCTGGCACATTAAACGCTGCGCAAGCATATTTGGTTAACGATATTTATTTAAAATACACCAAACCAAATGCGTCTCAAAATCAAGTTAAAAACATGAATTATATCACAGGAATTACTGTGGTCGTTATCAGTATTGTACTTGGCTTTTTTGCCGAAAACGTAAATGCGATATTAAATATAATCGTTTCAGTTCTATACGGAAGTTATGTTGGCGCCAACATTTTAAAATGGCATTGGTGGAGATTTAATGGTGAAGGGTTTTTCTGGGGCATGGTCGCAGGACTAGTGGCAGCAGCTATTGTACCACATTTATTTCCAGATGTGAATGCTTTATACTTATTTCCAGTATTGCTTATTGTTTCATTAATTGGAAGTGTTATCGGAACGTATTCTGCACCACCAACCGAAGCTAAAGTATTGAAAGATTTTTATAAAAACGTACGGCCTTGGGGATTTTGGAAACCGATTCATGATCAACTTGCAGCTGAAAACCCAAATTTCAAAAAGAATACAGATTTCGGAAAAGACATGTTTAATGTTGCCATAGGAATCATCGCCCAAACCGCATTAGTAATTTTACCAATGTATCTTATTTTTAGACAAGAAACACCAATCTACATTTCGTTAGTCGTTTTAGTTATATGCAGTATTCTGTTGAAGAAATTCTGGTGGAATAATTTGAACCAAAAACTAGACTAACCTGATAATATTCAAAATATAATTATGAGTAGCAATACTATAGATAAAGCAAAAAAGCATTATACAAAAACAGTGAATAGAAAAAACAAACCGCTATCACTTTCTAATGGAATTTATACGAGATATAAACACCCAATCATTACAACAAGCCACATACCAGTGCATTGGCGGTATGACTTAAACCCTGAAACCAATCCTAATGCCTTAGAACGTATTGGGTTTAACGCCACATTTAATGCAGGTGCTTTAAAATGGAAGGGCAAATACATTATTTGCGTTCGTGTAGAAGGTAACGACCGAAAATCATTTTTTGCCATTGCTGAAAGTACTAATGGCATTGATGGATTTGAATTTTGGGACAAACCATGTATTATTCCACAAACTGAGGAACCAGACACCAATGTGTATGATATGAGATTAACACAACATGAAGACGGCTGGATTTACGGCATCTTTTGCACAGAACGCAAAGATCCGAATGCTGCTGCCGAAGACACTAGTTCTGCTATTGCTAATGCAGGCATTGTAAGATCTAAAGACCTTATAAATTGGGAACGCCTTCCTGATTTAATTTCAACAACAGGGCAACAACGCAATGTGGTATTACATCCTGAATTTGTTGATGGAAAATATGCTGTTTACACACGTCCACAAGATGGATTTATTAGTGTAGGTAATGGTGGCGGAATTGGTTTAGGCTTCATTGATAACATGATGAATCCTGAGGTTCAAAATGAAAAAATAATCAACAACAAAGTGTATCATACTGTATTTGAACTCAAAAACGGACTTGGTCCAGCACCAATAAAAACAGAACAAGGATGGCTACACTTAGCGCATGGAGTGAGAAACACAGCTGCAGGTTTACGCTATACTTTGTACATGTTTATGACCGATCTTAACGACATTTCAAAAGTTACACATCAACCAGCAGGTCATTTTATGGCACCACAACACAAAGAACGCATTGGTGATGTCTCAAATGTTTTATTCACAAATGGATGGATTGAAGATAACGACGGCACCATTTACATCTATTACGCGTCTTCGGATACGAGAATGCACGTGGCAGTTTCAACAAAAGAAAAATTGGTGGATTATGTTACAAACTCACCAAAAGATGGATACACTTCAGCAAGTTCTGTAAATACAATTATTAAATTAATTGATAACAATCAAGGATTATACTAATGTCTGAAAGCTATCCACAACTTAAAACAGAATGTCAAAATGAATTAATCGACATCGTAAGCTATTGGTCCAAAAACACAGTAGACGCTGATCATGGTGGATTTTTAGGTCAGATTGATCATTTTAATGTACCGGTTCCAAAAGCAAACAAAGGGATTATTTTAAACACACGAATTCTTTGGAGTTTTTCGGCAGCATCAAATCATTTTAACACACAAGTCTACAAAGCTATTTGCGATAGAGCTTACCATTATCTCAAAGCATTTTTTAACGACCTTACATCAAAAGGTGTGTATTGGGAATTAGATTATTTAGGTAACCCTATCAACAAACGCAAACAGGTTTATGCGCAAGCTTTTGCTATTTATGCCTTATCAGAATACTATACGTTTTCTAAAGATGAAGCCGCAAAAAATTGGGCTATTGAACTCTTCGACCTCATAGAAAAACATGCCAAATGTGAACAAACAGGCTACTTAGATGCTTTTAATGACGATTGGACACCAATTGAAGATATGCGACTAAGTGAAAAGGATATGAATGCTGAAAAAACAATGAATACGCATCTTCACATAATGGAAGCGTATACATCCTTACTCAAAATATATGACAATGAAAATTTGAAGGCATCCTTAAAATCATTAGTAAACATCTTTCAAAACAAGTTTCTAAACAGCAATAATCATTACGATTTATTTTTCGATAAAAACTGGAACTTACTAAGCAATACCATTTCTTACGGTCATGATATTGAAACCGCTTGGTTAGTTATAGAAGCAACAAAAGCACTTAATAATGATGAGTTGTTAAACGAAGTAAAAACCACTGCTCTTAAAGTTGCTAATACATTTTTAAATGAAGCAATTGATGCTGAGGGTGGAGTTATAAACGAAAAAAACCTCAGTACAAATCATACAGATACTGATAGACATTGGTGGCCACAAGTTGAAGCCTTAGTTGGCTTAAAGTATGCTTACAGCATTAATGAAGACGAAAAATACAATGATAACGCTATAAAAATATGGGAGTTTACAAAAAAACATATTATCGACCATAACCATGGAGAATGGCATTTTAGAGTTGATAAAAATGGAAAACCATACACTAAAGAAGATAAAGTAAGTATGTGGAAAGCACCTTATCATACGACACGCGCATTTATCATTTTAAATGAAGATTAAAAATGAAAAAACGACTACTAATCAGTGCTTTTATAGGGGTCTTCATTTTTGGGTGTTCCAAAGATGACCCTGAATTTGAAACTGATATAATTGTTAGTATTTCTGCAAGTATTGGTTTTGCTTCGGAACCAGATAATCATGGCGAATTCACCATTTCGTTATCCGAACCATCTCGCACAGACACCACAATTGATTATACTGTTAGCGGAACCGCAACTAATGGAGTAGATTATCAAACTATAACAAACACTATTACCGTTCCCGCAAATAGCATTAGTAACACTATAGCTATAACCGTAATCGATGACACCATTCAGGAAGGTGACGAAACAGTAATTATAACTTTAAACACAACCAGTAATCCGAATACAACTATAGGCAGCTCAAATTCTGCTACTGTTACTATTTCTGAACTACCTGAAGATTTTATATTATCACCAGAAGACGCGTATTTATATATGGTAAACCCGAATGCAACACCAGAAACAATTGCGCTGTTTTATAATTTAAAAGCGCTTTCTAAGACCAATTTTGTAGTGGGTCAGCACGATGCTTTTCATAGTTTTTATAACGATAATGAAGGTGAATCTGATATGATGAAAACAACAGGGAGCGATCCAGGATTACTAGGTTCAGATTTTATGTTTATCACCGACGACAATAATGATGGCACTACATCAAACTGGTACCAGCAACAAGAACAAATTATAACATCTAATGCAATAGAAGCTTACAATAAAGGTATGATTAACACCTTTTGTTGGCATATGAGAGAACCTTATGAAGGTGATTATTTTTACGCTAGTGAAATGACAGAATTCCAAAGAAACAATGCACTCGTTAGCATTTTGCCAGATGGAGCAAATCACGATTACTACAAACAAAAACTTCAAAAAATAGCCGAAGTCGCCAATAGCATGGTTGGTAATGATGGCAATTTAGTGCCTTTTATTTTTAGACCTTTTCATGAGTTTGATGGTGACTGGTTTTGGTGGGGAAAAGCGTATTGTTCACCACAACAATTCAAGGAATTATGGCAATTTACAGTCACGTATTTAAGAGACACATTACAGGTTAACAATATCTTGTTTGCCTTTTCTCCAGATAGCAGTTTTTTCTCAGCTGCCGAATATCTCAACAGATATCCAGGCGATGCTTACGTTGACATTCTTGGCATGGATAATTACACAGACTTTAATAACCAAGGACAAGCAGCTTTAGAAAGTGCCAACGAGAAACTTCAAATTATTACAGAGCTCGCCAAAGACCGCGTTAAAATTGCGGCATTAACAGAATCTGCTTATATCGTTACACCGGGTGAAAACAATCCAATTTCAGGGTTTTATGCTAATCATATGTATAACGCCTTATCGAATAACAATGTAGAAATAGGTTATATGATGTTTTGGTCAAATACTACAAACACGTACTGCACACCACCACCAGGACAACCAAGTACAGCAGACTTTTTAGAATTTGTAGACAAACCGAGATCAATCTTACAAAACGAATTACCTACGATGTACACATTACCTCAATAACCCTTATAATGAAAAACTTCAAGCTCATAGTAACAAGTCTTTGCATTACTGTATTATTTTCTTGTAAAAGTAAAAAGTACGTATTTAATGAAACACCATCGCCATCTGATTTTATAACGGTTAATGGTATGCAATTTCAAAAAGGAGATGAACCCTATTATTTTATTGGAGCCAATTATTGGTATGGTCCATTACTAGGAGCTAAAAAAAGTGGCGATCGCGAACGTCTTATCAAAGAACTCGACCTAATGAAATCTGTTGGTATAGATAATTTACGCATTTTAGTCGGTGCAGAAGGTGATGGAGGAGACTCTAGAGTTCATCCAGCTTTACAACCCGAACAAGGTGTCTATAATGACGATTTATTGGATGGTTTAGATTTTTTATTAGCCGAAATGCGACAGCGAGACATGTATGCTGTTTTATATCTTAATAACAATTGGATTTGGTCTGGAGGTATGTCTGAATATTTAAAATGGAATGGCTATGGTGACGTTCCTAATCCGTTTTTAAAAACGTACTCTTGGGATGATTACATGAACTACACCAAACAATTTCACAGTTGCGAGCCTTGTAAAAATGCTTTCTACACACATATAAAATACATTATTGGTCGCACAAATTCTTACACTAAAATTAAATATACAGACGATCCTACCATTATGTCTTGGCAGGTGGCAAATGAACCTCGCGTGTTAATGACACCTCATCATGAAGATGCTTTTGCCGAATGGTTAAATAAAACTGTAAGCATTATAAAAGAACTCGCTCCTCATCAATTAATCTCAACGGGTACTGAAGGAAAACATGGTTTTTTACAAGATATAAAGATGTATGAAAGACTACATAGCAACCAAAATATCGATTATTTAACCATGCATATGTGGCCAAAAAATTGGGGTTGGTATGATATTGATAACGAAAAAGAATCTACCCACGTTTCCATTTTAAATGCAACAAACTACATGAATGAACATGAAAAAATTGCTGAAAAATTGAACAAACCTATTGTGATGTCTGAATTTGGTTTTCCAAGAGAAAAAGAAAGCCTATCACTCGACGCATCTATAGAAAACAGAAATACATTTTACAAAGCTATTTTTGAAACCATCCAAAAAAGTAAAACCGATCAAAATGCTGTTGCTGGTTTAAATTTTTGGGGATTTGCTGGCTATGCTATAACAGACCCTAACAATGGAAAGTGGAAACATGGTGATGATTTCACAGGAGATCCACCACAAGAGCCACAAGGATTAAATTCTGTTTTCGCATCAGATGTTTCAACATTAGAGTTAATTAAGCGATTTAATTTATTGTTAACTGAATAATTAATCAATACCTAAAAAACTTTATAAAGAATTACTTTATTTATTCCAGTACAAAATCGGTTTCTAATGCGGTTATTGAGCTTCCGCCAACAAAGACTTTAAAGTCACCTGGCTCAATAATAAAATCACCATTATTATTGTAAAACCCTAACGTCTCTTTATTTAAAGTGAAGTTTATTGTTTTTGTTTCTCCTGCTTTTATTTCTACCAGTTCAAATCCTTTGAGTTCTTTTACAGGCCGCGTAATACTGCCAACCAAATCTCTAATGTATAATTGTACGACTTCTTTCCCATCTATAGTTCCCGTATTCGTAACATTAACACTAACGTTTACGTCATCCTCTAAAGCAAACGTATTGCCGTTTATTTCTAAATCTGAATAGCTAAAGTTGGTATAACTTAAACCATGTCCGAATGGATATAAAGGTGTGTTTTCCACATCAGAATAATGTGACCAAAATACATTATCATCCTTATCTATTGGACGTCCTGTATTTTTATAGTTGTAATAAATTGGCACTTGACCAACATTTCGAGGAAAAGTCATTGGCAATTTTCCACTAGGATTATAATCACCATACAAAACTTGTGCTACTGCGTTTCCGGTTTGTGTTCCTAGTTGCCACGCTTCAACAATTGAAGGAATATTTTCGTCTGCCCAAGTAATCGCCAATGGACGACCATTATTTAACACTAAAACGATATTTGGATTGGCTTTATAAACCGCTTCTAATAATTCTTGCTGAACACCTGGCAATTGTAAATCGGTTCTACTTCTCCCTTCACCACTTTGAAATCCATATTCACCTAAAACCATCACCACTACATCAACTGTTTTTGCCACTCGTACAGCTTCAGCAAAACCACTAGTATCTGTTGTATTTAAGGGAACTTCTTTAAGAAATGTTGTTTGTTCTGTAGCGACCTCAGCACCTCTAACATACGTTAAGGTGTTACCTTTATATGCTTGCATGCCTTCTAATACAGATACACCTGTTTCGTCGTCTGAAGCGATTCTCCAACTTCCTAAAGGACTCGATTTATCATCAGCTAAATCACCCATTAAAGCAATTTTTTGCCCTTCTTTTTTTAATGGTAAAAGTTGATTTTCGTTCTTTAACAATACAATAGATTTTTTTGCCATATCTAAAACGGCTTCATGATGTGCAGGATTCCCAATAGTTTCTTTTTCTCTTTCCTCATCACAATATCTAAATGGATCTTCAAATAAACCTAATTCAAATTTTACACGTAATATGCGTTTAACAGCGTCATCTATTATAGCTTCCTCAACGACTCCATCTTTAACAAGCTGAGCTAATTCCTGAACATACACATTACCTTCCATATCCATATCTGAACCCGCAGTTGCTGCAATTTTAGCAGCTTCTCTTTTGTCTTTTGCGTGTCCCCAACTTATCATTTCAAAAATTGAAGCCCAATCTGATAACACAAAACCTTTAAAATTCCATTTGCCTTTTAAAATATCGCGTTGTAAGTATGAACTTCCTGTCACTGGCACTCCATTTAATTCATTAAACGAATTCATTAAGGTACGCACTCCTGTATCTACAGCAGCTTTAAAAGGAGGTAAAACGATATTATGCAATGTTGATGTTCCAATATCAACCGTGTTATATTCCTTACCAGCTTCTGCAAATCCGTACGCTGCAAAGTGCTTTGCACAAGCAGCAATTGTATTTGGAGCTGCTAAATCATCACCTTGAAACCCTTGCACTCTAGCAACCGCAATTTTACTTCCCAAAAACGGGTCTTCTCCTGCTCCTTCCATAACGCGTCCCCAACGTGGATCTCTACCGATATCTACCATTGGAGCAAACGTCCAATTAATTCCAGATGCCGAAGCTTCTGCTGCAGCAACACTTGCTGATGTTTTTATGGCTTCTAAATCCCAACTCGCAGCTTCCGCTAGAGGAATAGGGCTAAGCGTTTTATATCCATGAATAACATCGAAACCTATGATTAAAGGAATTCCCAATCGTGTTTCTTCTACGGCAATCTTCTGAACTGCTCTAACTTCTTTTACTCCTCTTACAGATAGCATAGACCCAACTAAACCTTTACGTAAATGTTCATATTTCTGTTCGGCACTACCGCCTTCTGGTGCTGGACCTGTAACATCCCAAAAGCCATTATATTGATTCATTTGTCCTACTTTTTCTTCAATTGTCATTAGGGCTAGAAGAGAATCTACTTTTTGGTCTATGGTTATATTTTTATTCATTATTGTAGTGTTTTGGGCTTTACAATTTGTAAATACAATTAGAGATAAAGCAAAAATTATAGTGTTTTTTGTAGTGTTCATTGTTATACTTTTTTTAGTTGCAAAGCTCGATGCAACTATTTTTCAATATTTAAAAGCGTTTTAAAATAGGGTTCTAAAACAGTAACTATTGTGTTATGGTCTTCAGTACTTGGGTGAGAATTACAACCGCTTAAATATGTGTTTTCAAATTCAAATAACGCTATGTCTTTATTTTGTTCGGTTTTAAAATACTCCTGAACCTGTTTTAAACAAGACACTAATGTGTACTGTTTTTCACCTGATAACATTGGACTATTTAATAAAACTATTTTAGTCGCTGGATATCGTTTATAAATACCTTGAACAAATTGAATATAGTTTGTGGTGAATTTTTCCTTACTAAATGGTAAACGCTCTTTTACACCATCACCATCAGACAAGTCATTAGTTCCTAAACAAACACTGACAATATCTGGTTTTGAAGTTGATTGAAAAGGCGTAGAATTATCTGCGCTTAAATACAAACGATCATAGACCTCTGGCATTGTGGCATCATTTTCATTTTCAGTATTCCAATTGCGATACATGCCTATTCCTGAAACAGCACTAACCACAAAATCTGCTTGTAAGCGTTTTGCTAATTGTGGTCCATAAGCTAAATAAGCATTATGTTGATCTTGGTAATCGCCTTCATTACAAGGCAAATCAGAATTATCAGACAGCGCACCACAGGTTATTGAATCTCCAATAAATTCAATCTCTAAAGGTTTAGATTCCATGGGCAGCAACGCTTCTGCATCTACTCCATAAAAAACTAGTCTATCATTATAGGCTTCTGTGGCTTTATAAATTCCTATTTTATTCTGTTGTGAATTCGGTAATTTTAATGCGATTTTTTGAATGGAATCCCCTTCAATTTTATAACGCTTTTTATATTTATCATTTACCGATATCACATAGTAATTTCGATTAAGGGATTCCGTTTGAAGGTATAAATTTACCGCGTCGCCTTTTACATTAAATTCAACTGAAGCAGCTGAGCCTATAAGTGCTACAGCTTCATTTTCTAAAACAGTACTCCTTCCATGATAATGACACAACTCATTAGAAGACTGAAAATTAGACAGCTTTTGTTTTGCTTCTTCGCATGAAAAAAGCATCAAAGTAAAAACAAATAGTAATTTCAATTTTAGCATTAAAACAAAATTGTTAACACATGTAAAGTTAGTGCAAACATCTTTTTTTTTCTAAGCGTAATTTTTCAAATCTTAATACTATTTACTATTTAAAACTGCTAACTAAAATTATGAGATTCTGTTAAACCTTTGAACGGATTTAAATTCTGATTTAAACTTACTCGGTGTAACATTTTTTGATTTTTTGAAGAATCTATTAAAATTTGCGATACTATTAAATCCGCATTTATAAGCAATTTCACCTACAGACATATCAGTTTCTATCAGCAATTTTATAGCGTGACCTATTCTTTTATCATTCATGTATTCTATGAATGTTTTTCCTGTTCGTTTTTTAATAAATCTATTAAATGAGCTTTGACTCATGTTTACTAATGACGAAATTTCCTTTAATGAAATTTTACGTGAATAGTTGTGTTTTATAAATTCTTGAACTTTTTTAATTCTATCGCTGTTATCGTATTCGCTATCTCTAACAACATTTGATGACAACAATCTTTGGCTTTTAGAATCCGCAAGTTCTTCAAGCAATTTTAAAAGTTTAATAAAATCTGTAACACCATCAGTTGCAGTTAATTCTTTTATTTTAGGCATTAGCTTCATGGCCGTATCACCATCAAAAAGAACACCGTGTTTAGACTTCGTAAATAAATCTTGAATAGGCTTAAAGTTTTTTAAAGAGAGTAATTTGCTATTAAACAAATCTTCGTGAAACTGAATGGTTATTTCATAAATACTTTTACTTTCACATTTGTGCGTTTCCCAACCATGCTCTAAATTGGGTCCGACTAAAACCAATTCTATATCATCAATTTCTTCCATAGAGGTTCCCACAACACGCCGTATACCTTTTCCGTTTAGAATAAAATTCAGTTCATATTCTGGATGAAAATGAATAGGAAAGTCAAACTTTTGTTTCACTCTATCAATAATTAAAAACACATCATCTGATTTTAATTGTGTGATTTCTCGATTAATATTTTCACTCATCGCAGCTCTATTTTAAATTAATCATAATTATAACTTTGCAGTTTTTTCTTAAAGTATTCACCTTGACGAGACGGTTTATAACTGTCCCAATCTTCAAATAATCGTGGTGCCCATTGCGCATCGAACACCCAAACTACATAAGAAATTTCGTTGTCATCACAGTATTTTGTTATGGCCTCTCCATAAGATTCGTCACTGATTACTGGTAAATGTGCTCCAAGGTCATCTGGACCACAAAAACCAACCTCCGTAAGGATTAAGGGATATTTATCTTTTACAAAACCCCAATCTTTTGTCCATTGCGCATCCCAAGGCTGCTTTCTTTTTTGAGGATAAGGATGACTTACATAACCAATCCCTTCAGCATCTAATGGCTCATTTAGCACAGGTGTTAAATCGTAAGCCCAATTAAAACCAGCAACCAGTGGAATGCCTTCGCCTCCATTAGCTCTTATAATTCCAATAACTTCTTCATTTATAGTTTTCCATGTGTCCCAATTTGCACTTCCCAGTGTGCCACCATAAGTTGTTGGCTCATTAAAAATTTCATAAAAAGCGACAGTTGTATTGTTACCATACTCTGAAGCTATGGTTCTCCAAAAATCATAGGTCTCCTTCAATGTGGTGTCATACCTATCGGATTGAAACATTTCGGTTTGCAAATTGCCGATACTATGCCAATCGATTATAACATAAAGCCCTAATGTTGTTGCCCATTGTATGCCATCATTTAAAAGTTTTAAATAGGCTTCTTTTCCTCTTTCGTTCCAATCTGCAGGATGAACAGGTAGTCTAACAATATTGGCTCCCCATTTTTTAATTTCTTCGAAATAAGATTTATTCCAATGCCCTAAATTTTCTAAATGATTAGGATCACTTGCATTTAACCCTCTGAATACGAAGGTTTCATTTTCGCTATTCACAAAACTATTGCCTTTTACCGTGAGTCGATCTAATTCTTTTATTTCATTGGCATAACATCCTATTGATATTAATATGAAAAATGGAATTATAAGTTTTGTTTTTAACAAACGCATTTTGTGAGTTTTATATAGCCTTTTAAATTTATTAGATAATTAGTAAATTAAGAAATCTTAGCTTGTGATTGGTAAAATAGTTCACTAAAATGGTAATTTAGTATAGATTATGTGGTTTTCTGTACTTTTTTAACGTATTTTTTATTTAATTCTTAGCAACTATGACGATGAACAGTTTCTAGAAAAGCTTTAAAATTTAATTACTACACTAGTGTATTGATGCATTTATCTGACTCGTTTTTTAACTACCGTTGAGACTTCGACTGATTTATATCATAGTTTAATATATATATAATCTATAATTTTACACTTCAAAACAAAACCTAAAGTCATGTTATCCATACTATTACCAACCGATTTTTCAGAAAATTCAAAAAATGCAATAAAGTATGCCTTAGAATTTTTTAAATATCAAAAGGTTAATTTTTATGTTATGCATGCCTACAGAAATGAATTTTATGACCATGATGAATTAGTATCTCGCGAGGTTTTTGAAAGTGTATTGAATAAAGTAAAAACAGAATCTCAAGACAATCTCGATAAATTAGTAGCTGATTTAAAGCAAATTGCACCAAACCCAAGATATACGCACCATAGCATTTCTGCTTATAATACGCTTGTTGAAGAGGCAAATACAATTGCAGATGCACATAACATAGATTTAATAGTTATGGGTACAAAAGGAAAATCTAATGCGAGAAACATTGTGTTTGGAAGTCAGACGTTTCAAGTTTTAAAGTATGTTAAATGTCCTGTTTTGGCTATTCCAGAGAACTATAACAATACGCAACCACAGAAAATTTTGTTCCCAACTAATTATCTCATTCCTTATAAACGACGCGAATTAAAATTGCTGTCTGTTTTAGCAAAATCTTACCGAAGTGAAATTGATGTGGTTTACATTAGTACAAGTCCAAAATTATCTATTAGACAAGAAGATAATCAATCATTTATAAAGGATACATTATCGCCAAACAAGGTGAATTTTATTATTGAAGACAATAAAAAGATAGCAGATGCCATAACCAACTACATCAAAAAGAATTCAATAGACATGATTACGATGATAAATACGCAACATTCCTTTTTAGAAGACATGTTGTTTCCTTCTACGATAGACAAGGTTAGTATTGGCTTAAATATTCCGTTATTAGCGTTTCAGAACACACTTAGAAACTAAATTATAAAAAGTAACCATGTCAAAAAATATTCTTTTACCAACAGATTTTTCAGAGAATGCATTGCGTGCTGCTATTTACGCTGTGACGTTATACGAAAAAGAACCTTGCACATTTCACTTTTTACATGCTTCGAGATTAAAAGCTTCTAGAATGTCTAACATGTCTAATAAGTTAACACATGTAATGGCTGAAAAAGCAAGACAGGATTTAGCTAAATTAAAAGAGAAAATCGAAACCGACTATGCTAATAAAAACCATTCGTTCGAAGTTATTTTAACTACTAACGACTTACAAGCTTCAATTGAAGTCTTATTAGAAAAAACAAAAATAGACCTAATTATTATAGGTACTAAAGGGGAGTCTAATGCTAAAGAAATGCTTTTTGGAAGTAACACCGTAAATGTTATTAAACATGTAAATCAATGTCCTGTTATGGTAATTCCAAATTCGTATGAATATGTTAAGCCAGAACAAATTGCATTTCCTACAGGTTTTAATCGTGCTTATGGAGACGAATTATTGCCACTAAAACAATTAATAAAGGTTACTAACGCTTCCGTTAGAGTTGTTCACATTAATGGTGAAGATGAAATTTCAGAAGCTCAAAAACATAATTTAGCATTACTAAAAATAGCTTTAAAAAATTTCGACCACAGTTTTCATTGGATGACAAACTATGATAGAGTAGCAAGAGCCATTCAAGATTTTACAATAGAACTTGATATTAATATTTTAGTGATGATTAAATATAAACACGGTTTTATAGAAGACATCATAAAAGAACCGATAATTAAAAGAATAGGGTTTCATCCAACCATTCCTTTTTTAGTATTACCACACAACTAATTTAAATTAAAAAAATACACAGATAAAATTTACCACATATATAGCATGAGACAACACATATTACTACCTACAGATTTTTCAGATAATGCACTTGCTGCTATTGAATACACTTTAAAACTGTATGCTAACGAGCCTTGTACATTTTACTTTTTACATACATGGGCTTTTACAAACCAAACATCTAGAACATATATCACTTCAACCTTTATAGAAACAAAAAAAGAGGAAGCAAGAATTAAGCTTATTGACTTAAAAAATGAAATAGAGGCTAAAAACACAAACCCTGAGCATAAATTTGAAACTGTTTATACCACAGCACCCTTGTTAAATACGATTGAGAATGCGATTGACGAGCTTAACATAAACCTTGTTGTTATGGGCACTAAAGGGGCCACTGGAGCCAAAGAATACATTTTTGGCAGTAACACAGTAGATATCATTAACAAAATAAAAAACAGTGCAATATTGGTTGTACCAGAATCCTATGAATATGTAGAACCAAAACAAATTGCATTTCCTACTGATTTTAATCGATTCTATGGTGATGAGTTACAGCCATTGCTGCAACTAACTAAGTTATATAATTCTAAAATAAGAGTTCTACATATTAACCAAAAAGACAATTTAACTGAAAACCAAAATTATAATTTAGCCATGTTAAAAGCCAATCTTGAAGATTACACTAGTTCTATAGATTGGAGGCCTAATTTTGAAAGTAAAGAACAAACGATCTTAGACTTTATTAAAGAGTTTGATATTAATATGCTTGCAATGATTAACTATAAGCACAGTTTTATTGAAAATTTTCTAAATGAACCTGTAATTAAGAAGATCGGATTTCATACTATAATTCCATTTTTAGTAATTCCAGAATTTCAGTAGATTGTAATAGCTGATAAAATTGTTTAACTTTCTTAATATATAGTAAAACCGATTCGTATGAATCGGTTTTATAATTTTAAAGCATCACTACAAAACGTCATAAACAACCTTAGCCTTTCTCGTAATCACCTATTAAAAAGACTTCCAAATACTAAATCAAACTCTCTGAATTCTAATCCTAAGCAAGAATTTCAAAATTAGATTGTTATTTTAGCTTTTGATGAAAACCCTTACACTAATAATCTGCTATTTCTCATTCGGTGTTACACACCTTTTTGGGCAGATTATGGTTGATTCCATTCAGGATCAGGTTGTTTTAATTGATCATAAAAATGTAACTGCTATCAACTCAAGTTTAGAATCTTCGATTGAAGATATCAAAACTCAAACCAATTGGAAACCATATAACTCTTCTTACATTCCTTCTTCAGAAAACTCTGTATGGCTGAAGTTTAAAATTCAAAATCGATCTAAAGACACTGTTATTAATCATCTCTTTAGCAGAGCACATTATACCACCATTTACATTTCCAATAATAATGGTTATAAAAAAATTAAAAATGGTTTTTACGTACCTACAACTGAGCGTAATCAATCTGAATCGTTCAATACCAAACTCATATTTTTACCTTTTCAAGAATCACAAGTCTATATAAAGCTGAGTGTTAACAAAACATTAGCTCGACCGATTATACCAAAACTCTATTCAGAAATTAGTTATTTAAAAAGTTTAAAAAGCGAATTTAAAATCCAAACAAAACCGATTGGTTTTATCTACTTCTATATTATTTCGTTAATTACTATCCTAATCTTTTCACTCGTCTTTTTGTTACGAATGAAAGAACGGCTCTATTTCTATTATTTTGGGTACTTGTTTTTTCAACTTATTTATGGGTTTTTGACATTACGAAACACTCTAGCCCCGTTAGGAAGATTCTTTGATCAAATTCCAAAACTTGCCTTCGATTTAATAGAACCTATTCAATTTATTTTTATAGCATTTTATATCTTTTTTGTTCTACTACTCTTAAAAGTTAAAGAATATGATAAGTTACTAGCTAAAATCTTAATTTACTTAGGACTTTTCTGCTTAGTATTTGCATTAACAAGGTTTAGTTTCAGTCACTTTATTATTGAAGCAAAATTTACAGACACTCTTTTTTTAATCATTCGTGCGGTTATTCTTCCTATTAATATAATTTTACTTTTTTGGATTATCTACAAAGTAAAACACCCTTTGCTACCCTATTTTGTAATTGGTCAGTCTTTCTTTTTTATAGGAGCCATTGTTAGTTCATATGTAGCCTACTCAGGCATGAACCTAATTCCAGGACACTTTTTAAATTTTAAAGAATCACCAAATATTATTTTCCAAATTGGTCTACTGATTGAAGTCTATTGCTTCTCATTAGCTTTAGGCAAAAATGTATTTGTGCTTCAAGAAGAAAAGGAAAAAGCGACTACTAAATTCATCGAACAGTTAGAAAAAAATCGTGAGATCCAAGAAACTATGAACCGTGAATTGGACGGAAAAGTGAATGAAAAAACTTTTGAGCTTCTTCAGCTTTATTCAGAAATTGAAGAAAAGAAAGAACAACAAACAAAAGACAATTTCACAAAACGTATAAGAGAAACTGAAATAGTTGCCTTGAGATCACAAATGAATCCTCATTTTATTTTTAATAGTATGAATGCCATTAAAAATTTAATCATGACCTCTAGAAACGATGATGCCATCAACTATTTAGATAACTTTTCAACTTTACTCCGAGAAATATTACAAAATAGTAATCGTAAAAAGATCACAGTAGAAGAGGAATTAGAAATTTTAGAATTATATCTTTCTTTAGAAAAAAGCCGAATTAAATCTGGGTTTAACTTCAATATTGAAGTCACTTCTAAAGAAGCGTTATCGCAATATCAGATTCCACCCTTACTCTTGCAACCAATAGTAGAAAATGCGATTTGGCACGGTTTACATCCAAGCTTAAAACCAAACAAAAAACTAACTATTATCTTCGATACAACTGAAGATCTAAAAATTATTATTGAAGATAATGGAATTGGAAGAAAAGAAAGCTCTAAAAAGAAAAAATTAAATGATTCTATGGGTTCTACTATCGTACAAGACCGCTTAACACTATATAACCACGTAAATGATCATAATATTATTTATAAAATAACTGATCTTGAAGTACATGGAAACTCTCTAGGCACAAAAATTACATTAACTTATGAATATTAAACCATGACAAAAATTATAATTATAGACGATGAAAGCCATTGCACAGATGTCTTGGAAAACTTCATTCAGAAACTTCATTCCAACTATACTATTATTGGTGTGTTTACAAAACCTGTTGAAGGTTTAGAGTTTATAAAAAAAAACCCTCCAGACTTACTATTCCTAGATATAGAAATGCCAATACTAAACGGCTTTGCTTTATTAGATCAATTATTACCAATTAATTTCGATGTTATTTTTACCACAGCTTATAACCAATACGCTATTAAAGCATTTACCTATAGTGCCATAAATTACTTACTAAAACCAATCACCGAAAAAAATATTGTAAGAGCAATTTCCACATGGGAAAAGCGAAGAAAAAAAATGAGTAATGAGCAATGGCAATTACTTCAAAATCATTTAAATAAACCAAGCGAAAGTTGTACTAAAATTGCACTTCCTACAGGAATAGGCTATCAAATTGTAGAAATTAATAACATTATAAGATGCCAATCTGATAGTAATTACACTAATATTTTGTGTAAAGATGGTAACAAAATTTTAATCAGCCGAACGTTAAAAGAAATTGAAGAGCTTTTAAAAGACAATCATTTTTTGAGGGTTCATCAATCGCATTTAATAAATCCAAATTTCGTTAAAGGGATTTTAAAACAAGATGGAGGCAGCCTTATAATGTCTGATGATGAAGAAATCCCTGTATCTAGGCAAAAATCGAAACAAATAAATGAAATACTAAAAACGATGCTTCGATTTAAGTAATTCTGAAAATCTCAATTAACATTCTTAAAGCTATAAACTCAGGTTTGATGACTGCAAAAAAACATTAGCCATTATATACTTTTCTATCGTAAAGTAAAAAAGGCATTATATTAAATATTTACATTACCAAATTCTAATTCAAACACAACGAATACTTCGTAATTCACCCTGTATACTGATTTGCACTTGTGTAGGAAAAGACATCAGTTATTTTTGTGTTAGCTATTATTAATTTTAATTAAAAAAACAAATAATGAAAATATTACAAATTAGCCCTAAAATCTTAGTATTATTACTAATAACCTCCTTTATTTCTATCAATTGTAGTAGTGACGACGGAGATGAAATTACCAACCAACCACCAGAAAGCTTTAATTTAATTGAAGTGCCAAATGCTGCAACAGACGTTACTTTAATGCCAATATTTTCTTGGACTGATGCTACAGATTTAGACGGTGACGTTGTGCACTACGATTTATATTTAGACACCAATAATTCTCCATCTACAAAGATTGCAAATAATATTACTGAAACAAGTTTTACTACTGAAAGCAACCTAGAGTTAGACACTACATACTATTGGAAAGTTGTAGCTAAAGACGACAATGGTGGAGAAACGGAAAGTGAAATTTTCTCATTCACAACACAAGTTGACTATAGCTCAGAAGCTTTAATAGGTCAATGGTATTTTGAATCGATCGAAGAAAGAGAACCTCTTAGTGATTGCGAAAAAACATCATATTTAGAATTTTCTAGTGTTGGCACCGCTTTTACAATTCTCTATGCTGATAGTCCTGATGGCGGATGTAACCCACTAATAGTTAGTGAATTTACATATGAATTGATTTCAGAAACCACAATCGAATTTACTAATGTAAGCGACAATGAAACATCTACTACTGAAATTGTATCCGTTAGCGATACGGAATTGGTTATTTCTGGCATTGGATTCTTCCCTCCTTCTACATTAATAAAAGGATAAATACGTGTAATTTAAATTCGAAGCAATGAAAAAACTTTTAATCTTACTTCTAATTTTTACATGTACAATCGCTTGTGGAAATTCTGAAAAAACAGCATCAGAACAAACAGAACACACCATTGACACCAATTTATCGCCTTGTGATTTAGTGACTGAGCCTGAAATAAAAAGTGCATTGTCTATTCCTGCAGATGCAGAAACAAGCATGAATGAAAAAGACACCACTTACCCAATATGTTTATACAAATGGAAGTCTGTCACTTGGCCATTTGAGCGTTATGGTCATACAATTGACTATGCCGCAGAACTAAGTATTGTCTTAGTTAACAACGCAAGTAAATCAAATTACGAAGCTTCAATCAAGGTTTATAAAGATGGTATAAAAGAAAATGGTATCGGTGAAATGTCAACATGGAGCGAGAAAAAAACTCAAATCACATTTTTGTCTAAAGGAAAGTTAATACATGTCCATTCTAGAACCACAGCCGATGCGGCATCTAATAAAGCTAAGACTATTAACCTTGCTAAACAGATTGTAAAAAACATCTAATCTTAAAAAAAATTAAGATCATTTATATCAGAACCCAAATTAAAAATAGTACTATGAAAAATTTAAAATTCTTATTTCTATTTACCACACTTATTGTAATGACAGGTTGTAGCAGTGATGACAGTTCTTCTAATTCAGATGATGATGCATTGACTAATCTGATTCCAAATGCTGGCAATCCGCATACTTATGAATTCACTGTTACAGGAGGCCAGTTAGATGGTGAAACCATTTCTGGAGAAATTGCAAATGAAATGGTAGTCACAGAACTTATACTCGCTAATTATGCAGCATACACCGAATTCGATCCTGGAAAAAAAGTTATCGCCTTTCATATTTTAAATGAAATAATCAGTATTGGCGGCGATTTTTACTACCAAAATGGAGGAGTAAATGGCTTCGGTTCTGTATCTGAAGATGATGCTTCAAACTTAAGCATTCAACTAGACACGCCAAATGTTAGGTTTGACAGTCAAACCGGAACCGTTTCAATATCCGAATTGGATTTTACCGATTCTGTTGGCGAAAACATATATTACGCTGGGTTAACAGCTTGCAAATTTACTTTTAACGGTTCTTTTATAAATTTTGTTAATGGTGAAGAAGTTGAAATTAGTGGAACTATTAAGTTGAATTTCCCAGAGGATGTTTCAGAACTTTAATTCCACATACAATTATAACAGTTTAGTCTATTGTTAAATAAAAAAAGTCAAGGCACACAAGCCTTGACTTCTTCTTTTAAAAATAATTTAGACTTATTTCCAAAACCCTTCAATTTCTTCAAGAGATTTACCTTTTGTTTCGGGTATAAACTTATAGGTAATAAATACGATGATTAAAATAAATACAATAAATATATAATACGGTAATGAGCCATTCCAAGGTTCACTATTGTTCATCTCACTTCCCATTACCATAGGGAATGACTGAGACACTACATAATTGGCGGCCCATTGTGCGGCAACAGCAACAGACATCGCAACACTGCGTATTTTATTTGGAAACATTTCTGATAATAAAACCCACACCACTGGTCCCATAGACAAAGCAAAGGAGGCTATAAATAATAATACTCCTATTAAAGATAATACACCGACACTATTTTGTTGCAACGTAATGCTTAACAGTAAAAAACCTACAATCATCCCTACAGAACCAATATATAGCAATGGCTTTCTACCAAATTTATCTACCGTAAACATCGCTACAAACGTAAACACTAAATTGACAAATGCTAATAAAATTTGTTGAGCAAGGACATCTTCTTTACCAAAACCAAGTGCTTTTTCAAAAATATCTGCACCATAATATAATACAGCATTGATGCCTGTAAATTGTTGTAAAACTGAAAGCACCGTTCCAATTCCAATGATGACCAATATAGCTTTAGAAAAGTAACTTACTTTAACTCCATCGTTAGTTTCATTTAAAGATTCCTGAATCTGATGCATTTCTTTTTTTGCAGCCTCATCACCATTTATGCGCTTTAAAACAGCTAAAGCATCATCTTCTTTTCCTTTTAGAGCCAACCATCTTGGACTTTTTGGAACAATAAATAACAGAATTAAAAACAACAGACTTGGTATTAATTCTGACCAAAACATACGACGCCAACCAAATTCTATATTCTCTGCTACGCTTAAATCATTTCCAATAAAATAAGTGGCTAGGAATACGACAAAAAAACCAATTACAATAGCCAATTGATAATAGGTTACCATTCGTCCTCTAATGTTTGAAGGAGCAATCTCAGCAATATACATAGGCGCATTCATGGATGCTACACCAATACCTAAACCACCAATAATTCTAAAAACAACCAACATACTAACCGTTTGTGGAAACAATTCTGGTAAGCCCGATCCGTAAGCTGATACTGTAAAGAAAATTGCCGAAATGATCAAGGACCATTTCCTTCCAATTTTAATACTCAGTGGACCAGCAATTATTGCACCAACAAAACAGCCTAAAAGCGCACTTCCAACTACCCAACCTTTTAAGGCATCACTTAAATCAAAATATTCTGTAAGGTAAAATTGTGCGCCATTAATAACGCCTGTATCATACCCAAAAAGCAAACCTCCTAAGGCGGAAACGGCTGCTATTAATAATAAGAAAACACCTTTTTTCATTTTTTATTTATTTAATTATAGTTAGAGTCTTAGTTTATTTAATTGTTTAAAATTGCAATGTAATTAAAATTGGTAAATGGTCAGCGGGATAATGTAAATTCCGTTTATCACTTAACAACGCATATTTATTAACGTCTATAGTTTTACTAACAAAAATAGATTCTCCTTGTTACAGGCTTATCAATATGAAAACCATTAAATGTACCTTCTAGGCCAAAAGTAAGTTTTGCTATGTTTTTTGAATCATTTAATTCTGTTTTTATTAAATAGTGCTGAATAGTCTCGAGATTTTTTTGGTCATCACGTCCATCTCCAACATAACTATACTCTACCAAAAGACTATCCATCGCTTTCATTTGATTAGGCATAGCTTCTTGAACACCTAAAACATCAGGTTCGTAAAGCTTGATCTGGTCAATAAAAAATGATTTTCTGTTCGCCCAGCTGTTTCTCCTTCCTTAGGATGATCTAACCTAATATTATAGCTCATCACTGAAAAATCTTGTGCAAAATACAAAACTCGAAAAGGCACAACACAATAGAAATGAATACTTCATATTTAAAAATTTATTCGACATAAATAATGTCACTCGTTTCAGAAATTCCATTTTCATTAAACGCTTCTATCGTAAAATAATAAGGCGTATCACGATCTAGATTTCGCATAACATGTTCATTAGTATCATACATTTGCCACGACTGATAAAGCTTATCTTCTGCAATTCCCCAACGAATATTATAACCTTGAGCTCCCTCTACAGCATTCCAAGTAAATGAGGCATCCCTTCGATCTGTTTGTCGTTCGATATGGAATCCTGTAACTTTTTTAGGCTTTTCTTCGAACCCTAAACCAAATACTCTTATTTCTGACATGGCGAAGTTGTCACCTGGAACCTCTATATTGTTATAACGCACATATTTTGCTTTTACCGGCTCATCTAAAACGATGTATGCATTTGGTGCATCAATAGTGCTTTCACTTCTATCCGCAACCGTTTGCCAGGTATTACCATCTTCTGAAGTTTCAATGGTGAATCGATGTCTTAAACCTTCAACACGCGTGTAAATTCCTGATTCATGATCGTGATAATTGAGTTGCAACGCATGAATAGTTCCTGCATTTTTCATTTCAATAGTTATCCATTGCTGATCGTCATTAGCTTCTGCTACCCAAAATGTTTTAGGGTTTTCGTCTGTAAGTACCATAGATATAAAGTTACCATCAGCATCTTTTTCAGTAGGTAATTCTGTAACTTCTACAGCATCATCATTAGACGTAAATTTCATCACCTGCATTAACGACGAAGACACGGTAACATTTCCTTTATAAGACAACAGCATCCAACCATTGTGTTGTCCTGCTTTGGTGGGATGATTTGCTCCATAACGTGGGTAATCTCCATAAGCGGTATTGGAATACATTAAACTGTCGTCATCAAAATAAGTAGGAAACATACACAAACGACGCTCCCACTGTGCATTAGAGGCCAATGCCATGGTGGCGAAATGCCAATATTGTCCATTCGTTTGTTTTACCGTTATCCCATGACCTGCGCCATTTGTAAATCCACCAGGTTTAAAACTCATAGGATTGTTTTTCATATATGTAAAAGGGCCAAGTGGTGTGTCACCAATATAAACTCCATCTGCGTACACATTAAACTGTGTGCCAGGTGCTGCATATTGCAAATAGTATTTTCCGTTGTGTTTAGTCATGGAAGCCCCTTCCATATAACCTTCTTTTAAAGTGGGATGAAAGTTGTTTTCTCCAAAACGCTCCCAGCCATGTTTGTCTTCATCAAGATTAAAGAGTTCTTTCTTAACTCCTGTTTCTAAAAAGCGATCATCTTTATTTAACATTTTAACACGAAGAGGATGCACATTAGAAGAGCCCCAATATAAATAGGTCTCACCATCATCATCTATAAATAATTCTGAATCCTGAATGTTAGTAGATATCGATGCGCTTGGTGTCCATTTCCCACTTTTAGGATCATCAGTATAAAGTATACTGCCATAACCAGCGGGATTTCCCGCAAAGTACACCAATGAATCCTTGTAATTGAATGCTGTTGGCGCGTTACTACCTTCAAAAAACCATTGTTGTGGCTTTATAAAATTCCAGTTAACTAAATCAGTAGAATGCCAATACCCAAAAGAACGTGTTACGAACATATAATATTCGCCTTTAAATTCTATAACCGCAGGATCTGCACCAGAACGGTAGGATTTATTTTGACTAGAATTGTAAACCATATAGGTATAATCTATATCTAATGGATTAATATAAGTGTCATATCCTTTTTTAATTTCTGCTTTGTCCTTCGCATTCGAAAGATGTTCTAATTTCTGATTCTTATCCGTGTTACAAGAAAAAAGAAATGCTATAGTGAAGAGAAAAAGTAATTTTTTCATGATTTATAATTTAGTGTCTTTGTCAGTTTGTGGATTGTAAGATGTTCCCGTTCTTCCTCGTAATCTTTCAAACTGTTTGAAAGAACGTTCTACATTTTCTTTTGGCGCCTGTTCAAACTCTTTTGCTTTAACTTCGTATTCTTCCTGAAGTGCTGCAAGTCGTGTTCTTAATTCAGCTTCAATATTGTCATAATCCGGATTCTCAATTTGATTTGCAATTTCCTTAGGATCTTCTTCTAGATCGTATAATTCCCAAGTATCAATATCATCATAAAAATGAATTAACTTATAGCGCTTCGTACGAATTCCGTAGTGTTTTTTCACCATATGAAACGCTGGATAATCGTAGTAATGATAATATACTGCATCTCTAAAATCATCGCCATCAAAGGTGTTCTCTAATAACGGACGAAGGGATTTACCTTGCATATCTTCCGGTATTTCTGCATTTGCATAATCTAGAAAGGTTTCTGCAAAATCGAGATTTTGCGTTAAGTCTTCAATAATAGTTCCGGGTTTTATAACTCCTGGATATTTAATAACTAAAGGCATGGCCAGTGATTCTTCATACATATAACGCTTATCAAACCAGCCTTTTTCTCCTAAATAAAACCCTTGATCCGTTGTATACACTACAATCGTGTTGTCTGCCAATCCGTTTTCTTCTAAATAATCTAAAACTTCACCAATACCTTCATCCATTGAGGCTATGGTTGCTAAATAATCTTGTAAATACCGTTGACCTTTGTATTTTGCTAAATCTTTTCCGGATAAGTTTGCATCATGAAAGGCATCATTTTTTTGTTGGTAAGCACTATCCCAAGCTTTGCGTTGCTCTGTAGTCATACGCTCAAAATCAGACTGCCATGGATTCCATGCTAATTCAGGATCACCCTTAGATTTTGTCAATTTTAAATCATGACCTTCATACATATCTTTATAAATCGTTTGAAGCTGTTTTTGAGAAGCCAAAGAGCCTTCATGAGCCGAGAAATAAGTGTCTGGCAACGGGAAATCCACATCGTCAAATTTATTAGCATGTCGTAATGCTGGCATCCAATTTCTATGTGGTGCTTTATGCTGCAACATTAACATAAAAGGTTTGTCGCTATCCTTAACCGAATTGAGATAGGCAATACCATCTTGCGTAATTATATCTGTGGCATAGCCTTGTACTCGTGTTGTATCTACAACTTTAGAAGTTTCATTTAGAGCAATAAAATCTGGATTGTAATAATTGCCTTGATCGGTTAAGATCTTCCAATAATCAAACCCTTCTGGCAAGCCATCTAAATGCCATTTCCCAATCACAGCCGTGTTATAACCTGCTTTTTGAAGTAATTTAGGAAAGGTTTGCTGACTGCCATCAAACTTATTCCCATTCATTCTAAAACCATTAATATGGCTGAATTTACCCGTAAGAACTACAGCACGACTTGGTCCACAAATAGAATTGGTACAAAAGTTATTCTTAAAAAGAGCACCTTCAGTTGCAATACGATCAATATTTGGAGTTGGTGCTAATTGACTAATTGGATGACCATAAGCACTGATAGCTTGTTCCGCATGGTCATCTGCCATAATATAAACGATATTCGGTCGCTTTGATGGCTTTAACTCCTCAGGTTTTTTAGAAACGTCTTTACAAGATTGAAACAATAAAAGACTAAACATAAATACTACTAAATGCCTCATTATTCTGTAGTTTTTATAATTTTAGTTTGAATGACCTCATCATTAATAACGGCTCTTTCAAAAAAGTTAAAGATTGTATCCATTTCCTCAATTGGAATTCGAGCAATTTCATGACGGCCACCTTTTACGATATTAAAGTAATATGAGGTATCAAAATCCTCTAGTTTTTCAGCAATAATTCCCGATCCATCCAATATAAAATATCCATCTCTCTTTGGATCACATAAATGATGTGATGCACTACCAAAAGGCACTAATTGATCCTCTGTTCCGTGATACAAAACGGCAGGAATTGCATTTTCCTCAGTAATATATCGCGCATCAACCATAGCACCAGCACAAGACAATAGACCTGCAAATTTTACATTATTATAAGCATCTTTATCGGTTACAAAATAATCTTTCATAAAGACAGCATTTAGTATGCCCTCTGCTCCTGCACTACTTCCTCCTGCTATAATTTTAGTGGGATCAATTTGAAGCGTTTTAGCACGATCAACTAAAAATTTTGCGGCATCTAAATAATCGATTGCAGCCTGTTTAAAAGTTTCCATTTTCTCGTCTTTAGTGCAATCACAACCAAAGCCTGTTGCTGTATTTTTTCGCAGTAAACGATAGCTAATTGAAACACCTATATAATTTTGTTCCTTAGCAGCATACTTTACCAAATTCTGATCATCTGGATAGGCACGATGACTTCCTGAAAATCCACCACCATGCATCCAAAGTAATACCGGAAGCGAATCGGATTTTTTAATATTTTCCGGAGTAAACACATCTAGCCGCAAGGTGTCTTGACCCTTAATAGAATAGATATAAGTTTCCATGTTTTGAGCAGAAAGCCCAACTGTGATAAATAAAACCAGTAAAATTGTTATTTTTTTCATTTAGTTATATTTTTTCAATTAAAATTCCGCTAATAACAGGTTGCCCTTCAATAGATTTTAACGAAATAGTTAAGCCTTCATCGTTATTTATTTGAACTTCCGTTGTTAGAGTTACGCCATATTTTTGAGGATATTCTAATGCTAAATTGAATTGCTTTTCTATTAAATTAGTATTCAGAAACACATCGAAAACACGTTGTTTTTGGGTTGAATCCTCTTTTCTATTTGATAAATTATAAATGTTCTCTATTGATTTAATTTGCGGTTCAACAAAAAACAAGTCCACCTTATAATTTCCATCAGGAATGTCCACTTTATAGGACGAACACCCTTCTAATAAGGTTTGAAACAATGGTTCTGAAGTCGCGTTTTTAATATCATGTGGCAAACCTTGATTTTTATCTTTGGTCATTCCATAGGGTGTGCCATCTAAAAAACCAAACCAGCCATTTTCATACGCTTGATCGGGTACAAATGTGACATCTCTTTCTTCATCGTTAAAATAAAAATGAGCACCAATATTAATTCCGAAATGATTAAAAGTTTTAAAATCTAATGTGTCTATTTTTAAAACTTCGACTGTTTTTTCTTCTGAAATATGCTCTGAAACAACCTTAATTTGGTTTATACCATTGTCAAAAGGCATTTGGATAGTAGCAACTCCATTTCTAAACTGTATGTCTTCTTGCTTTTTGCCATTTAAATAAACAATTCCTTTATCTTGATTCGAGAATACTTGAATGGCATACGATTCATCTTTATACAAGGTTAACCCTTTTAAAAAATCGGTGGCAATATGAACAAATGGTTCATCAGTATCTAAAACTGATTTGTACCAATAATAAATATCCTTTGGTGTTCTGTTGTATTGCACCAAACCTTTTTGATTAACATGTGGAATGGCATCTCCTCTAAATTCCGAACCAAAATCCGCATAATTCCAAGCCGTCATTCCTGTCATGTAAGGACGTTCGGTAATTTGTTTATAATATGACTGATGTAATTTAGCTTGGTAGTCCGTGGAAAAATCAAACTTTTTTGGTGTTCTTGTAAATATTCTAACGTCTGCTCCTGGTCCATACTCAGACAACAACATAGAACGGTTTGGATAGCGCTTGTGTTGCTCATCTAGAAAAATTCCCAAATCTGGAATATCCTTATCATACCAACCAAAGTATAAGTTCCATCCGAAAATCATTGGCAAATCTGCAATCCCAGTTTCGTTATAAATGGCATTGAGGTGACCAGCCATAACCGTCATATGATTTGGTGCTAATTCTCGAGTTAAAGCTTCGAGTTGTGTCGCTAATTTTACAGATGATTTTTTTAAATCTTGACTTTCTTGTTCTGTTAGTTTATTATTAAAAACCAAACGAATAAAAATCTCGTTCATATAACCAAACATCACAACAGAAGGAAAATTATAATACTGTTTAAGATGCTCTTTTTGCATGCTTATAGAGGTCTCAAAAAATGCCTCAGTATTTGTAACCTTATTAACGATTGGTATTTCTGTCCACACCAAAATACCAAGTTGATCACATAAATCATATAACTCGCGAGCATGCGGATAATGTGCAAAACGAATGACGTTTGACCCCATGTCTTTAATCAGTTCAATATCTTTTTTCTGAAGTGCCATGGGTACAGCATTTCCATAACCTTCATAATCTTGATGACGGTTTACACCAATTAGTTTAATCGGTTTTCCGTTTAAATAAAACCCGTTATCAGCATCTACAGACACCCAACGAAATCCGATATTCGTCGTTTTTGAATCTAAAATTTCACCATTCTTATCTTGAAGTACGAGTTTAAGCTGATATAAATAAGGATTTTTGGGCGACCATAATTTTGGGTCTTTAACTTCGGGAAGGTTTATTTTAAATTCTTCAGACCTTTCTGCTTGAAGTTTAAGCATTTCTACATGTGAATTTATAATACGACCTTCGGCATCAAAAAGCGTAAATTTTAATTCTGTTTTTTCTTTTTTTGAAGCCGTATTGTTTAGAATTGCCGTCACTTCAATTTGCGCCTGTTCTTCGGAAACGCTTGGATAGTTGATATAAAACCCATCTGAAGCAAAATCATCAAAACTAAAATGCTGTTTTGGTAACGTAATCAATTCCACATCGCGATAAATACCGCCATAAAATGTAAAGTCGGCATCTAACGGTGGAATATCTTCATTATGCGAATTATCAACGGTGACTTCAATTACATTGTAAGCATCATAATTTATAAATTCAGAAATATTGAAATTGAAAGCTGTATAACCGCCTTTATGGTTTCCTATTTCTTGTCCATTAATAAAGATTGTTGCTTCTTGGTTTACGGCATTAAACTTTAAATAAAACACCTTTTCTTTTGCCTCTGAAGATATATAAACCTGTTTTTGATAATAGCCTAAACCTCTTCGGTAGCCTGGCTCATCATCGAACGCATCATCTTGATTCCAAGTATGTGGAATATTTACTGTTTGCCATGTCGTTTTATCTTCTGAGAATTGCCACCCAGAATTGATGGTTTTAGATTGCGAGAAACCCTTCAGTAAAAATACCACACATAACAAAACGTATAGGGATGTAGTCTTTGTAGCTATATGTGGCATACTTAAATTATTACTGAGTTAGATTAAATACATGTTGAAACTTAACATCTGAACTTGGTGCAATAGCAATATCAAATTCACCTGTCTCCACTCCATAAGTCATTTCACTGTTATAAAACTTTAGATCATCAACCGAAATGGTAAACGTGACCGTTTTAGATTCTCCTTTTTTAAGGAATATTTTTTGAAAGCCTTTCAATTCTTTAACAGGTCTTGTCACGCTTCCTACTTTATCATGAATATAGAGTTGTGCGATTTCATGTCCATCAACATCTCCTATGTTTGAAATCGTAACGCTGGCTTCAATAGTATTATTAAATGTTAACTCATCCGAAGACAATTTTAAATCTGAGTACTCAAACTTTGTATAACTTAATCCATGTCCAAAAGCGAATAAAGGCGTGTTGGCCACATCGATATAATTACTTTTATAATCTTCTTTAGGATTGCTTTCAGGAATTGGACGCCCTGTGTTTTTCATATTGTAATAAATAGGCACCTGACCTACATTTCTAGGAAAAGTAACCGTTAATTTCCCTGAAGGGTTTACCTTTCCAAATAGTAAATCTGCAGTTGCAGCTCCTCCCATGGTACCAGGAAACCACACTTCTAAAATAGCATCTACTAAATGAATTTCATCCGATAGGTTTAGCGGACGACCATTCATTAAGACTAAAGTGATATTTTTATTAGGATTAGCTTCTCTTATTTTTTGAATTAATTTTGGTTGAATTCCTGGAATTTTTAAATCGGTTCTTGACGCTGCTTCACCACTCATATGATGATCTTCACCCATCACCAAAACAATTTCATCCGCTTGTTTTGATACTGAAATCGCGTCTTCGAAACCAGATTCGTCATCCTTTAAAATCTCACAGCCTTTAGCATATAAAATTTGATTCGATGTTAGGTATTCTGAAACACCTTCAAATACACTAACCGCTTTTCCACCACGCTCTCCTTTTGCAGCCCAATTACCAATAATATCGGCTTCATCTTTTACCAAAGGGCCGATAAAGGCTATCTTTTTAGTGTTTTTTGAAAGCGGTAATACGTCATTATTGTTTTGCAATAACACTGAAGAAGCCGCAGCAATCTCTCTAGCTTTCGCTAAAAACTCTGGTTTATATGCTGTATTGGCTTCACGGTCTTCATCGATATAACGGTAAGGATCATCAAACAATCCTAATTTAAATTTAGCTAGTAAAATTCGTTTACAAGCCTCATTAATATAAGCTTCAGGCACCTTGCCTTCTTCAACTAATTTTTTAAGATGTAAACGATACACATGGCCTACCATATCCATATCTACACCAGCATTCATACCTATTCTAGCAGCATCAACACTATCTTTAGCAAAGCCATGCTGAATCATTTCATTAATAGAGGTATAATCTGAAACAACGAAGCCGTCAAATTTCCATTCTTCTCTAAGGATGTCTCTTAAGGTGAATTTATTACCAGAAGTTGGTACTCCATTTAGTTCGTTAAACGCTGACATAAAAGTTTCTACTCCTGCTTCAACTGCTGCTTTAAAAGGTGGCAAATACACGTTTCGCAATTCACCTTCTCCCATATTTGTGGTATGATAATCACGTCCGGCTTGTGCCGCTCCATAAGCCACATAATGTTTAGCGCATGCTAAAATGGTATTTGGTTGCGATAAATCGTCTCCTTGAAACCCATGAATGTAAGCTTTACCCATTTCGTTATTCAGATACACATCTTCACCAGCACCTTCAGAAATTCGTCCCCAACGCGGTTCTCTAGATACATCTATCATTGGTGCAAATGTCCAATGAATACCTTCTGCAGACGCTTCTTCAGCTGCAATACGCGAACTTTCTTCAACCATGGCTAAGTCCCAACTTGCCGATAAGCCTAAATTGATGGGGAAAATAGTGCGGTGACCATGAATAACATCGTACCCAAATAATAATGGAATGCCTAAACGAGATTCTTCGACAGCAATGGTCTGTAAATCTCGCGTGCCTTTTACAGACATGGCATTGAGCATAGCTCCCATGTTGCCTTCGCGGATGTATTTCCCATTATCTGACCCAACCACAGGTCCGGTTTGATCCCAATGACCACTATACATCACGGTTTGCCCTATTTTTTCCTGAAGCGTCATTAGATTCATTAACGAATCGACTTTAGCCTCATAATTTTGAGAAAAACCAGTACTAAGAGCACCAAATAGAATTATGTATAGAAATCTTAACTTCATCATGCTTTTATTTTGTCAATTCAAATTCAGCCATCATCTTGGTTGTAGAGTCTGTACCAACAAATACTTGGAATTCTCCAGGCTCTGCTACAAAATCTAAATCTGAATTATAGAATTTTAAGTCTTCAACTGTTAGTTTAAAAGTGACTGTTTTAGTCGCTCCTTTTTCAATTTCAACCTTCAGAAAGCCTTTTAATTCTTTAACAGGTCTGGTCACTGAACCTACCACGTCTCTTGTGTACAATTGCACCACTTCTTTACCGTCGTAGTCACCAGAATTAGTAACTTCTACAGAAACCTCAACAGAACCATCCATTCCGATGGTGGTTGTATTCAGTTTTAAATTTGAATAATCAAAGTTGGTATAGCTTAAACCGTATCCAAAAGGATATAAAGGTTCATTACGTTCATCGATATAGTTACTTCTGAATTTTTCAAAGTTGCCTTCTTCATTCATTAAAGGTCTCCCTGTGTTTTTATGATTGTAGAAAATTGGAATTTGACCAACACTTCTCGGGAACGTAGCTGTTAACTTTCCTGAAGGATTTACATCACCAAATAACACATCTGAAATAGCTAAACCTGCTTCACTACCAGGGAACCACACATTAAGAATGGCTGGAACATTTTTATGTTCTTCAACCAAATCTAAAGGTCTTCCTGTAAATAAAACTAACACTACTGGCTTACCTGTTTTAAGCAAAGCATTTAATAAATCCTTTTGAACCTGAGGAATTCCTATTTCTGTTCTACTGCTACTTTCACCACTAAATTCTGCTGACTCACCAATAGCAGCAACAATGACGTCTGCTTTATTTGCAATGCTTAATGCTTCGTCTAATAACTGCTTGTCCGTTCTTCCATCTCTAGGAATATCTTTACCAAACATAGTTGCTCTTTGCTCCAATTCTAAGTCGTAATCGAGATTACTTCCTTTGGCATATAACACATTTGCCTTGTCACCTACAACAGTTTTTAAACCTGCTAAAAAAGGATTAGATTTATCTTGTTGTGTTGCCACACTCCAAGTACCAGCCATATTTACAGCATTATTTGCTAGAGGTCCAATTAAGGCAATTGTCCCTTCTTTTTTCAATGGTAACAGATTATCTTCATTTTTAAGCAACACTGTAGATTCTGCTCCAACTTTTCTTGCAAAGGCTCTGTTCTCATCTGTAAAAACTTCATTTTTTGCTCTATCACTATCTAGATATCTATAAGGATCATCAAACAAACCTAGCTGATATTTAGCTGTCAGCATACGTTTTACAGCAATGTCTATATCTTCAATTTTCACCATGCCTTTATCCACAGCACCTTTTAAAGATTTTACAAATGCTGCAGAAGCCGAAGGAGAATCACCTGCCATATCCATATCGATTCCTGCATTTAAAGATTGCGCAACAACCTCTTCCTCGTTACCAACACCATGCGCCATCATTTCGTAAATCCCAGTATAATCAGTAACTACAAAACCATTAAAACCCCAATCATCTCGTAATAAATCTGTAAGCAACCATTTATTTCCGGTTGCAGGTATGCCATCTATTTCGTTAAATGAAGCCATCACAGAACCAACGCCTGCATCTACAGCTGCTTTATACGGCTCTAGGTATTCGTTATACATTCTGATTTTACTCATATCTACTGTGTTGTAGTCACGACCAGCTTCAGACGCACCATATAATGCAAAGTGCTTAACACATGCCATTAATGTATTATTTTCACTCAAGTCATCTTGTTGATATCCTTTTACCATGGCTTCAGCAATTCTACTTCCTAAATAAGGATCTTCACCATTTCCTTCAGAAACACGTCCCCAACGCGGATCGCGCGAAATATCTACCATTGGTGAAAAGGTCCAGTTAATACCATCTGCACTAGCTTCATTTGCAGCCATACGTGCCGTTTTTTCAATAAGTTCCATGTCCCAAGTCGATGATAAACCTAATGGAATTGGAAAGGTTGTTTCGTAACCATGAATAACATCCATTCCAAAAAGTAATGGAATTTTTAAGCGGCTTTCTTCAACCGCAATCTTTTGGACTGCTCTAATTTTTTCAACAGATTTGATATTAAACATACCACCTACTAAACCGTCTTGGATTTTTTTACCTACATCTGAGCTCTTGCCTAAACCTGTGGTAATATCTCCAGAAACAGGAAGATTAAGCTGTCCTATTTTTTCGTCTAAAGTCATTAGACCCAAAATAGAATCTACCTGAGCTTCAAAAGGATTGTTATTTTCAGAAGTTCTCTTTGTTGAATTCGAGTTTGAATTACAACTTGAAATAGTGAAAGTGATTAAAAAAAATGCTATTAGTTTAAAGTAAAATCGTTTTGTCATTGTATTATTTTGTTTTTGAAAAAAGCCAATTTAAAAGTTCTGGTTCTGCAAAGGCTGGATCCCAGCTATTATGGTTTGCAAAGTCGTATAATGTTAATTTAGGAAATCCACCTGCACTAATGATTGCAGAGGCCATATTTAAAGATAATTTAGGATCAACCACATCATCTTTTGCTCCGTGTAATATCCATAAAGGAATAGTTTTAGCATAGGTGCCCACTGATGCTGGATCACCTCCACCACAGATTGGAATAGCAGCAGCAAATAGTTCGGGTTTACGATAAATAATCTCAAACGTTCCCATGCCTCCCATAGATAAACCCATGGCATAAACCTGGTCTGTCTCTACATACGGTTTAGCCACCATCTCATCCATTAAATCTATCACCAATGCCATTGCTGCAGTTGGTGCTTCATTGTATTTATAATTAAAAGTGATTGGTTTTGTTGAGCGGTCTGCCTCTAACTTAGACCAATAATCATTCTTAGGACATTGTGGAAAAATCACTATTGCTGGTAATGAGTCTCTATTTTTCTCACTCAAAAATAACTTACTCCCATGAGCGAGTTGTTTTTTATTATCATCGCCTCGTTCGCCTGCTCCATGTAGCATCAATACTAATGGGTATTGCTTTGTCTCATCGAAATTTTTAGGCAAAAGCATTCTGTAATTAAGCGTGTCTTCACTTACAATATGATGTTCAAAAGAAAATGAATCTTTTGAAGCTTCAGTTTGTTGCTGTGCTTTTACGTCACATGAACTTAAAACCGTTGCACTAAATACTAAGATTAATAATAGATTTTTCATTTTCATTTATTTAATATGTAAATCCTAGCGTGTTTAAACCATTTTGAACATCTTCATTCTGCATAAAAAGGTTCCACAATAAACCCGTTCTATGATTTTCAATCATAATAATTTCTGGTCCTTGGTCTATGGCTAAATACTGTTCCGTTACCCAATCAATATACTGAGGACTAAACGCATCATAAAAACCAGCAGGTCCTAATAAAATGTCCTTTTTACCATAGAAATAACGCATTGCTGCTAATGATTTTTCTGGTGTATATGGAATTGAACTTATGGCTGCCGTTGGAGAAATAACCCCTAAATCATTTTCGGGATCATGTGCTGAATACCCTGTAGACCCATCTGCATTTCGACTATAACTCGCTGTTAAGCCCCAACAATCCTCTCCATAATCTCTATAGCCGTTTGGATTGGTAACGCAATGTTGGTAATTAATATTAGTATGGTTTACATTCAAATCCCAATAGTTGGCATACTGATCTGATAAATTCGTTGGGTTTAAACCTAAGAAAGAGTAATGCGCCCAAAATAAAGGTCCTGTGCCAGAACCTGCATGATCTAATATTAATGGAATACTATATTGACTTGCAGCCGTTACTATAGTTCCATTATTTGCCCATCCTTGGTGATATACTTCTGGATCTAAGGTGTAATCTGGTGACGCTGCACCTATAATGAAAGCGATTAAAGTCTCATTATAACCTTTTAATTGCAGGTTGATTGCAAACCCATTGTTAGGACTCCAATGCCAATACAACTCATTTTGATTTTGTGTATACCAATCCCACTCAACACCTTTCCATAAGTCATCTGCTTGAGTTGCCAACGCAACCTCTTCAGTTGAACCGTCTTTAAAATACTCTTTTACGCAAATAAGCCCTTGTGCCAAGAAAGCAGTTTCAACTAAATCACCTCCGTTATCTTGATCACTAAACGGAATAGTACTACCATTTGTTCCATTAATCCAATGTGACCATGCTCCATGAAAACGATCTGCAGTTTCAAAGAAGTCAACAATTTGACTTAATCTATTAAAACCCTCAGCTCTTGTAATATAACCGCGTTCAATTCCAACGAGAATTGCCATGAGTCCAAAACCACTTCCTCCTGTAGTAACCACATTTTGACTGTTTGAAGAGGCATTTGGGTGGTAACGCTCTCTAGCAGCACCTGAATTAGCATCTGCAAAATCCCAAAAATACTTAAACGTGGTTTCTTGAGTTAAATCCATTAATTCCTCATCCGTTAATGGTATTACGGGATCGTCATCACTCGGATCATAAGGTTCTTGGTAACCAGGTCCGTCATCTGAACCACAACTAAAAAACAATAACAACACTACCAATAAGCCGTAAACTCTCATACTATTTAATGTTTTTTATATTTGAAACCAAGCTTATCTAACCCTGATTGTACATCCTTATTTTTCATGAATAAATCCCACAATAAGCCTGTTCTATAATTCTCTATCATTACCGGAATAGGACCTTGGTCTATTGCTAAATATCTTGATGCATACCAATTATGCTCAAAACTAACAGCATCATAAGGCCCATATTTCCCTACTAAACTATCGTGATTTTTATACATATTTTCTAATACATGCATACTCTCTTTTGGAGTATATGGGAATGATGATAAAGCTGCTGTTGGCGATACAACTCCAATATCATTTTCAGGACTGTGGCCATAATAACCTTTCACAGAATAACTCGATGTAAATCCCCAAAGACTATCCCCATAACCTTTAAAATTCTTTGGATTATCTACAGCATATTTATAATGAATTTTAGCCTGATTTTGAGTCAACTTCCAATAATCTGCATACTGATCGGACAAGCCATTTGGGTTTAAGCCTAAATAAGAATAATGTGCCCAAAATAAGGGTCCAGTTAAATAGTCATTGTGTTCATAATAGTTTAATACAACCGCTTCATCATAGAATTTTTTATCAGAAACAATCTCTCCATCTTTTGCCCAACCTTTTTCGTAAACCGATTTAGTAATAGAATGTGTTGGAGACGCTGCTGCAAGTACATACATAATTAAACACTCATTATAACCACCAACTGGAAAATTCATATCCCAACCATAGTTAGGCGACCAATGCCAATACAAAACATCTTCACCATTTTTTGTGTACCAATCCCATTCTACACTTCTCCATAATCTGTCAATCTTAGCAACTAACTGTTTTTCTTTATCTGTATTCCCATTATAATACTCAGCAACTGTTAATAAACCTTGAATTAAAAACGCTGTTTCTACCAAATCTCCACCATTATCTTTCTTTCCAAAGGGTATGACTTTACCAGTTTCTCCATTTAACCAATGTGGCCATGCTCCGTGAAAACGATCTGCTTTGTCGAGAAAATCAACAATTTTGAGGTATCTATTCAGTGCTTCCTCTTTTGGAATAAATCCCCTTTCAACACCTACTATAATGGCCATAAGGCCAAAACCGCTTCCGCCAGTAGTGACGGTGTTTTTTGGTGACGTTGGGTAAATATCGTCCATGTGAAGCCGTTCCCTTGCTAACCCTGAGTTTGGTTCTGCTCCTTCCCAAAAATAATTGATGGTTTGTTTTTGAATAGTGTCTAATAATGGACTATCAAATACCACAACTTCTTCAGGTAAACTCTCAACTTGCGCTGTCTTCCCTTTAGAATTGTTGGTATTATTACAGCTCACTAAAAGCAATACTATCAAAACAAAATAGGCTATGTGCTTTGACTGTTTCATTACAGAATCAAATTTTGGATAAACTTTAGCTGCACTTATGACTTTATAAATGCAGCTAAAAGGTTGAAGACTAATTCAAAATATTTATAATTGATTATAAATTATGTACCTGAGTTAGACATAATATTTTAAAGACCATCATTCATCAATAAAGTCATTTCATCCGCAGAAAGCGCTTTTTTGAAAATAAACAATTCATCCATTTGACCTTTCTCAGTTTTATGATCCCATCCACTAAAGTTAGGGTCTCCAGACATAATTGCTAAATCACCCACACCTGTCCAATCAATTCCTGGAAAATCACTTTCTCCCACTAATGCTCCGTCCAAGTACATTGCAGTCTTATCTTCCGAAATTACAAAGCCGACATGCACCCAATTATCAAGAGTTGGATCTATGGTCGCAGGATCTCCTGGATTAAGCCAAGTTGCGTTACTCCCATTACCAGCTAATAGAATAAACTTTTGTGCTGTTTCACTTCCTTCTCTAATGAGACCGAACCCACTAGGTTTGTCTGACGGAGATCCTGGCTCTGCTGGAGCAATATTAAGTATTCCTGCTCTTGTATCAGACCCATCCATTTTCAACCAAAATGCAGCGCTAAAGTTACTTCCTTGTGCCAATTCATCTGACGGTAGGTTTAGATATGAATCCGCAGCGCCTTGGTAGGCGTCACCAGATATTCCTCCGCTAAAATTAAAGCTTGGATTACCCACTTCACTTGCTACATTGCCGCTAACAGCATCTTTATAATTACCATTAAAACTCATATATAAAGCCGCTTGATCTTTCAACATCACGGTTTGAATTTCACTTTGTGTAAGTGTGGTATTATACAATCTTAACTCATCCATTTGACCTTTCTCAGTGTTATGGCCCCATTCGCTAAAATTTGGCCCACCTGACATTATGGTTAAATCTCCAACATCAGTCCAATCAATACCCGCAAAATCACTCTGTCCTGCTAATTCGCCATTCAAATACAAGGCCACAGTACTTTCAGAAATTGAAATCCCTAAGTGTACCCATTCTTCAAGTGTTGGGTCTATAGTTGCAGGATCACCTGGATTAAGCCAAGTGGCATTATCACCATTTCCGGTTAATAATATAAATTTCTGTGCTGAAGCACTACCCTCACGAATTAAACCGAATCCACTAGGCTTATCTGATGGAGATGATGGATCAAGAGGAGCAATATTTAATATCCCTGATCTCGTATCTGAGCCATCTACTTTAAGCCAAAAAGTAGCACTAAAGTTACTTCCCTGAGCAAGTCCTTCCGACGGGAACGTTAAATAAGAATCCGCAGCCCCTTGATATGCAAGAGCTGATATGCCATTATCTGAAGTAAAGCCTGGATTTCCTACTTCTGTAGCAGAGGTTGAAGTGACCAAATCGGTAAAATCACCATTAAAAGGCATGTATAATATTTCTCCAGGATATAACGGTGTATAAGGTGGTTCCTTCGTAAAATTTGTTGTTGCTGTAGTTTCATTTCCTACCAAATCAGTTGCAGTAACCGTTAGCGTATGATCACCAATAGCTATGTTGTCATAAGTCAATTCTTTAATTACTATACGATAGTCCAAATAGCTTCCGGCAGAAAAATATGCAATTTGCATTCCATCCAAGGTTAATGTAATATCACCTACTTCAATATCATCTTGAACATTTATCTCAATATTTATTGTTGAAATTGGATTTGGCTCAAAAATAGACAATCCATCAACAGGACTTATTATACTTACTATAGGTGCACCAGTATCTGGACCTGGATCTACTTCTGTGATTGGATCAATACCATCATAGCAAGACACCATCATTAACATGGCTGCAATTGCTATTATATATTTATTAATTGTTTTCATTTTTTAAAGTTTTAATTATTATTCAAGTGGTAATAAATCCAATTGCGCTTGCGGATAGGGTAGAAACTCCTTATCTGCTGTAAACGTTCTGCCATCGTAACTTAATTCGTCATATTTGTCTAATCGTATCATATCGAAATAACGCACGCCCCATTCCATTGCTAATTCAGCAAATTTCTCGTCCATAACTTGGTCGTTAGTAACGCCTGAAAGCGTAGGCATACCGACTCTACTCCTCACCATATTTACGGCTGCATCAGCGGTCATGGCAGAACTACTTGCTCCTTGTGTTAACGCTTCAGCATGCATTAATAATATTTCAGCATATCGGATAACAATCAAATTTTTACTTGATCCATATTCGGTTCTACCTTCAGTTAATTGATTCGATGGTAAATAATGCTTTCCACTCGCAAACATAGCTCTCGGATAATCATTAAAAATATCACCATCTGGTGTTGTATTAGATATATAATTGGGTAACGATGCATATTCAGGATCTGTCATTAATTCATCCATTCCTCTTGGCGTAAAATTTACACTAGTTATTAATCGTGTTTGATCACCTCTATCAATCATGAATTTGATATACTTTAGACTAGGTTCATAAAAACCCCAACCTGCTGCTGCACTTTCTACAACTGGCGTCCAATTTGAAGGTCCAAATGGTGCAAACAAATGATTATTTGCATCACCATCCTCTGTATTATAATCAGAAAACTGTAGCTCAAAGATGCTCTCATCACTTAGTTCACCAGGTTTTTTGAATAGTTCATAAAAATCTGGATACAGCGAAAATTTATTAGAACCAATGATCGCTCCTGTTGCATCTGCAACACCTTGATAGTTTTCAAGTTCTAGATTCGCCAAGGCTTTAATTGCCAAAGCGGTGTATTTGGTAACGCCGCCGAATACATCTTGACGTTCATTAGGTCTTTGATCTGGAAGAAACGGCATCGCTTCATCCATTAAGTCTGAAATATATTGCATTACTTCGCCTTTGGTTTTAACACCATTCTCTAATTCTAAAGCAATATCTGTAGACCCAATAATAAAAATATCTCCCCACATCCTAGACATTTGGAAATGTGTAAATCCGCTTAAAACTTTACATTCTGCCATATATTGGTCTGCTCTATCCAAATACTCATCTTCTGTTGCAAAATTTTGATAAAGTTGAATGGTTTCACGAGAACTTAAAATTCTTACAATATCACCATAAAAATTCTCCCAAATTTGATTATACATCCAATAGTTATTATCATAAATAAAAAGGTCTGTATCTGCTAATGGCTGTTGATCACCGAGACCTCCTGCGTTTACATCATCTCCTCTTACTCCAATTAGAATAGGATCTTCCCAACCTCTTGAGTACACGGCAGAATAAGCTCCAATTAATGGCAAAACCATATCATCCGATGCAGTATAATCTAAATCATCTGCTGCGAGTTGACCATCGTTTTCTTCTAATTTATCGTTACAGGCAAAAACGACCATACAGAACGCTAACAATAAAGCGAGCTGTTTTGTTATTTGTTTAATATTTTTCATGTTTAGCATTTTTTTTTAAATTTTAATATTTACACCAAAAGTATAAACCGCAGGAACAGGATACGTTTCACGATCCACACCATCGTTAACCTCCGGATTAAACCCATTATAATTAAAGATGGTAATTGGACGCTCTGCAGTACAATACAACCTCACTTCAGGCATATTCTTTCCTCCGAGTGCATTTCGCGGAATGGTATAAGCCAATTGGATATTTTGTACGCGGAAATACGATCCATCCTCTACAAAAAAGCTACTCATTCTTTGGTTCCATGCTTTTCTTCTACCTTCAGATGAAGGATAAGTATTGGTTGTGCCCTCACCATGCCATCTATTTATTGCGAAATCGGCATCAATATTAGTGTCATTTGTAAAAATAACCTCTCCTCTTTTACGGTTGAGTATTTTGTTACCAGTTTGCCCTGAAAAAGAAACAGATAGGTCGAATTGTTTATAATTCACATTTATATTTCCCCCATAAGAAAATGACGGTAAATAAGATCCTAGAACTACTCTGTCATCAGCATCTATAACACCATCGTTATTTTGGTCTTTATAAATAAAATCTCCAGGAACAAGCTGATTCTGGTTCACCGATAACTCATTTTGTGCAGTAGGATCTGCTGCAACTTGCGATTCATTTTGATATACACCATCAACTTCCCACCCAAAAAACGCATTCACAGGCTCTCCAACTATCAGTCTTTGACGAAAAGCAGCACTTCCGGTGTCTAAATACCCTTGTTCAGTATTTATTTGGGTTACTTCGTTTTTTAGTGTTGCTATATTTCCCCCTACTGAAAAACTCCAGTTATCATTGATAATTTGGTTCCAATTTGCAGCTACTTCTAAACCTTGATTTCTCATTTCTCCAACATTATCTAGAACCGTTTGCGAAATAATAGGAACTTGTCGTGGTAATACCAAATCTTTAGTATCTCTTACATAATAATCGACCTCTAAACTTAATTTGTTGTCAAAAGCTCGTGCACTGATACCAAGATTCGTTTCTTCTAAAATCTCTCTTTTTATATTTTGAAAAGTACTTGTAGCCAAAATACCGTTAGTAGGTATATCACCAATACTTGTTACCTCAGTAGATATTGTATTGGTCCCGCTACTACCACCTAGCGATCCGTTAGCTAATTGCCCCCAACTAGCCCGTAATTTTAAAAAGTTAAAAAGGTTACTGTCATTCATGAAATTTTCTTCAGATAAGACCCAACCTAAACCAACAGCTGGAGTAGTAACCCATATTTCTCTAGGAAACCTGCCGTCTCCTTCATGTCTTAATGTAGCGTTAAGCAAATACTTATTCTTAAAACTATATTCTAACCTGCCAAAAACAGCAAAGGAATATTGGCGATCTCCTAATTCACTTACTTGGTTACTAAATGTAGTAGGGTCTGCAAAATCCAAGTACCAAGAACTTTCTAGACCTATACCTTGAATATCGAAACCTGTAGCTTCAAATTCATTTATTTGTTCATCTCTATATGCTGTACCCGCCAACACAGTAAGATTATGATCCCCAAAGGTATCGTTATAAGTTAATGTATTATCCCAATTTTGATTTGAAAATTTATTTTCTTCACGCTTAATATTCGAAGTTTCTCTTTGCGATACCCCAGAAGTAAAATAAGGAAATCTAACATTACGAGCAGAAATTGTAGAATAATCGTGGCTATATAAGGTTTTAAATTTTAATTTATCTGGAATTAAATCGTATTCCACAAACATACTTGCTAATACCTTTCTAACTTTAAGTTGGTTATTGTTATAAGTCATTACAGGGAATGGGTTTTGTGCACCACGATAACCTAACAAACTAGCATCTGAGTAAGGAATTGGAGCCGCTTCTGTATTTAATTCATCAAAAACAGGTAAAATTGGTACCGCAAAATACGCTTGAAACCAAGCCCCATTTTCCGGATTATATTGTGTAGAATTACTAAATATTGCATTTGTCCCAACGGTTAAGCGATCTGACAATTCTATTTCAATGTTAGATTGAATATTGAAACGCTCGTATTCGTTTTTCATATCTAAAATCCCGTCTTGTGAAAAATAACTCGCATTGACGCCATAAGTCGTTTTCTCTGAACCACCAGCGACACCAAAACTATGACTAGAAATTGGAGCAACTCTTAAAATTTCTTTGTACCAATCCGTATTGACGTTTGGAATATTAGGATTAACCCTACTTCTACCAAAACGTTGAATCGCATTTTCCACAAATTCTATATCTGCCTGAGATTGCGATTCATAGGCCATTGTTACAAATTGTTCTGCATTAGCCATTTTAACCACATTCTGGGCATTTTGATACCCTGAATAACCATTGTAAGTAAATACAGGTTTTTGTTCTTGCCTTCCATTTTTAGTCTCAATGATGATAACTCCATTAACCCCTCTTTGTCCAAAAATAGAAATCGAGGAGGCATCTTTCAATACCGAAATGGTTTCAATTTGGCTGCTATCTAAAAAATCGATGGTATTATAAAACATGCCATCAACTACATATAAAGGATTATTACCTCCTTCTTGTGAATTCACCCCTCTAATTCGAACTGTTGGCGAACCACCAGGCGAACCACTACTGACTACTTGCACACCTGCTACTTTACCCTGAAGTGATTGCATCACATTACTGTTGGGTGTTTTTTCAATATCCTCAGATTTAACGGTGGTTATAGCACCTGTTAAATCTGCTTTTTTCTGCGTACCATAACCAACGACAACAACCTCGCTTAACGAAGCAACATCATCCTCTAAAGTAATATTTAAAACGGTCTGATTTTCTATCGTCACGGTCTGGGTAATAAAGCCCACATAACTGAATTCAAGTTGAACACCACGCTCAACGCTAATAGTATAGTTACCATCAAAGTCTGTTGTAGTTCCTCTACTTGTACCTTGCACAATGACATTAACCCCTGGCAAGGGCATTCCATCACTTTCACTTGTTACGATTCCATTAATTTCTAACTGTTGCGCAAAAGAACAGATTGAAAAAAACAACATCAACAATAAACTAGTTTTTGTTTTCATTTATAGATTGTTTAATTTAAATAATAGAGATTAGTTAATTCAATGCCGAAGTTATAACGTATTACTCAAAGTACTTAAAATATATTTACATTTTAAATACACCACTCTTAACGTAGACCGGCTAAAAACTTTAAATAAAACTCACTTTGACGTAATATAAAGCTATAAAAAAAACGTTGTAGTAGCGGTGAAATTAACAAAGTGACGTAGAAATGACGTATTACAAATTAGGAGCTAAGTAAGAAAACGCCTTCAATTTTTGAAATTCAATAAATAATCCACCAAAGAAATATCATTTTCTAAATTTAATTTCTTTTTTAATCGATATCTATGGGTTTCGACACCTCTTACTGAGATATTCATAAGTGGAGCAATCTCTTTTGAAGATAAATTCATTTTGATGTAAGCACAAATCTTTAAATCCTTTGGAGTAAGTTTAGAATGTTTAAGCTTTAAAGCCTCAAAAAATTCCTCGTGAACTTGACTAAAATTATTCTCAAAAACTTCCCATTCATCTTTTAAAACAATTGAATTATCTAATTTTTTTACAATCTTTTTGTATGTGTAATAATTACTGAAACCATCTTTGTTAATCATCAGGTCCTTTTTGATATCCTGAAGCGTTTCATTCTTTTTAACTAAAGCCATTGCATTATTAGCTAATTGCTTACTTTTTAATTTGATTTCGTTCTGTAAGGATTCGTTTTTAAGCTGAACTATGCGTTTTTCGTTTTCTAGCGTTTTTTCTCGCAATAATTTTTGCTGTTCTTTTTGATACTTAACTTTTATTATGCGCTGTTCCTTTGCTATTTTTCTATTGTGAAGGGTATAAAATAGAACTGTAGTTAAAACTGCTAATAACAAATACAATATATATCCTAATGTATCTTTATACCAAGGTGGATAAACATTTAGACTTAGAGATTGAACAGGCGATACATTTCCAGCATTATCACTACTTCTAAAAGCAACAGTATAATCGCCATAAATTAGGTTTGAAAATTCAACTTTATTTCCTTCAACTCTATACCACGTATCGTGTGCTTTATCTGCCTCTCCTTCTGAAATACTATACTCAAAAAAATGGTTTAGAGATTTAGGTGAAGACAATTCTAAGGCTATACTTTCATTAAACTTAAACCCCAAAGATTCATCGTCTATTGCAGAAATACGCATCGGAATATCATTTATTGACATCGTCTCAATTTTTGGTTTTTGCAGACTAACTCCTGGAATAGACGTATAATTTAGCATCATAAACCCATTATCAAGATTTAAAGCGTAGATGGAATCTTTAATTTTAGAAACGTTTTCATAACCAACGATATACCTGTTTTTCAAAAATAAATCATTTAAAAAAAAGGCCTCTTGAGTATCATCAAATGATTTAAATTTTATAAAACTATTTTTATACTTAAGTGCAAAAAGGTCGGTATTATCTTCAGAAATAATATAACTATCCTTCCCTAACAACTCATTAAGCAAATCATAAGGCACTATAGAATCTAGAATAGGCTCATATTTCTGCCAGCCATCGTTAGATTTAAAACTAATATTATTTCTAATATTATAGATGCGAACATTATAATTAGAACTAATGCCTTTATCTAGATAATTCTCTACTTCAGTAATTGCCTCATAATTCTCATTAAAATGAACTCTATATACACCTTTTGTAGCATGAGCCACCCAAGCCGTATGCGGATCTTCAAACACTAAAAAACGCGATGGAACTGTAGTTTTACCAAGGTGTTTTACATGCCATTCACCTAAAATCTTTTCAAATTTCACCAAACCAGAATATGTACCCTGAATATACGTATGGTTTTGTTCTGGTACTTTTTTAATAGTCCAACCACCGTTATGTGTAGAAATACTGGTAAACTCATCTTTGTCGACGATAAATGTACCTTCATTATGGCCACAAAAAAGCTGACCTTCAATAATATCTAAATCCCACACCTGACCTTGCGAGCCTTCTATAAACTTTAGCTTCTCATCTTTATCTAATCTAAAAAGGCCAGTATTTGTCCCAATATAAATATTGTCCTTGTACTCTACAACATCATATACAGCCCCTAATTCCCCAGACACATCATTAAAAAGATAATTACTACTATTAAGATCTATACTGGCTATTCCATTATCTAGACCTAGCCAAAGGTTTCCGGTTATATCAATAGACTGACCTAAAACGGTATTATTGAGTAAGCCATTCTCTTTACTTATATGAAATTTAGATACTCCAAGACTATCTGTAATATAAACACCATCTTTTATGGTACCAAAAACCATATCACCACTTTCTAACATGGAAAATGCATTTAACTGCTGAAGACGTATTTGCTCATTAATGTTGAAATTAGTCTCAATTAGAGTACCTTTATCTAAGAAAAAACTTCCTTTTAAAGACGTCATCAATAGCAACTTATCGTTAAATTTATTAATAGAAATAATTTTAGTATCTATCAGTAAATCATTATAATAAAATGATTCTAATCTCTCACCTTTCAATAAGAACACACCTTCATTTAACGTACTTACATACAAATCATCTTCAACAACACTACAAGATATAATAGCAGAACCAGGTCGTAACTGAACAACATTTTCAAAATCGTAGATATAGATATTTAAAAATGACCTGAAAATAATTTTATCCTTAAAGCTCACGATTTCCCATATCTCTTCATTTGGAGAAATAAGATCAGGAATCATATCACTTAATGAGTGGTATCCTAATGTACCAAATTCATCTCGTTTCCAAAATCCAAATTCTTCATAAGAACCAGTATAAACAACATCATCCACTGCCAAAACCGACCGAACTATAGTTTCGTTAGGTAATTGATAAAATTTCCAAACTAAAGCATCATACTCTAATAAACCACTATTGTTTGCAACATAGACCTTACCATTGTCTGCCCTAGAAATATCCCAATTTTGGTTACCTGCCTTATATTCTGCCAATGTGTAATTATGAATATTTGGAGAGAATTGGCTATAACACTCTGATGAAAAAACAAAGAAGAAAAATAATAATGGCAATAATTTTTTCATTCTGTAACAATACATTTTTTATTATTTAACGCTTAAAAATAAGAATTTCATTCTGAGTGACTTCAAACATCGAAAAAATTACGATAAATAAAGATCCAACCTGAGTTGAGTCTATAGAGTTTCTACTATAATTATTTTTTTTACCATCAAAATATCTTTAACAATTTAAACAATTCCATTTGACGCATCTACATCACCCTGAACAACTTGAGGTTTTTTTTTAGCTCTAGAGTCTTCAAAAATAAACTGATCATTATGCATCATTACCCTAAAACCTTCACCTATAAAAGTTTTAAACGTAAATTTACCTTTTGATCCCTAGATTACTTCCAATAATTGATTCTTTTTAAAATTTAATTAGGAATTCAAAATAAAATCTCTAATATTTGAACCAACAAATGAAAAAACAAGTCATTAATATCATTTCAATTATTAGCATCGTGATTATTTCTCGAAGCCAAGGAATGCTATGACAAATTAAACATAATTAATTTTTAAGCCTTCCTATTTCGGAAGGCTTTTTTTATGCAAAAATTTAAGACACTTGGACATCATATTAAATGCTATTTAAAAAACTTACAATCAACACATTACACTAATAATGAAACTATTGAATTTAGAATAAAAACGCATAACACTAGTAAATAAAAATCGTATAACAACTAATTTAGATTCTGCAAATCAATTTTGCCTAAATACTATGAGCGAATTAAACAAATACAGTAAAACAGTTACACAAGATCCAACACAACCAGCAGCTCAAGCCATGTTGCATGCCATTGGATTAACCAAAGAAGATTTTTTTAAGCCTATTGTTGGTATTGCAAGCACAGGTTACGAAGGTAACCCTTGTAATATGCATCTTAACGACCTAGCAAAATTGGTCAAAGAAGGCACAAAAAATGAAGACGTCGTTGGCTTAATTTTTAACACCATTGGTGTGAGTGATGGTATTTCAATGGGAACACCAGGAATGCGTTATTCTTTACCGTCTCGTGATATCATAGCAGATTCTATGGAAACTGTCGTTCAAGCGATGAGCTACGATGGTTTGGTAACTGTAGTAGGTTGCGACAAAAACATGCCAGGTGCATTAATGGCTATGATTCGCTTAAACAGACCTAGTATTCTAGTCTATGGAGGAACCATTGATTCTGGCTGTCACGAAGGAAAAAAATTAGATGTTGTTTCTGCTTTTGAAGCTTGGGGAAGTAAGGTTGCAGGAACCATGACCGAAAATGAATATCAAAACATCGTTGAAAAAGCATGTCCTGGAGCTGGTGCCTGTGGAGGTATGTATACAGCAAACACCATGGCTTCTGCAATCGAAGCTTTAGGTATGACACTGCCATTTAACTCTTCAAATCCAGCGTTGAGTGATGCTAAAAAAGAAGAATCCGTAAAAGCTGGTGAAGCGTTACGTTTATTATTAGAAAAAGACATTAAACCTTCAGACATTATAACAAGAAAATCTCTAGAAAACGCCGTTCGGTTAGTAACCATCTTAGGAGGCTCTACAAATGCTGTACTACACTTTTTAGCAATTGCTAGAGCAGCTCAAATAGATTTTACGTTAAAAGATTTTCAAGACATAAGTGACAACACACCGTTTTTAGCCGACTTAAAACCAAGCGGAAAATATTTAATGGAAGATGTGCACGCTGTTGGAGGCATTCCGGCAGTCTTAAAATATTTATTAAAAAAAGGACTCATTCACGGAGATTGTTTAACCGTTACAGGAAAAACCATTGCTGAAAACTTATTAGATGTTCCTGATTTAACAGAAGGACAAGACGTTATAAAACCAATTGAAGAACCGATTAAAATATCCGGACACTTAAGAATGTTGTATGGCAACTTAGCAACAGAAGGAAGTGTTGCTAAAATCACCGGAAAAGAAGGTCTATGTTTCCGTGGAAAAGCGAAAGTTTTTGAAGGAGAATACGCAGCAAACGACGGAATTAGAGACGGAAAAGTAGAAAAAGGAGATGTCGTTGTCATTAGATACGAAGGCCCAAAAGGAGGTCCTGGAATGCCTGAAATGCTAAAACCAACGGCTGCAATAATGGGAGCTGGCTTAGGGAAAGATGTCGCTTTAATTACAGATGGAAGATTTTCTGGAGGAACCCACGGTTTCGTTGTTGGGCACATTACACCTGAAGCACAAGAAGGAGGTACAATCGCAGTTGTGAAAGATGGAGACATCATAACAATTGATGCTGAAACGAATTCAATATCCCTAGAAGTCTCTGAAGAAGAGTTACAAAAACGAAGAGAAAAATGGAAAACACCAGAATTAAAATTTGAACGTGGTGTTTTATATAAATACGCTAAAACAGTATCATCAGCATCTAAAGGATGTGTAACCGATGAATTTTAATTCTAAATATAGTTCTTGAATGTCACTCTAAGCCTAGTCGAAGAGTCTCAAATAGATTTTAATAAACATGAAAGAAACTCAAACCATACAAAAACAAGCTAAAGCATCAGAAACCACAGAACGTATTTCTGGTAGTGAAGCGGTTATAAAGTGTTTACTAGCCGAAGGTATTGATACCCTTTACGGTTATCCTGGTGGTGCAATTATGCCAGTTTATGATGAATTATATAAGTATCAAGACAAAATTCATCATGTCTTAACGCGTCATGAGCAAGGTGCAACGCATTCTGCACAAGGTTATGCACGTATTTCTGGAAAAGTTGGTGTCTGCATGGCAACTTCTGGTCCAGGAGCTACTAATTTAATTACTGGTATTGCTGATGCTCAAATCGATTCTACACCAATGGTTTGTATCACTGGTCAGGTTGGTTCGCATTTATTAGGTAGTGATGCTTTTCAAGAAACTGATATCGTCGGCATTTCAACTCCGGTGACCAAGTGGAATTGTCAAGTCACTGAAGCATCTCAAATCCCTGAGGCTTTTGCTAAGGCATTTTATATAGCTAAAAGTGGAAGACCAGGACCTGTACTCATTGATATTACTAAAGATGCTCAATTTGAAGAATTCGATTTTAAGTACGAAAAATGTAAAGGCATTAGAAGCTATAAGCCAGTTCCAGATACGGATGAAAATTCGTTAAAAGCTGCAGCTAAACTTATTAATTCTGCAAAAAAGCCATTGATAGTTTGGGGACAAGGTGTTATTTTAGGAAAAGCCGAAGAAGAATTTAAAGCTATCATTGAAAAAGCAGGAATCCCTTCTGCTTGGACCATTTTAGGGGCTTCTGCAATTCCAACATCTCACCCATTAAATGTTGGTATGGTTGGCATGCATGGAAATTATGCGCCAAATGTATTAACTAACGAATGTGATGTATTGATTGCCATAGGAATGCGATTTGACGATCGTGTTACAGGAAATTTAGCCACCTATGCAAAACAAGCTAAAATTGTGCATTTCGAAATTGATCCAGCCGAAGTTGATAAAAATGTGAAATCAGATGTAGCTGTTCTTGGAGATGCAAAAGCGAGTTTAAAACAATTATTACCATTATTAAATAAGAATTCTCATACAGATTGGCATCAAGAATTTAAAGACTTATATAAGATTGAGTTTGAAAAAGTCATAAAACACGATTTACATCCCACAAAAGACGGTATAACTATGGCTGAAGTGTTGAAAGAAATCAACATTGCAACTGAAGGAGAAGCTGCTATTGTAAGTGATGTTGGTCAGCATCAAATGATTGCTTGTCGTTATGCCGAATTCAACAAAACAAAAAGTAATATTACATCTGGTGGCTTAGGCACTATGGGATTTGCTTTACCAGCAGCTATTGGTGCAAAAATGGCAGCACCAGAAAGAGAAGTCGTTATGATAGCTGGAGATGGCGGTTACCAAATGACCATTCAAGAATTAGGAACAATTTTTCAACAAAAAGTACCTGTAAAAATTGTGGTCTTAAATAATGAGTTCCTTGGAATGGTACGTCAATGGCAACAATTATTCTTTGATAAACGCTATGCTTCTACCGAAATGGTGAATCCAGATTTTGTAGCCATTGCCAAAGGTTATCATATTGAAGCTCAAAAAGTAACAGAAAGAAAAGACTTAAAAGCGGCTATAAAAGAAATGATCGACTGTGAAGGTCCTTATTTCTTAGAAGTGAGAGTAGAAAAGGAAGATAATGTATTCCCAATGATCCCAACAGGAGCAAGTGTTTCAGATATACGATTAGAGTAACGTCAGTTCGAGTGAATTTCAAAGAAGTGCAACGAATTTAAAATTTGTATCGAGAACAATTTAAGTAGCTTCTCGATACAATTTTATCTCGTTCCTCAATAAAACCACTCGAAGTGACGAATAAATATAATAATGAAAGCTAATAGAAAAGCTTAAAAACAATGAGTACAGAAATTAAACATTATACCGTTTCTATTTATACGGAAAACAATATTGGATTGTTGAATAGGATTTCAGCAATATTCCAAAGAAGACATGTGAATGTTGAGAGTTTAAATACATCACCTTCTGAAATCGATGGCGTTTCAAGATTTACTATTGTTGTCAATATTACCGAATCTCAAATGAAAAAGATTCGCGGTCAGATTGAAAAACAAGTCGAGGTCATAAAAGCCTACTATCATACTGAAGAAGAAATCATCTATCAGCAATCGTGTATCTTTAAAATGAGATCTAATTTATTGTTTGACGAACGCCAAATTCAGAATATCATTAAAGAAAGTAACGCTAGAATTGTCACTGTAAACCGTGAATTCTTCGTTATAGAAAAATCAGGAAGAAAAGAAGAAATTGATCTATTACACAGAGAATTATCCGTTTTCGGTATTATGCAATTTACGCGCTCAGGACGTATTGCAGTTACAAAAGACGAAATGAAAATATCAACAATGCTTAAAGCATTACATTATTAATAAAAAAAAGAATTGAATAGAGACTTAGAAATTAAAACGTTTTAACATTGAACCTTTTATAATTTTTTTACTCTCAAATAAAAACAAACAAAATGTCAAATTATTTCAACACATTACCATTAAGAGAACAGTTAGAGCAATTAGGAAAATGTCGTTTTATGGACGCTTCAGAATTTGAAGATGGTGTAGACGCTTTAAAAGGAAAGAAAATCGTAATCGTTGGTTGCGGTGCGCAAGGGCTTAACCAAGGGTTAAATATGAGAGATTCCGGATTAGATATTTCCTATGCGTTAAGGCAAGTGGCTATTGACCAAAAACGTGATTCTTTTAAGAACGCAACATCTAACGACTTTAATGTTGGCACGTATGATGAGCTAATTCCGACGGCAGATGTAGTGTTAAACTTAACACCAGACAAGCAACATACAAATGTTGTAAAAGCCGTAATGCCTTTAATGAAAAAAGGAGCGACATTAAGCTATTCTCATGGGTTTAATATTGTTGAAGAAGGCACAAAAATCCGTGAAGATATAACGGTAATTATGGTAGCACCAAAATGTCCAGGAACAGAAGTAAGAGAAGAATATAAGAGAGGATTTGGAGTACCAACATTAACAGCTGTTCACCCAGAAAATGATCCAGAAGGAAAAGGTTGGGCTCAGGCTAAAGCTTATGCTGCAGCAACTGGAGGTCATCGTGCTGGCGTTTTAGAGTCATCGTTTATTGCGGAAGTAAAAAGTGATCTAATGGGAGAACAAACTATTCTTTGTGGTTTATTACAAACGGGAGCCATTTTATCTTTCGACAAAATGGTTGAAGAGGGCATTGAACCTGGTTATGCAGCGAAACTCATTCAGTTTGGTTGGGAAACTATTACAGAAGCCTTAAAACACGGAGGAATTACCAACATGATGGACCGTTTATCTAATCCTGCAAAAATCAAAGCTTTCGAATTATCTGAGGAATTAAAAGATATTATGCGTCCACTTTTTGAGAAGCATATGGACGATATTATTTCGGGTCACTTCTCAAAAACCATGATGGAAGATTGGGCAAACGACGATGTAAATCTTTTAAAATGGAGAGCTGCAACAGGAGAAACTGCTTTTGAAAAAACACCATTAACATCAGATCATATTACAGAACAAGAGTATTTTGATCACGGTGTTTTATTAGTTGCTTTTGTAAAATCTGGTGTAGAATTAGCGTTTGAAACTATGGTAAGCGCAGGAATAATTGAAGATTCTGCATATTACGAATCGCTGCACGAGTTACCATTAATCGCTAACACCATCGCTAGAAAGAAATTATTTGAAATGAACCGTGTTATTTCTGATACGGCGGAATACGGTTGTTATTTATTTGATCATGCTTGCAAACCATTATTAACTGATTTTATGAAAACTGTTAATACTGATATTATCGGAAAACCGTTTTCAAAAACAACAGGAGTTGATAATATTGAGTTAATTGCAGTTAACGATGCTATTAGAAATCACCCCATAGAAACTGTTGGTCAACGTTTACGTGCGGCTATGACAGCAATGAAAGTTATTAAAACAGAAGAAGTAAAAGAAGCCGATTCAGTATTAGCATAAAACAATTTTAACCTATCAGGTTTTAAGGTCGCAAAGTATAGCCGAAGTTAAAACCTGATAGGTCTTATAAACGAAAAGAGATTCCCACCTCCAAGGGAAATGCACATGAAAGACACCAAAACAACATACAGACCAACATTAAAAGCAATTGAAGCAGCTGCCGAAAATTTACAAGGTATAGCATCAGTAACCCCTTTAATTAAAAACGCAAGATATTCTAAGGACTATGAAGCAAACATATTTTTAAAACGAGAAGATTTACAAGAGGTTCGTTCTTATAAAATTCGTGGAGCTTACAATAAAATATCATCTTTAGATTCATCACAAATTGAAAACGGAATTGTATGTGCTAGTGCCGGAAATCACGCACAAGGTGTAGCACTTTCATGTAAATTATTAAAATTAAAAGGCACCATTTTTATGCCTTCGCCAACACCTAATCAAAAAATTGAACAGGTAAAAATGTTCGGCGAAGATTATGTAGATGTTGTTTTAGTTGGTGACACTTTTGATGACGCTTACCATGCCGCAATGCAACAATGCGAAGAGTTAAACTCAACATTTATTCACCCTTTTAATGACGAAAAAGTTATTGAAGGACAAGCAACGGTTGGTTTAGAAATTATAGACCAAGCTAAAGCACATCCAATTCATTATGTGTTTTTACCTGTTGGTGGTGGTGGACTAGCAGCAGGACTATCCTCTGTTTTTAAAATTCTATCGCCGCAAACAAAAATTATTAGCGTAGAGCCAAAAGGTGCACCAGCCATGTTAACCTCTATTCGAGAAAATAAAAATACAGAATTACAAACCATAGATAATTTTGTAGATGGTGCTGCAGTAAAGCGTGTTGGTGATTTAAGTTTTTCCATTTGTAAGGAAACACTACATCGTGTTGTCACTGTAGATGAAGGCAAAATTTGTCAAACTATTTTAAGCTTATATAATAAAGATGCCATAGTTGTTGAACCAGCAGGTGCCTTAAGTTTATGTGCGCTAGATCAGTTCTCAGAAGAAATTAAAGGCAAAAATGTGGTGTGTGTTATCAGCGGAAGCAATAACGATATCACTAGAATGGCTGAAATAACAGAGCGCGCATTACTCTATGCGCAACTTAAACACTATTTTATCATTAAGTTTCCGCAACGTGCCGGAGCATTGCGAGATTTTGTAGTTGATATATTGGGCCCAACAGATGACATTACCCATTTTGAATATACAAAAAAAGCTAACCGAGAAAACGAAGTTGCCGTTGTAGGATTACAGTTAAAGTCGCCCGATGACTTAGAGCCATTAATTGCTAAAATGAAGCGTAATAATTTTTATGGTGATTATTTAAATGACAAGCCAGACTTATTTCAGTTCTTAGTATAAGAATTATTAGTGTTAATCTAAATTTCAGGATATGGTCTCAAGGCTTTTTTAAAGTTTAAAAAGTATGCTTTTGGATAAATCACCTTAAAATAAAAATGCTTATCCATTAGTTTGAATTTCGTCTTGGTTCTAATGTCTATTGATACAACAACTATATACTTTCATATAGCTTAACACAAACTTAACCGTCCTAAAGGATACATTTTGGTATCTTTAAGATAAATAATATTGAATTAAAATTAAATTTTATGACTTCTACATCTCAGAATATTCCAGAGCAATTTCAAATTAAAGAATTAGTCGAACAAAACACCTATTTAACAGAAGGTGGATTGATTCCGTGGCGCGGAGAAACCTCTAAGGTCTATTCCACCATTTCGTCAACTGAAGACTACAAGCCTACATTACTCGGAACCATTCCGACATTAGGAAAAAAAGAAGCTTTAAGAGCTTTAGATTCTGCCGTTTCTGCCTACAATAAAGGCCAAGGATTATGGCCAACAATGAAGGTTGTGGATAGAATAGCGTGTATGGAAAAGTTTGTAGAACAAATGAAAACCAAGCGTGCCGAAGTCGTAAAATTATTAATGTGGGAAATTGGAAAAAATCTTCCCGATTCTGAAAAGGAATTCGATAGAACCGTTGAATATATTTACGATACTATTGAAGATTACAAACAAATGGATCGCGATAGCGCTAAGTTTGAAAAAAACTCTGGTGTTAACGCACACATTAGAAGAGGACCTTTAGGTGTTGTACTTTGTTTAGGCCCTTATAATTACCCATTAAATGAAACATTTGCGCTTTTAATTCCTGCATTGATGATGGGAAATACAGCTGTTTTTAAACCCGCAAAACATGGTGTTTTATTGATTTCACCGTTGTTGGAAGCATTTAGAAGTAGTTTCCCAAAAGGCGTTGTAAATATTATCTATGGTCGTGGAAGAACTGTTGCTGCACCAATTATGCAATCTGGAAAAGTTGATGTTTTAGCTTTAATAGGAAATAGCAAATCTGCAAATGCTTTACAGAATCAACATCCAAAAAGTAACAGGTTACGTCTAGTTTTAGGTTTGGAAGCAAAAAATCCTGCGATCGTGTTACCAGATGCAGATTTAGATTTGGCCATTGACGAATGTATTGCAGGTACAACTTCTTTTAATGGTCAACGTTGTACCGCTTTAAAGGTATTATATGTTCATGAAGACATAGTGGAGGAATTCAACAAACGTTTTTCTGCCAAAGTAGATGCCCTAAAATTTGCAAATCCATGGGAAGGTGGTGCAAAATTAACACCATTACCAGAACCAGATAAACCACTTTATATTCAAGAATTAATTGACGATGCTACTGAAAAAGGAGCAAAAGTGATTAATACAAAAGGAGGAGAAACTACAGATAATTATATTTTCCCAGCCGTTTTATATCCTGTATCAAAAGATATGCGAGTGTTTCAAGAAGAACAATTTGGACCTGTAATTCCTGTTGTTCCTTTTTCAGATATTGAAGAACCATTAGATGATATGGCCGAATCTAATTATGGACAACAAGTAAGTTTATTTGGTAAAGATGTAAAAACCTTAGCACCTTTAATTGACACCTTAGTGAATTTGGTTTGTAGAGTAAATTTAAACAGTTCTTGTCAACGTGGACCAGATGTTTATCCGTTTACAGGGCGAAAAGATTCAGCTGTTGCAACGCTTAGTGTTCATGACGCCTTACGTTCGTTTTCAATTAGAACGTTTGTGGCTTCAAAAGACAATGATTACAACAATGCTATTTTAAAAGACTTAATGGATTCTAGAGCTTCAAATTTTGTAAGCACAGATTATATTCTTTAAAAAAGCAGAGTATAAAGCCGTTCAAATTGAAATATTTACAGTTTTAAACAGAAGAATTATGAATTTCATAAATCTTTCAAAAAAGAAGGTATAACAAGTTAATTTCTAAATAAAAATTATAAATTTACACTATGTTAATTCAAAGAAATAAAATTGAAAGACCCACACGCTTGTTATTAAACAGGCGACGTCGCTAATGGACCTACTTAAAACCATTTAGTTAATCAATTTTAATTTTTTCACATTGAACAATTTATCCAATTTTTTTCTAGTTTCATTTTTAGTAATTTCATTTACTAACAGACATATGTTACGCCGTGTTTCTAATCGTCGCCCTTAAGGGTGCGATCTATTTTAGGAACTTTGGTGTGTCCAGTTCTTCTTTCCAAACATTGAAAAAATTTTATAATTAAATAAATCAATCACAATGAAAATTGTCATTGCAGATAAATCACATAGTATATACGCAGAACTCATTTGCGAAACCATAGCTGAAGCCGCAAAAGTTAGAGGAACTGGTATTGCAAAACGGCAGCCAGAATACATCATTTCTAAAATGGAAAACGGTAATGCTGTGATTGCATTAGAAGACGATAAATTTGCTGGCTTCTGCTATATTGAAGCTTGGAGTCATGGGAAGTTTGTCGCCAATTCCGGATTAATTGTACATCCAGATTTCAGAAATCTAGGGCTTGCCAAAAGAATTAAAAAAGTAATTTTTGAACATTCTAGAACTAAGTTTCCAGATTCTAAAGTTTTTAGTATCACTACAGGTTTAGCCGTAATGAAAATGAATAGCGAATTAGGCTATAAACCCGTAACATTTTCAGAACTAACAGATGATCAGTCTTTCTGGAAAGGTTGCCAAACATGCAAAAATTTTGATGTTTTAACCAGAACAGAACAGAAAATGTGTTTATGCACAGGCATGCTTTACGATCCGGCTAAAGCCAAGCCAACAAAATCTAAAAAGCATGACTATGATAATAAAACATGGACAAGATTGAAACTTATTAAACAGAACATGTTTCTTAAAAAAGATAAAAAATGAGTAAAAAATTAGTGATAGCTTATAGCGGAGGTTTAGACACGTCGTACTGTGCCGTAAGTTTAAGTAAAGCAGGATATGACATCCATGCTGTCAGTGTGAACACAGGAGGTTTTACAACTGAAGAAATTAAAACCATTGAAAGTAATGCCTACAAAATGGGCGTTTCCACATATAAAAATATTGATGCTATTGCGTCGTATTACGATAAAGTGATAAAGTATTTAATCTTTGGAAATGTGCTTAAAAACAATACATATCCTTTATCCGTAAGTGCAGAACGTATCATTCAAGCTATTGAAATCATTGAATATGCAAAAAGTATCGACGCAAAATATATTGCACATGGAAGCACAGGAGCAGGAAATGACCAAGTGCGTTTCGATATGATTTTTCAAACTTTAGCACCAGAAATTGAAATCATTACACCGATTAGAGACGGCAAATTAACAAGACAACAAGAAATTGATTACCTCGTTGAAAACGGTATTGACATGTCTTGGAACAAAGCTAAATATTCGATTAACAAAGGACTTTGGGGAACAAGTGTTGGTGGAGAAGAAACCTTAACTTCAGAAAAACCATTACCAGATTCGGCTTACCCTTCGCAATTAAAACATTCTGATCCTGAAAAAGTAGTTCTCACATTTTCGCAAGGTGAGTTAGTGGCTATAAACGGTATAAAAAATAATCCAGAAGTTAATATTGAAGTCTTAAATAATTTAGCTTCAACTTATGCCATTGGCAGAGATATTCATGTTGGTGACACCATTGTTGGCATCAAAGGACGTGTTGGTTTTGAAGCTGCAGCAGCTTTAATAATCATCAAAGCACATCATCTTTTAGAAAAACATACCTTAACCAAATGGCAGTTACAGCATAAAGATTATTTATCTAGTTTCTATGGCATGCATTTGCATGAAGGGCAATATTTAGATCCTGTAATGCGAGATATGGAAGCCTTTTTACAAAGTAGTCAAGACAAGGTTTCAGGTGATGTTTTTGTGACCTTAAAACCGTATCATTTTTCTCTAGATGGTATTTCATCGAAGCACGATTTAATGAGTGCTAAATTCGGAAGTTACGGAGAAGAAAATAAAGGCTGGACAGCTGATGAAGCTAAAGGATTCATCAAAATTTTTGGTAATCAGAATAAGATCTATCAACAAGTAAATAGTTAGGTTTGAATTAAAAAGATTCCCATTGTCGTGGGAAATAGATATGAAAAAATTAAAAGTAGGAATCATTGGAGGTGCAGGCTACACAGCAGGCGAATTAATACGATTATTGATTCATCACTCTAAAGTTGAAATCGATTTTATATTCAGCACATCAAACGCTGGAAACAAAGTCAGCAAGGTTCATCAAGATTTATTAGGCTCAACAGACTTAAAGTTTTCAAGTGAAATTAACTCAGAAGTAGATGTACTTTTCTTGTGCTTAGGCCATGGAAATTCAAAAGCTTTTTTAGAAAACAACACCTTTTCAGACCAAACCAAAATTATTGATCTGAGTAATGATTTCAGGTTAACAGATGATTCTAATTTTGAAGGTAAATCATTCATTTACGGCTTACCAGAATTAAATAAATCTGAAATCAAAACAGCGAACTACATCGCTAATCCTGGTTGTTTTGCAACTACAATTCAACTCGCATTATTACCACTAGCAAAAGCAAATTTATTAAACGACGATATTCATATCAATGCGGTTACTGGAGCAACTGGAGCTGGTACCTCTTTATCTGCAACCACACATTTTACGTGGCGAGATAATAACTTTTCACATTATAAAGCGTTTACACATCAGCATTTAGGAGAAATCAACCAAACGGTTAATCAGTTGCAAGAAAAATTTAATTCTGAAATCAATTTTATGCCAAATCGAGGCAATTTTTCAAGAGGAATTTTTGCAACACTTTACACCAAGTTTGAAGCCACGCTTGAAGACGCTAAAATAGTGTATTCCAATTTTTATAAAGATGCAGCTTTTACTTTTATTTCAGATGAAGACATTCACTTAAAACAAGTCGTAAACACTAATAAGTGCATCTTACATTTACATAAACACCAGAACAAATTATTAATAACAAGTATAACCGACAATTTACTAAAAGGCGCATCAGGTCAAGCGATTCAAAACATGAATTTAATGTTTGGATTTGATGAAACTGAAGGATTGCAATTAAAGGCTAATTATTTTTAAATAGCTGTCATTCCTGCACAGGCAGAAATCCACTCGAGCAGGTCTGAAACAAATCACAATACCTACAAGGTTATTAGAAACCTCGCAGGATAATCAATTGTTACCTTGAGCGCAGTCGAAAGGTCTTAATAACAAGAAAGTTTAATTAATAAGATAACCGCTTTCGCGGTCACTAAAGATGAAAATAGCAATCATAGGAACAGGAAACTTAGGGAAGTCCATAGCCAAAGGACTCATCACTAACAATGCCATAACCACGCTCTATTTAACCAAACGAAACCTGAATGATATTCAAGATTTAGAAGGTTATAAAAACGTCGTTTTAACAACAGACAATATTGAAGCCGTTAAGCAATCCGATATTTTAATATTTGCTATTCAGCCGACACATTTTGAACAAATCTTAAATAATATTAAGCCGTATTTAACGGAAAAGCATGTTTTAATTTCAACTATAACAGGATTTTCAATTTCAAGAATTGAATCTATTGTTGGCATTGAGCAATTCATTATAAGAGCCATGCCAAACACAGCGATTGCTGTTGGTAAATCCATGACTTGTATGTGTAGTAATGAAAAAGGAACAAAACGTATTAAAATTGCTGAAGCGATTTTTAATAGATTAGGCCATACGCTAGCCATTCCGGAATCGCAAATGCAAGCCGCAACAGTAGTTTGTGCCAGTGGAGTCGCCTTTTGGATGCGTCTGATTAGAGCTACCACACAAGCTGCTATTCAATTAGGATTTGATGCTAAAGAAGCCCAAGAATTAGCCATGTATACAAGTGAGGGCGCAGCGAGTTTATTGATTACCAACGGCAATCATCCTGAAGAAGAAATTGATCGTGTGACCACACCAAAAGGTTGCACCATTGAAGGCTTAAACGAAATGGAACACAAAGGGTTAAGTTCATCTTTAATTCAAGGAATGGTAGCATCGTTTAATAAAATTAGTAACATTAAGAAAGAGCAGATATGAGTTTATTCAATGTTTACCCACTTTTCGACATTACACCTGTAAGCGCAAAAGATCTATACGTTTACGATGAAAATAATGTTGAATATTTAGATTTATATGGTGGACATGCTGTGATTTCCATAGGCCATTCGCACCCAAAATATGTATCAGCAATTTCTAATCAAGTTGAAAAACTTGGTTTTTACAGTAATGCGATTCAAAATCCGTTACAAGTAAAATTAGCTGATAAATTGGAAGCATTGTCTGGCTGTAAAGATTATCAGTTGTTTTTATGTAATTCTGGCGCAGAAGCCAATGAAAACGCTTTAAAATTAGCGTCATTTCATAATGGGAAAAAGAAAGTATTAGCTTTTAAAAACTCGTTTCATGGCAGAACTTCGGCTACAGTTGCCGCTACTGACAATCCAAAAATTGTTGCACCAATAAACGCACAACAAGAAGTAGATTTCTTAGAATTAGGCGATTTAGATGCTGTTGAAACCGTATTGAAACAGAACGAAACCTGTGCTGTTATTGTCGAATTTATACAAGGTGTTGGTGGTTTAGATCAAAGCACCACAGAATTCTACCAAGGATTAGATAAACTTTGCAAACAATATAACACGTCATTAATTGCAGACGAAGTACAATCTGGATTTGGAAGAACTGGTGACTTTTTTGCCTACCAAAAACATAATATAACGCCAGATATTATTTCCATGGCAAAAGGTATGGGCAATGGGTTTCCGGTTGGAGGGATTTTAATTCATCCTTCAATTAAAGCCTCTTACGGTTTGTTAGGTACGACGTTTGGTGGTAATCATTTGGCTTGTGCAGCGACACTATCAGTTTTAGACGTTTTGGAAGAGGAAAAATTAATGAAAAATGCTAAAAATATCTCAGATTATTTTCAAGAGAAAGCGAAGTCCTTACCCAATTTAAAATCTATTAAAGGACGAGGTTTAATGCTAGGATTAGAGTTTAAATTTCCAATTTCAGAATTACGAAAAAAATTAATTTTCGACCATCATATATTTACAGGAAGTGCAAAGAATCCTAATTTGCTCAGGATTCTTCCGCCTTTAACGATTCAGAAAAAACATATTGATTTGTTTTTTGATGCAACCTGCAAGGTTTTAAAAACCTTGTAAGTTTAGAGCTAAGTTTAATTAAAACAGATTCCCACTTTCGTGGGAAGTGAACATGAAAAATTACACCAAAATAAAAGATATTTCCAACCTTTCAGAAACCATAAAGAATGCCATTTTATTAAAAATGAATCCTTTTGAATTTCAAGATTTAGGAAAACATAAAACCTTAGTCATGCTGTTTTTCAATTCGAGTTTAAGAACACGATTGAGTACTGAAAAAGCGGCAAAAAACCTAGGCATGGATGTCATGATTTTAAATGTCAATGATGCATGGAATTTAGAATTTGAAGATGGCACCATAATGAACATGGACAAATCGGAACACATTAAAGATGCCGCGCAAGTAATTTCTCAATATGCCGATGTGATTGCGGTTAGAGCATTTCCAACATTGCAAGATAAAGCCAAAGACGAATCGGAATATGTGCTCAATAACTTTAAAAAATACGCCACAGTTCCAATTGTTAATATGGAATCTGCCACAGCTCATCCTTTACAAGCCTTAGCCGATGCCATTACTGTAACTGAACTCACGGAAAAGGCAAAACCAAAAGTCGTGTTGTCTTGGGCACCACACCCTAAAGCCTTACCACAAGCGGTTCCAAATTCGTTTGTAGAAATGATGCAGGATTTAGAGGTAGATTTAACCATTACACATCCTGAAGGTTATGAATTAAGTGAAGAAATCACGAAAAATACAGTTGTCAATCACAATCAAGAAGAAGCCTTAAAAGATGCTGATTTTGTTTATGTAAAAAATTGGAGCAGTTACAGGGATTATGGAAAAGTATTGAGTCAAGATGAGAATTGGATGATGACAAAAGCCAAATTAGGCCATGCAAAATTTATGCATTGTTTACCAGTAAGACGAAATGTGATTGTTGAAGATGCCGTTTTGGATAGTGAGCAATCTGTGGTTATTCATCAAGCTAATAATAGAACTTATGCTGCGCAAGTGGTATTGAAAGAGATTTTGGAAACATTATAATTTCAGACCTGTCAGGTTTTAAAAACCTGACAGGTCTATAACAAAAAGATACCCGCTTTCGCGGGCACTAGATGAAAACACTAAAAGTCATAAAAATAGGTGGCAACATCATAGATAATGAAGCGGCACTATCGTCATTCATCAAAGATTTCTCTACCATAGAAGGTCCAAAAGTCTTGGTTCATGGCGGAGGAAAATTAGCCACCAAATTAGCCAACCAAATGAACGTTCCTGTAAAAATGACGGAAGGCAGACGTATCACTGATGCAGCAACGCTAGACATTATCACTATGGTCTATGCTGGAAAAATCAACAAAAATATAGTTGCACAACTTGAAGCTCGTCAATGCAATGCCATTGGATTTTCTGGTGCTGATGGCAATACCATTATTTCAGAAAAACGACCAATAAAAACTATCGATTACGGATTTGTTGGTGATGTGAAAAAAGTCAATACAGCAACATTAGAAGTTTTACTTAATAATAATATTACACCAGTTTTCTGTGCTATAACTCACGATGAAAACGGACAATTACTAAACACCAACGCAGATACGATTGCTTCAGAATTAGCGATTGGGTTAACTTCAATTTTCAAGACAGAATTATATTATTGTTTCGAAAAAAATGGTGTTCTTGAAAATGTTGAAAACGATGATTCTGTAATAGAAAACATCAACACAGAAAGTTATAAAACACTAAAAGAAAACAATATCATATTCGAAGGTATGTTACCTAAATTAGACAACTGCTTTCACGCTATAAATAAAAACGTTCAAAAAGTTTGCATTGGAAAATCAAAGATGCTTTTTGATGCCAATAACAAACACACAACCATTACAAAATGATTGAAAAACTAACCACAGAAGCTATTGCTTTATTAAAGCAATTAATAGAAACACAGTCTTTTTCTTCAGAAGAAGACAACACAGCTTTGCTTATTGAAAATTGGTTTACAACACACAATGTACCATTTAAAAGGAATAATCATAACATTTGGTCAACAAACAAACATTTTGATGAGAGCAAACCAACCTTGTTATTAAACTCACATCACGACACTGTAAAACCTAATAATGGTTATACCAAAGACCCATTTAAAGCCATTGTTGAAGACGGTAAATTATACGGTTTAGGAAGCAATGATGCTGGTGGTTGTTTAGTCTCTCTAATTGCGACGTTCACTTATTTTTACGATAAAGAAGACCTGAATTACAATTTGGTCATCGTCGCATCTGCAGAAGAAGAAAGCAGTGGACCAAATGGACTGAATAGTATGTTGGCCATCATTCCAAAAATCGATGTTGCCATTGTTGGTGAACCTACGCTAATGAACTTAGCCATTGCTGAAAAAGGATTGGTTGTTTTTGATGCCAAAGTTAAAGGAACGGCAAGCCATGCAGCACATCCAAATACTGACAATTCAATATACAACTGTATCGAAGTTTTAAAATGGTTTCAAGATTATAAGTTTGAAAAAACGTCACCAGTTTTAGGCGATGTAAAAATGACGGTTACTCAAATTAATGCAGGAAAACAACATAATGCTGTACCATCGGAAGTGGATTTAGTGGTCGATGTTCGTGTGAATGACAACTATTCGAATCAAGAAATTGCTGATATTTTAGCTAAAGAATCACCATGTACGAGTATTATTCCAAGAAGTTTACGCCTAAATTCATCGTCAATTTCTAGTGACCACGACTTGGTAAAAGCCGGAATCGCACTAGGACGAGAAACGTACGGTTCGCCAACGCTTTCTGACCAAGCAACATTAACTTGCCAATCCTTAAAACTTGGACCTGGCGATAGTACGCGTTCGCATACAGCTGATGAATTTATTTATTTGGCTGAAATTGAGGAAGGCGTCGATTTATATATTAAATTGTTAGAGAAGGTATTGTAAGAAAAAAAACATAAGAATCAAGAGACAAGATCCAAGACGACTACTTTAACGCAAAAGTAAGCAGTCTTGATTTTGATGACCTAGCAGGTTTTAAAAACCTTGCAGGTCTCAATTCAGACTAAAAAAAAAGAAGTTTAATTAAAAATAGAAAGCAGAGATTCCTGCTTTCGCAGGAACGAGATGAAACTCTGGGACAAAGGCTATTCAATAGATAAAAAAATAGAATTATTTACCGTTGGTAACGATCGGGAAATTGACATGCATATTGCAAAATATGATGTTGAAGCATCGCGAGCGCATGCCATAATGTTAGAATCCATCGGAATTATAAGTTCGGAAGAATTAGAACAACTGAAATCAGGCTTAAAAACCTTAGCAGATTCTATTGACGATGGAACATTCGTCATTGAAGAATCATTTGAAGATGTTCATTCTAAAATTGAACACGAACTCACAAAAACCTTAGGCGATGTTGGAAAGAAAATCCACACAGCGCGTTCTAGGAATGACCAAGTTTTAGTGGCTCTTCAATTATATTATAAAGAAAATCTTCAAATCATTAATGACAAAACTAAAACGTTTTTTGATACACTTTTAGAATTATCAGAAACCTATAAAACCAAGCTTTTACCAGGTTATACACATTTGCAAGTCGCCATGCCATCGTCTTTTGGCTTATGGTTTTCTGCTTATGCAGAGTTATTAATTGATGATGTTTATGTTTTAAATGCGGTTTCTAAAATTACAGATCAAAATGTTTTAGGTTCGGCTGCTGGTTACGGAAGTTCATTTCCTATTGATAGAAGTATTACGACTGAAGAATTAGGGTTTTCGACTTTAAAATACAATGTCGTTGCTGCGCAATTAAGTAGAGGAAAAAGTGAACGCGCTATCGCCAATGCTTTAGGTGGATTATGCAACACCATGGCACGATTCGCTATGGATATCTGTTTGTATATGAGTCAGAATTTTGGATTTATTTCGTTTCCAGATGAATTGACCACAGGAAGTAGCATTATGCCACACAAAAAGAATCCTGATGTGTTTGAATTGATTCGAGGAAAGTGCAATAAAATTCAAGCTTTACATTCTGAAATGTTATTAATCACCAATAATTTACCAAGTGGTTATCATAGGGATTTTCAACTGTTGAAAGAGAATATCATCAATGCCTTTGAAGATATAAAAGACATTTTAGACATCTTTAATTATTCTATTCAGCAAATCATCGTTAAAGATATTGACCTCAACGACGAGAAATACCAATACTTATTTACGGTCGATAGTATTAATAATTTGGTCGTCGATGGTATGAGTTTTAGAGAAGCTTATCAGAAAATTGGAAGTCAAGTTCAAAGCGGAACATACCAACCCGATTTAGGAAAAGAACATTCTCATATTGGTAGTATTCATAATTTATGTTTGGATAAAATCAGAGAGAAGTTTCCTAAGAAATCCAAATTTTGAGTTTTTAAAATCCTACAAGGTTTGACACATATTCACCTTGCTGTATAACAATAAAAAAAGCATCTGTTACCAGATGCTTTTATATTCTACCCTAACAAATAGATATACCCTTAGAAATTTATAGTAGCAGAAAAAGTCATGCTATGAAATGCTAACTAAATCACCATCTTGATTTTTAGTTGCCAAATCTGATTTACCCATTAAATAAATATCTACTTGGCGAGCCGCTTCACGCCCTTCAGATATTGCCCAAACAATTAATGATTGTCCTCTACGCATATCTCCAGCTGTAAAGATATTTGGGATATTAGTTTGGTAATCTCCATAGGCTGCTTTATAATTTGAACGGACATCTCTTTCTAATCCTAATTGATCTGCGATAGTACTTTCAGGTCCTGTAAACCCAAGTGCTAATAACGCTAAATCACAAGGCCATGTTTTTTCTGTACCCGCAATTTCTTTTAATTTTGGACGTTCACCTGGCACCATTTCCCATTCTACATTTACCGTCTTTACAGCCGTAAGCTTTCCTTTAGCATTTGTGACAAATTCCTTGGTATTAATTAACCAATTACGCTCCACACCTTCTTTATGAGACGTAGAAGTTTTTAACTGTAACGGCCAATATGGCCATGGCGTTGCTGGCGAACGATGTCCTGGTGGTTTTGGCATAATTTCAAAATTCACTACAGACTTTGCTCCTTGACGATTTGAGGTACCAACACAATCAGAACCTGTATCACCACCACCAATAACTATTACATTTTTATCTTTTGCTACAACTTGGTCTTTTATTTTCTGACCAAAAACAACTTTGGTTTGTTGCGTTAAAAAATCCATTGCTTGCACTACTCCATCTGCATCGACACCTGGTGTAGGTAAGCTTCTTCTTTCCGTTGCACCTCCACAAAGTACCACAGCATCAAAGGCCTTAAGATCTTCAACTTTATAATTAACTCCAACATTAACATTGGTTTTAAACACAATACCTTCGGCTTCCAAAATGGCCAAACGACGATCTATAATACCTTTTTCCATTTTAAAATTCGGAATGCCATAGCGTAACAATCCACCAATAGCATCATCACGCTCAAAAACTGTTACGGTGTGACCTGCTCTATTTAATTGTTGCGCTGTAGCTAAACCAGCTGGACCAGAACCAACAACAGCAATGGTTTTTCCTGTTCTAGTTTTTGGTGGTTGTGGCTTTATCCAACCTTCCTTAAAAGCACGTTCTACAATATTTTTCTCAATATTTTCTATAGAAACTGGATCTTCAATAATACCTAAAACACAAGATTGCTCGCAAGGTGCAGGACATAAACGACCTGTAAATTCAGGAAAATTATTTGTTGAATGTAAAATCCATGATGCCTTTCTCCACTCTCCTTGATGTACCATGTGGTTAAAATCTGGAATTAAATTCCCTAATGGACAACCACTATGACAAAATGGAATACCACAATCCATACATCTCGATCCCTGTTCTTGCATGTCCTTTTCCTTTAAAGGTTTGGTAAATTCATTATAATGCTTTACCCTTTCCTTTACTGGCTTGTATGCTTCATCTTTTCTTTCGAACTCTTTAAAACCTGTTACTTTTCCCATATATTCCTGTGAAAGCAGGAATCTTATCCATACTTTCTTATTTTATTTGTGTTAATCCTGTAAGGTTTCAAAAACCTTGCAGGTATCGTTTTATAATTTATACCTACAACTATGCCGTTTCTAATTCCTCAACCATTTGCTCTTCTGTCTCTAAACGTTTTAAAGCATGTTTGTATTCCGTAGGCATTACACGTACAAAATTCTTTAAGCTTGTTTCCCAATCGGCCAATACCGATTTACCTAATTCACTATCTGTGTATTTTACATGCTTTTGAATTATTCCTTTTAGATCTTTGGCATCTGCTTTTAGAATTTTTTCAAATTCTATCGTTTCTGTATTACATAAGCCGGTTTTAAATTTGTTTTCCGGATCATAAACATAAGCGATTCCGCCACTCATTCCAGCGGCAAAATTTCGACCTGTTTTACCTAGAACCACAACTTTTCCACCTGTCATATACTCACAACAATGATCACCTACTCCTTCTACAACTGCTGTTGCTCCTGAGTTTCTCACCGCAAATCGTTCTCCTGCAATGCCATTAATATAGGCTTGCCCTTCTACAGCTCCAAATAAACAAACATTACCAACTATGATATTATCTTCTGCTTTAAAGTCTGCCTGTTCTGGTTTTTTAATAATTAGTTTTCCTCCAGATAATCCTTTTCCTAAATAGTCATTGGTATTTCCTTCTAGTTTAAACGTTAATCCATGAGCACCAAAAGCGCCAAAACTTTGACCAGCAGAACCGGTAAAATTGATTTTTATAGTATCTTCAGGTAAACCTAAATGACCGTAAATTTTTGAGATCTCATTACTTACAATGGCACCAACTGTTCGGTTTGTATTCTTTATTGGATACGAAAGCGTCATCTGTTCTTTTCTATATAAAGCACGATGTGAATCTTTAAGAATTGTAAAATCTAATACATTGTCTAAATTATGATCTTGCTTTTCAGAATTCTTAACTGGCATCTGTCTGTATTCCGCAGGTCTGTGTAAAATAGATGTTAAATCTAAACCTTTAGCTTTATAATGTTTAATGGCTTTGCTTGCATTGATTTTATGCGTTTGACCAATCATTTCATTCATTGACCTAAACCCTAATTCAGCCATAATACTTCTCAATTCTTCTGCTATATAGTAGAAAAAGTTAATAACATGTTCTGGTGTGCCTTTAAAGTTTTTACGCAACTCTTTATCTTGTGTTGCGATACCAACTGGACAAGTATTTAAATGACATTTTCGCATCATAATGCAACCTGAAGCTACTAAAGGTGCTGTCGCAAACCCAAATTCTTCTGCACCTAATAGTGCTGCAATCGCCACATCTCTACCTGTTTTTAATTGTCCATCGCATTCTACAACAATTCTGCTTCTTAGTTTGTTAAGTACTAAGGTTTGTTGCGCTTCGGCTAAACCAAGTTCCCATGGTAAACCTGCATGTTTTAATGATGTTAAAGGTGAGGCTCCTGTTCCTCCATCATATCCAGCAATAAGCACTACATCTGCTTTTGCTTTGGCAACACCTGCTGCAATAGTACCAACACCAACTTCTGAAACAAGTTTCACATTAACTCTCGCATCACGATTGGCATTTTTTAAGTCATAAATTAATTGTGCCAAATCTTCAATTGAGTAAATATCGTGATGTGGTGGAGGTGAAATTAAACCCACAAATGGTGTTGAGTTTCTAGCTGAAGCAATCCAAGGTAAAACCTTTTCACCTGGTAATTGTCCTCCTTCTCCTGGTTTTGCACCTTGAGCCATTTTAATTTGAATCTCCTTCGCATTGGTTAAATAGTGAGACGTGACTCCAAAACGGCCAGAAGCCACTTGTTTAATAGCTGAATTTCGGCTATCTCCATTCACATCTGGTTGAAAACGTCTTCGGTCTTCTCCACCTTCTCCAGAATTAGATTTCCCTCCAATTCTATTCATGGCGATGGCTAAATTTTCATGTGCTTCACGAGAAATTGAACCATAAGACATCGCACCTGTTTTGAATCGTTTAACGATTTCTGTCCAAGGCTCTACTTCTTCAAGTGGTATAGGATCTATATTATTAAATTCGAATAACCCTCGAATGGTCATTAAATTTTCGGACTGTTCATTTATCGCTTTTGCATAAACATCATAGCTCGCCTGATCACTCAACCTAACTGCTTGCTGTAATTTAGCAACGGTTGTTGGGTTAAACAAATGGCGTTCACCATTACGTCTCCATCGGTAATCTCCTCCAATATTTAAACCTAAACGTTTGTCTATTAAATTGTCTGGATAAGCATATTTATAGCGTTTGGCAATTTCTTTTTCAATTTCATACAAACCAATACCTTCAATTCTAGAGGCTGTATATGGAAAATATTTTTCAACAAATTGAGAGTTAAAACCAACAATTTCGAATATTTGAGAACCTCTATAAGAATGTAGTGTTGAAATACCAATTTTGTTCATCACTTTTAAGATGCCTTTTCCTATCGCCTTATTGAAATTATCAACCGCTTTTTGCTCATCTATACCTGTAATAAAACCTTCTTTTACTTGTGCTCTAATGATTTCGTTTACCATATACGGATTTACAGCACTTGCACCATAACCAAATAATGTCGCAAAATGATGCGGCTCTCGTGGCTCTGCAGATTCAATAATAATATCGAAATTTGAACGCTTACGTAGACGATTCATTTGATGATTCACATAAGAACAAGCTAACAATGAAGGTATTGGAGCAAACTCCTTATTAACACCTCTATCTGATAAAATGATAATATTTGTTTTGCGGTCTATAGCTTTTTCAATTTGAACTATAATAGCATCTAAGGCATCTTCTAATCCATTTAGACCTTTATCTTTTTGATATAATATTTCAATAGTTTCGGCTTTGAAGCTTTCTATTGAAAGATTTCTAATTTTATCTAAATCGTCATTAGATATTACTGGATTTTGAATTTTTAACTTTCTACATTGACGTTCTGTAATGCTGAAAATATTTCTATCCTTACCTAAAGACAAACTAATATCAGTTACAATTTCTTCTCTAATACCATCTAATGGTGGATTAGTAACTTGAGCAAATAACTGCTTAAAATAATTTGAAATTAATTGTGGTTTATTCGACAAAACTGCCAGAGGAGTGTCCGTTCCCATAGAACCTAAACTTTCCTTAGAATTTACAGCCATTGGTGTAATGACGTCTTGAATATCCTCAAAAGTATAGTTAAATAAACGTTGTCTTGTTTTTATATCTGTGGTTTCTATCGGACAGGTTTCTCCAGTATATGGAATGTCTTTAAGATGCAATCTTGTTTTATCTAACCATTCTTGGTATGGTCTTTCTTTAACGATCTTACTTTTAATTTCTTCGTCATTGATAATTCGACCTTGATTCATGTCTACTAAAAACATTTTACCAGGTTCTAAACGACCATGACTTTCAATATCATCTGGTGCAATATCTACCACACCAATTTCTGAAGACATAATTAATTTACCGCTTTTAGTAACAGTATATCGTGAAGGACGCAATCCATTTCTATCTAATAATGCACCAATATAATTTCCATCTGTAAATGGTACAGATGCTGGTCCATCCCATGGCTCCATTATACAGGCATTGTAATCGTAAAATGCTTTACGCTCTGGTGACATGGTTTTATGTTTTTCCCATGCTTCAGGAATCATCATCATCATAACTTCTGGTAAGGATCGTCCTGTATGCGTTAATAATTCAACAACCATATCCATTGACGCAGAGTCAGATTTTCCAGGTAAAATAATAGGAAATAATTTGTCTATTTGAGGACCAAAGACGTCACTTTTCATGATTTCTTCACGTACACGCATTCGACTTACATTTCCACGAAGTGTATTTATTTCACCATTTTGACACATAAATCGGAAGGGTTGTGCCAATTCCCAAGTAGGCATTGTATTGGTTGAAAAACGCTGATGCACTAAAGCCAAACGCGTCACTAAATCGGTTTCCTGTAAATCTTTATAGTATGGCCCGATATCTTCAGGCATAATTATACCCTTATATATTAACGTGTTTGTACATAAGCTTGAAACGTAAAAATAAGATGCTTGAGACATTTTTGAGGCTCTTACAGTATGCTCTGTAATTTTTCGAGCAGCATAAAGTTTTGCCTTAAAATCCGCTTCTGAAACCTCATTAGATTTCCCAACAAAAAGTTGCTCAATATTAGGTTCTGATGCTAAGGCGATTTCTCCAAGTTGTGTAGAATCTACAGGCACTTCTCTCCACCCGATTACAGAAAGACCTTGCGCAATAATTTCTCTTTCGAAGGTATCTTTACAAAACCTGTATTGATTTATATTTTTAGGCAAGAACACCATTCCAACCGCATATTTCCCTTTTACAGGCACTTTAAAACCACAAACGCGTTTAAAATAAGCATGCGGAATATCGATAAGTAAGCCTGCACCATCTCCTGTTTTTCCATCAGAACTCACCCCTCCACGATGCTCCAGTTTTTCGAGAATTTCTAGAGCGTCATGTATAATTTGATTTGTTTTTTCTCCCTTAAGGTTACATATAAAACCAGCACCACAATTTTCGTGCTCAAACTCTGGCAAATAAAGCCCTTGTTTCTTCATCATATTTCAATAAAATTAAAAGGTTTTTACACCTTATTTCACCTCTAATATATAAGCATAAATTTTATTATAAAAATAGTTGAAACACTTTTCCCATATCGATAGTAATGTGCATTCTTATTGAAAATATTGCAATAATTACAACAAATTCTAATAATTAACTAATGAGTATTATTCAACAAAAAACCTAATTTATTGCTAAAACGTTTTCAAAAACAGAAAAACAATAAAATTAATTCACAAAAACAGCATTTTAAGCTCATTTAAGCCAAAACGAAATTATTGATATACCAAAAAAATCGTTTAATTTTTTTATCACCCCAAAATTTATAGGGTATAAAACTTAATATTCACAAAAATTGCATTTTACACCTAACTTTTTCTAGGGTATAAATAATTATTACATAGATTTGACCCGAACTAACCATTACTAAACTATCATTATTATGAAAAAAATTTTAACTTTAACTGTACTATTTATGTCAATAGTATTAACGGCACAAGACTCTAGTGAAGTCACTAAGGATAAAAAATTCACATTATCTGGAAGTGTAGACGCTTATTACCAAACGCTATTAACCGCTTCTGACGATTCTGGCCAGTCTTTTGGAACTGCTTTTGCAGGAAAAACAGGTTTTGCATTGGGCATGGGTAATATTATTGCTAGCTACGAAAGCGGCAAAGTAGGTGCTGTTTTAGATTTAGTAACAGGACCAAGAGGTGGTGCTGCTACATTCAACACCGACATTGTTGATGGTATTGTAAACCAAGCTTATATTTATTGGAATGTTTCTGAAACAACCACTTTAACTATGGGACGTTTTAATACATTCTTAGGCTATGAAGTTATTGCACCAGCAGCAAACTTCAACTACAGTACATCTTACTTATTCTCTAGCGGACCTTTCTCTCATATGGGATTAAAAGCAGATTTTGCTTTATCTGATGATTTTAGCTTAATGTTAGCCGTTATGAATCCTTGGGATACTAACGACACATCTACAACAGGTGAGTATTCATTTGGAGCTCAATTAGGATATTCCGGTCAATATTTAAACTTATACTACGACAGTGGTAATAATGGAGGGTTAGGATTTGAAGTAGATTATACAGGTGGATTCGATCTTGCGGATAGTTTTTTCTTAGGAATCAACGCTGCCTATAACGACAATGACGGAAGTGGCTTTTATGGCGCTGCACTATACCCACAATACACATTATCAGATGACTTCTCTCTAGGATTAAGAGGTGAATATTATTCAAGACACGACGATGATCTAGATGATTTACCAAGTGTAATTGGCTTAACAGCAACAGGTAGCTATATTGTAGATAGCAACTTAATTATTAAGCCAGAAGTAAGATTAGACTCTTGGAGCAATAACGATGACGCTTTCTTCGATGCAGACGGAGAAGACTCAAGTAGTTTAGCTGTATTTACTCTAGCAGCTATCTACTCATTCTAAACCACAACACTAACTAACACACATATTATGATACCTAATTTTTTAACTATTATCCCAAGTCTTATTGCAGTACAAGATGCTGCAGAACCTACCGAAGTCGAAGCGGCAGTTGCAGCCATAAATGGCGACATGGGAATGCTATGGATGCTAATCTCAGCACTCTTAGTTTTCTTTATGCAAGCTGGTTTCACCCTTGTTGAAACAGGAATGACACGCTCTAAAAACGCAGCCAATATCGCAATGAAAAACCTACTCGATATTTGTGTAGGATCATTAACCTACTGGTTTGTAGGCTATTCTTTAATGTATGGTGACACTTCAAACGGATGGTTTTTCTGGAGTGGCATAATGCAAGGTGAAGGAGCTGATTTATTATTTCAAACCATGTTTGCTGCAACAGCCGCTACAATTGTATCAGGAGCTATTGCCGGACGAACAAAATATTCTACTTACGCAATATTTTCAATCGTAATGACCGCATTAATTTACCCAATCGCAGGTGGTTGGCAGTGGCAAGGTTCTGGTTGGTTAACCGAACTTGGTTTTATTGATTTTGCGGGATCTTCAATCGTTCACTCCGTTGGTGGATGGGCCGCTTTAGTAGCTGCATATATGGTTGGACCACGAATAGGAAAATTTGTAGACGGAAAAGTAAAGGCTATCCCAGGACACAATCAAATTCTTGCCACTTTAGGTGTTTTTATCCTATGGTTAGGATGGTTTGGATTTAATGGTGGTTCTCAATTAGCTTGGGGAGGCGATGATGCAATTGCAGCTTCAAACGTTGTATTAATAACAAATTTAGCAGCAGGTGCAGGTGGCTTAGGTGCTTTAATAACCACTTGGATCTGGTACGGAAAACCAAATCTACCACAAACTTTAAATGGAGCCTTGGCTGGTTTAGTAAGTATAACCGCTGGCTGTGGAAATATGTCTACGGTTGGTGCTGTATTTGCGGGATTAATTGGAGGTATTATCGTTGTTTTCTCAATTGAAATTATTGAGAAGAAGCTAAAAATTGATGATGCTATCGGAGCAGCCTCAGTACACGGTGTTGCCGGAGTTTGGGGAACACTTGTTATTGGTCTTTGGGGAATTGATGGAGATACAGGAATAGGCTTATTTAATGGTGGAGGCTTTGGTCAGCTAGGTACTCAAGCTATCGGAGCTTTAGCTTATGGCGTATGGGCTATTACTTTATCATTTATTATTCTAAAAATATTAAAATCTACAATGGGACTTCGAGTTAGCGAAGAAGAAGAACTTGTTGGTCTAGACCTTTCTGAGCACGGAGAAATTGCTTACCCAGGAAAAAGAGAAAGATAAATATTCTTTCATATAAGTTTTAATTGATAATTAATTTAATTGTTAGAATAAAAACCTTCGAAGCTTAAGCTTCGAGGGTTTTTTGTTATTGCTTATTTTACAATCACAAAAAAACCTTAGAAGAAATTCTTCTAAGGTTTTTTTAAACGCTTATGTAATCTAAATTACGCCGAATTACGACTAGCATTAATATTTCCAAACAAAGATCGCGTTACCATTTTCTCAAAGATTTTAATCTGTTCTTCATCGCGTACCTCAGCCTTTTCTAGCTCTTGAATTTTCTTTAAGGCATACTGCTGAATTGTTAACAACGGCAAAACAATAGATTCTCTAACAGCAATAGATGCTTTTCCAGATGGTTCTTCTTGCATTAATTCCTTATAACCAGTAAGTTTTAAGATTAAACGTTTCGAAGTTTCATATTCTTCATAAATAACGTTCCAGAATTCACCATATTCTTTGTCATTAGCCATATAACGTGTTAAATCGAAAAAAGATTTAGACAATGACATCATACTATTTTCAATCAATGTTTTAAAGAAACTCGATGTTTTAAAGAGGTGTTGCACTTTTTCAAATTCATTGGCATCCTCATAATGTTTTAACGCCGTACCAACTCCGAAAAAACCTGGAACATTTTGCTTTAATTGGCTCCATGATCCAACAAATGGAATAGCTCTTAAATCTTCAAACACTAAACCTTCTGCTTTTCCTCGCTTACTTGGGCGACTTCCAATATTAGTTTTTGCATAATACTTCAACGTACTCATGTGCTCTATATACGAAATGAATTTTGGATGTGACTTAAACTTCACATACGCCTCGTAACTTCGCTTTGACAGATCTGACATTACATCCCTATTGTCTGGATGCATTTTTAAATCTGTATCGCTTAAACTATTATTAACACCAGAACTTATTAATTGCTCAAGGTTATACTGTGACGATTCTAAAGTTCCGAAATTAGAACTTATTGTTTGCCCTTGTATGGTTAACTGCACTTCTTTGTCTTCTATCGTTGGCCCTAATGACGCATAGAAATTATGTGTTTTTCCACCACCTCTAGCTGGAGGTCCACCACGACCATCAAAGAAAACAACCTTAATACCATGTTCTCGAGACACTTTTGTTAAATTCTCTTTAGCTTGATAAATTGCCCAGTTTGCCATTAAGTAACCACCATCTTTTGTACCATCGCTAAAACCAAGCATTATAGTTTGGTTGTTACCTCTAGATTTTAAGTGTGCCGCATACTCCGGGTTTGTATATAATTCTTCCATCACTTTTGGAGCATTTTCTAAATCCGTAATGGTTTCAAACAATGGTCCAATATCTACAGTTAATTCTTCTTGAAATGCCACCAATTTTAACATTGCAAATAATTGCATTACATGTAATGTGGTCTGATTATTACTAATGATATATCGGTTGGCTGCCTGCTCACCATTAGTTTCTTGAATGGTTTTTATAGCTTTAATCGTTTCTAAAGCCATCAACGTTTCATCATCTTTTATTAAAGCTAAATCAATACTACCTTCTACTTTAGATAGAATTTTAATCTGCTCACTTTCAGATAAATCATGATAATTTTTTGGAAAAATATCACTTCCGCTTTCGATTAATGCATTTACTATGTCATTAAAAAATTGCGCGTGTTTACGACTGTCTTGTCTTATGTCTAGATTTGCAAAATGGAATCCGAATAAGTGTGTTTTATTAATAAGACTGTTCAACTCATTCTCATAAAGCGAATTGTGATTAGTAATAATTACTTCCTTCACAGCTTTTAATTCTGAAACAAAAAAGTCTAACGTAAAGTCAGTAGGCTCGTTAGTAATAATCTTATACAGCTCACGTTCTAGCACTGACATTCGCTCTTCCACTCCTTGAAACGTTAATTTCCGTTTCAATTGTCTTACATTTCTGTAATAATTTTTAATGATAGAAAGACGCAATCTGCCTGCCACTTTTAATGTTATTTCTGGAGTAACAAATGGATTTCCATCTCTATCTCCACCTGGCCAAAACCCAATATTTATAACATTATTTTCAATTTGTTTTCCGTCGAAAATATTTTGTTGAATGTAATCGTAAATGCTTCCGAAGGATTTATAGAATACATTTTCTAAATACCATATTAAACTCACCGCCTCATCAAAAGGTGATGGTTTTTCGTGCTTAAAAAATGGTGTTTTTCCTAATTGGGCTAGCAAGTCATTAATTCGTAATAAATCATTTTCACGAATAGCTTCTGTTAAATCAGTAATAATTCCTAAAACAGAACCAGGATAAAACTGCGTTGGGTGTGCAGTCAGTACGATTCTAACTTTAAATTCTTCTAAATATTTCTGAAGCACCTCTAACTTATTCTCTGCAGAAACGGTTTCTTTTAAACTTCGCAATGTTCCAATACCATCCATATTGTTAACAACAGGAAATGCAGCATCTTCAATAGCATCAAATAGTACTACTTGTCTTTCGATATATTGAATAAATCGAAATAACAAATTGATCTGACTTTCAGGCGACCGTCTGGCTTGGTATTTTTTAAAAAATGACTCTACAATAGCTGTAGGATTATCTTGATTTGCGAATCCTTTTTGACATGTTTCGTGAAATAAAGGTAAAAGCGCTCCTGTTTTTGTAACATCATCAAAAGGTAGCGTCATAAATATACTATTGTATATCTGATACTTAGACAAAACATTTTGATTGAAGCGTGTTAATTTTGGTTGTGTGGGCATTATTTTTTATTAAATTATTGTGGACTGCCCTAAGTGGATATTCTTAAAATTGAGGTTTGTATCTTTAGGATTAAAGATAAAATCCTCTATAAAGTCACCAACATTAGAGGTCGTCACTGTGTTTACCACCGAATTTATATCAGGTGTTGAGATGTTTAATTTTAACGATTTTTCTACAGCTAACCTAATTAATTCGGCTTCATTATGTAAGTTAAAGTGACTGAGCAACATAGCAGCAGAAAGAATTGAAGCAATAGGATTTGCGATTCCTTTATCAGCTGCTTGAGGGTATGATCCATGAATTGGCTCGAACATTGCATATGTATCTCCAACAGAAGCTGAAGCTAAAAGCCCTATTGAACCACCAATAACACTAGCTTCATCACTAATAATATCACCAAACATATTTTCTGTTAAAATAACATCGAATTGTTTCGGGTTTAATATCATTTGCATAGCTGCATTATCTACAAATAAAAAGTCTAATGTCACATCTGAATATTGCTCCGCAACTTCTTTTACTACTTTTCTCCAAAGTCGAGACGATTCTAAAACATTAGCCTTATCGACTAAAGTTACTTTATGATTTCTATGTTCTGCTTCAACAAAAGCTAAATGTGCAATACGCTCAATTTCTTCGCGAGAATATGAACATAAATCAGAAGCGTAATCACCATCTTTGGATAAGTGCTTTTCACCAAAATAAATTCCACCAGTCAATTCTCTATAAATTGAAATATCTGTACCTTCAATGATATGTTTCTTTAAAGGAGACTTATCTAATAATGTTTTATAAGCTTTTACAGGCCTAATGTTAGCATATAAACCTAATTCTTTTCGCAGTTTAAGCAAACCTTGTTCTGGACGTACTTTTGCCGAAGGGTTATTATCGTATTTTGGATGTCCAATAGCACCAAATAAAATCGCATCACTATTTTTACATAAATCCAATGTTTTGTCTGGCAAAGCATCATTATGATTATCTATCGCAACAGCACCAACATCTGCCGTTGTAAATTTAAAATTATGATTAAATTCTGAAGCAATTGCTTTCAAAGCTTTAATAGCTTGATTTGTTACTTCTGGACCAATACCATCACCTGGTAAAACTGCTATATTTAATTTCATCTAGAGAAAAATCGTTTCCGAATCAACGGTACTTTTAAGTTAATTATTTAATATATTTTTTGAGCTTCAAAAGCTTCAATTTGTTCTTTGTTATTTACGAGATAATCAATATCGTCATAGCCATTAATCATACATGTTTTTTTGTAGGCATCAATTTCAAAATCTTCTTGTAAATCTGAACCTTTTACAGAAATGGTTTGACTTTCGAGATTCACTACAATTTCGGTCTCTGGTTTAGACACTAAAAGGTCCAATAAGTCACTTAAAAATTCTTCCGAAACCTGAATGGGTAACAAGCCATTATTTAAGGCATTGCCTTTAAAAATATCTGCAAAAAAACTAGAGACTACGACTTTAAAGCCATAATCTGTTAACGACCATGCCGCATGTTCTCTACTAGATCCACAGCCAAAATTATCTCCGGCTACTAATATTTTTCCAGAATACTTAGAGTCATTGAGTGCAAAATCTGTATTAACTGAACCATCTTTATGATATCTCCAATCTCTAAACAAGTTATCACCAAAGCCTTTTCTGTCTGTTGCTTTTAAGAAACGTGCTGGTATAATTTGATCTGTATCTACATTCTCTATATGTAATGGAATGGCTCTAGATTGTAATGTTGTAAACTTTTCCATTAATTTAATTGCTTTGAAATATCTATAATTTTACCTTCTACTGCTGTTGCTGCTGCGACCAACGGACTCGCTAAGATAGTACGAGACCCTTGACCTTGTCGTCCTTCAAAATTTCTATTTGAAGTAGACACGCAGTATTCTCCTTGTGGAATCTTATCATCATTCATGGCCAAACATGCCGAACAACCTGGTTGACGTAATTCAAAACCAGCATCATCAAAAATAGTTTTTAATCCTTCGTCTATAATTTGCGTTTCAACCTGCTTACTTCCTGGCACTAACCAAGCTGTAACATTAGCTGCTTTTTTCTTTCCTTTAATATAATCTGCTGCGACTCTAAAATCTTCAATTCTAGAATTGGTACAACTTCCTATGAACACAAAATTGATGGGTTTGTTAATTAAACTTTCTCCAGCTTCAAAATTCATATAAGACAATGACTTTTTAAACGATGGATTTTCATCCGTAGGAATGTTTTCAGAAATTTTAATTCCCATTCCTGGATTAGTTCCATAGGTGATCATTGGCTCTATATCGGCGGCATCAAAGCTGTATTCCTTATCAAACGTTGCATCATCATCTGTTGGCAAGGTTTTCCAATAGGCTACTTTCTTTTCAAAATCTTCTCCTTGAGGTGCAAATTTTCGACCTTTTACATAATTAAAAGTGGTTTCATCTGGCGCAATCATTCCGCCACGTGCTCCCATTTCAATACTCATGTTACAAACGGTCATACGACCTTCCATACTCATCTCTTCGAAAACATTTCCAGCATATTCACAGAAATAACCTGTCCCTGAATTGGTTCCTAATTTTGAAATAATATAAAGAATAACATCTTTTGGTAAAACGCCATTCTTCAATTGACCATTAACCGTTACTCTTAGACTTTTTGGCTTGGTAAGCAACAAACATTGACTTGCAAAAACTTGCGCTACTTGACTTGTACCAATACCAAAAGCAATGGCTCCAAACGCACCATGTGTTGAGGTATGACTATCGCCACAGACCATGGTTAAGCCTGGTTGCGTCACTCCCAACTCTGGAGCCATTACATGCACAATACCGTTATATTTATGCCCTAACTCGTAAAGGGTAATATTATTTTTTTTACAATTTTCAGACAATTGCTCCAATTGATTTCGAGATAATGCATCCTTAATGGGCTTATCTTGATGTAATGTTGGAGTGTTATGATCTGCTGTCGCCACAATTTGATTGGGCCTAAAAATAGGAATCCCACGCTCTTCTAGTTCATTAAAAGCTTGCGGACTTGTTACTTCATGGATTAAATGCTTGTCAATATATAATATCTGCGGTCCGTTTTCTATCGTACTGACCACATGCGAATCCCAAACTTTATCGAATAATGTTTTACCCATCTATTATGCTGAAATTATTTGTTGATACACCTTACTTGTTTCAATAATTTGATGAATATCATTATCATTGATTTCTTTCTTTTTATCTGCAAAACTTAAGAAATTAGCATACACATCATCTAATTGCAGTTTTGTAAGCTCGTAACCTACATTTTTTGCTCTATACGCCAAAGCAGCTCTCCCACTTCTTGCCGTTAACACAATTGCAGACTCAGTAACACCTACATCTTTAGGGTCAATGATTTCATACGTTTCTCTATTTTTAATCACACCATCTTGGTGAATTCCAGAGCTATGCGCAAACGCATTTGCTCCAACAATTGCTTTATTTGGCTGTGTGTAAATTCCCATACTGTCACTGACCAACTGGCTCAGCCCATAAAGCATAGAGGTATTTATATTAGTATCTAAATTGAGATAAGGATGTTGCTTTAACACCATAACAACCTCTTCTAAAGCTGTGTTTCCGGCACGCTCACCAATACCATTAATAGTACATTCTATCTGGCGAGCTCCATTAATTACACCTTCTATAGAATTTGCTGTTGCCAATCCTAAATCATTATGGCAATGACAAGACAAAATAGCCTTTTCAATACCTTTTACATTTTCTTTTAGGTACTTAATTTTTGCTCCATACTCGCTTGGCAAACAATACCCTGTTGTATCAGGAATATTTAGCACTGTTGCACCTGCTTTTATCGCCGCTTCACAAACTCTTGCTAAATACTCATTATCTGTTCTTCCTGCATCTTCAGCATAAAACTCAACATCTTCTACAAATGATTTTGCAAATTTTACAGCTTCAAAAGCACGCTCTAATATAGCCTCTCTGTTCGATTTAAATTTGTGAATTATATGCGAATCAGAAGTACCAATACCTGTATGAATTCTTGGTTTTTTTGCATATCGAAGCGACTCTGCAGCTACTTTTATGTCATTTTCTACAGATCGGGTTAAACCACAAACTGTAGCATTTTTCACTATTTTAGAAATGCCTTCTACCGATTTAAAATCACCTGGACTAGACACTGGAAACCCTGCTTCAATCACATCAACTCCAAGTTGATCTAACTTTTCAGCAATGATTACTTTTTGTTCAGAATTTAATTTACAACCTGGCACTTGTTCTCCATCCCGAAGGGTTGTATCGAAGATTTGTATGTTGTTATTTGACATATATCAAAATATATTTTATAGTATTGTCTAACGAATATATGTTTTGAAATTGCCATAAATTTTGACAAACCTATAACTTTACGATGTTCAGTTGCCAAAATGTATTTTAAATTACTGATTAACAGGTTTCTAAATCTATTTTATATTGATAACTAAAGACCAAAAAGATAATTTATTCTCACTCATAAAGTCATTGACTAAGTCTGAAAAACGACAATTCAAACTTTATGTGGGTCGACTTGGAGTAAATTCAGATTCAAAATTTTTGAAACTTTTTAATCTTTTAGACAAATCAAAAACCTATAATGAAGCAGCAATTATAAAAAGTGGCATCGTTAAAAAACGACAACTTGCAAATGTAAAAGCTCATTTATACAAACAAGTTTTAATAAGTTTAAAACTTAACCCTTCGCATCAAAATGTGCGTTTACAAATTAGAGAACAACTAGATTTTGCTTCAATTTTATATCATAAAGGCTTGTATAAACAAAGCTTAAAAATCTTAGATAAAGCTAAAGAACTAGCGATTGCAAATGAAGAAAAAAATTCTGCTTTTGAAATTGTTGAACTCGAAAAAGTAATAGAATCACAATACATTACACGAAGCATCAGCACACGCGCAGATGAGTTGACAGTGCAAGCTAAGGAGCTGAGTTCACTGAACATGATAGCGAGTAAACTTTCTAATTTATCGCTTCAGCTCTATAGTACTATTTTAAAAACCGGCTATATTAGAAATGAAGAAGAGGCCAACATGGTCACTAATTATTTTAACAAACGCTTACCTAAGGTAAAAATTGAAGACCTTGGGTTTCGTGAAAAATTATGGCTTTATAAAGCCAATTTATGGCAAAGTTTTTTGCTTCAAGACTTTTTAAGTTGTTACAAATACGCTTCAAAATGGGTGGATTTATTTTATCAGAATCCAAGCATGATTAACCTAAACCCCGTTTTCTTTTTAAAAGGTAATAATTACTTACTCGAAGCTTTATTTTTTATTGGAAACAAACCAAAATTCTTAGAAAAGTTTACTGAGTTTGAGCTAACTGTGAACAAAGCCAATTTCCCTAAAGATGAAAACGTTGCCTCTTTAGTGTTTCTTTACACCAACTTTCACAGTATTAATCAACACTTTATTGATGGAAGTTTTGAAGAAGGTTTAGATTTAATTCCTAAAATTGAAAAAGCCTTAATTCCGTTTAATAACAGAATTGATCCGCATCATAAAATGATATTTTATTACAAGTTTGCCAGTTTACACTTTGGAGCAGGAAACAATAAAGCATGTATAAAATATTTAGACAAAATTATTTCTAACAAATCACTTTCAATGCGCGAAGATTTACTCTGCTTCTCTAGAGTTCTAAATCTCGTTGCACATTATGAAGCTGGTTTAGACTATCATTTAGACACCCTTTTACGAAGTACTTATAAGTTTTTAATTAAGATGAATGACCTTCATGAAGTGCAAAAAGAAATGATAAAATTCATTAGAGGACTTCAATATATTTATCCACACGATCTTAAAAACGCCTTTATTGAATTGCATAAAACCTTAAAAACTTTTGAAGAGCATCCATACGAGCGACGCGCCTTTTTATATCTCGATATTATTTCTTGGCTAGAAAGTAAGATTGAAAACAAGCCTGTAGCCGAAATTATACGTATTAAGTATTTATCAAAAAACAGCTAAAAATTTTATGAAATTGTTAAAAAACAAATAAAAGCAGCAAAATATTTGGATTTCTAAATTTTGTATTGCAATATTTGTGCTCACAAAGTTCAAACACTTACTGAAATGTTATCAAGAAAGGTGGAGGGAATGACCCTATGAAGCCTTAGCAACCCTTAGATTTACTAAGAAGGTGCTAAATTCTACTTAAATATGCAAGTCATTTTTTGCACATTTGGATAGATAACTCAAGACTAATTACTCATCTGTAATTAGCATTTTCTTTATAATATTTTTCTATTAAGTACGCTTCTAACCCTTTGACAATGTTCAGGGAAAAGAGAGGCTTATTTGGCTTTTGGTTTAATCATTTATTAACTCAAAAACTTAGAAAAATGAGTACACAAAAATTCGCAACACAAGCGTTGCACGCAGGTCACGACACCAATCAAACATCTGGAACAAGAGCTGTTCCTATTTACCAAACATCATCGTATGTTTTTGACGATTCCGATGATGCAGCCGGACGATTTAATCTTTCCGTTCCTGGTTTTATTTACACACGTTTAAACAATCCAACAAACGACATTCTAGAGCAGCGTTTAGCAGCACTAGAAGGAGGTATTGCAGCTGTTGCTACAGCCTCTGGAACCTCAGCAATTGCTACAACATTACTGACGCTTTTAAGAGCAGGTGACCATATTGTAGCATCGAGCAGTTTGTATGGAGGAACCTACAATTTATTAAGCGTTACCTTACCAAGACACGGCATTACCACAACATTTGTAGATGCTTCAAATCCCGAAGAATTTGCAAAAGCAGCACAAGAAAATACAAGAGCATTCTTTGTAGAATCTTTAGGAAATCCGAAGTTAGACGTTTTAGATCTCGAAGCCATTTCTACAGAAGCAAAAACGCACAAGGTGCCTTTAATCGTAGATAACACTGTTGCTACACCTTATTTATTAAAACCAATTGAACATGGTGCTAACATTGTTATTCACTCATTAACAAAATACATAACCGGAAACGGAACCTCACTTGGAGGCGCTATTATTGATGCAGGCACCTTTGATTGGACTAACGGAAAATTCCCAGAATTCACAGAACCATCTGCTGGTTACCATGGCTTAGTCTATAGTGAAGCCATTGGAGCAGCTGCTTTTATAGCTAAAATAAGAGTAGAAGGTTTACGAGATTACGGTGGAGCTTTAAGTCCATTTAATGCGTTTCAAATTATTCAAGGTTTAGAAACCTTAGAACTTCGTATAAAGAAACATAGTGAAAATGCTCTTGAATTAGCAACTTGGTTACAAGAACAGCCAGAAGTGAAATGGGTCAATTATCCAGGATTAGAATCTAGTCCATACCACGTGCTAGCTAAAAAATACTTACCAGAAGGTCAGAGTGGCGTCGTAACTTTTGGAGTTGACGGAGGTTATGAAGCTGCAAAAACCATTGCAGACACTACCAAATTATTCTCACTGTTAGCCAATATTGGAGATACAAAATCACTTATTATTCATCCTGCAAGTACAACACATCAACAATTAAGTGATGAAGCACAAGAAACCGCAGGAGTTACAAAAGATTTAATTCGTTTATCTGTTGGCATTGAAAACATTGAAGATTTAAAAGACGATTTAAAAGACGCTTTTGCTGTTGTAAAGCAGAAAAAAGCACTTCAGAATTAAACTTTAATGAATAGCTAAGTAGATGCCTTTGCGATAAAGGCGTCTACTTTAAATTTTCAAAATTAAAACAGACAAAACAATGAGTGATTTAAAATTCTCAGTTGTAGGAGATAGTGCTTCTGCAACTCAATTTATAGGAAAAACAAGACAATTTACTTTAGTCGTAGACGAACCAGAAGCTTTAGGAGGCACAGATGAAGATGCCAATCCTGTAGAATATATTTTAGCAGGATTTGCAGGTTGTGCCAATGTTGTAGGACATTTGGTTGCCAAAGAATTAGGCTTCACAATTAAAAGCTTAAAAATTGAAGTTTCGGGTGACATAAATCCAAATCGTTTTTTAGGTACTTCTACTGAAGAGCGCGCTGGTTTTAAAACTATAAACCTCAATCTAATTCCAGAAACTGATGCTAGTATTGAAGTGCTAACAAAGTGGCTTCAAATTGTAGAAGAACGTTGTCCTGTAAAAGATAATTTACAGAATAAAACACCTTTAAAAATTTCAGTAGAAAAAGAATATACAGCTATATAACTATTTGTAATGGCACATTTACACTATATAACATTAAACAATTACACAACCGAAAGTGGTAAGACAATCAATGCAAAATTGTCTTACCAAACTTTTGGTCAATCGTTACATTCTGCACCAATAATCTTAGTAAACCATGCACTTACAGGGAACTCTAATGTGATTGGCGAAAATGGTTGGTGGAACGATATGATAGGTAAAGAAAAATGTATAAACACAGCGGATTACACCATTTTATCGTTTAATATTTTAGGTAATGGTTTTGACAATATTCCTGAACATATTATTGAAAATTATAAAGATTTTACAGCAAGAGATATTGCAAAACTATTTGCTTTAGCGATAGAACAATTAGAAATAAAAGAATTATTCGCCGTTATTGGTGGCTCTGTTGGTGGTGGAATCGCATGGGAATTAGCCGCTTTAAAACCACGTTTAATTCAACATTTAATTCCTATAGCTACCGACTGGAAATCTACGGATTGGGTCATTGCCAACTGCCACATTCAAGACGCACTGTTAAATAATTCATCTCAAGCTTTAGCTGATGCAAGAATGCACGCTATGACCTTGTATCGCACACCAGAATCCTTGACTCAAAAGTTTGGACGCACTAAGAAAAACAACACACTTTATAATATTGAATCGTGGTTAAGTTATCATGGTGAGGCACTAGAAAGTCGTTTTCAGGTGGCAGCTTACAAACTGATGAATCAGATATTACGAACTATAGATATTACAAAAGATAGACCTGAATTTTTAGAGGTCGCTTCTAAAATTGAAAGCGATATTCATATCATAACTATTAATTCTGATTTATTCTTTAAAGCCGATGAAAACTGGAACACCTTTGTCGATTTAAAAAGCGTGAAAGAAAACGTCAATATCCATGAGATTAAATCCATACATGGTCATGATGCATTTTTGATTGAATTTGATCAATTAGCACGATTCTTAAAACCGATTTTTTCGAACCAACTGCAAAGTCAAAAAAAACTTGAACAGCAAGTGGCTTAAATTCAAAATTGCTAGAATTCCCAATCTATCTCGTATCTTTATAACGGTAACGGATTCGTAATTATTAATAAAAGCGAAAATATACACGTCGTATACTTTCTCTACCTTCTATTTTAGTAATTTATGACTCTAAAAAACAACCTTTATAAATCTTATATGAAATACCTCAGAGCATTATTAGTCGTTATGTGTTTAGGATTATTATCCTTTCAATCCCTTTCCGATTCCGATACTTTAAATGCGATTATTAAAACGTATGAAACAGAAAGAGAATACGACTTCAAACCTTTTGAATCTGTTGAAAACACCATTAAATATTATAAAGCTGAAGCTCTTTTTGCAGAAAACTTAAAAAAAGAACTTGAACAAATTTCAGACGACGAATTATCTGAATCCGAAAAAATTTCAAAAGAATTATTAGCCTTCGTATTACAAGATAAGATTGACACAAACACTTATAAAACCTATTTAAATACAATAACAAACGAGTATGCATTTCATTTACGATTAAATCGAATAGGAAACACAACCTTAAACACTAAAGAACAAATAAACAATTATTTAAAACGTCTCGATAATCTACCACAAACAGTTGATTACAATATCAGCCTTATGAGAGCTGCCATAAAGGAAGGTATGACACAACCTAGAGCTGTTTTTAATAATTATGAAATCACCTATGACAAACACATCGTTTCAGATGTTACAACCAGCGAATTTTATAAGCCATTTCTCAATTTACCAGAGTCTTTGCCGACCACTTTAAGAGATTCTATCATTAATGTTGCGAAAACGAGTGTTCAAAAAAATGCCATTGATCAATACAAAAAAATTAAGCGATTTTTTGAAGATGAATATTTCCCAAATACAAGACAAGAATTAGGTATTTCAAGTATTCCAGATGGTGAAGCATTTTATCAGAACAGAATTAACTTTTTTACAACCAGTAATGCATACACAGCAGATGATATTCACAAAATCGGCCTAAACGAAGTCGCAAGAATTAGAGCAGAAATGCAACAAATTATTGATGATTTAGAGTTTGAAGGCAACTTTGCCGATTTCATAGAATTCCTTAGAACAGACGAGCAGTTTCAACCAAAAACAGCTAAAGAACTAATGATGTTCGCAAGAGATATATCTAAGCGGATCGATGCTGAGCTTCCAAAATATTTTAAAACATTGCCTAGAAAACCTTATGGTGTTATTCCTGTACCTGAAGAGATTGCGCCTAACTACACTGCCGGACGATACGCCTCTTCGCGCAGCAGCACAACGGCAGGATTTTATTGGGTTAACACTTATAATTTACCAAGCAGAACCTTATACACCATACCAGCTTTAACAGCTCACGAGGCCGTTCCTGGACACCATTTACAAATTTCACTGAATAATGAATTACCTGAAACAATCCCTAAATTTAGACGAAATCTATATCTATCTGCTTATGGTGAAGGTTGGGGATTATATTCCGAATATTTAGTTGACGAAATGAATATTTACACAACACCTTACGAGAAATTCGGTCAATTAACGTACGAAATGTGGAGAGCCTGCCGACTTGTGGTTGACACAGGTGTTCATGCAAAGGGCTGGACAAGACAGCAAATGATTGACTATATGTCTGAAAACACAGCATTATCCATTCACGAAGTCACTACCGAAACGGATCGTTACATTTCATGGCCAGGACAAGCCATTTCTTATAAAATTGGTGAACTTAAAATCAGAGCATTAAGACAAAAAGCAGAAACCGAATTAGGTACATCATTTAATGTTCGCGACTTCCATAGCATCATTTTAGAAGAAGGCACAGTGACGCTGTCTATTCTTGAAAGACGTGTTAATACCTATATTGAAAACGCAATGAAAGCAAAATAAAGCGAATATGTTAACGCGTTATCAAAATGAAACTTGAATTAATCACCATCTCATTTTAGTTAAAAATGCATTTGAGAGCGTTAATATTATTAGCATTAAAGACAATAGTTATACTTTTACACGTATATATTTGACTATTGGATAAAATCGAAAACAAAAGACCTCAAACACCACAAAAACGACACTATCGTTGGCTTCGCAGAACCTTACGCGTACTGCTAGGCATTTTTGTGTTTTTGTTTTTAATGATTCTATTTGTGAGAAGTCCTTGGGGACAAGATATTATCGTCAACAAAGCGGTTAATTTCGTCTCTGACAAAACAGGAACAAAAGTAGCTATTGAAAAACTTTTTATAACCTTTGATGGTGATTTACAACTCGATGGTCTTTATCTAGAAGACACCAAAGGAGATACTTTAGTCTATTCCAATTCGCTTGAAGCCAACATTCCACTTTGGAAAATGATACAAGGCGAAGCCGTTGGTGTCGATGCCTTGGATTGGGATGGATTGCGTGCCAATGTAATTAGAAAAGATAGCGTTACCGGATATAATTTTCAGTTTTTAATTGATGCTTTTGCTTCAACCGATACCACGACCGTTGCTACAGACACCACTTCTACTCCACTAAACTTAGTGATTGGCAACTTAAATTTCAATAATTTCGATATTGTTTTCAATGATGCTGTTGCAGGAATTGATTCTAGATTTAAGATTGGAAACCTTCAAGCCCATATGGAAACCACCAATATTGAAGACATGATTTTTGAGGCGTCGGAAATTGAACTTAGTGATGCCAACATCAAGTTTGTTCAAAAACCTGTTGCGATAGATACAACCACTTCAGAGGCTTCTTTACCAAAACTTTCTTTTGAAAACTTAGCCTTAAACAATGTTAAAGCGTATTACGAATCTCAACCAGACAGACTCATTGCAGATGTTGATATTTCGGAATTTTCAACAGAAGTTCCAATAATAAATTTGAGTGATAGTGATTTCGACCTTAAGAATATTACCTTAAAAAATTCTAAAATTAGTTTAACGACAGAAGCTGAAATCAATGGCTTAACACAACAAATTGAAGAGGTATCAGAAAAGACAAAAACAGACATTACGACTTTTGAGTGGCCGCAACTGACAATTAATGTGGCTTCAATTGATTTTGAAAATAACCAGCTCGATTATCGTGTAGGAAATGCAAAACCTATAAAAGACATTTTTAATCCCAATGCCATTTCACTGGCAAACCTAACACTTCAGGCTAAAGATATTTTATTAAAGGATAAAAAAGCGACATTAAATTTAGAACAGTTTAATTTCAATGAAGCTTCAGGATTAAACTTAAACCAATTGGCTGTGAAATTCAACGCTACAGACCAAGACATGCATTTGGATGGATTAAACTTCAAACTAAATAACAATTCAATTTCGGGTGATGCAGAGCTCAACTACACATCACTTTCAAAATTAATAGAAGCACCAGAAACCACTAAGGTGAACTTAAATTTACCTGCATTTCAGTTGTCACTGACAGAAATTTTCAAGTTTCAACCCGATTTAAAAAACAACGAATACCTTAATAAATTAAGCAAAAAACTTGTTTTAGGACACTTAAATGCTTCAGGAACTTTAGCAGCTATCAAATTAAACAAAGCGGAACTCAATTGGGGAAATTCAACACAAATTTCCGCAAACGGTACCATTCAAAACGTCACAAACCCTGAATTGATTCAATTTGATATTCCACAATTTTCTGCAGTAACAAAACGATCAGATTTAATTCAATTTGTAGATGAAGCAGAATTAGGAGTCCATTTCCCAAATGACATCAAATTTATTGCGCAAGTAAATGGGAATCCTGAAGACATTTCCGCTAACGCAAAACTAACCACGTCACAAGGTGTGGCAACTGTTGATGGCCATTATAAAAATGAAGAAGACATTGCTTTTGATGCCGACGTTACTATTGACGATTACAAAATAAATGAATTGCTAAACAATCCGCAATTTGGAGGATTGAGTCTTATCATAAAATCGAAAGGAAGCGGTAAAAACATTAACACACTTAATGCCAACGTAGAAGCCAATATATCTGAATTTCAACTGAACAATTATGCCATTACAGATCTCAGTATTGATGGCGATATTGTTAATGGTTCTGGATCGATTAATTCAAATTACAAAGACGACAATCTGAATGCCAATTTAGAGACCTTCATTGTTTTAGATTCTATTAAACCTGAAATACAATTAAACCTCGATATTATTGGTGCCAATTTAGAAGCACTTGGTGTCATGCAGCGTAACGTTAAAACTGCTATGCATATTAATGCCAATTTTAAAGGCAACGCAGAGCACTTTGACGCAGATGCACTAATTGATGATGGCATTATAGTTTATGACAATAAAAGCTATTTAGTTGGTGATATAAAAGCGTTAGCTCATGTGGATAAAGACACTACATCAGTAGCGCTAAACAACAAAATCATAGATCTTAATTTAGAATCTAACACCAATCCGCAGACCTTTAGTAAAGCCATAAAAAGACATATTTTAAGCTATTTCTATAGAGATGAAAAGGTTTCAGATAGCATTACAGATTTTGTAAACTTAAAGCTTAAAGGGAAAATCTCAGAATCACCTCTACTCAACGATGTGTTTTTAGTAAATGTAAGAGATTTAGATACTATTGATATCGCCTTAGATTTCAAAGAAAAAGAACGGTTATTAAAAGCAAACATTACGGCTCCCTATTTTAATTACAGCGGAAACACCTTAGACAGCTTGGCGTTTTCAATGGATACAGACAAGGATAATTTCAACTTTAATTTAGGATTTCAAAACATAACGGCTGGCCCTTTAAATGTTCCTAAAACAATCATAAAAGGCCAACAATCAGATCATGAGCTCCTTCTAGATTTTTTAGGATATCATAACGACGAGCAGCTAATGAATGTCAGTACTAAAATATCAGGTAATCGTGATGAATTAAAATTCACCGTTAATCCCGATAGTCTAATTCTGAACAAAGAAACATGGACCATTCCAGATAACAATGAAGTTATTATTACTGATAAAAACCTTGAGTTTAACGCCTTCAAAATCACAAAAAACAACCAATCAATAGAACTTACTGATAAATTAGAAAATATTACGGAAAAACATATTGCAATAGCTTTTGAAAATTTTGATATCAACGAAGTTTTCAATTATTTAAACCCTAAAGCAGAATTAGCAACAGGTCAATTAAATGGTAATTTTATTGTTGAAGATCCCTTTGAAAACGCAGGTATTGTTGCCGATTTAAACATCGAAGAATTTCATACACTCCAAACAGATTTAGGCACGTTAAGTATCAATGGAAATTCGCTTGGTACTAACAGTTATGCATTTAACGCAGGCTTAAAAGGAGGAGACATTGATTTTGATCTTGTTGGTGATTACACCGTAAGTAACAGTATCGCTAATTTAGACTTGGATTTAGATATTAACGAATTTAAAATGAAAGCCCTCAACACGCTTTCTTTGGGTGAAATTAAAGAAACTGACGGCAGTTTTTCTGGTGCTTTTAAAGTTACAGGTACCACAACAGATCCTCAGTACGATGGGTTTTTAACATTTAACAATGCGAGTTTCAACGTTGCTAAACTCAACACAAAATTTACGATGGCAGATGAAAAGCTAAACGTAAACAACGCAGGACTTTCAATGACCAATTTCACCATTAGTGATGAAAACAATAATGATTTAGTGTTTTCTGGAAAAATAGGGACAGAAAGTTTTGTAAACCCAACGTTCGACTTAAGTGTAAAAGCCACTAATTTTCAAGTATTAAATGCCACAAAAGAAGATAACGAAACCTTTTATGGTAAAGCGAGTTTTAATGCCAACGCAAAACTTACTGGAGATTTACAGATCCCAAAACTAGATGCTAAACTCACCTTAGGGTCAGACACTAATATTACTTATGTTATGCCATCGTCAATGGCAAGTATTGAAGAACGCGAAGGTGTTGTTGTTTTTGTAAATCGTGAAAATCCTGATGCGATTCTCACCCAAACCGAAGAACAAACCGCTACAATTAAAGGTTTTGATATTTCTTCTGAAATTATTATTGATAAAAATGCAGCCGTCACAGTTGTCTTAGATGAAGAAACTGGTGATAATTTTAAAGCTTCGGGCGAAGGGAATCTCATTTTTACAATGGCACCAAATGGTCGTATTTCGCTTACCGGATCTTACGAAATTTCAGATGGTCATTACGAACTTAATTTGTATAATTTAGTTAATAGAAGATTTTTAATTGCACCAGGAAGTCGTGTTACTTGGTCTGGTGACCCTTTTGATGCCGAACTCGATGTACGCGCCATTTACAATTTAGAAACCTCCGCTACTGGTCTTATGGCATCGCAGATTTCAGGTTCTGATCCATCGGTTCAAAATAAATATAAACAAGTTTTACCATTTAATGTCTATCTTAATATTGATGGTGAATTATTGCAACCTAAGATTTCTTTTGGCTTAGATATGCCTGAAGAAGAACAAGGTGCAATTAGCGGCCAAGTTTATAGCAGAGTGCAACAAGTTAACCAACAAGAAGGTGAGTTAAATAGGCAAGTATTTTCACTATTAGTCTTAAACCGTTTTTATCCAGACTCCGGAAGTGATGGTAGTTCTGGTGGATTTGCAACGATTGCACGAGATAATTTAAACGATGCGGTTTCAGACCAATTGAATGCATTTTCAGATAAATTGTTAGGTGGTTCTGGTATTGAACTCGATTTTGGCTTAAATAGCTACACCGACTATCAAGGAGACGCTCCAACAGACCGTACACAATTAGATATTGCCGCACAAAAAAAACTATTTAATGATAGGTTAACCGTTAGAGTTGGTAGCGAAGTAGATATACAAGGCAGCAGCAGTACAGGTGAGGAAGCACCACTAATTGGTAATGTTAGCTTAGAATATACCCTTACAGAAGACGGAAGATATCGTTTAAAAGGCTTTAGAAAAAGTGAATTTGAAAATGTTATTGATGGTCAAACGATTGTCAGTGGCATTAGTTTAATTTTCACACAAGAATTCAACCAATTTAGTGAACTTTGGGATGCAATTATCATGGCTAGAAAAGCGAAACGTGAAGCCGAAAAAGAAGCAGCTGAAAACGAACTTGACACCAAAGAAGAAACGACAAATAAAAGCATAGAACAGAAAAAGGACTAAACTTGAAACGATTTTTAAAACATAGTGTTTATTTAATGTGCTTCGGAATAGTGTTGTACTCGTGTAGTATAACAAAATACATTCCTGAAGACGAAAAACTATATACAGGTGCCAAAATTGAAATTGATGCAGATTCTTCAGTGACGACTGTTAAAGACTTAAAAACAGAACTAGAATCAGTGCTAAGACCAGAACCTAACTCTAAGTTTTTAGGTATGTATTTGGGACTTTATTACCATTACAAAGGACAAAAGGAAAACCCTGGATTCATTAATCGCTGGTTAAATAAAAAATTAGGTAAAAAACCCATTTATCAATCTGATATAAAACCTTTTGAAGTTGAAGACATTTTAATAAATCGATTAGAAAACAAAGGCTACTTCTTCAGTACAGCTACTTCAGCCTTTGAAGAAGAAGAAACAAAAGCTTCTGTTGCGTATAACGTAAAAATTGCTCAACCATATAAAATGGCAAATTACCAATTGGATTCCATGCCTTCACCAATGTACGAAGAGGTGCAAAAAGAAGTTAAAAAATCACCATTTCAAAACGGTTCGTATTTTGACTTGTCTCACATGAAGTTAGAGCGTCAACGTATCGATCAAGAATTAAAGAAAAGAGGGTATTATAACCTGAATCCAGATTTTTTCATATTTGAAGCCGACACCAATCAATATGATAATAAACGGTTCAATTTATTCTTAAAACTGAAGGCGGAAGTTCCTAAGAAAGCAACAATTCCATACCAAGTTAAAACGATTAATGTTTTCCCAAATTACGATCTACAAGATTCCACATTCAATACAAAGGAACGGTTTCAAAATAAAAATTATTACCAAGACACCTTATTTATTAAACCCAAACATCTCGATAGATATATTACACTAAAAGAAGATGATTTTTACGATCCTTTAGCTTCAAAAAATACAGCAAGACGCTTGTCAACTATAGGAGCTTACAAATATGTAAACATTCAGTATAAAGAAATCGACACCTTACAAACAGATAGTTTGGGTGTTCTCGAAGCTAATATTTTCTTATCGCCTTTAACTAAAAGGGCATTCCGAGCCGAGTTACAAGCCGTAACGAAATCTAATAATTTTACAGGTCCAAATTTAGCTTTAACCTATAGTAACAGAAATCTTTTTAAAGGAGGTGAAACCCTAAACATCAGCACAAATGTTGGTTACGAAACGCAATTTAGAAGTGGTGACAATTCGGGACTTAGCAGTTTGGAATTAGGCTTAAAAAGTGAAATTATTTTTCCACGCGTAATTTTCCCCTATACCTTTAACGAAAATTTCTTCGAATATTCCATTCCAAAAACAAAAACGAGTGTTGGTGTCAATTATTTACGTCGTAGTAAATTATACACCCTTTTATCAGGAAACGCTCTTTTTGGGTATTCATGGAATGCTAATCGGTATATCACCTACGAGTTTAATCCTATTTCTGTTAATTATACGCAACTTATAAAAACCTCAACAGAATTTGAAAATATTTTAGACGAGAACCCTTTTTTAAAGCAAAGTTTCGATCAGCAATTTATTTCAGGAATGACCTTTTCATTTACGTATAACGAAATGGTAGATGCTAACGATCCGCACCAATTTTATATGAATACCACGCTCGATGTGGCAGGAAATTCAATTAGTCTTTTCGGTAAAGATCCAGAAGTCTCAGGTGAACCAAAAACATTCCTAGGTTTGCAATATGCTCAGTATGCTAAAGCAGATATGGACTTAAGGTTTCACCTCAATTTCGGAAAAGACAAAGCACAAACTATTGCAACCCGATTATTTGCAGGTTATGGCATGCCATATGGAAATTCTGAAGTGATTCCTTATGTGAAACAGTATTTTTCTGGCGGACCATACAGCGTAAGAGCCTTTAGAATCCGTTCATTAGGACCAGGAACTTACAACGAAGAAACTGATGAAAGTAGTGACGGCACTTACTTTGACCAAACCGGAAACGTACGACTAGAGGCCAATGTAGAATATCGTTTTCCACTCTTTTCATTCTTTAAAGGAGCCATTTTTGCCGATGCAGGAAACGTGTGGAACTCAAAAGCAAATCCTACGTTTAATGGTGAAGACAAGTTTACCTCAAATTTTATAAATGAATTAGGAATGGGAACAGGAATCGGCTTACATATCGATGTCCAAGGTTTTGTAATTCGTTTTGATCTGGCAGCACCATTTCACGATCCGTCTGAAGACCAAAGCAAACGATGGGACTTTAAAGTAGATGAACCTGTACTTAATTTTGCTATTGGGTATTCGTTTTGAGTTATTGAAAAATAAGTTTTTTATTTAGTATTCTATATACACAGCCTGGTTCTTTTTTCGTATTTTCTCTCACCTCTAATTTCTCATCTCTAATTTCCTATCTCTTCGCTCTTGGCTTTTAAAATGAATCCATTTTCATTCTATTCTCAAAAATTTAATACCTTTATTCAAAACTAAAAATAGACACAAATTATATATGAACAATAAAGAACAATTCATGAAAGAAGCAGTTAATGCTGCTCTTAAAGGAATGAATAACAACGAAGGCGGCCCATTTGGTTGCGTCATCGTAAAAGACGGAAAAATTGTAGGACGAGGCAACAACAAAGTCACCTCAACCAACGACCCAACAGCACATGCAGAAGTATCTGCGATTAGAGATGCTTGTAAGAACTTAGATTCATTTCAGCTAGAAGGCTGCGAAATCTACACCTCTTGCGAACCTTGCCCAATGTGTTTAGGCGCCATTTATTGGGCACGACCAGACAAAGTTTATTATGGAAGTAACCAAGTAGATGCGGCAAATATTGGCTTTGATGATGAGTTTATTTATAAAGAAATCCCCTTACCTTACGAGAAACGAAGTATCCCTTTTGAACAATTAGCAAGAGAAGTTGCTTTAGAGCCTTTTCAGGAATGGAGTAAGAAGGTGGATAAGACGCAATACTAATTATTGATATTTTTGAAAAACACCTTATCTTTAATATTACTTATACTGCTTTGTTTTACATCATGTGAATCAAAAGCAAAATACACGGATTATGAGGAATCTGACTTTTATGAAGTTCAAGGTGTAATCATTTCCGCTGTGCAAAATGATAATTACTTTGACAGCTCTCTAGTAAAAAATATAAGTTTCAACTATTTCTTAGACCGCGAAATTCCAAAAACAGGAATAGAGAAGAATCTAGAAATTTTTGAAGCTAAAAAAGGTTACCCTTTAATTGTTCTTGTGCACAAAGAAAATGAGAATATTAGCTTTTATGGCCGAGTTGGTATTCTAGATAGTATAAATGAAAAAGAAAAGGTATTTCTCAGTAAACATTTTCAAGAAGAAATCGAAAAACTGAATTAAAATTAAAACTATTGATAACCTTCATCCTAAATAACAAAACCATAAAAACACCAGAAAACTCTGGTATGACCTTATTGGATTTTGTTCGCTATCAACAACGCCTCACAGGCACCAAAATTGGTTGTCGTGAAGGCGATTGTGGTGCTTGTACTGTTTTGGTAGGCACATTAAACACCAAAGGCATTTTAGAATACCAAAGCATCACCTCTTGTATTTCGCCATTAGGAAACGCACACGGCAAACACATTGTAACGGTTGAAGGCACAAATCTAAACGACAAGTTAACCACTGCACAAGAAGCCATGAAATCCAATTACGCCACACAATGTGGTTTTTGCACACCTGGTTTTGTAGTGGCTTTAACCGGTTTTGCATTGTCTAATTCTGAAAACAATTACAGTACTGCTTTAGATGCCATAAGCGGAAATATTTGTAGATGCACAGGTTATAAATCTATTGAAAAAGCGGCGCATCAAGTCGTTGAAAAGCTTGAAAACAAAAATACAAACTCAATAAATTGGTTGATTGAAAATGAATTTATTCCTCAATATTTTGAAACCATTCCGCAACGTTTAAAAGCCATTGAAATTAAAGATTTAAATCAACCCAAAGGAAAATACATTTCTGGAGGAACAGATTTATATGTGCAACAAGCCGATAATTTAACCAATAATTCTGTGCATCTCATTGCAGAAAAGGATTACCTAAAGGGCATAACTATTGAAAACGATATTTGCACCATCGGAACCAATACAACCGTTTCAGATTTATGGAATCATTCGGAATTGAACAACTATTTCCCAAACTTAAAAAAGCATTTAAAACTCGTGTCTTCTGAACAGATTAGAAACATGGCATCTTTAGGTGGCAACTTTGTGAATGCATCACCAATTGGAGACATGACCATTTTCTTTTTAGCGTTGAATAGCGATATTACAATTACTGATAAAGACGAAAAAGAACGTACTATTGCTCTTAAAAATTTCTATCAAGATTATAAAACTTACGATTTAAAAGACGGCGAACTTCTAAAAAACATCAGTTTTAAGCTACCCAACAAAAGCACATTTTTCAATTTTGAAAAAGTTTGTAAACGCACCCATTTAGATATTGCGAGTGTGAATTCGGCGATTCATATATTAGTTGAAAATGAAATGATTTCAGAAGCACATATTGCTATTGGAGGAGTTGCTGCCATTCCAAAATATTTACATGAAACCTCTAAATTTTTAACAGGAAAATCATTGACTTCAGAAACTATTTTGGAAGCCAACGATATACTTCAAAATGAGATTGCACCAATTTCTGATGTTCGTGGCACCAGCGACTATAAACGCTTATTAGCACGACAATTATTCTTCGCGCATTTTACAGAAGTATTCCCTAAGCAATTCACATTAAAAGACTTTATTCAACATGCATAAAAACAAATCACATAACACGTTGAATTCTGAATTGGATGCGGTTTCCAAAGCATTAAAGAAGAGCATTAAAAACTTAGATTCTTACACGCATGTTCGTGGAGAATCGCTTTATGTTGATGATGTAAATATTAGACAAGGGACGTTTCACGCCGTGGTTTTTGATTCACCAAAAGCACATGGGAAAATAAAACATATCGACTACTCAAAAGCTGAAGCTTTAGAAGGTGTAGAACGCATCTTGACTTATAAAGATATTCCTGGCGAAAATGAAATCGGAGGCATCATTGCAGACGAACCTTTATTCGCAGAATACGACGTCCATTTCTGGGGAATGCCAATCGCATTAATCGTGGCAGAATCAGAATTTATTGCTCGAAAAGCTCGAGGTTTAATTGACATTGACATAGAAGAACTTCCCGTTATCACCACTGCAAAAGAAGCTAAGGCAAAAGGTAGTTTTATAAATGCTCCTCGATCATTCAGTTTAGGTAATACTGAAAAAGCATTTGCGGATTGCGACTATATTTTTGAAGGAGAAACCTTTTCCAACGGACAAGAACATTTATACATTGAAGCGCAAGGAGCATATGCAGAACCTTTAGAAAATGGTAATATAAAAATCACATCATCCACGCAAGGCCCAACCGCTGTACAAGCCACTACCGCTAGAGTTTTAGGCTTAGCGATGCATAAAATTGAAATAGATGTGACGCGTCTTGGTGGTGGATTTGGTGGTAAAGAGGATCAAGCCACACCTTGGGCTGTGATGGCTGCTTTGGCAACTTATCATTTAAATCAATCCGTAAAACTAGTACTGAATCGCCATGATGATTTACGCATGACAGGTAAACGACATCCTTACGAAAGTTCGTATAAAATCGGCTTATCTAAAGACTTAAAGATTTTGGCTTATGAAGCGGAATTTCTTCAAAATTCTGGTGCAGCAGCCGATTTATCGCCAGCCATTGCCGAGCGTACTTTGTTTCATGCCACAAATAGTTATTTTGTTCCCAACGTCACCACAAAAGTGTTGAGTTGCAAAACCAACTTACCACCAAACACAGCCTTTAGAGGTTTTGGCGGACCACAAGGGATGTTTGTGATTGAATCTGCCATTGCAAAAGCGGCAAGTGAGATTGGTGTGTCGTCGAAAGCGATTCAAGAAGCTAATTTATTAGATGAAAATGATACGTTTTCGTATGGTCAAATTGCAAAATTGGTTGAAGCTAAAAACTCTTGGAATTCGGCAAAATCATTATTTAATAGTGAAGGATTAGAACGTGAAATTGAAACCTTTAATCAGAACAATTCAAATTTCAAAAAAGGCATCGCGTTTATGCCGATTTGTTTCGGGATTTCGTTTACCAACACACCAATGAATCATGCACGTGCTTTGGTTCATATTTATTTGGATGGAAGTGTTGGTGTAAGCACAGCTGCTGTTGAAATGGGACAAGGCGTCAACACCAAAATGATGCAAATTGCAGCACAAGTATTTTCAATTCCAATTGAAAAAATAAAAATTGAAACCACCAATACCACAAGAGTTGCCAATACCTCGCCTTCTGCGGCAAGTTCTACTGCAGATTTGAATGGAAAAGCAACCTTAATGGCTTGTAATTCACTTTTAGAACGTTTGAAGAAAGTCGCATCAGAAGACTTAAACGTTTCAGAAAACGAGATTTCATTACAAGATGAATTTGTTTATATCAATGCTAAAAAATCAGAATTATCTTGGACAGAGCTCATTAGTAAAACCATGTTAAAACGTGTGGCTTTAACTGAAAATGCACATTATGCCACGCCAGAAATCCACTTTGATAAAACCAAAGAAAAAGGACACCCTTTTGCATACCATGTCTACGGCACAGCAATTACAACGGTGACTGTAGATTGCACACGTGGCACTTACGAATTTGATTCTGTGAAGATTGTTCACGATTACGGTAAAAGCATGAGTGAAGGTATCGATTTAGGACAGGTTGAAGGTGCTTTAATACAAGGTATCGGCTGGATGACTTTGGAAGAAATCGCCTATAACGACGACGGCAAATTATTATCGAATGCCTTATCAACTTACAAAGTTCCAGATTTATTTTCAGTGCCTAAAGTTGTTGAAACTATTCCTTTAGAAACAAAAGGACATGATTTAGCCATTTTAAAATCTAAGGCCGTTGGCGAACCTCCTTTAATGTATGGGATTGGAGCGTATTTTGCGCTTCAGAATGCTATAAAAGCCTTCAACCCGAATTATAATATGAAGTTTCATGCACCAATGACAGCTGAAAAGGTTTTGATGGGATTGTATGAGGATTCAAAATAAAAACAAACGTCAGTTCGAGTGATTTGAGGAACGAAAATTGTATCGAGAACCAATTGAACTAAATTCTTATTCTCGATACAAATTTCACTCATTTAAATCGTAAAATCCACTCGAATTGACGAATTTAATAAGAACAATAATTGCATTACAAAAAACAAAACATCATAAAAGGTGCACTAATTTACAGTGCAGGCGACTCTATTGCTGCACTTTTATTAGGTGAATTTTCCATATATCGTTTAGTAGGAATGATGTTCATTGGTGCTACATTCTACGCATTTGAAATCCCTAATTATTTTGATTGGATTGTAAAAAAGACAGCTGCTCTAAAAGGCATTAAAGCCACATTGAGTAAAACAATTTTGGCAATTGCCTATTTTAATCCACTGTGGATTGCCAGACATTTACTGTTTATTCAGTTATTTTCAGGTCAGTTTTCTGACATTAACTTAAGTCTTTTGGAAATTGCTTTTTGGTCGTTTTTGGTCAATATTCCTATTTCGTTTGTCGCGAATTATATTATTCAAAATCGATTTAAGATGAAGTGGCGATTTTTGGGAAGTGCTGTTTTCTCTGCTTTAATGGCGATTTATTATGCGATGAGTGAGACGCTTTTTTCTTGACAAATTCCTGCAAAAGCAGGAATCTCATAAATGGGAACAAAATTACTATCGCACCTATCCAATCAGGTTTTTTAGAACCTGACAGGTATAAAAGCAAATTAGCAGCAATTTTTTTAAAATTCGTATCAGGACAACACCCAACAAATAGATTATAGCCTCTTGTTTTACCAGATCTGCTAGGTTTGAAAAACCTGATAAGTCTAATATAGTGAATCCGGATATTTCTAGTGAGTATATTAACTTTACCACATCATAATATTACAAATGAGATTGTATGATGAGGAACTAATGCAACGCGCCTATTCCAGACCTGTCAGGTTTTTGAAACCTAACAGGACTATGTCAGTAATTCTAAATCTTCTTTGGTTATAATTCTATGTTCAGTTATTGAATAATGCTTCAAAACAGCATCAACTAAATAATCTCTAACAACAAGAATTAAGTGACTGTTTTCATTATTCTCAAATTCAGGAATCAACCTTTCAGCTGACACATGTAAACCTTCATTCTTTAATTCAAGTTTTCCTAGTTCATCAATAATTAGATATTTATTTACCGCTTCAAAAGGATTCGAAATTAAAAATTCATTCGCTTCAACAAAAGCAGATTTCAAAAATTTAAAGGGTCCTATTTCAATGATGTCTTCATTTTTGTTTTCAAGTTCAGTTTCAACTTCAAATTCAAATTCTTTTTTTGATTTTACTTTCAAAAAATAGCGCTTTCCATTGTCATTGTCTGGACTTAACAAACCATCAACATCATGCCTGGTGCCAACCCATTTTTTTAAAGCTGTCGTTTTCCCAGAACGAATTGTTCCTGTTAAGATATAAATCATTCTGAAACCACTTTAAAATGAATGCAATTAGAGATGCTATTGGCCATAAAATACTGAAATCTGGTATAGCCTTTTAAGTGTTTTGTTTCTTTCCAAGTGTACGAGATAATTTGTCTGAAATAGGGAAACAAATCCATAGCATTAGTAATTTCCTCTTGGTACTTAGATTCTTTTTTATGAAGGTATTTCCGAACGATTTTCAATAACAAAGGACCTATGACCAAATACCACAGCATTAAAATCAAGAAACTTCGCAACACGATGTAAATTGCCTTTTCCCAACCAAAAAGAGGACCACCATACAATGATAATCCCAACACAATTAACGCTACTGTAATCAACCAAATCCAAATAACTTTGGTTTTAAAAGTTACTTTTTTAGCTTTATTTTTAACCAATGTAGTTTCTAATTCAAGAGAAAAATCTTTTTCCTTTTTATTAGCAATGATGGTCATGATGTTTTTAATAAATACTCCTGCCATAACACCACAAACACCATAAACCAACAGGTATAAGCTTACTAAAAATGTTGAAGTAGAAGTATTTGATATAAAATTCAATTTTTGCTGAACCCAAGCGCCATAAATATTTACAGCTTCCCATAATTCCGTACCATAAACAATGGTGAGAATAATTAATTTTTGAAGGGCAGATTCCAAAAACGTCACCATGCCTAAAACCATTAGCGTTAATCCTTTCCAAGAAAAATTGGAAAACAAAAAAGCACCAACAATAGCTTGAAAACTAACAGCCACATAAGCTCCAAAAGGCGAATACGGGCTTACTGCCATTTTAATAATTAAGACAATGACCAACGCTTTAAAGATGGATTGCCATTTATTTTCTGCATAATAGGCGATTAAGCTTATGAGTAAAATGGATACTCCTCCAACAATTAATCCTGTGAATGGTGAGTTAAACACATGTAGAAATCCACCTAAACCTGACTCGTTTAGTGCCCAAAGCGCTGTAAGTTTATCTATTATGGATTTGTTGTTTTTCATCTTTAGTTCCTGCGAAAGCAGGAATCTGTTTTAAATTTCATTAAAAAACACCCCTAAAGTCCCCTTAAGGGGACAATTCTTACGTTCAACTTTCAGGTGAAATTTCATTTTCATTATTCGCGATTGTCAAAAATTTAATTTAAAAACTCAAAGCCTAATTTCACTCGTATAACTATTGCTTTTATTCTGTAACTTTATAATGCACCTGCAGTAATTGCGCCACCACACTAATGGCTATTTCCTTTGGTGTATCACCTCCGATATCTAATCCTATTGGACAAACCACATTGGTCATACCTTCGGCAATATGCATCTCTTTAATTAACATGTTATTGAAACGTACTTTTTTCGTTTTGCTACCTATTAGACCTAAGAATTTTGTTTCGTTTTGCAACGCCATGGTTATAATATCAAAATCGATAGCGTGATTATGTGTTAATACTAAAACGTAACAATTGCTTCCCCATTTCACAGGATCTTTAAAGGTCTTGAAATTAGTTTCGGTGGCTTGATGCGTGGTTACACTGTTATCTAATTCTAGATTAGAAAACCAATTGTCGCGAGAATCGATAAGGTTCACTTTAAATGGTGTGTCGATCAACAATTTGGTAATTTCAATGCCGATATGTCCTGCTCCAAACAAAAATAATTCAGGAGATTGATTCATAGGTTCAATAATAAATTCAACTTTTCCTCCGCAACATTGTTCAAATTCTGGACCTAAAGTATACGTGGATTCTATAATTTTATTTTCTTTTAAAGCGATTATCGCTTCATCTATCGCTTTAAATTCAAGCTTACCTCCTCCAATGGTTCCATGAATATCTTTATCCTCTGTCACTAACATACGCGAACCCACCACACAAGGTGTTGACCCTAAACACTTAGTCACCGTTATAAAAGCGACAGGTATTTGCTTTTGTTTAAATTCAGAAAGTAATTCAATCCAGTTATGCATTCCTAATAATAAAAAAAAAAGAGAATTTAAAAATAAGGATTTTTGATTTAAATGATCTTCTATTTTTAAAAACTAGCCTCAAACCTTTTAATAGAAATCAATCTTTTAAAATTTTCTGTAATCTTTAAGATTTAACTTCGACTTAATCATTATATTGATTTTTCTAAATCAAAAAATAATTTTATGTCAAAACCATATTACGATGCTGCGGATTTACGCAAGTTTGGAAAAATTACCGAATGGAGTGAAGAATTAGGAACTAAATTCTTTGACTATTACGGAAAAGTATTTGAAGAAGGTGCTTTAACCGCTCGTGAAAAATCACTAATCGCCCTAGCTGTAGCGCATACAGAACAATGTCCTTATTGTATTGATGCTTACACAAAAGATTCACTGCAAAGAGGTGTAACTAAAGAAGAAATGATGGAAGCGATCCATGTTGGTGCTGCCATAAAAAGTGGTGCTACTTTAGTACATGGTGTACAAATGATGAATAAAGTCAACAAATTAGACGGTTAGGCATAAAACCTCAACCGTATTAATTTCGTAAGAATTACAAACAAGAGAAACGATTAATGGCAACAAAGTCCCTAAAAAAACTCGGAAACGATTTAGCGCAAAGCAATAAACAAATAGAAATACTCTCTAATGGTATCTTTAAAACTGGTGAATTACCAACCTTTAAAGATAAAATTTCTGAAACGAGTCAATTTCCAATTAAAGCAAAAAAGCTAGAGATTCTACAGATTAATGTTGGCTACATGTGCAACCAAGTTTGCGATCATTGCCACGTTGATGCTGGGCCAGACCGAAAGGAAATTATGACCAGAGACACCATGAGACAATGTCTTGAGGTGATTAAAAACTCAGGTGCACATACTTTAGATTTAACAGGTGGAGCCCCAGAAATGAATCCGGACTTTAGATGGTTTGTAGAAGAAGCCGCTAAAGTTGGTATTAAAGATTTCATTGTACGTTCTAACCTAACTATTATTAGAGCTAACAAAAAATATTACGACCTACCAGATTTCTTTAAAAAACACAATGTGCACGTGGTAAGTTCTATGCCACACTGGACGCGTGGAAAAACAGATAAACAACGTGGTGATGGTGTTTTTGATAAATCGATAAAAGCCTTACAAGAACTAAATGCTGTGGGTTACGGAATGCCTGATTCTGACCTGAGACTAGATTTAGTTTACAATCCGTCTGGAGCCTTTTTACCAGGTGATCAAGAGGCTATGGAAAAGGATTTTAAAAAGGCCTTAATGGAAGATTTCGGAATTGAATTTCACAATCTATTTGCCATTACAAATTTACCGATTGCACGATTTTTAGATTATTTAATCGCTTCAGAAAACTACGAAGATTACATGTATTCTTTGGTCGAAGCTTATAATCCGTCTGCTGTGGAAAACGTCATGTGTACGAACACCTTATCGATTAGTTGGGACGGCTATTTATTTGATTGTGATTTTAATCAGATGCTAGAATTACCCGTAAATAGCAAATCCAGACATGTTTCTGATTTTAACGAAGAGTTATTAGAAGGACGTAACATCGTTATTTCTCAACACTGCTATGGTTGCACTGCCGGCGCAGGAAGTAGTTGTCAGGGTATTGTAGCATAAATCAATTAATATTTCTGCCTTTGCAGGAATGAAATATGAATAATAAAACCGCCATATTAATCTTTGCAAATTCTGCAGAAAAACAATTGATATCAAAATCAATTGCTTCTTCTGACTTCTTTAATTTGCTTGATTCTGACACTGTAAAAACAGTAAAAAAAGCCGGTTTACCTTATTTTCATTTTTCCGAAAAAGCGCAAATAGGACATTCATTTGGCGAGCGTTTTACTAATGCCATTGAAACCATTTTTAATAAAGGATTTCAAAATGTGATTACACTAGGTAATGACATTCCCAACCTTACCGCTAATCTTATAGTTAAAGCCAAAAATAAATTAGAAAATTCAGATTATGTTTTAGGACCTTCAACTGATGGAGGTTTCTATTTAATGGGTTTTAAAAAAGCACATTTTAATAAAACAGACATCCAAAATTTACCTTGGCAAACGTCTCATTTACAACGTTGTTTACATCATGAATTGCAACAGCAAAACGAAAGTATTTCTTATTTAGAAACACTAACAGATATTGATGATACGTCAGATATAGAACTCATCTTAAAAAGTTTTAAGTCTTTAGATTTCAAGATTAGAAAACTACTTTTAAAAATTCTAAAAAAAGTAAAAACAATTGCAATAGTCGCTTCTGTTTTTCATGGCAGAACCGTTTTTAAAAGACATTATAATAAAGGCTCACCTATTTTACTTCATATTTAAAATTGGGTTTTAATTTCATTAATTCCTTAGAATTTTTCAGTCAAATAATCTCACATTTTAAAAACCGCCACAGATTTTGTGGTCTACATATGAAGCACATTTACTTATGCTTACTGCTATGCTTTTGCTTTTTCAGTAATGCTCAAATAACCATTACAGGTACGGTTACAGAAGCCAGTTCTAGGACACCTTTGCCTTTTGTAAACATTTCATCTAACAACGGCAATGGAACAACGTCAAATGATGACGGCACCTATTCCATAATAGTTAACTCAACTACAGATAAACTTACCTTCTCATTTTTAGGCTTTAAATCGCAAACTATTGATATTGGAAATCAAACCATTATTAATATTGAATTACAAGAAGATTCTGCTGCTTTAGATGAAGTTGTCATTACCGCTTTAGGTCTTGAGCGAGATACCCGAGAATTAGGTTACGCTGTGCAAGCCATTTCTTCTAAAAAACTAACGGAAGTAAAAACAGTAAATTTTCTAGATAATTTACAAGGCAAATTAGCAGGAGTAACCGTAACACAAGGCGCAACAGGTGTTGGTTCCTCTTCCAAAATCACGATTAGAGGCGAAGCTTCTTTTTCTAATAACAACCCTTTATTTGTCGTTGATGGTGTACCAATTAACAACGAAACCGTTTTTAATTTCACTAATGAAGCTGCTGCCGGATTTCAAGAAATTGATTTTGGTAATGGCGGTATGGAAGTGAATCCAGATGATATTGGTTCCGTTACGGTTTTAAAAGGGCCAAGCGCTGCTGCACTATACGGCACTAGAGCGTCTAATGGTGTTATTGTTATTGAAACCAAAAACGGAAAAAACAAAAGAGGTTTAGGTATTAGTTTTAATTCTTCTCTTTTTGTGGAAACAGCATTTAGATTACCTGATTTTCAAAATTCTTATGGTCAAGGTAATTCTGGTCAGTTTGAATATGTAGACGGCTTAGGTGGTGGCATAAATGACAACATCACCTATTCTTGGGGACCACGTTTAGACACCGGTTTGTTAATTCCTCAGTTTGATAGTCCTGTACAATTAGCTAACGGTTCTTTTGTTCGTGGTGGAGACACAGCATTGTATGATGGCTTAGACATCACAGCAATCCCTTTTACATCAAATCCAGATAACTTAAAGGATTTTTACGAAACTGGTATTACAACTATTAATAACATATCGGTTTCTAATGGATTTGATACTGGTAATTATAGATTATCGTTTACCGATTTAAGAAGTGAATCAATTATTCCTGGTGTTAATTTAGACCGACAAACCATTTCTGCTAAGTTAAACTTTCAACCGAGTGAACATACTGAAATCAATTCGTCGTTTAGTTATATAAATTCTAACAGTGACAACAGACCTTCAAATGGTTACGGCAGTGAAAACGCAAATTATTCACTTGTTGCTTGGGGTCCACGTTCTTTAAATATTCAAAATTTAAAAAACTATTGGCAACCTGGATTAGAAGGCACACAACAATACTCATTTAACTATACTTTTTTTGATAATCCGTATTTCATATTAAATGAAAACACCAATGCCTTTAATCGCGACCGTATTTTTGGGAACATTTCCATTACACAAGAACTGACTAAAAACTTAAGTATTTCCTTAAGAACAGGAATGGATTATTCTACAGAAAAACGTCAATTACGTCGTGCTTACAGTAGCAACCGTTTTAGTAATGGCGCATACGCAGAACACGATGTGATGTTTAGAGAAGTGAATACCGATTTTTTAATCAACTATAAAAATCAGTTTAATAACTTTTCAGTGGATGTGTTTTTAGGTGGAAATAGATTGAATCAAACCGCAACCACCAATCAATCACAAACAGTGAGTTTGGCACAACCAGGAATCTTTAATTTAAATAATGCAGCTTCACCTATTGAAACATTTCAGTTTGAAAGCGAAAAGCGAATTAATTCATTTTACGGTATTACAAAATTAGGCTATAAAGATTATTTATTTTTAGATATTACAGGTCGAAATGATTGGTCTAGTGCTTTAGCTACACCTTTTTCTGTGGACGGAACCTCGTTCTTCTACCCTTCTATGTCTTCAAGTTTTATATTATCTAATGTCGCGGAATTACCTCATATCATTTCATTTGCAAAACTTAGAGCAAGTGTGGCGCAAGTTGGAAACGATACAAGTGCTTACCAAACTTCTGGTGCTTTTGTATCGCAAATACCTTACAATAGCGAACCTACCTTTAGCGACCAAGATTTTATTCCAAATGCCAATTTAAAACCAGAACGCACTACGTCGTATGAGTTTGGTACAGATTTACGATTTTTAGACAATAGACTACGCTTAGATTTTACCTATTACAACGCCAATACAGAAGACCAGATTATTTCATTACCCGTTGCCATCTCTTCAGGTTATAACCAACAAGTGGTTAATGGCGGAAAAGTAAATACACAAGGTATCGAAATTATATTAGGCATAACACCTATACAAACGGATAATTTTAACTGGAATACCACATTTAACTTCGCCACTAATCGCTCTGTGATTACAGATTTACCACAATCCGACGGCAGATTAACATTAGCTTACAGTCGAATTTATGACAGCGCAAACCAAACCGTTTGGTTTCAAGTAGAAGAAGGTGGACGAGTTGGTGATTTCTACGGAACAGGGTATCAAAAAAATGATAATGGCGAATTTTTAATTGATGATAATGGTAACTATATCGCAGATGATAATTTAAAAAAATTAGGGAATTATAATCCAGATTTCACTTTAGGATGGAGTAATAATTTCAATTATAAAAATTGGAATATGAGCTTTTTATTCGATTGGCGACAAGGAGGAGAAGTGGTTTCTAGAACACGAGCTTTAGGAAATGTTGGCGGCCAACTTGCCGAGACCAGTTACAGACCAGATGCAGGAATTATTGCTCAAGGTGTTAATCTAAATACAGGACAAACAAACACCGTTGCCATTACGGCAGAAAGCTATTACCGACAATTTTACGATAGAAATCATGAAGAGAATAATGTTTATGACGCTTCCTTTTTAAAACTACGCCAATTTTCAGTTGGTTATACTTTTGACATTAAAGATGGCTTTTTAGGATTAAAAGAAGGTGCTGACATCAGTATCTCTATCGTTGGAAATAACTTATTTGCTTTCACAGAAAATCCACATTTTGACCCAGAACAATTAGCCGTTCAAGGCAATGGATTTGTAAGTGGTGTTGAAGATATGAGTTATGCGACCACACGAAGTATTGGTTTTAAAGCCGGATTTAACTTCTAGTTCTCAAGACAATGAGAATCTCAAGAAGAGAAAATAAAAGAATAAAGTTCCCTTTTTCAAGGGAATGAAAATAAAATTTTAAATGAAAAAAATCACATACATACTTTCAGTTTTATTTATTGCAACAACACTGAGTTGTACTAAAGATTTTGAAGACATCAACACCAACCCCAATTCACCAAGTTCTGTACAGCCAAGTTTGTTACTGAGACAAGTGATTTACGATTTTGGCGAAAACATGAGTTATGAAGGTTTTGTTGCTGGCGATTTATTAGCCCAACACAGAACTGCTTTAGATTTTAATTTATTTGATAGACACGCGCTAAAATCACCACAATTAGGTGGCAACCCTTGGCCTATTTTTTACACCAATTTAAGAGATAACGAGATTATCTTAAACCAATCGCAAACCGTTGAAACCTTTGCTGTTTACGAAGGTCCTGCATTGATCTTAAAAGCCTACATGGCAGCAGGATTAACCGATTTATTTGGTGATGTGCCTTATTTTGAAGCGTTCAACGGTGTTGCCGGAACCGTTACACCTGCATACGATTCTCAAGAAGACATCTACCTCAATGAAAACGGAATTTTAGACAATTTAGATAAAGGCATTGCGGCTATCGAAGGATATTCTGATGTTATTCCGTTAGAAGGTGATATTTTATTTGATGGCGATTTAAACGCTTGGATTCGTTTTGCAAACGCATTAAAAATTAAACACCTAGTTCGTGTTTCAAACAAAGTAGATGTTTCAAATCAATTGCAAACCTTATATGCTGAAGGTAATTATATCACTTCAAACAGTGAGAATGCTATTTTCAATTTTACAAACACAGACCCAAATAGTTTTAGGTTAGCACAATTACGTGTTGGAGATTTTAACAATTTTGTATTGTCAGAAACCATGGAAGACATTCTGGTTAGCCTAAATGACACGAGACTTTCAAGTTTATTCCGTCCGTTTTCAAATTCAAGCACTAATGAATTCAATGGTTTATTAAACGGTATTGATGCGGCTTCTACTTCAATTGCTTTGGCGGATTATTCTTTAGCAAGTGCAGCTTTCAGAGAAGACACTTCAACTTTAGATGCTAATTTTATTACCGCTTGGGAAGTGCATTTTGCCTTAGCAGAAGCTGCAACCAAAGGCCTAATCAACGCAGATGCACAAACCTTATACGAAACCGGAGTCACCTTAGCTTTTGAATATTGGAACACAGAGTTACCTACAGATTACCTTTCTGGTCCTGCTGCTTATAATGCTGTTGGGGCAAATCCGATGGAACAAATTTTAACACAGAAATGGATAGCCAATGTCATTAATGGTTACGAAGGTTGGATAGAATACAGAAGAACAGGTTTCCCACAATTGCAAACTATTTCAGCAAGTTTAAACAATGATTTAATTCCAATAAGAATGCCTTATCCTGCGGAAGAAGAAGCTTTAAATTTTGAAAATTACAGTGTTGCAGCAACCGCAACAGAAAACAACAGTATAAACGTCCCAGTTTGGTGGAACGAATAAACATATATGGATATAATTAACTGGCAATGGACATTGATAATTGCATCGAGTGTACTACTCTTTCTATTATCACCATTAGCGAAAACTACAGACGAATTTTTTAAGGCGGTTCATAAAAAGAAAGCACCGAATAGTTTAGTGCTTACCGGAAGCCTTATTATTTCTTGGATTTTTGCCAAGAGCATTACCAATGCGGCTAATCTGGGTTTAGATTTTGGTATTGTTGGTGGTGTGGCCTATGCTGGTTATTATCTATCCTTTGCGGTTGCAGGTTTACTGATTTACAAGATGCGTGTTATTGGTGGATTTGAAAGTATTCATCAGTTTTTAACTACCCAATTTGGTAAAGGAGCTATGGCCTTGTTTTCTATACTGATTGCTATCCGGTTGTTTAATGAAGTCTGGAGTAACACCATGGTTATTGGTAGTTATTTTGGCGAAACAGGAAGTTCTAACTATTATTGGGCCATTATCGTTTTTACCGTTTTAACTTTAGCGTATGCGATAAAAGGCGGACTGAGTAGTTCCATTTTCACTGATGTGATTCAAATGGTATTATTTAGTATTTTACTTATGGTAATTCTTTATAATATCTTTTCTATAGAAACCTTTAGCGTTGCTGATGTCGCAACTTCTGGAACTTGGAGTTTTGAATTGGGTTTAAACCTTTTCTTCGCTGCTATTATCCAATCTTTTAGTTATCCGTTTCACGACCCCGTTTTAACGGATAGAGCCTTTCTCAGTTCGCCAAAAGTGACCCGAAAAAGTTTTTTATGGGCGAGTTTATTAGGCGCTATTTGTATTGTACTATTCAGCGTCATTGGTATCTATGCACAAACCCAAGGTTTTAAAGGTCAAGCTGCCGTAGAAGTCGGAAAAGCCTTTGGTGTGGTTATTTTATTGGTTATTAACTTTATAATGATAACCTCAGCAGCATCGACATTAGACTCAACGTTTTCATCCTTTTCAAAATTATTAGCTATTGATTTAGGTATGGTTAACGATATTACTTTTGGTAGAGCCTCTATGGCTGCCATTGCTATATTAGGCACGCTACCTGTTTTTCTCGATGCAGAAATTCTATCCGCAACTACCATATCAGGAACAATGGTCATTGGATTAACACCTGTATTTTTATTCTGGAATACTAAAGTTCCTAAACTGAGTTTCTATTTGAGCGTTATAACCGGATTAGTATTTGGATTCACCTTGGTTTTTAATGTGTTCCCAGAAGCCTTAATTTTTACAGAAGGTAAGTATGCCGATTTACTTTGGGTTAATATTTGGGGAATTTTAAGTTGTAATATTCTATATTTCATACCAAAATGGTTGAAATCTAAAAAAATGAGCGATTCACTTGTGTAAAAATTGTTATGAATAAAAACATCGTTGACATAGGAAAACTTACAGGTAAAGTACTACTCTTTGGTGGTGTTTACAGCAACCTTCAAGCCCTTGAAGCACTAATTGCCGTGGCAGAATCTGAAGGTGTTCCGCCTGAAAATTGTATTTGCACTGGCGATATTATTGGCTATTGCGCCCAACCCGAAGAAACCATGCAAACCTTTAAAAATTGGAATGCCCGAAGCATTGTTGGGAATGTAGAAATTCAACTTCGTGATGATGAAGACGATTGTGGTTGCGATTTTAGAGAAGGGTCGCGATGCGATGGGTTTTCGCAACAATGGTATCCGTATGCTAAAAGCAAATTGTCTAAAGATTCTCTTGACTATCTTGAAACGCTTCCAGACCATATACAATTCACATTGGGAAATCAAAAGGTGACTGTTGTACATGGTTCCTATGGTAATGTTTCAGAATTTATTTTCAAATCGACACCTTGGACTACTAAGCACTCTAATTTTGAAGCTACCGAAAGTGATATCATTATTGCTGGCCATTGTGGTTTACCTTTTGAACACAACAACAGCGATAAACTTTGGATAAATCCTGGTGTGATTGGTATGCCTGCTAATGACGGAAAACCGAATGTTTGGTTTGCTGTTTTAGATGATTCAACAAAACCATTACAGGTGAATTTTCGTAAGTTAGAATACAACTATACGCTAACTAATAAACTAATGCTAAATGGCTTGCTTCCAGAATCTTATGCGAAAACGATCGTTTCAGGAATTTGGGACAACATGGAAATACTACCTGAAGCCGAAAAACAGCAACAAGGAAAAGCACTAGAGTTGTAAGGAATATCAAATAATTTATACTAATTGGACATGCGAAACCTCTTTATTTTATCTTTTTTGCTCTTTAGCTGCTTTGGAAATAGCCAAGAAACGCTTCAAGAGTTATTAAAAACGCATAATAAAGAGCGTATACCATATATTTCTGTTCAAGAATTGGCCATGCCAAAAACAGATGTTATTTTATTGGATGCCAGAGAGGCTAGAGAACACGACGTAAGTCATCTTGAGAATGCCATTCATGTGGGCTACAATAATTTTGATATCGATGTTGTTGCACAAACAATTCCAGATACTTCAAAAACTATTGTAATCTATTGTTCTGTTGGTATTAGATCTGAAGATATCGCAGAACAACTGAAAAACAAAGGTTACACCAATGTTTACAATTTATTTGGTGGTATTTTTGAATGGAAGAATAACAATTTTCCCGTATATAATTCGGAAGGAAATGAAACAGATCACGTACATGCTTACTCTAAAGACTGGAGTAAATGGTTATTAAAAGGTATTAAAACTTATGAATAAATCACTCGTTATTGTGTTTGTTAAAAACATAAAATTAGGAACCGTAAAAACTAGACTCGCTAAAACCATTGGAGATTTTGGGGCTTTTGAAGTGTACACCGAGTTGGTGAAAATTACAGAAAAAGCAACTCAGAAATTAGATATCGATAAACGCATTTATTTTTCTAATGCTATTGTAGACGACCAATGGAAAGGTGAATTTAAAGCGGTACAATATGGAGCTGATTTAGGAGAACGCATGTTGAATGCTTTTAAAGATGGATTTGATGCTGGCTATAAAAACATTGTATTGATTGGTTCTGATTTACCAGATATCAATGCCACACACCTAAAAAATGGATTAGATGCCTTAACCACAAATGAAGTGGTTTTTGGTCCAGCAGAAGATGGTGGTTATTATTTAGTTGGCATGTCTAAACTGAATGCCGAAATTTTCACCAATAAACCATGGAGTCAACCCAATTTATTAGAACTAACGTTACAAGAGTTACAGAGTAATCAAATTTCAGTTGGTATCTTAGACACTTTAAACGATATTGACACCTATGAAGACTTAATTGCTTCAGACTTTTACAAATCGAACATTAAATTACAAGAAAAAATACAGCAACTAAATGATTAAATTAATTTCAGAAAGCACAGAATATTTACAAAGCAAAGGTTTTGAAAAACCAGAAATAGGTATCATTTTAGGCACAGGATTAGGACAATTAATTGATGAGATTGAAATCATTGCTGAAGCCAGTTATAATCACATTCCAAACTTTCCTACAGCAACTGTAGAATTTCATAAAGGCAAACTTATTTATGGTCTTTTAGAAGGTAAAAAGGTGGTTGTTATGCAAGGTCGTTTTCATGTATATGAAGGCTACACATTGCAAGATGTAACATTCCCAGTGAGAATAATGGAGAAGTTAGGCATTTCAACCTTATTGGTTTCTAATGCTTCTGGCGCCATTAATCTCGATTTCAAAAAAGGAGAATTAATGCTTATTGACGATCATATTAATCTTCAAGGAGGGTCGCCTCTAGCTTTTAAAGGCGTTTCTGAATTGGGAGAACGTTTTACAGATATGAGCGCGCCTTACGATGCAGATATCAATTCTAAATTTGAAAATATCGCCAAAGAAAACAATATTACATTACATAAAGGTGTTTATGCAAGTGTGGTTGGACCACAATTAGAAACACGAGCAGAATACAGAATGCTAAAAATTATAGGATCTGATGCTGTTGGTATGAGTACCGTACCAGAAATCATTGTGGCAAATCACTTAAATTTAAAAGTCGCGGCGGTTTCTGTATTAACTGACGAATGCGATCCAGAGAATTTAAAACCTGTTGATATCAATGAAATCATTGCTATGGCAAACAAAGCAGAACCGCATATGATTACCTTGTTTAAGGAATTGATTAAAACACTTTAATAGTTGGTAGTCCTCAGTTTGCAGTCTTCAACCTCACTGATTCGCAACTAAACGCTGAAGACCTGTAAGATCCTGAAAACCTTATAGGTATAAAACATAATCAAAACCTACAAGGTTTTAGAAACCTTGCCGGATAACAAAAAAAAGAGATACCTGCTTTCTCTGGAAGTTGTATGGAAAAATACATAGACATATTCACAAAATCATATTCCGATTACTGGAATTACCTCAAATACGAGCTCATTGACCTCAATCATTGGGACAACTTTTTTTATGGTCTTATCCTTATTTCTATTTTAGTTTGGATACTTGAAATTGCATTTCCTTGGCGAAAAGACCAAGCCTTGTTCAGAAAAGATTTTTGGCTAGACACCTTTTACATGTTTTTCAATTTCTTTTTATTGAATCTAATTGTTTTTATTGCCTTATCTAATACAGCTTCAGAACTATTTAATGATATTTTAGGCCTTGTAGGACTGTCTGTTTCAAGCTTTCAATTGTTTGATGTCGACGAACTTCCTAAGTGGTTAGGCTTGTTTATCTTTTTTATAGTTTCAGATTTTGTACAATGGAATACGCATCGGCTTTTACACCGTTTTGAATGGCTTTGGAATTTCCATAAAGTCCACCATTCTGTAAAAGAAATGGGATTTGCAGCTCACTTGCGCTACCATTGGATGGAACCTGTAGTTTATAAATCTATACTTTATATTCCTATTGCTATCATTGGTGGTTTTGATGCTCAAGATGTGGCTATTGTTTATTTCTTTAGCATTGCTATTGGTCATCTCAACCACGCTAATTTGGGTTGGGATTATGGATTTTTAAAATACATTTTTAATAATCCTAAGATGCATATTTGGCATCATGTTAAAAAGTTACCTGAAGATGTAAGGTATGGTGTCAACTTTGGACTAACATTAAGTCTATGGGATTACATTTTTAAAACCGATTATATACCACACGATGGTAAAGATATTGAACTCGGTTTTGAAGGTGACGAAAATTTCCCTAAAGATTTTTTAAAACAAGAATTGTATCCTGCATTTTCAAAAAAACAGGATAGCAAGAGTTCAAAACAGTACGACTAACATTTAAAAACATCATACATGAATTATTTATCAGCCTTAATGGTCACTTTAATACTTACGTCTTCGTCTAGTAGTTTGCAACAAACAACGCAAGATAAAGCTATAGAAACAAATACTTCTGAGGTTGTTTATACCGAAACTTTTGATCATGCTATTTTTGATGCATTGTTAAAAAAGCACGTTTCAGAAAATGGAAATGTAAATTATAAAGGGCTTAAAGCTGAATCAAAAACTTTACAACGTTATATTGATTTATTAAAAAAACAACAACCTACTGATGGATGGACCAAGAATGACAAACTCGCGTATTGGATTAATGCTTACAACGCTTTAACTATAGATTTAATTCTTAGAAATTACCCAACAAAAAGTATAAAAGACATTAAAGACCCTTGGGATCAACGGCTTTGGAAATTGGGTAACACTTGGCAAAACCTAAACGATATTGAGCATAAAATTCTTAGAGAGATGAATGAACCACGCATTCACTTTGCTATTGTTTGTGCGTCTGTATCATGCCCAAAACTTCAGAATACAGCATTTACAGCTTCAAATTTAGACGCACAATTAACGAATGCTACAAAAGAATTTTTAGCAGATACATCTAAAAATGAACTATCTAAAGATAACATAAAGATTTCAAAAATATTTAGATGGTTTAAAAAGGATTTTGAACAAAATGGTAGCTTAATTGATTTCTTAAATCAATATTCAGACATTACCATTTCAGAATCTGCTAAGAAAAGTTACACGGATTATGATTGGGGTTTGAATGATTAAAACTACAGTCATTAATTTATCGTAAGTACTGTATGATTAGTATAATTATTCCGGTTTTAAATGAGGCTGATACTATAAGTCGTTTGTTAACACATTTAATTGATAATTCGTCGCCTAAGAATATTTCTGAAATTATAGTGGTTGATGGAGGTAGTACAGATGGCACTTTGGACATTCTTAAACCTGACAGGTTTTTAAAACCTGATAGGTCTGTTATAGAAAGCATGACACCCAATGTTCTCGATACAAAATTCCAAAAACAGAATTTTACTCGAACTGACGTACAACTAGGTAGCGAAATAGGAGATCCTGAATCAAGTTCAGGATGGCATATTCAATCAAAAATACTTTTGCTTGAATCTTCCAAAGGCAGGGCAAAGCAAATGAACTTAGGTGCAAAACATGCCAAAGGAGAGGTTCTCTATTTTCTTCATGCCGATTCTTTTCCACCTATAGATTTTGATCAACTTATTATAAATGAAATTCAAAAAGGTAACCAAGCAGGCTGTTTTAGAATGCAGTTTGACAGCAAGCATTGGTGGTTACGTTTAGCCAGTTGGCTTACCCAATTTTCTTGGCGTGCTAGTAGAGGCGGCGACCAGAGTCAGTTTATTACAAAAACACTGTTTAACGATATTGGTGGTTATAATGAGAACTATATTATCTACGAAGACAATATTCTGATTAATGAATTGTATGCTCGGAATGAATTTACCGTCATCAATAAAAAACTAACAACCTCTGCACGACTTTATCGTAAACATGGTGTTTGGAAATTACAATACCACTTCTGGACAATTTATGTAAAGAAATGGTTTGGTGCTTCGGCAGATGAGTTATTGGCTTATTATAAGAAGCATGTTTGTTAATTAAGCCTCACCATTTGGAATTATTTTTCCAGCTTTTTTTGAGTTAAATTTACTTTTGTTCTAAAATAATTATGTCCTCCATCAAATACCATAAACCAATCACTTAAATTAACCCATTCGTTATGTGGGTGAAAACGACAGGAATAGATTAATAGAATTTCTTCATTGTTTTCAAATAAAGTTGGAATTATAAAGAACCGATAATCATTAATATCAATTTGGCGGTTTTTGTATTTAACATTAAAACGGTTTACTCCTTCTTCTAAAATTTGAAAAAGGACACTAAACTCTTCCTCATTTAAAGAAGTTCTTGAATTATGTTTATAATGCAGATAACCTAAGTTATCAAGTTTTACTTGAGCATTTGCTAAATCAAAGTCAATGATTTTAAAATTATCTTTCTTTATTCTAGGTTCACAACTAAAAACAAAAGTTAAAACAACAAAGCTTAAAATTAGTTTCATAGTCTATTTCTTATTCCTCCCCTTTTCATCAGGATACAAATCCATAACCTTATCACTCTGAAAAATTTCTTTGGTATCAATATCTATAGCCGATAGTTTTCCTGTAAACGTTGCGCCTGTATCAACATTCCAAACGTTAGCTGCATGCATCGGTTGGTCTTTACCAAAATTAATAGTTGGGGTATGACCTATATAAATTTCAGCATAATGTTTTAAACGGTTAGGATAAAGTTTTGAGTTCTTCTCTATACGCTGATCCAAGGTTAACGCCATTTCCCATAATGTTCTATCAAAATAGAAATTTTCTTTGTGCAATTCGCGTTCCACACCATGCATAGAGGTAAATCCGGCATGTAGGAACAATCGATTTTCAGAATCAATGTGATATAAGGGCATGCCTTCAAAAAAATCGAGATGCATTAATTTTTGGTCTTTAGAAAAGCCATCGTAACTTTCTATAGTTTCCTTACCGCCATTTTTAAACCAAACATCATTCACGGTACCATACGCCAACCATTGTTCGCACCAAATATCATGATTACCCTTAATGAAAACACAGGTATTCGTTTTAGATAATTCAATTAAATACTGAATCACTTGTGCAGCTTCACTCCAGCCATCAACATAATCTCCTAAGAAAATTAATGTATCATCAGAACTCACATTTGCGCGTTCTACAACTTGAACCAACCCTCTTAAACCACCATGAATATCTCCTACTGCTAACGTTCTCATATGACTTCTATTTTTATCAAAGCTAAAATTAAGTATTTAATAATGATACACTTAATTTGAATTCTTAATTTTTCTTAAAGTTGTTAAACTTAAGATAAATCTTACTTAACAAAAGTTTAAATCGACTTTCTAAAAGACTTCATTCTTCTACTTTGGCTGAAATCTAATCAACCAACCAAAAAATGAAAATCAATCAAATCATCATTGCGCTTACGTTATTTTTAACGTCGCAATCTTACGGACAGCAAACCTTTTCTTCAACATTACTAGATTCTAAAACAGAGAAACCCATTCCTTTTGCTAGCATTCAATTTAACTCTAAAACTGGAGTTATTAGCAACGATCAAGGCGAGTTTAACATCAGTATTAATCGTGCTATAAAAGCAACCGACTCATTAATGATAAGTTGTTTAGGCTATGAAGAAAAACGTATTCCACTTTTAAATTTTAACCAATCTACCATTTTATTAACTTCAAAATCTGTTGATTTATCCGAGGTTTTAGTCACCAATAAAAACTACAGCATAGACGAAATTCTAGATAAGATAAAAGAAGGCTTAACGCTTAATTACGATTTTAGTTATAACAAACGAAAATTGTTCTATAGAACATCTTACTACACAGACATGGATAAGTATGATGTTATATTAGAAAAGTCAACCATCCCTGAATTCAATCAGCAATTTATAGATAGCTTACTTCTAATTATGCCTAAAAGTAATAGTAATCATACTGAAGTATTAGGTGAACTCTATGGAGAAATTGAACCAGAAGCATCTCAAAAAATGGACATTCTAAAAGCTTGTCGTTTATATGACAAATCTAAAGACATCAACTTAGATAATTATGAAAAACGGTTTAATGACATCTTTAAAAAGTATGTAAAACGCGATTCGTATTTTAAAATTAAATCGGGTTGGTTTAGCGTGAAAGAAGAAATGGATTCGTCTTTATTTGGAGATACAAATGAGAAAGAGGAAGCCGTTACTGATGCTTTACTTGCAGAGCAACAAAAGAAAGACTCTATCCGTAAAATAGGATTTTTACATTGGCGAAAAATGATGATACATAAATTTGAAAACAATAATTTTATTGATGACGATAATGACCTCAACTTTATTCATAAATCACGACGCTATGAATTTGAAATCGCAGACTATGCATATATCAATAATATGTTTGTGTATGTGATTCCATTTAAACCAAAACGAAGTGAAGACTTTTCGGGAACGATGTATGTGAATACAGAAGATTTTGCAGTTATACGCGTTGATTATAAAAATGTGAAGCCACTAAGTAAGTTTTCTCTTCTTGGAATTTCCATGAAAAAATACTTAAAGGAAGGAACCATTATCTTTCAAAAAAATGACAATGATAAATACACTTTAAAATACAGAGATGAGTCTTTAGGCCAACGCGTTGGTATTAAACGACCTTTTAAAATTGTGGAAAAAAATAAAAATGTAAAAGGCAGACGAAAACAAAACGAATTAAAAGGTGATATTCATTTTATTGTTAGAAATATTGAAAAAACAGAACTTGTGGTCTTTGAAACCAATAGTATTTCTGAATCTGATTTTAAAAATTTCAAAGAAAAACCGCAGGTTTCACCAACACAATTAAACCAATATGATCCTGAGTTTTGGAAAGGCTATAATATTATTGAACCTAATAAAGCTATAAAAGATTTTAAGGTGCTTGAACGTGAGTAAGTAAATTAGTATTCATCATTACCGATTTAATTTCCGATCAAAAACACTACTCTTTATAATGTGCTCTTATAATATCCTCCACAGGTTTATTCTGTGGAGTAAATTGATTATCATCCATACCACCAACTTCATCATGCTGTACAAACCACTTCCAAAGATAACCGCCTGCGAACCAATCTTCGTTCCAAACCGCATCGAATAAGGCTTGTGTGGCATTCTTTTGTGCTTCGTGATTAACTGAGGTCATAGAACGGTCGTACCTCCATGGTTCTTTTGCCGTAAAATCTACACTTCTATATCCAAATTCGGTGAATAAAATTGGTCTGTTTAGTTTCTCTGAAAACCCTTTTAAATCGTCTTTATGTTTTCCCCAACCTTTTATACAATCCTCAATCGTTGGTGTTTGCATATCACTGACAGGAAAATAAGCATCAATACCAACATAATCTAATTCCGACCAAAATGGTGTGCTCCAAAATTCATCCCAATTAGCCGCATAGGTTAAGTTCCCTGTATATACCGTTCTAATTTCCTTTATTAATTGATGCCAATATTCTGGTCTATTTTTTATAAATTCTTGGAGTTCGGTTCCAATGCAAAATACTTCTACATTAAATTCTTCAGCCAATTCAGCATATTCTATGATAAAGTCGGTATATGAGGTTTCTAACAATTGCCAATCGGCTTCCGAAGATGCTTTTAAAAACCCTGTGAATTCTCCATGAGAAATCCATAATTGAGGTTTTACCATTACCTTAATTCCCTCCTTGTGAAGGGCTTCAATATATTGTCCGGCACCAGATCGCGTTTCACCAAACCACTGACGGTCTGTATTATGAAGTATTTCAGGGCGGTTAACATCTCTTATAAAACCAAAAGGCATAACCGCTGCAGCATTCGCATTAATATTTACTAACGGCTCCACATGAGTAGAATCCACAACACCTCTTGAGGCCACAAAACTAACTCCATTTATTTTCTGAGGTTTGTATTTGGCCGCAGCACAACTTATAAAAATAAAACTTAAAAGGAAATAAAATATTTGTCGCATACTGTAAAATTATGTCTAAATTTAAAGAAATTCGGCTTTTAGGATAAGGTTTTAACAAAAGCTTCGACCTATAGTCTATATTAACAACCTCAATTATATGGAACACATCGTTATTATTGGCAACGGCATTTCTGGAGTTACCCTTGCAAGACACGTTAGAAAACTATCCGATAAAAGAATAACTATCGTCTCTGCCGAAACCGATTATTTCTTCTCACGTACCGCACTAATGTACGTTTACATGGGACACATGAAATTTGAACACACCCAACCATACGAAAATTGGTTCTGGAAAAAAAACAGAATTGAACTCAAAAAAGGGTACGTAAAGCAAGTTGAAACAGCAACCAAAACACTTCATTTTGCAGAAGGAGACACTTTGCAATACGATAAATTAATTATCGCCACAGGAAGTAAACCCAATAAATTTGGTTGGCCAGGACAAGATTTAAACGGTGTAATGGGGATGTATCACAAGCAAGATTTAGAAAATCTTGAAAAACATGCACCCAATAATGAGGTCTGCAAACGTGCCGTGATTGTTGGAGGTGGATTAATAGGTATTGAATTGGCAGAAATGCTAAATAGCCGAAGTATTCCTGTAACATTTTTGGTTAGGGAAGATAGCTTTTGGGATGGCGTGTTGCCTCAAGGAGAAAGTGAAATGATTAACAGGCATATAAAAAATCATCATATCGATTTACGATTATCTACCAACTTGAAAGAAATAAAATCCGATGAAAACGGAAAAGTCAAATCTGTAATTATTGAGGAAACAGGAGAAGAACTAGAATGTAATGTGGTTGGCTTAACAGCTGGAGTAGCTCCAAATATTGATTTCATTAAAGATTCTGATATTGAAACAGGAAGAGGAGTTAAAGTGAATCGTTTTTTAGAAACCAACATTCCAGATGTCTATGCTATTGGTGATTGTGCCGAACAGCATGAAGCCATTGGAAACCGAAGACCAATTGAAGCCGTTTGGTACACTGGTCGTATGATGGGTGAAACATTAGCACAAACCATTTGCGGTAATAAAATGGAATACAAACCAGGTCATTGGTTTAATTCTGCTAAATTTTTAGATATCGAATATCAAACCTATGGTTGGGTCTTTGGCAAAGGCGGACGACCAGAATACGAACAACATTTTCATTGGAAACATGATGACGACACCAAATGTATAACTGTTGCTTACGATAAAAACACCAATGCATTTTTAGGCATTAACACCTTTGGCATTAGAATGCGCCATGAAGTCTTTGATCAATGGCTTACCGAAAAACGCGATGTAGATTATGTAATGCAACATCTAAATGAAGCGAATTTCGATCCTGAGTTTTACTCAAGATTTGAAAACGAAATTTTACAAGCCTATAATAACCAATTACAAACTGCATAATAATGAGCAATAAATTAAATCACAGTATGTCTTTAGCAAAACCAGATGCTTTAGGTATTAATAACAAACAAAAAGTAGCTCTTGCCATAGGAGTTATTGGCTTATTTATTTTAGCCTTAGCGCTTTTTAACACTAACTTTCCAAATAAAGGTTTATTTCTTACACTGTCGTTAGGATCTATAATTGGTGGTATTATCATGTATTCTAGAGAAGCTTACCTTTCAAAACTAGAAGGCATAAAGAATGATGGAGTTTGGTTTAAATCTATTTCCTCGCGTGGAATTTGGGGCTGGATTATTGGTGTTGTCTTAACGACGTTTTATATTGTACTTTACTTCTTTCCAAAATACTTAGGTTTAGGGACCGACGGAGAGGCCAACACAGGGTTAATTGCGCTTTTTGACCCATTAAGTCAACTCTTATCCGGTAGAAATGCGAGCCAATGGTTTGTTTACGGTACACTATATACCGTTGCGATTTTAGCCTTTGGTTATAAATTTATATTAAAATACAGACATAATCGTTACCAACAATTACGTACCGTTTCAGTGATGTTTTTCCAATTAGGTTTTGCCTTTTTGATTCCTGAATTTATGTACGTTATGAATAACGATTTACCATATTATGACCTTAAAAGTATATGGCCGCTTAATTATTACATTTTTGATGAATGGTCTGTAAATGGCTTTCTATCTAATGGAAATATTGGATTAGCATTACTTCTATTTGGCATCCTATCTATTTTTGTTTTTACGCCTATTTTAACTTATAAATATGGAAAACGTTGGTATTGCTCTTGGGTTTGTGGCTGTGGCGGCTTAGCAGAAACTGCTGGTGATTCTTTTAGACAATTATCGTCTAAAAAAATGTACGCATGGAAAATAGAACGTTGGTTAATTCATGTGGTATTGGTCTTTTCAATTGTGATGACAACCGCTGTGGTTTACACTTATTTAGGCTATGACAAGAATGATTTTTGGTTAACACGAGGTGTTTTTATCAGTTTAGTTATTGGATTTTTGACCCTTGTTTTTGCGTTAGTAATGCTATTTAAAAGACACGAATTAGGCAAAGATGCTAAATACGGAGCTATTGGTTTCTTTATTGTAATCGCACTTTTACTCGGAATGCATTATACGGGTACAACAGACCACTTATTCTATATTAAAGCCGGAGCTTTACGATCTGCATATGGTATTTATATTGGTTCTATTTTCTCAGGTGTAATTGGTACAGGCTTTTACCCTATTTTAGGAAACCGATCATGGTGTCGTTTTGGTTGCCCTATGGCAGCGATTTTAGGATTTCAACAACGTTTATTTTCTAAATTTAGAATTACCACAAATGGTGGACAATGTATTTCTTGTGGTAACTGTTCTAACAGTTGTGAAATGGGAATTGATGTAAGACACTATGCACAAAAAGGAGAAAACATCGTACGTTCTAGTTGTGTTGGTTGCGGTATTTGTTCTGCAGTGTGCCCAAGAGGTGTTTTAAAATTAGAAAATGACTCTATGAAAGGACGTATCAATCCAACAGAGGTCCTTTTAGGAAACGATGTTGATTTAATGGATTTAGTAAATCAAAAATAAGAAGATTACTTTTGCACTTTCAAACACACTAAATGCCTAACATAAAAGTTATTATTCCTGCGTATAACGAAGAAGAATCAATTCCTCTCGTCATAAAAGACATACCTTCTATTGTCGATGAAATTATTGTGGTTAGTAATAATTCTACAGATAATACTGAAACTAATGCTAAAAATGCTGGAGCTACAGTATTAGTTGAAAACAGAAAAGGGTATGGTTATGCGTGTTTAAAAGGCATGGATTATATCGCCAAGCAAGAAAAAAAAACAGACATTGTAGTTTTTTTAGATGGGGATTATAGTGATTATCCTGAAGAATTAACAAAAATTGTTCAACCTATTATTAATAACAATGTTGATTTTGTGATTGGTGCTCGTGTTAAAGAATTGCGAGAAGAAGGTTCAATGACTGCCCCTCAAATTTTTGGTAATTGGCTAGCAACTAACTTAATGACTTTGTTTTTCCGTTCTACATTTACTGACTTAGGCCCTTTCAGAGCAATTAAATATGACAAACTTTTAGGGTTAAATATGGAAGATAAAACCTATGGCTGGACTGTAGAAATGCAATTAAAGGTTTTAAAACAAAAATTAAGTTATAAGGAAATTCCTGTTAATTATAGAAACAGAATAGGTGTCTCAAAAGTTTCAGGTACGATAAAAGGTGCTATCTTTGCAGGTATAAAAATCTTAGGTTGGATTTTTAAATATAGTTTTAAGAAATGATTCTCGAATCAATAATTATTGTCATATACACCATTGCCATTGTACTAATTTTCATGTATGCTTTGGCACAGCTAAACTTACTGTACAACTATTTGTCTTCTAAAAAGAAAAGACAAGACTGTGAAACTTTTGATTTTTCAAATCCTGAAGAAATCCCAATAGTTACCATACAACTTCCTGTTTTTAACGAAATGTATGTAATGGAACGTTTATTGGATAATATCGCGCGCTTAGAATATCCAAAAGACAAGTTAGAAATTCAGGTTTTAGATGATTCTACAGATGAAACAATTGAAACTACAAAAGCACATGTTGAAAAACTTGCCAAAACAGGTTTAGATATTACACATATTACTAGAACTGACCGAAGTGGATTTAAAGCTGGAGCACTTAAAGAAGGACTAAAAATTGCTAAAGGTGAATTTATTGTCATTTTTGATGCCGACTTTTTACCGCAACCTAATTGGCTAAAGCGTACCATTCCTTATTTTAAGAATGAAAAAATAGGTGTTGTTCAAACACGTTGGGGACATATCAATAGAAACTATTCCTTATTAACTAAAATTCAAGCGTTTGCTTTAGATGCCCATTTTACATTAGAGCAAGTAGGCAGAAACAGCAAAGGACATTTTATTAATTTTAATGGAACAGCAGGTGTTTGGCGAAAAACCTGTATTCTCGATGCCGGAAATTGGGAAGGAGACACCCTTACCGAAGATTTAGATTTAAGTTATAGAGCACAATTAAAAAATTGGGAATTTAAATACTTAGAGGATGTTGAAACTCCTGCAGAATTACCAGTTGTTATTAGTGCTGCACGTTCGCAACAATTCCGTTGGAATAAAGGTGGTGCCGAAAACTTTAGAAAAATGCTTTGGCGTGTTGTGAAGTCTGATAATATTTCAACTAAAACTAAAGTACACGGTTTACTTCATTTGCTTAATAGCACTATGTTTTTAAGCATTTTTACAGTCGCTATTTTGAGTATTCCGATGTTGTATATAAAGAACGAATACGCCCACCTAAGAAACTACTTTTACATCATGAGTTTCTTTGTAATGAGTACCATTATTTTCTTTATCTGTTATTGGTTTATGTATCGCAACATTTATGGTAGTGGTTTTAAAAAATTCTTTGGTTATATAGGTATGTTCTTTACATTTTTCTCAATAGCTATGGGCTTTTCACTTCACAACTCTATTGCAGTAATTGAAGGCCATATTGGTAAACGTAGTGAGTTTGTAAGAACACCAAAATTTAATATTAGCAACATTAGAGATTCTTGGAAAGGCAATAAATACCTCAGAAAAAAATTATCACCACACGTGGTTATAGAAGGTATATTGATGCTGTATTTCGCATTCGGAATGTATAGTGCTTTTATAGTTGGTGATCAAGGTGGTGATTTTGGACTGTTTCCTTTTCACTTAATGCTTTTTATTGGCTTTGGCTACGTATTTTTTAAGTCTTTAAGTTCTAAGGTGTGAAAGCGCTTTGGAAATATCACAAAATTCCATTTCTATTTTTTATTGTTAGTAGTCTATTGTATCTATGGTTTGCGTATGCCATTGTAAGGACCAACACTATTCAACTTCTTTTTGCTTATGTTTTATTATTTGCTTTTGCTTATAAAATTATAAGTTCATCTGAATTTAATAGCTCAAAGTTTAAACTTTTAGTTGTCTTCTCTATAGTTTTAAGGCTGCTATTTCTTTTTGCCACACCTAATTTATCGCAAGATTTTTATCGCTTTATTTGGGATGGCCGTATGATTCTAGAAGGTTTCAATCCCTATTTATACACACCTGATTCCTTTATGGATAGTGGCAAATTTCCTGTTGCGCAAGCCCAAGAACTATATAATGGCATGGGTGAGTTAAGCGCCTCTCATTACACCAATTATCCGCCAATCAACCAAGTTCTATTTACAGTTGCAGCTTTATTTTCAGGACATAGTATTTTAGGTTCTGCGATTGTAATGCGACTTATTATAATTGTAGCTGATATTGGAACATTATATTTCGGAAAAAAACTTTTAGAACGTTTAAATCTACCTTCAAAAAGAATCTTTTGGTACATATTAAATCCTTTTATCATTATTGAATTAACAGGTAACCTTCATTTTGAAGGTGTTATGATATTCTTCCTCATTTGGTCTTTATATTTGCTACATTCTGGTAAATGGAAATGGGCTGCGGTTGTTTTTGCTTGTTCTATTTCTGTGAAGTTGATCCCTTTAATGTTGTTGCCTTTGTTTTTTGGTTGGTTTAGAAAAAATTCAGTCATTTCAAATGATATTGAGAAACCAAAAAAACCTTTTATCCCAACTGATATTGGGAGTGCTGAAGGAGACATTCCTGTGAATTTAAACTTATCAAATAAAGATGCTTCGACTGCGCTCAACATGCCATCCAAGAATAAGACTTCAAAAGTTTTTAAAACCATTAAGGTCTCGTACCAAAAATTAATTACGTTTTACATAATAATTGGTTTAACGACACTTCTACTCTTCCTCCCGTTCTTTTCCATGGAATTTGTGACTAATTATTCTAAAACTGTTGGACTTTGGTTTGGAAACTTTGAGTTTAATGCCAGTATCTATTATCTCGCAAGAGCTATTGGCTATGCACAAACGGGCTATAATGAAATTGCCATTATTGGTAAAATACTACCTGTAATTTCAGTGCTAATAATTCTTGGGTTATCCATTTTTAAACCGAATAATAGTTTGCCCAAATTAATGACTTCAATGTTATTAGCACTTAGCTTTTATTTGTTTTTAAGCACAACAGTTCATCCTTGGTATATTGCAACGTTAGTCGTCTTAAGTCTGTTTACCAATTATAAATTTCCGTTGGTTTGGTCTTTAGTGGTTGTGTTGAGTTATTTAGCGTATTCTAATACTGATAATTCTGAAAACTTATGGATTATTGCCATAGAGTATGTGATTGTGTTTTCAGTCTTTATTTGGGAAGTCATCCTAAAAAAAAGACTGCCAGTGTCCTAGCAGTCTCTATCTCTAATTTTATAATTTCTATTGAATTACTATTCCTTAGCTTTCTCGTCATCAAAAAAGCATCGCTAAATAGCGCTCATATAATACCTTAAACAAGGCGTAAGTTCTTTAAGAAAAATCTTCATCTTCAGCTCCAGGTTCTAATTCTGGATCCACGACTGCATTAGGATCATCGTCTTCAAAATCTTCATAATCCTCTTCGTCATAATTTTCCATCGTCTGCTCTAGTTTCGTGCTCACTTTCACCAAATACTTGGTATCTTCTGTGGTCACCTCTACAGCTTCGACAATTTCATTTTTAGCATTCTTAAACGATACAATTTGGCCGTCATCATAACCATCTGGGTATTTTTCTACTAAAAGTGCTAAAATTTCTGGTGTCAATTTTTTGAAATCAACTATAACTCGTTTTAAATGTGCGTCTTTTGGTTTCATTCTTTAATATTATTTCTAAAGCTAATTTTTTTTAAATATAATACTTATTTAATTACTCGAATAACATCGTAAACATCTTTTCTTCGATCTTTTAAATTTTTTACGGCTCCAAAGGAATGTAACTCTCTTAGCAAGCCTAAATCTACATCGGCTACCAATATCATTTCGGTATTTGGTGTAGTTTCTGCTTTTATACCATTACTTGGAAAGGCAAAATCACATGGTGTAAAGACCGCTGACTGTGCATATTGAATATCCATATTATTCACATTAGGTAAATTCCCTACACTTCCAGCAATAGCCACATAACATTCGTTTTCAATGGCACGCGCCTGTGCACACAACCTTACGCGCGAATACCCATTCTGCGTATCGGTTAAAAATGGGACAAATAAAATGTCCATACCTTCATCGGCTAACAATCTTGATAATTCAGGAAACTCAGAATCGTAACAGATTAAAACGCCTATTTTACCCGCATCCGTTTCAAAAGTTTTTAATTGATGACCGCGTTGCATACCCCAAACTTTAGCTTCATCTGGCGTGACATGGATTTTCTCATAACGTTCTAAACTCCCATCTCTTCGGCACAAATAGCCTACATTATACAAGACATCATCGACCACTTCAGGCATGCTTCCGGTGATAATATTTATATTATAGGAAATAGACAGCTGCTGCATTTTTTCAACAATGGTTTGCGTATAACCTGCCAATTCTCTAATCGCTTGCGGCTCGTGCAAATGATTATACTTTGCCATTAATGGCGCATTAAAAAACTCTGGAAACACCGCAAAATCGGAGCGGTAAGCTGAAACGCTATCTACAAAATATTCTACTTGCTGCATCAAATCCTCTAAACCATTATAAGGACGCATTTGCCACTGAATCAACCCTAAACGCACCACAGTTTTTACACTGCTGGCTTTTTTATTGGGTTTGGTATAATAAATATTATCCCACTCCATCAACACCGCATATTCGCTAGAGGCTGTATCGCCTTCTAGATAACCCTTAATAATTCTTATCGGATGAAAATCATTGGAGGTTTGAAAATTTAAAACCGGGTCATGAATTTCCTTATGCTTTACTTTTTGAATGTATTCTTTTGGCGAATATTGGTCTTTATACTTGTGGTAATTTGGCATTCTTCCACCAAAAACAATCCCTTTTAAATTCAGGTTTTCACATAATTCTTTACGATAATCATACAAACGACGCCCTAAACGTAAGCCTCTAAATTCGGGTTTTATGAATACATCAATACCATACAACACATCGCCATCTGGATCGTGATTTTTAAATTTATCCCCTTCAATAATATCGGCATAGGTGTGGTTATCATCAATCTTATCGTAGTCGACAATTAAAGATAAGGCACAACCTGCCAACTGACCATCGATACGAATTACGACCTGACCTTCCGAAAAAATAGAGGTCAAACGTGCAATATGCTCTTTTTTCCAATACGAATTTAAAACGCCACCATAAGCTTCTAAGGTTGCCGATTTTAATTCTTCAAAATCACCAACCGTTAAAAAGCTTAATTCTATATTATCAATCTTATGTTCTTCCATTACATATCTAAAAGATAAGCAAAAATTAATGGTGCTACGATAGTGGCATCACTTTCAATGATGAATTTAGGCGTGTCAATATCAAGCTTTCCCCAAGTAATTTTTTCATTTGGAACCGCACCAGAATACGAACCATAACTGGTGGTACTATCACTAATTTGGCAGAAATAACTCCAAAATGGTGTTTCAGGACGCTCCATATCTTGGTATAACATTGGCACGACACAAATAGGAAAATCGCCAGCAATACCACCACCTATTTGAAAGAATCCAATCCCATTTTCAGAATTATCCGTATACCAATCGGCTAAAAAGGTCATGTATTCAATCCCCGATTTCATAGTGCTTGCTTTCAATTCACCTTTAAGCACGTAGCTGGCAAAAATGTTACCCATAGTACTATCTTCCCAACCTGGGCAAACAATAGGTAGGTTTTTTTCAGCCGCTGCATACATCCAAGAATCTTTCAAATCTATTTCGTAATGCTCTTCTAAAACTCCGGAAAGTAATAATTTATACATGTATTCATGTGGTAAATAGCGTTCGCCTTTAGCTTCGGCTTCTTTCCAGATTTTAACGATATGCTCTTGAATACGTCTAAAAGCTTCCTCTTCTGGAATACATGTATCGGTCACACGATTTAGTCCTTTCTCTAACAAATCCCATTCGTCTTGAGGGGTTAAATCTCTATAGTTTGGCACACGTTTATAATGCGAATGTGCGACCAAATTCATGATATCTTCTTCAAGATTTGCTCCTGTACAAGACACGATTTGCACTTTATCTTGACGAATCATTTCGGCAAAAATTTTACCCAATTCTGCTGTACTCATTGCACCAGCCAAAGACACTAACATCTTTGCGCCAGAATTAAGTTGCGCTTCATAACCCTTTGCCGCATCAACCAAAGCTGCTGCGTTAAAGTGTAAATAATATTTTTCTATAAATTTTGAAATTTCTCCTTTACTAGTACTCATCATCGTTATTTTTTGAAAATTTATTTAATCCGTTTGTCTTGTCGTTGAAATTACTTTCAAAATCATCACCACTATTTTGATTTAGAAATTTGTAGCTCAACATTTTGTAATATAATTTGGCTGCTAAGAAATCTGATGATTTATCGTTTTCATTAGGACATAATTCCACGATATCAAAACCAACCACATTCTTTTCTTCGAATACTTGTTTTAAGAATTCCAAAGTTTCATAATACAGTAAGCCGCCTGGTTCTGGTGTTCCTGTACTTGGCATTATAGAAGGATCAAAGGCATCTAAATCGAATGTGATAAATACGTTATCGGTCATTTGATCGATTGCCGAATCCATCCAACTATCATCCATTGCCATTTCGTGAGCGAAATAGGTTTTTTCTTCGTCCATAATCGATTTTTCAATGCTATCCATGGAACGAATGCCAACTTGAATTAAGTTAGTGGTTTGACTCGCTTCATATACAGCACAAGCATGGTTGCACGTTGACCCTTCGTAGCTTTCGCGTAAATCGGCATGCGCATCAATGTGAAGCACAGTTAAATCTTCAAACATTTCATTGAACGCTCTAATGGTTCCGATTGATACCGAATGTTCACCACCAAAAATGGTTACAAATTTGTTTTTCTTAATGTATTTTTTAGTGGCTTGGTGCACCGCTTCCACCATCGCTTCTGGTGACGCATTTTCGGTTACAGCATCAGCCAAAAATACACCTTGTTGGTACACTTCTGAATCGGTTTCAATATCATAAAGCTCCATATTTTCTGAAGCATCTAAAAAAGCATCAGGACCTTTATCGGCGCCTTTTTGCCAAGTGCTTGTACCATCATAAGGTACAGGAATTAATACGATTTTAGCGGTTTCTAATTTTGCTAAATCTTCTGGAATTCCAGCGTAAGTTTTTGTGTGTATCATTATATGTTATTTCCCAATAAAATGGGAATCTTATTAATTGTTATTTTTTATTTTAAACTATACTATTTCCAACGATCTCTTTCTAAGTAATTAAAACGTTTATTTCTTTGCTTAACTAGGTTTCTACTCCGCTCAACCAGACAATCGTTATTCATTTTTAACTTTTAATTATTAATCAAGAACCATATCCCAAAATACCCAACAAGTTTTCACTTTTCTGTTGCTCAGCAAACACTTTAGTACTTAGGTTTCCATCGGCATCTTTTTGAATTAAAATATGCTTTGGTGTTGGAATTAAACAGTGTTGTAAGCCACCAAAACCACCTATGGTTTCTTGATAAGCTCCTGTATTAAAGAAACCTATATATAAATCTTTATCCTTATTGTATTTAGGTAAATAAATGGCATTAGTGTGTTGTTCGCTGTTGTAATAATCGTCGCTATCGCAAGTAAGACCACCTAATAACACACGCTCATAACTATCGTACCAACGGTTAATTGGCAACATTATAAAACGCTTATTAATCGCCCAGGTATCTGGTAAGGTTGTAATGAAAGAGGAATTAATCATGTTCCATTTTTCACGATCGTTTTGTTGTTTTTGATAGAGAATCTTATAAATAGCTCCACCACTTTCGCCTACTGTAAAACTTCCGAATTCTGTAAAAATGTTTGGTGTGTCTACCGCTTCTTCCTCACAAACGAGTTTAATTTGGTTAACAATTTCATCGACCATATAAGCATAATCAAAATCGAAGGCTAAAGAGTTTTTAATCGGGAAACCACCGCCAATATTTAAACTATCTAAGCTTGGACATATTTTCTTTAATGCGGTATAAACCTTTAAACACTTGTGTAATTCATTCCAGTAATAGGCATTATCTCTAATTCCTGTATTGATAAAAAAGTGTAACATTTTAAGTTCTACTTTCTTATTTTCCTGAATTTGAGACTTATAAAATGGCACAATATTTTTGTAGCCAATCCCTAAACGTGAGGTATAGAATTCAAATTTTGGCTCTTCTTCAGAAGCGATTCTAATCCCAACTTGGAACTTGCCGTTAATCTCTTGAGATAACAAATCGATTTCTTCATAGTTATCGATAATTGGAATGGCATTTTTATGACCATCGTTAATTAAATCAGCAATATTAGAAATGTATTGTTCACGTTTAAAACCGTTACTTAACACATAAGTTTCATTTGTTATTTTGCCTTCCTTTTTTAGTGCTCTTACAATATCAATATCGAAAGCCGAAGAGGTTTCAATATGAATATCATTTGTTAAGGCTTCATCTAAAACATGCTTAAAATGCGAACTCTTAGTGCAATAGCAATAATTGTACTTTCCTTTATAATCGTGTTTTTTAAACGCATCAGAAAACCAGGATTTAGCACGTTGAATGTTATTGGATATCTGTGGTAAGTAGGTGAATTTTAAAGGTGCACCATAGGTTTCCACCAACTTCATTAAGTCGATATCGTGAAAATGCAACGCTTTATCCTCAAGTTTAAATTCGTCTTGAGGAAAGTGAAAGGATTGATCGATGAGATCAATGTATTTATTGTTCATTGTTTAAATATAAATTCAAGTGTAAATAAAAATAGTAGTGTAAATAAGATTAGGGTTACACTAAATCATACCTGAATTTGGCTTTGTGTAGTAGGTACAAAACCATAAATATGCTGGCTAGCAGCTATCGCAGAAGCGGAAGTTAGCTCTAAAATTCGGTTACTTAATCTATAAGCTGCTCTTGAATATGACTTCCTAATTTTCAAGCGCCCGAACATATAAACATGTTTCAATTGTTCAGCTAAAAACTGGATTATAATTTAATAGATTGACTCCAATTTTCGCTGCAAATGTAATTTATTTTTTAATATGAAAACCTTTTTTTTAATTATTTTTAGCGTCTTGATTTTTAGACAAATAACAATCGATTAGGTTATAAAACGAAAGATTTCAAACTGGTTTATTATTTTATAATCACATCGGTTTTTATACCAACCACACATATTTATCCTCCAATAATACACCTTCACTTTCAGCACAAAATAGTACCATTATATTTGCCTAATAACTATTAATACTGCACACTATGAATAAAATTACATCTTACTTATATCTTTTATTACTACCAACTTTTGTTGCTAGTCAAAATTTAATAGAAAACGGCAACGCAGAAGTCAGTCCAATTATAGAAAACGGATGGACACAAATTTCAGGAGATTGGCAACAACGAACAATATCACCACTGCCACAGGAGGGGAATGCTTATTTCTTTGCTGGTGCTAATAGTAGTGCTGAATTATTTCAAGATGTAGATGTTTCTGACAATAGCGCAAACATTGACTCAGGTAATCAATATTATACATTTAGTTGCTATTTACACTCGTGGCCTCAAACACCAACCGACCAAGGTAGAGTTGTAGTTGACTATATGGATTCAGTTGGAGATATCTTAGATACTTATGATACAGGAGTTAATACGAGAACTGATGAATGGGTTTATTTTACAGATACTCGTATAGCACCAATTGGAACAAGAACTATTAAAGTGACACTACTTTCTGAGCGTTACCAAGGCAGTAACAACGATGGTTATATTGACGATGTTCAATTAGTAGAAGGAGAAGGATTAACTATTGAAGAATTTGATGAACCTCAATTCGCTATATCTCCTAATCCTGCAAAACATAACATTCAAGTTACAGGATTAACAGGTCATTCAAATTATAACATCTATAATTTAATAGGTAAAAAGGTAAAGACAGGTACAATTTCACAAAACAAACACATCAATATTGAAGCGCTTACAAATGGCTTATACTTTATCTATTTAGATAAACACGTCTTAAAATTCATAAAAAAATAGAAAGCACATTTAATATTTAGGTTAGATACCTTTAACCTTTATTCAAAGTCTTCTGAGGCTCAACTTATACAGGTTGCAGTTGAGCGATAGCTATTGAAGCTAACGGAAACGTATCTGTTATATATCTAAACTAAAGAGCTCATTTTCCAATCTCGTTCAGTAAAGTCAACACGCACTGTAATAAGATATAGGCTTGAATCAGAATAATAGGGATTTTAAGCCTTTACCTCAATCTCATTACAAGCATAATCCTTTACTTTCATTGTTCCTTCAGTTTTAAGTTGCATATGCCACGCAAAGGCTTTTTCAAGACTATGTGGTGTGTGTCCACCCAACTTATAAGCGTCTTCAAAATATTCTAAAAGTTGTGCTTTATATTCAGGATGTGCACAATTTTCAATAACAACTCTAGCTCTTTCTATAGGTGCTAAACCTCTAAGATCTGCCAAACCTTGTTCTGTAACCAAGATATCAACATCGTGCTCACTGTGATCGGTATGTGACACCATAGGAACTACATGTGAAATACGACCTTCTTTAGACATGGAAGGACAAGCAAAAATACTCAAGTAGCCGTTTCTAGCAAAGTCACCAGAACCGCCAATACCATTCATCATCTTAGTACCTGCAATATGTGTAGAGTTTACATTTCCATAGATATCCACCTCAATTGCGGTGTTAATTCCAATAACACCTAAACGATTAATGACTTCTGCCGCATTACTAATATTTTGAGGTCTTAATAGGAGTTTATCTTTATAGGCTTCAAAATTACTAAACACTTTTTTAGAACAGCCTTCCGTGACAGTCATTGACGATGCTGAGGCAAATAATAATTTTCCAGAGTCAAAAAGCTCAAAAGTACTATCTTGAAGCACCTCTGAATACATGGTTAAATTTTTAAACTTACTGTTAGTAAAACCAGATAAAATAGCATTAGCTGTTTTTCCAATACCAGCTTGTAAAGGCAAAAGTGATTCTGTTAAACGTCCTTCTTCTACTTCATTTTCTAAGAATTTAAGAATATGTTCAGAAATGGCCTTAGTTTTTTCGTCTGGTGCTGCAATCACAGCAGGACTATCTGGAAGCTCAGTATAAACAACAGCAACAACTTTGGCTGGATCAATCTTAATAAAAGGATCTCCAATTCTAGTATCAGACTCTAAAACAGGAATAACCTCACGATTAGGCTGTTTTTTAAGAACTTTTACATCATGAATACCCTCAAGACTCTCAGGAAATGTTGTATTGATTTCAATAATAATTTTATCTGCATTTTCAGCAAAAATTGGTGAATTCCCAATAGATGTTGTTGGTACAATATAACCTTCTTCTGTTATTGATACTGCTTCAATAATGGCAATATCAATTTTAAATTTATCAATTTTCTGAAACATGTCTGCCGTTTGCCCTAAATGCTGATCTACATAAAGTACCTCATGATTATTGATACTCTTTCTTAAGGTAGGATCGGCTTGAAACGGCATTCTTTTATATAACGCTCCATTTTTTGCTAAGTCGGCATCCGTATTATACCCTAATGAAGCACCACTCATTACAGTAACCTTTAGATCTTCAAAAAGCGCTCGCTTTGCCACTTGTGGTAATACCGCTTTACTGTCACCTGCTTTGGTAAAACCACTAACACCTAATATGTGATGATTTTTAATTAATATAGCAGCCTTTTCTGGGCTCTGAATTTTATCTAAATAAGCTGAATACTTAACTCTCTGCATAGTCCTGATTATTTTATAAATTATAAGTAAAAAAATTACTGTTTTAGTTTCTATTGTATTTTCCAATAAAAGCGAAAAGCAATTTATATAAGATATTTAATGTCTTTTTATCTAAAAAAGACTTTAATTTATTAATTTCGGACATAAATGGTAAAATAGCAACTATTGAAGTTAAAATTGCAACTATTATGGACACAAAATATTACTTAACAGAGGTTGATAAAATTCCAGAAAGCATCTTTTGTTACCACAATTTAATGGGTGAAAATTTCATTGAATCACATAGCCATAACAAAGGTCAATTTTTATATACTGAAGGAGGTGTTGTACATATTAAAACTGATAGTAGAACTTACTATTTACCTGCACGACATTATATGTGGATTCCGCCAAAAACAAAACATGCTATTTATCCTAATTCACCAAAGGTTATTATGAGAAATCTATATTTTCCTTTAGACGCAATGACATCTGATTTTTATAAAAATGAAGCTATTTACCCGATTAACAACCTACTTTTGGAGTTATTATTATATACAAAAAGCTGGAATGGAGATGTTACAAATTCACAAAAAAACAAATATGCCATTGGCATTGCTTTTAAGGCCCTTTTAGAGCAAACCACATCAAAGTCATTACATTTTGAACTGCCACATCCTAAAGACAGGCGGCTAGTTGCCATTATAAATTATCTGAACAAACAAATTCACGAAGAGCATTTATTGCCTCAACTCGCATCAAAGTTTAGTATGACTAACAAAACGTTATATCGATTATTTAAAAAGGATGTTGGTATGTCGTTTATTAAGTACTACACTAAACTACGTATATTCAAATCTTTAGAATACTTAATGAATTCAGATTATAACATTTCAGAAATAGCCAACAAAGTTGGTTATAATAGTTTACCAACTTTTAGTGATACTTTTAGAAAAATTATGGATAAACGACCATCTGAATATAGAAAATCCAAAGGTGTTTATTTAGAATCCTAAATGTTATAAATTAATTTGTTCAATAGTCATCATTTCTTTCAGTTTAATTAATAAACCAATACTCAAAATAGTAAACTCGAATATTCTATTAAACGTTAATCTTAAAGCATTAGAACAATAAACGACAACAAAGTACTGTGGCAAAAACCAATCACTAACCCAAAACACCACTTTACGAACTGAATGGTTGTTATTACTCATAACAATTTTTAAATGGAAGGTTTAACAGATAGATTTGAGGTAAACAAAACAATCTATATTATGAAATCAACATTAAAAATGCAACAACATCGAACTATTAACTCCATTCGCTTTATTGGAATTGTAATGCTAACACTACTCGCTTATAATCCAATTTACGCGCAAAGCACTACCACAACATCCACCCAAGTTACTGACAACGACAGAATCATTAAAGGTATTGTTAGTGATGAAACGGCAGGTTTAGTTGGAGTAAACGTAATTCAACAAGGAACAAGAAATGGTACAGTAACTAATGAAAAAGGAGAATTCACCTTTCCTAACAAGTTAAAAACTGGTGATGTGCTCCTATTTAGTTATTTAGGCTATGTTACTCAAAAAGTAGTAATTAAAGATAGTACAACATTTATTACCCTTAAACTAACGGAAGATTTGGTTGAAATGATTGGAGCTTTAGATACATCAAAACCGTATAAATCTAAGCGTAAAAACTAAGTTTGTCTTGAATATATTACGTTTCATACTGCCCTTCATATTTGCAACTCAAGCATTTGCTCAAGTTTCTGATTTTAACTCTATTAGTTTTAAAAAATCAGATAGTATTGCATTGGTTTATAAGAATGAAGGGCTTTCTAATTTACCACAACTGGCGTTTCAACTCACCTCTAATTTAGACACAGACGTAGAACGTTTTAGAGCTATTTACCGTTGGGTTTGTAATAATATTTCCAACAATTACGGTTTGTATTTAAGAAATAAACGAAAGCGAGAGCGATTTAAAACAGATCGTATTAGGCTTAAAGCTTGGAACGACGATTTTAGAAAAAAGTTATTTTCCAAACTACTTAAAGACCAAAGTACAATCTGTACAGGCTATGCTTATTTGGTTAAAGAGCTAGCTCAATTGGCCAACATAGAATGCGAAATTGTACAGGGTTATGGACGCGTTAGTACAACAGACATAGAAAATTTAGACCTCCCAAACCACTCTTGGAATGCCGTAAAGCTAAATAACAAATGGTACTTATGCGATCCTACTTGGGCAAGTGGAATACCACATCCTAAAACCAATCGGTTTACATTTCAGTATAATGATGGCTTCTTTTTAACCGAACCGACACTTTTTGCAGTGAATCATTTTCCAGTTGAGCAAAAATGGTGGTTATTAGATAATGCTATTCCTTCCTTTGAGAATTTTTTAGCCTCTCCAATAATTTACGGCAAAGCATATACCTATCTCAACGGACACATTTTGCCACAACAATTGCATCAAACTATTAAACCTTTTGATACCGTTACTTTTAATTACCAAGTTAAACCCACTGTCAAAATTAAAGATATCACCCTTCAACTTGACAATGGTTTTAGAACTTGGAAAACAAAACCACAAGAAACAACTATTAACAACACGTTGTTAATTATAAACCAACAATTTAAAACTACGGGTTTTTACGATGTTCATGTTTTTATCAATGACGACTTAATTTCAACCTATACAGTTAAAGTAAGTCCTTAATGATTGGTAGTGTAATATAAACTTAATCGACAGAGACAATTAACAAATCGTTTTCATCAACTTCAACCTCAATACTCTCACAAGGAAGAATACTCAATTGTATTTTTTGACCGTAAACAAGGTCGTTAGTTGCCACGATAATTATGTCATTATTAGTCAACTCTAGCCAATCGGTATCTGCAGATGTGGTTAAATTCTCCGCATGCAATTCGCTATAATCTTGCCCATAAATAGCAACATCGAAACTAAGCGCACTGTTGTTAGTAATTTTAACTTGAGGTAAGTTGTCTACACAGCTAAGTGTTTGTGGAATCAATTCGTCTTGTGTTTCTTGTACTTCAGAAGAATCTGTTGTACAATTCACCATAAGTAAAAGCACAAAAATGAGTTTAACATTTTTCATAAGTAGGTTGTTTTTAAATATTTGGGACTGCAATATAAAAAAAACAAACAAAACCTCGATAAAAAGTACTTTTATTCGACGAACGGTAAAATATGAAAAATGTAAAAATTGCTAATGAGGCTAAGTATTATAGCATCTTCAAGGTATTTACCTCTTGCTCAGTTAAATGCTTCCAATGACCTCGAGGAATATCCTTTTTGGTTAAATGACCGATGGCAACACAGTCAATTTTTACAATATCGTAATTTAGAACATCAAATATTGTGCGTAAAATGGTATTTCCCGTATTTTTAATTTTAATACCTACTTGGTTTTTAGATTCACCTTGTATGTAGCTTACTTCTTCTACAGAAACTAATTTACCATCTACTTTAAAACCTTCTTGGATCTTTTTTAAATCTTCATATTTTAAATTCTTATCGAGCTCTACTTGAAACAATCGTGCAACTCCATTTTTAGAGTTTGTAAATTTCTGAACTACGATATCATCATTGGTAAATAATAATAAACCTAAAGAGTTTCTGCCTAAGCGACCAATAGGTTTTATGTTTGCGTTAGTAGCATTGGCTACTAGGTCCATAACTGTTCTACCTTTTCCTTCTGCTGTAGTTGTTGCAAAGCCTTTTGGCTTGTTTAACAATACGTACACAGGAAGCTCTGGCGCAATGCGTTGTCCATCAAAACGCACATCATCTGAACGTTTTACTTTGTAACCCATTTCGGTAACTATTTGGCCGTTTACCATAACTAAACCGATAGCAATATTCTCATCGGCTTCGCGACGTGAACATATGCCACTATTGGCTATATATTTATTTAAACGCATCTCATCTGGATTAGATGATTTTGGTGCTTTTGATTTTTTCTTTACACCTTGGGATTTCTTTTTAAAAGGAGCGTTCCCTCTAGCAAAATTTTTACTTTTACTATTAGCATTTCCTCCTCCTGAAGACTTTCCTTTTCCTTTGCTATCTTGATTTCTGCTCATGTTTCAAATTTTCGCAAAGGTAAACAATAGTTTATATCTAGTGCTTAATTATTTAAGATGTTTAATACTATAGATTTTCAAGAGGTTAGAAAATGGATTTCTATGCTTTTAAATTCTGTTTAAAACAATAGAAACATCAATCAAAAGAATAGAAAAAACACCTAGTACAATGATAATTTTTAAGATGTTATGAAGTATAAGATAATGATTCTTTTTATTGGATTTTAGCAGAATAATTAAATAAAGTAGCAACAACACAATACTGAGATAAAAGAAATAGTACATGTGGCCAATTTTAAAAAATAGACTAAGCATAATTGCTGAAATTATAGTAGAAACACCAACAATAGTAAGCATTAACTTAGATACCTTTTCTCCATAAACCACAGGAATTGTTCTATAATTTAGCGCTAAATCACCTTTTAAATTCTCTAAATCCTTAGTGAGTTCTCTCATGGAAATGAGTAAAAACAGAAACAAACCATGAGCAAAAATTACGTTTTCAAAATTTTGGTAATAAATAAAAATGGCAAAAAATGGTGTCACTGTTAATATTGCAGATACCATATTACCAACAATCGGCAACTTTTTTAAGCGATGTGAGTAAAACCAAATCGCAAAAATATACATTGAAAAAAATATGACGGCTTTAAAAGATACATAGCTTGCAAATACAACGGCTAAAAAATTAAGCACAAAGTAGAACGACAGTTTTGTGTTTTGACTAACCAAACGGTCTAGCATTGTTTTTCTAGGTTTGTTGATTAAATCTTTTTCGGAATCGTAAAAATTATTGATAATATAACCACCTGCAATGGTTGCTGAAGATGCTAAAACAAGCATTAATAAATTAAGGTCTAAAAGAACGTCCTTAGCTGGTTTATCGTGAGCAAAAATATAAATTGACGCTAAATATTGAGCAATTACAACAACTAGAATATTATAACCTCTTACTACAGAAAATAGGCTGAAAAATTTTAGAAGAATATGTTTCTGCCGTCTTGTAAGCATAACTACAATAGAAAAGATCCTGACGTAATTTCAGGATGACATACATCAAAAATTATAAACGACTTCTAACTTCTGACCTTTTAGCGCTTCACGTGCTTTATCGATGTTTTCAGTAAACCCTAATATGTAACCTCCTCCGCCAGAGCCACAAAGCTTTAAGTAATAATCGTTAGTGTCCAAGCCATTTTTCCATAATTCATGAAACTGAGTTGGGATCATAGGTTTAAAATTGTTCAAAACAACTTTAGATAATTGCTTGGTGTTTTTAAATAATGATTTCATATCACCCTTTAAAAAGTCATCAACACAAGCATCTGTATGTTTTATAAACTGATCTTTAAGCATGCTACGGAAACCTTCATTTTTCATATTTTCCATAAAAATACTGACCATTGGCGCCGTTTCTCCAACAATACCACTATCTAATAAAAAGACCGCTCCTTTTCCATCTGCCTGTTGAGACGGAATACCAGTCGCTTCAATATTATCTTTAGAATTTATTAAAATGGGAAGGCTTAAATAACTGTTCAATGGATCTAATCCTGAAGATTTACCATGAAAAAACGATTCCATCGCCGAAAAAATACGTTTTAATCGCAACAGTTTCTCACGAGTTAAATTCTCTAAAACCGTTATTTTATCGCTTGCATATTTATCGTAAATAGCAGCAACTAGTGCTCCACTACTTCCTACTCCATAGCCCTGAGGAATAGATGAATCGAAGTACATACCATTGTCAACATCATTTTGCAATGTACCGATATCAAAGCTTACTAAATCTTTATCCAAACTGTTTAAATAGGTTGCAAAACGTTTTAAACTTTCGTTAGAATTCTGCGCTTCTTTTGAAGGATTTTCACCTCTTTTAAGTGCCCCATTATAAAAGTTATAAGGAATAGATAAGCCTTTAGAATCTTTGATGATTCCGTATTCGCCAAACAAAAGTATTTTAGAATAAAATAGTGGTCCCTTCATGTATTAATGAATAATTAATAATGCAAAGTTAACAATTAATCTTTAGATGATTTTACAATACTAACTAATAATCGTAACATTTCCTGCGATTTAGGTTTAAATTTATCAAATTCTTCTTTATTTAAATAATTTGTAGCATACAGTAAATCTATCCAATAATCTGTTTCATTGGCTTCTTTTAGGCTAATTGACATTTTGTTTATAAAGTCTGGTTTACTTTGTGCAAACTCCGCTTCTCTTACGTTAGCACCGATGGATGTACCGGATTTTAGTAGTTGCCTCGACATTACATACTCCTTTTTATTGTAAGCTAATTCTTTATAAACGTTAACAATATCAACTGCAAAATCGAAGCTTTTTTCTTTTATAATATTTGGTTTCAAAATAAATGAATTAAATTAAACTCAGTTAAGATAAGTTTTTAATTCTTCATTATTACTTCTTAATTTTTAATTGGTGTAGCTCCTTTTCCAATTTGATCGCAAATAAAATGCCCGTTTTGGCAATAGTTAGCTAATTCATTCTTAATGAATTGTAAAATAGATGCTTTTTCATTTTCAGGATATAATACATGAACATTAGCTCCGGCATCGAGTGTAAAACACACTTTTGAACCAGTTTTAAGTCTATAAGTCCAAATTTTATTGATGATTTCTAAGGTGTTCGGCTTCATTAAAATAAAATAAGGCATACTCGTCATCATCATAGCATGAAGGGTTAAAGCTTCACTTTCTACAATTTTTATAAATTCATTTAAATCACCTGAAGCCAAAATAGTTTTCAGCTTAGCCAAATTATCATGTGCTTGCGAAAAACGTTCTGTTGCAAACGGATGACCATACATTAATTGATGACCAACGGTACTACTCACTTGTTTTTCACCTTTATCGACTAACAAAATAGTGTCTTGATAATTATTGAAGTTTGAATGTACTTCGCCTTCAAATTTTACTCCGTATAAATCTGAACTTTCAGGAATACTCTCGTTTTGTCCCCAAACAACAAGCTCACCTTCTATGCTTCTGCAGGCGCTTCCTGAGCCTAAACGTGCTAAGAATGAGGCTTTTTGATTGAAGTAAGACTTCTCGACTGCGCTCGAAGCGACATTGTCTGTCAGTATATATTCAATACTCATTAAACACAAAGCAATAGCACTCATACCAGAAGCTGAAGACGCAATACCAGAACTGTGAGGAAATGTGTTTGAAGTCTCAATTTTGAAATGATAATCCTTCAAGAATGGCATATATTTTTCAATGCGCTCAAAAAAGGTTTGAATTTTTGGTTCGAAGGCTTCATTTTTTTTACCTTCAAAATAAACATCGAAACTAAAACCTGTTGTCATCTTGAGCCTGTCGACTTCGCTCAAGACAAGCTGCGTCGAAAGATTCTTCTTTGTATACGTGACTTCTGTAATGGTTTTACAATCTGAAAGTGTGAAACTAATAGACGGATTTTCTGGAATTTGATGTTCCTTTTTCCCCCAATATTTCACCAATGCAATATTACTTGGCGACTCCCATTTTACGGAACCATTTTCTATATTAGAGTTGTATGATTTAAGGATAAAATCTTGTTCAGTCATTGCTTTTAAATATCTGACAAAGATAAGAGTTTTACCATTGTTTTATAGTTTCTGGCCGTAGCATTGACATTAAGTTTTTTTTCGAAGACATTTAAATTAAATTTTGATTGGCCATATCCATTTTCACAGTGCAAATAAATACAATCGTTAAGAATTACATAGTCATCATTTGGGTACCTTTTTTGAGACACCTCTTGTAGTCGCTTTTTATCTGGAATTTCACTCAACAGTATAAAATAGCTTTCAATCTTTTTATTTTCAGCAAATGGACAGTTATTAAAAATAGTGCTTAATTCTTCTCGGGTTTTTACCAAAACTGGCACTTCAAATTCAAAACGGTCTAAAATTGTGTTTTGAATTTTATTTTCTAACACTTTTGCACCATTAGTTGCAGATTGAAAAATAACATTTCCACTTTGAATGTATGTTTTTACGTTTTCAAAACCAGATTTCGTTAATAATTCTCTCAAAACTGCCATCTGCACTTTGTTATGCCCTCCAACATTTATACCTCTTATAAAGTGCTATGTACGCAATCATTAGTTTATTATTGTAACGTTGAAGACACAAATATAACATCAATTTGTATTTAACCACATCACCTCAAAAAACCCCACGAAACACAAATAAATCCGACAAAACGAGTCTTGTTTTATAAATAAAGCGTAGATTTACCGCATTAATAGTCTATACCATGTGTTTCCCCAAATCGAACACTGTTATTATTTTGTTTATAGTCTTAATTACTAATGGATTTGTAGCTAAAGCGCAAGATTCCTTAATAAACATTGATAGCAGTTCTTGTACTTTTGACAGTTACAAACTGGATTTACTCGTTAAAAACGATAGTCTTTATCAAGCCACGATTCTTCTTAATGACGCCATAAGTTTTTCTAAAAAATACAATCTCAAAAATACAGAAGCTATTGCTAGCAATGCACTAGGCAAAGTTTTGACGAAAATGTCTAATTTTAAAAAAGCTGAAAAATACCATAACACAGCATTAAAAATCTTTGATTCTCTACAAAATCAGAAAGGAATAGATCTTTCATATTCGGGTTTACTAAACACATATGTTTCGGGCAAAAATTATCCCAAATTCGATAGTTTATATCCCATAGCGCAAGCCGTATCTAAAACACTAAAAAGTGAAATCTACTTTATAAATCTTGAAAACAAAATAAGAAAAGACTATTACAGTTTTGATAATGCATCTATGTTAGCCTCAAGTACCTTTGGCTTAGACACCTTAAAAAACACTAATTTTGACAGCTTAAATTATTCTAAAAACTATAGAATTAAGAATTTAAAACAGAATTTATTTCAATCTTTTCAATACTTCAATGCCATAGCAGGTATTAAAGTCACTAATTTTAAAGACGCTGATTACGAACCTCTTTTTGCAATTAATGAAAAAGCATTAGAAGCTTCTATTTCTAAGGATGTTAGATCCTACAGAAAATTGGCATCTTTAAATTATTACAAATATTTGTATTACACCAATAGCAAGAAAAATTTAGATTCTGCTAATAAATACCTTTTAAAATCTGATACTTATAAATACAGAGCATTAGATAATGTTGAACAACAAAGCCGTAGAAATGGGGAGCTCGTTTATAAAATTATAAATGCAGAGCAAGAATTAGCGCGCTTACATGAAACCCGTATAAAAGAAGCACAAAACTCACAAATATTCTTAAAAAGTACCATTATTATGAGTGTTACTTTGGCTATAATATTAACCGTTTTTTACTTTTATTTTAAAGCTAGAAAGAATATTGTAACGATTAATAAAGCCTTAAAAGCTTCAAACTCTAAACTTATTTCAATAGATAAAGACAGGCTAGAATTTTTCTCAATACTCAGTCATGAATTACGTACACCAATTTATGGCATAAGTGGTTTAGCAACACTAATAGATCAAGAAAATGATAACATTAAAAAACAGTCGTATTTAGATTCATTAATATCATCAAGCAACTATTTATCTATTTTAATTGATAACATTTTACAAGCAAATAGGTTAAAATTTGAAGACAAGAACTTACGATTAAAACCAGATAAAATAGAAAAAATTGTACGGCATGTCGTAAGTACAATTGCCGTTGCAGCTAAAAATAAAGGTTTAGATCTTCATTTTTATATAGATGAGTCTGACGAACATGAATATGTACTCGTAGATAAAGTAGCTTTTAGTCAAATCTTAATCAACTTGGCATACAATGCGATTAGATACACCAAAAAAGGTCATGTTTCTATTAATGTTTTTGAAAAAAGCCGAACAGATAACGATATTACGTTACGCTTTGAAGTTAAAGACTCTGGTATTGGTATAAAAGAAGAACACCGCTCTGTTGTTTTCAGTGCTTTTGAAAACAAGACGTTTTTAAATAAAAATAGCAGTGGTTCTGGACTAGGACTGTATATTGTAAAGACCTTATTAAAGAGTCATAATTCTGATATCGATTTTACATCGACACCAAACAAAGGGACTTGTTTTTTCTTTGATATAACATTTCAACTCTCATTGGCAGCAAAAAATGAAAGTTCAAGTGCGATATCACCAAAAAGAGACATCCATGTTTTAATCGTTGACGACAACAAAATTAACCTATTAATCACAAAAAAGAACATCGAAAAAATAGAAGGTTACACGTGTCAAACCATATCTAATGGTAGGGAAGCCATATCTATTGTGAAGGAAAAAGATTTTGATCTAATTTTAATGGATATTAACATGCCAGATATGGATGGCTACGAAGTTACGAAACATATAAGAATGTTTAATCCTCATATTCCTATTTTGGCACTGACAGCATTAAACTCTAATGAAATTTCTACAAAAGCTGAAGCCGCTGGTATCGACCAAATTGTAACAAAGCCCTATATTTTTGACGATTTTAAAGCCATTATTACATCTTATGGCAATAAACAAAATCAGTGTAACATTATAGATACTGAAGCAATATAAGCACCTGTCCATGCATTCTGGAAGTTAAATCCACCTGTTACTGCATCTACATTAATAACTTCACCTGCAAAATACAAGTTAGGAATACGTTTACTTTCAAAGGTTTTAAAATTCACTTCTTTTAAGTCTACTCCTCCTGCAGTTACAAACTCATCTTTAAACGTGCTTTTTCCTGTCACCTGAAAAACAGCACTAGTTAATTGATTTGCCAAAGCCTCTAATTGCTGCTTATTTAAATCAGCCCAACGTTTAAAATCTTCAATATCTGACGCTAAAACCAACTGCTTCCAAAGACGTTTTGGTAAATTGAACTGTGTTAATTTAACAACCGTTTTTTTAGCGAATTCCTGTTTATAATCTTTAAGTTGGTTTAAACAGGTCTCAAAATCTAATTGAATAAAATTGATTTCTATTTTAAAATTATAATTCAATTTTGCCAATTCTACAGCCCCAAAAGCTGACAGTTTTAAAATTGCTGGTGCACTCATACCAACATGTGTGATTAACAATGGACCGTTAGATTCTAAATCGGTTCCAACCACTTTAATTTCTACATTTTGTGCAACAACACCTGGAATATCCTTTATACGTTTATCTTTTATATCGAAAGTAAAAAGAGAAGGCACTGGCTGAATAATTGTGTGTCCTAAATCTTCTAATAGATTCCAGATTTTAGGATTGCTTCCTGTGGTAATTAATAGTTTTTCAGATTGAAAACCTCCTTGAGATGTTTCAATTTTAAAGCCATGCTCTAAAGCTTCAATTGATTTTACAGAGTGATTATACAGGACCTCAACCTTATGCTTTTCGGCTTCATGTAAAAAACAATCGATAATAGTTTGAGAAGAGTTTGAAACAGGAAACATTCTTCCGTCTTCTTCAATTTTCAATTCAACTCCCCGTTCTTCAAACCATGCAATAGTATCACCTGTCATAAAACTATGAAAAGGCCCTAAAAGTTCTTTTTCGCCTCTTGGGTAATTTAAAACTAATTCCGACGGTATAAATTCGGCATGCGTTACATTGCATCGTCCACCTCCAGAAATTTTCACTTTTTGCAAGCCTTCTTTCCCACGTTCTAAGAGTGCTACTGATAATTCCGGATGTTGTTCTGCAATGTTAATGGCTGCGAAAAAGCCTGCTGCTCCTCCACCAACTATGATGATATCTTTGTGATTAAACATTAAACGAATTTAGACATGTTAAGGTTTGTTACATAACAGCGCAAATTAGGCAATTAAACTTCAAAATTATGGTCAGATGGATTTACATTTTTAAGTTTAGTAATATATGATTTTATCAGCTCAATATCTCGCTCGTTATTATGATTGTTTAAAGCATCTTTTTTTAGATTGATCACTTCCTTTATGATGGCTTCTTTGTAGTTCTCATTTAATACATTGTTCTGTTGCAATAAATACTTAAACATTATGAATAGTTTTTGAACCACTATAATATCGTGCTTACTATAAGTTCTTAACGCAGCCATAACGTTGTATAGCAATTCTTCATAACTAACCGTATTTATATGAATAAGTGCTTTATCATCTTCATTAAAATAAAAGCTTTGGTCTTTCTTACGCATTCGCAATGCAAATAGTTCTGTAAGGTAATCTATTGCATTAATGCATGTTCCAGGATCATTAATTCCTGGCGACATCGCTTTTAAGGCAATTTCTGTAATTTGTTTAAAAGCAAGAATGTAGTTGTCTTCTATAATTTCGTTATTAGAAAAGGTGATGGTTGCTAAAAGTTCCTCTTCTAACTCCTTATCGTCTTCAATATCATCATTAGCATCATTAACATCGCCTTTATACCTAAGAACAGGAATACCTTCTAAAATATACGCTCCTTTTATGGGAACAATTTCTATTATTAAATTATGATCTTCAGCCAATTCTGCCATGGCTTTTAAACTCACATCTTGCATATAGCCAGTTCTATCAGACATAATAGGTTTCCAGTCTGAAGTGTCCTCAAAACGAGTATCAGTATGTTTTTCGGCTTCTACCAACTTCTCTAGCCGCGCTTTAGATTTTTTAAAAATTTTATCCATTATGGTATTGACTTGAATTTCTTGAGAAATGGAATGAATAAAATAGATAAAAGCTCCTAAACTGAAGGTCATAAAAATAATACCCAATAACACCGAAAAACCTGGCATTTGGTATTTATCACCTTGAGGTGTAATAGATACTAAAGTAAAAATGCAGTAAAGCAATGTGGAATTATAAATTCCTAAAATGATTTGATGCCTTCGATTAGAAATCAATCCTGGTAGCACTCTTGGTGAAAAATTACTTGACGCTTGATTAAGTAGTATCATCACCAATGAAAAGCTAAACACCATAATTGAAATAAGACCTGCAATAAAGGTGGTTAATAAGCTTCTTGCCGTTTCTGTATTATTAACAACTAAAATTGGTGCGTTTTCCACGAGGTATTTAGAAATGCCAATGCTTTCTAAATAGATCATAAAAAAGGCAAAAACCAATCCAAACAGACTAATTATGGATGGATAAAAGGCAATATTACTTTCTAACTTATCTAATGATTTTAGGATTTTGTAGATGTACTTCTTCACGCTTGAGAATTATAAAACTTATTGATATTGAAAAATTTTCAATTCAAGCTTAAGAAACACATTTATAAGCTAATCACTTAACCCATACGCATTAGGTTTTAGTCGGTATCATTTTGTCCACAAACTGTCTGTAAAATAATGCTTACAATCTAAAAAATTGTGCTCCACTGTAAACTCAGCATTATTTGCTAAATCGCTAATCTCTTCTAAGGCATATTTTTTAGACAATTCGGTCCAGATTAATTCATCATAATCAAAATGAATAACTTCGTTTATCGCTTTAAGATGTACCGTTTGCTTTCTAAGACTAACGATATAACTTTTTACATTTCCGGTGATTGGATTGTAATAGCAATAAAAATCGAAATCATCAATTTTAAAATCGGCATCTAACTCACGATTCATTCTCACCAATAAGTTAAGATTAAAACGCTTTGTAATGCCATGCTTATCATAATAGGCATTATGAATAATAATTGGATTTTTCTTTAAATCAAAACCTATTAAAAGCTTATCACCACGTTTCATGTTTTTGTGAAACAGTTGCAATAATTCTTTAGCTTTTTCTTCTAAGTAGTTTCCGATGTTACCACCCAAAAACAATAATAGACTTGGATAATCACTATGTCTATTATCTTTTAATATTTCAAAATAATCCCCCACTTTTGGGTGAATTTTTAGAGCTGGTAATTTCTCTTTTAAGCGTTGTGTGAGAATATCTATAGCTTCTTGAGATATATCAATAGGAATATAATGGAAGTCCACGTTGTTATTCACTAAATATTCTAAAAGCTTAAAGGTTTTAAAACCATCACCAGCACCCAATTCTACAATATTAAAAGGGCCTGAAAACTTTAAGGCTTCAATAATTTGTTTGGATTGCATGGATAAAATCTCAAACTCTGAATTGGTTGGATAATATTCTGGCATATTCATTATTTCTTGAAATATGCGACTGCCATTATCGTCGTAAAAATACTTAGATGGCAAGTGTTTATTTTTGGCAGTTAAGCCTTTGAGCACATCTTTTGCGAAGTTATCTGTCATTTATCTTGCTAATCTAATTCCTGAAAATAGCCAACGCATGTCTGGCTGAAAAAAATTTCTATAAGTCGGCCTACAATGGTTTTTTGAAGTCGCCACTGAGCCACCTCGCAACACCATTTGATTCACCATAAATTTACCATTATACTCACCAAGCGCACCGTCTACTTTAGTGTAATTAGGGTAAGGTAAGTACGCACTATTGGTCCATTCCCAAAGTTGGCCATAATTAAATTGAGGTGATGCCACTTCCCATTCAAACTCGGTGGGTAAACGCATACCTTTCCATTGTGCAAAAGCATAAGCTTCGTAAAATGTAATATGAGTTACCGGTAAATCACCATCAACCTCAACAAAACCATTGAGTGTGTAGTGCATCCATGTCCCATCAACTTTATGCCAATATAATGGTGCTTCAAGTTTATTGTTTTGAACATAATCCCAACCCTCAGCATGCCAATGATTAAAATCGTTATAAGCGCCTGCATCTATAAATTCAATAAACTCTGAATTGGTGACGAGTTGATTTGAAATTTCAAAATCATGAAGATACACTTTATGCCTTCCTAATTCATTATCAAAACAAAAGCCTTCCCCTTTATGACCAATTTGGTAAACACCTTCTTTAAATTGAAGAAATTCTTGTGGTTCATTTTCGGCTTGTAACTGGATTTTATAATCTAAAACCGGAAAAGAAGGTTGATTCCCAAAAATATATTTGATGTCGTAAATTAATAGTTCTTGATGCTGCTGCTCGTGCTGTAAACCAATTTCAATAATATTAAAAATCTCTTCAGAAGTTCCATTAGAAATAAATTCCGAAAGTTGTGTATTTACATAAGCCCTATAATCGAGAACTTCTTGCAACGTTGGTCGTGTCATTAAACCACGTTCAGCTCGCATAACCCGTTTACCTACGTTATTGTAATAACTGTTAAAGTAATAGGCAAAATCGTCGTTAAATACTTTGTAGCCTGCTTTATATTCAGAAAGTACAAATTGCTCAAAAAACCAAGTGGTATGTGCTAAATGCCATTTGGGTGGCGACACAAATTCTGCGGGTTGGATGGATACATCTTCCGCCTGAAGCGATTTACAAATCAGTTCTGTTTGATGTCTAACTTCTAAAAATCGCTCTTTTGAAATGCTATGTTTTGTTATGGTTTCCACGTCTTAATCTATAGTATTTCAGTTTGAAAAATAACTTCACTTGCTATGGTTTTGTGCACAGGACAACGTGATGAAATTTCTTTTAAACGTTGCTTCTGTTCTGCAGTTAAATCACCCACAAACTTTAATTTTTTGCTAATGTGATCTAGGTACTTCGGTTGCTCTAAACCAAGATTCAAATCATCACTGTGTTTCCGTGAATGTGAAATATAAACGAAGACCTCCTTTAAATCCCACTTTTTACGTTCGGCATACATCTTAAGTGTCATTACCGTACATGCGGCTAAAGCTGCATTGAGATATTCATAAGGTGAAGGTCCAAAATCACTTCCTCCAACACTTGCGGGTTCATCTGCAATTAAAGTATGATTTTTAGTTTGAATTGAGGTGGTAAAATTATCTTCTACAATATTAAGATGCCCAACCAATTGTTCGCCTTCGGTATCTAACATTACATTTTCAACTTTAGGAAAATAACGCGATGCCCAAGTCCCAATCATATGACCTACATACTGACTATCTTCTTCCTTAGACAGTAAATGATCTGCACTATCCAAGGTTATAAAACTTTTTGGGTGATGTGCATTTATATATAATTCTTCTGCGTTTTTTATACCTACAATCTTATCGAATGGCGCATGCATAATCAATAGCGGTTTGCGCAAATCTTTAACTATTGTTGGCAAGTCCGTTTTGTCAAATTCTTCAACAAAATCCTGGTTAATTACAAATGGTCGACCACCAATATTTACCTCAACATCGCCTTTTTCTGCAGATTCTTCAACCTGATGCGAGAATAAATGTTTCACATGATTTACGGTTGATGGTGCACCTACTGTAGCAACTGCTTTGACTGTTTCAAGTTTGGAAGCCGCCACTAATACGGCTGCTCCACCTAAGGAATGACCGACAAGTAAACTTGGCGCTTGGTAATGATCCGACATGTAGCTATGTACATCTAACAAATCATCCACATTAGCAGAAAAATGACTATCTGCAAACTCGCCTTCACTTCGACCTAAACCTGTAAAGTCGAAACGTAACACTGCAAACCCATTTTGAGTTAATGCTCTACTCACATTTCTTACAGCACTTAGGCTGCTGCTGCATGTAAAACAATGTGCAAAAATGGCGTAATAATTTGGCTTCTGATTGGCTGGTAATTCTAAATTGGCATTGAGAGTAATGCCTTTTCTATTTTTTATCTTAAGTTTTGTGCTTTTCATTCCCTAATTTTATTCTTCAATGGTTACACCTCTCCAAAAAGCAACATGGTTTTTAATCCCTTTTGCTAATTCTGATACTTCTGGATAAAACCAAGCAGCATCTTTATTTTCCTTACCATCAACCTCTATCGTATAGTACGACGCTGTGCCTTTCCATGGGCAAACAGAGTTTAAGTCACTTGGTTTAAAAAATTCCTTTTTTATACTGTCGTGAGGAAAATAATGATTTCTTTCTATGACTATCGTGTCATTACTTTCTGCTATGACTTTATTATTCCAAATTGCTTTCATCTTTATTGTTTTTTATATTAAATAGAAGCTTTAATCTTGCTCTATTTATGGCCACTTAATTTTTATCTATATTCCGGATTTTCGAAAGACCAATGAGTACCACTGTCCCACGCTTCACGAGAATTACCGTAATTGCTATATCCTTTATTTTCTTTCAATAGTTTTGCTAAGTGCAATAGATTATACGTCATAAATGTGGTATTTCTATTGGTGAATTCCGAGTCAAAACCTACTGGTGGATTCATAGTTTTATCTTTCCATTCGGTATCACCATAACTTGGTCCTGGTCCTACTTCGCCAATCCATCCACAATCGGCTTGTGGTGGAATAGAATACCCGACATGCTGCAGTGAATACAATATTCCCATGGCACAATGTTTTACGCCGTCTTCATTACCCGTTACCATACATCCTCCTACTTTACCGTAAAACACATATTGGCCTTTATCATTCGTTTCTCCACTCATGGCGTACAAACGTTCAATTAGCTTTTGTGCTTCAGACGATTTTTCCCCTAACCAAATTGGTGTTCCTACGATTAAAACATCGGCTTCACTCACTTTTTTATAAATACTTGGCCAGTCGTCTTTCTCCCAACCGTGTTCTGTCATATCTGGATACACTCCTACTGCAACATCATGATCTATAAATCGAACGGTCTCAAAAGACACCTTCTCTTTTTTTAGAATATTCTGAGAGACTTCCATCAGTGTTTCTGTATGACTTTCAGCAGGTGATTTCTTTAAGGTGCAATTGATGTATAATACTTTAAGTTTTGAAAAATCCATAGTTCTGTTTTTTAAATTAAAAATTAAGAGCTGCAACTCAGCATTGAGCAACCGACTTTGTACCGTGCCCACTCTGGGCGTTTGGCAAACCATTTCTCGTGCTTTGGTTGCTCATCGTAAGGTTTTTTTAATACTTTAAATAATTCATCTATCAAACCATAATCGCCCTTATCCGCTTTATCGATCGCTAACTGCGCCATATAATTTCTAAGCACATATTTAGGGTTTACAGCATTCATGTTTTTTTGACGTTCGGAATCTGTAATTGTTTCCTTCTGCAAGCGTTGGTCGTAAGCTTTGAACCAAACTTTCCATTGCTTTAAATTATCTTTTATAATTTCTTCTGGCTTATAAAATGCATTTTCAATAATGTCTATACCATGGTCTGGATTATCTTTTTTGTAACTCGCTAATAATCGGAATGCTATCGTCATATCGGTTTCAGACAACACTAAACAATCTTCAAAATTTTGTATCAGTTTCGCGTCGTCTTCAAGTTCAACTTGTAAGCCTAATTTAGAACGCATCATGTCGAGGGATTGCTTTTCAAAATCAGTCTGGTACTGATTTAAAATCGTTTCAAAAGGCTCGGCTTCTTCAACCAGTGGATAAAGGGCATTGGCGAGCTGCAGCAAATTCCAAAGTCCGATGTTAGGTTGATTACCAAAACGGTAGCGTTTATTCTGTTTGTCTGTAGTGTTTGGCGTCCACCCAAAATCAAAATCTTCGAGCCAACCATAAGGGCCATAGTCTATGGTTAAGCCCAAAATAGACATATTATCCGTATTCATTACGCCGTGAACAAAACCAACGCGTTGCCAATGAATAATCATATCCAGCGTGCGTTGTGTCACCGCTTCAAAAAACTTGATATAGGTGTCTTTTGAAGGGTTACCCAATTCTGGATAAAAGTGTTTTATGGTATAATCGGTTAGCTTTTGAAGATTTTTAATATCATTTCGAGCCGCAAATAATTCGAAATTTCCAAAGCGAATAAAACTAGGCGCAACTCTAGCGACGATAGCGCCTTTTTCGTAATCGGCATTACCGTTGTAAAGCATATCGCGTAACACGTCATCGCCCGACAACATTAAACTTAACGCTCTTGTAGTGGGCACACCCAAATGATACATAGCTTCACTACATAAATACTCACGAATGGAAGAGCGTAAAACCGCCAACCCATCTCCTTGTCTTGAATAGGGTGTTTCACCTGAACCTTTAAGTTGAATCGCCCAACGTTGGTTGTTCTGTTCAACCTCGAATAGATTTATTGCTCTTCCGTCGCCTAATTGTCCGGCCCAATTCCCAAACTGATGACCTGCATAAGCCATGGCATATGGTTTTGTTTTAGGGTAAATTTTAGAACCAGAAAAAATCTCTAAAAAATCGTTTGATTTTATAGCCTCGTCATCTAAACCAATGGCATTTACCATTTCCTTTGAAGCATGAACTAATTTTGGGCTAGATGGAATTCTGGGATTCACATAAGAATGCGTGGCTTCAGATACTTGCCGCCTGTTATTTTCGGTATTAGCATCTGATGGTAGTTCCGTATTAAATGTGTTTTTTATGTTTAGCTGCATTGATTTAATCAGGCATTTGAGTCGTTATTATCGAGGTATCATATTAGCACTGTAATAAACCATTTATTATTACAATTGTTTATAAATATACAATTTCATTTTAACTCATATGCCAGACAATTGATAGCAGACTATAATTATTTAAGCAATAGCCACTAATCAAAATAAGCCAGCCCTTATATCTTAAACCGATGATATTGGGCTGGCTTACTTCTTAAACTGGTTGCGTTTTTCTTTTTTAGTGAATTTTAAACTATTAATACACTAAGAGTAGGTTTCGACTGAGCTCAACCTGACATTGCGGTTAAATTCTGAACCTTAGTTAAAACCGTTTACGAGGCTCTTCTGTAATTCACACTTTTTTAAAATTTTATCTCTAGTTTGCAGTTACTTTTTAATAAAACTCATTGCAAATCCACCACCTTCGGCTAATTTGACACTTAACTTAGAATCCTTTTTAATTGATACTCCTTCAATAGTAATATCTAATGGATTATCGTCCCAATGTGCATTGTCGCCATCTTTATAAATTATAACTTCGTAATCTTGATTGTCTTCTAAAAAATCAAAATTTAAGTCTACCGTTCTAGCGTTTTCATCTGTGATTCCTCCGACAAACCAATTTCCTGTTTCTCTCTCTTTTCTGGCAATGGTGACATAATCGCCAACAACTCCATTTAAAACTTTAGTCGTTTCCCAATCCACACCAACATCTTTTATAAACTGAAGTGGCTCCGGATTCGCTTCGTAATGTTCTACTAAATCGGCTGCCATTTGCACCGGACTATAAATCACCACATACAATGCTAATTGTTGCGCAATTGTAGTATTGACTTGATTGTCTTTTTTATATTCATCAAATTTAATATTGAAAATACCTGGTGTAAAATCTATAGGTCCAGATAACATTCTTGTAAAAGCCACAATTGGCAAATGCTCTGGAGGATTACCACCATCGGTAGCCCAAGCATTAAATTCTTGTCCTCTTAAGCCTTCACGAGAAATTGTATTTGGATACGTTCGTCTTAATCCGGTGCCTTTAATAGGTTCGTGCGCGTTAATCGCGACTTCATATTTGGCGGCTTTTTCAACCGTGTTATTATAATGGTTCACCATATATTGACCATGGTGGTATTCTCCTTTTGGAAGAATCTTTCCTACGTAGCCTGTTTTCACCGTATGCATACCATATTTCTGCATTAATGCGAAGGCTGTATCTTGTTGTTTGGTGTACGTTTCTGTTGCTGCAGACGTTTCATGATGCATAATAATATCAACACCTTTTTCTTTTCCGTAACGGACTACTTCATCAATATCATAATCTGGATAGGTGGTTACAAAATCAAATACACCTTCACGATCTTCAAAACCAATCCAATGTTCCCAACCGGTATTCCAACCTTCCACCAAAACACCACCGATGTTGTTTTTAGCTGAAAAATCAATAAAATTCTTTACGTTTTCTGTGGTTGCTCCATGAGTACCGTTTGATTGTCCGCCATCAGTCCACGTACTCATATCTTGTGTCATTCCGTAATCCCAAGAGGATTTCCCTAAGTGCATTTCCCACCAAATCCCCGTATATTTCATTGGTTTAAACCAAGATACATCTCCAAGTTTATTTGGTTCGTTTAAATTAACGATCAACTTAGATTCAATTAAATCTGGGGCATTATCTGTTATTTGAATGGTTCTCCATGGTGTATGAAACGGCATGGTTCGTTTCACTTTGTAATCCGTATTTTCTGAACCGACTAAATTACTTTTCAGGTTCAAATTTTCAGTATCAACTTTCAATGTCATTCCTGAATAATCGACTAAAGCTGCTTCATGAAAACTTAAATGTGTTCCATCGCTTCCAACCATAGTGACTGGTGTGTTTACGGCGTTTTCTGGAATATAAGTTTGGGCTAAATTCTCGTGATTAGCGAATTGTAAAGCATCAATTTCAGATAGCTTTGTGGTATTATACAAATGCTCGTAAATATCCCAATCCCCAGGAATCCAAAAGGTGTTATAATCTTCTATTAAGTTGAATTCCGTGTGTTCTTCGGTTATAAAAACATCGCCTTTTAATTGGTCTTGCTCTGGGAATTCGTATCTAAACCCAATGCCGTCATCATAAGCTTTAAAAACAATATTTAAAAACCGTTCTGGACTCGTTTTTTCCTGAAGTTCAATCTTTAACTCGTTATAATTATTAACCACATCTAACTGTTCTCCCCAGGGCATTTGCCAAGTTTCATTAAAGGTTGATGTGCTCGTGTTTTTAATTATAAAGTTTTTATTAAACGCCGCAGCATCTTTAAAATCAAAACCTAAATAAGAGGTATCAACAACGGTTTTGTTGTTGAATTTCACTGTATAAAAAGGTCGTCCTTCATTATTGATATTGAAATCAATCACCACTTTTTCATCTGGTGATTTAATTTCTGTGATTTGTTGTTTTTCTGAATTGCATGAGAATAATGACAATGCAATTGCGAGTATTATATATTTTGACTTCTTCATAATCATTTATTTTACTATTAAAATTTACACCCCTAAAGTCCCCTCAAGGGGACAATCTTTCGATTCATCTTAGTCCATTGTCCACTTGATGATTAACAAAATGAGAATATACTTTCATGATGATACCGAGCGTAGTTCATTAGGGTCTTCATTCAACTTTCGGTACCTGCGAGGTTTTCTAAACCTGCGAGACCAAAGGTCTGTAATTAATTTATTCTTTCTCCAATAATACAACTTCAAAATTGGAATTTATAGTTACAGTTCCATTTTCTACGGTTGCTGTTTCCCCTGAATACGTATCACGAAGCATTACTCTTTCTTGAAAAACGTTAGAGACATCAATTACTTTTTTACCTTTTTCAAGATCTAAACCTATAACAACTTTATCTTTAAAATCTTCGTTTTCGTAGCTTCTATAAAAGTAATACGGTTCTTCAGTTATCATTTGATGCGTTCCTGCACCAATTGAAGGATGCTTAGCTCTAAATTGACCTAATTTTTGCCAATGCGTCAACACTTCTTTTGTTCTTTTTCGTTTGGCTATAGAATCCCAATTCATAAATGAGCGTAAGGTGGCATCGCCTTCTGTACCTTCAATAACTAAAGATCTTGCAGATTCATCACCATAATACACTTGGGATGTTCCTGGTGATAACAATAATTTATTGGCAGTTTCAAATGGTTTTTTTCTTTGAGCATCAAAAGGTTGACCATCATCATGTGAACTTAGATAATTCACGGTTCCGAATCCTTTCAATTCATCATGTAGAATAGCATTGTAATGCGTAAATAAGTCTTCGTAACTTTTGTCTTTTGAATTGTATTTGAACTCAAAATTGATCAAACTTTGAAAACTTGGCGGATCAAAATAATTAACTTTTCTGTCTCCGAAATCAAACTCCTGACCTGTGCTTACTCCATAGTTGTAGACTTCACCAAGCAGATAGAAATTGTTATCATCTAAAACTAGTTCAGGATTATTCTTTTTGAATTCTGCAAAAGCATAATCACACTCAACTTTAAACTCTACCCAAACATTTTCTTCTGTATGTTTTACAGTATCCACGCGATAACCATCAACACCAAATTCTGTGATGTAATCCGTAAGCCATTTCATAATGTAAAAACGAGGTGCTCTAGGATGACCTGTACGCTTGAAAAATTCGTCGAGCTCTTTAACTTCTGTTTCGTAACGTCCTTCTGCTTTCCATTTTTCTACCAATTGTGGAGGTAAGTCAACATCGTCATTACTTTCTGTTCTAATGTCTGGAAGATTGGCCACTAAGGTACAACTAACTGTATTTTCATAATTATCATAAGTACATTGTTGGTCAGTACGAACCCATTCTTCTGGCCAAACAGGATCTTTTTCTGTTACTGGTCCTGTATGGTTAATAACCGCATCCAACACAATTCTAATACCTTTGGCATGAGCTTCTTTTACCAGCTCGTGTAAATCTTCTTTGGTTCCAAAATTTGGGTCGATGTTAGTCCAGTCTTTGGTCCAATAGCCATGAAACCCGTAACTTAAACCTGTACCTTCATCGGTTGCACCATGGATTTGCTCAACTATTGGTGTCATCCAGATAGCATTAATACCTAAATCTGTAAAATACCCTTCTTTTACTTTCTGTGTTATGCCTTTTATATCACCACCTTGAAACCCTCTTAATTTCCCAGGTTCTTTTGTTCGATTATAATTAACGTCATTTTCAGATTTGCCACTGTTGAATCTATCTGTTAGTAAAAAGTAGAGATTTGCACCTTCCCATATAAAAGGTGTTTCTATAGGCTGCGCTGTTTCTACAGCAGCAATTTTGTTTTCCGTGTCCTTATTTTTGCAGCTCAAAGTGATTAGGATTAGGGTTAATAAAATTAGTTTTTTCATGTGTTTTTATTATTACTTCTCGATACAAATTTGTTCATGCTTCACAAATTCACTCGAAGTGACGATTATTTATTATTTTATGACCTGCTAGGTTTATAAAATCTGCAAGGTCTTGAACTATTCAACTTTATTTTTCAATTTTTAAAATAAACGACTCCAATGGTTTGATATCAATTCTAACTTCAGCCTTACCATTTTCTACTTTTAAAGTGGACGAATATGATTTATACAATTGGTCTTTTACCTTGTATTCTCCATCTTCAAGTTTCAGTTTTTCGACTAAATCCTCTGGTAACTGCAACTCGAAACCATAGGTGTTTTCTGCATTGAAATTTGAAATAATTATCAGTTTTTCATCGTCACTCCAACGAACAAAAGACAATACCTTATCATTGTACCATTCCGTATGTTGATGATTATAATGCTGAATATCTTGATAGTCGCCCATTAATGCCGAACTATTAATCGTGAAATTTAAAAGGCGTTTGTAAAAATCACGAAGGTCTTTTTCTGCTTCTGTGGATTGACCACCGTCAAACTTTTTATCGTTTACCCAACGCACTTGACTTGGCACACTTCCGTAATCGAAAATTGACGTCCGCGTTGGATCTCCAAAACCTAAATCTTCTGCACCTGGCTCTCCGAATTCTTGTCCGAAATAAATCATGGTTGGTGCTGTTGATGATGTTGCCGAAACCACCATAGCAGGTTTTCCTTTAGCTGCACTTCCTGCAAAATCTGGACTCGCAATACGTTGTTCATCATGGTTCTCTAAAAAGTGAAGCATGTGATGTTCAATATCACCTAAATCAGCTAAAATTGGTGGAATGTTGTCTGTACTTCCATGACCTTGCATGACGTGTTTTAAGGTGTCATATAACTGTACTTTGTCATACAGATAGTCCATTTTTCCTCTTTTGATATAATCTCTATATAAACTCGGATTGTAAACCTCAGCTAATAAAAACGCCTCTGGATTTTCCATTTTCACATGCGAATTCATATAACTCCAAAACTCAACAGGTACCATTTCTGCCATATCATAACGGAACCCATCGACGCCTTTTTCGGTCCAGTACAAGGCAATATCTTTAAATTTCACCCAAGAGCTTGGAACGGTTTTATCTTTCCAAAACTCATAATGTTTCTTATAATCTTCGTTCTCAAAACCGTTTGGCAATTCATCAAAATCTTTTCTACCCTCTGGTGAAACACCATAATTCACTTTAACAGTTTCATACCAATCATTAATATCGGGTTGCGATGCTCTTGAACCATTTCCTGTCCATTTTGCTGGAATTTCTTCAAACTTACTATCTGCCATAGGGTGTTGTTCTCCTCCTAAAGGCTGATAACCATGTTTCCATTCAGGAACTACAAAAGCCTCTCCTGGATTGTAATAGAAATTATTATTAACGTCGTAGGTTTTTGTTTTATCATCTTCAGCTCCAAAATCTGACGTACCTTCAGGGTTGGTTAAACTTTGATAATTTCGGGCAACGTGATTTGGAACGATATCAATAATCACTTTTAATCCGGCTTTATGCGAACGCTCAATTAACGCTTCAAATTCTTGTAATCGATTCTCGACATTTACAGCTAAATCTGGATTTACGTTATAATAATCCTTAACCGCGTATGGTGAACCAGCCCGACCTTTTACGATGTCTGGATCATCGTTTGAAATCCCAAATTCGGTATAATCTGTAATGACATCGTGATGTGGCACTCCTGTATACCAAATATGCGTCACACCTAAATCCTTGATTTCGTTTAAGGCTTTATCCGTAAAATCGTTAAATTTTCCAACTCCATTTTCTTCCAGAGTTCCCCAAGGTTTATTAGTGGTATTCGTATTTCCGAATAAACGTGTAAAGACTTGATAAACGACTTCCTTTTTCTTCATGTTTTGTTTTATTTCTTCACTTCGAATGTGCTCAGTGACCGTTTCATTCGATTCGTTTTTGCAAGATAATATAGTAAATGTTACTAATGCAATTATGAGTATTTTATAGTTTTTCATTTTTTTATAAATATGAGATTTCTCGTCGTTCATGCTTCACTCTGTCGAAATGACAACAACATTATCTTTTTAGTTTGATTTTGATTTTTGAATTTTCACTTGGATTACGTTCTATAGCAATTTTCAGTAATTTTGAATCTTCATCCCATACAAATTGACGACTTGGACCAACAATCACACTTTTGGGTTTTTCATTGAGTCCATGGATTAGCAAATAAAACACTCGACCTTTTGTTTCAAGATTTTCACCTATAGTATCGTTGATATGAAATTCTAAATGTCTTCCTTTCTTTGTCATATCAAATGAAAGCAATTCATAATTTTCATTTTGAATTGGATTTGAAGACATCCCATTGTCGGTATAAATTTGAGCTGAACTTGTTGTTATAGAATCATCATAGTAATAATGTACATGGTAATGCGTGTCCTTATAATTAACGAAGGTTTGGACCAACTCTGCTTCCGGAATAAAAGCACCTGCTCTCACATACGTTGGAATTGAATTTTCTTTTAATTGAACCGTTTTAGTTTGTCCGCCTTCAATTCGTTCATGCGTGTATAAATCGAACCACACATTATCCTTTGGAAAATAAACCTCTTGTTCTGTTATACCTGCTTCTAAAACTGGTGACACCAAAATGTCATTTCCCCATAAATAGGTTTTTGAATACGTAAACAATTCAGGATTATCAGATTCCTCAAAAAACAATGGTCGCATTAAAGGTTTTCCAAATTGGTTATTTTCATAAACCAAATTGTAATTATAGGGCAATAATTTGTAACGTAATTCAATAGCTTCTTTAGCTAACGCTTTTGCTTTTTCGCTTCTAAAAATAGGTTCACTTGGTACATCTTCTTGTGCGTGTGGCCTAAATATTGGGTTAAAAACACCGTATTGTAACCAGCGTACATAGAGTTCATCATCGAGATTATCTCCTGCGAATCCTCCTAAATCAGAATGCATATATGCTAAACCTTGCATGCCCATTTGTAGGGCAATTTCAGGTTGACTTTGTAAGCCTCCCCAAGTTCTGTTAACATCGCCAGACCAAGGAATCATGCCGTAACGTTGTGAACCAGAACAACCTGCTCGCATTAAAATGAAGGGTCTTGTATTTGGAAAATCGCGTTCATAACCTTCATAGACTAATCTTGCCCAATCGTGACCGTAAGTATTATGGACTTCATTGGCCGAACCTGTGTGATGCTGTACCCAATTTGGATGTACTTCCGGCTCTCCTAAATCTCCCCAAAATCCTGCAACGCCTTTGTTAGCTAATCCTTTGTAGATGTCCCAAAACCATTTTTCGCCTTCCGGTTTGTAAATATCTATGAGTCCGGTGTTGCCAAAATAGAAATCGTATTTGGCTGGATTTCCAATAGAGTCCTTAGCTAATACGTCTTTTTCTACAGCTTCATCCCATTTTTTAGACGTTGTTAAAACAAAAGGTTCGGTAATAGTGATGGTTTTTACACCTTTAGTATTGAGACGTTCTACCATGCCTTCAAAATCTGGAAAAGAATCTCTAAAGACTTCCAAATTTCCCATGGTGCCTTTTAGGTCTTTTCCAAACCAATATAAATCGAGAATAATCGCATCAACAGGAATGTCTTCGTCTTTGAATTTATCAATCGTCATTTCTACTTCTTCTTGAGAATGATACCCAAAACGACTTGAAAAATTACCCAAAGCCCAACGTGGTAACATGGGTTGTTTTCCTGTTAAATCGGTGTAATTATCCATCATATCCATCCAAGAATCACCAACAATCACTTGATAGGTTTTTCTTCCTGACACTGTTTCATAGGTTAAAGTATTATCGCCTTTGCTGTCTAAGTCCAAGTAGCCGATTGGTGCATTATCAAAATGAATCATGTATTTATGAGACGACAAGACTATTGGCATCGTATAATTCATTAATTCACTATGCGTTTCGTAACCGTAATGAGCTCTGTTGTACAATGGCAAACGGTTTCCTCTTCGATTCATACCCAAAGCTCTGGCTCCTCCTCCATACAGTATTTCGTCTTTAGTGACATTGAATTCTATTTTTTCGGTGGAATCAGCTACAATGTTGCCATTTACCATTTCCATGGGTTGGTGTTCACTTTTATAATAGCCTCGTTTTTCGGATGTGATGAGTTGGTCTTTGTAGTAGTAGGCTATTTGGAATGGGCTTTTGGTGATTTTAACTTTTAAGTCATCGGTACGAATCGTAGCAGATTGTTCATCTTCATCTAACAATGAATATTCAATATTAGATTCTAAAACTACGGCATGAGAATTAGAGTTTTCAACTTCATTTTTTGGAATAAAGGTTGTTTCTATGATTTCAGAAGAATAACGTGAAATTATATATTTACCGTCATTTACGTTTATTTCAAAATGGGTATTTTTATCTTCAATACTTTTAAAAATACGCTCTACATTTTGAGCCGTTATTGAAACCGTGAATAATAGACTTATGATTAAGAAAATATTTTTTTTCATATTTAGTTTTTATACCTACAAGGCTTTTGATTCCGATAGCTATCGGAACTTGCAGGATTGTTTTAATTGGGGCATTTAGACCTGCTAGGTTTAAAAAACCTGCAAGGTCTGCTTTATTAGATTTTACTTTCCTAATAAAAATGTTAAGGGCTGATCTAAGCGTTTATTCCATGAATTTTCAGAATGATCTGTACCTTCAAAAAATAAGTTTTTAGAATCAGAATTTGTATAACCTTTTGCTTTTAAAATCGCATCAACTCTTGGTGCATATTGCGGATAGTGTTCATCTAAGGTTTTATTGCCGTAATCGAAATACAATTTATGCGAACCAGCTTCTGGTAAATTGGTTTCCATATACTTAAAAATCGCATCAGGCAAAGGGTTATTTTCTCTTGGTCCTGCACCGACCCAATGTGTTGACAAACACGCTGCACCTCCAAACACATCTGGATATTCACTTATAGCATACATAGACATTAAACCGCCCATACTAGAACCCATTATAAAGGTATTTTCCTTGTCTTTAGCCACGGCATAAGATTTATCAATAACAGGTTTTAATTCTTCAACGATAAACTTCAAATAATTATCACCATTAAAATTTGAATCCACGTCGGCATTAATAGCTTCTTTTAATAAGTTTTCTTGGACGGATTCATCTAACATTTTAAAGGCCTTTTCAGGAAACAAATCTTGCCAACGAATTTTTGGAATGTTATGAATGCCAACAACTATAAAATCTTCAACTTTTTCTTCTGCCATTAATTTTGAAGCCCATTCATCCACTTTCCACTCTTGTTTGTTCCAAGTGGTTAATGAATCGAATAAATTCTGACCATCGTGCATATAGAGTACAGCATATTTTTTAGTTTCAACATAGCTTTCTGGAATCCAAATATCTACTGCTCTAGATTGAATATATTTTGAAGGAAAACTATCGACACGCAAAATATCCCCTTTAAAAAGGGTTGCACTTTTTAGGTGTATAAAATTTGGTGTTGGTGCGGTTGCTACAATTTCGGATTCTGTGTTAGTAATCTCAATTGTTTTTGTATCATCCTTGCATGATACTACAAATAAACAACACAGTAAAAATGATATTACAATTCTCATCCTAATTAATTTTTGTTGTTAAAATCACACTTCCTTTTTCATCTAATGTAATACTCGAATTCCAAATTAGTGTTTCATCAGAAATGATATTTTTTAACGTTTTTCCATTTAACTCTAATTCTTCAAACCGCTCTAAATCTAGTTCAAGAGGGTTTTCGTTTTTATTGATGATGTGAACAACGGTTTCATTTCCTCCTATCCTTGCTAATATATAAATACCATCTTGGGGTGCAAAGTGAATAGTTTTACCAGCGTGAATGGCTTTACTATTCTTTCTGTAATTCAACAATTTTTTAAGATAAGACTGCATGTCTTTTTGATCTGCAGTTAAACCTTCTCCTGTAAATGTATTTACAGTATCTCCTTGCCAACCACCTGGAAAATCGGTTCGGATTAATCCATGATCTCCAGGATTGTCAAAATCATCCATCAAGATTTCTGTGCCGTAATATATTTGTGGAATTCTTGGTAGCATCAGTAAATAACTTAAAGCCATTTTGGTGTTTGTAACATCACCATTAAATTCTGTAAACACACGACTCTTATCATGGTTATCTAAAAATGCCATAATACCTTTTGGCGATGTGTATGCGAAATCATTGGCTAAACCTTCGTACATTTTTACGAGGCCTTGGTCCCACGATTCTTCTTCATTTAGTGCATCAACGATATGCTTTTGCATGGCAAAATCCATAGTTGATTTTAAATTAGAATCGTAACCATCTTTATTTTTTTTACCGTCTTGCCAATAGCCAATGAGCAACGGGTTATAACTCCACTCTTCTCCTACTATAGAAAAATTAGGGTATTCATTCATAATCGCACCTGCCCAATTGCTCATAAATGCTTTATCAGGATATGGATATGTATCTTGACGAATACCTCCTAAACCTAAGGTTTCTACCCACCAAATACTATTTTGAATAATATAGTTGGCCATAAATGGGTTACGCTGATTTAAATCTGGCATACTAGACACAAACCAGCCATCTGCCATTTCTTTATTATCTATTTTAGACGTGTAAGGATCTTGGTTTGTAGTCCGTCTATGGTTTGATGTTTTAGTCACCTTCCAATCCCAATTATCTATATTTTCTTCATAATTCTCTTGGTCGTTAACCCAATCATTAAACGGTAAATCTTCCATCCACCAATGGTACAAACCACAATGATTAGCTACTTGATCCATGATGAGTTTCATGTTGCGAGACCTTAAATCATCAGCTAATTCTTTATATTCATCTATCGTCCCAAATCGAGGATCCACTTTATAAAAATCGGTCATGGCGTAACCATGATACGAACCGCTTGGCATATCATTAATTAAAACAGGACATGGCCAAACCGTTGTAAAGCCCAAGTCTTCTATATAATCTAGATTTTCAATGATGCCTTGTATATCTCCACCATGACGCGCGTAATCGTCTGTTCTATCAATGCCTTGTTGCAATAAGCCTTCTACCTCATCATTATCAGGATTGGCATTTGCAAAACGATCTGGTGTAATAAGGTAAATAGCATCTGAACTATCGAAACCAATATAGTCTTCTGCAGATTTTTCTCTTGACTTTAACTCGTAAGTTTGAAGTAACTCTGAACCGTCTTCTAGCTGAAATGTAATATTAAATTGTCCTGCTTTTGCTGTTTCAGAAATTACGACATCTAAAAAGAGATAATTAGGACTGTCTGCTTGATGCGATTTTTTTAAGCTAACTCCTGCGTATGAAATTTTTGCTGTCGCTTTCCCAATATTAGGATGCTTTACTAGTAATTGTACGTCTTGATTTTTGAAACCAATCCACCAATTTGGTGGCTCTACTTTTTCAATATCATTTCTGATTTCTGTAATAGTTTCAGGAACTATTTTCTCTACTAAAGTGGTTTCTTTACATGAAAACACACTGACAACCATTAGAATTAAAAAGATTTGTTTTAGTGTTTTCATCGTGCTTTTAATAGTTTTTTTTAGACCTAGTAGGTTTTAGAAACCTGCTCGGTCTTTTTTTTGAAAAACCTGTCAGGTTTTAAAAACCTGACAAGAAAATCTATATTCAATTAAACGGTAATCAAATCAGTAGGACTAATCATAACCGATTTACCATTTACTAAAATCTCTAAATCTTTATCGCCTTCTAATTCAAATCGCGTTTCATTTTGGTTGACACTCACTTTAATAATCTGATGTCTAAAGTTCACTTTAAATGAATAGCCTTCCCATTGTTCAGGAATTTTAGGTTCAAAAGATAAGGTGTCGTTTTTAACACGCATACCACCAAAACCTTCCACAATACTCATCCAAGTTCCAGCCATAGAAGTAATATGTAAACCTTCGTGCACTTCGTGATTATAGTCATCTAAATCTAAACGTGATGTTCTTAAGTAAAAGGTATAAGCCTGATCCATTCGGTCTAACTTAGCTGCTTGAATACTGTGTACACAAGGCGACAACGAACTTTCGTGAACTGTAAAAGGTTCGTAAAAATCGAAATGGCGCTCTAATTCTTCGTTTGTAAATTGATCTTCGAAGAAATACATGCCTTGCAATAAATCGGCTTGCTTAATATATGGTGAACGTAAGATTCTATCCCAAGACCATTTTTGATTAATTGGGCGTTGCAACTTGTCTAAATCTTCAACCGTAATTAATTCCTTATCTAAAAATCCATCTTGTTGAAGATATACATTATGCGCTTCAGAATATGGGAAATACATATTATCAGCTACCTCTTTCCAAAGTACTAATTCATCGTCTGTAATTTTTGTTTTACCAGAAATTCTTGCAAAATCATCACTATGTCCTTCTTTTACTTTTTCTATGGTTTCCAACGTGTAGTTAATACACCATTTAGCAATATAGTTAGTGTACCAATTATTGTTGATGTTGTTTTCGTATTCATTTGGCCCTGTAACACCTAAAATAACATACTTATTTTGTTGGGTTGAAAAGTTAGCTCTTTGATGCCAAAAACGTGCAATACCAATTAAAACTTCGAGACCCATTTCTGGAATGTAACTAAAGTCGCCTGTATATCTGTAATAATTAAAAATAGCAAAGGCAATAGCTCCATTTCTATGGATTTCCTCAAAAGTAATTTCCCATTCGTTATGGCATTCTTCACCATTCATGGTTACCATAGGATACAATGCAGCTCCATTTGTAAAACCTAATTTTTCGGCATTTTCAATGGCTTTTTGTAAGTGATTATGTCTGTAAGCTAATAGCTTTCTAGCGACACTCTGATCTTTGGTGGCCATATAAAACGGAATACAATAGGCTTCTGTATCCCAATATGTACTTCCTCCGTATTTTTCACCCGTAAATCCTTTTGGACCAATATTTAATGTTTCATCGGTTCCTAAATAGGTTTGATTAAGGTGAAAAATATTAAAGCGGATACCTTGTTGTGCTTTTACATCACCTTCAATAGTGATATCTGCCATGTCCCAAATTTGAGCCCAAGCCTGCTTCTGATCTTCTAAAAGCTGAGTGAATCCAGCTGTTGTTGCTGTGTGTAATGCTGTTTTTGCTGCTGCAACTAATTTATTTTTATCATGAGATCGGTCTACTGTATAACCACCAAACTTATGTATTGTAAATGTTTCATTTTGTTTGATAGACTGCTTGTAAGTAAAACTGATTTTACTATCCGTTTTAACAGCTTCTGGTTGCAACTCTAATTTTTTATCATTCACAAAACACTCCGATTGCATAAACGTACAGGTATGAAAATTAGTTTTCATGGTTTGTGCCTCTATGAATGCCTGATTGTTTTCTACTGTTACGTTTGAAATATTCCAAAACGCATCATCCCAATTAGAGTCTTCATTGGTAATACCAGCATCAATATATGGTGTAATGACAAGGTCTGCATTAGAATTTAGAGGTGTAACCGAATATTCTATGGCTCCAACTTCATCTAAATCTAAGCTCAAAAAACGTTTGGTTTCCACTTGTAATTCCACATCGTGTTGAAGTGTTATTTTAAAACTTCTAGACAGCCAACCTTCTTTCATGTTCAACTCTCTTCTAAAGTTTTCTACTTTTTTACTTGCGAATAAATCGAGAGTTTCATTGTTAATTTTTATATCGATGCCAATCCAACTTGGTGCATTTAATACTTTCGCAAAATATTCTGGATAGCCATTTTTCCACCAACCTACTCTGGTTTTATCTGGATAGTATACTCCAGCGATATAGCTACCTTGAAAGGTTGGTCCTGAATACTGTTCTTCAAAATTTGCACGTTGTCCCATGGCACCATTTCCGATGCTGAACAAACTTTCTGAAGCTTTAACCTGATTGGGGTCGAAACCTTCTTCTAAAATTGACCAATTGTTTGGGATGATGTAATCTAGGTTCATATATTTTTAGATGTTAGAAAATAGAATAAAGACCACTACGTTGTTAGACCTAAGTGTCTTTCTATTAATCTTATTATTTTTTATAATTTAATTTCAAACAGTCTAATATCTAAGACATTTCGACTGCGCTCAATGTGACAAATTGTTTCTAATTATTAATTAAAGATTTTATAAAATCGTCTGAGATTTCTGTAAAATCATTGAATACGTAGTTTGCATGTCCTAATACGTCTTTGCTTCCGATTCCTATAGAAATCATATGAGCCGTATTAGCTGCAGTTACTCCAGCTACTGAATCTTCAAAAACAATACAGTCTTCTGGTTTTATGTTAATTTGGTCAGCCGCTATTAAAAACACTTCTGGGTCTGGTTTTGCTTTTGAGACATCATTACCATCTACAATCGCATGGAAATTAGATTTTAGATTAACACGTTCTAAAATGGTTCTCGCATTTTTACTTGCAGAACCTAAGCTAATTGGCTGATCTAATGCTTCCAACAGGTTTAAAACTCTTGGCACGTCTGGCAAGATTTCACTCTCATCCATTTCTGCGATATAGCTTAAATACTCTTCGTTTTTATCGCCCATGAGTTTATCAAAAAGATCTTGGCTAATGGTTTTATTTCCCCAAGCCAATATTTTTTCTAATGAACGAACGCGGCTAACGCCTTTGAGTTGTTCGTTTTCTTCTTCGGTAAAATTGATATCTAAACTTTTAGCAAGCTGTTGCCATGCTAAAAAGTGATATTTTGCGGTATCTACAATGACACCATCGAGATCGAATATGAATCCTTTTTTGTTCATTTTTTTAATTTTGGATGACGTCGTCAACGTCTTTTACTTTTGATACTAATGCTGCAGCAATTAAGAAACTAACACCACTCATTACTAAAGCATAAATGGCTTGATCACTATACGCATACTTTACTAACGGTCCACCAATTAGTGCATTAATTATTTGAGGAATTACTATGAAAAAGTTGAAAATTCCCATGTAAACTCCCATCTTTCTTGGTGTAATGGAACCAGCTAAAATAGCATAAGGCATAGCTAAAATACTTGCCCATGCAATACCAATACCTATCATAGAAACGATAAGCCAGTTTTCATTTGGCATGATGTAAATAGAAAGCAATCCAAGTCCACCGATAATTAATGAGATAGAATGGGTACGTTTTCGTCCTATTTTTTTAGCGATATAAGGTAATGCAAAAGCATAAAATGCTGACACTAAATTATAAACACCAAATAGGATACCAACCCAATCACCTGCGTCTTGGTATGTAGAACTACTACTATCTGTATGCGGTAAGCCGTAGATATGTTGTGCGATCGCTGGAGTCGCAAAAACCCACATACCAAAAAGTCCAAACCAAGAAAAGAATTGCACCCAACTTAATTGGCGCATTGTTGCTGGCATTTTTTTAAAGTCTTCGAAAATATCTAAAAGGCTTGATTTTTCGACTTCTAAAGACGAAGAGTCATTGTTTTCTTGATGATCTTCAAAACTATCTAATTCCTCAGGTGAGTACTCTTTTGTGGTGGCAACGGTTACTAAAATTGAAATAACTAAAATAACGGCTCCAATAATAAAAGATAGAATCAAATTCATTGGAACAACACCTGCAACGGTTTCATTTGAAACACCAAACCAATTGGTTAATGCATAAGGTAACCACGAGCCAATTACAGCACCAAAACCTATTAATGCCGTTTGTATACTAAATCCTGCGGTACGCTGATCTGTTCTTAAGTTGTCGCCAACTAAAGCACGAAAAGGTTCCATAGCAATATTAAAAGAGGCATCCATTATCATTAGCATTCCTGCTCCAACCCAAAGTGCTGGTAAAAATGCAATAAACATATCTGCCTGTGGCATAAGCACTAAACCTATTGATGCTAAAATTGCACCAACTAAGAAATAAGGTTTTCTTCGACCTAACTTCCCCCAAGTTTTATCACTATAGTAACCAACAATTGGTTGAACAATTAAACCCATCAAGGGTGCAATAATCCAAAACCATGAAAGTTCGTGAACATCTGCTCCAAAAATTTGAAGAATTCTACTTGCGTTGGCATTTTGAAGGGCGAAACCCATCTGTATTCCCAGAAATCCAAAACTCATGTTCCAGATTTGCCAGAAACTCATTCTACGCTTTTCCATTAAATAGTATATTAGAGTTAATACTATTCTGACAAGCTTAGCTTATCAAAACTTATGTGAGAAGTGAAAATATAAGTTTTGAATATGGCGTAAAGATATAAAAGATTTTAAAACGACAATAATATTTTTTTATTTAGTGGATTCTCGCTCAACTAAATCGGTGGCAATAACCACAGTATGAAATTCTTCGTCTGCAGGATTAACTTCGCTCTCTAATTTGTCTATTAATAGTTGCGCTGCTTTCTCCCCCATTTGTTGTGCATGCTGGCTAACCGTAGTTAGGCTTGGTGTTGCATGCTTTGACAAAACTCCATCTGTGAAGCCAATGACCTGTACATCATTAGGCACATTTAACCCTAATTTCCTAGCGACTTTCATAGCTGTTAAGGCGTACAACTCGTTCACTGCAAATACACCATCAATTTTTTTATTCGCTTTAAAAAGCTGTTCTATTTCAGCTTCTAACGCGTCTAAATGAACCTCATAATCTACGGTATCATCTATTTTTAGTATTAGTTTAGACTCTGCTAAAATGTTATTTTCATTTAGTGCTTCAAGATACCCTTGAGTTCTTAATTTACCAACACTCACATAGTCTGGTGTACTTATTAAAGCAATGGATTTACATTTATTTTCAATTAATTTTTCAACGGCATTTTTTGCCCCATTAAAGTCATCTACGATAACTTTATCGCATTTAATTTCCGAAACTACTCTATCAAACATAACAACGGGCATCCCTTGACTCATCGTTTCATTAAAATGATGGTAATCTTGTTGTTGCAGTGTTTCTTTAGACATAGATAATATAAATCCATCTATACTACCATTAGCAAGCATTTCCATATTAATCACCTCTTTAGAAAAGGACTCGTTAGAGAGACCAATAATAACATTATACCCTCTTTTATTAGCTACCAACTCTGCACCTCGTATCACTTCTGAGAAAAAGTGATGAACAATTTCTGGTATAATAATACCAATAGTATTCGTTCGTCGGTTTTTTAGACTTAATGCAATATTATTAGGCCTATAGTTATAGAGTTTTGCAAAAGCTTGGATTTTTTGTTTTGTATCATCACTAATTTCAGCACTATTTCGCAATGCTTTAGATACTGTAGAAATAGATACATCGAGTTCTCTAGCAATTTGTTTTAAGGTAATTTTTCTCTTCATAATTGATGCAAATATGGAACGAATATAAGTGAATATTTAGATTCAAAATTTAGGACTTCATAATTTTCTCTCATATTTATTGAAAAAAGCACAGATTTTCATAATTATACTGATAATTCTACCAATAATTAAAAAGTTCTTAACACGAAAACGTTTGCGTGACTTTCGTCATGTAAATATAACGTTAAATCAAGTTAATTTTACATAGATTTAACCCGAGAAGTGAAAATATAAATCAAATAACTAAGCAATTAACTTAAATAATTTGTATGAAAACAATTTTAAATGCTTTACTATTCTGTCTCATTATTTTGCCAACGACCTTGATGGCACAATCTACCGTTACTGGTACTGTTACAGACAAAGCAAACGCCATGCCTTTACCTGGTGTAAATGTTATTATTAAAGGGACTGCCAGAGGAACCGCTACAGATTTCGATGGCAAATATTCATTAGAAGTAAATCAAGGTGAAATTATTGTTTACTCTTATGTTGGTTATACACCACAAGAAATTGAGTTTACCGGTCAATCTAATATAGATGTTGCCATAGAGGAAGATGCTTCTCAATTAGAGGAAGTTATCCTTATTGGTTATGGTACAACCACTAAAAAAGATGCGACAGGTTCTGTGGACGCCGTAACATCGAAAGATTTTACACGTGGAAACATTGTAACACCTGAGAACTTATTAAGTGGTCGTGTTGCCGGTGTAACCGTTAATACAAGTGGTGCTCCAGGATCTGGATCAGAAATTAAAATTAGAGGTGGTTCTTCAATAAATGCATCTAATAATCCGTTAATAGTAATTGATGGATTGCCTATTACAAATGATAACGTAGGAGGTTCTAGAGGTGTTTTAGCAAGTATTAATCCTAACGACATTGATTCTTTTACCGTTTTAAAAGATGCTTCAGCAACTGCTATTTACGGTTCAAGAGCCTCTAATGGTGTCATTATTATTGTCACTAAAAAAGGTCGATCGGAATTCAGTGTAGATTATGATGTACAATACACCTTAGGAGATATTGACGAGCAAATTGAAGTATTTTCTGCAGATGAATTTAGAGCACAAGTAATCGCTCAAAATTTACCAAATAATTTCATCTCTCAATTAGGAGATGCCAACACGGATTGGCAAGATGAAATTTTCAGAAAAACAGTTTCAGTAAATCACAATGTTACTGTAAGAGGTTCATTATTTAATGCTATACCAGCACGTTTCTCTTTTGGAGTTACAGAGCAAGAAGGTGCAATATTAACGTCTGAATTTGATAGACGAAACTTGTCGTTATCATTAAATCCAACATTTTTTGATAATCACCTTAAAGTGAACTTAAACACAAACCTATCTTACGAGGATAATAGATTTGGTGATTCCGGACAAATTGGAGCTGCATTGAGGTACGACCCAACACAACCGGTTTATGATCCTTCATCACCTTTCGGAGGTTTTTACCAACACAGAAATGGTAATACACTTTTATTAGGAGGTTCAAATCCTGTAGCAGCATTGTTACAAACTAATAACATTGGAGATTCTGAACGTTTCTATGGTAATATTAATTTTGACTATAAATTCCATTTCTTACCAGAGATGAAATTTGTATTAAACTTAGGGTATGATAAAACTGAAGGTGTTTCTCGTAACAACTCTATATATGCAACAAATGATCCTATTAAAGGCAATAGATCATTTAGTTTCCAAGAAAGAACTAACCAATCTTTAGATGGTTTCTTAAATTATAATAAGAAGTTTGGTACTATTAATACTGATTTAACTGCAGGTTATTCTTACCAAAGATTTACTAATGAAGGTCATTTCACAGGAAACCAAAGAGATCCAAATAGTTTTGGTGATACGTTTGCAGATCCAGACATTGTGTTAATCGGATTTTTTGGAAGAGCGAATCTTACGGTTGCCGAAAAATACTTAATGACACTAACGTACAGAAGAGATGGAACATCGCGATTTAGTGAAGACAACAGATGGGGAGATTTCTACGCTGGTGCTTTTGCATGGAAGTTAAGCGATGAAGATTTCCTTAAAGATTCTAAAACAATATCGAACTTAAAATTAAGAGTTGGTTATGGTATTACAGGTCAGCAAGAGATTGGTGAACGCGATTTATTTTTAAGTCGTTACCAAGCCGGTTCAAATAATTCTCAATATCAATTTGGAAATGGTGTTGTATCGTCTTTAATTCCTTCAGAAATTAATCCTGATTTAAAGTGGGAAGAGACAAAAACCTTAGAAGTCGGTATTGACTATGGCTTATTCGATGAGTATGTTACTGGTAGTTTAAACGTTTTCCAGAAAGATTCAGAAGACTTATTATTTAACGCACCTGTACCAGATGGTAGTAACTTCTCTAACAGTATTGTTCAAAATATTGGAAACCTTAGAATTCAAGGTTTGGAATTTACACTTAATACAGATGTGATAAGAAAAGAAGATTTTAACTTAAATTTCAACTTCAATGCTACACTTCTAGACCGAGAAATCACAGAATTAGCCTTTGGCCAAGATGTTACAACTGGAGGTATTGCAGGTGGAACAGGAAACTTTATTCAATTATTTAGAGAAGGTGAATCACCAAACTCTTTCTACGTGTTTAAACAATTAAGAGATACACAGGGCAATTATATTGAAGGTGCTTACGTAGATTTAAATGGAGATAACATCATAAATGATGAAGATCGTTACCTTAAAGAAAACCCAGATGCAGATGTTATCTTTGGATTTCAAACGAATTTAGAATACAAAGGTTTTGATTTTTCATTTAACTTAAGAGCTAACATCGGAAACTACGTTTATAACAATGTAAATTCTGCTCGTGCACAATTTGATTTATTACGTAGTGATGCTGTATTAGGAAATATTCCAACATCCGTTTTAGATACTAATTTTCAAACCACATCTGATGTCATCCTTTCTGATGTTTATATTGAAAATGCATCATTCTTAAAAATGGATAACATTACGTTAGGATATACATTTAAAGACTTATCAAAATTTATAAAATCAGTAAGACTTTGGGGAGGTATTCAAAATGTATTTACTATTACAGAATACAGTGGTTTAGACCCAGAAGTATTTAACGGAATTGATAATACAATTTACCCTAGACCAAGAAACATATTAATTGGTGCTAATTTTAAATTTTAACAACTATGAAAAGAATAATTAAAAACATTAGTGTCATTGCTGTATTAATGGTGTTTACATTGACGTCTTGTACCGACGACTTAAATATTACACCAAATGACGACGACACATTATTAGGTGCTGATCTTTACGAAGATGAAGCGGCTTACGAACGTGTAATTGCTGGTGTATACGCAAACCTTGCCTTAACGGGAACTTTTGGTCCAGAATCTTCTAACATTGAAGGTATTGATGCTGGTACTAGTCAGTTTGGACGTGTATTATTATATCTGCAAACATTAACAGCAGACCAAATGATTTGGTCTTACGAAAACGATCCAGGAACTAGAGAGCTTCAACGTAATATTTGGACCGCTCAAAATCCTATGATTTTAGGAATGTACAGTAGAACACATTTAACGATTTCACTTGCCAATAACTTTTTAAGAGAAACAACAGCAGATAAATTAGACGCTAGAAGTGTCTCAGAAAGTGTACGTGCAGATATCGTAGAATACCGTGCAGAAGCGAGATTATTAAGAGCATTATCTTACTATTATATGATGGATCTCTTCGGAAAAGCTAACTTTGGAACAGAAGCAGATGCCATAAACACGGTTTTACCTGTTGTAGAACGCGCTGAGCTTTTTCAATTTATTGAGAGTGAATTATTAGATATCGAATCTGATTTAGTAGATGCTGGTCAGAACCAATACGGTAGAGCAGATAAAGGTGTGGCTTACATGATTCTTGCTAAAATATATCTAAATGCTGAAGTTTATACAGGTACACCAAGATATTCAGATTGTTTAAATTACTGCCAACAATTATTAAATTCTGGTTATGTATTAGCTTCAGAATACAAAAATAATTTTCAAGCTGATAACAACCTAAATTCTGCAAACGGAGAAATTATTTTCCCTATTATTTCAGATGGTGTAACAATTCAAAACTACGGTCCTACAACTGTTATGATTAATGGTTCAGTTGGAAGCCTTGAAGTTAATGGTGCCGAAGTTGGTGTATCAGAAGCTGCTTGGGGAGGAGCTATTAGAGTTAGAAAAGAATTTGCGCAACTATGGGAAGGTGGAGATTTTATCGATGATGACAGAAACACAATCATTTCTGCTGATAGACCTATTGGTATAACAGATATATCTGACCAAAGTCAAGGTTACATTATTCAAAAATATTCAAATTTAAGCTCTGATGGTGTTCCTGGTGCAGACCAAACATTTGTCGATACCGATTTTCCTTTATTTAGATTAGCTGATGTACATTTAATGTATGCCGAAGCACATCTTAGAGGTGGCGGCGGAACAATCTCTGAAGCGGTTAACTTAGTTAACGATTTAAGAGCTCGTGCTAATAATCCTAATACCATTTCTGCAGGAGAATTAACGCTACCATTTATATTAGATGAAAGATCTAGAGAATTACATTGGGAAGCACACAGAAGACAAGATTTAATTCGTTTCGGATTATTTACTGGTGGAAATTATAATTGGGCATGGAAAGGAAACGGTAGTAATGGTATTGCTATACCGTCACATTTAAACCTTTTTCCAATACCAAATTTAAGTATGTCTTCTAATCCTAACCTTACTCAAAACCCTGGATACTAAAAAATAAAGCAATGAAAAACATATTAAAATTTAAAGTTGTACTATTAACGGTGTTTACACTCGGATTCCTTGTGAATTCTTGTGAAGATGACACTTCAGTATTTACAGCTACAGAAACGGAAGCCATCACACTTGCCGAGCTTCCTATTACAGTGATAGAATTAGATGATACAAATCCTGGCAATCCTGCAATAACATTTAATTGGAATGAAGCAGATTACGGACAACAAGCATCAGAAAATTATGCTGTCATTTTTGCGACTGATGATGCATTTACAAACCCTGTGGTCGCTACGACTATTACCGGATCTACATCGGCAACCCTATCGGTTAACGAATTAAATTCTTCGGCTAGTGCTGCAGGTTTACCACCTTTTATGTTTAATACTTTGTATGCTAAGGTAGAAAGTTCAATAGGAACTCAAAATGGACTTCCTGTGAGTTCAAATATTATTAGTTTTCAAATTCAACCGTTCTACAACTATACCTTAAAAGATTTTTATATCGTTGGAAATGCTTTAGATATAGACGGTAACGGTGTTTGGGAAGACCCAGATTGGAACAATAACAGTAATAACCCACCACTATTTAGGAATGCAATTAACACTAATTTATATACTTACACTGGATATTTCGGTACCGGAAGTGGAGGTTTTGACCAGGGGCGTTTTAAAATTTTAGAAGAGCGAGGACAATGGCAACCACAATGGGGAGTTACGGATAATGAAGGTAGCGACACTAAACAAGAGTCTGGAAGTATTGCAGGAAACCCAACGACACAAGATGGTGATCCGGGACGATTTGGAGTAGAGACCGATGGTTATTATACGTTTACCATTAATTTCTCTATGCCAACTGATGCACCTCATTATACGTTTTCAAGCTTTGACGTGAGTGGTGCAACAGATTATACAAGCATAGCTATAGAAGGAGATGCTTTATCTGGAGAAAATGTAGAAATGACACAATCTAACGCAGATCCACATATTTGGAATATAACTAACGTCAACCTTCAGACCGGCGATTTACAATTTGTAACCAATACAGGATCTACTTGGGGAGGAGACACTTCGTTCTCTGGTGTTGCGACTGACGGAGGCGGATCAATTCCTGTCATCGTTCAAGATGATTATGAGGTTTGGTTTAACGACTTAACTGGAGATTATATATTAATCCCACTTAACTTATAAAAAATAACACTATGAAAATCAATAAAATTAGTGCGCTTATATTAAGTCTATTCTTAGTTTTTGTGGCGTGCGAAACAGAAGAAAGTATTGATATTACTACGCCAGATGCTTCATTTAAACTCTTGGAGCCAGCGATATCTAATATTAATTTAAATTATAACCTTCCAGATAATGAAGCATTCACCATTGTGTGGAATGACCAATTAAATTCTGGAGAAAGTTATATGGTTGAATTATCACCAGATGTGTTATTTGAAAACCCAACGGTTATTGGATCGTCTTCTACAGATCGATTTACAATGACAGTTGCTGAGTTTAACAATACGCTGTTAGATGCTGGAGCAGATGCTTTTGAGCCATTCACTGTTTTTATGAGAGTAACTTCAGGATCTAACATAACTAATAGTGTAAGCTTTAGTGTGTCGTCGTATTCAGAAGCTATTCCTGTAATTACGAGTCCTGATAATACCTTTGAACTTGTTTTACTTGAAACATCACCAAATGATGACGCTATTGCAGTATCTTGGGAAGACCCAGACTTTGGAGAAAACACCACAGTATCTGTAAATTATGAAATTCAATTTGCGCAAGCTGGAACTGATTTTACCAGTGCAATAACTGAAGGTACAGAAGGAATGACTTATACAAGTACTCACGAAGCCTTTAATGAAACTGCACTTAGCGCAGGTCTTACAGCTGAAGAAGTTGGTAGTTTAGATATTAGAATTAAAGCTACAATTGAAATGCCAGGTGGAAATATGGAACGTTTTTCTGAGCCTATTACCATAAGCGTTACTCCGTTTAATGTAGAACTAGCACCAGTATTATATGTTGTTGGTGCAGGTGCCGTAGATGCAGGATGGGACTGGGCAACACCAGTAGAATTACCTTTACAAGGTACTACGTACTCTGGTAACATTAACTTAACTAACGATGCCTTTAGATTCTTTACAGTAGCTGCAGATTGGGATTCAGGTTTAAACTACCCTTATTATGAAGCCGTTGGTTATACTATTGACGCTAACTTAGTAAACGCATTAGATGGAGATAGTAATTTCCAATTTACAGGCACACCAGGCGAATATTTTATAGAAGTAGATACCGCAGCTAAAACAATAACATTAGGCCCTGCAGTTGTTGGACCAAACTGTAACTATGATCAATTATGGTTAGTTGGTGCTGGTGTCCCTGATGCTGGTTGGGCATGGGACACACCTGTTGCTTTACCTTGTACTGGAAATGGTACCTACTCAGGAAATGTAACATTTACAAACGATTCATTTAGATTCTTCAACGTCAATGGAGATTGGGACTCAGGTTCTAACTACCCAACGTATGAAGATCAAGGATACACCATTGATAGTAACTTTAGTAATGCTATGGATGGTGATCTAAATTTCTCTTTTGATGGTACTCCTGGAACGTATTTCTTAACCGTAGATGATATCAACAAGACCATTACATTAGAACCTGAACAATTACTATGCGAATACGAACAACTTTGGTTGGTCGGCGCTGGTATTGTTGGTACCGGATGGGACTGGGCAAACCCAGTAGCTTTAACATGTACAGGTGTAGGAATCTATTCTGGAGAAGTAGAGTTTACTAATGATGCCTTTAGGTTTTTTACCGTAAATGCTGATTGGGACTCAGGTTCTAACTATCCAACCTATGAAGATCAAGGATACACCATTGATAGTAACTTTAGTAATGCTATGGATGGTGATTTCAATTTCTCTTTTGATGGCACACCTGGTACTTATACACTTACTGTAGATACAGTTAATTTAACAATCACATTGAATTAAATTATTTTAATAATCTTAAAAAGCTATGTTTAAAACATAGCTTTTTTTTTAAAACCTCATAACTATGAAAAAAACTTTATCCACCCTTTTTATAGTCTTTTCATTCTTTGCTTATGCACAAGTTAGTCTTAGTGTTAGTGCAATAGAAGTTGACCAACCAGTTACTATAACAATTGATGCCAACAGTACAGACAGTAATTGTAATGGCCTAAATAACCCGACAAAAGTATATATGCATTCAGGAATTGGGAACAATTCTGATGCCTTTGGATATGGTGTTGTTGGTAATTGGGGATTTGATGATGGAGTTGGCGAAATGACCAATAATGGTGATGGCACGTTTAGTATTACTATTACTCCACAAACGTATTATGGCATTACCCAAGCACAAGCTGATACCGCTTCACAGATAGGTATGGTTTTTAGAAATGAAGATGGCTCCCAAGAATTAAAAGATGATGGTTGTGAAGATTTTATTTTTCCAGTAGGAAAAGTGATTATCAACATCACGCAACCAACTAATGAAATTGTAGTTTTAAATTCTGGCAATGATTTATCTTTAAGTGCAACAATTACATTTCAAGGATCTACAACGGTTCAGGGCAGTTTCGAAATATTTTATAATAATGTTTCTGTAGCTACAGGTAATTGTGGATTTCCTGCATGTAATGCAACACTTACTAATGTTACAGAAAGTGGTACGGTAAAATTTGTAGGTACACCTCCTGGCTCTACGGAGACTGGAGAAGCAAGTTTTGATGTTATTGTTGTGCCAGCAGTAGTAGAACAAGCATTACCAGCAAATATGATAGATGGTATTAACTATCATACAGATCCAAGTAAAGCCACTTTAGTCTTAACAGCACCTGGCAAAGAATTTATTCAAGTTGCTGGTAGTTGGAACAACTATTCACCGTCTGCTTCTGACGTAATGAAACGTGATCCTTCAACAGGAAAATATTGGTTAGAGCTATCAGGTTTAACACCTGGAGCCATTGAAACTTACCAATATTGGGTTTTTGACACCAATCCTGTTGCCAATTCACCGTCTATAGTTAAAGTAGCTGACCCCTATTCATCCTTAGTTTTATCACCTTTTGATGACGCTTATATTCCTGCTTCAACATATCCAAATATGCCAGCTTATCCAGCAGGACAAGAACGTGAGGTTACGGTTTTACAAACAGGTCAAACTCCATACGACTGGCAAGTCACTGATTTCGAAAAACCAGTTGAAGAAGACTTAGTTATTTATGAAGTGTTAATTAGAGATTTTGATGCAGACCGAAACTTTCAAGATATCATTGATAAAATTGATTACTTCAAAAACTTAAATATAAACGCTATTGAGTTAATGCCTATTATGGAATTTGAAGGCAATGAAAGTTGGGGTTATAATACCGCATTTCATATGGCAATTGATAAATTTTATGGCACACCAGAAAAATTTAAAGAACTTGTAGACATTTGTCATCAAAATGGTATTGCTGTTATTTTAGATATTGCTTTTAATCATGCCTACGGACGAAATCCTATGGTGAGAATGTGGATGGACGATCCAGATGGAGATGGTTGGGGAGGCCCTTCTTCAGACAACCCATACTTTAATGCATTTCCTATGCACTCATATAGTGTTGGTAACGATTTTAATCACAGTTCAGATTACACAAGAGATTATGTAAAACAAGTGGTTAGTTATTGGATTGAAGAATATAACATTGATGGATTTCGTTGGGATTTAACCAAAGGGTTTACACAAAATTGTGGAAATGGAACACTTAGTGGTGACGAAGGATGTACTGGCGGTTACCAACAAGATCGTGTGGATGTTTTAAAAGAATATGCCGATCACTCATGGTCAGTAGACCCAGATCATTATGTAATTTTTGAACATTTAGGATCCGATAACGAAGAAAAAGAATGGGCAAATTACCGTTTAGATGAAGGTAAAGGAATTATGATGTGGGGCATAATGAACTCACCGTATGGAGAATTGACCATGGGAGAAGATGGTAATAAAAACATTGACAGAATGGGGCATAAAGCGCATGGTGGTTTCAATGGGCCAAGAGTTGTTGGTTATGCCGAGAGTCATGATGAAGAGCGTTTAATGTACAAGAATATAGCTTTAGGAAATACAAGTAATGGAAGTCATAATGTACAAGATTTAAATACGGCATTGTCTAGAATGTCGGCTTTAGGAGCTGTTTCTGTAATGGTTCCAGGACCAAAAATGATTTGGCATTTTGGGGAGCTAGGTATGGAAAACTCTATTTTCACTTGCCCTGATGGAAGTATTGAAAACGATGGTTGTAAACTCGCAACGAAACCACAGCCACAATGGGACAATGAATGGCTAACTGATGCCCTCAGAGGTCAAATTTACGAGGACTGGTCTAAACTTCATAAACTTAAAATTGAAGAACCGGTTTTTAAAGGTGATTACACAATCACTTCAGGAAATTTAACTCCTCGAATTGATATATTTGATAATTCAATGCCATCTTCAGAATTGAAAAATGTGATTATACTTGCCAATTTTGATGTCGTTACACGAAGTATCGATACCTATTTCCCAGCTGGTGTTACAACGACATGGTATGATCTTATGGATGCTACAGGAAACACAACAGTGAGTAATTCAACCTCAGCAATTACAATACCTGCAGGTCAGTTTAGAATATTAGGTAACACATCATCAGAGGTGCTAAGTGTTAAAGACGAAACCATGTTAGGTTTTAGTATTTATCCTAATCCGTCACAATCGGCATTAAGTATAAATGTTAATGTTTCAAATGTTGAAATTTACGACTTAACAGGAAAATTAGTTAAGTCTTTTAAAGGCGCTTTTACAAGAACTGATGCTTTTGATATTTCATCTTTAAATTCTGGAATTTATATGGTGAAAGTTCAAAATGATACTAATCAAACTTTAACATCTAAGTTGGTGAAGCTATAGTAATCAACTGAATACATAAATACTTAAATAAATAAAGGAGCTCAATTGAGCTCCTTTATTTGTAAAACAATAATTGATAGGTTCTGTTTTATGGGTAATTGTTTAACAGATCTTAAAACAGGAACGTTCTAATTTTTAGTTATTCAATAGACCTTATTTACAAATACGATTTCATTAACAAAGCAGCACCTAAAGCACTTTCATTTTTACAGTCTGAAATTTTTATTTCAATATCGTCTTTCAAACATTTTAGGAACTTAATAAAGACTTCATTTTTATTGAATCCACCAGAAATATACACATCTGTGATTTTTGAGTTTTTATCAGATATTAAATCAATGCCTGTAATTACTTTTTTACTGATTTCGTATATCAACTGATAATAGGCTGTTTCGTAGGACAAGAATTTCTGTAAAAACTCAGGATGTGCTTCAAAATCGGTATCAATACCTTCCGATAAAAACACACGAGTATCCTGATCTATTAATTCTTTGCACAGTGTTGTGTTTAAAACTAAATCTAAATGGGTGTTGACATCTACTTTAAAATAGTCGCTCAAGGCTTTGATATATACTTCGTGGATACGACCTAAAAACTGCATGGATGATTTTACCTGTTGTTTTTCGGGTGTCATAAAACACAAGCAGTTATTTTGAAGTTGATGCTGTGTAAGTGTTTCCTTGCTAAACGGATTCATGGCAATAATCCATGTTCCTGTGGAAAGTAAAACAAAATCATTTTCGTTTTCTAAAATTGGAATTATAGATGATGAACTATCGTGCAATCCTGTGCCAACTGCAATTTGATCACCATTAATTTCAGAAATTACAGCTTCATTACCTTTACAAGGTTCTGGTAACTGAATGTTTTCATCTTTAAGCCAATTATGGTATTGCATGTTATCAAAATCCCAAGTGGCTGTATGTGCACCAACTGAGGTGAAATCGGCTGTAATTTTATTTGTAAATAGATAACTTAGGTATTGTGGATAGTGTAAAATAGCATCGACTTGTTTCCACTGTTCTGGCTTAGAGTTTTTAAACCATAACATCTGTAAACCTGTATTTAACATGCCATAAGCTGGTGATGCCGTTTTTCTTGAGAACTCTTCTACTCCACCTTGTGATTCATAAAAATCATTAAAATCCTCGACATCTAATGGCTTTAAATAGTTATATAATGGCGCCATACGTTTGCCGTCTTTATCTAAGTAGATTAACGATGCTCCATGAGTTGAAAAATTAATAGCTTTTATTTCAAATTGGCCTAAATCTTGGACTTTTTTTATTTCACTTTTAATCCAATTTTCTATCGATTCAATATCATCACAAGCAAATCCATCTTCATCCATTATTTCTTTGAATTGAATGGCATTTTGTGACACTACTTTAAACGATTCGTCAAATAAAAAAATCTTCTTATTCGTTTTTCCTATATCTATAACGGCTATAACTTTTTTCATGTGTCTTAGATTTAATCGTGCGTATCCAAATTAGTATTTGAACACTTTAGATAGTTTACATGTCGCCTTTTCTGATACACTCAGAAAGACTTATGCTTAGTGAATTGATTTGGAACTATATAATGATAACGAAGCTTTCCTGTTACAATAGTTATAAAAACTACGACAAGGATAAGCTTCATTATCATATGTGGAAGGATGGGTAAAAACTAACGCAAGCTAAATATACCCTATTCCTTATAATTGAAATATTAATGTTTGAAACCGTATAATGGGCCATAATTCTCACAAGCTCTGTAATCTGCTCCTTCTAGCTCTTCGCCAAAAGCAGACCATGCACTTGGTCTAAACACATCATTTTCATCTACATTATGCATGTTTACTGGAATACGTAACATGGCAGCTAATGAAATTAAATCGGCACCAATATGTCCATGAGAAATTGCTCCATGGTTTGCTCCCCATTTTGCCATTACCGTATAAACATCTTTAAAAGCACCTTTACCAGTTGTTCTTGGAACAAACCAAGTTGTTGGCCAAGTTGGGTTGGTTCTTTCATCTAAAACATAATGAACATCTTCTGGTAACTCTACACTCCAACCTTCGGCGATTTGTAAAACTGGCCCTATGCCTTTTACTAAATTCAAACGACACATAGTGATTGGCATCGATCCTTTAGTTTTAAATTGTGAAGAAAATCCACCACCTCTAAAGTATTCGAAAATAGCAGCTGGCCATTTGGTGTTATCTAAACATTTTTGAACTTCTTCTTCTGTAATATCCCAGAATGGTTTCATCGTTGGATTACCATCAGCATCGGTTTGTTGTGCTGTGGCATCTAAGGTTGTAGAACCAGAATTTATTAAGTGAATGATACCATTTTCGGCAATTCCTGTTAATTTCTTTCCCGTTACACGTTCTACTGATTCTGGACTCCAATACGTTCTTACGTCTGAGAACAACTGTGCTGTATTGGTTAATAAATGACCAAATAACATTGAAATAGCATTTAAACAATCGTTTTCAGTTGCAAATGTGTATGCTTGACGAATACCGTTCCAGTCAAATGACGAGTTCAAAATTGATTCTGTAAAATCTGCATTTGGCTGGTAGTCTGTCCATTGACGTTGCCCTTGAAAGCCTCCCATTATGGCATTTCTACCTTTAGATTCTTCACCGAAGCCCATCTCCTTCAACTTTGGGTTTCCGTTCATTAAATCTTTACAGATTAAAGTCATTTTCACAACTTTCTCCCATTCTTTCTCTTTTTCTTCAGCAGATTTTTGCGTTTCTGGTGTGTTATAATCTTTACCTTCTACACAGTTTTCTTTAGTCCAAGCTAGTGCTTTTTCGTACTCGTCTTTATCGTAAATTCCTTTATCGATTCGTCTTAAAAGCTCAACAGATTCTACAAACTCAGCTCTAACACCTAAATAGTCTTGTAAGAAATTCACATCGACCATAGAACCAGCAATTCCCATTGAACTGTAACCGATAGATAAATACGATTTTCCTTTCATTTGAGCGACTGCTAAAGCTCCTTTTACGAAACGTAAAATTTTCTCAGACACATCTTGAGGAATGGTTTGATCGCCTTCATCCTGAACTTCTTTTCCATAAATTCCAAACGCTGGCAATCCTTTTTGAGAATAACCTGCCAATGCTGCTGCTAAATAAACCGCTCCAGGTCGTTCTGTTCCATTAAAACCCCAAACTGCTTTTGGAGTTAATGGATCGGTATCCATAACTTCTGTTCCGTAGCACCAACATGGTGTTACTGTTAACGATACGTCAACACCTTCTCTTTTAAATTTATCTGCACACGCTGCTGCATCTGCTACACCACCAATAGTTGTGTCTGCAATAACGCATTCTACTTGTTCTCCACTAGGAAATCGTAAGGTATCTTCTATTAATTTGGCTGCGGCTTTCGCCATATCCATGGTTTGAACTTCTAAAGATTCTCTTACTCCTAATTCACGTCCATCAATTACTGGACGAATGCCTACTTTTGGTAATCTACCTATTAATCTACTCATCTTTATAATACTTTTTTATTCTATGTAAATTGTTCTAATTCTGTTAGCTGCTCGTTAGATAATCCTGCTGGTTTAAAACCTGCTGCCCAACACATCATTAACATTTTAGCTCCTTTATTTGCGACGTCTAAGAAATCCCAAGCTTGCATTACATCTGGCGCTGTCGCTGTTGCTCCGTGCTTTTCCCATAAGGATACATTTCTTGTTTTAAACGCTTCCATAGTGACTTCTGCAAGCGCAGCAGTACTCGATAACGCATAAGGTGTACAGTGAATTCCTTTTGGTACAAATACTTTTACCTCAGGACACATCATCCAAATTTGTCTGTTTAATTCCTCTTCGTTATCAAACAATTCGTGATGACTCATACAAATTAATTCTAATGGGTGCGTGTGGACAACCGCTAGGTTTTCTGGATGGTGAATAGAGTTAAAAAGGTGGATGCTTGAGTGCGAAATTAACTCACAAGTTGGACCGAAGTTGTCACGTTTTCCTCCCCAAACAATAGAATATGCTGTTGCATCTTCATTAATGTAAAGAATACATGATACTTCATCTAACTTATCTACTAAATCTCTTAAGTAACAACCTGTTCCTGTAATATAAATCACAAAACCTGCTGCTCCTTTTGGAAAATCGAAAGGCACTTCTTCGCCAATACCTTGAACTTCTTCTTTTTTAAAGAACGAGGTCAAATTCATCGAAATATTTCCTGCATTTCGTTCTGCCCATTCACGTTGCCATAAATAACCAGCGACTTCTGATACCTTTTTTAATTCTGCTTCTACTTGATTTGGAAGTTTTATCGTTTTCATCTACTTTGAATTTTAATTGGAACAAATTTACATCCACGAATAACAATATTAAATATTCAAAATCCGTATTTTTGTATCTAATTCAAACATCGACACATCATGAAGTTTGTAAAAGACATAGAATTAGGAGATCCTTCATCTAACCATCAAAATTTTATTGACCTGAAATTAAAGCTTTTATGCTGCAGATATTGGTTGTTAGAATTATGGGATTGTCACGAAATGGTTTTTCCGTTTTGGAGGCTATATTGGAATAAAAACACAGGCGGCCAATTAATACATCAGGATAATGTGTTTGAAATGGACACAAATCACCTCTATATTATTCCCCCTTTTACGTCGTTCTCTTCGCGCTATACCAAAAATCATATTTATAACGACGGTGTTCATGTTGCAGGAAAACAACTAAATACTAATTACAATGAAGACGACTTAGAAAATATGTTTTTGATTCACTTCTTCGTTCATTTTAATTTAGGGGTTCCGTTTGATAGTGTCTATCCTGGTATTTTAAAAATTGAATTAACGGATTATCTAAAAGATCGATTACAGTATTTAACAAGCCGTTTAAAGATTGAAAACAAAGATTTTAAACTTACTTTTAATCTAAAACTACAAGCTTTTATAAAAGAAGCTTTAACTAATATTGGTCCAGAATTATGGAAAACCATTAATATTGATGAACGCGTTTTAAAGGTCATTCGGTATGTTGAAGTTCATATCAATAAAAAATTAAGTAATGCAGAACTATCATCGCTCGTTAATATGGCACCAAATTCTTTTGCTAGATTGTTTAAAGAAGAAATGAATGTGACGCTACATCAATTTATTCAGAATAGAAAAATTGCTAAATCGTGCGAATTGTTTGAGCACACCAACAAATCTATAGAGGAAGTCTCTTTTAATTTAGGATTTTCGGATCGTTACCACTTTTCTCGTGTATTTAAATCTGTTACTGGATTAACTCCAGCATCTTACAAATCTGGAAAATACACCTAATTTTAATTCTCTTTTAATAGGATATCGGTTTATTAAAAATGGTTTAATTCTGAAATAAACCCTTATGAATATTTTGAGCAAGCAATTGGTGGATTTGAGAAACCTACACTCTATATTTTTTTAGTTATTTGCTAAAATTAACAGCTTAACCAAAGTTAGTTAGAGCTTTTATTAGCAATTTTAATTTTTAATATGGCGTCCCTTTTTATTACCATTTAAGATAAAAAAAACAAACTTTAAAAACCCGCCATGTTTAAATTGTACATATTATTGATTAATATGGATAAATACTAAAACCACATTATAACATAAGTTTGTTAACCGCATTTTCACAAAACAGTTCGAGATTTTATTCAATTACTATTAAAACCTTGAAATTATTACAAATATCATAAACTAAACATAAACAGTCATGAAACAATTTAATCAATTTATAAACGGAAAGTTTGTAAAATCAACATCTTCAGAAGTAACAAAAGTACTTAACCCTTGTACAGAAGAAGTATTGTCAGAGATACCACATGGTTCTGTTGAGGATGCTAATAATGCATTAGAAGCAGCAAAAGAATCACAGCATGCTTGGAAATCTTTAACTGCAATTGAACGTGCTGGTTATTTGAATAAAATGGCTAGTGTTATACGTGAGAACCGCGTGTTTTTAGCAGAAACCTTAGCTGCAGAGCAAGCTAAAGTAATGGGATTAGCACAAGTAGAAATAGATGTTACTGCAGATTATTTTGATTATTATGCAGGTTTTGCAAGACGTATAGAAGGAGAAATTATACAAAGTGACCGTCAGAAAGAACGTATCTTTTTACACAAAGCACCTATAGGTGTTGCTGTAGGTATTTTGCCTTGGAATTTCCCATTCTTTGTTATGGCAAGAAAAGTTGCTGCTTCATTAATTACAGGAAATACATGTGTAATTAAGCCTAGTTGTGTTGCACCTAATACCATTATGGAATGGGTAGATTTAATTCAAAAAATAGACTTACCAGCTGGTGTATTAAATTTTGTTTGTGGTTCAGGACCTGTTGTAGGTAATGCACTTAGTAAAAGTCCAACGACAGGCATTATTAGTTTAACAGGTAGTGTTTTTGCTGGTCAAAAAGTTATGGAAGCAGCATCTCAGAACATTACAAAAGTATCTTTAGAACTGGGAGGAAAAGCTCCTGCAATTGTTTGTGCTGATGCTAATTTAGAATTAGCTGTAAACGCCGTTGTTGGTTCTAGAATCATTTATAGCGGACAAGTTTGTAATTGTGCAGAACGTGTTTACGTAGAAGAGTCTATTCACGATCAGTTTTTAGAAATGACTACTGCTAAAATGAAAGCCTTAAAAGTAGAAGACGCTTTTTCTTCTAACAATCCTGATATGAGCGCTATGGTTTCTAAAGATCAGTTAGATAAAGTAGCAGAAATGGTTGAGTTTGCTAAAAAAGAAGGTGCAGAAGTTTTACTTGGTGGAAATAAGTCTAGCCAGTTTGACAAAGGCTATTTTTACCAACCTACATTATTAACCAATGTAAAACAAGATATGCAAATTATCCAAGAAGAAGTTTTTGGACCAGTTTTACCAGTAATGAAATTTAGCACTTTAGATGAAGCTATTGCTTTAGCTAATGATTCTGAGTATGGTTTAACATCATCAATTTTCTCAGAAAACTTTAACAAAGTTATGCACGCAGCTGAAGAGTTAGAATATGGCGAAACCTATATAAACAGAGAACATTTTGAAGCTATTCAAGGTTTCCATGCTGGATGGAAAAAATCTGGAATTGGTGGAGCTGACGGAAAGCATGGTATGGAAGAGTACCTTCAAACTAAAGTCGTTTACGCGCAATATAGATAGAAATTAATAGCAAGTTAGATTAGCACTATTCATTTTTATAAATCAATTTGAATGGTGCTTTTTTTATAATTGAAATAAAATTCATTTCGCAATGACTAATACAACAAAAGTACCAGTAGTTTCTAAGGAGGTTCTTATCCCATTTATACTCATTACGTCTTTATTTGCGCTTTGGGGATTTGCAAACGACATCACAAATCCTATGGTTGCTGCCTTTGGAACTGTTATGGAAATCTCAACGGCAAAAGCCGCTTTGGTTCAATTAGCATTTTATGGTGGTTATGCCACAATGGCAATACCAGCAGCATTATTTGTTAGAAAACATAGTTACAAAAAAGGCATAATGCTTGGTTTGGCACTATATGCTACTGGAGCTTTATTATTTTATCCAGCTGCTAAATTTGAAGTATTTGGTTTCTTTTTAGGATCACTTTATATTCTAACGTTCGGGCTTGCTTTTTTAGAAACCACAGCGAATCCGTTTATATTATCTATGGGCGACGAGCGCACAGCAACGCAGCGTTTAAACTTAGCACAAGCTTTCAATCCTATTGGATCTCTTTTAGGGATGTTCGTAGCATCAAAATTTATTCTTATTGCTTTAGATTCTGATATTAGAAATGAAATGGGCGAACTTGTTTTTACAAGTTTAGATGAAGCTCAAAAAGCTGTAATTAGAACTCATGATTTAGGTATTATTAGAAACCCTTATGTCATTCTTGGATTTGTAGTCATCGCGATGCTAGTGGTTATAGGATTAACAAAAATGCCAAAACGACTTAAGAATGAAAATAAAACAAGTGCATCAGCTTCATTTAAAAGACTATTTAAAAATGGTAAATACAAAGAAGGCGTCTTAGCACAATTGTTTTATGTAGCGGCACAAATTATGTGTTGGACGTTTATTATTCAATATGCTGGTAATTTAGGCATACCAAAAGCAGAAGCGCAAAACTACAATATTGTGGCCATGTCCATATTTTTGGTAAGTCGCTTTATCAGTACGTTTTTAATGAAGTATGTCAACTCAAGAAAACTACTCATGATTTTTGCCTTTGGTGCTATGGCAACAATTTCGGGAGTTATTTTAATTGATGGCATCATTGGCTTATATTTATTAGTAGCTACCTCAGCGTTTATGTCCTTAATGTTTCCTACTATTTACGGTATTGCATTAAATGGATTAAGCGAAGAAGATTCAGCATTAGGAGCTGCTGGTTTAGTGATGGCGATTGTTGGTGGAGCATTAATGCCAATCTTACAAGGACTTATGATAGATATGGAAAGTATTGGCCCGTTTTCTGGTGTTAACTTTTCATTTATCCTACCTTTTATATGCTTTTGTTTTATCGCGTTTTATGGTTATAGAACTTTAAAAGTTTATAAGTAAATTATACAATTATGGAAATAAAGATAAATCCAAAATACCCTTCGGTTACTGATTTACGACAAAGAGCTATGGTAAAAATGCCAAAATTTGCATTTGAATACCTAGATGGAGGCTGTAATGAAGATATTAATTTAGATAAAAACCGTACAGATATACAGAAAGTTGAGTTAATGCCTCAATACTTATCAAAATTTGATAAATCTAATTTAAAAACAGAGTTGTTTGGACATACTTATGATGCTCCTTTTGGTATCGCTCCTGTTGGCTTACAAGGATTAATGTGGCCAAATGCTCCAGAAATCTTAGCAAAATCAGCTTTTGACCATAATATTCCTTTTATTTTAAGTACGGTTACGACGTCTAGTATAGAGCGCATTGCAGAAATAACAGAAGGAAAAAACTGGTTTCAACTGTATCATCCAACAGATGAAAAAATAAAAAGAGATTTGTTAGATCGCGCAGCAAATGCTGGTAATGACGTGTTAGTTATTTTGGCAGATGTTCCAACATTTGGTTACAGACCTAGAGATGTTAGAAACGGTTTAGCAATGCCACCAACGATGAGCGTTAAAAATATTTTAGAGGTGTTTACGAAACCAGATTGGGCAATTCAAACGTTAATTCATGGACAACCAAGTTTTAAAACCATGGAGAAATATATGCCAAAAGGTTTAAATCTGAAAAAGCTAGGCGAATTTATGGATGAAACTTTCACAGGACGCCTCAACACAGATAGAATCGCTTCATTGAGAGATCAATGGAAAGGAAAACTAGTTATAAAAGGAGTTGTTAGCGAAGAAGACACCGTAAAAGCAATCGATTTGGGTGTCGATGGTTTAATCGTTTCAAATCATGGAGGACGTCAATTAGATGCTGGGCAGTCTACTATTGTACCAATGACGAATTTGGCTCAAAAATACAAGGATCAAATAACAATAATGGTCGACTCAGGTTTACGAGGAGGACCAGATATTGCAAGGTCGATAGCAAGTGGTGCAGATTTTACGTTTATGGGTCGAAGTTTTATGTATGGTGTTGGTGCTTTAGGTAAGGAAGGTGGTAATCATACCATTTCTTTAATGAAGCGGGAATTTCAACAAGTCATGGAACAAGTATGTTGCGAACGGGTTGAAGACTTGCCAAAGCATTTAATTAAATAATAAAGCGAAACATCAATTATTAATAATGATGTTTTGCTTTAAAAATATTATTAAACCGCGTCCTCATTAAACTCTAAAATATCTTTAGAGTTAAAACCAATATGAATAACATCTTCAATATTGGTAGCCTGTGTCATAACCGTTAATTGCTCACCAGATTCAAGTTTTAAAAGTAACTGAACGGAGTCACCGAGTTCAATTTTTTTAATGACCTCAGCTGTGGTGATGTATTCGCAATCAAAATTATTAGAAGATGGATTTACTTTAATTTTTTCATTTCGGATGGCATGGCAACAGGTTTCTTTTAAGGGACACTGAAACGCATTCTGAATGTTTTTATTGATATGAATTGTACTTCCAAATAAGGACGCTACATATAAGTTATTTGGCTTCACATATAAATTTGCCGCAGCATCTTTTTGAACCACTTTCCCCTTTTGTAAAATCAATATTTCATCTGCTACAGAAAGTGCATCTTGCGTGTCGTGAGTAACGAACAAGACTGTGACTTCTGTTTTTTTAATGATTTCGAATACTTCGTTACGTAATTGTGTTCGCAACATAGCATCGAGGTTGCTAAAGGGTTCATCTAAAATTAACAATGAAGGCTCTGGTGCCAAGGCTCGTGCCAAGGCGACTCGTTGTTGCTGTCCGCCAGAAAGTTGATGCGGATAGCGTTTTTCCATACCGCTTAAACCCACCAAATCTAACATGTCTTGAGCTCGGACTTTCTTGTTTTTTAGTTTTGAAATACCGTATAAGATATTATCGAAAATAGTTAAATGCGGAAAAAGAGCATACTCCTGAAAGACCAAACCTATCTTTCTTTTTTCAGGCTGAACAAATTTATTAACCGAAGCAATTACTTTATCATCTAATAAAATACTCCCATTGTCAGGACGTTCGAGTCCGGCAATTAAACGAACCAAGGTTGTTTTTCCACTGCCGCTTTCACCAACAATAGCACAGACATCTCCCGCTTTTAAATTAAAAGTCACGTTATCTAAAGCGTAATTTTTACCTTTATCAAAGCTTTTGGAAAGTGCATCTATTGTTAGCATTCTTATTTTTTAATTAATAATTTATTTAAAAATATGACCGGAATCATAGCAGTAAAGATAATGAAAAGAGATGGTATTGCTGCTTCCATAACCATTTCATCACTGGCATATTCAAATGCTTTTACAGCGAGTGTATCTATATGATAGGGTTTTAAAATTAAGGTTAAGGGTAGCTCTTTCATCACATCAATAAACACTAAAATTACAGCACTAAATACACCTGTTTTAATTAATGGGAATTCAATTTTAAAAAACGTTTTTAAGTTTCCGACACCTAACACTTTTGAAGAATCCGGAATGGAATTATCAACTTTCAAGGCTGTGGATTCTATAGGATTATACGCTACAGCTAAAAAGCGCACCGCATAAGCATATAGCAATACCATTAAAGTGCCGTTGATGATTAGTCCAGAATCAATTCCGAAGTTACCCAAAACACCAATCAACCATTTGTCTAAAGCTAAGGTTGGAATCATAATTCCAATCGCAATTACAGCACCAGGAATTGCATACCCCAAAACACCAATTCTAGCGATATTCTTAATAGAACGAATGTTGCTCCATTTTGAAAAATAAATCAATAAAAGCGCAAAGAAAACAGTAAGAACTGCAGAGGAAATAGCGATGCCAAAACTTTGTAATGAAATCATAAGGAACTGCATATCAAAAACCGTAGATGCGGTTAAAAAGGCCCAATATAATAATTGTCCTACTGGTAAAAGAAACCCTAAAAGCACGGGTAAAAATACAATTGAAAATAGCAACCATTGTACAGACCGCTTCGGCGTTTTTCGTTGCATTTGTTTACTGTTTGTTTTTGACGATGTAAACTTTAGTTTTCGTACTTGCCATTTTTCAAACAGAATTAAGGCAAAAACAATCACGATTAACAATGCGGATAAATACACGGCTGTCTCTGGCTCTTCCAGGGAAAACCAAGATCTAAATATTCCGGTGGTAAAGGTATTTACACCGTAATAACTTGCTGCACCATAATCGTTGAGCACTTCCATTAACACTAAAACTAAACCTGCAACAATAGCTGGTCTTGCCAATGGTAACATCAGTCTAAAAAAAGTTTTACGTTCTCCAACACCCAACACTTTTGACGCCTCTAAAAGATTGTTAGCTTGGTTAAGAAAAAAAGCTCTTGCGCTTACATAAACATACGGAAATAGTGAAATACTCAACACAAAAGCGAGTCCTGCTCTATTCATAATATCGATTCGTATAAAATCGAGATTTAACTGTCTCAATAGCAAATCTAGGCTTCCTCCATAATCGAAAATCCCAGCATAGGCATAACCTACTATATAGGAAGGAATAGCGAGTGGTAAGATTAATAACCACTCCATTTGTTTTCGAAATAAGAAATCGAAACGGGATACCAACCACGCAGAAGAAACTCCTAAAAGCAAAACAAGTATACTACAAAAAAGGACGAGATACAATGAATTCCAAATATACTCTGGTAATAAATACGTCACTATATGACTCCAAGTTTCACCAGGTCCAGAAAACAGCTCTACACCAATAAATATAATAGGCAGTGCCAAGAAAATAACAATGGTCAGTGTAAGTACTGACCATCTGTTACTATCTCTTTTTAACCTTTGTAGCCTTGTTTTTAAGGAAAAAGGGTTGCTATTATTTCCATCCTGTTTCATCAAAAATCAAAACGGCTTTTTTATTATTTTCTCCTAAAGCATTCAGCTCTAAATTATCTTCTTTAAAATCACCCCAAGTCTTAATATCTTGAACAGGTTCAACACCCTCTAAAACTGGATATTCATAATTAGCTTCCGTGAATACTTGCTGTGCTTCTTCACTAATTAAAAACTCAATAAACCGAATCGCATTCTCTTTATTTGGTGCATATTTGGCTACACCAGCACCACTTACATTGATGTGTGTTCCTCTATTTTCTTGATTTGGGAAATACAAGCCTATTTGTTTAGCTACTTTTACTTCTTCTGCATCTGGTGAATTTAACATTTTACCAATATAGTATGAATTTACAATTGCCAAATCACCTTCTCCAGCCACTACAGCTTTTACTTGATCTCTATCGGAACCTTTTGGCGAGCGTGCCATATTTGCTACCATGCCTTCAGCCCAACTCTTAGCAGCTTCTTCACCATTGTTAGCTATGATTGATGCCATTAAGGATTGGTTATAAATATTAGAAGACGATCGTACCAAGATTTTACCTTTCCATTTGTCCTCAACTAAATTCTCATAAGTTGATAAGTCTTCAGGTGACACTCTATCTTTAGCGTATGCTATAATTCGTGCGCGTTTTGTTAAACCAAACCATTGGTTATCGCTATCTTGTAAATGCGCCGGAATGGCTTTTTCTAAAATTTCAGATTCAATTGGTTGCAACAAGCCTTGGTTTTTTGCCCGACTTAATCGTCCGGCATCAACCGTTATTAATACATCGGCAGGCGATTGTTTGCCTTCCATTTTCATTTTCTGAATTAACTCATCTGCACTCGCATTAATCACTTTGACTTCGATACCCGTTTTGTCTTCAAACATTTTAAAAATATTCTGGTCTGGCTCATAATGGCGATGTGTATAAACGTTGACCACCTGATCTTTAGCTGTTTCTACTAATTCAGAATTATCCTTCTTCTTGTTATCGTTTCCACAGGCAACTAATAAAGCAAAAGCTGCCAAAGCAAATAATTGTTTCTTCATTTTATCTCTGTTTTTCAAAAAACAAATATAACAATTTAGAATGGGTACAAATAAGAAAACTGAAGCTAAAACCATAAATTAAGAAACATTTAAGGTTTTTAAAAAACCTAAAAAGTAAGCCTTTAGCAGTATCACAGCATATCGATAATAAACCCTATTAATTGATTTTCTACGAAACGGTATTATAAAATTCGCTGTACCTCTAAGACTATATATTCTAAATAAATGAGGTCTTCATTTTAATTAAATAATTTCATGTCTTAAAAACTACGTAAATTTGTAATATGGAAGAAAAGCTTTTACGCGATGTAGAAATCTACGTTGCCGAACTGTTAACTAAACAGCTCAGTCCAACAAACTATTATCACAATGGCATTCATACAAGAAGAGTTGTTGCGGATATTACAGAATTAGCAGCTAAGGAAAACTGTACAGAACAGGACACTTTGGTATTGCTATTGGCTGCATGGTTTCATGATACAGGCTATATTTTTTTAGACACTGGTCATGAAGAAGAAAGCGTTAAAATTGCACGTTCTTATTTAAAAGAACAGAATCTACCTCAAGAGACTCTAAACCAAGTTGAGCAATTAATTTTGGTCACAAAAACAGGATCAAAACCAACTAATAACCTCGAAGCCATTATTAAAGATGCCGATTGCGGTCATATCGCATCTGAAGACTATTTAGATATTTCAGAAAACTTATTAAAAGAATTAAATGCTAAAAACGACGAAGAGCTTTCTGAAATTGAATGGATGGAACAGAATCTAATCTTCCTTAAAAACCATTCGTTTTTTTCTGATTCGGCGAAACAAATTTGGCAACCTAAAAAGGAACTTAATGTATTAGAAATACAAAATAAGTTACACAAACTAACGGCTAAAGAGAACAAAAAAGACAAAAACACTAAGTTTGGAAGAGGTGTAGAAACCATGTATCGTGTACAATTAAAAAATCATATAGAATTAAGCGCCATTGCAGATACCAAAGCCAACATTTTACTCTCTGTAAATGCTATTATTATTTCTGTTGCGCTATCTAATTTAGTTCCTAAGCTCGATAATCCATCGAATTTATTTTTGGTGTATCCTACATTAATTTTAATGCTTTTTAGTGTGGCATCTGTGGTACTGTCAGTATTATCTACACGACCTAAGATTTCTAATGTCGCTATTACGAAAGAAATGATTAAAGAGAAAAAAACAAATATTCTCTTTTTTGGAAATTTTCATAAGATGAATTTGCAAGATTTTGAATGGGGAGTCGACTACTTAATGGACAACGAAGAAACATTATACAATTCACTGACTAAAGATTTGTATTATTTAGGTTTGGTGCTTAATAGAAAATATAAATTACTACGCATCACTTATACCGTTTTTATGTTCGGAATTATTATATCGGCAGCGGCATTTGTATATAGTTATTATATAAATATGCCTTTATAATTTTAATTTAAACACTATGAATAACAGAACTACAGGCCCTTTTAAAGTAATTATCTCTTTACGTTTGTTAAAAGAGAAGTTTGAAGGTTTGTTACAATCAAAAAATAGCACTGTTCAGTCCCAAGCAAAAGAAGCATTAAAAATATTTGACAATCATCCTGTATTAGAGAAGGGAACCGATTCTATTGACGATTTTTTAACCAACAAACCTGTTATAGATCAGTTAATGTCTTTACTCTTTCCGCCAACGCTTACAGAAAATGAGATTAAAGCAGCAGTTACTCCCTACTCTAATGATATATTTTATTGTAGTTCAAGATTAGAGAACATCATTACTAATCACAAAAAAAGTGATAACGTTTTTAATGACCTGTATAAGGATTACGAAGACTCTTTCGATTTACTTACTTACGCTATAATACTAAATGCTTATTATAAATTTAATGTCGATTTTGAACGACCGAAAACACTCTCTATTACTGATGAAAACGGAGAAAAGAAGCGTTATCGTGTAGCTTTTAATGCCGATTTTTTAGACATCTATCCAAATGAAAACGCCATTGAAATTACTGAGGATATTTTAGACGAGTTATTAAGCAATGCCAATACAATAGATATTTGGAAAAAATACTTCCCAAAAGATTCTTGGACTATTGAAGGTTTCGGAATTGTAAACCTCATAGACACCTCATTAGACGAACGTATCGATGACTTTAAAACGCATTTAATTCAACCTAATAGCGAAAGTTTTGATTATTTAATTCACGATATTAGGCGCATATTTAATATTCCAGATTTACAACTCGGAAGTTATAGCGTAGAACATAATAAAATTATTTCACCGTTTGATCGAAATTTTAATATGTTAACTTTAGTACAAGACGAAGATGTTAGCATTAATGAATATGCATGCGAACACATTAACTGCCAGCTTTTTAGAGACGCTAAACCTATTATTATTTCAAATGTAGAAACCTATCATAAACAGACCAAAGGCAATAGACTAAGCCAAACATTATTAGATAAAGGATTGAAAAGTGCGGCGCTTATTCCTGTGCCTATCAATGGAGAATTAGGTTTTATAATAGAATTAGCTGCCTTTAAAACTAATCAGCTTAATGCCATTAATATGGTGAAGTTAGACTCTATATTACCTTTTATTTTAAGCTATTCTAAACGGACGTTTTCAGAACATCAGAACGAAATAAGTGCCATTATACAACAAGAGTGTACGGCAATACATCCGTCTGTTCAATGGCGATTTGAGGAAGAAGCTAGCAAATATATTCAGGAGAGAAACTATGGTGAAGATCCTGTATTTGAAGAGATTGTTTTTAAAGATGTAGTACCGCTTTTTGGTCAAATTGATGTCGTTGGGTCTTCAAACGCTAGAAATGAAGCTATCATAGCTGACTTAGAACGACAATTGGAAAAAAGTAAGGAACTACTTAGAAATAGAATTAAAATAAATTTACCGTTTTACGAACAGTTAATTTTTCAAATTGATAAGTACTTAATAGAATTAAAGCAAAATTTCCACACCAATTCAGAACAAGAAATTAATATCTTTTTTGAAAAACAATTGTTTCCTTTATTTGAGCATTTTCAAACTAATTCTAACAACAGTAAAGATGTAGACGAATTTTTAAGAACCATCGATAAGACCACTAGTAGTTTATACGATGCCAGAAAAGCATATGATATTACTATTGAAATGGGTAATAATGCCTTGTCTTCATTTTTAGACCAACAACAACTAAAGGCGCAAGATATATTTCCGCATTATTTTGAAAAATTTAAAACAGATGGTATAGAACACAACCTTTATATTGGCCAATCCATTACAAAGCATTTAAATTATCATCCAACGGTTTTATACAACTTACGATTATGGCAACTACAAGTGGCTTGTGAGATGGAAGCGATGTACTACGAAAAACAAAAAGAGTTTCCATTGCAATTAGAGGTAGCCTCTTTAATACTCGCTTACGATGTACCGATTACCATTCGTTATCGCATTGATGAGAAGCAATTTGATGTCGATGGCGCTTATAATGTGCGCTACGAAATGATAAAAAAGCGTATCGATAAAGCGCACATAAAAAACACCAATGAACGTTTAACACAACCACATAAACTGTCTGTTGTGTACTCAAGCAATGTGATGGAAAAAGAATATTTAGCTTATTTCGAATTTTTGCAAGCGAAAAATTACATCGGAAATACTATCGAAATTGTAGAGTTAGAAGAACTTCAAGGCGCTAGTGGCATAAAAGCTATTAGAGTAGATATAAACAGAAAGCTTCAAAAAGTATCAGATATTTTTACTATAGAAGATTTACAAAACGTGTAAAAACAGACGATGTTATGAAAGCAAAACTACTATTTGGGTTTATTATTACTGGATTTCTTATGAGTGGTTGCGCCACTTATAAGCCCTACAATGTCAATTCTAATTATGATGAACTTAAGGGCATCGACAACAAGACGACCAATGTTTTTTTAATTGGTGATGTCGGAAAACCTGAAGCCGATGGCTCAGCACCAAAATCTTTACTAAAGTTACAACGTCAATTTGGTAACGCAGACAAAAACGACGTGCTTTTATTTCTAGGAGATAACATTTATCCTAAAGGGATTCCTTTAAAAAATGATAAAGCCATAAAAGATGCTGAACATGCCTTAAATCTTCAACTAGAAGCCGCTAAAACATTCCCTGGCCATGTTTATTTCTTGCCCGGAAATCACGATTGGTACAGCGGTTTAAAAGGCTTAAAGCGACAAGAGAAAATGGTTGAAGACGCCTTAGGGAAAAACACTTTTCAACCAGAAAATGGCTGTCCCATTGAAAAAATAAACCTTAGCGACGATATTGTTATGCTCATGGTAGATTCGCACTGGTATATTACCAATTGGAATAATCATCCTACCATCAATGATGATTGCGAAATAAAATCGCGAGCTGACTTTTTAGACGAATTTAGAAGTGAAATAAAAAAAGCACGAGGAAAAACGACTTTAGTAGCTATTCACCATCCCATGTATAGTAATGGGCCACATAATGGACGTTATGGTGTAAAAGAAAACATGAAGCCACTACCAATTCTTGGTACTATAAAAAATATTTTAAGAACTTCTACCGGAATCGTAAATGCGGACTTATCAAATCAATTTTACAACGACCTCCGAAAAAACCTTGTGGTTGCTGCACAACAAAATGATAATGTGATTTTTCTTTCTGGTCACGAGCATAATTTGCAATATTTAGAAACAGACAATATTACTCAAATTGTTAGTGGCTCAGGTTCTAAAAGTACGCCATTAAGAATGCGAAACCCTAATAATTATGGCCATTCCGTTCCTGGTTATGCCGTTTTAAATATAGGAAATGATAAGTCGGTTGATGTTCAGTTCTTCAATACTGAAGCTGGCGAAATTGAATTTTATAAACAAATAAAACAACCTGAGCCGGTTTCAGAACTCAATTATCCTAAGGTCCTTTTAGATTCAGTAAGTGCTTCAATCTATCCTAAAGAAGACACTAAAAAATCTGGTTTTTATAAATTTCTTTGGGGCGAACGGTATCGCGACGATTATAGTACTAAAGTTAAAGCAAAAGTGGCCTACTTAGACACTTTAATGGGTGGCCTAAAGCCATTTAGAAAAGGTGGAGGCACACAATCAAAAACACTACATTTAAAGGATGCAGATGGTAAACGTTATGTAATGCGTGCTATGAAAAAGCAAGCGGATCAATTTATGCAAGCAGCCATTTTTAAAGATCAATATGTAGAAGGGCAATTTACAGACACCGCTACCGAAGACTTATTAGAAGATATTTTTGCAGGTGCCTACCCATATGCTCCTTTTACTTTAGCAGCACTCTCGGAAGCTATTAATCTTCCACATTTAAATCCTAAACTATATTATATTCCTAAACAGGAAGCTTTAAATTCATATAATGACGATTATGGAAATGAACTTTACCTATTTGAAGAACACCCTTCTGACGGTCATACAGCATTAGGAACAGGAAATTTTACAGGAGAAATTGAAAGCACTGTAGATATGCTACAAGACGTGTTAAGTGATGAATCTAAAATAATAGATGAAAAAGAATTTATAAAAGCACGCTTATTCGATATGCTTATAGGTGATGCTGACAGACATCAAGATCAATGGCGTTGGTTAGTATTTGAAAACGACGGAACCACAATTTACAAGCCTTTGCCAAGAGATAGAGACTTTGCTTTTTCTAAAGTCTCTGATGGCCTTTTGTTTGGTGCTGGTGTAACACTTATTCCTATGGCAAGGAAATTTAGAAAATACGAAGCAGATTTAAAAGATGTAAAGGGTTTTAATATTTCGGGGTTTGCATTGGATGTCGCTTTTATTTCAGAAGCCAATAAGCTAGATTGGGATGAACAAGTACAATTTATTCAATCTCAAATAACGGATGATGTTATCGACCGCGCTTTTAGTAATACACCTAAAGAAGTAGATGCCGATAACATTGCTGCCATAAAAACAATTCTAAAAGAACGTCGTGCTAATCTTCAAAAAATTTCTGATCGCTATTTGAAGTTAGTTAACAAATATGCCGTTATCACAGGAACAAATAAAGATGACTATATAAGTGTGAAAGCTTTAGAACATGGTAAGGTTGAAGTAGCACTATATCGCAAAAAAGATGACACCATTAAAGATCGTTTTCATCATAAAATCTACGAACCAAAAAGCACAAAAGAAATCTGGATTTATGGTTTAGATGATAAAGATAGTTTTAAAATTGAAGGAAAAATTTCTAAAATTAAAGTACGTCTTATTGGTGGACAAAACAACGATGATTACGAAGTAGAAAACGGTAAAAACATTGTTATCTATGATTACAAATCAAAGAAAAATGACCTAAAAGAAGCTAAAAAAGCTCGAATTAAATTAACGGATGACTATAATACCAATGTGTATAATTATAGAAAGATAAGAAATAATGTTAATCAAATCATCCCTATACTAGGTGCTAACCCAGACGATGGTCTAAAGTTAGGTTTTACTGACACCTATACAACGTATGGATTTGAACGCAATCCGTTTACATCACAACATAAAATTAAAGCCGCATATTATTTTGCCACTGATGGCTATGAATTAGGTTATAAAGGTGAGTTCGCCAATGTTATTGGTGGTTTAAATTTTGGATTCCAAGCGCATTTCCAAAGTCCAAATTATAGTGTCAACTTCTTTGGCTACGGCAATGAAACTGGAAATTTTGATGATGATTTCGGTTTAGATTACAACAGAGTTAAAACTAGAATTTTTCGCATAAGTCCACAACTTATTTGGAATTCTAGACGTGGAAGCCTTATACATTTTGGTGTTAGTTATGAAGTCAATGAAATTCACAATACTGATAATCGCTTTGTTTCGGACAACAACTTATTACCCGAAAATATATTTGACGAAGAGCATTTCGGTGGTATAAACGCAAAATATGACTATTCAAATTACGATAATAACGCCTACCCAACCAATGGTATGAATATTTCCATTGAAACAGGGTATAAAAACAATCTAGAAGTTAGCGATCGTAATTTTGGTTATTTAATTTCTGATATAGGTTTTGCAAGACAATTAAATCCATCCGGACGATTAGTTTTTGCAACGAAATTTAAGAGCCATTTAAATTTTGGAGATGGGTTTGAGTTCTATCAAGCCGCATCAATTGGTGGCACTGATGGTTTAAGAGGTTATAGAAATCAACGCTTTACCGGAAAAAATGCCTTTTATCAAAATACAGATTTGAGATATAGTTTTAACCGTGTTAAAACACAATTAATTCCAATTAAATTAGGGCTTTATGGTGGCTTTGATTATGGACGAATATGGTTAGAAGACGATACTTCTGAAAAATGGCACAATTCTTATGGTGGTGGTTTTTTTATAAATGCCGTGGATGTATTATCTGCAAATTTAGGGGTATTTAATTCTGAGGATGGTGTTAGAGTCTCCTTCGGAATGGGCTTTGATTTTTAAAAGAACAGTAACCTAATTCTTTTTTTTATTTAAAATATAAAAGACGCTGACTAAAAGGGCATCTTCTTTTTTTTGTTCAAAAAAATACAATAGTACTACTCATAATTAGTGCTTCACCGTTTAACCTAGAATTCATACATTAGTAAGATTATCATTTCTAACTACTTTTTCTGTTTCTATTTATTTAGCATATTCTAATTAAAAATATAATATACTTCTTTATAGCTATGTACAGCGTATTCTACATGAAATGAGTATGTTTTTGGGTGAATTAAGCAACGTATATATACTGTATACACTTAATTTTATCAGAATATTTTTAATCTACTTAAAAAATCTACTAACATCATGACTAAACAATTACAATTACTTATACTACTAGCTTTTCTTGGCTTAGGCAGTTTGTTGCAATTAAATGCCCAGACCGATGGCACTTATACAAATGAAAATAACACAGGAAATGGCTTATGGACTACAGAAACTAACTGGACAGGGAGCATAATAGCAGATGCAAATGGTATTGCATTAATAGAAAGTGACGTATCTTTAGATGACGGTACGGTTAATGTAGGGAAGATTAATATCGATACTAATAATGCTGCACGTACAATTTCTAACGGTACTTTAATACTTAATGGTTCTGCTGATGATGAAATCATAAGACAATGGGCTGGTCAAGGAACAACGTTTGACTGTAATGTTGCTGTGAATGCTAACGCTAAGCAATTTCTAGTAAGAGGCTCCAACAACTCTAAACTTATTTTTGCTGCTGGAAACACCCTTGATTTAGGAAGCAACAGGGTGGATGTATATAACGCCTCACCTAATCTTTTAGAACTTAATGGAATCGTAACTGGATCTGGAAATTTTCTCGTTGAAAGTGTGGGGAATAATGGCGGCATGATTTTTGGCGCTTCTTCAGATCTTTCAGGCTATTCAGGTACTTTTGTCACTACTGATAACCCAATCATTTCAAACACCAGCTCTATAATTGGTAGTAATGTACAACTTAGAAATACAGGGTCATTTACCATTAATGTAGCCAATACGTTTGAAGGTAATATTATCAGAAATTTTAGAGGAACTGATTTAATTAGTACAGTAACTTTCAACGCTAGCCAAGATAACATGGGTAGCCTTGCAGTAGCAACAGAGCAATTGGCTTTAGACTTTGGTGTGGATGCAACAGTAGTGATTTTTTCAGGATATGAAACCTCAGGTACGGAAGGTGAGGTAGACTTAAAAAACTACGCATCTGGTGTTCTTAGAATAGGAACCACAGCTACTGAAGTATCCCAAACAATATTAGATACATGGCTTATTGATGGTGTAGAACCTGCTGATGGTACTATTACGCAAGATGCATCCGGTTATATTAGAGTTCCAAAGATTGCTTCAACAACGAATCCGTCTACGTGGGATAATGGCTCTTCTTGGATAGGAGGAATTGTGCCTACAGCTATTAATGATGTAATAATACAAGGTAACATTGAAATAACTACTGATGTCGTGGTAAACAATATTTTATTTAAGGAGGCTGGTGTAACAGAGAGAATAAATATTGCCGCAGGAAAATCTTTAACAGCTAATAATATAACTAATATTGCTGGTAATAACTTCGTTTTAAATTCAGATTCTAGTGCCTTTAGTAGTTTAATTGTAAATGGAACTATTGACAACGATATTATTTATGATAGATTTGTTGCGTCATCTTCTACAAACGACCTAGTTTCTCCACCTGTAACAGGACTAGAATTTGGTGATTTTTCTACAGCTGCTCAAAACGAAAATAGAATACTTATTAATCCTAGTGATCCTTTAGAATATGCTTTTGGACCTTTCGATAATGCTACTGGTGCCTATGTTAATTACTTAACCGAAAGTTCAAATAATGCTGGCGATAATAATGATGAAACTGAATTAATTTCTGGCAAAGGGTACAGAGCCGCAACTATTAGCGGAGACCCAGTAAGGTTTAATGGAGCTGTTGAAACTGAGTCTGTAGGCATTGCAATAACAGATGAGACAGCTACAGGTACAGGAAATTACAAAAGATGGAACTTAATTGGCAATCCTTATCCTTCATATTTAGATTTCGGTGCCTTCTTTACTGAGAACTCAGATGAATTTGATACAGGAGCTTACCAAGCTATTTATGGTTATGATGGCGACGATTCTGATGGTAGTAATTTCACAATTTGGAATTGGTTTAATAATTCTGATAAACTTGCTCCAGGACAAGGTTTCTTTGTTAGATCTAAGATAAATGGAGGGAACGTAACTTTTAATCCTGATATGAGAACCATTGGTGCTTCCGATGACTTTATTGCTAATAGAACATCGACACCTAACTTTGTATTATCTGAGTTATTTTTATCTAGTGGATCATCTAGTTATTCAACTAAAATCTATTTTGCCGAAAATCAAACACGTGATTTAGATTCAGGTTATGATGCTGCTGCTTTTTCAGGTTCTCCTAGTCCAATATATACGTATCTTGTAAATAATAATGAAGACATAAAATTTGCAATTCAAGCATTGCCTTATAATGATTTCAATAATGTAGTGGTACCTCTTGGTATTACAGGTGAAGCTGGCACGCAATTAACTATAGGTTTAAATGCAACTACGGCTACTATTCCTTCCAATGCTAATGTTTACCTTGAAGATAATGAAACGAATACATGGACCTTATTAAATACTGGAGATTATGTATTTACACCTTCTGACAATTTAAATGGAGCAGGACGATTCTATATACATTACTCAACAAATGTGCTATCCGTAGATGATAATTTGTTAAATGGTTTACATATCTATTCAAACCAATCATCAAAAACAGTAGTGGTTAAAGGACAATTAAATTCCGAAACTACAGCTAAATTATATGACATGCAAGGTCGAATGGTATTACAAAATGTATTAAATACATCGAACATTTCAAATACTATTGATGTTGGCAATATAAAAACAGGGGTTTACATTGTAGAGTTAACAAGTAATACGCAACACCGAACTCAAAAAATTATAATAAATTAAAATAGGATAGACTTCTAATTTTAAAACTAAGTACATCAAAGAAAAACCGCAATATCTTGTTCATATTACGGTTTTTTCTTTTATTGAGAATTGATGACAGTTATTTTGCTTATGCTATTTATATTTAATATGTTATTACAATGCAGACAAACAAAGCACTATATTTAAACAAAATCAATTTGTATCTAAAATTTATGAAAAGACCATTTGCTCAAAATATTGCCTTACTATTGATACTTACAGCAATTTTCAGTTGTAAAAATGAAGTAAAGCAAGACACTACCAAAACGGATAAAATTAATCCTGTAGAAACACCTGCAATACCTGATGCTCCTGAAGGCATGGTTTGGGTAGAGAAGAAAACGTTTTTACAAGGTGCCAAAGATACAGATCAATACGCAATGCCAAGAGAAAAGCCAGCGCATAAGGTGACTGTTGATGGTTTTTTTATGGATGCTACTGTAGTTACTAATAGACAGTTTAAAGCCTTTGTAGAAGCAACCAACTACGTTACTATCGCAGAACGTGAGATTGATTGGGAAGACATGAAAAAAGAATTGCCTCCAAACACACCGAAGCCTCACGACTCCATTCTTCAACCTGGCAGTTTAATTTTTAATAAAGATGTTAATGCCGTTGTAAACATGCAGAATTATGGACAATGGTGGACATGGAAAACTGGAGCGAATTGGAGACATCCTGATGGCCCTCAATCAACTATTGAAGGTAAAGATGATTATCCAGTTGTTCATGTGGCTTACCAAGATGCTTTAGCGTATTGTGAATGGGCAAACAGACGTTTACCAACAGAAGCAGAATGGGAATCTGCAGCTCAAGGAAATAATACAAATACTATTTTTACTTGGGGAAATGATGCGGCAAAATTAGATGCAAATGCCAATACATGGCAAGGCGTTTTTCCTACTAAAAATGAGTCTCAAGATGGGTTTGAATTTATTTCTCCTGTAAAATCGTATCCTCCAAATAGTATTGGACTTTACGATATGGCTGGAAATGTATGGGAAATAACCAGTGATTTTTTTAATGTGAATTATTACAGTGAATTAGATACCTCTAAGCCAATTGTTAATCCTAAAGGGGCTGAAAAGCATTTTAATCCTAATAATCCGTATCAAGTAGAACACGTGATGAAAGGTGGTTCATTTTTATGTCATGCCTCATATTGTGCTAGTTTTAGAATATCGGCTAAAATGGGCGTTTCTGTAGATTCTGGATCCGATCATATGGGCTTTAGAACGGTTGCTACGCCAGAGATGTTAGCCTCGAAAGAGTAGCCTAATCTTTCACATATACAACTAAAAAAAGGGAACGTTGGCGTTCCCTTTTTTTAGATCATAAACTGATTTGCAATACGTGTCTGTAAAGCGTCATCTCTATAACGCTTAGTCTATCAAAGAGAAGTCTGTTGATACTCTCGTTACTCTAATATAAAACGCTCCCCAATCTTCATTATCCTTGGTCGTAAACCAAGCACTCATATCGGTTTCGCCTTCAGTAAAGTTACCTGTAAAGCTTATCACTTTAGCATCTTTGTCTACAGTCTTAGTTTGTTCCCATGCTCCAATTTTTACACCACCAGATTTAAAATTCATGGTTCTACCTTCAGCAATAGCTTCGGTAGAAATGGTACCTTCTTTGCCTTCTACAGCTGCATTAATGGCTAAATTAGATTCAAAAGGCCATCTGCTTAATTCAATTGTATACGTTCCAGATTGTTCAAAGGCTACGGTAAATTCGCCTCCAACAGGGTTCTTTTTTGCTTCTCTAATGAAATTCTGATTCCATGGAATTTTAGAATCGTGCACATGTGTATCATGGCAAGTTAACTCTATTGGGTTTTGCTGATCTGACCCTAAAACGATAATAGGAAACTGATTAAACTCCGTAGAGACCGAACTCCACCATTCGTTATAATAGCCACGCATTTGTTCTACTTTTTCAGGGAACTGAGCAGCTAAGTCATTTTCTTGACCTGGATCTTTAGAAATATCATATAATTCTTTACCATTAACCAATCGCATCTTGTCTGACATCACGGCACTTTTTCTCCATTTTATAGGACTTTGTACACGCTGAGAATCGGTAATAAGATAATCTCTACCAATGGTTTCTTCTTCACCTAAAATCAATGACGAAATATCTGAACCATCCATTTCTTTTTGTCCTTCCGGTAATTCTAAATTACATAAGGTTGCTAAGGTTGGTAAAATATCTAAATGTGCTGTTAAATCTGTTACATCTCTACCACCTTCAATATTTTTCCCTGGATACTTAATGAAAAATGGCACACGGTGTCCACCTTCATATTCACTATTTTTGGTGCCTTTCATTCCTGCATTAAAACCGTAAAGTTCACCTCCTACTTTCTTATATCCTGAAGCCGTTCCGTTATCAGTCATAAAAATTACAATGGTATTATCTGCAATATTTAAATCTTCCAATTTCTGTTGAAGTTTTGCAACGTTGTCATCTACATTGGTAATCATTCCATAAAATATCTTTTGAAATTCAGGAATGTCTAAATCTTTATATTGATTATAATAGTCTTCAGGAACGTTGAATGGAAGGTGCGGTGCGTTTGCAGAAATATAAGCGAAAAACGGCTCATCCTTTTTATCTTCAATATATTTTATAGCTTCATCAAACCAAACATCAGTACAATAGCCCTCAAACTTTGTAGGCACACCATTTTTAAAATAGGTATCATCAAAATAATCATTATCCCAATAATCTGGTGTTTGTCCAACACCTCCTCCACCATGCATAATAGTGTATTTAAACCCTTTATCTTGTGGTCTAGAAGGATAAGTATCTCCTAAATGCCATTTACCAAACATAGCGGTTTCATAGCCGTTTTCTTGAAACACATCAGCCATAGTCACTTCATCATCCCTTAAAATAGACACACCACCGATGGTATGCCAAACCCCAACTCTATTCGCATATCGTCCGGTCATTAAACCCGATCTTGAAGGCGCACAGGTTGGACCCACATGAAAATCTGTTAATCGTACAGATTCGTCATGAAGTTCGTCCAAAGCAGGCGTTTTAACTAAGGTGTTACCATGAGCACCTAAATCCCCATAACCTTGGTCATCTGTTATAATAACAATGACATTAGGTTGTTCTGTTTTTTTAGTTTCAGATGTCTTTGTTGATTGAGACGTACATGAAAAAGTCAGTCCCATAAGGGCCATTAATACAATTATTTTTCTATTCATTTTAATGTTATTTATTGATGCTAATCTATTTAGGTAATTCTTTTTTCCAATCGTTCCACAAGCCTTTAAGTTCACTGACCACTTGCTTATTGCTTTCTGCTACATTATTTTTCTCAAACGGATCTTTAGAAATATTGTAGAGTTCTACTTTATTAATGTCTTCATTAAATAAGAGTTTCCAATCGCCATCTCTAACCGCACCTTCAGCCCAATGATCTGTTTTTACTTTTGGAAAACGCCATTCCCAAAACAACGGTTTTGTCCGTTCAAAACTTTTGTTCTCTAAGATTGATGTTATATTTTCTCCATCAATACTATAGTCTTTTGGTAATTCTGTTTCTGCTAAGTCTGCAAAGGTTGGCAATAAATCTACTGTAGATAATACACTGGTAGAATCTACTTTACCTTCCTGTACATGATTTTTCCATTTTACAATAAAAGGCACCACAACACCACCTTGAAGAATATCTACTTTTCTTCCTCTTAGACCTGCTGTAGAACCGGCCTCTTTAGAAGGTCCCCATCCTGCAGGGCCATTATCGCTTGAAAATATAATTAAAGTATTGTCATCTAATCCCATTTCTGAAATGAACTCTAATAAGCGTCCCACATGAAAATCGGCATCTTTTAAAACCGCATAATAGGTTTCCTTACTTGGTGATAAGCCTTTAAAATCTTCACGTTGCTCCTCTGAAGGCCATAAAGGGGTATGCGGATCTTTTAACCATAGATTGACAAACATAGGTTGTTTACCCTTATTTTCTTTAATAAAATCAATTGTTTCATCTACAGCAATTTTACTAGAACTTTGTACCCATAAGGTATCTGTATCCATAAATCGTGTGGTTGGCCATTTTTGATCGCCTTTCCAAGTTGGTCCGTTGCCGTTCCAAACTCTAGTTTCATCATAACCATATGTTTTAGGTTCTGGTGCAGAAGGATCGCCATGCGGTTTACCACCACCTCCTAAATGCCATTTACCAAAATGAGCGGTTTTATAGCCTGCTTTTTGCATGGTTTGCGGTAAATACACAGGTAAGGAATCATTTAAATAGTTTGGCATATTGCGTCTTGCATTCACTTCGTTACCTGCAAAATGGGCATGAACTTGATGCCTTGCTGGAAAATGTCCTGTTAAGACCGAAGCTCGACTTGGTGAACACACACCGCTAGTCACATGAAACTGCGTATAGCGTGTCCCTTCAGCTGCCATTTTATCAATGTTTGGCGTGACGACCTCCGTGTTTCCATAAACACCTAGATCACCATAACCCCAATCATCTGCAAAAATAAAAATGATGTTTGGTCTTGAATCTTCTTTTTTTATAGCTTCTTTCGCTGCTACAACTTCTTTTTTAGTGTTGTTGCATGAAAACATTGTCATAAGAACGACACCTAACACAATGTGTTTTATTGGATTTATGCTCATTGTAGAATTAATTTTTAAACGTTTCTGTTTTTTGTTCCTTGTGCAATGCTGTTGCCAATTCCTTGACTTTCTTTGGAAATTGACTTGCTAAATTTGTGGTTTGACCAATATCGTCTTTAAGGTTGAAGAGCTGCACCGTATCCTTAGCTGTAGCAAAACGTTTCCCTTCTTCAAACCATTTTGGGATTCTGGTGTGGTAACCATCTTTATTATTAATGTACAACCAATCCCCTTTTCTAATCGCATACTTAGATGCCCAAGTATTATGGACAATAGTCGTTCTTACGGGTTCAGTAGCATCCGTTAACCAGGCGTCTGAAAAATTAAAACTATCGTGTTGAAATCCTTTTGGCAACTCACTATTTGTAATAGACGCTAAGGTATTTAGAAGATCAATCTGACTAAATAATTGCGTACTCTTAGTTCCTGGTTTTATTTTGTTTGGCCATTTTACAATAAAAGGCACATGATGTCCACCTTCGTAGATATCTCTTTTTACGCCTCTGAAGGGACGCGAACTATCATGATCATAATTTTTAATACGATCGTAAGCATAACGCTCCGATCCGTTATCTGAAGTAAAGATAACAATGGTATTCTCGTCTGCATCAATGGATTTTAAAGCTTCTAAAACCTGACCTATAGCATCATCTGTTTGATATACAAAATCACCATAAGGACCAGCTTCGCTTTTTCCTCTAAATGCTTTGTTCGGAATTATAGGCGCATGTGGCGATGGAAAAGGCAGATATAAAAAGAATGGTTTTTCCGCTTTTTCTTGGTTTTCAATAAAGCTAACTGCAGAACTCGTCACAGTAGGTAAAACCTTGTAAAAATCCCAACCTTTAACGGCTGGGCCAGGTCTTAGCTCCCAATTTCCTTCTAGGGCAAATTCTTTCTTTGGGTGTTCTAGCGTTATTGTTGGTGCTTCTGTTACCTTATCATTTTCAATCCAAGTGTATGGTGGAAAATTAATGGTACCATCGCCAAAATAAGAATCAAAACCTATGGATAAAGGACCATTAGGAATAGGTTTATCCCAATCATAAGCCTGAGCTGGCCAGATTTCGACGTCCTTCTTTCCGTGTTTCGCCTTTATTTTTTCAGTAAAATCTTTATTTCTGATGGACTCCCAATTCCACCCCAAATGCCATTTACCAATTGCCGCGGTGTGATAACCATTGTTCTTAAGAATTCGAGGTAAAGTCACCTGATTTTCTTTAAAAACAGATTCGCCCATAGCATGTACAATATCATTAAAATCTCTCCAATGATAACGACCAGATAATAAGGCGTATCGACTTGGCGTACAAACACCAGAAGAACTATGAGCATCTGTCATTAGCAAACCTTCTCTAGCTAATTGATCTAAATTAGGTGTTGGGATTTTAGATTGTGGATTTTGAATGGCCAAATCACCAAAGCCCATATCATCGGCGTAAAAAATAATGATGTTAGGTTTAGTAGCCTTAGTCGTTAGTTTTGGTTGTTCTGGTTGTTGTTGACAGGCTGTCAAGCACACCAAGATTAAAAGATAAAATGAAGCGCTTATTTTCATGATTTTGTTTTTATTCTTTCCAGTCAATAGTGGATTTCTTATTTTCTAAATCGACCCAAACACTAGCATGTTCATAGTCTCGGGTTAAAATCCAATCCTTAACTTGCATCTCGTTTAAAGGCTTCCCTAAAGGTTTATCAAATTCTGGATACCACAATAGCGATCCCATACCTAAGCGATAGCCCCAATTGTAACTGATATAAGAATGTTTTTGTGCTCCGGCTAAAAAAGAAGCCAACGCAAAGGTTAAGTGTTCTTTTGAAATTTCCGCTTTTTCTTTATCAGATTTGGCCATAAAGGTTTTGTTTACCCATGCATTTTCTGGCCATGTCTTAAACACTACGATTTTACCACTCTTACCTGCTTTTTCCATTTCTTGAATATCCTTAAGCATACTTTCTTTGGTTTTGCTGTTAAAATATCCAAAATGCTCTATCATAACGGCATCCGTAAAATCTGGAAAATCATTACCACTATTTCTAACGGGTGTTGAACGAATACCGTTATAAACGATTAATTTATCGTCCCCTATTTTAGTTCTGGTTTCTTTGATTAAATCTTTAAGACCTTGCTGAATAGCATCATATTTTTCAGTTCCCCATAATCGTTTATTACCTGGATTTGTAACCTGAATCAAAGCATCAAAGAAAACACCATCAATGTTATCATTCTTTAAATTGTCTAACGCAATATCTGACCACCAATCTCTAAGTTCGGGATTAGATAAATCATAACGCTTAATCCTTTCGTTTTTTAAGTCTAAGTCACCGGTTTTTGTTTTAAGCCACCAATCTGATTTTGTCTGGTAATCTTCATGCGCTTCATACATGTTATAATCTAAAAACGCATTCCAGTAGAATACTACTTTCATGTCTGGATTTAAATCCTTTAACACTTTGGCATCCGCAGCAATAGCTTCTTCTGAATATTTATATTTTGGAAAACCATGTGCCTTTTCTAATACAGTAAAGTTAGAATGAGACGCTACAAATTTGGCTTCAGACTTAGTTAAAAGATCGCCTCTTTTTCCGAAGTGAAAAGCCACTGGAACCTTATCCCAGCTAAATTTTGGGTAGTGCTTATCATTTTGCGAAAAGGCAACTTGACTAATTACCAAACCAATTAAAAATAAACTTTTATGTATAAAACGAGACTTCACTATTTCACTTTTATTTTATAGGTGAAAGCTTAATAGACTTTAAGCTAGATGTTGTTGGATCACCTTCAACTAAAGATGTTTTAATGATGTGGTTTCCTGCTGTTTTAAACTCTATAATACCCATATTACGAAAGGCATACTTATCGGTTGCAGCTTGCTGATTTTGAACTTTAATACCTTCATCAGTAGTTGTTTTCCAAACCAGTCGTTCTTCACCTGCGTATTCTAAATCTAAATAATAATAGCCTGGTTTTTGAACATTCACTTCCCAAGTCACGGTGCCGTTTTCTTCCCAATCACTGACTTGGTTGGCATGCTTCCATTCACCAAATTTTTCCATCCAACGCACGTTTTTTTGTTCTGCGCCTTTTGCAACTCCAAACTCGGTTAATAATCTAGTAGGAATATTTGGATAGATGCCTAAATTCGTTTCTACGATAGCTTCTTCATCTTCAAGTTTAACTTGTATTACAGAGATCAATTCATCTGGTGTTTTATAAGGCACATCGATGACTAACCAATCATTGACCATCTTATAGTTTAACGCACTGCTTTCTTTTCCATCTAAAAGTGCTATAGTTTTTACTTTAGACTTTAATCCAGGCAAGTATAATTTACCATCCGTTGGCCATTCGCTTACTGACAAATAAAGCGATTCATCATTTGTGGTGACATCTCCCCAAGGTAAGGCGTAACCCCATGGTGAACTGCCTGCATCGTAAATAATCTGTGGATATTTTTGAATCCAACGACCAGATTCTTGTAAAAATTCTATACCAATACTAGGGATAGCGCCATTACTATCTGGACCAACATTAAATAAATACGTACCTCCTCTAGCAACGGTTTCAATAACGCGACCAAGAATTTTCTTAGGACTTTTAAAGTTATTATCATACCAAGCATAAGACCAAGAATCGTTATTGGTATCTGCTGTTTCCCATAGGCCTTCAACATTTCGGGTTGGCACTTCCATATCTCCGATACTGGCATAATCTCCCATACCATAACCAACTCTACTACACATCATAGCCTTTGGTTGTAATTCTCTAACCATATCAGCTAATTCTACGACGTATTCTTTTGGCATATCGCCAGGAGTATCAAACCATACGAAATCTATATCACCATAATTGGTACAGATTTCTCTAACTTGAGGTTTACACTTATTATAGAAATAATCTTTAAAGTCCATTTTGTTTCCATGCTCGTCAACTTCAGGACCTCGCGTACCACCTGGAGCTGTCCAATCTTGATTATGCGAATAATAAAACCCGAATCCCAATCCTAATTCCTTACAAGCAGCAGATAACTCGTGCATAGGGTCTCTACCAAATGGTGTGGCATCAACAATATTAAAATCGCTCGCTTCAGAATCGAACATCGCAAAGCCTTCGTGATGTTTACTCGTAATGATTATATATTTCATTCCGGCATCTTTGGCCAATTGTGCAATCTGCTTAGCATCAAATTCTGTTGGATTAAACGTTTTCGCCGTTTCCATGTACTCTTTCGGCGAAATATTTGCTACACGCTTGCTCATTAACCATTCACCAATGCCGTAATACGTTTTATCTTCCCATACTCCTCCAAGGTTTGAAAACAATCCCCAATGAATAAACATACCGTAGTTACCTTCATCGAACAACTTTGCTTTTCCACTTTTTAAGGCATCACCAGTAACGCTCGTTTCACCCCACATTTCTTCCATTCCCTTTTTGTTTTTATCTTGAGCGAAAATATTCGTGCTAAAAAGAAGCGCTATACATAAAAGGGCGGAAAGGCAATTTATTTTTTTTATAGTCATTATTATTATTTTTTATTACTGTTACTTAAAACAAGCGCATTAAAAATTAATATTTAATGCGCTTTAAAAATTATTTTGGGTTATCTAATTTTAATAGCCATCATTCTGTTCCCACCCATTTTCAATGTTCAATTCTATTTCTGATTGGGGAATTGGAAATAGCCACTCATTATCTGGCCATACTGGTCTCGTGTTATAAAATGGCGTATAAACATTTCTGTAATCTGTTAAAGATCCTTGTTCTGCAGTCCAATCAAGTAGAATGTCCGTAGTTTCAGAAACTAGTCTATTCGTTCTGATAAGGTCGAATTTACGTTTAAACTCAGCGTTAAGTTCAACACGTCTTTCTTGCCAAACAGCCTCTCTGAAATCACTTTGAGATAAGCCTGGTGTTAAATCACCTAACCCTGCTCTATTTCTTAATGCGTTTATGGCACTGTAAGCTTCTGCATTTGGTGCACCATCAGCTTCATTTTGCGCCTCTGCATAAATTAATAAGGCGTCGGCATAGCGATAGAGTATAATATTTGAGTTGGTGTATTGAAAACTCGTCCCATCTTCAGCGAGATAAAAAGAAATATCAATAAACTTTCTAAATGTTGGCTGACAGAGGTATGGTTTTCCTGAAGGGGAATCATATCTTGTCATAATACTCCATAACCGTTCATCACCATCTTCAAAAGCACTATAAAGATCAGGTGTAGGTAAATTTACACCAACTCCAGGAGGTCTTCCTGGGAAAAACAACCCATCTGGATTAGTTTCAGTTTCTTGTCTTAAATTACCTGGCCAACCTTCATCTACTAATGGTGTTGCATTGGCGTTTGGTCCCCAATATCCAGCAGCATTTCCAGAGCCATTACTTTCTCGGCTTAACCAACTTCCAAGGTTTGCAACTTGCACATAAGATAGTTCTAACATGGATTCTTTAGTAAATGGATTGTCGTCTAACCATGCCACACCAAATGCTGGCGTATTTCCTGAACCTTCAAGATTTAAACTATGTGGTGAATCATCAATAATCTCTTTTGCTTTATCTCTAGCTAATGCCCAATTGGACTCATCGCCTTGAATAAAATCGCCTTGAGATGTTCTTCGATGACCTGCGCGTGTTAAATAAACTTCAGATAAAAGTAGTTTTGCTGTCCATTTTGTAAAACGACCATCATGTAAGGCATCTTTACAATTCTCTTCTGCAAACTGAAGATCTGGTATAATAACTTGGTCATAAATATCTTCTGCACTTATTCTTGGTTTTTGAAAATCTGATTCAGCCGTAACTGCATCAACAATTAGTGGTTGATCACCAAATGCTCTGACTAATTGGTAATAGAAATAAGCTCTTAAGGCACGTGCTTCACCTAAAATTATGTTTTTTTCTGTTTCATCCATATCTATTGCTGGTACGTGTGCCAATACCGTATTAGCTCTAGCTATACCTACCCACCAATCACTATAAACTCCATGTTGCTCAAACATTGGGTCGACTGGCATTACGGTATGGGTTCCAAAGGCGTCATGATTTCCGCCATTTGTTCTACTCACCTGATCGTCCGTATAGGCGTCAACAACCGTCCAAAACCTACTGTGTACGACATACATACTTTTGTAAACACCATCTACTGCTGTTCTGGCATCTCCAGGTGTTTGGAAAAAATTACTTGCTGAAATAAATGTTGGTGGCTCTTCTTCAAGATATGCTTCGCATGATATATTCATCACTACGAGTAGTAATAACCCTATTTTTACTTTTATATTCATCTTATAATATTTTTAGTTAATTTTTTTTAGAATTTTAAATTGACACCCATTCTGATAACACGACCAGATGGATAACCTGCATTGTCATGTCCTAAATTTGTTGTAGAATTCCCTCTTATTGATACATCAGGACTATAGCCTGTATAGTCTGTCCATATATGTAAATTGGTACCTGAGACATAAACCCTTAAACTACTTATATTTAATTCGTCTGTCAGTTTCTTTTTAAAGTTATACCCTAGAGTCACATTTTGTAATCGTACAAAAGAACCATCTTCAATATAGCGATCACTAAAAAGATTGTTGTTGTTGTTACCCATATCTAATCTCGGCCAAATAGTACTTGGGTTTTCTGGTGTCCATCTATTTTGAGTAACGTTTAAACCTTGTCTACCTCTAAAATTTAATAGATTCATGTTTTGCATATTGGCTATATCTTTTCCGATTTGAGAATCAATAAAAATACTAAGATCTACACCTCCAATTTTAAAAACATTACTTATACCGAACGTTACATCAGGTTGTGCTTGCCCAATAATTGTTCTATCATCAGCATCTATTTTACCATCAGGAGTTACATCCTCAAATAATTGTTCACCAGGCCTTTGATCTTGGTCTGACACAGGATAGCCACCATTGTAACCATCTACAAACGTATAAGTAGCATCAGGATTAGCGTTATACATATCTATACGTTCTTGATTTGAAAGTCCTTGAAATTCTACGAAGTCATCAAATTGTGCAATACCTGCTCTCTTATGTCCAAAAAATGTTCCTATTTCTTCACCTATAATCAAACGCTGTGTTCCACCTGCAATAAATCCAGGATCCCAACCACTAAATAGATTATCAGAAGCCAAATTTCTAACCTTGGTTTTACCCGTAGCAATATTACCATTTAACCTCCATGAAAATTTTTCGTTATTGATTATCCGTGCATCAAAAGAGACCTCAAACCCATTGGTTTCTAAAGACCCAAAATTCTCTGTGTATGTTTCAAATCCTGATTGAACAGGAATCCTATTACCTGTAAATAAAAGGTCTTCAGTTATTTTGCTATAATATTCAAAAGCCCCTGTTAATTTGTTATTAAATAATCCAAAGTCTAAACCAGCATCAAATTGTGTTGTTGTTTCCCATGTTAAATTAGGATTAGGTAATTGACTCGCATAATAAATAGTTGTTTGAGACTCATTAAACGCAATAAGATCACTAACATACTGATCTAAAGACTGATAAGTACGTATAGCTTGATTACCTGAAGCACCATAACTAACACGTAGCTTAAGTTCATTTATGGTATTACTATTTTTTAGGAATTTCTCTTGCGAAAGTTTATAAGCAAATGCTGCTGCCGGAAAAAATGCCCATTTATTATTAGCTGCGAATTTTGAAGATCCATCAAAACGACCAGTTAAAGTAAATAAGTATTTTCTATTAAGCGTATAGTTTACTCGTCCAAAAAACGATGCTAATTTATCTTCGCTATATCTCACTCTATCAGGATCGAAAAAGGTTGCAGAACCTGGGTCATAATAGGTTAATAAATCATTGGCAAATCCATAATTAGAAACATAAATACCTTCACTTTCCTTTGATTCTAATGATTGCCCTAAAACAGCATTAATTCTATGGTTCCTATTTATTCTTTTTCTAAAATTAAGGGTATTTGTAATCGTCGTTCTTGTAACTCGAGAATCACTAGTTTTCGCTCTACCACCTTCAGCAACGTTCCTAGGCAAAATGTTTAATTGGTAATACCGTTGCGCCGTATTTCTATTTTGATAAGAAAACGCAGTTTTAAATGATAAGTCGTCAGTAAAATCATAGGTCGCATTTAAACTACCAACCATTTGAGTCAATAAATTATTATAATTGTTAGCTGCTAATGCGGTTGTAGGCGTCCAAAGCTCAATACCTTCATCTTCATCATCAGCGAGTAAACCAGTGGTTGGCGCAGCTCTAAGTGCTCTAGAAATAGCACTAGTTGCACCTCTAAGATTATTAAGACCAGTACTAACGGCTTTTTGATTTGAAGTCACATGAGAATAATTTATTCTTGCATTTACTTTAAACTTTTTAGAAATATTAGCATTGACGTTCATTCGAGTTGAAACACGTTTATAATCCGTATCTTTTACAACACCTTGAGCGTTAAGATAATTCGACGAAATTAAATAACGAAGATCCTCATTACCACCACTAAAACCTAAATTTGTGTTAGATGTAGTTCCCGCGCGAAAAATGGTTTTTTGCCAATTGTTATTTTGGAGCAAACCGGCTCTAGCAGAATCTAGTCTTACAGATTGACCTTCGTCATTCCCATTACCAGCGTTAAAAGCAGCTTCTCGATTTAAAATATAATAATCATTAGCATCTAGTACATCTATATAATTAGGTACCTCTGTTATTCCATATTCATGTTCAACAGTAACAACACCTTTACCTGTTTTTCCTGATTTTGTGGTAATCAATATAACTCCATTAGCACCACGAGATCCATATATGGCAGTTGATGATGCATCTTTAAGAATTTCTACAGATTCTATATCCGCCGGATTAATCATCGCTAACGGACTAGAAACCGAACTCTCAACATCTTGATCACCTAATCCCTCAGCACTCGTGTTATCCATTGGAATACCATCTATAACATATAATGGCTCACTTCCATTTAAAGAACTAATAGCTCTAACGCGAATGGAAGCGCCCGAACCTGGTTCACCCGAGTTTTGCGTAACAACAACCCCCGCTGCTCTTCCAGCCAAGGCTTGATCAAGACTTGTAGTACCCGCTTGCGTGAGCTCTTTTCCTTTAATAGAAGACACAGACCCCGTTAAATCACTTTTCTCTACGGTTCCATAACCCACTACAACCACTTCACTTAGTGACGTATCTGTCATCACTAACGTTACATCAATTACGCTCTGTTCTCCGACAACCACTTCCTTAGTCTCCGCACCTAAATAAGAAAAAAGCAAAACATCACCCTTATTAAGGTTTAACGAATAATTTCCATCAAAATCAGTAACCGTGCCTTTAGCAAGACCCTTAACTAATATTGAAGCTCCGAGTATCGGTTGTCCTGTATCGTCTTTCACAGTCCCTGTTATAGTTTTCTCTTGTGAAAAAACTTGGAGACCAAGTGTAAGAAGAAAAATAGTTAGAATTTGTTTCATGTATAATTATGGTTTAATTAGTTTCTGCTAAAGTATATCATTGACCCAAAAAAGATTTTCTGTATTAGTTCAAATCCTTGCTCGTTTTCAAATAAACGAGCTAACAAAGGCCTATTCACCGACATTTGAGTTCTTTACAAACTACTCATATAAGTCACTATCATTTAAATTTTTAAACCCTTTACTACTTTTGGCGCTAAACCTATAACGGGTAGCATTCGAGATTATAAAAGTTTAAAATAATATTGGCTGCAATGCCAACTATTTTTTAGATAAATTAACTAGTGCGTCGTATATCTACAAATATGAATCAAATAAGATAAATCTACTTGCTCTGTTCTTTTTAAAATTTTCTCATTTCAACCAAAGCCTTTAAGGACCAAGCTATATCAATGGGTTTGAGTTTTTACAGCAAAAAAATGACGGAATAGAGAAGCATTACTAAATTAGTAAATGTTTACTTTGTATGTACATGATAAATAGATAAAAATGTCTTTAGTGAAACTTACATCTATCCTGTTTTTAACCTTAAGCACTTGTTTTGTTTTAGGTCAATCTCTTCCAACCAAAAAAGTAATTGAAGCGAACTGGGAATCCATGGCTGAGAATTATAAGGTTCCAGAATGGTTTCAAGATGGAAAAATTGGGGTTTGGATGCATTGGGGAATTCCTTCTTCAATTGACGAAAACAGAATAGAGGATGGTTCTCACTACGGGAGACGCATGTATGGAGATGAAGATTATGATGCCCGAAACGAACCTGACAGGCTAAGGACAAAAAGATTAACACAATGGCATACGGAGCGCTATGGACCGCCTTCAGAATTTGGTTACGAAAAATTTATAGCTGACTTTAAAGCTGAAAACTTCGATGCAGATAAAATTGTACAGTTTGTTAAAGACAATGGAGCACGTTTTATCATGCCCGTAGCCACACATCACGATAATTTTGATATGTATGATTCCTTCTTTCCATGGAATGCTGTAAAAATGGGTCCTAAGAAAGATATTCTTAGAGAATGGAAAGACGCCGCCTACAAACATGATTTAAAATTTGGTGTATCGACCCATTTATATTGGTCACCACGCTTTTTTAGAACGGCTCGGAAATATCAAAAAGAAGGCACGCCAGAATGGGAGTTCTTCAATATGGATTATGACACCTATAAATTTGCTAGCCAAGATAGTTGGAATGAACATTGGTACAAGCGTTCTTGGGATTTAATAGAAAAATACGATCCAGACATGTTTAATAACGATTCGCCTTATCCAACTCTAAAATCGGGAAAAGGATTGGGTGTTAAGTTGTTTTCAGATTATTTAAACAGAGATTTAAAAGAGAATAACGGCAAACAAACTACTGTTTTATCTTTTAAAAACGCCAAAGAGAACAAAGCGGCTTTTACCTACAATCTCGAGAGAGGGATGTTTGGCGAACAACAAGCGCATCCTTGGATATGGGCAACTGATTTATCTGGAAGCTGGTTTTACAGAAAGAATTCATTTACCAAAATGTCTTTAGATGTTTTAATTGGTAACGCTATTGATGCCATTAGTAAAAATGGTGTTGTTATGATTAATATTGCTTTAAAAGGAGACGGTACAATTCCTGAGAATCAAAAACAGATGTTAAATGATTTCGGAGATTTTGTAAAAATTAACCAAGAAGGCATTTACAATACCAGACCATGGAAAACCTTTGGAGAAGGGCCTTTAGAAATTGTGACAAAACGCGCTGGTGAAAACTTAAAAGAATTCTCAGAAAAAGATATTCGTTTTACCACAAAGGATGGCCATCTTTATGCTTTTATTTTAGCACCACCCACAGAAGATATTTTGATTAAGGTGTTAAAGCAAGATGGGCTTTTACAAAAGAATATAAAAGAAATACAGTTGTTAGGCAGCGATGAAACCATTAGCTGGAACCGAAACAACGATGGTTTGGCGATTACATATGATTTTAAAAACATCCCAAACCAATCTGCTATTTGTTTTAAAATAATTACAGAATAGTTGACAATACAATTAAAATAATGAGAGGTAACCATGCGTTTTAAATCGTCCTTTTTAGTCGTTTTATTAGCCGTTTCTTTAAGTGCGTGTTCCGTACAAAAACAAGAGACCGCTGTGGTAAAACAAAAATTACCAGAATTTTCTTGGGACAAAATGCCATTGTATATGCACCTTCGTAAATCTGAAGTATTTACAAAAAAAGAGCTCACCTATCTTTCAAAATTTCCGCTAATAACATTTGAAAAAACTACAGGAAGTAAAGCATATGGATCCACAGAAAAAGGAACTATTAAAGCTGCTAAAGCTGTCAAAAAAATAAACCCTGAGACCAAAATATTATATTACAAGAATGTTATTGTAAACTGGGGAGGTTATGCTGAAGATAAAGCATTTTTAAATGAACATCCCGAAGCTTTATTAGTCAACACTAAAGGACAAAAAGCGTTGATGCCAAATCGAAGAACTGGTTTTTTTGATATCTCTGAAGACTATGTGCGTGCGTATTGGTTAAACCATGTAAAAAAAGTCACCGAAAGCCCTTATATTGATGGTGTCTTTTTAGATGCTAATATTAAAGTTTTAGTACCTATGTTTTTTAACAACCGTGTTGGAGAAGAAAAACGAGACGCTATTAAAACGGGCTACTTATCCATGATGGGAGATTTAGATGCTCAAATAGGAAAAGACAACTTACTCATTGCAAATATCCTTCGTGTGCGTCCAGAATTTAAAGATTCTGGTAGAGATTATTTAAAATTTTTCGATGGCTCTTATATAGAAGGCTTTGAACATGAGAATTTTGGCATGACTTATGAAGATTATCTGGCAAAAGGTATTGAAGCAGTCCAAAAATCAGCAAGAGAAGGCAAGGTCATTGCGATGTCGCTTGGCATAGGTAAAGCATTAGAGAATGCAGAAGCAGGCATTGATGATGCTAGAAAAAAAGTAACCCTAAATAAAAACCTTACAAAACGCTTAGATTATCTATTGGCTATTTTTCTAGTCTGCGCTGAAAAGCACAGTTATGTCTATCCACATGATGGTTATGATATTAAAAAATCTGCGGTCTGGCTTAAAACGTTTCCACAGTATGAAAAAAAACTAGGTGCACCAAAAGGCAAGGCCAAACGTGAAGGCTATATTTACACAAGATCTTTTGAGCATTTAGATGTATGGTTAGATATAGAACATCAAACCGCCCAATTACACTGGAAATAAACGAACCCTAAATTATTACTTATATTATAAAAAATGAAATCACTTTTATCAACGCTTGTAATTTTACTGTGCTTTTCCAATTATGGGATGAGTCAGAACAAAAAGGATTTAACGAAGCCAAATATCATCATTTTTTATGTAGATGATTTAGGTTGGCAAGACACCGAATTAAACAATTTAGATGAACCTAGTCCATGGGAAACTCCCAATATATCCCAATTAGCAGATGATGGTTTAAATTTCACCAATGCATATTCGCCAGCTCCGACTTGTGCACCTTCTAGAGCTGCTCTACTTTCTGGTTTGCATCCTACTAAAACAGGCGTTACACACGTAAGTGGAGGCAAAATACCTACATCTGCTAGACGTTCAAATTATATAGCGCCCTTTTATCCAAAAGGCTTAATGCCTGAACACTTTACCATTGCTGAAGCTTTAAAAATGAATGGCTATAAAACGGGACATGTTGGAAAATGGCACGTGGGCACACTTAACATTCAAAAATCAAAACAACAAGGTTTTGATTTTGCTTACGAGTCTAGAGGTGCACATCAAGGCCCAAAAAAACCTAAAAATCGTTTAACCGATTTTGCAACTCACGATAAAAGTGATGCGTACCGTTTAAGTGATGAAAAATATCCGCCTTTTACAAAAGTGTCACCTAACGGTATTTCGTATCCTAAAGATATGGTAACCGAAAAAGCATTAGAGTTTATTACATCTAATAAAGAAGAGCCTTTCTTTCTATATTTGGCTCACTGGTTGGTGCACGCCCCAATTCATACTAAAAACAAAGAATTATTACAATATTACAGTGATAAGTTAGGCATAGATTTCCCTAAAGAAGACATTCCTATTAGAACAGAAGGTCAAACAAATCCATTTTACGGAGCTATGGTAACGACTTTAGATTGGAGTTTAGGACGTGTAGTCGATTTATTAAAAACTACAGACGACCCAAGAAATCCTGGTAAAAAATTATATGAAACGACTTATATTATTTTTTCTTCCGATAATGGTGGCGTAGAAAAAGCCAATGGAGATATCGTTACAGACAACTTCCCTTTAGATGAAGGTAAAAAATACGCACAAGAAGGGGGCATTAGAGTACCATTGGTTATTGCTGGTCCAAGTATACCAAAAGGAAAAACAGAAGATGTACTTATCAATCAATTAGACTTTTTTCCAACTATTTTAAATCTTACAGAAAGTAAAATACCTGCTAAATACAGTTCAAAGTTAGACGGTTTAGATATCTCAAATGTGTTGTTAAACAATGAAAATATTGTAAAAAACAATACAGGAGAACCTAGAGAAGAGTTATGGTGGCATTTCCCACACAATCAGGACCACCAAATGCAATCCGCCATAAGACATGGAGATTATAAATTGTATAAAAACCATATTAAAGGCAATTATGAACTATACCGCTTATACAAAGACGGTGAAAGAGAAGATTTAGAAGAAAAGTTTGATATTGCTTCACAAAATCCTGAAGTCGTTAAAGAATTATCTACAAGATTAGAAAACTATCTAACCGATAACAATGCGCAATTTCCTTATAAAAATCCTTCAAAATTTAAAAGCGAAGAAGATCGAGAAGATGTAGCATCGATTCCTGTTATTATTAGCGATTCCTTTGACACGAAATCTCGTAAAGCATCTATAACCTTAGCAAAAGGAAAAACAAAGGTCATTGAACCTTATGCCTTAGTCAAAATAGCAAAAAAACTTAGAAAGAAAAAGAACGGAAAGACAAGAAAATACGGAAAACACGATACCACCTTCATAAAAATACCTTTAACATCAAGTAAAAATAATTTAGAATACACATTTACTGTTCCTGAAGGCATTATAGAATATGGGGTTATTTTAATCGATGAAAATCGATTTATGGTACAAAGTGAATTTCATAAAATCAACTAAAAACGTAAACTAAATAATGAAAAACAACAACACATTCATAACTCTAATTTTACTAGTGTTATTTTCTGTAAACTATGGTAATAGTCAGAAAAAAGACCAATTAATAAAACCTAATGTTATCATATTTTATGCTGATGATTTAGGTTGGCAAGATGTAGAATTAAACGATTTAGACGAACCTTGTGCTTGGGATACGCCAAACATTGCGGCATTAGCAAAAGATGCTATCAATTTCACCAATGGGTATTCACCAGCACCAACTTGTGCGCCTTCGCGATCTGCACTCTTAAGTGGATTACACCCTGCTAAAACAGGAATTACTAACGTGAGTGGTGGTGGAATTCCTAAGGCTCGCAGAAATGAAAAATACATGAGTCCTTATTATCCAGAAGGATTAATGCCTGAACATTTTACCATCGCAGAGGCTTTAAAAATGAACGGGTATAGAACAGGACATGTTGGAAAATGGCATGCAGGAGCACTTCAAATTCAAGAATCTACCAATCAAGGTTTTGATTTTGCACACGAATCTAGAGGAGTTCACCAAAGGTCTAGAAAATCTGACCGTTTGCATTCGTTTGCAACAAATGATGCAAATGATCCTTTTCGTTTAAGTGAAGAAAAGTATTTTCCTTTTACAAAAGAAAATCCTAATGGTATTTCATATCCAATAGATGCGGTTACTGAAAATGCACTGGAATTTATACAAAACAATAAAGAGGAGCCTTTCTTTTTATATTTAGCACATTGGATGGTGCACTACCCTATTCACACAAGAAACCGTGCATTATTAGATTATTATGTTGATAAATTAGGCGTAGAACTTCCGGAAGAGGATACGGAATGGACTAAAGAAGGTCAGAATAACCCTTATTTTGGTGCCATGGTAACGACCTTAGATTGGAGTTTAGGTCGTGTAATCGATTTACTAAAGAAAACAGACGACCCTAGAAATCCTGGTAAAAAATTATACGAGACCACCTACATTATCTTTTCTTCAGACAACGGTGGAGCGGAAACTCGTAGAGCTGAAGTTATGTCGGATAATGCACCTTTAGACAAAGGAAAAAAATACTCAGAAGAAGGCGGTATTAGAGTACCAATGCTAATTTCTGGACCAAATATTCCTAAAGGAAAAACGAAAGATGTTTTAATCAATCAGTTAGATTATTACCCTACCATTTTAAACCTTACCAATAGTAAAATTCCTGCTGAATATCGTTCGGATTTAGATGGTTTGGATGTTTCAGGTGTTTTATTGCATAATGAAAATGAGGTTAAAGATAACAATGGAAATCCTCGAGAAGATTTATGGTGGCACTATCCTTATGGTGATGATGTAAAAAACCAATCGGCTATAAGATCTGGAGACTATAAATTGTATAAAAACTTTAATTCAGGCAACTATGTATTGCATCGTTTATATAAAGATGGAAAGCGCTATGATTTAGAAGAAAAGTATGATATCTCTAAAAAAGAACCTGAAATTACTAAAGAGCTAGCTTCAAAGTTAGAAAAGTACCTTGAAGATTATGATGCCAAATTGCCTTATAAAGTCCCTTCAAAATTTAAAAATGATGAAGACGCAGCTGCAATTCCTGTTATTGTAAATGATGCTTTTAATGCAAAATCTCGTAAAGTTTCTATTCAATTAGAAAAAGGAAAATCTAATGTGATTGAAAGTTATGCGCTTGTAAAAATCTCAGACAGTAAGAAAGTAAGAAAAGTAAAATCTACATACATAAAAGTACCTGTTGAAGTTGGTAGTAATAAATTAGAATACACCTTTACGGTTCCTAAGGAAGCAAAAGAATATGGCATTATTTTAATCGATGAGAATCGATTTATAGTAAAAGGCGAATTTCATAAAGTAAAGTAATAAAATGTTTAAGATAAAAATAGGAATCATGAAAAATACAGTTACATACTGTTGTTTGTGTTTCCTATTTTTTTTTCAAATCGGTTTTACCCAAGAAAACGCTGGTACGTTAAAAGACAGTAGGCCTAATATCATCTTTGTGATGACAGATGACCAAGGTATGGGCGATTTGTCTTGCATGGGAAATGAGGTTGTAAAGACGCCTAATATTGATGCGTTCTATGAAAAATCAACACGTTTTACCGAATACCATGTCAGTCCCACTTGTGCGCCAACGCGCGCTGCTATTATGAGTGGTCAACATGAATTTAGAGTTGGTGTTACACATACCATTTTAGAACGCGAACGCATGGCTTTAGAGGTGCACACCCTTCCACAAGCCTTGCAATCTGCAGGCTACCAAACCGGACTTTTTGGCAAATGGCATTTAGGAGATGCCGAGGACTATTTACCGCAAAATCGAGGATTTAATGAAGTATTGATGCATGGAGCTGGTGGTATAGGCCAAGTAAGCTTAGGCGATTTTCCACCGAATAAAGACAACGTATATTTTGATAACGTTTTACTTCACAATGATACGGTTGTAAAAACCATGGGCTTTTGTACCAATGTGTTTTTTGATGCAGGATTGGCTTGGACGAAGAAACAAATTGATACTAAAACACCATACTTCACCTATCTATCTCTTAACGCACCTCATGCACCTCTAGTTGCACCTAAAGCATACAAAAAACGTTTTTTAGAATTAGGCTATGATGAAGGTACTGCGAGTAGATACGGTATGATTGAAAACATCGATGATAATTTTGGAAGACTAATGCGCAAACTTGAAGAATGGGATGCTTTAGACAATACATTAGTCATTTTTACCACAGATAATGGCGCAACACATTTAGGAGGAACACTAAATGGGAAAAAAATAAGACATTTTAATGCAGGCTTAAGAGGCGGAAAAAATTCACCTTACGAAGGTGGAGATCATGTACCATTGTTCATGTATTGGAAAGGTGTGCTAACGGAAGGAAAAGACATTCACCAACTTACAGCACACCTCGATTTATACCCAACCTTTGCGGAATTAACCGGTGCGAAACTTCCAGAAACAATGCAGCCTTTAGAAGGCTTGTCATTAATCCCTTTATTAGAAAATACAGCAACAACTTGGGAAGACCGTTTGCTATTTACACATTGTGGACGATGGAAAACTGGCATGGTCAACGAAGCTAAATACACTAAAATGGCGATTAGAAGTCAACAATGGCGCTTTATCAATAACGAAGAGTTATACGATATTAGTAAAGATCCTGGAGAGCGCAAAAACGTGGCTTCAGAACACCCTGATGTCATTGCCAAATTTCAACAACCTTATAACAACTGGTGGTCTGCCTCTATGCCACTAATGATAAACGAAAATAGAAAGCGGATAAAACAACAACCGCTTCACACCAAATATTACGAGCAATTAGAAGCACAAGGAATTCCTTATTGGAGTCCTAATAATGGGATTGCCGAAAAAAACTAAAAAGATGAATTATTATGATTTATTTAAAAGAGACATCTTTTAGGTTGAATTAGATATGAGGTTAATCTCAAAGAAATTACAAATTAGTAACCTTGAAAATTTTAATCTCGTAGAAAACGATTTTGAAATTCTATTGAATTTATAAGTACGCTACCATTCTAAAACTATGATTGATACACTGAAAAAAGACCACGGTTTTGCTAAAGATCTTAACTTTCTAAAAAAACATACAGATATTATTGTTTTGCAAGAAGAACAAAGCGCTGTAGCTATTGCACCACAATTTCAAGGACGTGTTATGACGAGCACTACTAATGTAAATGAAGGTGACGGTTTTGGGTGGATTAATAAAAAAGTGATTAAAGCTGGTTTCTTGTCCGAGGAAGAGCGTAAAGGTCGCTTAGAAAATCAGATTTATGTATTTGGAGGTGAAGAGCGTTTTTGGTTAGGTCCTGAAGGCGGTCAGTTTTCACTCTTTTTTAAACCAGAAGACGATTTTGAATTTTCAAACTGGAAAACTCCTGCAGTAATCGATACAGAAGCTTTTACTTTGGTATCAAAAACAAACAATGCGGTAACATTTGAACACCGTTGTGAACTGACAAACAAAAGTGGGACTGTTTTTAAAATGGGTATTGGTCGTTCCATTACTATTTTAAACAAAGCCACCATTGAAACCATTATAAAAACAAAATTTTCAGCAAATGTTGCGTTTGTTGGCTACCAAACCAATAATCAAATCACAAATATTGGTGATCAACAATGGTTACCTGAAACGGGCTTACCTTCTATCTGGATGTTAGGAATGTATAACCCATCACCAGAAACAACGATGATCATTCCTTTTAAAGAAGGAGAAGAAACTGTCTTAGGACAAAAGGTAAATGACACCTATTTTGGTAAGGTGCCAAATGACTATTTAGAAGTAAAAAATGATGTTTTGTTTTTTAAAGGAGACGGAACAAAACGCAGTAAAATTGGTATCAACTCAAAACGTACAAAAGGAATTGCCGGAAGCTATGATGCCGTAGGGAAAGTTTTGACTTTGGTGACTTATAATACTCAAGAAGCACCTCATGGCTATGTGAATTCAGCATGGGAGCACCAAGAAGATCCCTTTGCTGGCGATGTTATAAATGCATATAACGATGGATCACCAGAACCAGGCGTTCCGCCAATGGGTCCCTTTTACGAGTTAGAAACCTCATCACCAGCAGCAGCATTACAACCGAATGAAACCATGGTTCATATTCAAACCACAATGCATTTACAAGGAGATGAACGAGAATTAAGTAAAATCGCCGAAGCCACATTGGGAGTTAGTTTAGATGCTATTATAAAATCATTTTAACCATGAAACGATTAAAAATCAACACAATACTTATATGTTCGCTCGTATTAACCTTAATAGCGCAATATAGCTGTACAACCAAAGAAAAAGCTAACACTTCTCAAAATCCAGAATTTGACCAAACCAATAATTGGATCGTTTTAGACAAAACAGATGCAACTAAAGAAGGAACTACTTTTACTTGGGTTTTTGAGGTAAAAAACCCTTCCGATTATGTGTTTCAAGTAGTGACTAAAGATGGTTCCTTTACAGATACTGATACGGCAACAGTAAAAATAGAAGAACAAGCTTTTGAAGAATCCTTATCAAAAAATTATGTTATAAATGAAAATGAAATCGTTTCCGAGTTCAAAAACATAATCCCACTAAAAAACACAGAAAAACAGACACTTTCTATAACGACTGAAGCCGATTTTAAAAGCCTTAGATTCATTCCGCATTTTAAAAAACAAATTGGTTCTGGTAAGTATCATCAAGAATGGTTAGCCATGCACCAGTCTGATGAAAAGCAAGAAGCCCTAAAACACTTTAAAGAAGCGAAGTTTGGTATGTTTATACATTGGGGATTGTATTCACAAGCTGGCGGTATTTGGAAAGGCACAAAAATCAATAATGCACCACATCCAGGACCAAAAGTAGCCGAATGGTTGATGTATGCGTTTCAAATTCCTAGAACAGAATATAAGGAGTTAGCTAAAACTTTTAATCCCGATAAATCCTTTGCTCAAAACGTTGTAAAATTAGCCAAGGATGTTGGTATGAAATACATCGTCATCACTTCAAAACACCACGACGGTTTTGCGTTGTTCGATTCTAAAAGTTCGGACTTTAACATGGTAGACGCCACACCGTACAAAGCCGATATTATTAAGGAGCTTTACAACGCCTGTTTGGCCGAAGGTATCGATTTTGGCGTGTATTATTCGCATGGAAATGATTGGATGGATGGCACCGACGGAAATTATGCTAACGTAAAAAAAGTAAACGATTCTCTTGGCATTTATACGCATCCGAATGGTAAAAATTTATGGGATCCAAGTGACAACACACATGAGGAATACCTTCAAAATAAAGCTTATTCTCAAATAAAGGAATTGCTAACTATGTTACCAGAATTGCGTTTAATATGGTTTGATGGCACAGGTTTTACTACGGAAGCACAAGCCTTTCAGTTTTACAAATTGGTTTATGATATCAATCCAAATGTATTAGTTAACCGAAGAGTCGGTTATGCTTTTGGTGATTATTTAGACGCAGGAGATAATAAGATTCCTTCAGCAAATGAAACCTTAGAAAAATATTGGGAAACTTGTGGAACCACAAACAATTCTTGGGGCTACAAATCTTATGACAACGATTGGAAAAGTCCAAAAGAACTACTGTACTACTTTGTAGATATTTTATCGAAAGGAGGAAATTATCTATTAAACATTGGTCCTGATGGAAAAGGACATGTACCAGAAACAAGCGCACAAAATTTGCGAGCAATGGGCAAATGGATTCATCAAAATGCGGAAGCAGTCTATGGCACAACCCGTTGGAACACACCAAACGAAGGCCAAGAAGAAACGCTATTAGATGGTACAGGTCATAGAGCCTCTAAAGGGTTCCAAAGAGAATTTACATCCAAAGACTTTTGGTTTACAACTAAAGGAAATAAGGTGTACGCTATTTCACTAACCAATACAGATGGTGATATTTTAATAAAATCACTAAGAAAAGGGAAAGGTGATATTGAAAAAGTAAAACTATTAGGAAGCGATAAAACTCTTAGTTATACTCAAAATAAAAACGGATTACAAACCACAGTAACCGGAGTGCCTAAAGATGCGCTTGGTTTCGTTATAGAAGTGACTTTAAAAAACAATTAAATAAAATTATGAAAACTAAAACAACTCAAATACTTATAATTAGCAGCTTGTTATTGGCATCCCTTTTTATGCTATCAAGTTTTGATAATGACGACATTACAGAACAACAAAAAACTAAAAAACCAAACATCATATACATTTTAGCTGATGATTTAGGTATTGGTGATGTAAGCCTTTATAATGAAAACAGTAAAATTCAAACCCCTCATTTAGATCAAATGGGAAAAGAAGGCATGCAGTTTACAGATGCACATACCTCCTCTTCCGTTTGTACACCTACACGATACGGTATTTTAACAGGAAGGTACAATTGGCGAACCCCTTTAAAAGAATTTGTGACTTGGGGAAACTCACCTAGTTTAATTCAGAAAAACAGATTAACAGTAGCGCAAATGCTAAAAGATAATGGCTATAAAACGGCTAGTATAGGAAAATGGCACTTAGGTTTAAATTGGTCTATGAAAAATAATAGCCCAGAGTTTGATCATTTTTCAAATACATCTGAGCGTTTAAATTTTAAAAATATGGATTATAGCAAGCCTTTAAAATTTGGACCTAATGACATGGGCTTCGATTATTCTTACATGATTTCTGCATCCTTAAATATGCCGCCTTACGTGTATTTAGAAAATAATAAGGCTACTATGATTCCTACAGAAATAACAGAACGAAGCAGAAAAACATATCCTTTTAGTAGTTGGATAAAAGGCGCTATTGCTGATGATTTTAAACATGAAGAGGTCCTACCCAACGTTGTTGACAAATCCATTTCTTTTATTAAGGAGAATGCCAATAAAGACCAACCATTTTTCATGTATATTCCTTTGCCTTCGCCACATAATCCCGTTTTACCAATTGCGCCATGGAAAGGGCAAAGTGACATAGGCAGCCCTTATGCCGATTTTGTAATTATGATTGATGATTTAATGGGTAATATCTTTAAAACATTAAAAGAACAAGGTATTGAAGACAATACATTAGTCGTTTTTACAAGTGATAATGGTTATGCCACCACCAATGACTTAAAAACCTTGCGACAAAAAAAACACAGTCCTAGTTATATATATAGCGGTTATAAAGGGAGTTATTTAGAAGGAGGTCATCGCGTACCTTTTTTAGTAAAATGGCCTGGAAAAATTAAACCCAATTCGGTTTCCGATGCCACCATATGTACTACAGACTTTATGGCCACTTGCGCCGATATTATCGATTATAATTTTAAGGATAATGAAGCCGAAGACAGTTTTAGTATGATGCCGTTATTAACCAACGAAGGAAATTATTCAAGAGATGCAACGATTCATCATGACAAGTATGGTGTTTTTGCTATTAGAAAAGGAGATTGGAAATTAATTGTATCGCCTAATTCTGGCATTATGGCCTCTGGAAAGACAAAAACACATAAAGATGTTACCGCTGAAGAGATTTTATACAATTTAAAAACAGACGTCAAAGAAAAAAATAACGTTGCCGATCAATTTCCTGAAAAAGTTAAGGAATTAAAAGAGATTCTAACCCAACAAATAAGAGACGGTAGAAGTACCCCTGGAAAAGTGCAAGAAAACGATGCTATAACAGGCGAATGGCCACAAGCAAATTTTGCGTTTAAAGAATAACCAAACATTAATAAGATATACAACAGCGTTATGACAAGACTTATAAAATTTAATTTTTCATTAGTAATTTTATGCATCATATTTCCTTTTTTTAAAGGAATGGCGCAATCTGAGGATCAATCTAACGGGGCGTATCGCGATGTTTACATTAACACATCTTGGAAAAGATTAGATAAAAACAAAGACGGTAAATTTACAGAGAAGGATAACAAACGCCTCTGGAAACATTTACATAAAATATTAGACAGTAACGAAGATGACCTCATTAGCTTTGAAGAATATTCGGCTAATAAGCGCGTTCCATACTTGAAAACAGAAGGAAAACGAAAGTTAAATGTGCTTTACAAAGTTACCGAAGAAAAGGATTTATACTTAGATATTTATTATCCTAAAACAGCAAAAGAAGGTAAAAAATTACCCGTAGTGATTTACACACACGGAGGTGGCTGGGCACAAGGAAGTAGACATGGCGCAGCTAATGCTTCTTTTAAAACCGTACATACGGCACTTTTAGAAAAAGGATTCTGTGTGGTATCCGTAAGTTATAGACTTTGGGAAAAAGACGGAAATAATACTATGCGAGACTGCGTAATAGACAGTAAAGATGCTATGCGTTATTTATCTAAACATAGTGACACCTTAGGCATTGATGCCAATCGGTTTTTCTCTTTTGGAGATTCTGCTGGTGGTCAAATTTCCCAAATGCTCTTATTAAGTTCACCAGAAACTTTAAAAGGCGATTCTGAATTAGCTTCTTACACGTATAACATGGTCGCTGGCGTGTCTTGGTATGGTCCTTGTGATTTTGAAGATATCAATTTATTCAACCATGATGACAGCCCAAATTTTAAAGACCGATTCGGTGCTAGAATAACAAAACCAAATACCAAACCTAAAGATAAATTATTGCTTTATAGGGAAATGAGTCCTATTAATTATTTAGAAAAAAACAGCGCACCATTATTAATGATTCAAGGCGATAAGGACACTACCATCCCAGTAAAACATGCCTTTTACATGGCAGAAAAAGCGAATAAAATTGGCGCGCCTGTGACCACATTAATTGTAAAAAACTCAGGGCATAATTGGCGTAAAGTAGGTGCAGACATAAATCCAACACGAGGAGAAATTGAACAATCAACTATTGATTTTTTTGTTTCTCATTTAAAATAAACGGATTATTATTTTAATACTAATTCAAGATAATAACGATAACTATTAGAACTATCATGAATAAAATTGGAGTCTCTACAACTAGCTTAGTTGTAATCCTATTAAGCACCTTTACTTGGTTTTCTAACGCACAAGTAAATTCTAAAAAACCCAATATCGTATTGATATTGTGTGATGATTTAGGCTATGGTGATGTGCAAAGTTTAGCACCTGAAACAAGTAAAATTAAAACCCCACATATTGATAAACTAACAGAGGAAGGGATGATCTTTACAGATGCGCATTCCGGTTCCTCCGTTTGTACCCCAACGCGTTATGGTATAATGACAGGGCGTTATAGTTGGAGAACAAAGTTACAACGTGGAGTTGTATCTGGTTTTAAACCCAATTTAATTAAAGAAGACCGACCTACGATAGGAAACTTTCTTAAAGACCAAGGGTACCACACGGCTATAATAGGAAAATGGCATCTTAATTTTCAGTATTTAAATCCTACTACGCAAGCACTAATTCCAAAAAAAGGAAAAAAATTACCGCCTGTTGGCGCTCGTATTCCAGATGGTCCTAACCAAAGAGGCTTTGATTATTTTCATGGTTTTCACCATGCTGGAAGTATGAAAGCTGTTATAGAAAACGACCAAGTCATTATTCATGACGATGAAATTAATATGTTACCTCGCTTAACGACTAAGTCTGTAGATTATATTAACAATCAAGCAAAAAACAAAGACGGACAACCATTTTTCTTATATGTGCCTTTAGGATCTCCGCATACACCAATTGTACCTTCAAAAGAATGGCAAGGCAAAAGTGGACTTGGTAATTATGCCGATTTTGTGATGCAAACAGATGGCACCGTAGGCGCTATAACAAAAGCATTAAAAGATAACGGCTTATCAGAAAATACATTGGTGATTTTTAGTAGTGACAATGGGACTTCTAAAGCAGCAAACATACCTAACTTAGAAAGACAAGGACATATTGTAAGTGCAGGTTATCGTGGTTCTAAATCCGATTTATGGGACGGCGGACATCGCATTCCTTTTATTGTAAAATGGCCGAATACCGTAGAACCTAACACAACAAACAATGATTTAATTTGCTTAACCGATATTTTCGCTACGTTTTCAGAGCTAACAGGTGTTGCTATGCCAAGCAAAAGTGGAGAAGATAGTGTGAGTTTTTTACCAGCCTTAAATGGAGAAGAAATAAATAGCACTAGAGCTGGCGTTATTCACCATTCTATTAGTGGTCATTTTGCTTATAGACTAGGAAAATGGAAATTGTTACTAGCAAAAGGATCTGGGGGTTGGAGTGTACCAAAAGAAGACGATGCTAATTTAGATACTATGCCTGTAGCGCAATTATATGACATGGAAAGTGATCCTGCCGAGACTACAAACTTATATACAACACATCCTAAAATTGCAGAAAAACTTTTAAAGCAATTAGAATTAGATATAATTTTAGGAAGAAGTACAGAAGGCGAAATGTCTAAAAATGATGTTGATAAAATCAAATTATGGAAAACTTCAAATAAGAAGTGAACCTCAAAAAAGAAAAAGTCTAAAAATTAAAATTCTATGAAAAGGTTAAATACTTTAATATTATGTATTAGTTTAATCTTGAGTAATTGTTTATTTGCCGAGAATTCTTGCTCTACGTTAGCAGCGTCTGCTTTAAAAGCTGATGTTAAAACCGCCTTTAAATTAGGTTCTCTTTTTAAAAACCATATGGTTTTGCAACGTGATCAGCCTATTCCTGTATGGGGAAAGGCTGAGGTTGGAACAACCATTACCGTAAATTTTGCTGATTCAGAAAAAAGTACCGTTGTAGATTCTAATGGTAAATGGCGCATAGATTTAAACGCTTTAAGCGCAAGCTTTGAACCTAAAACCATGATTATTTCATCTTCAGTAAATGAAGAAGAAATAGAGATTTCAGATATTGTAGTTGGAGATGTATGGATTTGTTCTGGGCAATCTAATATGGAAATGAAAGTTGGAGGTATTCCTGAAATTAAGGCTTTAATACCTAAATCTTCTAATATTCGAAGTTTTACTGTAAAAAACACTGTCGCATTTGAGCCTCAAGACACATGTGAAGGTACATGGAAGAATGAACAACCCAATAGTGCTGTAGCCTTTTCTTTTGCTTATTTTCTTCAAAAATCTGCCAATGTTCCCGTTGGTATTATATTAACATCTTGGGGAAGCTCGTCTATAGAAGCTTGGATGCCAAGAGAAATGACCAAAACAGTACCTCATTTTAAAACCATTATGGATGAGTTTGATGCAGATGTAGAAACTAAAAACAGACTAAAAACTATTTTAGATGGTCCGAAACCATGGTCAAGAAAAGATGATGTTTTTTTACGTAGGCAATCTAATATACTTTACAATGCAATGATGTATCCATTAGTTCCTTATGCCTGTAAAGGATTAGTTTGGTACCAAGGCGAACGCAATACAAGATCTATGCATGGTATGGCAACGAAACCGTGGTTTTCCAGAAATTCAGGAATGCTAAAGTATGGGGAAACACTTAAAGAATGGATAAAAAGTTACCGGAAATCTTGGAATAATGATAGTATGCATTTTATGGTCGTAATGCTACCAGGTTACGGAAAAATTTTAGATTCAGGAAAAGATATTAATTCTGAAAATCCTAATGCTCATTCATGGGCATGGATGCGAGAGTCACAATTAAAAGCCCTTGAGTTGCCCAATACATCAGTAGTAAACACAATAGATTTAGGTGATGTTAAGGATATTCACCCAAAAGATAAATTACCTATTGGTAAACGTTTAGCTTTATTGGCAATGGATGAGCTATTAAAATCCGATACTAAATCTTGTGGTCCCATATTAAAAAAAACAAAAATAAAAGGGAATACTATAGTCGCTTACTTTGACTATGCTGAAAAGCTTAAAACAAAAGATGGAAAAGCACCAACAGCCTTTTGGTTAGCAGATGATTCTAAAAAATGGTTTCCTGCAACTGCCAAAATAAAAGGAAAAACAGTCGTACTGCATTCTAATAAATTGTTAAAACCTAAATACATTCGATACGCGTTCACTGCTAAGCCAGAAGTAAATTTGGTTAATGAACTAGATTTACCTGTATACCCATTTCGAACAGATACTTTTCAACCCTAAAGGTTTATGAAAAACAGTAAAATACTTCTAATTTTATTCTTAATCTCCTTTTCATTTATTGCAAAAGGACAGGTTTCTTATGAGCCCGATGAAACTTTGATTTATAAAACAACGCCACAAACAACCTTAAAACTTCATGTTTTTAAACCGGAAAAACATAAAAAGAAGGACAAAAGACCTGTAGTTGTTTTCTTTTTTGGTGGAGGTTGGTCAGGTGGTTCACCAAAACAATTTTACCAACAAGCAAGATACTTTTCAGAAAGAGGAATTGTAGCTATTTCAGCTGAATATAGAGTTTTTAAAAAACATAATACAACGCCTTTTGATTGTGTGCGTGATGCCAAATCTGCCATAAGATGGGTGAGAGTACATGCTTCTGAATTGGGCATAGATCCTGATAGAGTAATTGCCTCAGGAGGTTCTGCTGGTGGTCATTTAGCGGCTTGTACAGGAGTTATTGAAGGAAATGAAGAAGTTGGGGAAGAATTAAAAGTAAGTTCGGTTCCTAATGCAATGCTACTTTTTAATCCGGTAATTGATACCACAGAAAAAGGCTATGGCTTGAAAAAAGTGGGCGAAGCGAGAAAAACGGAAATATCTCCTTGCAGCCATGTTCGTGAAGGAATTGTACCTACTTTAATTTTTCATGGAACGGCTGATAAAACAGTTCCGTTTGAAAATGTACAACGCTTTACAAAATTGATGAATGAGGTAGGGAATAGTTGTGAATTGATTGCATATGAAGGGGAAGGTCATGGTTTTTTTAATGGTTCTTTTTTCAGAAAGAAAAATACAGATGTTATTTTTAATTCAACTATGGAAAAAGCGATGGAATTTTTTAAAGAACTTAAATTCATTTATAAATAAACGGCTGAGGCAAGTTTATTTTTAATTCTAAAATTTATACGTTTTAAGAATCATCTATAAAACATCTTTTTTATTAAAAAAAATCCTTTATCGGAACTACAATTTTAAAAGGAATTATATAAACAACAAAATATTTATTTAATGAAACATAGTCTTTCTGTTACTATTGCAATGTCAATCGTTTTATTGTTTTGCTCATGTAAAACAGCTCAAACCCCTTATAAAATAAGTGATGGTAGTACTTTTGAAACGAAACCATTTTATCCCAAATTTAATTGGAAAACGACCCCAATGTATTATATGTTTGGGGATCCAAAACGCGTTTTACATCCAGAAGAAGTTGAATTTATTGCAGAACGAACAGATTTTATTTGTATTGAAAAATCACATGGACATGGGGATTTAGGAGCTGCAGAATTAGGCGCAAAACATGAAGTCGCAGCGTTTAAAAAGCTAAAGCCAGATATGAAAGTGCTTTTTTATTTTAATTCGGCTTATGCATGGCCATTTACATCTTATAATAAGAATTTTACGCATGAAAATATTAATAATCACCCTGAGCTTAAGGCGTTCTTAATAGAAAACCCTGAAACCAAGGAATTAGAGCAGCGAAAAAACGTTTTTTATTTTGATGTTTTAAATCCTGATTTTCAAGAATGGTGGGTAAACACGGTTGCAGAAGGTGTTGCGTTTTCTGGTGCCGATGGTGCTTTTATAGACCAAATGCATGGTTTTTCATGGTTACGCCAAGATAAAGTCCAAGAGGTTCAAAAAGCTATGGGAGCTATGATGAAAGCTTTAAAAGAAAAATTAGGTTCAGATAAAATATTACTAGGTAATAATGCAAATGCTAAATTGGCACAACATGTTTTCCCTTCTATAGATGCCAATATGTTTGAACATTATGGCAATAACTTATTAAGTAAAGAAAAACTATTGAATGATTGGGAAGATATGCTTAGGATTTCTAAAGCAGGAAAAATTTCTATATTTAGAATTGGTGTAGAGTATGACAGCGTAGCTGTTTCAGACCCGTCATTTTACAAAGGAAAATTTAGAAATAAACGATTTGCGAAACTTTCTAAAGAGAAATTAGAGTTTTATCACGCTTGTTACCTAATTGGAGCACAGCCATATTCCTATTTTCAATATGGTTGGGGATGGCAATTGGCTCATGGTTCTTTAATGGATTATCCAGAATTGCAAAACCCATTAGGAGCCCCAAAAGGTGCATATCAGAGAACATCAAGTACAGGTTGGGAGTTTACGCGCGAGTTTGAACATGCTTCCGTTTGGGTTGATACCGAAACGAGACAATCTAAGATAACTTGGCATTAAAAAATTATATCAATAACTATCTGTTTTTATAAAAAGAACACTATTCGTATTCACTATTTATTTTGCTTTTAGCAGTTCTGAACCAATAAAAGCGGATAAAAACAGCTCCAATAAAATTCATTTATATTATTAATGATATGGGAGTAGGAATTGTTTCAAACACAACAGCTACCGATTTTCGATATAATAAGTCTATTAAAAAAATTAAACCTCAATTAGATAATCCTAATTGAGGTTTAGTTTTTAGTCATGAAATATTTACTCTAAATGAACTTATGGAATGCTTACCTCAAATACCTTAGTACCATAATCTCTCACCGCAGTAATGGTTACTGTTTTGCCTGAATAGGTTTTAAGGAACTTCTGTAAATGTGCAATATTTGAAATTTTATGCTTGTTTAGTTTTTGGATTACCCAATCTTTGTGCAATCCAGCATCTAACCACATTTGTCCCTTTTTGGAATCCAACGTCTTAATATAACAACCAAAATTGTACCCACCTGTGGCATCTATTAAATCTGGATCGTCTGCTATATTAATTAATAATGCGCCATGTATTTCTTTTTCAAGTGCCTTTCTAGTTTTGGTGTTTTTCTCCTGATTGCTATATTCTGCTTTATATTCACCAGCAATTAAGGTATTCAACCAGCTTGGATACGTAAGCGTTTTTACTTTATTAAAGACAGCTTCTGCAGTAAATCCTATTGCAATGCCGTTAGCATTAAAAGTTCTTGCCTTTATTACGGTAGTATTCTTTATTTTAAATGGTGATGAATATACAGATGAATTCCTATTGGGTTCTGAACCATCAGTGGTGAAATAGACCTTAGCTCCCTTTCCTGCTCTAATATCTGCTTCTAAAAGAACTTCAATCTCATTTTCAAAATCACCTCCAAAAGGCAAGATACGTGTCATTTGATGACCAAATTCATCCATTGGGAAATTTTTAAACCCTAATTTTAATGCTGGTGAATCCTCTTGCACTTGATAATTACCGTTTATTGGATCCACAAAATTAGGATGAGCTACCATAGAACCTAGGTCATACCCTTTTCTATGCCATTCCTCCAAGTTCATATCTTGTGTCATAGTAAAACCTTCAGGGTAATTAACATTCCAGTATAGGTTTTTATCGTAGTTGGTACTCCATTTAACTTCGATTGGTAAAGCTACCTCACGTATAAAGTTTTTTGTAGGTGCCTTATTCCCAGGTACAGCACCAGCAATGACAAAAATGTTTTTATAAACTTCGTCTTCTGAGTTTTTTGGCCATACATGCCAACCCAAAGGAACCGCACTAACGGTTATATTGTTAAACACCTTTCGTCCCATACCATCTCTTAATTTAATGGTAGATCCTAAATTTAAATTATTATAGATTTCATAGTAGCTAGAGCCATCATCTAAATCAATAGTCCAATTTCCTGCACTAATAGATTTACGGTAATTGGCAATTCGGTTATTTCGAATAACGACATTATCAATAGCATCCAGTCGCGTCAATTCCTTAATAAAATGCTCATCCGTTCCTCTACCACCTTTCCATTGTCTTTCTCGTCCCCAAGAATTAAACGGCCCGTGTTCTCCTGTTTCTCTTACGGTTTCCCATATATCATTAAATTCGATTAGGTGTCCTCCCCAAGTGCCATCATTAATACAGATTCCTGCACGTGGACAATTATAAATAGTATTATGAGACGCTGTAATTTTATGACTCATAGAAATGTAAACGCCTGCCACTTGTTTACCAACATCACCAAAATCGTGCATGATGCTATTTTCAACTACGCAATTCTTTGGATAATCTGGTGTTTTAGGACCAGCTTCTAAGTCCATATTTTCACGCATCTCATTCCAATTTTTTCCATGCATTAATCTATCGTCCCAAGTTTGATAAAACCGAACAGCTTCCGGCGATCCCACAAAACAAACCGCACTTTCTCCAGTGTGTACAAATCGACAACCGCTTACTTTATTATTACGATTGTAAGCACTCATAAACACACCATTTCCGCCTACATATTCAAAATTACAATCTTCGATCAACAGGTTTTCTGTACCTTCCATAAAAATGGTGCCGCCTCTGTGAATAGCCCAATCTCCACGAGCAAGTGGTTCATAAGATTCCATAAACGTATAATTGGTTTGTGTAAAATGAAAGCCTTTAAACTGAATATGTTTTACAGGTGCTTCTTTAGTGCCCTTCAACTGAATCATGTCATCTAGAATAGGAACTTCAATTTTAACGTCACTTAACTTAACACCTTGAGTAGGATAATAGTAAAGGGTATTGGTTTCTTTGTTTAAAAACCATTCTCCAGGAACATCTAGTTCTTCAAAAATATTTTCAACAAAATAATATGAAGCCTTTTTTCCTTTCCCGCCAATACCATGTGTTCTTTGTAACTGCCAACCACCTTCATCGAGGTATATTTTATGTTCTTCTCTATCGATGGATTTAATTTTATACTGCATATTTCCCCAATTATGACTTTGAAAACCATGTACTATTCCTGTTTCTGGATGCTCCCATGTTTTATCTGAAAAGGTTTTAGGATCATAGGAAAACCATTTGTCATAACGTTTATTGGTACCGCCCGTGACTTGATGATAGCCTTTTCCTTCACGAAGTGGATTCTCGTAATCGTAATTAGGAAATCGTGCTCTAACTTGGCGTTCTCCATTAACAAATAATTGATCCATAGCTAATCCTTCAGGAACTTGTGCTTGATAAATACCGTTTTTATAGGCTTTCCATTCCAGATGCTTTAAATGCTGAGAGCCTTTCATAATGACCTTTGATCCAGGTAAAGCTGAAAATATAACAAGATTTTTTAACGTCCCTGAATAACTACTGTTTATTGTAATGGTCTCATTGAGGTAATATTCGCCTGAAGCAAACCAGACCGTAACAGCTTCTTTGCTTGCATACTTTTTCACCTCTTGTAAGGCTTTTTCAAAACTTAAATAAGGACTGTTTTTTGTTCCGGAATTAGCATCGTTTCCTTTTGGTGATACGTAAATATCTTTTGCAAAAGCGTTTCCTATCAATAACAGCACTGCAAGAGCGGTTAATAAACTTTTGTTATTCATCATATTTAATTAAAATTAATAGAGGTCATTAGTTAAGTACTTATCCAAATTAAAAATTGATATCTTGATATTTAAGGCTTAATAGTTAGTTCTTTTGTCAGTTCGAGCGCAGTCGAGAATTATTTGTTTACAAAAAGTAGGTTTCGACTGCGCTCAACCAGATATTTAGGTCAAATTTGAACTCTAATTTGAGTAACTATCTACTGACCTCTAAAAATTAAATTCTGGTTTGTCTCAAAAAAACGAGATCGGCTATTTCACACTTTCTAGAATAAATTCTACAATTGGTGTGGGATCTTTTAATGAATGCGGGTGGTGTCCGACACCTTTTTTTCGTATTATTTTAATTATCCCTCCAGCTTTTTTGATTTTCTCTGCAACTATAGCTGTGTTTTCTTCATAAGGTACTACTGTATCCATATCCCCATAAACATGTATTACAGGTATTTTTGCTTTTGCAATATGTACACAATTATCAACAGGATTGTTCTTGTACGCTTTTACAGAATTAGCGTCTAGATTGTATGCTTTTAAACAGTTCTCCCAAGATTTAGCATGTCCTTCTCCATTAAAAAGACCACCAGGCCAACTCTTTATATCGCATACTGGCGCATCTCCATAAATAGAAAATACTTTGTCTGTGTTTTTTGATGCCCAATTATAAACGATCAAACCGCCACGGCTCATGCCTTCTAAAACAACTTTAGAATTAAGATTGTATTTAGTTACACAATAATTATAAAAGCTGTCCCATAGGCTAACAGCTTCATCATTTCCAAATAAATTGCCTACATCAACATACACCACATGAAAACCTTTTTCTAACAAAGCCTTATCTACTTGTGGCTCATGCCCCCAAAATCGAGCTCTCCAAATCCAGTAATTATTTGAATTTTTAGTGTTTGGAAACACAATCTTTGCATTATGCCCTTCAAACAAAAATTCTTCTACTTTATAGTCTTTAAATTTTTTATCAATTGAAGTTCTTACATTTTTTACATCATACGCTGCAATGGCTTTCTCGTTTGAAATACTTTTGTTTTTAGGAACTCCGCAACCCGTAAATAATAAAAATGAGAGTACCAGTATAAAGACTTTATTCATTTTCTTGTTTTATTTTTTTGATATTAATACTAAGATTTCAGAATCTTAATCCTCAAACGACACAACCACCTGATCTAAAATTGGTTTGGATTCATTTTCTGTAGTATCGGTCATTTTAACCTCAAATTGAAAACCATAGCCTTTAGGTAAGTCTGAAAAATGCAACTGTGCTGGTGTTTTTTCAACCTGCTTAGAAAAACCTTTTATATAGTCATAGTGTTCTTTTACAAGCTGCCAGTTACTCCAAACATTGATACGTCCATCATTAGTGGTATCAACTCCCATTCTTACTTCTACAGTTTCCACCCAAGGACCAGAACTTACATAATCATTCTTTGTTTGCGTAAGTAGGTAGTATTTACCTTCTGCAAACATAATATCCGGATCTGGGTGGCCTTGTCCAATATTTCCACAAAATTCAAATTGTTTATTAATATCATTAGACGTAAACCAAGCAGCACTCATATGTTTACCACCTGTCTTACCTGCTGGATCATAATCTGCAAACAAATAGTACTGTCCTCCGATAGCGATAGAAGCCCAATCTCCGAATGCATTCTGTTCTGGTTCGTGGATTTCGTAGGTACCAAAAGCAACAACATCTCCTTTTTTAATCCTTTGTTTTGGAATATCAACTTGTGAAACTTTTCCAGGATAGTTATCAGGATCTTCCTTAAACCAATGTGGATGTGCATATTCTGCAAATTTTCCTGTGGGTTGGGTACGTTCATCAACAGGAGGATTCAAAATTTTAAAATCATTAAAACCATCATCACTTACCGCATGGGTTGCTAAGGGCGAATCCCATGCATGCGTAGAAGCATCAATAGGCGACCAATCTTCAGCTATAATATGGAAATTACCATCTAAATCTCTGATGACTGCACAATCTGAACCATCTGATGGATCCTTAAAAGCCATGCCCATCTTTTTACCAATTAGACCATCCGTTAGATCTTCATCAATAAGTAAATGTGGGTCTTGATCGTTTGGAAAATCGTAATAAAAATAAAACTTTCCATCAACATACTCTGCTGAAGTCACCCAACGTGAAGACGCATCTGTTATTGGACCATGATGCACCCAATTTTTCATATCAATACTTTGCCAAGCATGGTAACCTCTTTCTGATTTTTTTAATCCTCCCGGAGCATCAAATTGATTTTTAAGATGTGTCGTTTTCAACACCACATCATACCCTTTTAAAACGGTATCCTTACTTTTAAAAGATGCTGGTCGTTTGTTATCTCTAGTATCATATCTACCAAACATCCAGTAATTTCCATCGCCTAACTGCAATGCCACAGGAGCATCACCTAAGTTTGCAGGTCCTACAGGCGCAATTTGTTCCCAATTTAACCATTCTGGTGATTGTGAAAATGTAATGGATTTTGCAGCCCTTTTTTTCGTGAATTTTTTTAAGGTGCTTTTAAAAATAGCTTCATTTTCAGTAGGAACCACTTTTCCATTGGTGATTTCCAAGTTTGATTTTGTAGCTATATTCGCTTGCCAGTCTTCCTGAGACGCAATGGTCCAAATATCAGCCTTTAATGAACTCGTTTGCTGTTCTTGTTGCACTCCACAAGCGGCAAATAATTTAATTGTAAGTATTGATAAAATGACTTTATTTACTTTTATTCTGTTCTTTGTATTCATCAATTTATTTTTTAAGTATGATAAAAACGGACGTTACTCTGTTATTTAGTTTATAAAAGAAAAAGTAACTTGTTTTTGGTGCCTCCAAACTTTTACGGTGTGTTCTCCCTTTGGCAAGCTCCTCATATATTTGAAAAAAGTTTGTTCTTCTTTTATTTTATCCGAATTTATTTCGATCACTACATCATCCACTTTAAACCCCATTCTTGCCAATTTACTTTTCTTAGGAACAGAAACCAATAAAACTCCATAGGTGTCAAACATTCCTGTTGCAGAAAGTTCTGCTTCTGTTTCTAACGTTTTAAACTTAGCTCCAAATAATCCTTTCAACTTAGACTTCACAAATACATTAGAGGCTATTTCTTTTGGTGTATGAATTTGTGGTTGCATTGCCAAATGCTTCAATTTTTCAGAAGTCACACCAAAACCAGTCATCGGAAAGTTTTTAAATCCAAGTTGTAATGCTTCTGAATTATTTGAAACTGTAAAGTCGCCATGTTGAGGTTCTCCCGAAAACAGAACATTTCCATATAGACTTTCTGCATCATCTAGTGTTTGCTGCTGTACGCCGTAAGCCGGTACCACATTTTTAGCATCTGGATTATGAACAAAATTGAAATTTCTAGTTCCTCCCCAAAGCGTTGGATTGCTAGAACGATACGTTGGTGAACCCCATAGAATATTTCTTTCAAAAACATCATGTGTTGGTTTAGGATATGGTACATTACAGGTGTATCCTTTCCCAAGGATGACATTGTTGGTAACAACACGATGATAACCTTCTCTAGTTTTTATACCTCCTGATAAACTTATATTATTATAGATTTCATAATTCGTAGAGCCATCATCGAGATCAATATCCCAACCATGATCGCATTGCATTCTGTTATTTCGAATTATAGTGGTTTGATAAGCATCCCATAAAGGCATATCTGGATACTTTTCAATATAATTACTAATCATGGGCTTTCCATTTTCATCCATTAAATCTGGCCCTGAAGGTGAAGCTCTAAACCAAAAACGGTCTCTTCCCCAAGAATTAAATGCACCATGATCGTGTGTTTCTAAAACGGTTTCAAAACAATCGTTCCATTCTATAATATGACCTCCCCAAGTACCATCGCAAATATTTATGGCAGCTCTTGGTGTGTGACTAATGGTATTGTGACGAAGTGTAATTCGTGATGACATAGAAATATTAATCCCTGAGGCTTGTTTTTCAAAACGACCACAACGCATCATCAGATTATCTTCCACTAGGCAATCTGCTGGGTAATCTTCTGATTTTGGACCAATTGTAGTATCTATCTCATCCATGGCTGGTGGAAGATGGTGAAAATTAAAAGCGGGATCACGAACCGCAGCAAAGGAACCTACCAAGTTGACATCCGTAGAACCATTATTCTGAAAAAAGTTGCTTTTAATTTCTACATTACGATTATAACTATCAATAAAAACAGCATTTCCTCCTAGTTCTTCGAAGGAACAATCTTTAACAACAATATGCTCTGTCCCACGAATATGAATAGCGCCGCCACGATATACGCACCAATCACTTCTTAGTAAAGGCTCAATCGTTTCTTTTAAAGTTCTTTTTGTTCCTGTAAAGTGAATGCCAGAAATCTGAATATGTTTTACCGGATTCGTAGTTTCGTAGTTTTTAACAACGGTCTCTTTTTGTGCATTACCACTTTTGTGAATAACCATTTCTGCAACAGGTAGTTTATGATCCCCATAAATTTCAATAAGGTGCTTAATTTGAAGGACCGCTTCAATCTTTGTGTCGTTAAGGCTTATATGAGCTTCTGGCATATAATATAACCAACCCTCCTTGGTATTGTGATACCATTCTCCTGGCACATCTAATTCTTCAAAAACGTTTTCAACCATGCGATAGCCTTTGTGCGGTGGCGCAGATCGGTTGTTTTGCCAACCACCTTCGTAAACCAATTCGCCTTTATCGTTTTTACCAGTTACAAAATAATGTTGACTACCCCAAAGCCCTCTGTGCATACCATTTAAGATGGCGCCTTCAGGGTTTTTCCATTCTGCCGCTTTTTTAGCATCCCAAGCGTCTGGTGTCGCTCCTGAAAAAGGAACGGTTCCTGCTTTTTTTCCACGTACTGAATCGTCACCATCGGTAGGTATAAATCCTGCGTTAAAATTAGGATATCGTGCCATATGCTGTCTTTTATGCTCTACAAAAAGTTGATCTATAGCATTTAAATCTCCCACATGAGTTCTATAGATGCCATCTTTAAATAATTCCCATTTAGAGGTAATTAATTGTGCTCCAGTAATAACAACTTCTTCATTTTTTGCTGCGGTATATATAACAGGAAATTGTGCCGTACCACTATCTTCAGTTGTAATTTGTAAAGGCGTTTTTAACCTATAAATGCCTTGATGAATTATGATTTTACAGGGTTCTTTACCTAAACGTCCACTAGCTCTTAATTTAGATTGTGCTGCTTTTATAGTTAGCAAAGGTTTAGACGCTGTGCCTTCATTAGTATCCGAACCATTTGTGGAGACATGAATGTCTAGTGCATATAATGGTACAATACACAGTGCTAGTAATAAGGTGATTATTTTTTTCATTCGTTTACATTATTTTTGGTTCTACCAATATTTGTGTGGGTAGAAACTGTGTTTATCTAGGCGTTTCATAGGAAAAAATGACCAAGAACACCCCTAAAGTCCCCTCAAGGGGACAATCTAATTGAGAATCTTTAGTTTAATAGTGTATAATTATTTTTCCATTTTTTCTAATTTCTAATTTCTTATGTCCCACATCATTCGTGGTAGAACCTTATTTTTTTATTCCTTTTAAAGCTGTAATTTAGTTGGCTATATCTTCTGAATAGATATTGATGTCTCTATCATTTTTTTGAATTTCTCCAGGTGTACTTCTTCCTTTATCTACATAAGATTGAAGTAGTTGGGTTAATTCTTCTACTTTTTCAGGGTATTTATCTTGTAAATTGGTGGTTTCTGCGATATCATTGGCTAAATCAAATAACTGCACATTAGGTGATCCTTCTGGAGTCTGACCTGCTCTTGGCGTACTCCAACCTCCAGAGCCAGGACAAAGTGCTAGTTTCCAATTGCCTTGTCTAATAGCAAAAGAGCCATTAATACTATGGTGCACAATGGCTTCTCTGTTTGTAATGGTTGGATCTTTCAATGTGGATAAAAAGGAAACGGCATCTACACCTGATGTCCCTTCTAATTTTATATCCGTAATCTCAGAACATGTAGCTATAAAATCCGTCAAACAGGTTAATCTATCTGTTTGTGTTCCTGTATTGATAACTTCTGGCCAACGCACAATAAGAGGAACGCGATGGCCTCCCTCGTAAATATCGGCTTTGTTCCCTCTTAAATTCCCACTTGGTGAATGTCCTTTCTTTTGTAAAGCTGGAATTTTTGCTGCGGGTGAACACCCATTATCTGTAGAAAATAAAACAATGGTATTTTCGGTTAAGCCCTGTTTATCCAATGCCTTTAAAACTTCTCCAACAACCCAATCCGTTTCCATTAAAAAATCACCATAATCACCAAGTGGCGACTTTCCTCTCCATTTTTCACTAGGTACAATAGGAGTATGCGGAGAACTTAATGGCAAATACAAAAAGAACGGTTCTTTTTCATTAGCTCGCTCATTTATATACGTCACGGATTTCTCTGCAAAATCTTGTAAACAATGATCCGCTTTAAAACTAGGACCTGCAGGTCCTTTTCGACCACGAATATTTGGGTCCTTCATAACAGAAGGGATTTCTGTCACTTTTTCATTTTCAATATATACATAAGGAGGCATATCTAAAGAAGCGGCGATTCCAAAATAGTAATCAAAACCATTACTTGTTGGCGTAACGGCAGGTTTTGTGTAATCGATATTCCATCCGCCACCTATTTGCCATTTTTCTTTCTTGAAGTCAGGTAATAATTCCCATTCGATACCTAAATGCCATTTGCCAATAATCGCTGTATGATAACCTGCTTGCTTTAATAAGCTAGCGACCGTTGTTTCCTCTTTTTTTAGCAACGGTTTGGTAGTCGGTTTATGAATAACCCCTTTAGATAAACTTGTACGCCAATTATAACGTCCCGTTAAAAGCGAATAACGAGATGGTGTACACACCGAAGATGATGTATGTGCATCCGTAAAACGAATACCTTCTTCTGCCAAACGGTCTAAGTGTGGTGTTGCAGCTTTTCCTGTGGTATGAGAAACATCACCTATTCCCATATCATCAGCAAAAATAAATATGATATTTGGACGACTCGTGTCTACTTGTTTTTGTGCTAGTATATTTTGACTAAAACATAAAACAAAAATTGCAATTATAGATTTGTACATGTCGATTTAGATTGGATATTGGAATTAATATCGTAAACCTATGAATTAAGACTAAAATCTGTTTTCTGTTATCGACCATTTGCTTACTCAATTTGAACTTGACTAAATCATCGCGGGTCATCCGCTACTTTCTTATGGTCAATTCGTTTTTTTTAAGGGCATCCTATTTCATATTTAAATATAGATTTAGCTACCGTTTATGGACCGAATGCTGAAATAAAGAAAGTAAATGCAAGATTAGAGAACGCTTTTCCTTAGTTAATAAAATATATTTGTTACACATTGTATAAACTAATCATAGTCCATGTTTCGATTAAAATTTGAATTACGTATTCTTTTACTTTTTATTATTATTTCGAGTCCCTTATTTTCTCAGAATAATCAGGTCGATTTTAAAGTGGATTACGAATCCTTTTTGTCTAAACACGACATGCTTTGGGATATTGTTCCAGATAAATGGCAAACTGCACCTTATTCAGGAAATGGTAATGTTGGATTTCTATTATATCAAAGTCCAGAGGAAAAAGACAATATCATCTCATTACATATAGGTCGTCATGATTATTACGATCATAGAGAAGCTAAAACAAAGGCTGATGAAATGCTTTGGATTAAACGTAGTAGATTACCATTAGGTCATTTTAAACTGAAATCTAAAGGAAAAATCACCGATATAGATATGCGTTTAGATTTATGGAATGCAGAATTAACAGGCACTATAACAACATCTCAAGGAAGCTATACCATTAAAGGGCTTACCCATAGCACCACTGATATCATCTATTTTGAAACCGATGCTAAAAATGAAGATGTAGAAATTACTTGGCATGCCGAAGCCCCTATTCCACCAGTTTATGAAGTTCTAAAAAGCGGTGGCGGTCCAAAAGGTGGCACTTGGGATAAAATGCGAGCGGTGACTTTGGAAATGGCACCAAAGGCAGAATTCAGTAAAAAAAATGGTTATAATTTCTGCTATCAAGCCTTATTTGATAATAGAGGAGAAACTACAACAGGATGGAAAACAACAGGTCCAGCTTCAGGAAAACAACAATTAATAGCGAGTGTACATCACAGTTTCCCTGAGCATAATTCTTTAGACATTGTTACCGAAAATTTAAAAAAGGCTGAGGATTTAATCCAAAAGAACAACTTTATTTCTACCCACCAAAAATGGTGGCACGACTACTACCCTTTAAGTTTTTTAACGCTTAACGATGCTGAAAAAGAGTCTTTCTACTGGATACAAATGTATAAATTAGGCTCAGCTTCTAGAGGAAACGGCCCAATTTTAGATTTAATGGGACCTTGGTATAACCGAACATTTTGGCCAATGGTTTGGGGCGATTTAAATGTGCAATTGATTTATTGGACGCATTTAACTGCTAATAGAATGTTTATTGGTGAATCTTTACCCAATAACATTGATAAATACACTGCTAATTTAGAAGGCAACACACCAAAACACTGGAAAAACAGTGCTGCCGTTGCTGCTTTAATGCCGCAAGACCTCATTGCTTTCAACGGCGCAAAAGTGCCAGATATGTTAGCATGGATGTTAAACGATTATTGGTTGCATTGCCAATTTGCAGGCGATGATAGTCGTATGCGCGATAAATTGTTTCCGATTTTAAAGAAGACCGTAAATAGTTACCTCAACTATATTAAAGACAATCCTGTAGATGCCGAAGACAGTAAAATTCATATTAAATACAGTTGGTCGCCCGAATACAAACCAGGACGTGGTCAAGATATTAATTTTACGTTGGCTTTAATTCGTTGGAGTGCTCAAACATTAATTGATATTGATAATCAGCATCACATAAACGATCCGCTTAAAAAAGAATGGCAACACTTATTAGATAATTTAGTGGAGTTTCAGATTGATGAAAACGGTCTTATGGTAGGAAAAGATAGACCTTTTGAAAATCCGCACAGGCACTATTCACATCTACTCGCCTATTATCCTTTAATGGTGATTACACCAGAAAAAGAAGAAGATAAAAAATTATTACGGACGTCTCTAGACCATTGGTTAGATGTGACGTTTAATAGTGGCAAAAAAATCAAAGCCATGCCTGTTACAGGTTATACAGCGACTGGCGCATCTTCTATGTATGCTAATTTAGGCGATGCCGATAAAGCGTATTATTATCTTGATTTTTTAATTAAACATAAAAATATTTCATCTACAACCATGTATTCCGAAGGAAAAATAAATCCGGTTATTGAAAGTCCGTTGTCCTTTGCCACAAGCTTACACGACATGATGTTGCAAAGTTGGGGAGGGAAAATACGTGTATTTCCTGCAAACCCGAAAAAATGGAAAGATGTTGCGTTTCACAACTTAAGAACGGAAGGTGCCTTTTTAGTCAGTGCTAAAAAAATAGATGGAAACACAGAGTTTGTATCTGTAAAAAGTTTAAAAGGAAAAGCTTGTGTCGTTCAAGTTGATTTTGAAAACCCACAGTTTTATATCGATGGAAAATCGGTTGTTATCAATCAATCTGAAGATGGTTCTTATAACATTGATTTAAAACAAAATGAATCCGTTATTATTACTTCCAAAGAAATAAACAAAACAGATTTAAGTATTAAAGAATTACCAAAATCGGAAGCAGAGCAAAATCTATTCGGTTATGGTGAAAAAACAAAACGACTACCAGGTCACGACTATTACAGTTCTTACTAAACGTATTATGAAACGAGCATGTTCAACATTTTATCACGAAAGGATAATGATTAATAGCGAACAGCGTGTGACCTTAAATAAACCATACATATAAACACATGAAAAAAACTATTCTATACAGCATCCTTATATGCGCTTCTTTTATAGCGTGCAAAGCACAAGAAGAACAAAAGAAACCGAATGTTATTTTTGTTTTTTCGGATGACCAACGGTTTAATTCACTGAGCATGACAGGCGACCCAATAGCTGAAACACCACATATAGATCAGTTAGCTAAGGAAGGGGTCTTTTTTAACAACGCATATATTACAAGTCCTATTTGTGGCCCAAGCAGAGCTAATATCTTTACTGGGCAATGGGAACGCAAAAATAAAATTGGATTCACCTATGTTTCAAAACATGTGATCTCTGAAGAAACCTACCAAAACAGCTGGCAAGCCCAACTAAAAAAAGCGGGGTATTCCACGGCTTTTATTGGGAAACACCACACCAAAATTGGAGACCGAAAAGATACACCTTTAGTTGAAAATACCGATTTCAGTTATTATGGCAATGGGCATTTAGGGTTTTATCCAGCCAAAAAGCACAAGCAATTCAACAATCTTAAAAACGAAACACAAGTTGAAGGCCTACTAGAAGCGACAAAAGCTTATTTGTCACAAGGAGATGATTACGATTACTTCTATGAAAATGCGGATCCTTCTATTAAAAATCAATTAAAGAAAAGAGATCCTAACAAGCCTTTTTCAGCTTGGATTAACTTAAATCTTCCGCATGCCTCTAGTATTGGAGGTATGGGATCTCGCGAAACAGATCCAGAATACTACAAAACCAAATATGATGATGTAAAGCATAAAATGGAATTACCAGATAACTACCCTCAAGCTATTAGTTTGCCGGAAGAAGTGTATGCCACATCCGATTTAATGAAATATTATGTGACGTCTAAAAAAGGGAAATTATTAAATGAAAAGCTAAAAATGGATCGCGCTAATTATGCTATCGATCTCATGGTAGGCAAACTACGTGACTTTCTAGAAGACATAGGAGAAGCCGACAATACCATTATTGTATTTTGTTCCGACAATGGTTTGTTCTTAGGCGAACACGGCTTAGGCGGCAAAACCATTTTGTATGATGAATCTGTTCATGTACCAATGATTGTGTATTCCCCGTTTTTCAAGGATAAAACGAAAGGAAAAGTGATTGACGAATTGGTAGTTGGACAAGATATACCTGCCACTATTTTAGAAATGTGTGGTGTACAAACGCCACAATCCTATCAAGGAAAAAGTATGCTGCCCTTAATAGATGGAGAAAACACAGATTGGAGAGAAGACATCTTTTTAGAAAATCTATTTACAGATCAAGGCTATCCAAGACAAGAAGGCGTGAGAAGTAAACAGTTTAAATACATTCGCTCGTTTAGTAAAGCGAATGATCGAAAAAAATATGTCCCAAATCAATCTATTGAAACAGATGAAAAACCTATTTACGAAGAACTATTTGATATCATAAACGACCCAAAAGAGCAGAATAACTTAGTTGGAAATAAAGAGTATTTAGAGATTTTAAATGAATACAGAGAACGCTGTAAAACGCTAGTGTCTGAGCTCAATTAGATTGCCAACTATACTACTGACAAATAGTGATTTAACATTTTAAAACAGACAACTCTATTAGCACCCTAGAAATTCCGTTTTACCTATGTAAATGGGTGATTTCAGAAATTTGAAGGGTGATTTCAGAAAGGTTTTGGGTAATTATAGCATAAGTGAACTCTCTATAAAATCTAACTTTACCCAAAATAATTTTAAGATGAGAAACACTACACTATTTTTTTTATTTAGTCTATTTTTAACACCACAGATTTATGGCCAAACCATTGATAGGCCAAATGTGATTATATTCTATGTAGATGATTTGGGTTGGCAAGACACCCAATTGAATGACGAAGGCACGCCAGTGCCATGGGAAACCCCAAACATGTTAAGCTTAGCTGCAGAAGGAGCTAATTTTTCACAGGCCTACTCGCCTGCTCCTACTTGCGCACCATCGCGATCTGCGATGATGAGTGGTCGTCATACCACACAAACCGGAATGACACATGTCTCTGGTGGACGAATCCCAGAAGTCAATACTAACAATAATAATGATAAAATGATTCCTCCTTTTTACAAAGGAAGGTTACATGTTGAAGAAACGACCATTGCTGAAGCTTTAGCACCTTCAGGTTATGTATCGGGTCATGTTGGTAAATGGCATATGGCCTCTAGTCATAATCGATTTCCTGAAGCGGTAGACCAAGGCTTTGATTCTCAATACACTGGTCGAGGTATTCAATCTGGCATGCCTGATAGAAGTACAGGTTATGCAACAAGTGATCCCAATGATCCTTATATGATTGATGAGGACGGAAGACCTTATGATGCCGTAACAGAAGAAGCTTTAGCATTTTTAGAAGTTAATAATTCAGAGCCTTTTTTCCTATATATGGCTACGTGGTTAGTGCATACACCTATACAAACTAGAGATTTAGCTTTGCTAACCTATTATTGTGATAAATTAGGGATTCCTGTACCAACGACAGATACAGATATTACAACAGGAGGACAAACAAATCCATATTATGGCGCTATGGTTGCCTCTTTAGATTGGAGTTTAGGTAAAGTGGTCAATTATTTGAAAACAACAGATGACCCAAGACATCCAGGTAAAAAATTATTCGAAACAACGTATATCATATTTACATCTGATAATGGAGGTGTAATGAATGCTGGCCCAGAAATCATTACAGATAATTCCCCTTTAGATAAAGGTAAAAAGTATATTCAAGAAGGTGGTATTCGTACCCCTATGGTTATTACAGGTCCTGATGTAGCAGTAGGAGATTATGACAATGTTGTTTCGCATTTAGATTTCTACCCAACCATTTTATCTATAACAGACACCGATGCTCCTGCAAGTGTTACCGATAAATTAGATGGTGTTGATTTATATCCATTTTTAAAGAATGAAGCTACTGTTATCGCAGATGCGAATGGAAATGAAAGAACAGATCTTTATTGGCATTTCCCGCATAATAAAGATATACAAATGCAATCGGCTATTAGAAGTAACGAGTATAAATTTTATAAAAATCACGTTGATAATTCTTATGAATTGTATCAGTTGTACAATACTGATGGAAGTAATTATGATATAGAAGAAACTACGAACATCATCAATACAGCTGATGCGACTGTTGTAAATGAACTGACAAACAAGCTAGAAACATTTTTAGCCGATAACGACGCTAGGTTTCCACAATGGAATCCAGATTACTCAGGCTCTGATGCACCGTTAGCAAATCAGAATAATGTACCTTCAATTATTGCAAGCTCTTTTAATCAAGATACGCGAATTGCTACTACAAGCGTAACAACAGAATCAGGTGAAGCAGCGATTAACAAAGCATATTTACTTTATACTGAAGATAATCAAGAATGGTTTGAAATAGATGCCACTGTTAATGGTAATACGATTACTGCTGAAGTACCAGAAACGGCAATCGGTATCGTTTTCACACTCATAGACGAAAATAATTTTTTAATTAAATCTGAGGAAGTATCAACAGTTCCTGTGGTTAAAATCACACTTAATACAACGGAAGAAGCACAACAATTTGAACCAGAAAGTACAGATGTCTATGGAGAATTAATAGGAAATGCAACTGCAAACTCAGCATTTATACAAACGAGAACAGAAGGCGGAGGCGATGGTTTCAATATCAATGTAAAGGCTACCGAATCTGTATTGTGTGAAAAGATCACATTTAGAGTAAGATCGCGTGAAGGTGATACGGCAAACTTTGATGTGACCATTGGTGGTGAGACCCAAAGTTTTGAGTACACAAGTACTAGCGATACCGATGATTTATATTATGAATTTAATACGCCTGTCACTATCACTGAAGCGGCGCAAACTATGGAATTGTTAGTAACTAACCTTACAAATGCTACTGCAGGTACTACACCAAGGTTTAGAGTTTACTCACTTACATTCCATTTAGACTTAAGTAGCTTGGGCGTGGAAGAGGTAGCTTCAAATAATCAAGCACTTCAGCTATTTCCAAATCCTGTAAAGGGGACTTTTAGTCTTTCAAAAGCCGTAGCATCTGGTGTGTTGTATAACATTCATGGTGCTAAAGCATACGAATTTAATAATCAGCATGAAGACATCGATATCTCAGGGCTTAAAACAGGCTTATACTTTTTAGAAGTCATACATGAAGACGGCAGTAAATCGACTTTAAAATTATTGAAGGAATAAAACAGCTTTTTGTTGCTTTCGACTACCTAATCTGTAGGTATAACTTAAGATGATGTAGTGTCCTAAACTTTCTGAGGTGGTTTCATCAAAAAGGTTAGTCGTACTTCGTTTTTCGAAATCAACATTGTTATCAAGAAAATCTATTAAAACCAGATTAAGACTAATATGGCTATTTCCAATACTATAGGAAATAGCCATATTCTGTTTAGGAAGTTTCAGGTCTGTAGCAAACTGATGATCTGAAAACACATAGTAATCAAATTGGGTATTAAAACTTAGTTTTTCAGTAACATCATAATCTATAGCTGACTAGTAATATTGCTTTCTATAAGTTCTATTGAGCTCTTGCTCTATAGAAAAAGACGTTTAAGAAGCGCTACAGAAACCAATCCTTTTAACCCTTTGTTATGCCCCACAAAACTACCAACACCTGTAATTTACGGCTCAGACGGTCTAAATAGACTATTAGACAGGCCAAGGAATACTAGTATTAAAACCCGTGATGGATTCATGTATTGAATACTACCACTTAAATTTCAAAATAAATTTAAGTGACAATTTTTAGATGCTATAGAAAAAAAAAGTTCCATAGTTAATGTAACTACGGAACTCTTAATGAATGAATTTGTTATTAATAAAATCTTTATTCTTTTACTATTCTCAAGGTTTTAGACCCAAACTGCGTCTTAATATTTGCAATGTAAATTCCTGTTGCTAAATCACTAATATCATAATTAGCTTCTTCGCTATATGTTTTTAATAATTGCCCCGTAATATTATATAGTTCTACACGCTCAATACTATTGTTAGAATCTATTTGAAAGCTATTTTTTGCAGGATTAGGAAAAACATTAACAGTTGTCTCTTGTATTTCAAAATTATCGACACTTAAAGCTTCATTAGTAAATCTAACCCAATAGAATCTAAATTTAGCTTCAGCAGCAGCGTCTTTTAAAATATTAACATCCAATGTTATCGTTTTAGGAGTCGATGTTATCATTACATTTTGCGAAAATGTTAAATTGCTAAATGTTTCATAAGCATCAAGATTGGCTGCACCAGCATCTTGAGCCAGTGGAAACGCTTCTGTTGTGCCATCAATAGTTAAATTTACACTACCAGAATTACCATATAATTTTCTTACGTGAAATATAATTGATGTTTCGAAATCTTCTCCAGAGGAAACCACATCAAAACTAATTGTTCCATTAATAACTTCTGCTTCAGTTGCATTAACATGAACACCATTTCCACTTGCACCAAAAGGTCCATCAGTTTGAGAAAAATCTGTATCTGCTACTCTAATTTGTGTATCTGTCGCCAATGGGTCAAGTGCTGTTGCTTGACCAAATGCTGTTAATGCAACAAAAAGTAATGCTGCTGTAAAAAGTAATTGTTTTTTCATAATATTTATTCTTTTAAAATTAGTTAGTCAAAGCTAACTATTTAGAGAAGTCACTTCTTGCTGCATTCACCCAGAAGTATTCTCATTTCTTGCAAAAACAAGTAAACAACACTAATAAGCAGGCTTTTACACACTTTTCTGAATTCATATAACTCTTTTGATGTATAACAGGTAGATTAATAATCGGTACTCAAATCTTGCAATTAAGAGCCTTATTATGTTATACTATTGTAGAAAAACAAAAAAGTTCCTTGATCAATTTAACCAAGGAACTTTTTTATTGGGATATAATACGTTACTCTTTAATAAAACGCAACGTTTGTGTAGCTCCATTATCTAACTGAGCACGAAATAAATATATGCCAGCTGCTAAATTAGAAACATCAAATGCGTTTTGTGCTCCAAATGTTTTAACTTTTTGTCCTGTTAAGTTATAAACCTCAGCAGAATCAATATCTCTTGAAGTTTCAAAAGTATTAACCACGCTCGTTGGATATAATTTTAATTTAGAATCGTTTAATTCCTGATCATCGACTGATAAGGTAATAGACCCTATCGCTTTATTACTTGAAATTGTATCAATGTAATAATCAAGATCGTTATCTAGGTTATCAAACCTAGTCGGTTGATAAATTGTTCTTATTTCACCTTTAACGATATCACTAATAGGTGCTGCTCCACTAGCTGAACTGAAATCAAACACCAATTGATGCCACCCTCCTTCATTTGTTTCTTGAAGTTTTCTCTGTACATAAGAACCATTACCGTCTTGATCCATTAAATAAAGTCTAAAACGGTCTGCATTATCAAAGGCATTAAAATAATCGTATTCAGGAAAATAAATACGTACCGTCACAGTTAATGTAGAATAATCAGAAAGCGTCACACCTTCACCTGATGGAAAACTAAAATTAAGCACTTTGTTTTCAAGAACAGGGGTAGCGCTTCCAGGGACTTTCCATAACGTTACATTGGTAGCAGCAGCATCAGCAGCATCAGGATTGGCTTCCGTTGTAACTGTACAACCATCACAACTCACTGTACTTGACAATGTTAAATCTGTAACTGAATTATCAATATCATACCAAACTTCTTGAGCAAAAGTGGTACATGTAGCAACAAATAACGCTGCCGTAAAAAGTAATTGTTTTTTCATAATATATTGTTTTAAATTAGTTAATCAAAATTAGCCATATGACTTAAATTCGTCTTGCTTAATTCACCCAAAAACATTCTTATTTCTTGTATAATGGTCATATACAAGCTAAAACAGAAGGGTTTATGATTTTTTTTAATAAAATATCATTTATTTAAGCCCTTATAAAATAATGAATTATTCACTACTTAAGGCATAATCTGAATACTTTTTTTTCGTCTTTCTAAGTGATTTTATCGTGGGCATTTCAGGATAGCTCACTAAGAAATTATGCGTATCAATTACGTTAATAACATAATGCGTGGTTCCTTTTGGTAAATTCGCTATTATAGTACCATCGGTATTTATTTTTGCATCGATTTTAAACCACTCCTCGTAACGATGCCCACCATTGGTGGTATAAATTAGATCAGCTTTAACCACCTCAGCACCATTTTCTTTGTATTTAAAAACAACTTTATTATGTGTTTTTGATGCAGATAATACCGTAGGAACCGTTTCTTTATGTTCCATCTCACCTTTGTAATACGGATTATAAGACGGATAACTCGCGTTCATTTCTGTTAAAACAGAGGTCAATTGCGCATTCATTTCTTTTATTTTTTCAGGATAAGACGTTGCTAAATTATTTGCCTCCTCAATATCTACACGCTCTGCGATTCCTTTATCAGTCGTATATAATTTGTATAATTCAAATTGTGATTTTCTTGGGTTATTTTTATAATCATAATTTCTAATGAATTTATAATCTCCTACACGCAAGGTGCTTTGGTACGAAGCATGTGGAAAATGCCACATCATCGTTGTTCGCTCATTGCCATTTTTATCCAAAACCAATTTAGAATCTGTAGGATCTTTTAATAATAAGGTCGATAAATCTGCACCATCTAAATGTTTGTCTTTAGGCTTTTCAACACCTAATAAAGATAGAACTGTAGGGTAAAAATCGAGACCATTTACAACAACATTAGATTCTACACCTTTTTTAATACCTGGCCCAGAGATTAATAAAGGCACTCTTGTTCCCCCTTCTTTAGCGTTTATTTTCCCTTTGTCTAATGGATAATTATCTGTAAAAACTTCTCCAGGATGGCCTTCCATGCCTCCATTATCTGAAGTAAAAATAATATAGGTGTTTTCAATAAGTTTGTGGCCTGGCCATCGTGGATCGTCAGTAGTTTCTAAATACTCAAAAACTTGTCCTACATAATAATCTAACATTTCTACCATGGCTGCGTAATACGGATTATTCTGTCCTTCTAACTCCCAATGATCAGGATCCGTTGGAAAAGGCACCCCTAACTTTTCACAATACTTTTCTAAAAGCGCTTTACTCCTTGTATGAATTGGTGCGTGCACAAGAAACGTAGCATAGTACAGGAAAAACGGATCTTGTTTATTGTCTTTTATGAAGTTTAAGGCATCTTGATTGTTTTGGTGAAAAGGAAAACCATTTTCATCTAAACGGTAAGGATCAGAAGCATCAGTTGTTGCAAAATCTGTTAAACGATGCGGTTTTTGAGGACTTGTAACACCACGATCATGTGTTGTTACATCAAAACCTTGATCTTCTGGTTGCGGAAAGGCGTGGTGATTAATAGCCATATGCCATTTTCCTGCATGTCCTGTGGTGTAGCCATTTTGCTGCAAAACCCTTGCTAAAGTCATTTCGTTTTCTGGCATACGTCCGCTATACCAAGGGTCTAAGATACGCTGTGTCTCTTTGCGAGCGTACACCGTAGGAGGAGCACCACCTACAACATGCGTTTTTTGAGCTCTTGCTGGATGATTCCCGCTCATTATAGCACACCGACTTGGTGCACAAGTAGGTGCTGGAGAATACGCTTGCCAAAACTGAACGCCATTTTTCGCTAAGGCATCAATGTTAGGTGTTTCGTATGGCGAAGGTTCATCAATATCATAGATTTTTACATCTTGCCAACCTAAATCATCAGTAAGTAAAAGTAGAACATTTGGTTCTGGTCTATCAGTACTTTGAGATTTCTGGCTCGATACTTTTGGGTGTTGTGTATTACAGCTAAAACAAAAAATTGCGACGATTAGGCAAGTTACATAGTTCTTATACTTCATTTCTGTCTTTTTAAATTCAGGGGATACATTAATAAATGTTATACTTTTTTGCTAAATAACAAAACAGCTTCGGTATTCTATACCTTATTTTGCTCTTAGTTTTGCTTTAATCCATCAATTCACCCTCTGCTGAAATTTTGATGTCGTAATCGCTAACGAAACCCTCTGAAAAATTGGTTTATAAAATTATTTTGAAACCACTACATCTAATCCCCTACAATAAAAGCCCTTAGACGGAATACAGTAAGAAATGGGTGGATTAGAGAAAACGTAATAATAGCAGTCCGATTAACTTTATAACATAATTATTTCATCTCGTATAAGCATAATCCATTTGCTAGGCTTTAGCAATTAATATCGATATGATAAATTAAATTTTTAAAAAGCTTAAGAATAAACAATTTTCATTAACACCTTCTAAACGTATGATTAACAAAATTTATTTAATTGCTCTATTGGTATTTATCTTTAACAGTCCTATTGCAGCACAGCAAGTTTGGTATGAAAACTCAAGTCACACCAACATCATCCATTTTGCCAACGCACAAAAAGGCCTATTTACGACCGATGAAACAAATCCAGAAATAACAAGTATCAACGCTAATGCGTCAGTCTCTAAATTTGTTAGAGATGGACAAACAAACCCTAAAGTTAGTTTCGATTTATCCGTACCAATAACGGATTTATCATCAAAAACAATTTCGTTAAAAGCCTATATTTCTATACCTACTGTTGATTTGAATACCACAAATAGCAGAATCCGGTTGTATTTAAAAAACTCAAGTATTGGAAGTTCTAGCAACCTCTTTCTACAATCAAACTTTTCTGAAGGCGAAACTTGGGAGTCTTTTTCCTTTGATTTTGACCAAGAAACAATTCCTTCTGATGTCTTAGTAGCAGGAGGTTATGATCAAATTATGATTGTACTAGCTTCTGGAGACACTTCAGGATTAACATCTACTTACTATATAGATACCATTTCAGGAAGTTTTGAGCAACCCTTAAGAAATGCCTTATTTTTATCTGGTTCTTGGGGTGTGCGATTTAATCTAAATGGCGGGTATCGATTAGATAACAGTAGCAATGACGATTGGGTTGCTGGCGCACAAGAAATTGTAGATAACTTACCAGCTGTTGGTCATGTTATTACAAATTTCACACATCCTGCTCATGGTTATTATTATACTTTAAGAGATAATCCTTATGTAGATATTGCCAATGAAATTCATCCTGATATGGTACCTACACTAGAAAATGAACAAATTATATTAGATGTCATTGATGTTTTTAGAAATTCAGGAAAAAAAGTAATTCTCTATTTAAATGGTGCAGGACCAGGATATATTCAAGGCAGTGTTGACAACAGAGAATTAGAAATTTCAGCAGCATGGGAAACTTATTACAACACTGAATTTGCTGGTGATGAGGCTTTGGCATGGCGAACATTAGTTAGAGGCTACCTCGAACGGTTTCAAGGCTTGGTAGATGGTTATTGGTTAGATAATTTAGGGAATCTACCGGGAGAACTAAGTGATTTTATCGCTATGATTAGAGACGTTGACCCTAATATAGCCATTGCTACAAATGGAAATGCATCATATCTAACGGACGACAATGGGGATCTCATTTATGTAGATTCAGATGCTACTGATGATGAAGACCCAAGAGATTATAGAATTAGAAACTTCGTAATCAACGATCCTTATATGGATTTTACAGCTGGCCATCCTACACCTCTTGGCCAAGGAGCTCCTCCTAATTCTTGGGCCTATGAAGAGCTTCTTTTTCCTCTAATTGCTGCAGCACCTTGGGGTTCTTTTGATGGCAGTAAGGACGGCTTAAAGCATTATTTTTGTCCCATTAGAAAACGTTGGAGTGTAGCCAGTACAGACTTAGTTTTTGAAGTTGAACAAGCCTACCGTTTTGTAAGAACCTTAACAGACGCAGGGGCGACTATTACCTATAGCACAACGATTACCGATGGTGCCATTACGGATGATGAAATGGCCATAATGGAAGACATAAATGGTAGAATGGAACAAACACCAAAACCAGACTACATCCCCTACGTAAGACCAGAGGGAGCTTACTTAGTAGGCGAAACATTAAGTATTGACTCTGATGATTATTTTAATAAACTTGTTTTATACCCAAATCCTGTTAAGCAAAACTTTAGATTATCAAAAGAAATTTCTTCTGCAGTTATTTACAATGCTAATGGACAGGAAATATTAAAATTTAATAGTAATCAAGCTTCTTTTGATGTTTCAAAATTAGTTGAAGGCGTTTATTTTATAAAAGCGTATACCGCAACTAGTGACATTCAGGTTTTTAAATTTATAAAACAATAATAACCACATTTACAACAATACAACAATTATCAAATCCCTCTACTGATATGAAAACTAAATTATTTACGGAAAGTAACACGTATAATAAATATATCGCGTTTTACGTGATGTTAATTATGGCTTCTTTTTCCTACGCACAAGTCGGTGTTGGAAACACAAACCCACAAGCCACTTTAGATATAACGGCATCTAACCAAGCAGCACCATCAAATGAAGATGGCATCTTAATTCCTCGAATTGATAATTTCCCAGGTACTGACCCTACTGCCGCGCAAGATGGCATGCTTGTTTACCTAACTACAACAGTTGGTTTAAACGCTAAGGGTTTTTATCATTGGGACCAAGCTACAACACGTTGGATTCGGTTTTCAAGTATTGAAAAACTCAACGATCTTTCTGATGCAAAATCTGATGTGGATGGTTCTGAAGATGGTTCTTCTATTTTCATTGGGGTTGATGCAGGATTAAATGATGATAGTGCCAATCGTAAAAATGTTGGTGTAGGTTACAAAGCCTTAGAAGTAAACACAACAGGCAATAACAACGCTGCTTTTGGCTATTCAACTTTAACGAATAATACGGCCAATAATAACTCGGCTTTTGGATTTAGTGCCATGCGCGTTAACGCTTCAGGACAAGGAAATTCTGCTTTTGGTAAAAGAGCTTTAGAAAAAAACACTTCTGGCAATCATAATACAGCAATGGGTGCAGACGCATTAGGAGAAAATACTGGTGCTCAAAATACAGCTATTGGCAATGGAGCCATGTTTACAAATACGCTTGGAACAGAAAATGTTGCGATTGGTAATTTAGCGTTGTATGATAACACTACTGGAAATGGCAATACTGCAGTTGGGACAGAAGCTTTAACTAATAATACAGCGTCAGGTTCAGAAGCTAGTAGTACAGCCGTTGGTTATTATGCTTTACATCAAAATGCAGGAGGAGTTCGAAATACAGCTGTAGGATACCAGGCACTTCTTAGTAATACTAACAATAACAACAATTCCGCATTTGGTCATTTTGCGCTTAGTGGTAACACATCTGGCAATAATACTGCTTTGGGTTCATTTGCAGGAGATGGCTCTTCTGGAAACTCAAATGTAATCGTTGGTAATAGAGCAGGTAGTGAATTAGCAGGAAATGAGAATGTACTTATCGGTCAACATTCTGGTCGCGAATTAGTTGGAGATAGCAACGTGTTTATCGGAAAAAACACAGGTCGTTTTACCACAGGAGATTCTAACGTTTTAATTGGTAATGGTGCAGGTTATCATACGAACTTACGTACACTTTCTTCAACCCTATTAATTCAAAATAATACAGAAGCTACACCATTAATTTATGGAGACTTTACCAATGACAGAGTGGGTATTGCCAAAATAGCAACGACACATGCTCTTGAAGTAGAAGGCACAACTGAAGCCACTCAATATAAACTATCAGCATTAAATACAGCACCTACTAGTGCTACTGATACTGGAGTTGAAGGCGAAATAAGAGTAACCAATACACATATTTACGTTTGTATTGCGCCTAACACATGGGTAAGAACTGCCTTAGCATCTTGGTAAACATAGAAGCTTTACGTGGTTTATCGTTATGAGAAAATATATTAATGATAAAATTTTATAGATGTCATTTGTGTTTAAACAATTCTGTAAGCCTGTATTTTAAAGCCTTATGAATAGAATTAGTAGTCACGATTAGCCGTTTTTTGTTGCAAAACTACAGTGAACTTATTTGCAAAAAAAGAGTCCTTTAAAGTATTCAAACGTTGAATACTTTAAAGGACTTTACACTTTATGCCTTTTTTTAGGCATTAACTTTTTCTTCTATTTGCTTTAATTCTTCCTCGAAGCATTTTTTATTTCTTTTGCTCTAGCTTTTCCAAAAGCTTCATTTAATGATCTCGCAAATTCCCTGTTGTTTTCCTTTCTTTTCTCTTTATTCTCTGCGGAACCTTTTTCATACTTTTCTTTGATTTCATAAAAAGCTATCGCATGTGCTTCCCTTAATGACACCAAAGTTTTCTTTTCTTTATCTGATAAAGTCATGTTACTCTCTACCCTTTCGACGTATGTATCCACTCTTTTATCTATTCTTTTTTCTAAATTTTTTTGAGCAAATACTGTACTACACATTGCGATGCTTAATACAAGTAATACTATTGTTTTTTTCATAATTTTAAAATTGTTTAAGATTAATTATTTATTGTTTACAACAAACCTAATTGATATCTACTTTAATGGTATTCTATGATTCATCATTTCATTGCTCAAAACTATCATTTCTGCCTTTTTGAGTACTCTGAAGGCGACATACCATGAAGTTTTTTAAATGAGGTAGAGAAGTAAGAATTAGATTCTATACCGATTTGATACATCACTTCGGCGACATTAAAACCACTATTACTATCTAATAATTCCGCAGCCCTTTGTAATCTAAAATTACGTATATAGGCATTAGGAACTTGCCCTGTAAGTTGCTTCAACTTTCTATAGAAATGAGAGGAACTTAAACCAGCTTCTGTAGATAATTCTTCTACTCCAAAATTTGAATTAGATAAGTTCTTCTCTATGATCTCGGTAATATTCTCTAAAAATTCGAGATCCCTTTTAGAGAACCCTAATTCCTTTTTGTCTTTTGGAGGTAAACTATTCTTAGAAAAATAGTCCTTTATCCTAACATTATTCTCTATTAGCTTTTTCAGTCGAAGCTCAAGATGCTTTAAAGAAAATGGTTTACTAATATATTCATCAGCCCCAAACTCTAAACCTTTAATTAAATCTACATTATCTCCTAACGCTGTTAATAATAAAACAGGGAGCTGGCAGGTTTCAGGATTAGCTTTGATGCGTTTACATAATTCAAATCCATCCATCTCTGGCATCATAACATCACTTATAACAGTACTAAACTCTGTTTTTTTAATTTCTTCTAACGCCTCTACTCCATTATTTGCTATGGTGATGTTATATTTATCCGACAAAGCATTATTAAGAAATTCTTGAATATCTAATTCATTTTCAACAACTAGAACATTGTGCTGCTTTTCACCATTTTTTCTGCTCTTAGAAGCTTCAATAGTATTGCCTTGTAAGGGCACCCAATTTTTTATAAAAGATTTTTTAGAATCACTGTCTTCAATATCAACGTCTTCAATAGTCGAAGATGGGATAATTACCCTAAATCGAGTTTTCTTATTGGGTTTACTTTTAACAGAAATACTACCATTAAATAATTCGACTAAAGACTTACAAAAGGATAAACCAATACCACCTCCACTAACATTACCATCTTGATTACCCAATTGGTAAAACCGTTCGAAAATATTGTTTAAACTTTCTTTTGGTATGCCTTTACCTGTGTCAATAACATCTATTTTTATCTTTTTAACATCATCATCAAATATAATAGAGGCATCAATACTGATAGTTCCTTGTATAGGTGTGTTTTTAAAAGCGTTAGATAATAAATTAAAAAGTATTCGTTCTAATTTTTCTACATCAATAACAATCTCTTCATTGGGAGAACTTATTTTGTAATGAAAATTAATATTTTTTTCTAAAGCATAATTTTCAAAAGCTTCTGTAGTTGGATATAAGAAATCGCCCAAAGTAGACTTTGTATAGTTTAAATTCAAATATCCTTGCTCTGCTTGTCTAAACGTGATTAATTGATCTATTAAACTTAAAAGTCGGTGTGTATTTCGCTTTATAATCGTTAAAAAGCGCTCACTTTCTGGATTGGTATTATTTTCAATTACTCTATCTAAAGGTCCTGAAATTAAGGTTAAAGGCGTTCTAAACTCATGAGATAAATTGGTAAAGTATTTAAATTTACCTTGGTTAATGACTTCCATTCTGTCTTTGTCTAATTGCTCATAGATTAATTTTTGTTTCAATTTTTCATGTTGAACAAAATAGAACACAATTCCGACGCCAATTCCTAAAAATATAAGTACCAACAATGTGTAACTCCACCATGTTTGGTACCAGAGTGGTAAAACAACTAAAGTTAAGGATTTGGTAGAATCACTCCAAATGCCATCTCCATTAGCCGATTTTATCTTTAGTGTATAAGTCCCATCAGATAAATTGGTATAAGTTACAGCAGATTTACCTTCGTCTGTTTCTACCCAGTCTTTATTAAAACCTTCCAATTTATAAGCAATCTTATTTTTAGCAGGAGCAGACGTATGTTCTGCAACTAAATTAAAAGAAATAATACGTTGACTTTTAGAGATGGTTACGGTATCTGTTTCTGAAATTGCTTTTTCTAGTATTGTAATATCATTAAATTTCTCACCAATTTTTACGCGTTTATTATTAATTAATAACGATGTAATTAATACTCTTGGCGACTGTCTATTTAAGGCTATTTTCTGAGGGTCAAAAATGGTTAGACCATTTAAACCACCAAAATACATATAGCCAGATGCTCCTAAGGTATATGCTGATTGTCTAAAATTATTTTGAATTAAACGATCACTTACATCAAAAACATTGACTTTGTTTGAGACCGTATTAAATCGCACCAAGCCCATGTCTGTACTAATCCATAAATTATCGCTATTAGCTTCTGGTAAAATTCCATAAATAACGTCATCTGGTAGAATATCATTTTTCCGGAAGTATTCCATTTTTAACGGATTGCTGTCCTTATCTAAAGTCAATTTATTTAAGCCACCACCAAACGTACCAATCCAAAGATTCTTTTTAGCATCTTCATAAAGTGTAAAAACACTATTATAACTTAGTTTTCGACTCCCTTCTTTATTTTTTCGGTATTCTCTAACCACCTCAATTTTCCCATCGACATACGTCGATTGTAATAATCCATTGTCTGTACCAAACCATAACTGGCTATTACTATCTTGCAAAAAGCTTTGTACTTTACCTGCTGATATTTCTAAGGTCGATTTTATAGGGATCTCTGGCTGACTTGAAGCATCAATTGTGTTCCATGGATTTTGAATAACTATAATTCTATTTCCGGCTAAAACAAATTCAGTATCATTTATTTGTTCAATTTTTCGGGTTAAGAATAAAGGGATATTATCTCCTTTTGATAAAAATTGAACGGCTTTAAAATCTTTCCTTCTTGGGTTGTAGACCATGACTTTTTTGTCAGTACCAAACCAAATATAATTCTGTTGATCTTGATAAATGCACCTGATAACATCATTATTTTCAATAGGCAGTTGACTTTGTAAATCTTCAAATTGAATTTTATCTATATTAGATTCATTAACGACATCTTTACTTCTGAATAAATTTTTATTATAACCAGAAACCCAAATTTTACCCGTGTTATCTTCTAAAATTGAGGTAATTAAATTATCACCAATAGAGAACTTTTCATATGGGTTGTTACTGTAGGAATAAAATGGTTTTTGAAAAAGATCTAATTTATTAATTCCACCTTGCGCAGTGCCTATCCAAAGCACATTAAAACTATCTTGATAAACCGCATTAATTTGATGGCTACTGATGCTGTTTTTATTCTTTGGGTCGTAATTAAAAGACTTAAAAGAATTTAGAATTGGGTTAAACTTAAAAAGTCCATCTCCTATTGTTCCAATCCAAATAGCATTATCATTATCTTTAAAAAGACTATTGACATAAAATGTAGAATCTTCATTGGGAACCTTTATTTTTTTAATTAAATAATTCGCATTTGAATCCAAATTTGAACTGTACAACCCTTTTGTTGTACCAATCCAAAAGATGTTATCCGTTTTTATGATTTCAGTGATTTCTTTATCCTTAAAAAATTCAAAATCATCTATAGCTGGCAGTTCAGATTTTAATATTGGACTTTCCGATTGGTATTTCACTTTTTTTAAGCCATCTGTTGTACCTAAAAAAATGGAAGCATTTTGACCAAACGTAAATGTATTGAGCTTTAATTCTGTTTCTTCTTTTATATCAAGTACATTATCAGACACTTCAAAAACACCATTATTCACATCCTTTAACTGGCATCGTATTAATTCTTTAGAAGACGTCACCCAAACATAGCCATCGTTTTTAGAGTCTATCTTATTTACATCAATATTACGGTTAATCGGAACTGTAAAAAAGCGTTCTAACCAAGGCACGTAGATATTCACCCCAACATTGGTACCTATCCAAAGTATACCATCGTTATCGTTAAATAAATAGGTAATATTATTACTAGAAATGGTTTGCTCACCTTTAGATTGAGTGCTAAATGTTTTAAACTCATAGCCATCATAACGAATTAAGCCATTGGGAGTAGCATACCATAAAAACCCATATTTATCTTGTGCTATGGCATTAACCGTATTTTGATTAAACCCTTCTTTATTAGAAATTCTTTCAAAGTTTTGAGAATAAGCTTGTTGAATCAATAATGTTATTAAAACACAAAGAAAGCATATAATTCTACGCATGTTATATATTTAGTTTGACACAAGAATATACGTATTTTAATTTATTGACTAATAAATTCAAGTAATTTTTTTATTCTATCACGACTTCCATAATAAATCGGAGCACGTTCTAGAATTTGAGTAGGCACAATATCTTATAGTCTTTAATCACCAACAGTAGCTATACCATTTGCTTGTTCTGTTAAAAACGCCGTGGAATTACAGTCTAAAAGTAATCTGAGTTTTCCATCAGTAGCAACAGTACGCTTTGGATATAAATAAAGTTCTGCACCCATTAAAAAAAGCTTTCATATGTCTTTTTATATCAAATGCATTTAAAACTCGCCATTCTAAATTAAAGTCATGGAAAATAAGTTTTACCTGTCCTTTTTTACATGTGGATTTTAAATAAAAAAAGTCGAAGATTTCTCTTCGACTTTTCAACTTTTGTACAGGCGGAGAGACTCGAACTCTCACACCTCGCGGCACTAGATCCTAAGTCTAGCGTGTCTACCAATTCCACCACGCCTGCAACTATCCAATAATTATTGGGATGCAAATATAAACAATAGTTTTAATATACAAATCATTGTTGTCGGATAAAAGACATAAGACCGCTTCGCTGTTAGACATAAGAACCCTGACTTAATTACAACTAATTGATTTACAGCGTCATTTTAGATTACAATTTTCTCTATTCTATATTGAATAAAATTTTCCAAAAAGAATATTTCCAACTTACAAACAACTGTAATACAACTATTTACACTGTATTTAATAAACCTAAATATTTTTAGTCGTACACTATTAGCTATAAATATTGTTATAAAATTGATCTAACCGCTATACTTTCGCAGTGTTCCACTATAATTATTTCTAAATAAAAACTTAAAGTTGACAACAGGCTAATTTATTACTCTTATAATTCTTATTTTTGATACAAACCAAAAATACTTATGCAAAGCATTAATTCTTATATTTCAGAACATAAACAACGATTTTTAGACGAACTCATTGAGCTCTTAAAAATTCCATCCATCAGTGCTGATTCAGCATACAAGAAAGATGTATTAACAACAGCAGATGCCGTTAAAACTAGTCTTGAAAAAGCAGGTTGCGACCATGTAGAAATCTGTAAAACCGAAGGCTATCCAATAGTTTATGGTGAAAAAATTATAGACAAAAATTTACCAACCGTTTTAGTTTATGGTCATTACGATGTGCAACCACCAGATCCGTTAGATTTGTGGAATTCACCTCCATTTGATCCTATTATTCAGAAAACAGACTTACATCCTGAAGGTGCCATTTTTGCCAGAGGAGCTTGTGATGACAAAGGCCAAATGTACATGCATGTGAAAGCTATGGAATACATGACAGCTAACAATGAATTGCCATGTAATGTAAAATTCATGATTGAAGGTGAAGAGGAAGTTGGTAGTGTTAATTTATCGACATTCGTAAAAAACAATCATGAAAAGCTAAAAAATGATGTCATTCTTATTTCAGATACAGGAATGATTGCGCCAGACGTACCGTCAATTACAACGGGATTAAGAGGTTTAAGCTATGTTGAAGTTGAAGTTACAGGACCAAACAGAGATTTACACTCTGGACTTTACGGAGGTGCTGTGGCAAATCCTATAAACGTGTTAACCAAAATGATTGCCTCGCTTCACGATGAAAACAATCATATCACTATTCCTGGATTTTATGATAAGGTTGAAAACCTTTCGGATGCTGAACGTGCCGAAATGGCAAAAGCACCATTCTCATTAGAAGCCTATAAAAAATCATTGGATATTAATGCCGTTTATGGTGAAGCAGGTTATTCAACTAACGAACGTAACTCAATACGACCAACATTAGATGTGAATGGTATTTGGGGAGGTTATACAGGCGAAGGAGCAAAAACCGTAATTGCTAGTAAGGCTTATGCTAAAATTTCTATGCGTTTAGTACCTCATCAAGAGTGGGAAGAGATTACCCAATTATTTAAAACACATTTTGAAAGTATTGCGCCAAAAGGTGTTACTGTAAAAGTAAATCCGCATCATGGCGGACAAGGTTATGTAACTCCAATAGACAGTATTGGTTACCAAGCCGCTTCAAAAGCTTATGAAGCAACCTTTGGAAAAACACCAATTCCGCAACGTAGTGGAGGAAGTATTCCAATTGTATCTCTGTTTGAGGAAGAACTAAAAAGTAAAACTATTTTAATGGGCTTTGGATTGGATAGTGACGCTATTCACTCACCAAACGAACATTTTGGAGTCTGGAATTACCTTAAAGGCATTGAAACCATTCCTTGGTTTTACAAGCATTTTACAGAATTATCGAAATAAAATAATGATAGGTTGAATGGTATAGAAACCTATTAAATTTAACATCATTATTTCAAAAATTGAAAGCATCCGCTCCCCGTGAGCGGATTTTTTTTGACTATTTTTCCAACTCTACACTTGTAGAATCAAAATTTATTTCTACATTTGTAGAGTTAATTCTAAATCTGTAGAGCATGCAACTTTCAAAAACCGAAGAACAACTAATGCAATACCTCTGGAAGCTCGATAAAGCTTTTATGAGAGATTTATTAGAATGTTATCCTGAACCAAAACCAGCAACTACAACTGTTGCCACACTACTAAAACGCATGATTGGCAAAGGCTTTATTGATTATAAGACCTTCGGTAAATCTAGAGAGTACTTTCCTTTAGTAAAGAAGGAAGATTATTTCTCAAAACAGTTTAAAGGGCTTATAAAAAATTTTTTTAATGATAGCGCATCGCAGTTTGCCTCCTTTTTTACACGCAAAACCGATTTAAGCAAAGAAGAATTAGAAGCCTTAAAAGAAATCATTGATGCAGAAATTAAAAACAAGTGATTATGGAAACTTACTTATTTAAATTTTCAGTTTGCTTAGGAATCTTTTGGTTGGTTTATGTGCTTTTTTTAGAACGTCAGAATAGGCATCATTTTAAACGCTTCTATTTGTTGGGTGCGCTGACTTTAGCTTTAATCATACCAAAATTAACTATTACCGAATATGTTGAACCTGTAGTGACCACTATTGAAACAGCACCTACATTCATCAATATTGATCCTGCTCTTATTGATACAACAATTGAAGAACCTTCCTTTTTCGATTTAGAAACGACTCTTTGGTTCATTTACGGCTTTGGTGTCTTGTTATTCACCTTACGTTTTGTTGTCAATTTATTTAAAATGCAACGTCGCATTTCTAAAAATGAAACCGTAAAACACCGACCTTTCATTTATGTGTTGTTACAAGACAACCTCATTCCACATTCCTTTTTTAGATATATTTTCTTTAATAAAACTAGATATGAATCTAATCACATTCCTAAAGAGGTAGTGTTACACGAAGAAACCCATGCCAAGCAATTACATAGCATAGATATTGTATTACTAGAACTACTTCAAATTATATTTTGGTTTCATCCCTTAATATACATTCTGAAACATCATATAAAACTCAATCACGAATTTTTAGCAGATCAAGCGGTTTTACAACAAGGTTCTGATATTAAAACGTATCAAACTATTTTATTACAATTTTCATCAAACACTCAAAATCATCAATTAGCGAGTGCCATCAATTATTCATCAATCAAAAAACGATTTACAGTTATGAAAACACAAACATCCAAAACCAGAATTTGGCTAAGTACGTTATTAGTGCTACCAATTATTGCTATTCTTTTTTACAATTTTACTAAAAAGGAATATGTTGAAAAAAAGTCTATTGATACTTCAGAAGTCTTCCAACTTGAAAACCAAATTCAAAATGATGGTGCTTCTAAAAAATTAATGGAAGAGTATCGCAATTTTATCATCGAATACAAAGACACTAACATCATTTATAGTCAAAAATACGAACGTGCAATTATAATTTATGACCAATTAATGTCTGATAAACAACGTGCCACTGTCGAAAAGTATCCAGATAATTTATTACCTAAAAGCAACTTATCAAAAGTTCAACCCAAAAAGCCAACTACCGCTCAATTTAAATCTTGGAAAAATGAAAACGAATATGCAATATGGTTAGACGGAAATCATGTTTCAAACTTTGAACTTAACAATTACACTATTGACGATATCGTATATTTTACAGGTTCTAAAATTCATAATAACGCACGGAGTAAAAAGTTTCCACAGCCGTTTCAATTTAGCTTATATACAAAAAATGGTTTTAAAACCCATTATCAAGAATCTGCTATAAATAGTTATAATAAGATTAGCAAGACGTATTCTGAAGCTATTGGAAAATACTTAAAAGGTCCTCAAACAGATAATTCTGAACTTAAAATATTAAAAGCGCAAATAGATAAAATCTATAATTCATTTACAGAAGAAGAAATAAAAAAATATAATATTTTAATGGCTCCACCTGTGCCAGCTCAATATAGTAATTCTAAAAGTGAAGAAGAACCAATCATGGTAATTCTAATAAACAGAAACGGAGAATTACTAGCAAAGAATAAGAGTACTTCTTTGGAGGGCATTGAATCTAAACTAAAAACATTATCAAAGTCCTTTGACGATTCTAACTCAGTTTTCGTTAGATACGATAAAAGTAATGCTTCAGAAAAGACATTGAAAAACGTCATAACCTTGATAAGAAAATATGACTTTAAAGTTATTCAAGCAGATGCACCTTTAATAGCACCTCCGCCTCCACCAGCTCCACCAGTTCCATCAACTCCGCATACTCCTACTAAAACACAAAGCAATAAAGTAATACAACCTGTAGAAATACTAATCAAAAAAGATAACAGTATACTATTGAATGAAAAGATTATAAAATTTAACGATTTAGCTCAATCAGCTACCGAAATCAACAAACATCTCACTATTGAAGAACGCAGAAATTATGTGACTGCTTCTATTTTTACAGAAAGTAATAATAACATTGATTTCGTTAAAAAAGTCCAATTAGAACTTCATAAAGCAGATATAATGTCTAGCAGTGTTCGTTATTTAGAAAGCATAAAAAAAACAGGTTTAAAAGCTAAACACGTTAGCCCTAACGCAGGTTTAACTGTTGAACAAGCAAAAATTGAACAAGAAAAAAGACTTGAGAAATATAAAGATTTTACACTACCAAAAGATTCTCCTTGGGCTATTGAAACTAAAGTGACTTCTGTCAAAGAAACTAAGCAAAAATCTGGTCCAATAGAAATCAACGGAACAAACTATTATTATTCGCAACAAAATGGTGTAACAACGTACTATGACACTTATGGTAAAGAAGTAAAAATGGATAATTTACCACCTCCTCCACCTCCACCAGCTATTAAAACTGGCAAAATAAGTGACAGTCAATTTAAGTCGTATAATAAATGGGTTAAAAGTTTAAAAGACCCAAATGGCAACCATCTCATGGTTAAAAAAGAACATTATGAATACTTCACAGGCATTTATAACCTAATGACAGAAGAGCAACAAAAGAAATCGGAAGGACTGCCTCCACCACCAGCTCCACCAGTTCCATCATCTAAACAAAAGCAAACTTATAAATTTAAAACCGAAAGTGGTGAAATCATTGAAGTTGTAGAAGACCCTCAGCCTCAAAAACAAGAAAGTATTTTGCCTATCGTTAATGGTAGGGTTTTAAAAACAGGACAATTATCTATGTCCTTAACTGAAATTAAAAAAATAATACTCACATTACCAAATAGCAAAGTCACTGCTTTTAAATTGAAAATTCCCGGAATAAAAACCCAGCAATTTAAAGGAAACATTGCTAACAGTGACACCATAAAAAACCTCAACACCCTTAAAACAGGAGATTTTATAGTCCTATTTGATATTAAAGATGATAAGGACTCCGAAGTTTCACCGGTTTCTATAGAAGTTATAGACTAACATTATCGTAAAAATCTAAAATTTTTCAGACCTCAAAGCATTTAAAAATCTTTGAGGTCTATTTTTTTTACCCAAAAGTGTAACAAAACCAATCCTTTAGCGTTCTAATAGTCAATCAATCAGCCTAAAATTTAGGTCAATCAAAAAACAAACACTTATGTTAAAGCAATTCTTCATCCTTTGCTCTGGCGCTGACACCGACATTTTAAACGACTGTTCTAATGGCGAACAAAACAAATATGCTGGTATTGGAGCTACCGTTTTCTTTACCGCAGTAATGGCAACCATAGCCGCTAGTTATGCGCTTTTTACTGTTTTTGACAATCTTTACACCGCCATTTTTTTCGGGTTAATTTGGGGCTTACTTATTTTTAATCTCGACCGTTATATTGTTTCCACGATTAAAAAACGAGATAATGTTATTAGCGAAATCCTTCAAGCCACTCCACGAATTATATTGGCTATTATTATTGCAATCGTTATTTCTAAACCTTTAGAATTAAAGATTTTTGAAAAGGAAATCAATCAGGTATTATTAGAGCAAAAAAATGATTTAACCTTAGCTAATCAACATCAGATTGCGGAACAGTACAATCCTAAAATTGCGGAGTTGGAAACTGAAATTTCGAGTTTACAATCTCAAATAGAAACCAAAGAATCAGAAGTCAATGCCTTGTACGATACTTATATCTCAGAAGCAGAAGGTACCGCAGGCACTAACCTTTTAGGAAAAGGTCCTGTTTACAAAGAAAAACGTGATAAGCATGATGCTGCCTTGACCGAACTTCAACAATTAAAAACAGTCACTACAACTAAAATTGAAGCTCTTGAAACACAAATCGCAACACTTCAAGATAATTATACTACAACTGTTGAAACATCGCAACCTATTATTGACAATTTTGATGGTTTAATGGCACGTATTACAGCTTTGGGAGCATTACCTTGGCTGCCTTCGTTCTTTATTTTTCTATTGTTTTTGGCCATTGAAACCTCGCCAATCATTGCAAAATTATTGGCACCTAAAAGTGAATTTGATTATAAACTTCAAGACCAAGAAACGGCCATTAAAACATGGACACTGCAAAAGGTTGAAGAACGTAAACTCCTTATAAAAACAGATAATACTATAAATAACAAAGTTTATAATGAAGTTGCTGATGAAAAAGACATATTGAATTATAAACGGAAGCAGGCAAGAATACTTATGCAAAATCAAGCCGATGCTTTTTTAAAGCAACAAAAGGGTATTCTTTAGACAATTTGTTAATACTTTTAGATTGAAAATAAAAACCTTCAATCATATGAAATATATTGTTACCGTTACAATGACCTTATTATTATTTAGCTGTATTAGTATCAAGGCAGACGTCACCACAGATACCGTTAAAACATCTGATTCTATAGAACATGCTGAAGCTGGTATTAGATTGGTTATGGCTGAACAAGAAAACGCATGGAACAATCACGATTTGGAAGGTTTTATGCAAGGCTATTGGAAAAGCGATTCGCTTAAATTTCATGGAAGTAACGGATTGACGCTTGGTTGGGATCAAACCTTAGCGAATTATAAAAAAGGGTATCCAACAAAAGCAGAAAGTGGCACACTAAAATTTGTGATTAATGATATTTCCAAAATCGAAGGTGATAACTACTGGGTTATGGGAGAATACCATCTAAAGCGTATTGCTGGCGATGCTAATGGCATATTCATTATTATTTTTAAGAAGATAAATGGAAAATGGAAAATTGTCGCCGACATGTCTTGTTGAAACTCCATAACGACGTGGATAATTTCAATTTAAAAATAAAACGCATCCAAAACACCTATTTATCACCATAGGCACATTGGAAACGCTTTATGACATATTTAATTCAGGTTTTTAAGCCGCGACAATTGCATTTGAAAAATCAACGTGTTCCTTTACAACTCGTACTGGCTCTTCAGATTTAAAATGCTGATATAACTCTTTACAGCCAATACCAACAATAGATAATTGTTTAGATTTTGTTATAGACTCATTGTGTAATTTAGCTAATGCCATTACACCTGCTCTATCTATACTACTTACATGTTCTATATCGAGTAGAATACTATCGCGTTTATCAAAAATGTTAGAAAATTGATCGTTAAAGATTTTTAAATTCAACTTATTTAAATCACCTTTAATTTGAAAACGATTGTTGTAATTTGAAATGTGTAAATCCATAATAAATAATGTTTAAGTGTTCATACTAATTCAAGGCTATTAATCAGTATACTCTGTGCTATTATTTAGAGGGATGACTGCAATATCGCATTTAACTGTCGGTCTTTCAGATATTTTCGATAAAGGGTTAATTTGAATGGTTTACGTGAGATAGACTGTTTGTTTTTTCGACAAACAACACGTTTTAAAACTCATAAATTGTAAGAAAAATAAAACCTGAATCAACTAAGAATCAGGCTTTTGAAGATATGTTCCTATATCCAAAAATTAGTGCAAAGTAATTTAAAAAACAGCATAATTTTTAAGTAAGTAAGATGGTCTTAATGGTTGTTTTAAAAACTACCATTACAAGCTTGTACAAACTTCTATTTACAATGCGATTCCACCTATATAACCGCTGCGCATTCAAAAGCTGCAAATCATTACTTCTACAGCGTCAAAAGGCCATGAATTATTGTAGCTTTCGTATGTCGATCTTATTTGTTACAGCTCAAAATTATATTTTTGCATTATGCAATACAAGTATAAGATCATATTAATGGTAATATTAGCCGCAATCACAATTTATGGATTAGTAACAGGCCAATATTTGTTTATGGTATTTTTAATACCTATAAGTTTCGATTTTTTTAATAAGAAAGATTCTGATTAAGTTTTCTTCACATATTCTGTGATAATTACAATTTGCTGACCATCAACACGACCTTCGATATAGGTTTCATTTTCGTGGTCTAGTCTAATGTTTCTAACCGCTGTACCTTGCTTGGCTACCATACTAGAACCTTTCACCTTTAAATCCTTAATTAAAACTACAGAATCTCCGTGTTCTAAAATCACACCATTCACATCTCTATGAATTAATTTTTCAGCTTCATCTTCACCATCTCCAGACGCTTTAGCCAATTCTAAAGTTTCATCTTCCATGTACATCATTCCTAGTAAATCTTGCGTCCAATCGGCATTAATCCTGTTCAACATTCTCCATGCCATTATTTTTACGGCATCGTGCTCGCTCCACATACTATCATTAAGACACCTCCAATGATTGGCATCAATAGCATCTGAATCATTCATTTGTTCTGCGCACACTTGGCATGCATACAAAACTGTTTTTAATCCGTTTTCTTTAATATCAGATACTCCGTATTCTGACAATTTTTCTTCACTACCACAAAGCTCACATTTAGAGCCACTGCGTTTTTGTAATTCTCTTTCTAATGACATAATAAATTATTGTATTCTGCAAATGTAAAATTAATTCAGACTTTCACGTAGTTTTTTAGGTAAGCCTTTTACTACCATCTCATAAGAATGATCAATTAACTCTAGTATTAATTTTGGTGAGAGGTCGCCATTATGGATATAAACACTATTCCATTGTTGTTTGTGCATGTGGTAACCCGGTTGTATACTGTCGTGCTCCGCTCTGAGTTCTTGCGCATATTCTGGGTCACATTTAAGGTTTATAAAAGCGTCTCCATTTTCCCATCGTTTTAAAGATGTTAAAGCAAACATTTTACCTAAAACCTTAAACACCAACGCATCATCATTAAACGGAAAATGTTCTGTAACCGCGTTTTTATTGAGGCAATAATTTCTATAGTCTTCGATGTTCATAGTATTTCCTGTGAAAGCAGGAATCTTATTAATGTATAATACAGCGAATTTAATTAAAGTAAATAGACGATACTCATTGTGACAGCTTTCAAAAACAGAATACTACTTCAACATCTTTTTATCGTCTCCACCTTCAATTTTCAAGGCCGAATAATCCAAGGTCCAACCAATAGTTTCCACCAAATTTTCAATAAGATGAATCGCTTCTAAAGCTTCTTGCTTCGCCACATTGTACAAGCCACTTTCCGGAACCTTATCTGCAATATGTGCTTTAGCTTTGGTGTGTAACTCTGTTAAATCGGCAGCTTCAAACCTATTAAACATACCATCTCTTTTATCGTAGTAGTTAATATTACTTTCTATAGAGAGAATCTCCGGCTGTGGAAAATGAGCAAAGGTTACTGTTTTTGTTTGCGCATCTGCAGACATTTCAACCTTACTTAAATCAAAACCAATATGTGCTTTAGCATTAATGACGACTAAAGCTTTTTTGCGGCTAGATATTAATTTTAAGAACTTCTCCTTAACATCTTCGTAGTGGTAAATTTCAGCAAAATCACCTTCAACAGTTACAAACTTACAGACCCGTTTTATTTTGTCTAATATTAAAATGGATTGCTCATCAGAAACCTTTTTGGATTTCCACTGTTTATAGATCGTCACTAATCCTAAAGTGACTAAAATACTGATGATAATTATAAAAAATGTTTCCATAGTATATAAATATTTGACACGAGCTTATGTTAAGCGTCACATCTTATTTATTCATAATTTTATATAAAATAGGCTTACTTGGACTTGAGTCATTCTCAAAAGGTGCAATTTGAAGGTTGAGCATATACTTACCATCTTTAATTTTATTAGACACATAAATAAACTCTGTTATTGTAGCGTCTAATCGTAGTTTTCCTTTGGTATTCCAAAATGCATTATGCGCTAACAATTCACCTCCATCTTGCTCTTTATCTACACTTGGCAAGTCTATTAATAAGTGTTTTATGCCTTTTGACTTGAGATAATTTGCTGCTTCCTCGAGTAAATACGTAGGGTTTGTATTTGAATACTGTCTTGTATGCTTTTCTCGTGTATTTGGCATGGTTCTAATGACAATAGCTTCACGCTTTTTATTACCCAAAGCAAATTGTAACTGCTTACGTGAAATCACATAATCATCACCTAATTTTTCTGGCGCTACAGTAACAACCTCAGCTAAGAAGAAAAACTGCTTTAAATGTTGATTTATAGAGTATTCTTTTTCCGTAATATGACCAACTGTTTCCGTATGTGTGCCATGCGAATGTGGATTAAAACTTATAGTATTAAAATTTACAACAGCTCCTTTGGCTACACTAATGGTTTTTCCATCTATAACTTCTGGTGCTATTTTTGGCGGCTCTAAACACCATGCATTAACATTAGTTGATTTTCCTGTAACAGGAATTGAAATATCTAAGGGTTGTAATAAGTTGACCTTTAATTTTCGGGAATTGTATTGAATTGTTGCGATCATTTATGCTGAATTTATTTCAGTAAATTTTATTATTATTCTTTCATTATTTTGATAAGACTATGACAAAAAATGTGTCACATTGAGCGCAGTCGAAATGCTTTTAAAACTTAGATTCCAAATATCTTCGACTGCGCTCAGACTGACACTTTGCATAAAGCCATTTTTTTGGTGTACAAATTTAAACATATATTAAAACGAATTCAGCATAAATAGTTCACTAGAAATACCATCACTTAAAAATTGTCCTTGCTTTGTGACACGTAAATGTCCATCATCAATATACAATAATTGTTGATTTATAAAAACTTTGGATTGCTCAATTAAATAATCTTTAAAAACGGTTCCAAAGTCGTTTTCAACTTTATAAAACGACACTCCCCAAATGGTTCGTAACCCTGTCATTACATATTCGTTATATTGATCTGTTGGTGTTAAGGTTTCTATTTCTATAGGTAACTCGTTTTGTTGAATAGCTTTTATATATTTTGAATTGTTACTCACATTCCAACCGCGTTGCTTGCCATTGAACGAATGTGCCGAAGGTCCAATACCTAAATAGGACTTCCCTTGCCAATAAGCCGAATTATTTCTACTGAAATAACTTTCTTTTCCAAAGTTAGACAACTCATAATGTACAAATCCTGATGCTTCCAATGTTTCTTTCAACAGATGAAATTGTTGGTGTGCTTGCTCGTCATCAACATCCTCAATCACACCTTTTTTTATAAACGATGCTAAAGCTGTTTTTGGCTCAACCGTTAACGCATAGCTCGAAATATGTGGCACATTAAACTCTAATGCCATTTCAATATTCTTTAACCATTGTGTGTTTGAAGCTCCTGGAATGCCATAAATTAAATCTAAAGAAATATTATCGAAGTGGCGCGTCGCCACAGATAAACATTCTATAGCTTCGTTTGCGTTGTGTGCGCGATTCATCAGTTTTAAATCGGCTTCAAAAAAAGATTGAATACCTATAGATAAGCGGTTAATTGGACTTTTAGCGAGTTCTATGATTCTGTCTTTAGATAAATCATCCGGATTGGCTTCGAGCGTAATTTCAGGATGTTCAGAAATTTGATAGTTTTGATAAACGGAGTCAATTAAAACCTGTAATTCCTCATTAGCCAATAAGCTTGGTGTGCCACCTCCAAAATAGATGGTTTCTACACTCGTATTTTTAAACTCATCTTTACGAAGTACTAATTCTCGACACAAGGCATTTACTAATTCATCTTTCTTCTTTAATGAGGTTGAAAAATGAAAGTCGCAATAATGACATGCTTGCTTGCAGAATGGTATGTGGATGTATATGCCGCTCATTTAGTTTTTTCGTTTGGGCTTATTGTAATATCAACTTAGTGGAATAGGAAAAAAATGCTTCATAATAATTAGATTAGTTTCGCTGAACTTAAAGGTTTGTTTGCCTTCGTAGAAATGACAAAGAGGTTACTTTTTAACGCGATCTTCATTCTGTTTCACAAAAGAAGCCCAACCTGAATAACTCTTGCCAACCTCAACGCGACCTTCATTATAAAAATGACAAACAGCAGCAGCTAAACCATCCATTGAATCTAAATTCTTAGGAATAGTTTTAAGTCCTAACATGCTTTGCAACATTTTAGCGACCTGCTCTTTACTAGCATTTCCATTTCCGGTAATTGCCATTTTAATTTTTTTAGGTGCATATTCTGTAATCGGCACTTCGCGAGATAAACCTGCAGCCATGGCAACTCCTTGTGCGCGTCCTAGCTTAAGCATACTCTGTACATTTTTACCAAAGAATGGTGCTTCAATCGCAATTTCATCTGGATGATAGGTATCAATGAGTTCTACCGTGCGTTCAAAAATAAGTTTGAGTTTTAGATAATGATCATCGTACTTTTTTAGTATAAGCTCATTGAGCTGCAAAAATTCCATGTTTTTACCCACAATTTTTATGAGTCCAAAACCCATAATGGTAGTTCCAGGATCTATGCCTAATATAATTTTTTCTTTGCTCATATTTATTACCCAAGTAAATGGATATCTTATTAGTTAATCGCAATACTGACAACCGCTTAACGAAACCGCTAAGCCAAAGGTAAGGTTAAAAACACTGCCATTAAAAGCACCTAAGCCATTTTGTACAGGATCGTAATCATCTAAGGATGTTAATCCGTATATGTAGGCAACATCTGTGTATACTGAAACTTTTTCATTAATGGCATAATGCAACTCTAAACCACCTAATAGGTTAACGAAAGACTGCTTATTATCGCCTAAGGTTCCCAATGGCTTTACAAAAGACATTCCTGGTCCTGCGTGAAGAACCGTTCGAAATCGCCTTGGAAGAAAGCCCATATAGTTAGAAGGATCAAAAACAAACTGAGCATTTATCCGAGAGTAGTTAATTTTAAATTCTGGTGTATCTTCATGGTTTTTAAAACGGTTAAAACCATAATCTAATTTTACACCATATTCTCGTTTTATCATATGCTGAACGCCTAGATTAACGGTTGGAAAATTCATAGCCTTTGCATAAGAGCCTTTCACAAACCCGTCTGTAGTTGCATAATTAACTCCAACCGCAAACAACGCTTTCCATTGTGCTGTATCTTTTAATTGTGCTTGACTACTCCATGTTATTAAAACGATAGCAAAATAGAAAAGGTATTGTTTAAAATAGTATTGCATCTGTTAGTTTTTGATTTTATTTGTAGTATGCGTTACAATGTACCTCACAAAATTAAACAATTCTTCTTTGTACTTATTAAGTTGAGTATTGTTGTTGCTGCATTTTCTTTTATTTATTCTAAAATTATTAAAAACGACCAATTAGAATTCAGCAGTTTTCTGTCTTTTTTGAAAGAAAATGATGTTTTTTCTTTTAAAAACATCATTATTTTAATGATTTTAAGCTTTTTTAACTGGTTTTTTGAAATTTTAAAATGGCGATATTTAGTTAAATATATTACATCCATTTCCTTTACATCTGCATTAGAACAAAGTTTAGCCGGCTTAACAGCATCGTTAATAACACCAAACCGTATCGGTGATTATGGTGCGAAAGCAATTTACTATGCCAAAACATTACGAACAAAAATTGTATTACTGAACCTGTTAGGAAACATGGCGCAAATGACCATAACTACAATTTTGGGTGGCATTGGGCTTTTAATATTTATAAATCGCTATCCTATTGCTGTTAGTTATTATAAGATTGTAATTGTTGGAATCCTAATGTTATTAATTGGGTTATTTGTTTGGCTTGCTAGTAAACAAAACCGTTTTAAAATAAAAGGATTTTCATTTGCTTCAATCATCAATTTTATAACATCTATTCCCTTAAAATCACATGGGTTTAATCTGGTTTTTTCATTAACGCGCTATCTTATATTTTCATTTCAATTGTATTATTTATTACTCATTTTTGGTGTCAATATTAGTTATTATGATGCTATGGTCGTTATAACGAGTATGTATTTATTAGCGTCAATTGTGCCATCCATTTCAATTTTCGATGTAGTAATTAAAGGCAGTGTCGCTGTATTTTTATTCAGTTATCTTGGCGTGAATGAATTTATCATTCTATCCACCACAAGCCTAATGTGGTTGCTCAATTTTGTGATTCCAAGTCTATTTGGAAGTTATTTTGTGCTTAATTTTAAACTTCCAAAACCCGTTGCAAAATGATATCGTTTTTATTCATTTTTATCATAATGGCCTATCTATTTATTATAGGATGGTTGAGTTATGGATTTAATAAGGTTGACGATTTTAAAATGCAAGATTTACCATTAAAGACAACATTTTCTGTGGTTATTCCGTTTCGAAATGAAGCTGAAAATCTACCGAAACTATTAGAGTCCATTTCAAAATTGAATTACCCAAAATCCATGTTTGAAGTTATTTTAGTTGATGATGATTCTGAGGATGATTCGGTTGCTATACTAAATAAATTGATTTCCGATAGACCTTTCGACTGCGCTCAAGGTGACATTCAGGTCATTAAAAATAAGAGAACATCTAATTCCCCAAAAAAAGATGCGATAACATCTGCTATTAGGGTTTCAAAATATGATTGGATTGTAACTACTGATGCCGATTGTATTTTGCCTCAATACTGGCTCGATACTTTTAATGATTGTATTCAGCTAAACCATTCAAATTGCATTGTAGCTCCTGTAACATATCATAGTAAAACGTCGTTTTTAAATCGTTTTCAAACCTTGGATTTTTTGAGTTTACAAGGTGCAACTATTGGTGGCTTTGGTATTAAAAAACCATTCTTATGCAATGGTGCTAATTTTGCCTATCGAAAATCTGAATTTAAATCCGTTAAAGGTTTTGAAGGCAACGATACTATAGCAAGTGGTGACGATGTGTTTCTACTTGAAAAATTTATAAAACTAGACGCTAAAAAAGTACAGTATCTAAAATCTAGACATGCGATTGTCACCACAAATGCTACAAAAACCATGACTGATTTAATTCAGCAACGGTTGCGTTGGGCTTCTAAAACAAGCCAAAACACCTATTGGTTTACAAAGGCCGTTGGATTAATCGTTTTCTTGGGAAATTTTGTGTGTTTAGGATTACTTCCTGCCATGTATTTCAATGGTATAACGCTAAAAACAGCTATAGCTTTATTTGTTATTAAACTTAGTATCGACTTCTTATTGTTATTTAAAACAGTACGCTTTTTTAAGCAGGAAACACTTTTAGTGTCTTACGTCTTTTCGAGTTTTTTATATCCAATTTTTAATGTCTGTATCGCTTTTTTATCATTCTTTACACCTTATAACTGGAAAGGCAGACGTTTTGCTAAGTAAAAGCATTGATTACTTCAACTATAAAAATCTACAAGTTATTGGCCGCCTTGCAGGATAAGCAAAAATTTACAGGATATTAAATCCCTAAATTCCAACCTAATATTAATTTAACAGCATTAGTATTTATGGATCCCTCATAAATTTCAGGAACTCCGCCTGTATCTATAACTCCCAAGTCGTCTCTTAACTCAATGGTTAATTCGTTTTTTTCGTTAAGTGCAATAATAGTTCCTATTCCAACCGAAAGTCCAAAGTCAATTTTTTTCTGTTCCGTTTTACTAATTCTATTGTCATTAGGATAATCTGTATCTAATTTTTGATTAAATAAATAATTGACAAACACGCCTCCATTGACAAAGAATTTAGAGTTTCCAAATTCGTGTTTTAATACAATTGGTATATTGATATATTCATAGAGGTCCTCAAAATTTTCCTTTCCTGTTTCTTCTGCTTGATTATTAAAATAGGTTAATTGCTTTTTTCTAACCTTTCGCTCGTAGTTAACATTTGCTTTTATTGAGAGGTTTTCTTTGAGGTAATATTCTAAGGTAACTCCAAATAAATGTCCGATTTTAAAATTGTTGTTTTTAGCGTAGACATAGCCTCTATTACTCGGATAGTTGAGACCTGCATTAACACCAATTTTAAAATCATTTTGGGCGCTTATCTGAGACGTAAAGACGCATCCCAATGCAAGTAAAAGTAGTTTGATATTCTTCATAACTTAGAGTTGCTTAATTTAATTATTTCTTTTGCTAGCTAGATAGTTTTAATTAATCCTAACAATCACAGGCAGCTCAAAAGCTGTAGTCACTTGTTGGTTTCTTTTAATCGCTGGATATATTTTAGGAATGCCTTTTAAACTCTGACGCAGCAAACTGTCAATTTCAGGAATTTCTTGTATAGTTTCAGGGTGAATTTTAATGGATTCTACTTCTAATTGCCCTGTTTTATCAATTTTTATGTTTAAAGTAATGGTATCATTTACATCATTAGAAACCACTAAGTTTTGCGTTTCTAAATAGTGATTAACATTATTAATTAAGGTATTCTGAAAACAGACTTTTCGTTCTATCTTTTCGGTTAAAGATTCGCAATTAATAAATGTTGGGTATGTATCTACCTCGTTCCAATTAAAGGTTTGCAGTTCTTCCTCAAGAAGTTCTTCAGGATAGACTTTCTTCTTTTCAAAATAATCACAAGAAGTTGCGATAAGTAAGATTAAAAGACAAACAATTCGATTCATTACTAGTATTCTAATAGCGAAAAGTACAATTTTTTATTCAAAAAGAGGGCAGTCCACTTCGCTTTTAGAATTACGAATCCGATTAATGTGTTTATTTCAGTTTTTGTTTCAATTTTTACTCTCCTGCTAAAAATTTTTCTTCCTTCAATTCTTTTAATCTCCCCTGAGCATAACTCACAAATGGGTTCTTTTCGTTTTTCTCAATAAATTGCTCGTACAACTTTATTTTACTATCAACATCTGCGTAATATTCGTCTTTTGTTCGCAGTAAAAAAAACTCAGACATCTTATTTGAAGGATCTTCTTTTAACGATTTTTGAAACGCTTTAATAGCTTGGTCATATTTCTTCTGGCGATTAAAAATGGTTCCTAATTGTTGATATTCGTCTGAAAGGGGAAGATCTTTCATGGTTAAAGCTAGTGTGATATGTTTTTCGGCCTCTTCAAAATTCTCTAAACGTTGATAATAGTTACCAATAACAAAAATAGCATTGGCATCATATGGATTATATTTTAAAGCCTGTTGTCTATGGTAAATAGCAGCTTTGTAATCTGAATTTTGAGCATAACTTAAACTTAATTTTTCATGAATAAACTCAGACTTTTCGCCCAAATCTAAAAGTTTATTAAACCAAACCACAGCATGTGTATAATATTCTTGGTGGTAATAGGTTTGCGCTTTTAGACTTATAAGCTCTACATTATTTTTATAACTTTCTAAACCGCGATCTATATACTTATGAGCTTCCAAAAAATTTCGCTTAATGAGATGATGTTTGGCAATTTTAAAAACCGCTTTTTGATGCGTTTGATCTAAGCCAAACGTATGTAAAAACTTTTGCAAAGACGTTGTATCTTTTTGCTTTTCTAAAACGACACCTAATTCGTAATAGTAATTTGGGTTTAAACTATCTGATGCGATTAAGTTTGAAAACAATTGATTTGCCTTATCGTACTTTTTAGTTCTAGATAAAAGTTTTGCGTATTCATACTGTACCAAAAGATCTTCTGGATTAGCTGTAATCGCTTTTTCGTAATTTACTAAAGCTTCACCGTAATTACCGATTGCCATATAAGCCTTTGCAATCTCATCGTAAACAACATCTAAATTATCTAAAGCCTGATACGTTTCTATAGCTTTTGAAAAATTGCCATTATTATAAAAATCATCGGCCTCTTCTTTTAGATTTTGAGAACATAAATTAATGGTAAAAACAAAACATAAGAGCCACAGGTTTAATTTCATAATTTATATGGTTTTAGTCTACAACTTGAAAAGTAATTGGAATTGAAAATGCCACATCTACAGCTTTCCCTTTTTGTTCACCTGGAATAAACTGAGGCAATAATTTTATGACTCTAACCGCTTCTTCTTCTAATTGAGGATGTGGACCTCTTGCAACTATGTTTTTAGTGTTTCCTTCTTTATCGATTATAAATTGTACAAAAATACGTTTTCTACCTGATGATAAACCCACTGAAGCCGCAATGCTAGTATTATAGTTTTTATTGATTGAACTCAATATTTTATTGTTAGTGCATTGTCTTTGTTCTTTATCATTAGAAACCGATTTACAATCTGGAAGTGTAGGTGCGACTTCTACTCGAGAAAACGGAACAAATTCTAATGGTTTCGCATTATCTTGACGGGATTTTCGTAATGCAGTTGCTAATTGCTTATGCTCTTTAATTATTTGTAAACTATCTTTTTTAGGACTACTAACCTCATCTCCTTTAACTTGAAAAACGATTGGCACAGAAAAAGGCACTACAACAACTTTTCCTTTTTGTTTCCCTGGAATAAATTGAGGTAATGTCGCAATAACACGTTTAGCTTCTTCCTCTAACATTGGGCTTGGCCCTCTGGCAACAATATCCTTAACGGCACCAAGGGTATCAATTTTAAATTGCACAAAAACGCGTTTTCTTCCTGGACTTAGATTATCTCCGACACTTGTATTGAAATTTTTACCAATGTGTTTATTAACAAAATTATTCATACAATTTTTTCGTTCGAAATTAGTTTCTAAGTCTTTACACTCAGGTAGTGTAGGACTTTCTTCTACAACAGAAAATGGAACTTCTACACGTTGCACCTTGTCTTTAAGCACATGAGTTTCTCGGTTTTGAGTATTTGGTGCATCTAGAATCAACGTTGTGGTATTACTAGAAATAACAAGTTTCTTAAAATAATCATTGTTTTCAAGCTGATTTACTAAATCATTAAAACGTTTTGTTTCTGCTTCTGTTTTATTACCAGCGTCTTCTACATATAGTCTTAAAATGCCATCCTGCGTATGAGATTCCCATCGTTCTTTTTCAGCTTTTGTATTTTTAAAGGCTTTAAAATCGTCATAAGTTTCAAACTTATCCATTCTCATTAAACCTAAAGTCGAAACATCTTTCTGAGATAAGGTTCCATCTTCAGATTTTCTTTGAGCAATACCATCAGAAATATATTGTCCATATGCTTTCATTTTTAAGAATTCTGTTCTACTGAGTAGATATTTCATCATACTCTTATCTGCAGGTCCTGCATAATCTGAAATTTCGAAAAACGTTGAACCACTTTTTTCCATGGCAACATATTTATCATAGTACTTTTTTATTAACTCAGCATCTGTTAATTCTTGATTAGCAACTTGCTCTTTTTGCGTTGATTTTTGCTGCGCTCTAACTTCTGTTGATGTATAGATTAACATCCCAAATACCATAGGAATTAACAACGCGTATTTGATGAGATTGAGCTGTTTTGATTTTGATTTTTGTAACATAGCGATTCGTTTTTTGATTAATGATTTATTGAAAAATGTATTGGTAAAAGACACCTGATTAACGTCTAATACCTGATTGAGTAAACTTGTGTAGTAGTCTTTTTTTCCACTTTGTTTTACGGCTTTAGCATCGGCAATATATTCGTGTAACTCCTTAATTCTATTTTGATACAGATACACTAACGGATTGAACCAAAACAAAATTCTGAGCAGTTCAAAAAACAATAAATCTACCGTGTGAAATTCTTTAATATGCACCAACTCGTGCTCATATATCGTAGGTTTTTCTGTTTCTGAAATACGTTCTCCTAAGAATATAGTGTTGAAAAATGAAAACGCAGCACTACTTTTTATTAAATGAACAATAAGCACATTCCCTTTCCAACGTTTTGGATTTTTGTATTTTAACCAAAATAATTTGGTGAGTTTTACAAGAAAAATTAAGGCTGTAAAGACAATGCCTATTACAACAATTTGTTGCCAAATAGGTGTTTGTGGCTGTTCTAAAATAATACCTGCTTGTTCGGCAATTTGTATATCGTAAACCGTTGGTGTTTTGGTTCCGATAAACACCTCTGGCAAGTGAATGACCATATCTCTAGTGGTCATTGTTTTTAACTCTGGAAACTTTAGAAATGGTAATACAAGCGCTAAAATTGAGGTTACAATTAAATACGCTCTATTATAATTAAAGAAGGTTTCTCGTTTTAAAAACAAATCGTAAATCAATAAAAACAAAGCCTGAAATGCGATAATTTGAAGAATAGAATACAACATGATTAGTCCTTTTTATTGATTTCGTTCAGTAAAGTTTCAATGTCCTTAACATCCACATCATTTTTCTGAACGAAGAAAGACACCATACTTTTAAAAGAGCCTTGAAAATAATTATCTACTAATTTATTAATAGATTGATTGCTATAAGATTCTTTAGCAACTATAGGAAAATACACATGGCCTTTTCCCTTTTTTTCATAGTCTACAAAACCTTTAGACTCTAAAATTCTTACGATTGTAGATACCGTATTATATGCAGGCTTTGGTTCTGGCAGTGTTTCAATAATTGCTTTTACATTGGCTTTTTTAAGTTGCCATAAAGCATGCATAATTTCTTCTTCGGCTTTTGTTAATTGTTTCATTTTATCCTGAACTTGTTTCAGAATCTCATTAATATATAATGAAATTCAGTTTTAATACTAATTTGAAATCCCGAAACAAATTCAGGATACGCTGTATGATATTTTCAAATCACACCGCTAATATAACTAAAAATTTAGTTCAAACTAATTTTTTAGTTAATAAAATGTAACAAATGCACTGTTATGACGTCTTATTTATGAATTGAATGTATTTATATGGAACTATTTCTAGTGCTTATTGCACTACTTTTAATGATTTTAGGAATTCTTGGTAGCTTTCTACCAGTTATACCTGGACCTCTAACAAGTTGGGCAGGTCTTTTGGTGCTTCATTTTACAGAAGGTGTAACATTGAGTCAGACGTTTTTAATCATGACGCTTATAATTGCTATTTTTATTTATGTCTTAGATTACATCATTCCAGCCATTGGTACCAAACGTTTTGGTGGTAGTAGAGCCGGAATGATAGGCACAACTCTAGGCTTAATTGTTGGTTTGTTCTCACCTATTCCTTTTGGTATTATTATTGGCCCTTTTGTTGGTGCGCTTATTGGCGAGATGATCTATAAAAATGATTTTAACAAAGCTCTGAAAGCTGCTTTTGGGTCGTTCCTAGGGTTTATTGCTTCAACTTTTTTAAAATTTATTGTCGCTATAATTTACTTAGGCTTTTTTATTGTGAAAATTTCAGAACACAATACCTATTGGTTTTAATAGAAAAAACCTAGCTATATAACATATAACTAGGTTTTTATTCTTGCTATTAATTCAACAAATACTTAATAAGGGATTAATTAACTCTTGTTGACAATTGTAAATATATAAAACACATTTAACTTTTTACTGTGGAAAAACCGTAAACTTACTGTGGTAAAACCGTAGTTTTCATGTTTTATGGTGATTTCAAGCGTTTTATAACATCTTAAAATCGGCAATTTTCTTTATATTTTTTATAAAAATCCTTTTTCTCGCGCTTCTTTTAGTAAAGTTTCGTCATTTCCGTCTTCAACAGAAAACAAATTTTTAAGCTGTTTTTTACGTTTTTCTATGGCACTCGTAGAAATATCAAAATACTCATTTAGACTTTTAGTTTTTATGCCTTGGGATAATAAGTGCAAAATTTTTCGGTTAATATCGTCGACATAAATATCACTCGAAATTGCTTTTTTAGTATAATTACTTACTGTACTGCTATAGTATGGAGGCGATTTTAAAATCTGCTGAAAACCATCAGCTAATTCCATAGATGTTAAATCACTTTTTATAAGAAATCCTTCTGGATCGATTTCCTTTATAATATTATGTATTCTATACGTTTCATTAAACATCGTTAAAATTACAATCTTTGTTCTTGGCATTATACGCTTTGCCAATAACGCTAAATCCTCACCAGAAGCATATTTCCCATCTGCCGAACCTGGTAAGCTAATATCAAAAAAACAAACGTGATACGGGTACTTTTTTGATGCGCGTTCCATCATAGCTACTGCAGTATCGCAGTTATTTGCTGTATCAATGTATAATGTTTGATTCTCTTTTTTAGTCGCCATCAACACATTTTGATAGCCTTCAATAATTATGGGATGGTCATCTACCATTAATATTTTGATGTGGTCCATTTGAATTTAATTTGTGTAGGGAATTTTTACATTAACAGTTGTTCCTGTACCAGGCTTAGACGTAAATAGTATACTGCCTTGGATATCATCTACTCGAGAATGCATGTTTTTTAAACCAATACCTTTTCTACTTTTAGAGGTATCAAAACCAGATCCATCGTCAATAATAGCTAAGCAAATTAAGTTATTTTCTAATGAAATACTAATTTCAATGTGTTTTGCATTGGCATGTTTATATATATTTTGCATCGATTCTTGGATGATTCTAAAGCAATTTATTTTTGTTTTATTAGATATTAAATCCCAGTTAATATCGTCAGTATAATTAAATTTATGCTCTAAACCATAGGCATCACATTGTGTTTCTATTAACTCTCTAATAATGTCAATAAACCCAGAACCTGATACAAAATCAGTATTTAACTCGTGTGATATTTTCCGAATATCTTGTTCTATTGTTTGAAGCTGACTAATGTATTTTGCCCGAGTCATCATCGCCTCTTTTCCTTCTTGAAAATTAATACTATCTAAACTTAAACGTACACCAAAGAGTCCACCCAAAACACCATCGTGCAACTCCTTTGACACTCTTGTTTTTTCTTTTGCTCTAGCTTCATCTACTTTATCTTGTTGACCTAACATTAAATTATAAATGTCCTCATTAGCTTTTTGCTGAACTTGTATAAGCTTCAATTTTCTGTTTTTAGCACGTTGTGCAATGAACAAGTACGTCAATATTGCGGTAAGTAACAGACCAATTGAGAGAATAACTAAGTATAGGTTTTCTTTAGATATTTGTTTGTTTTCTGCCGCAAGCTTATCCGTTTCAAGCTCAATTCTAGCAGATTTATTTCTTACGTTTCGCTCAACGTTAAGTAGACTATCACTAACCCTTATGTATTCATTTAAATACATCTTACCTTTTTCACCTTCATTCAATTCAGACAACAATTTCATTGATTCTAAGTAAATCTCATTAGAATTAAGACGCTTGGCTAAATTGTAAGCATCTATAGCAAACGACTTTGCCTTCGCGCTTTCTCCAATACCTTTATAATATTTAGCCATGCTAATGGTGGCATAGGTTTTAGTTATAGGATCGTCTATACTATCGCTAATGGTATAAGATCTTTCAAAAAGATGTTCTACTGTATTTTTATCGTAGGTTCCTGTTAAATAAGTGGAATATGCTAAGTTCTCTAATATTAAAGCATAAAAAGAAGGGTCTTCGATGCTTAAGTTTTTTCGTTGAGAAATGTCTTTATAAATTTTTACGGCCTCGTCATATAAACCTTGTTCTCCTTTGACATAAGCGATATTATTAAGAGAATAGATTTCGTTATTAAAATCATCGTCCATCGCTTTAGCCACATCTATTGCTTCATAATGATATTCTAAGGATTTGTCATAGTTTTTCAAAGAATTAGCGACGTTTCCAAGAAGATTGTAAAGAATCCATTTTTGGTCTAAAATATCATTAGTTTCATCAACTCCATCTAAGACTTTTAGAGCTCTTACTGCATTTTCTTCAGCTCCAAAATAATCTTTACCATCTAGCTGTAAGCTAGCCAAACTACCCAAACCATAAGAGAGTAAAGTTCTTTCATTTAATTTGTCAAATATCTTTACAGCTTTACTAAAATGAGAATATGCGCTGTCTTGATATTGTGTAGATAGTGAATACGCTAAACCATAATGCGCATGTCCTAATGTTAAAGAATCTTCTAATTTTTCAGATAAAACAATTAGTTTTCTATTAGCTATTTTATAAGCTTCTAAATCTCCTTGCCTTACGTAAAAATCTTTTACATTACTATTAGTTAAAAGGTTAATAGAGTCATTGCCCAACGACTTAGCCAACACATTTGCTTTTTCAGCATATCCAAAACGTTTGGCTTCATTTAAGTTAGTATCCGAAGAATAATTGACTAATTTTTGAATACTGTCTACCAACACCTTATCACTGAGCGACTGTGAAAAACCAAGACTCGATATTAATACCAAGCAGATAGAAGTAAAGCTTTTAAAATTCAATTAATGAAACCGTTGATTAATGAAATCAAATTTAAGTTAAAATATCTTCACTTACCAAGAATATAGAAAATACAAAAAGCCCTTACGTAGTGTAAGGGCTTAAAATTAAAACTAAATTTATATCATTAACCTTTTGTAATGATTTTAAGTTTTGCTTTTCTATGTGCTAAAAGGTCGATATTAGTTGGTTTTTGAACAGATGTATTGTCTTCATCATTTACAGAAACACGATCTGATTGTACACCAGATACAGTTAATAACATAACAGCTAGTAAAGCAAAAGTAATTTTTAGGGTTTTCATATGTATTATTTTAGGGTTAAAAATTTACTATTATCAAAATCGGTAACGCTATAGCGATACACTGAGGGAAGGGAATGGATAATTAAAAATTTTTAGGCGAGGCCTAAAACGATACTAAAATTAAAACGAGGGACGTTTCTAGACATATAAATGTCTAATAGTAATGGATTAAAATTGTCCTTAATAAGTGATTTGAGAGCTTAAAAAGGACTACAAATATAAACATATTTCTATATTATCCAAATTTAACATCGATTAAGCGCTAATATTACACGACCAACTACATGTTTTTTGTTAATAACCTGTTGAAAACTCAGGCATACAGCCGAGTCTAAATGTTTGCCACACGAGTAAAACCCAGCGTTTTAAGTTGCCATTAACTTGATTAAACAGCATAAAAAAAAGGGCAACAATTTCTTATCGCACCTTTTTTTTGTTGGTTAATAGCGTTTATAAGACACAATAGTTTTAATAAAGTCACATGTGATAAATACTACATTTTGCATAAAAACAAAAAAGCATCCCAATCTTCTTATTCAGAAAGAAAGGAAAGCTTCTCATTGGAATACCAAATTACTTTGGTAAACTACTTCTCAGATTTCTCTGAGAACAACACAACGTCGTTAAATTGCTTAAAAAAAGCCTCAATTTCTTGAAGCTTCTTTTTTGCAATTTTAGCGGTCTGGACGGGACTCGAACCCGCGACCTTCGCCGTGACAGGGCGACATTCTAACCAGCTGAACTACCAGACCGTTGCTTAATTGCGAGTGCAAATATACACTGGATTTTTAATTTGACAAACAAAAAACTAAAAAAAAAAGATATTATTCTAAATAAATTTTTGTCGCTCTATCATATATGTGGTGAGAATGCTGCTGAATCCAGCATTAATATCAGCCTCAACGTACTTAATTCTGTATTGACCACATTTAATTTTTAAGTCCGCAAAGTACTCTTTTACAGCTTTTTCGTAATTTTCCTTAATGTTATCTGCGTACAAATTAATGTGGTCTCCAGTTTCAACATCGATAAAACGCTTTGGTCTATTGTCAAAATCAAAAGCTTGTTCTTTTTCTTTATCAAACACATGAAATAAGACCACTTCATGCTTATTATGCTTTAAATGTCGTAAGGCTTCAAACAGTTTTTCATCATCTTCCGATGTTTGAAACATATCTGTGAAGACAAAAATCAATGATCTCCGATGAATTTTCTCTGCAATCTGATGCAAATACCTATATGTTTCTGTCGCTTTAGTTTCTGGTTTAGACACCACAGCCTCACTCAATTTATGCAATAACATTTGATGATGACGCTCACTACCCTTTTCAGGTGAATAAAAATCGTAATTATCGCTATAAATACTCAAACCAACAGCATCGCGTTGCTTTTTAAGAATATGCATCAACGAGGCACTCGCCAAAGCCGAAAATGCCACTTTATTCAAATTATCAATAGATGTACCAGCGGTTTCTGGATAATGCATAGAACTACTATTGTCTAAAATAATATGACAACGTAAATTGGTTTCCTCATCATAGCGCTTCGTATATAAACGATCTGTTTTGGCATATAATTTCCAATCAATATGCTTGGTACTTTCTCCAGGATTATAAATTTTGTGTTCAGCAAATTCAGCCGAAAACCCATGAAAAGGACTCTTATGCATGCCAGCAATAAAGCCTTCCACGACTTGTTTTGCTAACAATTCAAGGTTTTTAAATCCACCTGCTTTATTTAATTCGTGTTGTAAATCCATAAAAAGCCCATCCTAACCTTCCCAAAGGGAAGACACTTTATACTTTGTACTAATTACCTAATACTCTTTTACTTCTTTGTCCAAACTAAAAAAGGTTCACCATTTTGGCAAACCTTTTATCATTTCTTTTAGAAACTTATTTCAAATCGTGATTATAAAAGTCCGTCGATAGCGTCTGAGTATGCTTTTTTAGGTGCTACTCCAACTTGGCGACCAACAACTTCTCCACCTTGAAAAACCAAAACAGTAGGTATGTTTCTAACACCATATTTAGCAGCAAATTCTTGATTCGCATCAACATCTACTTTACCAACTATAGCTTTACCTTCGTATTCTGTACTGATTTCGTCAATGATTGGTCCAACCATACGACAAGGTCCACACCAAGCAGCCCAAAAATCAACTACTACTGGCTTATCACTCTTTAATACTGTTTCTTCAAAATTTGCATCTGTTATTTCTAATGCCATAATATTTATTTTTTTAATGTATTGTACTTCACTTTTCTTCTAACATAATTCCGTTAGAATTACAAAATTAGTCAAAATAATTGGCAAACCTTACAAAGCCTGTATATGTTTTGGTTATAGCTTTATAGAGGACTTATATGTATTGGTTTTGGGGCGCAACCCAAAGGGTCAGGCTGTCCGTTATATCTTTTTTGCTTTTAATGGCAAAAAAGGATGCCACTTCCATCCTTTGCGCAAATTCAGGATAAAGACAAGCCTTTTCCTTTAATACGAACATTAAGTACGTCTCGCATAAAGTCCTTTACTCTAAACCAGTCTTAGACAAAAATTCTAAAATGAGTTTTGCAATGTCTTTAGTCTTTTCTTCTGCCGCAAAATGCCCAGCATTCAATAAGTGTAATTCCGCATCAGGTAAATCTCTTAAATAAGCCTTTGCTCCATCAGCAGTAAACTTTAAATCCTTTTTGCCCCAAACAATTAAGGTTTTAGGTTGATTTTCTCTCAACATCTTTTGCCATTTTGGATAACGTATTAAATTGGTATTATAATCCTGAAACAGTTGTACCTGAATTGCCCTGTCTTTCTCAGAGCTTAGAAATGCTAGATCATGCGTCCATGCATCCGGACTTTGTATATTGATATTTGAACTGTCTAAATCAAATAAGTATTGTTTGTTAATTATCGCGTCTTTACCTGTAAGACTGTATAAGAAATCGTACTTAGCTTGTGAGGTATCGGTTTGTGCCGTTCTAAAAAAATCTTGCCGTTTAGGCGTTAAACCATCTAAATACGCATTCGCATTCTGAACAATTAAAGCCTCAATCCGTTTGGGATTTTTCATCATCATTCGGTAACCCACGGGAGCACCAAAATCTTGCATATACATGACATAATTCTTAATTTCAAGTGTATTGATTAGCTTCTCTGTATAATCCGCTAATAAATCAAACGTATACGTCGTATTACTTGGATTTAAATGCGTGCTATAACCCGAACCTAAATTATCTGGTGCAATCACATGATAATACATTGCCAACATAGGAATAAGATGCCTATACGAATGTGAAGACGATGGATAGCCATGAAGTAATACAATTGTTGGTTTGCTTTTATCGCCTGCTTCTCTATAAAACAGTTTTACACTATCAATTTCCACATAATTATATGTCGTCGTTGGCGGTAAAAAGAATTGTTTTTTGGTGTCTTCTGAAGTATTTTGACAACCAAATAAAGACGCTATAATAATCAATGTTAGTGCAAATTGTTTCATACTTTATATCTATTTATTCAGGTTTCTCATGAATACTCTCATATTTTCAATAATAGCATCCCCTTCTTCTTCCAATGCAAAATGGCCTGTGTCGTAAATATTATAATCAATGTCTTTTACATCTTTTTTAAACGCTTCGGATCCACTTTCAGGAAAAAACGCATCATTTTTACCCCAAACTATTAATAATGGAGGTTGGTGATCTCTTAAATATTGCTGCCATTTTGGGTATAATTTTACGTTATTCTGATAATCGTAAAACAAATCTAAATTTACAGCATGTGCGTTAGGTCTAGAGAGCCTTAAATAATCTAAATTGTAAGTATCCGGATCTACAGTTTCAGTATCTCTAACTCCATGAGTGTATTGCCATTTTAAACCTTCTAAAGAAAATGCAGGCAATAGCGCCGCTTCCGTTTCTTTAGTTCTATGTTTCCAAAGTGCTTTTATGCCAGCCCAAGCCTCACCTAAACCTTCTTCATAAGCATTACCGTTTTGGTTAATGATGGCTGTAATTCGTTCAGGATGCGCAGTAGCTAAACGAAATCCAATAGGAGCGCCATAATCTTGAATCATTATAGCATAAGAATTAATATTTTTTTGCTCTAAAAAGGACTCCATCGTAGTCGCAATATTATCAAATGTGTAAGTAAACGTGTCCACGTCTGGAAAATCACTGTTCCCAAAACCAGGATAATCAGGAGCAATTAAATGAAACTCGTTAGATAATTGTGCTAACACTTTTCTATATTGATACGATGATGCAGGAAAACCATGAAGTAAAACGATAGTCGGATTTTTAGGATCACCAGCTTCTCTATAGGCAATGTTAATTCCATTAACCTCTAATGTTTTATATTTTAATGTTGATTTTTCACTTGTTACCTTAGATGTTCTTGCTTTAGAAACACGATATGTTTCTGATGTTACCTCCTCTTTACAAGAAAAAAACAATAAAACAATACTTAAGATTAGGACTAAATTTTTCATAGTTTGAATTCAAATTTAAATCTCAAAATAATTTTGAGACTTATAAAACAGAAAAGCCATAACCGAAATGAGTTACGATTATGGCTTCATAATTATTTTTAGGTTTTTAATTTCTACCAGCCATAACACCTCCATCGGTATCCCAAATGGCACCTGTTACCCAAGCAGCCTTGTCTGACAATAAAAAGATAATACTATTGGCAACATCTTCCGACTCACCAAAACGACCTATTGGATGAAAACCATTAAAACCAACTAAGGCTTCTTTGGCTGCTGCTTCACCTCCAAAAACACCATGATAAACAGGCGTATTGACTAAGGCAGGAGACACGGCGTTCACACGAATATTATCTTCTGCTAATTCCATTGCTAAATGTTGTGTTAGCGAATGTAAACCTGCTTTCTGCATAGAATAGGCTGTAGAAGGTGTTGCTTTTACAGCTTGTTTTGCCCACATAGAACCGACGTTTACGATAGAACCACCTTGAGTCGCTTTCATTTTTTTAGCAGCACTTTGTGTGATAAAAAAGAAGCCTCTGTTTAAATCTAAATACGAATTGTAGTCTTCCATCGTATGATCTAAAAAAGGTTTAGGACCAAAAATCCCTGAAGCGTTTACCAAATAGTCTAAGTTATCTAAGTCTTCAATTTTAGCGATTAAAGCATCCACGTCTGTTGTACTAGAGATGTTTGCTGTGTGTTTCACTAAGTTTGGTGCGTCTGCAATTTTATCCGTATTTCTACCTACAATATGTACGGTTGCTCCACCTTCTAATAAGGCGTTTGTAGTGGCATTACCTATGCCACTTGTTCCTCCAATGACTAAGGCTACTTTGTTTTCAAATTCTTTCATTTTATTTTTTTATTTAAGTATTAAAATTAGACAGACAAGTCTGTCTTTGTTTGTTCAAATTTTTTTAGGCTATTATTTTTTCACATAAATTTTTAGACTCCATAATAGGCCAATCCTCTTGATGCAAGTGACTTTCTCCTACGGCACTTTCGTAGAGTAAATAAATCTGTCTTGCGAGTGAATTTACTTGCGCACTTTTCACTTGTTCTAAATTATTAGCAATCAATTTTGCTATGATGGCAATAAAATCATTTTTTTGTGATTGAATCTCATTCCGGATCATCTCATTATCTTTTGGAATTTCCGAAACGGTTTTAATACACCAACAGCCATTAAAATCTTTATCTTGATAAAACAGTTGAAGGAAATCGAATATCGCTAAAATCTGATCTTTCCCTTTTGGCTTAGACGTTGTAAACGTTTCAAAATCCCCTAAAAAATTGATGTTCTTGTACTGAAGATACGCCAGACAAATCTCTTCTTTAGATTTAAAATGATTATATAATGTTGCCTTAGCAATTCCTGCTTCGGCAATAATTTGATTGATACCTGTAGAATTATACCCATTCTTATAAAATAAAAATGAGGCCGTTTCTGTAATTCTATGTTTTACTTCGGCATGTTTCATGATGCAAATATATAAACTATTTTTTAAAAACAGACAAGTCTGTCTATTTTTTTTTATTTTAAAGACTTAGACATCTATTTAATACCTGAAAATCAAGTCCTTTAGCCCTAGAATAAATTCAATGATAAGTAGTGAGACATCAGAGTTTAGATTTAATCCTACTCAAAGTTTCTTGTGAAATATTAATATAAGATGCTACTATTTTGTTAGGTAACCGTTTAACAATATTAGGATTAACCTTAAATAACTGCTTATAGCGCTCTGAAGCATCTAGCGTGGTAAATGATAATAGTCTTTTTGAATTATTTACATAGGCTTTTTCCAAATAGACACTATAAAAATCTTTCCATTTAGGTACGATGGTCATCAGATGTCTAAAGTCATCGTGGGAAATGTATAAAAGTTCACTGTTTTCGATAACCTGAATCGTTTCTTGCGCAGGTTCGTTTGTTATAAAACTAACCAATTCGGTTGCAAATTGATTTTCGAATGCAATATACCGTGTGATATCTTTACCATGCTCATCAATATAATACAACCTTAGACAGCCTTTTTTAACAAAATAACTTACCTGACTATTTTTGCCATGAGCTAGTAAAATGTCTTTTTTATTCTTCTTAATGGTTTTAAAATAAGACAGCACAATTTTTAAATCGGCATCCTTAATATCTATATTCTTTTTTATAAAATTAGTAAGTTCAATATCGTTTTTCATTTAGTTGTAATCTCTCACAAATTTACGATAATGAACAATATCCTGAATTGATAGAACCATCAAGTTATGTGTAAATGCAAAGTCGGTAATAGTATCCATTTTTGCCATTGTACCGTCGTCGTTCATTAATTCACACAGTACGGCCTCTGGTTTTAACCCGGCTAATTTCATTAAATCTACACTGCCTTCTGTATGTCCATTTCTTTCAAGAACCCCATTATTATTCGCTCTTAACGGAAAGATATGACCAGGTTTTGCCAAATCCCTACTTGTAGCACCCTCATGAGAAGCTACTTTGATTGTTTGCAATCTATCTTTAGCCGAAACTCCTGTTGTAACCCCTTCCTTAGCCTCGATTGAGATGGTAAAAGGCGTTTGAAAACTACTGGTATTTTCTTTTACCATATAAGGTAACTTAAGCGCATCTGCTTTTTCATTGGTTAAGCACAGACATACAATACCACTGCATTTACGAATCATAAGGGCCATTTGTTCGTTTGTCATGTGGTGCGCTGAGAATATTAAATCACCTTCGTTTTCTCTGTTTTCATCATCCATTAAGATAATGCCATTGCCATTTCTGAGGTGTTCGATAGCTTTTTCTATGCGTTCTTGAGCGTTGTTACCAAAAATTTTTAATCTATCTAATTCTGTAAGTACCATTATTTAATTCTGATTAAGTTGGGCACAAAACTAGTGTCGGCTCAAATTAAACTATTTGATCTATGTCAATAAATTTATTTAAATAAAACCTATTGGTTTGGTTTTAGATAATAAAAAAAAATCGGAGTCTGAAGAGAAACACGCAAGCTATTTATCACAAACATAGGTATCGTATCGGATTTACCAATCTTCTTTTTATTGTTCAAATTCTCAAAGAAACTTTCTAATTCAACTTATACATGATATCATTCTCCTTTAAACTATTTAAGAGCTGTTGCGAAATCTTGACTTTATTTTTTCGACTTGGCATCTGTACTTTTATTTTTTCAGCATTATCATACACCACAAAATTTAAGGTTTGATTGCCTTCGTGGAACTTTATTAAATCATATAACACAGAAACTGTTTCTCGCTCTAAATCCCTAATATTAAGCTGAATGGACAATTTTTTAGCATAGGTATCCATCACATCATGCAACAACTGGAAACTATTAAACTGAATCCTAGGATCCCCTTTTTTTCCGGTGTCCCTGTTTACCCAACCTTCACGAACAAAAGCGCGTACATACACGAATGAATTAATCACAAAGAAGTGTCTAAACTTAAGATAATCTTCCCCAAAAATGCGGAATTCAAAACTATCAGTATAATCTTCTATTGTGAAAATCGCCCAACCTTTCCCTTGTTTACTCACGCGATGTTGTACATCTGTAACCACACCTCCAAACGTAACTTCTTTATTGACAATAGCTTCTAAATTATTAAAATGTGCAACCACTCCGTTACAAAACGTTTTCATTTCAATTGAAAAATCATCGAGTGGATGACCAGAAATATAAATCCCTACAACTTCTCGCTCTCGAGATAATTTTTCCATCGTTCCCCAATCTTCACATGGTGGTACAATCGGCTCTGCAATCTGAACATCACTGGCTTCACCAAACAAACTGACTTGCGCCGAATTTTCATTTTCTTGATGCTTAGCACCATATTTAACCGCTTTTTCTAAAAAGGTAATACCATCACCATCATGTGCAAAATATTGTGCTCTATGGGTTTCTGGCCAACAGTCAAAACCGCCTGCATTGGCTAAACCTTCAAAAGCTTTTTTGTTGGCTGCTCGTAAATCGATACGCTTCGCCAAATCGAAAATGGATTTATAATGACCATCTTCTTTTCGGTTTTCAACGATGGTTTTTACAGCTCCATGTCCTACTCCTTTTATCGCTCCCATTCCAAACCGAACCGCATTGTCTTTATTTACCGAAAACTTATAGAAACTCTCGTTAACACTCGGTCCTAACACTGGTAATCTCATCCGTTTACATTCTTCCATAAAGAAGGTTACGGATTTAATATCATTCATATTATTAGATAAAACCGCAGCCATATATTCTGCTGGATAATGCGCTTTTAAATACGCCGTTTGGTAAGCAATCCATGCATAACAAGTAGAGTGTGATTTATTAAAAGCATAACTGGCGAAGGCTTCCCAATCCTTCCAGATTTTTTCGAGTTTTTTAGCGTCTAGACCTTTGGCACTCGCTTGCTCAATAAATTTTGGTTTCATCTTATCCAAAACCGCAATCTGCTTTTTACCCATGGCCTTTCTCAAAACATCGGCTTCACCTTTTGTAAAATCTGCCAATTTTTGAGACAACAACATCACTTGCTCTTGATAAACCGTAATACCATACGTTTCTTGAAGGTACTCCTCCATTTCTGGTAAATCGTACACAATCTCTTCATCACCATGTTTTCGCGCAATAAAACTTGGAATATATTCCATTGGACCAGGACGATATAAAGCATTCATGGCAATTAAATCATCAAAAACCGTAGGCTTAAGATTCTTCATGTGTTTTTGCATACCAGGCGATTCATACTGAAAGACACCAACGGTTTCACCACGTTGAAATAATTCGTACGTTTTTACATCATCGAGCGGAAAACTATCGGGGTCTAAATCAATGTCGTGCTTCGCCTTTACAATCTTAACCGTATCCTTAATTAAAGTCAAGGTTTTTAAGCCCAAGAAATCCATTTTCAATAACCCTGCACTTTCAACGACAGAGTTATCAAATTGTGTGACATATAAATCGGAATCTTTCGCTAAGGAAACGGGAACATAATTGGTGATATCACCTGGTGTGATAATGACTCCACAAGCATGAATTCCTGTATTACGAACCGATCCTTCCAAGATTCTAGCTTGGTTGATGGTTTCGGCTTGCAAATCGTCTCCATCAGAAATATTTAAAAGCTCATTAATTTTCTCTAAATCTTCGGCTCTAAATTTACTGGCCAATTCTTTTTCCGAAAGTCCAAAAATCTTTCCGAGTTTGGACATCAACGGAATTAATTTCGCAATATGATCGGCTTCATTAAGCGGTAAATCTAAAACTCTGGCCGTATCTCTAATCGAAGATTTTGCAGCCATCGTTCCGTAAGTAATAATCTGAGCCACTTGATTAGCCCCATATTTTTCGATCACATAATCCATAACACGACCACGACCTTCATCATCAAAATCGATATCGATATCGGGCATACTCACACGGTCTGGATTAAGGAAACGCTCAAAAAGTAAATCGTACTTAATCGGGTCTATATTGGTAATCCACAAGCAATAAGCCACCACAGAACCTGCTGCCGAACCACGACCAGGACCAACGGAAACGTCCATGTTTCGGGCTTCGCGAATAAAATCCTCAACAATTAAGAAGTAACCTGGATATCCTGTGTTTTCAATAACGCTCAACTCAAAATCGAGACGTTCTTTTATTTCTGGCGTGATTTCACCATAGCGGATTTCTGCACCTTTGTAAGTTAAATGCTTTAGAAACGCATTCTCACCACGTTTACCACCATCAGCTTCATCTTCTTTGTGTTTAAATTCTTCTGGAATATTGAAAGCAGGCAATAAGACATCTCGAGCCAACTCATAAGGTTCAATTTTATCGACGACTTCTTGGATATTCACAATGGCTTCAGGCACATCTCTAAACAAAGCCTTCATTTCCTCCGAAGACTTAAAATAGTATTCCTGATTTGGCAAACCGTAGCGATAACCACGACCACGACCAATTGGTGTGGCTTGTTTTTCGCCATCTTTTACACACAATAAAATATCGTGCGCATTAGCATTTTCTTGGTCAACATAATAGGTATTGTTAGTAGCGACTAATTTAACATCGTGCTTTTTTGCAAATTGGATCAACACAGGATTTACGCGGTTTTCATCCTCCTGGTTATGACGCATTAACTCGATATATAAATCATCTTGAAACGTCTCTTTCCACCACAACAAGGCTTCTTCGGCTTGATTTTCACCAACATTCAACACTTTACTTGGCACTTCGCCATACAAGTTTCCTGTAAGACAGATTAAATTTTCCTTGTATTGTTCTATCAGTTTTTTATCAATTCTAGGTACGTAGTAAAACCCATCAGTAAAGGCTGCAGACGATAATTTCGCCAAATTATGATAGCCTTTTTTATTCTTCGCTAGTAACACAATTTGGTAACCGTTGTCCTTTCGAGTTTTGTCTGCGTGATTTTCACAAACAAAGAATTCACAACCTATAATTGGCTTTATTATTTTGCCTTTCTTTTCTAGTCCAGCCTCTTCAGCTTCTTCATGTTGGGCTTTTACTTTTTTATTATGCCCAGAAACGGCACTCACAAAGTGGAACGCTCCCATCATATTTCCGTGATCGGTCATGGCAACGGCTGGCATATTTTCCCTTGCCGCTGCAGCCACCAAATCCTTAACACTTATGGTGGATTGAAGAATGGAATATTGCGAATGGTTATGCAAATGCGCAAAATCAACATCTTTTATTTGTGAAGCCGCTTCCTTATCAACAACAATTGGTGTGGCTTGTTCTTTTTGAAGACGTGCGTTTATTTTAGCACTTTCCTTCTTAAGATTAATGTGTTTTAAGCCAATTAATTGAATTTCAGCAGGATTTTCTTGCGTGAAATTCTCAAAATATTCAGGCTCTACATCGAGCTGTTCCTTAGTATATTGCTTACGACGAATCAATTCTAAAAAACAACGCGTGGTCGCTTCAACATCGGCTGTGGCATTGTGTGCTTCGGCAAATGGTTTGTTGAATAAATATTGGTGTAATTCTGTTAAGGTTGGTAATTTAAATTTCCCATAACGTCCTCCAGGAATCTGACACAAACTTGCTGTGTGTTCTGTACAGGTATCTAAAACTGGTAATTCTTGAAGTGGATTTGTGACGTCTTCACGCACAAATTCGGCTCCCATAATATTTAAATCGAACTTTACATTTTGTCCGACTACAAATTTGGTTTTCGCTAAAGCCGCATTGAATTTCTCTAAAACTTCAGAAAGTGGTACACCTTGTTCTTGAGCCAATTCGGTTGAAATACCGTGAATTTTTTCGGCATCATAAGGAATATTGAAGCCTTCTGGTTGCACCAAATAATCCTCATGCGCAATGCAATTCCCCATACCATCGTGCAATTGCCATGCAATCTGGATACATCTTGGCCAATTATCGGTGTCTGTAATTGGTGCATCCCAACGTTTTGGTAATCCTGTGGTTTCGGTATCGAATATTAAGTACATGCTTTTGTTGCGTTGTTTGACGTTAAGTTGTTTCTCGCAGAGGCGCATAAGGCACAAAGAGAAAACTCTAATTGTAAATTTTTATAAAATCTGAAATGCTTCAAAATGTCACTCTGAGTAAAGTCGAAGCGTCTTTTACAAAAACCATTTATAGGTTTCTCGACTTCGCAAGAAATGACAGCAAATTTTCAAATAAAATAGCTGATAAAATTACGTAGAATTTGTACTTATCTGAAATGAAATTATGAAGAGTTTTGAACATAAAAAAAAGCCAGCCTATAAAGGCTGACTTTTTTCGATTTGGTATGTTAATTACGATACTAATTCTTCTTGCACTTTTTCTGTATTAATCGCTGCTTGTATTGCATTTTTATGCTTTAACAATAAGGCATCAATAGTTGGTGGCAAATTTCGTTCTTTGAGTAACTCATTGTACTCTTCTAAACTGGCTTTCTCACCTTTTATGGCTTCTTCTAAAACTGTTTCTTCGTTGTTAGAGGAAAAGGTAGCTTTTAGGCTTGTCCAATTTCGGTGCATTGTACCTTTAAAACTTCCTGAGTCTTCTGGAATTTCACCGTATTGTAATATTTCAGTTCTTAATTCCTTAGCAAATTCGCTACGCTCAGAGGCTCTTCGTTTAAAAAACATTTTAAGTCTATCACTTTCAATATTATCGACAGCATTTAAATAGCCTTTTTCAGCATCGTAATTTTTAATTAATAATTCGTTTAGTTTGTTTGATATATCTTTTGAAAAATTCATTTTATAATGTGTTTAAATTCTCAATAATTTCTTTTAGGTTGGTTATTGTTTCACAACCATAAACAATATAAAAGAATCAGCAGGAGAAAACGAAGAAATTAACACCTTTAACAAAGGCTTATAGGTTTTTAACATAGTGAAGGTTGTAAATGATATTAGTCCGCTTTTGCTGTTAGATGTGAGAAATTAGACTTGATTCTGACTTCATATGAAACATCTGTTTTACATAGAAATAATCGGTGTTTCTTTTGATAATTTTTCACTTTTAAAACTTATTAGGTGTGGTTGTTTCAAAAAATTCTGAACTACTAAGTTTCAATACCGTTGAGGTCCCAACTTTTTTCTTCAAACACTATTCTATGGAACAAAAAAAAGCGCTATTCAAGTTGAATAACGCTTCTATATATTTTAATAATTTGTTTCTAGTTCGGCTGTAAATAATCAGGAACTCCATCACCATCCGTATCTAAGGCATCATCGGAGTTTCCATCTCCATTTGGATCTGCATTTTCATCAATAGTTAAAATACCATCTCCATCATCGTCATTATCTAGATAATCAACGTCACCATCTCCATCTGTATCCATTGGATTTCCGTTTTCATCCTTAGATTCATATTGTGTTAAGACGCCATCACCATCATCGTCATCATCTAAATAATTTGGAACACCATCACTATCTATATCGTCATCTTCAAGATCACCATTTCCATTAAAATCTTCAAAAACATCTGGAATGCTATCTCCATCGGTATCACTACAATTTAAACCTTCTATTTCAGCCTGAATACTACCATCCACATCTCCACAAATATCTATTTGCTCTTGCAAGTAAAGTAAGTACTGTGCACATTTATCAATATAATTACCAATGGTTGCCGTTGCATATTGTGAATTTGCTTCAACAACATTAGCCTCAGCAATCTCACAAGAAATCTGGCAATCACCCAAATCATCTATAATAGATTGCAAAGCGCCATTTGCATCACCACAATAGGTGCGCTGATTGATTAATGCATTTGAATAAGCATTACAAGCAGCCAGATATGCATCGCTATTTACAAAATCTAAATCTGAAGCAAAAGTAGCTTCATAAGCCAATAATGCAATTTCAGCTTCAGTTTCTACATCAAAACAGGTTATTGGGTTTGTTGGAAACTCACCTGAAACCAAAGGCACTTTAAAAAAGATACCATTGGTAAATCCCACCGAATTTAATCCAGCAGCATCAAAAGCTAAAAACCTAAACGTACCTGTAAATGTGTTATTAACAACATCTATTTCTTCAATAGTAACCTCACCTAATTCAGGATAAATTGAAACACTTTCATCAGGTTTATTATTCGTAGAATATGTTGTTCCTAAGGCATCAATATATTGTGCTTCGATAATATCTATGTCACCGACAATAAAAGTGGACTCGATTACAGAAGGCACTGTAAGCTTAACGGATTCTGCATTTTTTGTACCTGTAATGGTTAAAAAGCCATTAGCTCCAATACTAGCAGTAAAGCCCGAAGCTCTCCAAAGTTGATTTTCGCGATCTCCTTGAAAAGCAGGTGTATTAAACTTTACTTCATCACCACAGCTAAAAATAGTTAAAAAAACAAGAGATAAGAGGATTAGTTTTTTCATCATTTAAAATATCTTTTATCTATGCTCCAAATATAACGAAACACGAATGTCAAAAGTATAATAATTTTTAATAATGAGTGCCACACTGATTTTTCTTTTAGAGAAACTGAACTTATTACAAGTTAAAGTAATTTATTTCACCAGATTACAAAAAATAATAGTATCTTTGCGCCCTCATTAATAACAGAGGTCGAGAACCTCACTAATTAATTATTATGCCTGTAAAAATTAGATTACAAAGACACGGTAAAAAAGGAAAACCTTATTACTGGATCGTAGCAGCGGATTCGCGCGCTAAAAGAGATGGTAAATACCTAGAAAAATTAGGTGCTTACAACCCAAACACAAATCCTGCAACTATCGAATTAGATGTTGACGGAGCTGTACAATGGTTGCAAAACGGTGCACAACCAACTGACACTGCAAAAGCTATTTTATCTTATAAAGGAGCTATGCTAAAAAATCACTTAGCTGGTGGAGTTAGAAAAGGAGCACTTACTGAAGAGCAAGCAGAAGAAAAATTCAATGCTTGGTTAGAAGAAAAAGCAGCTAAGGTTGAAGCAAAAACTGAAGGTTTATCTAAAGCAGATGCTGAAGCTAAAGCTAAAGCACATGAAGCAGAAAAAGCAGTAAACGAAGCACGTATCGCTGCAGCTGCACCAGTTGTTGAAGAAGAAGTAGCAGAAGATGTTGCAACTGAAGAAACAGCAGCTAACGAAGAAGAATAAAAAATTATTTTTTTATACTTTTAACCCAGACTATTTTTAGTCTGGGTTTTTTTATTTAATAAAGCCGCTAAAGGGGTTTATTAAATAATTCACACGAAGGTGGGAATCTGCCCAATATATTAGAATTAACATTAAAAAGATTCCCGTTTTTACGGGAACAACAAATCAAAGATTTGTAATGAAAAAAGAAGACTGTTTTTATTTAGGGAAAATTGTATCGAAATATAGCTTTAAAGGAGAGCTTCTTGCAAAACTAGATACAGATGAACCCGACTTATATGATGATCTAGATGCTGTTTTTTTAGATCTTAGAGGTAATTTAGTACCATTCTTTATTGAATCGTCCCAATTACATAAATCGGATTTGTTGCGTATAAAATTTGAAGATGTAGATTCTGAAGCCGATGCTGATGCTTTAATAAAAACAGAATTATACTTACCATTAGAATTGCTACCAAAACTTGAGGGTGATAAATTTTATTTTCATGAAGTTATAGGTTATGCAATCAAAGATCAAAACTTTGGACATGTTGGGATTATTACAGCAATCAATGACTCCACTGCCCAAGCACTTTTTGAAATAGACCGAGACGGAATTGAAATACTGATCCCTATGAATGACGAATTTATTGTTAAAGTAGATCGAAAAAACAAGACCATAGAAGTTGATACGCCTGAAGGTTTAATAGATCTATATCTTGAAGCATAATGAGCGGTGTTCCTTTTAAATTCAAACAATTCTCAATTAACCAAGACCGTTGCGCTATGAAAATTGGCACAGACAGTGTTCTCCTTGGTGCATGGACTTCTGTAGACCATAAGCCTTTTTCGGTTTTAGATATTGGAGCAGGAACTGGTGTTTTATCTTTAATGATTGCACAACGAAGTCACGCAGAAACTATTGAAGCTATTGAAATAGACGACGATGCGTTTGAACAGTGTGCAGAAAACTTTGAAGACTCTCCTTGGAACGATCGTTTGTATTGTTTTCATGCCTCATTGTTAGAATATGTAGAAGCCGTAAATGACGAATTCGACCTCATTATTTGCAATCCTCCGTTTTATTCTGAAGATTACAAAACGGAAAATAAGTCTAGAGATTTAGCACGTTTTAACGATGCCATGCCTTTTAAACATCTCATTTTTGCTGCTGTTAATTTACTATCTGAAAACGGAATATTTTCAATAGTAATTCCACATAAAGAAGAAGCCAATCTTATTGATTTAGCGTCAACAGTAGGTTTAAACCCTAATCGTATACTTCGTGTTAAAGGCCACCCTGATTCTGAAATTAAGCGAAGTTTATTAGAGTTTTCATTTGAAGATACCGACGTTAAAACCGCTGAATTAGTCATAGAAACATCACGTCATCAATACACTGAAGACTATATTAATCTTACCAAAGATTTTTATCTGAAAATGTAATTCTATTGTTGGGCAATGCTAACGTTTTCGTTACTTTTGTTAAACTTATAAAATAACCGCTTCAATTTTGGCAAATTCTCAAAATTAGAAGCTATAAATAACAACATTAGAATGAAACCAGATTTATTCGAAGCACCAGATTATTACAACCTTGACGAATTATTGACTGAAGAGCACAAATTAGTGCGTGATGCCGCTAGAGAATGGGTAAAACGCGACGTCTCTCCTATTATTGAAGAGTATGCTCAAAAAGCAGAGTTTCCAACTCAAATTGTAAAAGGTTTAGCAGAGATTGGAGCTTTTGGTCCATACATACCTGAAGAATATGGAGGAGCAGGTTTAGATCAAATTTCGTATGGTTTAATAATGCAAGAAATTGAACGTGGAGATTCTGGAGTTCGTAGTACGGCTTCTGTACAATCGTCACTTGTGATGTATCCTATTTGGAAATACGGTAACGAAGAACAACGGAATAAATACCTACCAAAATTAGCATCTGGAGAATGGATAGGATCTTTTGGGCTAACTGAACCCGATCATGGTTCTAATCCAGGAGGTATGGTGACGAACTTTAAGGATATGGGAGACCATTATCTTTTAAATGGCGCAAAAATGTGGATTTCTAATGCTCCGTTTTGTGATGTTGCCGTAGTTTGGGCTAAAAATGAAGAAGGACGTATACACGGACTTATTGTAGAACGTGGTATGGAAGGTTTTTCAACCCCTGAAACACATAATAAATGGTCATTAAGAGCCTCTGCTACAGGCGAGCTTATTTTTGATAACGTCAAAGTGCCTAAAGAAAATTTATTACCCAACAAATCTGGACTTGGAGCTCCATTAGGATGTTTAGATTCAGCGCGTTTTGGTATTGCTTGGGGAGCTATTGGTGCTGCCATGGATTGCTACGATACAGCTTTACGCTACAGTAAAGAACGTATGCAATTTGGAAAACCAATAGGTCAGTTTCAGCTACAACAAAAGAAACTCGCCGAAATGATTACTGAAATCACCAAAGCACAATTATTAGCGTGGAGACTTGGGGTAATGCGAGAAAATGGTACAGCAACTTCAGCACAAATATCTATGGCCAAACGCAATAATGTAGAAATGGCTATTAACATTGCACGCGAAGCGAGACAAATGCTTGGAGGCATGGGAATATCTGGAGACTACAGTATTATGCGTCATTCGATGAACCTTGAAAGTGTAATAACTTACGAAGGAACTCACGATATTCATTTACTAATTACAGGATTAGATATTACAGGCTTAAATGCTTTTAAATAGTGTTTAACACCTATATTTTCATGTTTTTTAAAAGCCTAATGGTTATAAATTAGAATTCATAAAAAATGCTTCTCATTATTGGGAAGCATTTTTTGTTTAAATTAGTTGAACAAAGAATACACATGTCTTCAAAATCGAGATTAGATCGCGCTTATAAAAATGCCAAACACCTAAAGTTTGACGATACCTCTAAAATCATACTATTTAGCGATTGTCACAGAGGTGATAACAGTTTTGCCGATGATTTTGCTAATAATCGTAACATTTATTATCATGCACTAAGACATTATTATTTGGAGGGCTTTAGCTATTGCGAACTTGGTGATGGCGATGAACTTTGGGAAAATCTATCCTTTGAATCCATATTTAGTGCACACAAAAATGTGTATATGCTAATGAAACAGTTTCATGATGAAGCGCGTTTACATATGATTTGGGGAAACCATGACATGGTGTATCGTGACCCTAAATATGTAGAAAAACATCTGAATACTTTTTTTGACCCTAAAACCGGTAATGATGAAGATTTATTCTGCGATATTAAATATCATGAAGCTATTGTTTTAGAACATACTGAAACCAATCAACAATTATTCTTAACCCATGGTCATCAAGCGGATTGGTGGAATTTTTTATTTTGGAAATGGAGCCGATTTATGGTTCGTGTGTTGTGGAAACCTTTAAATGTTATGGGTATTGCAGATCCTACAAGTCCGGCTAAAAATTATACCGAACTCATTAAAATAGAAAAGAGAACCAAACAATGGATCATTGAAAGAAACAACTTAATTACCGTTGTAGGCCATACCCACCGACCACGTTTTCCAGAACCTGGTGACATTGCTTATTTTAATGATGGTAGTTGTGTTCACCCACGAAGTATTACGGGTTTAGAAATTGAAAATGGAGCCATTTCACTAATTAAATGGCAAATTATAACCTCAGAAGATGGTAACTTAAAGATTGATCGGTTTTTATTGGAAGGACCTACAAAGTTAGCTGATTATAAGACGGAATAATCGATATGGAGCTGTTAGAAATGTACTTCTGGATGATAATTATTATTTGTGGTGTTTTGAACATGCCTATAATAATTTTGACTGAAGATTTGAAAGATAAAAACAGATATAAGAAATACCTTAAAATTTCTTTTATTATTGGTCTAATTGGAATAGTAATGCTTTTGACTGACTGGAATTATCTCTGTGGTTACCAATGTTTAGTTTATACTTTTTCGCCATTTATAACATTACTAATCTGCAAAGCTGTAATGATAGTATCTAAAAAAATCACCAAAAAAGAAGGATTTCAGATATATAGTAAACGACAAATTATTGGTAGCTCTAAAATAGAACTCTCTGACGGAATTTATCAAGAAAACATAGGAGATTTAAAATATGAAAGCTATTACAGTTGGTACACTTCTTTTATATCAGCGACACCTGTTATTCTTCTATTTCTATTATTAATTATTATAAAAGAGAATACGTGTTGAGATAATTATGAGATTCCTGCGTTCGCAGGAATTTAGGACTCAGGCGCCAACTCAACTTCCAAACCTTCCATATCTGGTGTCATTTGAATTTGGCATCCTAGGCGCGAATTGTCTTTAACATAAAACGCTTCAGACAACATCGCTTCTTCATCGTCTTGCATTTCTGGCAATTCGGTATCACTTAAAACGTAACATTGACAAGAAGCACACATGGCCATACCTCCACAAACGCCAATAGTACCTTCTGGAGCTAGCTCATAAGAACGCACTATTTCCATAAGGTTCATAGCCATATCAGTTGGGGCTTCAACGTTATGCTTTACTCCTTCTCTGTCTATTATTGTAATATTTATGTCTTGTTCCATAGTTAACTATAACACCGAATTTGTTTTTTTAGATTTTTTAAGTAAAATTAGTTATTAATTGAAACCTGACAAGTTTTTGATGTTGAGAGATCTAATTTTCTTTTTACATTTAAGTTAGCACAGAAAATGGCCTGCTTATTCAAATGCTTTTACAACTGCCTTTGGGGCTTCTTTTCGTGATCCGTCAAACCCATTGACACCTGCAACCGTTGTATATTTTAAAACGTAGCGTTTACCTGGATTGATTATTTTATATGCAGCCTGACACATCAATGTCGCTTCATGAAAACCACATAAAATTAATTTTAATTTTCCTGGATAGGTATTTACATCACCAATTGCGAAAATTCCTGGGATATTAGTTTGGTAATCTAATGCATTGTTAACTTTAATGGCATTTTTCTCTATCTCTAATCCCCAATTTGCAATAGGTCCTAGCTTTGGAGATAAGCCAAATAATGGAATAAAATGGTCGCACTCTAATTCAAATTCTTTTTCTATGTGTTGCGCTTGTTTAACAACAACTGCTTTTACCTTATCATCGCCAACAATACCAATAACTTCAGCAGGAGTAATCAAGTTTATTTTACCTTCATTTTTTAATTCTTGAACTTTTTGAACAGAATCTAAATGACCTCTAAACTCGTTTCTTCTGTGAATTAAAGTTACACTTTCTGCAATATCACATAAAAATATACTCCAGTCTAATGCAGAATCACCTCCACCTGCAATAACGACTTTTTTACCACGATACATTTCAGGTTCTTTAATCATATACTCAACACCTGAATCTTCAAAATCGGTGATATTATGAATTAAAGGTTTTCGCGGTTCAAAGCTTCCTAATCCACCAGCAATGGCGACTACCGGAGCTTGGTGTTTTGTACCCTTATTAGTGGTTACAATAAAACTTCCGTCCTCTTGTTTTTCGATGGTTTCTGCGCGTTCTCCTAATGTAAAACCTGGTTCAAACTGTTTACATTGCTCCATCAATTTTTCCGTTAAGTCACCAGCTAAAATTTCTGGATAAGCAGGAATATCGTAAATAGGTTTTTTAGGGTAAAGCTCAGTACATTGACCACCTTGTTGTGGTAAAGCATCAATTAAATGGCATTTTAATTTTAAAAGTCCGGCCTCAAAAACCGTAAAAAGTCCGGTTGGTCCTGCGCCAATAATAAGTATATCTGTTGTAATCATGAATGTAAAATTGAGTACAAAACTACTAATGTTGTTGCAATAGAAATGTGATAAATGTCATACTATTTTTCAACATTAATAACTTTTTCGATTTGGGGTGCATATTTCTTAATAGTCATCTCTACACCAGATTTTAAGGTCATCTGATTAACACTACAAGACGTACAGGCACCTACAAGTTCTACTTTTACAAACTTATTATCATCGATAGATAATAAATTAATATCACCTCCATCGCTTTGTAGAAACGGACGGATTTCATCCAATGCTTTTTCTACGTTTAATCTAAGATCCTTTGCGTTCATTTTCAATCTTGTTTTCCACATCCTTCCTATTTCAAACATATAGGAACAGGATGTATTATTATTTTTTAACAGCAGAGCAACCTGCCATTGTTGTAATTTTAATGGCTTCGGTAGCAGGTAATGCATCGTTTCTATCCACTACTTGTTGAACAACATCTCGTGTAATAGCTTCAAAAGCGTCTTCAATTGGTGTTGCTGTTTGCATAGCGGCTGGTCTCCCCAAATCACCGGCTTCTCTTATACTTTGAATTAATGGTACTTCTCCTAAAAATGGGACCTTTAAATCTTCAGCTAAATGCTTAGCTCCTTCTTTACCAAATATATAGTACTTGTTCTCTGGAAGTTCTGCAGGTGTAAAGTAAGCCATATTTTCAATAATACCTAAAACTGGCACATTTATACTTTCTTGCTGAAACATAGCCACACCTTTTTTAGCATCTGCTAAAGCCACATTTTGTGGTGTACTTACTACAATAGATCCCGTAATTGGCAACGCTTGCATAATACTTAAGTGAATATCACCTGTTCCTGGAGGTAAATCTATTAGTAAGAAATCTAATTCTCCCCAAGCAGCATCAAAAATCATTTGATTTAGAGCTTTAGATGCCATTGGTCCTCTCCAAATAACAGCTTGATCTGGTTTTGTAAAAAACCCGATAGATAATACTTTAACACCATAATTTTCTACAGGCTTCATTTTAGATTTACCATCAATTGTTATAGATAATGGTCTTTCGTTAGCCACATCGAACATAATAGGAATAGATGGTCCGTAAATATCGGCATCTAAAACCCCTACTTTAAAACCCATTTTAGATAACGTCACCGCTAAATTTGCCGTTACCGTAGATTTTCCCACTCCTCCTTTACCAGAAGCAACAGCGACAATATTTTGAATACCTGGAATTGCTTTTCCTTTTATTTCATTTTTTGGTGCTGCTGCAGGTGCATCAACTTTTACGTTGACTTTTATTTTAGCTTTTTCGTAAACGTCTTTGTGGATGGTTTGTAAAATTTCCACTTCAGTTTTTTTACGTGCTTGAAGTGTTGGATTTTTTATGGTAATATCTACAATCACCTCATCAGCAAAAGTAACAACATTTGTTACGGCTCCACTATCTACCATATTTTCTCCTTCACCAGGTGCTGTAATGGTTTTAAGTGCGTTTAAGATATCTTGTTTGTTAAGTTTCATAAGGTTTTAATTATATCAATTAAGTCTTTTCTGAATAGGTTTCGACTACCCTCAACCAGACAACATTTATATTCTTATTAAGATTAATTCTAAATGCAAAGATAAGTATTAAAGCTAGAAGAATGAAGCACGATGCTTGAAGTTTATTTTAGATCTTTAAAGATCCTTTACAGGGTCCCAATACACCGCTTCTAAATTCTGAATTTGATGGTCAACAACCTCAATTCCTTCACTTTCTAGAAGCTGCTGCATGAGATTAGTGCCTTCAAAATGATGCTTGCCTGTTAAAAGTCCTTTTCTGTTCACAACTCTGTGTGCTGGTACATCTTTTCCGTGAGAACCATTCATAGCATAACCTACTATTCTGGCACTTTTACCTGCACCTAAGTATTTTGCTATAGCACCATAACTGGTGACTCTTCCGTATGGAATTTTTTTAGCAACCTCGTATACTTTTTCAAAAAAACTAAGCGTCTCTGGTTGCATTTAGAAATCTCTTATGATATTAATAAAGGTAATTAATGCAACAATTCCGGTAATAACACCAATACTTAGATTCATACTTTTTTGAGACGTAAAACTTCGATCTTTAATCTTGTCGAAAAAGAAAATATAAAAATAGAGCATAACGAATGTTCCGGTTGCTGCACCTGTAACGTATGTAACGATACTTAATTTCTGAAAATCCATCCAGCCAAAAGACACCAAAGTAATGGTCATATAAGCCTGATACGGAATTGGAAAAATATTAAGCGCAGACAACAACATTCCATGCAGTAACCTACCATGTTTACTCTTTATTTCAGTCTCCTTTTTTATTTCTTCTTCCTTAGATGCTAGGACTAAAAAATATATGGTTATTAATACAAATATGACGAAAGCTACACGTCTTAAAATCTCTACAATATCTGGATGACTAGACAAATATCTAGCAAAAATCGCAGCCAAATACGTTTGAATGTAAACTACAATACAAACACCTGTAGAAAACATAATTCCACGCGCAGCTCCTTCCTTTAGGCTAATTCTTGCGGCTGTCATATTCAACAATCCTGGTGGAATAACACCAATCATCGCTACTATTAGACCAAGAAAAAAAATGACTGTTATACTCAAGTTTTAGTTGATTTTGAATCTAATATACGTAATTGCTTTGTCTTTTTCCAAATACTGACTTTCGTAAAAGGTTTGAATTTCAGTAACTTCTTCTGGACTGCCTTCTAATCTATATACGTTATGGTTAGCGTATAACACTTCTAAACCTAATCCATGTAGTAAGCCAAGCGTGTAACCATGCATAAATTCACTATCCGTTTTTAAGTGCATTAAACCACCTGGTTTTAAAACTTTTTTATAACGCTCTAAAAACTGCAAATTGGTCATTCGGTGTTTTGTGCGCTGGTATTTTATTTGCGGATCTGGAAATGTAATCCATATTTCATCAACTTCATTTTCGCTAAAAACACGATCTACAAGTTCAATCTGTGTTCTTATAAACGCTGCGTTTGGAATCCCTTCTTCAATCGCTGTTTTAGCTCCTCGCCAAAATCGAGCTCCTTTAATATCTATACCTACATAATTTTTATCAGCATTACGTTTTGCTAAACCCACGGTATATTCCCCTTTACCACAACCTAATTCTAAAACCAATGGATTGTTGTTTTTAAAAACTTCTGACTTCCATTTTCCTTTTAGTTTATACGTCGCATCTACCAATTCTTCTCGTGTTGGTTGAAACACATTATGAAAGGTTTCATTTTCCTTAAAGCGTTTGAGTTTGTTCTTACTTCCCACTAAATTTTAGATTTATTAATAATTCGGTAAAATTAAGCAAACATTTTAGGTTTACCTTTGTTAAATACAACCTAATCTACAAATTAGAAATATTGCTATAAGTTGAATACAAAAAAAAGGATATTGGTGGCTCCACTAAATTGGGGATTAGGGCATTCTACACGATGTATTCCAATTATTAATGCTTTAATCGTAAATGGGTTTGAACCTGTCATTGCCAGTGATGGTATTGCCTTAGAGTTATTACAAAAAGAATTCCCAAGACTAAGCACCTTTGAATTACCATCATATAATATTACGTATGCAAAAAAAGCAAACGACTTTAAAATTAAATTATTAAAAGACTCACCGCATCTATTAAAAACTATTAAACGCGAAAAAAAGGTTATTAAGGCCTTAGTTGAAACAGAAAGCATTTCTGGTATTATTTCAGATAATAGATTTGGAGTAAGACATAAAGCTATTCCTTCAGTATTTATTACGCACCAATTGCGCGTATTAAGTGGAAATACAACATGGTTAAGTAGTAAGTTACATCAAAAGATAATTTCGAAATTTACTGAATGTTGGGTGCCAGATCAAAGGGGAGCTGTTAATTTAAGTGGTGAATTAGGGCATCCTAAAAACTTTACGGCATCTGTAAAATACTTAGGACCTTTATCTCGATTTAAAAAACTAAACGTCGAAACCGAATACAATCTTCTTGTTTTACTTTCAGGACCTGAACCACAACGTACGTTTTTAGAAGAAAAACTTTTAAATGAATTAAAACACTATAAAGGACGTGTCCTTTTTGTAAAAGGAAAAGTAGAACCAAGGCAACACAAAACGGTTATTGACAATGTGGTTATTTATAACTTTATGACGAGTAATCAACTTGAAATTGCCATCAATAAAAGCGACCTTATACTCAGCAGATCGGGTTATACAACAATAATGGATTTGGAAAAACTTGAAAAGAAAGCATTTTTTATACCAACCCCTGGACAGTTTGAACAAAACTATTTGGCTCAAAGACTACATGCTGAAAGTATTGCTCCGTATTGCAATCAAGATGATTTTGACATTAATATGCTATCTGAAATTGATGAGTTTAGCGGTTTTACTGCCAAAGAATACGAATTAAATTACAAGAAGCTATTTGGACTTTTCTAGTGTAAAAGAAAACTCACTTCCAACTCCTAACTCGCTTTCGATATATATTTTTTCTTCGTGTGCTTCAATAATATGCTTTACTATAGATAAGCCAAGACCTGAACCACCTTCTTTTCGTGACCCACTCTTATCTACACGATAGAACCGCTCAAATAAACGCTGAAGATTGGCTTTTGCAATCCCTTCACCATTATCGGTAACTCTAATAATAGCTTTGTTTTTTATAAGATTTTCTATGCTTACTTCCGTAGTCCCTTTTTCGCGTCCGTATTTTATGGAGTTCACAACGAGATTGGTTAAAACTTGCTGAATGCGTTCTTTATCTGCATAAACCATTATGGGTTCGGGATAATCTATATCAAAAGTTAAGGTAATATTCTTTTTTGCAGATTTCATCTCAAAAAGATCAAACACATTTTGAACCACTTTAACCATATCAAAACTCTCCTTCTCCAATCTTAAATCACCAACTTCCAATTTGGTAATCATGTCTAAATCTTTAATAATATAGGTTAAGCGCTCGACTCCCTTTGTTGCTCTAGTTAAATATTTTTTCTTTATTTTTTCGTCTTCAACACCACCATCTAGTAGTGTTAGCAAATAGCTTTGAACAGTAAACAAAGGGGTTTTTAATTCATGGGAGACATTACCAATAAATTCTTTTCGATACTCTTCTCTAATTTTTAGAGTTTCAATTTCAAATTTATTGTTTTTGGCGTATTTATCAATTTCTTTTGTTAGCGTTCCCATATCTGTGGTAATGGGTTGTCGCCTTAAACTTGTAGATTCTAAAAGTGTTAAGTCATCATATATTTTCTTAACGCGTCTGTATATATAACGTTCAACTCTATATTGAATAATCCCAAAACAAATTGGGAAACAGACCAAAGAATAAAGCAGCAAGTGCCAACTAACTTTAGCATATAAGTGTAGAAAACCACCAACTAAAAACGTTGTAAACAAGGTAACATACAATCCTGTTCGCAATGCGAATTTATAAGATTTCTTAAGGCTATTATTTTGCATTAGTCAACAAACTTGTAACCAACACCTTTTACGGTCTTAAAGGATTTATCTCCAATTTTTTCACGAAGTTTTCTAATGTGTACATCAATGGTTCTTCCGCCTACAACGACTTCATTTCCCCAGACTTTATCTAAAATTTCGTCTCGTTTAAATACCTTTCCTGGTTTGGTTGCTAACAAAGATAACAATTCAAATTCTTTTCGAGGTAAAGCCGTTTCTTCACCTTTAATTGTAATTTTATATTCCTCTTTATAAATGGTTAAATCACCGATTTGCATTACGGCATCAACGCTACCTTCAGAATGTTTCAGGCGTCGCAGTAAGGCTTTTACTTTACTGATCAAAACTTTTGGTTTTATAGGTTTAGCGATATAATCATCTGCTCCTGCCTCAAAGCCGGCTACTTGAGAGTAATCTTCACCTCTTGCTGTTAAAAACGTAATAATAGTATCGCTTAAGCTCGGTTCTTCTCTAATGCGTTCACAAGCTTCAACACCATCCATTTTAGGCATCATTACATCAATAATAATTAAATGAGGTTGATGTTTTTTTGCTAATTTAACAGCTTCTTCTCCATTTTCACCTGTAATAACTTGATATCCTTCTGCAGATAAATTAAACCCTACGATTTCTAAAATATCTAAGTCATCATCTACCAATAATATCTTAATGTCTTTCTTTTTCAATTGAAATAAGTTTTAAATAATTGTAAATATAAATTATATCTATGTTATGTTTCTAAAATTCTGAAATTGATAACAATTACCTAACATTGAAATTATAAAATCTTGACTATTAGAAACACCTGAAATTTACGATGTTATCATATTGTAAAATGGCAAGTATTAACGATTCTGATTATTATAGTTGACCATTTGTTCTTATATTTGTTACTTAAACCTTTATAACAAATAATTATGAAAAAAATTTACTTTTTATTATTTACATTAACCTCAATGCTTTCGTTTGCGCAAGGCAATGAAACTTTTGATGGCTTTTCTGTAGATGGAAACAGCTATGCTGATGGTACTTTTACAGGCCAAGATGGTTCTACATGGAACTACACACAATGTAGAGGAGACTACGAAATTACAGGACAATCGATAATGATTGGAAGAAACAGAAGTCCTCAAGCTGAATTTAGTTCAGGTTTAATTTCTGGAGGTGTTGGTACTATTAGTTTTAATTATATGCAGGCTTTTGGAACTGCTGTTAATTTAAATGTATTAGTGAACGGTGTAGTTGTAGGAAATGTAACAAGCTCAGACGAGCAAGATGTTATAAAAGCATCTGGAACAATCACGGTCAACACACCAGGTGATGTTACTATTAAATTTATAAATGCAGAAAATGGCGCAGGACAAGTTGCTGTTGATGATATTGTTTGGACAGGTTTTGCAGGAACTGCTCCTCCTAGTATTAGTATCTCAAGCCCAAGCGACAACACAACATTTGCTCCAGGCATGTCATCTGTAGATGTTGAATTCATTACAGCTAATTTAGCTGGTAGTGAAACTGTTACTGTAACAGTAAATGGTACTCCAAACACAAACGCAACAAGCCCTTTTACAATTGCAACTACTGATGGTGAAACTTACGATGTTACAGTTGATTTAATAGATGGTGGTTCAAGTGTAGATTCTGATATGATAACATTTAGTGTCGCATCTATAAACCAAGTCTCTAATATTACTGAATTGAGAGCTGGTACTCTTGGTGGTACTTACGAACTAACAGGTGAGGCTATTATATCTTATATCGTTACTGATGGTAGTAGAAACCAAAAATACATCCAAGATGGAGGAGCTGGAATCTTAATCGATGATTCTGCTGGTTTATTAAGTACTCCTTTTAATATTGGAGATGGTATTACAGGGTTAAGAGGACAGCTTTCTGAATTTGCTAATACGCTTCAGTTTGTTCCTACTCAAAACGTAGCAAGTGCGTCTTCTACAGGTAACACATTAACTCCAATCGTAGTGAGTGTTTCAGATCTTTTAAACGATGGTGAAAACTACGAAAGCCGATTAATTACTGTAAATAGTGCAACTTTTGCTGATGCTGGTACTTTCGCTGATAACACTAACTACGACATATCAAACGGAGCGGATACAACTATTTGTAGAGTTGCATTTGGTGATGAAGATTTAATTGGTACTGCTATACCTACAACCGCTGTAAGCATTACTGGTTTAGGTGGACAATTCGATGAGGATTATCAAATTTTCCCAAGATACACTACTGATATTGCTGCACCATTAAGTGTAACTGATTTTAACACAAACGCATTCAGCTTATACCCAAACCCAACGAATACAGGTTCTGTGTCAATTTCTTCTACAAGTAGCGATGCTATCTCTGTACAAGTATTTGATATCTTAGGTAAGCAAGTAAAAAACCAAACGGTAACAAACAACACATTAAATGTGTCTAACTTAAAGTCTGGTGTTTACATTGTAAAAATCAACCAAAACAATACTTCTACTACTAAGAAATTAGTGATTAAGTAAGCTAATAGATTTATACCATATAAAAGCGTTCCGAAAATTATCGGGACGCTTTTTTTATTTTCCATATTTTTGCTGTATGATATCTAAAGACGCCATTTTCAATATAAAATCTAATGCTGAATGTGATGCTTTAGCATTGGATATTTTTAAGTTTCAGTTTAAAAACAATAAAGTTTATCGTTCGTTTTGTGACTTAATTAATAAACACCCAGCAGATGTAAAACAAGTTACAGATATTCCTTTTTTACCTATTCAGTTTTTTAAATCCCATACGGTTTTAAGCACGTCTTTAGACATTCAAAAAACCTTTTCTAGCTCAGGCACCACTGGAAATAATACAAGTAAGCATTTCGTTTCAGACTTAAACCTATACGAAGAGAGTTATCTAAATGCTTTTAAACACTTTTATGGAAACATTGAAGACTATGTAGTCTTAGCGTTATTACCATCTTATTTAGAACGCGACGGTTCTTCTCTTATCTATATGGTAAATGATTTAATTGAAAAATCTAACCAAACTGAAAGCGGATTCTATCTCAATAATTTAGACGAATTAGTAAACACACTAAAATCACTCGAGGCAAAAAAACAAAAAACACTACTCATAGGTGTTTCCTTTGCCTTATTAGATTTGGTTGAAGCACATCAACTCCAGTTGAAGCATACCATTATTATGGAAACTGGTGGAATGAAAGGTAGACGAAAGGAAATTATTAGACAAGAGTTGCATCAAATTCTAAAAACTGGTTTTGGCGTTAACCAAATTCATAGTGAATACGGAATGACAGAATTGTTAAGCCAAGCATATTCTAAAGGAAATGGTGTTTTTGAGTGTCCACCATGGATGAAAATACTAACACGAGACACTGAAGACGCCTTAACAATACAACCACTCCATAAAACCGGAGGCATCAACGTCATTGATTTGGCAAACATAAATTCGTGTTCGTTTATTGCGACTCAAGATTTAGGTAAAGTCTATAACAATGGTCAATTTGAAGTTATCGGAAGATTTGATAACTCAGATATTAGAGGTTGTAATTTAATGGCTTTGTAAGGAACTAAATTTTATTTCGACTTAACCTTTGCTATGAAAAAGTAAGATTTTCAATAGTTGATTAATTGATTGGTAGTGGGTGCCCAAAAGTTATTTTGGGCACTTTTTTTATATAAAAAGACCTGTCTCATATGTATAACGAAACAGGTCTTTTTTATATTTTTTAAAGCTGAGCCTTAAACAATTTCTAAAATAAAATTCGTTTTCTTTCCTCGGCTTAGAATAATATATTTATCATGAATTAAATCTTCCGTAGACAATACGTAGTCTTCCTTTACTTTTACTTTATTAACAGCTACAGCATTTTCCTTTAAAGCGCGTCTTGCATCTCCATTTGAGCTCAAAAAGTCTGTTTTCGCGGCCAATGCACCAATCATGTCTACACCTTCATTAAATTCCACTTGCGAAATTTTAGCATGTTTCACACCTTCAAAAACATCTAAAAACAACGACTCTGATAATTGTTCTATTTCATTTTTAAAATCTTTACTAAACAAAATTGAGGATGCTTTTACCGCATTATCATAATCATCTTTACTATGAACAAATACAGTAATCTCTTCTGCTAAGCGTTTTTGCAATAATCTTAAGTGTGGTGTTTCTTTATGATCTTTAATTAAAGCTTCAATGGTTTCTTTATCTAAAAAGGTAAAGATTCTGATATACTTTTCTGCATCTTCATCTGAAGAATTCAACCAAAATTGGTAAAATTTATAAACCGATGTTTTATCTGCATCTAACCAAATGTTTCCACCTTCAGATTTTCCAAATTTAGAGCCATCTGCTTTTGTGATTAAGGGACAGGTCATGGCATAAGCTTTCGCTTGGTCTTCACCATCGTGCATACGTCTTACCAATTCTGTTCCTGTGGTAATATTTCCCCATTGATCGCTACCTCCCATTTGCAATTTGCAACCCATGGTTTTGTATAAGTGATGGAAATCGTAGCCTTGAATTAATTGGTAGGTAAACTCTGTAAACGACATTCCGATACTACCTTCTTCACCAGAAAAACGCTTTTTTACAGAATCTTTAGCCATCATGTAATTTACTGTGATACGTTTACCAACATCTCGTGCAAAATCGATGAAACTAAAGTCTTTCATCCAATCGTAATTATTTACCAAAACTGGTGCGTTTTTGGCTTTAGAATTAAAATCTAAAAAACGAGATAACACTGATTTTATTCCAGCTACATTATGTGCTAAAGCAACTTCATCTAACAAGTTACGTTCGTCACTTTTACCAGACGGATCACCAATCATTCCGGTAGCACCACCAACTAAAGCAACCGGTTTATGACCTGCCTTTTCTAAATGAACCAATAAAATAATAGGCACTAAACTACCAATATGCAACGAATCTGATGTAGGATCAAAACCAATATAGGCTGTCGTCATCTCCTTGTCTAATTGCTCTTCTGTTCCAGGCATGATATCGTGTACCATTCCTCGCCAACGTAATTCTTCTACAAACGTATTTGCCATTGCTATTTTAGTTTCAGGTTTATGTTCGCAAAGATATGTTTCCGCTTTTAAAGTCAAAAGACAATTTTAACTCAATTTAGCTCTCCAAATATTTATTTAATTCAAAACCTCATTATTCAAATTACACATTTTAAATAAGGCTTAAAAAAACGTAACTTTACCCAATGATTCTAGTCACAGGAGGTACAGGTTTGGTTGGTTCGCATTTACTTTTTCAACTTTTAAAAAGTAATGAACCTATACGTGCCATTTATCGTCGCGAAAAAACTTTAGCTCGTACAAAAAACGTCTTCTCTTACTTTTCAGATGATTCTGAATCACTTTTTAATAGAATTGAATGGGTGAAAGCAGATCTAACTGATATTCCTCAACTTCAAGATGCTTTTAAAGATATTACACATGTTTATCACTGTGCTGCCTTTATCACGTTTGAACCTGATAAGTTTAAAGTTTTAAGAAAAATTAATATTGAAGGCACAGCTAACATCGTTAACTTATCTATTAGTCATAACGTTAAAAAGTTATGCTACATGAGTTCTATTGCTGCGATTGGACATCATAATAATCCCGATATATTAATAGATGAGCAAACCGATTGGAGTCCTGAAGATGATAATAGCGTGTATGCCATTACGAAATATGGTGCAGAACTTGAAGTTTGGCGTGGTACACAAGAAGGTTTAGATGCTGTGGTTGTAAATCCCGGAATTATTTTAGGAGCTGGTTATTGGCATGGCGGAAATAGTGGTGGTTTGTTTAAACGCATTTATAATGGTATGTCTTATTACACTAATGGTGTTACTGGTTATGTTGATGTTTGGGACGTCGTTAACGCCATGAAACAACTCATGGAAGGCAACATTAAAAACGAAGGTTTTATTTTAGTCTCAGAAAACTTAAGCTTTAAAACGTTTTTTTCAAATATAGCAAATCATTTAAACGTAAAGCCGCCAACAAAAGAAGCTAAACCTTGGTTATTAGGAATTGCATGGCGATTAGACTGGCTAAATCATAAACTTTTTGGTCAACGTAGGCAATTAGCCAGACAAGTCACTAAATCTGCGATTAGTGTTACAAAATACGATGCTTCAAAACTAAAAAATACTCTAAATTTTGAATTCAAACCCATTGATTCAAGTATAGAGGAAGTCAGTAAACTATTCCTTAAAAATCTTTAGGTTTTATCGTTTCAACATTAATGGTATCTATTGTCTTTTTAATAGAATCCTTAGGAGTTCGTTTTGATTTTGCAATTGAGTCTCTACGTCTATTTATAGAATCTGTTTCCTTTTTCTTAACCTCATCATAGTGTTGTTTTTTAGATTCTAGTCGCTCTTTCACCACATCAACAATCGCTTTATAGGTTTCGGCATCAAACGCATAATAAGCGTTACTTTCTGCAAAGCGTGTACTGTCTATATTATATTTTTTTAAAATATAAAACTCTGGATCAAGATCATTTTTTTCTAAAGTTGCTCTGTTAACTCCTTTAGCGGCATTCAACAGATATAAGTCATAAAGCAAATCCGTCATTTGCGCTTTAGATATTAAATTATCTGGTTTTTTTGGTTTTTTAATACCATTGCAGGCCAAAAGCACAATACCTAAAACTAGTATAATATAGGTTCGTTTTAACATCTTATCTATTAAAGGTTAATCGTTGTCCTGCTTTAACGTCTAAAACATTAAAATTGTTATATACCAATTGTCCATTAACAAACGTATGGCTTATTCTACTTTTAAAGGTATTACCTTCAAAAGGTGACCATCCACATTTGTAAAGAATATTACTTTTATTAACGGTCCAAGGGCTTTGAGGATTTACAATTACCAAATCGGCAAAATAGCCTTCTTTTATAAAACCACGTTTTTCAACATTGAAAAGTATGGCCGGATTATGGCATGCCTTCTCTACAATTTTTTCAACAGAAATTTTACCTTTATGATGCGCTTCCATTAAAGCTACTAAGGCATGTTGTACCAATGGTCCTCCTGAAGGAGCATTGGTGTAATTATTATTTTTCTCTTCTAAGGTATGTGGTGCATGGTCTGTTGCAATAACATCTATTCTATCATCTAACAACGCTTTCCACAATTGGTCTCTATCTTTTGAAGTTTTCACTGCAGGATTCCATTTAATATGACTTCCTTTTTTAGCGTAATCTTCATCTGAAAACCATAAATGATGTACACAAACCTCTGCTGTAATCTTTTTATCCTTTAGTGGAATTTTATTTGAAAATAAACTCGTTTCTTTTCCTGTTGATAAATGAAACACATGCAATCTCGCTCCTGTTTTCTTCGCTAATTCAATAGCTCTTGAAGAGGAAATATAACACGCCTCTTCGCTTCGGATTATAGGATGCAATTCCATAGGAATATCATCACCATACTCTGCTTTATATGTTTCTAAGTTTCTTTTTATTGTGGCTTCGTCTTCGCAATGTACAGAAATGACCATGTCTGTGCTCGAAAATATTTTTTCAATCACTTTTGGATCATCAACCAGCATATTTCCTGTAGAAGATCCTAAAAACAGTTTTAAACCTGCAACAGTTTTGGGATCAACTTTTAAAATCTCATCTAGATTATCATTAGTGCCTCCAAACATAAACGAATAATTAGCATACGATGCGTTGGCTGCAATAGCAAATTTCTCGTCTAATTTCTCTATGGTTGTGGTCTGCGGATTGGTATTTGGCATCTCTATAAACGATGTAATACCACCTGCAATAGCTGCTTTAGACTCTGTTTCTATGTTAGCTTTGTGTGTTAATCCTGGCTCTCTAAAATGTACTTGGTCATCAATCATTCCTGGAAATACATAATTTCCTTCTGCATCAATAACCATTATATCTGCCGATTTAACACTTATTGAATTGTCAATTTTTTTGATAATATTGTCTTCAATAAGAATATCTCCTTCAACAATTTTTCCTTCGTTGACAATTTTTGCGTTTTTTATGAGGGTATCTCGCTTCATATATCTTTACTTAGCAAATAAGCTTTTTAATTTTAAACTAATCACTCCAAATATAGCTTCGGTAATAATACTTCCACTCATTTTAGATTTTCCTTTGGTTCTATCCTTAAAAATAACAGGTATTTCTACAATATTGAACCCTTTTTTGTAGGCTTTAAATTTCATTTCAATTTGAAAGGCATAACCAACGAATTTTATGGACTTAAGATTGATGGTTTCTAAAACCACTCTTTTATAACAAATAAATCCTGCTGTAGAGTCTTTAACCGTCATACCCGTTATTAACCTTACGTAACGCGATGCTCCATAAGACAACATAATACGAGACATTGGCCAATTTACAACCGTTATACCTTTAACATACCGCGAACCTACCGCGACATCTGCTCCGTTAGTGGCACAAGCTTCATATAATCTTGTAAGATCGTCTGGATTGTGTGAAAAATCGGCATCCATTTCAAAAATATATTGATAGGATTTTTCTAAAGCCCATTCAAATCCGGCAATATAGGCCGTTCCTAAACCACTCTTTTCAGTTCGCTCTAACAAAAATAAACGATCCTGAAATTCTTGTTGCAAGCGTTTTACTGTAGCTCCTGTTTTATCTGGTGAGTTATCATCAACAATAAGTACGTGATATTCCTTTTGCTGTGCAAATACAGCTCTAATGATTGATTCTGCATTTTCAATCTCATTATAAGTAGGGATGATGACAATTGCGTCAGACATTAATTCACTTTTAAACACTCTTTTGAGTGACTTTTAGGATATGGACAAAAATAAAGTTTTTATATGATTAAATACGAGAATTAACGTTTTTGATAGATTATAACAACTAAGACTTGAAACTGTTTCACTATAAAACAGAGCATAAAAGCCTATATTATTTATTATGTTTTAAGCATCATTTTTAATCTAAAAATATTGAACTAGATGAATTGAAAATTAACAATTTTATGTGGTAGGCGATCTACTTAACTGTAATATTGAACGGAATTTAGCATTGAAATGGATGTTAACTTAAAATTCTTACTAATTTAGCAGCATGCGAAATTATATAACACACGAATGGTTTACCATCTTCACAATCATAGGATTGTTTACCATTGTGGTGGCAAAATATTTAAATACGCTGCGCTTTAATGACTTTTTGTATGTGATAGGAAGTCCTAAATACCTAAAAATATATGCTAAAGATCAAAAATTTATAGATCAGTTTGATAGTTTTCTTTTTGTAAACCTCTCGCTATCATTAAGTATCTTTATATATTTCACCTACAACACATTTGTATCACCTGTTGATTTTGAACTTGTTTCGTTTCTAAAGTTAGTTTTTGCAGTTTCTACTATTATAATTATAAAAACCCTTTTAGAACGTTTAATTGGGAGCCTATTTGAAATGGATAGTTTAATAGACGACTACTTGTTTCAAAAAACAACGTTCAAGAATTTTTCTGGCCTTATCTTTCTAATTGCGAATTTGTTTCTATTATACACAGATATCGCCGTCAATATTATTATAATCGCAGCTTTATCACTTGTCTTTCTGATAAATGCAATTGGATTTATATCTTCACTCAAAACACATCTAAAATTAATTAATCCCAATTTTTTCTATTTTTTGTTGTATCTTTGCGCTCTCGAAATTGGGCCTTATGTTGTTTTATATAAGGTTATTAGGGAGTATAACACTTAAAAACACCTAGTTTACGTATGAAAGTGAAAACGATTTTAGTATCGCAGCCAGAGCCTAAAATAGAAAATTCTCCATACTTTGATTTGCAAGAAAAGCAAAAAGTAAAAGTGGACTTTAGACCCTTCATTCATGTTGAAGGTGTATCCTCTAAGGATGTGAGACAGCAAAAAGTAGATCTTACAAAATACACAGCTATTATTCTTACAAGTAGAAATTCAGTAGATCATTTTTTTAGAGTAGCAGACGAAATGCGCTTTAAAGTACCAGATTCTATGAAGTACTTTTGCCAGTCTGAAGCTGTGGCATATTATTTACAGAAATACGTGGTTTACAGAAAACGTAAAATTTATGTAGGTAAACGTACGTTTGAAGATCTAATGCCATTGATTAAAAAATATAAAGACGAATCGTTTTTATTACCAACTACAGATAAGGTTAAACCTATTATACCTGAATTATTAGATAACTTAGGCGTCAATTGGAAACAAGCTACGTTTTACAAAACAGTCATCAGTGATTTATCTGATTTGTCAAATGTTACTTATGATATTTTAGTATTCTTTAGTCCATCTGGTATAGAATCTTTATTTCATAATTTCCCAGATTTTAAGCAAAACGGAACTCGAATTGCGGTGTTTGGAAACACAACTGTAAAAGCAGTAAAGAAAAAAGGTTTGCGCGTAGATATTTCTGCACCAACACCAGAAACACCTTCTATGACCATGGCCTTACAAAAGTATATTGACACTGTAAACAAAGGGAAGTAATAAAATCTTTATTGTTTCTATTTTATATAAAAAAAGCGATTCAAAATTTTGAATCGCTTTTTTAGTTTATAAACAGTACTTATTAAAACGCATAACGTTGAGGCCCTCCACGTCTCACTTCTTCAGAAGCATAAGACTCAAACTTTTTAAAGTTTTCTCTAAAGGCATTAGATAATTTAAACGCCATGTTGTAATACGCTTCATCATCATTCCATGTAGTTCTAGGACTCAACACTTCTGTTGGTACTCCAGGACACGTTCTTGGTTGTGCCACGCCAAACACAGAATGAATGTGGTAATCTTCATAAGTATAATCATGTAAATCGCCATTTAAAGCCGCATTAATCATAGCACGTGTGTATTTTAATTTCATACGCGTTCCTACACCGTAAGGACCACCTGTCCAACCTGTATTCACTAGCCAAACGTTAACTCCTGCGTCCTTCATTTTCTTACTTAACATAGCTGCATATTCTGTTGGGTGCAACGGCATAAAAGGTGCTCCAAAACACGCTGAAAAACTTGGAACAGGTTCTACTACTCCAGCTTCTGTACCCGCAACTTTGGCCGTGTAACCAGAAATAAAGTGATATGCTGCCTGACTCGGAGTCAATTTAGAAATCGGAGGCAACACTCCAAAGGCATCTGCTGTTAAGAAAAAGATGTTTTTTGGATTTTTACCTATTGATGGTTTCCTAATATTTTCAATATGATAAATTGGATAACTAACTCTAGTATTTTGAGTTATAGATGTATCAGCAAAATCAACATTGCCATTATCATCCATAATTACATTTTCTAGAATGGCTCCTTTTTTAATGGCTGCAAAAATCTCTGGTTCTTGTTCTTGCGATAAGTTAATCACTTTCGCGTAGCAACCTCCTTCAAAATTAAAAACGGTATTTTCTTTTGTCCAACCATGTTCGTCATCACCAATTAAACTACGATTTGGATCTGTGGAAAGGGTTGTTTTTCCTGTTCCCGATAAACCGAAGAAAATTGCTGTATCACCTTCTTTACCAACATTAGCACTACAGTGCATAGGTAAGGTATTCTTAAATACAGGAAGAATAAAGTTTAACGCCGAAAAGATGCCTTTTTTAATTTCACCTGTATAGCCAGTTCCTCCAATTAAGGCAATTTTGCGTGTAAAGTCTAAAATCGCAAAATTGTGTTGACGTGTACCATCGACTTCAGGATCTGCCATAAAACCAGGAGCATTGACTACAGTCCATTCTGGAGAAAAATTCTCTAGTTCCTTTTCCGTTGGACGTAAAAACATGTTATAAGCAAACATATTACTCCAAGGATACTCATTAATGACTCTAATATTTAACTTGTAATTTTCATCTGCACAAGCATAACTATCACGTACATAAATCTCTTTGTCCGATAAATAGTCAATAACTTTATCGTAAAGTTTTTGAAATTTATCACTATCAAAAGCAATATTGATATCTCCCCACCAAATTTTGTCTTTGGTGACATCATCTTTCACAATAAATCTGTCCAATGGAGAACGACCTGTAAACTCACCTGTATTAACCGCTAAAGCGCCAGAAGAAGATTCTACTCCTTGGTCTTTTGAAATGGTTTCAGCATGAAGTTCATCTGATGATAATTGATAATTTACTTTCGCATTTTTAATTCCATATTGACCTAACGAAATCGTTTTCGTTGATTGGGAATGATTTGCCATAATATTTGTGTTGTTTAATGCTGCAAAATTAAAATTTTATTTTGAAACCACACCTTTGATTAACATTAATCGACCTTATTTCTTATTATATCGATTAACATCAGTACCCAAGCCATAATTAGGAGTAACCCTCCAATAGGCGTTACAAACGCAACAGTCTTAAAATCAAAACTTAAAAGCGCGTTTGTAGCCAATCCATATATAGAACCTGAAAAGAAAATAACACCAATAAGCACTAAATAAAAAATAGGTTTTTTCATGTTCAAACTCACAATTGACGTCCCTCCTAATATGAGAAGAAAAAACGCATGGTATAACTGATAACGCACACCAGTTTCAAAGGATGTAATAGCATCCGAATCAACTAATTTTTCTAAACCATGTGCAGCGAAAGCTCCCAAAATAATACCTAAAATACCTAAAATTGCTCCAGTTATTAATACCTTTCTATTCATAATTAAAACGTTAATTCGGTTTCTAATGCATGATGTATTTATTACATTCGTGCAATACAAAATTAGTTATATAAACTCATTATGCGAAACATATTAATTATTGGAGCAGGAAAATCTTGCTCATACCTTATAAAATATTTACTAGATAATTCTGAATCCGAAAAACTTCATCTCACCATTGGCGATCTCAATGTAGATAATGCTAAAAAGCTCGTTGGCTCGCATCCCAATACAGAGGTAATTCATTTAGATGTATTTAATGCTGACTCAAGAATTCCTGCGATTAAAGCCGCAGATATTGTGATATCTATGCTTCCTGCACGGTTTCATATCGAAGTTGCTAAAGATTGTATTACTTATAAAAAGAATATGGTCACGGCTTCTTATGTGAGTCCAGAAATGCAAGCCTTAGACGAAGATGCTAAAGCCAACAACCTCATCTTTATGAATGAAATTGGTGTAGACCCAGGTATTGACCATATGAGTGCTATGCACGTTATTGACCGCATTAGAGCCAAAGGTGGAAAAATTATATTATTCGAATCATTTACAGGTGGTTTAGTCGCCCCTGAAAGTGATAATAACCTTTGGAACTATAAATTTACTTGGAATCCAAGAAACGTGGTGGTTGCCGGACAAGGTGGTGCTGCAAAATTTTTACAAGAAGATAAATTCAAGTACATCCCCTACAACCGTTTATTTAGACGTACCGAATTTTTAGATGTGGAAGGTTACGGCCGTTTTGAAGGCTATGCCAATAGAGATTCTTTAAAATATCAAGATGTTTATGGTTTAGAACATGTAAAAACATTATACCGTGGTACTATGAGACGCGTTGGTTTCAGTCGCGCATGGAATGTTTTTGTACAACTTGGAATGACGGATGATAGCTACACCATTGACGACAGTATAAATATGAGCTATCGCGATTTTGTAAATTCGTTTTTACCATACAGTCCAACGGATTCGGTTGAGCTTAAGTTTAGACACGCCTTAAAAATAGACCAAGATGATATGATTTGGGATAAGTTTTTAGAGCTTGATATCTTTAGTTCTGAAAAAATGGTAGCACTTGATAAAGCAACACCTGCTCAAATTCTTCAGAAAATCTTAATGGATAGTTGGACGCTTAGCGAAGATGATAAAGATATGATTGTGATGTACCATAAATTTGGATACGAACTCGATGGTGAAAAGCATCAAATTGATGCTACTATGGTAACCTTAGGAAAAGACCAGACCTATACAGCGATGTCTAAAACTGTAGGCTTACCCGTTGCTATTGCAACCTTAGCAATATTAAATGGTGAAATAAAAACACCTGGTGTACAAATTCCAATTACAAAAGAAGTCTATGGACCTATCCTAAAAGCAATGGAATCTCATGATGTCATCTTTAAAGAATATGAAATGCCTTATTTAGGTTATAACCCTTTAAATGTATAAATTGAATATTTTTATATAATAATCTATAAAAGCGTTTCGTATTGAAACGCTTTTTTTATCTTTCACTTTCAATTTATTAGACAACTACTTATGAAGATTAGCGATAGCGGTATTTATATTGACGGCATAGACAAAAAAATACTACGCGCATTAATGGAAGATGCGAGAACACCTATTCTAGAAATTGCTCGTAATGTCGGAATTTCTGGTGCTGCAATTCATCAACGTATAAAAAAGCTTGAAAAATCAGGCCTTTTAGCCGGTTCAAAATTTATGATTAACCCAAAAGCTTTAGGTTATACCACCATGGCTTTTGTTGGTGTCTATCTCGATAAAGCCATTAGTAATCCTGAAGCAGTAAAGCAATTACAAAAAATCCCTGAGGTTATTGAATGTCATTACACCACAGGAAACTGGTCTATTTTTATAAAGATTCTTTCAAAAGATAATGAGCATTTAATGCACGTGCTTAATTCTGAAATACAAAGTATAAAAGGGGTTTCGAGGACAGAAACGTTTATTTCTTTACAAGAACAAATTAATCGTCAGATTAAGATTTAAACAATTCCTGCCTTTCAACTTCGCTCAAGATTAACGACAGCAGGAATCTCATTTATTAAACCTCTTATGGCGCAGGATTTGGGATTTCAGAATGTACCTTATCAATAGCTTTCAGCACATCATCTGACAATGACATATTAATACTATTAATATTTTCAGTGAGCTGATCAATATTAGTGGCTCCAATAATATTACTCGTTACAAATGGTCTTTCATTTACAAAAGCTAAGGACATTTGTGCCAAAGACATATTATGATCTTCAGCAATTTTTAAATAGCGCTTTGTAGCTTCTGTAGCATTTGTACTACTATATCGTGAAAAATGCGTAAACATATTCAATCTTGCATTTTTAGCCGCTGTTCCGTTTATATATTTACCAGATAAGACTCCAAATGCCATTGGAGAATAAGCTAATAAGCCAATATTCTCGCGCTGTGCAACTTCTGCTAAATCACCTTCAAAAACTCTATTAATTAAAGAGTATGCGTTTTGTATGGTAACCATTCGAGGTAAACTGTGCCTTTTAGATTCTTCTAAATAACGCATCGTTCCCCAAGCTTTTTCATTAGAAATACCAACTTGTCTTATTTTTCCTGACTTAATAATCTCATCTAAGTGGTGAAGAATTTCGTTAAAATTATCTTCCCACTTATCTTTCGGATTATTCTTGTAATCACGTACACCAAAAGTATTTGTATTACGTTCTGGCCAATGCAGTTGATATAAATCTATATAGTCGGTTTTTAAACGTTTTAGACTATGGTTTACAGCATCGTTGAGCGCTTCCTTACTAAAACCATTGGTCCTTATATGCGCTGTATAATCTCCCGTTCCAGCTATTTTTGAAGCTAAAACAACTTTATCTCTGTTTCCCGTTTTAGCAAACCAATTACCAATAATGCGTTCGGTTTCAGCATAGGTTTCTTTTCTTGCCGGAACAGGATACAATTCTGCTGTATCAAAAAAATTAACCCCTTTATCTAAAGCAAAATCCATTTGAGCAAACCCTTCGTCTTGTGTATTTTGGTTGCCCCAAGTCATGGTGCCTAAACATATTTTGCTAACTTTTATATTTGTATTTGGTAGTGTTGTGTATTTCATCTCATTTCCTGCGAAAGCAGGACTCTCGTTTTAGTTCAACATTTAGTTTCTAAATTAGGTTTCGTCTGCGCTCAACCCGACAGTAAATATAAGCAGACCTCACAGGTTTTAAAAACATGTGAGGTCTAAAAAATTGTTAATTCGTCATTGTAAATCACGCTTTGATGCTTGATTTGCAATGGCGTTCTGATTTATATTTCATTTAACAACTTAGAAATCTCATCTAACTTAGGTGTTAAAATCACTTCTATTCTTCTGTTCTTCGCTTTACCATCAGCTGTATCATTCGTTGCTATTGGTGCAAATTCACCACGACCTGCTGCGGTTAAGTTTTCAGGATTAATTGCGGCATTTTCTCTAAGAATATTTACAATCGCTGTGGCACGTTTTGCCGACAAGTCCCAGTTACCACTCAATTGTGCATTGCCTTTGTAAGGGACATTATCAGTATGACCTTCAATCAATACTGAGATTTCAGGGTTTTCAGCCAAAACGCTTCCTAATTGTTTTACCGCTTGCTTTCCTTGTGCTCCAACATACCAGCTTCCAGATTGAAACAACAACTTGTTTTCCATAGAAATATATACTTTACCATTGCGTTGTTCAACCGTTAAGCCTTTGCCTTCAAAATTAGTTAAGGCCTTAGAAATGGCATCTTTTAATTTATGCATGGCAGCATCTTTACTAGCAATAACATTTTCTAATTCAGCAACTCGTTGCGAACGACTTTCTAATTCTTGCTTTAAAGTATTTAAGCGTTCGTTTTCTGCTGCTAAGGCTTGTTCTTTTGCTTCTAATTGCGCTAATAATTCTCTGTTTTTCTGTGAGTTTTTAGCAATCGCAGCCGAACTGTTTTCTTCTAAAGCTTGGTAAGAGGCTTTTAAAGTTTCTAAATTAGATTTCGCTGCGGCATAATCTGCCTGAAGTTTATCGCGCTCCGCAACCGCTTGGTCGTAGGACGCTTGTAATTGATTTAAATCATTAGTCAATTTTGTATTATCACTTGATAATGTTTCTAATTCATCCGATAAACCTCGGTTTTCTTGTTTTAAATTGGCGTATTTATCTTCAAGGTCTGTATAAATTTTCTTCGATACACAAGAGGTGAATAGTGTAATCGATAAGGCTAAGATTGAAAGTTTTTTAATCATTTTTATTTATTTTTATATACGTTTTAACACCCCTTAAGTCCCCTCAAGGGGACAATCTAAATTAGGAACTTTAAGGGTAAAAATCTCTTTGTTAGTAATTATAAGTCTAGTTCCAATAAAATTGGACAATGGTCACTATGAACCGCTTCTGTTAGTATAACGCTGCGTTTTATTTTTTCTTGTAAAGGTTTGCTCACCATGGCATAATCTAATCGCCAACCTTTATTATTCGCTCTAGAGTTTGCGCGATAACTCCACCATGAATATTCCTGACGCTCAGGGTTTAAATACCTAAAACTATCTATAAATCCACTATCTATAAACGCCCCTAACCACTCGCGTTCTTCAGGTAAAAATCCTGATACACCTTTCATTTTAGGATTGTGAATATCAATTTCTTCATGACAAATATTATAATCGCCACAAACCACCAAATTTGGTTTTTCTGTTTGAAGTTCGGTTAAGTACTCTTGAATAAGGTTCATATATTCAAACTTATGCGATAATCGAGCATCATTAGTTCCAGAAGGTAAATACATACTCATTACAGAAACACCATCGTAATCTACTCTGATATTTCGACCTTCAAAATCCATAGATTCTATTCCGGTGCCGAATTCAATATGCTTAGGTTCCGTTTTACATAAAATAGCCACACCACTATAGCCTTTTTTCTGTGCACTAAACCAATAATTAAATTTATAACCTGCTTCGGTAAACACCTCTAAATCGAGTTGCTCTTCCATTGCTTTAATTTCTTGCAAACAAATAACATCTGGATCTGTCGCTGTTAACCATTCTATAAAACCTTTTTTTAAGGCTGCTCTAATACCATTAACATTATAAGACACTATTTTCATACACATTTCCCGAAAAAACGGGAACCTCATTTTAGTTATACATTCGATTAACCGCTAAATTAAATAATACGCTACTTTTACACCATTATTTTAAGCTTGTTTTAACGATAAAATATTTTTAGCTTAAATCAGTTATTATTCTACATGAAAATTGCTATTTCCTTTCTACTAATGCTATGCGCTTTTTTGGGGTTTTCCCAAGAGCAGAATAGTAATTATATACAAAAGAAAGTAGCTGTTAAAGATTCTATTCAAATTGATTCTGTTAGTATTAATCCTTCACGCTTTACGGTGAAAACATTAGACAATAAGGTTATCGATTCTACCTTATACACTGTCGATTTCCCAAAGGCTTTATTGCGTTTTAAAATGCCTACTGAAATCGATAGCATTCAAATAGACTATTTGCGTTATCCAGATTTCTTAACCAAAGTTTACAAACAATTAGATGATGCTGTGGTGATAGAACGGTCTTCAGAATACCAGCAATTATACACCTTACAAAACACTACAAATAAAGATACATTTACACCCTTTGATGGTTTAACGACTTCCGGAAGTATTTCTAGAGGTGTCACCATAGGAAACAATCAAAATTCGGTATTGAATAGTGAACTCGATTTACAAATTTCAGGAAAACTGAGCGATAAAGTCTCATTGAGAGCCTCTATTCAAGATGCCAATATTCCGTTGCAAGAAAGTGGTTATTCGCAACGTTTAGATGAATTTGACCAGGTGTTTATCGAGTTGTTTAGTGACGATTGGAATATACGCGCTGGTGATATTGACCTAGAAAACACGAAAAGCTATTTTGCTAATTTTTCAAAGCGTGTACAAGGTTTGTTGGTCAATGCCAATTTAAGCGATAAGACTTCTGTTTTTGCTTCTGGTGCTTTGGTTCGTGGCCAATTTACCACCACACAATTTACGGCTCAAGAAGGGAATCAAGGGCCTTATAAATTACGTGGTTCTAACAATGAGTTGTACGTCCTTGTGGTTTCAGGAAGTGAAACCGTTTACGTTAATGGTGTGCCGTTACAACGTGGTGAAAACAACGATTACGTTATTGATTATAATGCCGGTGAAATTATTTTTAATTCCACGTTTCCGATAACTTCCGAAATGCGAATTACAGTCGATTATCAATTTAGTGAACGTAATTATTCTAGATTTACCGTTTTTGGTGGTGCTAATTATGAAACCGAAACTTTAAAACTAAATGTCGCTGTTTATTCTGAAAGTGATGCTAAAAATCAACCTTTACAACAAAATCTTTCAACCGAGCAAACGCAAATATTAGCAAATGCAGGTGATGATTTAGATTTAATGACAGCGCCTTCAGCTTCGCCTGCCACCTATTCTGAAAATCGTATTTTATATCGAAAAGAAGTCATTGGCACAGAGGAAATCTATGTATTTTCTAATAATGCTGAAGATGAATTGTACAGCCTTCGTTTTACTTTAGTAGGCGAAAATGAAGGTAATTACATCTTAAGTAATAGCAATGCCATCAACAATATTTATGAATATGTCGCGCCAATTGCTGGTGTTCCTCAAGGAAATTACGAACCTATTACACAACTCATAGCGCCAGAACGTTTGCAAATTGCCACTGTAAACGGCCAATACAATCCAAGTAAAAACACGGATGTCTTTTTTGAATTGGCAGCCAGTAAAAAGGATGACAATTTATTTTCAGACCTAGATGACAACAACAATGATGGCTATGCCGGAAAATTTACCTTAAAGCAAAATCTTATACAATCGGATAGTCTTTGGAATGTTTCCGCACTTGTTGATGCTGATTTTATTCAAAAGAACTTTAATACCATTCAACGTTTATACAGGGCCGAATTTAATCGGGATTGGAATTTAAATACCTCATCAGATAATACCGAAGAAATTATTGATTATGGCAACCAACTGTTATTCACTTCTGGACTGCGATTATCGCATGCTAAAAAAGGGATGGCGACGTATAATTTTGAACATTTAAACTATTCTGAAAACTTCAATGGAAACCGCCATAATGTTACTGCCAATTTACGTTTGGGTGATTTTCAGGTGTTTTCAAACTCAAGCCTTTTAAACAACGAAAGCAGCATTAATCAATCAACATTTTTACGCTCGTTTAACCGAGTGGTTTATGGTAAAAACAATAAATGGGCTGGTGCTAAATTTTCAACAGAAGACAACGAACAACGTGTACTTGCAACAGATTCCTTAACACCTTTGAGTCAGAAATTCAAGGCGTATGAAGCTTTTGTTGGTATTGGCGACAGTACCAAAGTTTACGCCGAAGTGGGTTATGTAAAACGGTATAACGACAGTTTACGAAACAATTCTTTAAAGCGTGTTAACAGCTCTAACACTTATTATTTGAAATCGCGATTGATTCAAAATCAAAATACAAACCTTCAAGTTTTCTTAAATTATAGAGATTTAAAATCGGAAGATAGTAGCGTAGATGATGAACAAAGTTTGAATAGCAGATTGAATTTTAATCAGAAATTATTCAATAACCTCATCGTCTTAAATACCAGTTTTGAAACCAATTCGGGTACCTTAGCACAACAAGATTTTACGTATGTTGAAGTTGAAGCAGGCCAAGGTGCTTACACGTGGATTGATTATAACGACAATGGCATTCAAGAATTAGACGAGTTTGAAATTGCCCAATTTGCAGACCAAGGCAGCTATATTAGAGTCTTATTGCCCAACCAAGTTTTTGTACAAACCCATCAAAATCGATTTGGACAAACCATGACTATAAACCCACAAAGCTGGAGTGTGTCAGAAAATAAATCGAAACAATTTTGGTCCCATTTCTACGACCAAGCCTCTTTTATTGTGGATAGTAAAAAGTTTAAAGATGAAAGTTCTTTTAACCTCAATCCTTTTGAAGCCTTAAAAGACGATTTAGATACCGAAGATTTTGTATCCTTAAATTACAGTATTAGAAATGTGCTATTTTTCAACCGTGGGAAACAACACTACACCACATCATACACCTTTTTAACCAATAAAAGCAGAAACTTATTATCTACAGGTTTTCAGCAAAACAAAACCAACAGTCATCAGTTAAATTTCAATCATAAGTTTAATGTAAATTGGCTGGTAAATACCTTGGCGAGCATCGGAAATGACGACAGTAAAAGCGAGAATTTCACAAATAGAAATTACATCATTGACAATTACCAATTAAAACCTAAACTGAGTTATTTATTTAGCGAAAACGCACAGTTCGATGTGTTTTACCAATACGCCTCTAAGGAAAACACCATAGGAAGTTTAGAATCCTTGGCGCAAAATAATTACGGTTTATCTTTCACTTATAACAACGCTCAAAAAATAGCACTAACAGGAGAGTTTAACTTTTTTGAAAATGAATTTGAAGGGAATGCAAATTCGCCTGTTGCGTACCAAATGCTCGAAGGCTTACAACCTGGAAAAAACTTCACTTGGAGTTTATTAGCACAAAAAAAACTGACCAAATACTTAGATTTAAATTTGAATTATTTCGGAAGAAAATCAGAAACCTCAAAAATGATTCATACAGGAACTATTCAGTTGAAGGCGTATTTTTAGATAGATACATGCCTAAGTTCTTTATCTAACGGCAAGGATATTTAACGACAATCTATTTGTATAAAACCGTTAAAAATGGTATTATGTCCAGATACCAACAAAACAATTTAATGAAAGACTTTGTAATCATAGGTGCCGCACAAGCCGGGCTTTCTATGGCTTATTTTCTAAAACAGAAACAAAAAGATTTTTTAATTATAGACCGCGAAGACCAAATTGGCGCCTCTTGGCTTAACCGTTGGGATTCGTTAAAATTATTTACACCAACAGAGTTTAATCATTTAGTAGGCATGCCGTTTCCGGCTCCAAAAGGCCATTACCCAAATAAATTTGAAGTGGCAGCGTATTTTAAACAATATGTTGACACCTTTCAGTTCCCCATTCAGCTTAACACCTTAGCAGAACGTATTGAAAAAAAGAACGACCATTTTATTATAACAACCAACCAAAAAGACATTTGCTGTAAACATATAATCATTGCAACAGGACCGTTTCATATTCCTTACACACCTGAATTTCACAAAAAGCTATCAGATAGTATTTATCAAGTTCATAGCAATTATTATAAAACACCAGCGCAATTACAAAAAGGATCAACTTTGGTAGTTGGTGGAGGTGATAGTGGTTTTCAAATTTTAGATGAAATTTCAAAAAACACCAAAGAAACCACCTATTTTTCGGGAAGTACAGATATTAGAACATTGCCACAAGAAATTTTAGGAAAAACCTTATGGTGGTGGTTTACCATTACTGGGTTTTTAAGTTTTAGTAAAACTTCATGGATAGGGAAAAAGATAAGCGAATCGAAGCAACCCATTATTGGTACAGATGTAAAAAGTATAATAAATCGTGATAATGTAGAAACGGTTGGACACACACTAGATGCTGAAGCAAACACCATTAAAACAGCTACTAAGGAGCTAACTGACATAAAAAATATTATTTGGGCAACAGGTTATAAACCAAATTTTAAATGGATTGAAAATCTAGAACTCGCTGAAGACGGTTATCCTAAACACCATAGAGGTATAAGCACCACAGAAGGCCTTTACTTTATTGGTTTACCTTGGTTACACACACGCGGTTCTGCAACATTAGGCGGTATTAAAAAAGATGCCAAATATTTAGCCAACAAAATTCTATAACTAACTACAATAGAATCATTTAAAATAACAACTTATTTAATAGCCATGTAACATTTATGACATAATTATTAGCTAAAATTTGTACCTTCGTAAATGTTATGACTAAATTGGTGGCTTTTACATATTCACTATTGATACTGTTCCAAAGTTTCAATATCAGCTTAGAAGACTTTTCTAAGTTTGGTGTTTTATTGGAGCATGCGGACTATCATAAAGAAATGTATGGGGACACTTTTTTTGAATTTTTAACAGAGCATTATGGTGATGCTAAAGTCACCCACGATAACGACCATAAAGAGCACGAAGACTTACCTTTTAAAGATGCACATCACATTTGTTCGCATATCAGTCCGGTTTTTATAAACACGGCTATTACTTACGATTTTACGCAACAAGATTTTGTAAAAATTCCTTTCAACTTTTACTATACAGACTCTCATACTAACTTTGAGAAATCTTCTGTTTTTCAACCGCCTAAACACGCCTAATTCATTTTAGATTTAATCCTGTTTTTTTTACAAAACAGGCAATCATTATTTCTTAATTTTTATGAATTATGTTAGAATACATTATAAAATTCAGCTTAAAAAATAAGCTGATTATTTTCCTATTTACAGCTTTTATTGTTGGTTTCGGTATCTTTTCCTTAACGCAAATTCCTATTGGAGCTGTACCCGATATTACCAACAACCAAGTGCAGGTTATTACCACCTCGCGAAATTTATCAACCCAAGATGTTGAACAATTTATCACCTACCCCGTAGAATTAGAAATGGCGAATTTACCTGGCGTAGAAGAAATTCGTTCGGTATCTAAATTCGGTTTATCCGTCGTCACCATTGTTTTTGAAGACGCTATGGGAACCTACTTACCCAGACAATTAATCGCGGAAAAAATAAAGTCGGCCTCCGAAAAAATCCCTGAAGGTTTTGGCAGCCCAGAAATGGGACCCATTACCACAGGTTTAGGTGAAATTTACCAATACATTTTAGATGTAAAACCGGATTATAAAGACCAATATTCAGCAACTGACTTAAGAACCATTCAAGATTGGATAGTAAAGCGGCAACTATCCGGGATTCCTGGTGTGGTTGAAGTGAATACTTGGGGTGGATTTTTAAAACAGTATGAAGTGGCTATTAACCCGAAGCAATTAAACGCCATGGATATTTCAATTTCTGAAATTTACGAGGCACTAGAAAAAAACAATTCCGTTGCTGGTGGTGGTTATATTGAAAAAAATGATGAAGCCTTTTTTATACGTGGCGAAGGTTTAGTAAAATCTCTAACAGACATAGAAAATATTGTTGTTAAAAACACCAGCACACCAATTTACATCAAAGATGTTGCTAAGGTTGATTTTGGCAGTGCCACACGCTTTGGAGCCATTACCGGAAACGGGGAAGGCGAAAAGGTTTTAGGGCAAATTATGATGATTAAAGATGGTAATTCGAAAGCCGTAATCGATGCCGTAAAAGAACGTGTGACTTCTATTCAGCATACCTTACCAGAGGGCGTTTATATCAATGGTTTTTTAGAACGAAGCGAACTGATAAACAAAACCACATTTACGGTGTCTGAAAATTTAATCCTCGGTTCACTTATTGTCATTTTTGTAGTGGTCTTATTGTTAGGAAATTTACGTTCTGGCTTGGTCGTCGCTTCAGTTATTCCTTTGAGTTTATTGTTTGCCATTTCTATGATGAATGTATTTGGCGTAGATGCCAATTTAATGAGTCTTGGCGCTATTGATTTCGGAATTATTATTGATGGTGCTGTTATCATTGTAGAGTTTATTGCCTTTCGAATAATTTCAAAAAGTGACCAACTAAAAACAATCAACAAACACGAAAGACAGACCGAAATTGACAATATTACCCTAAAAAGTGCTTCAAAAATGATGAATTCGGCCATTTTTGGGCAATTAATCATCCTCATTGTTTTTATTCCTATCTTAACACTAACTGGTGTGGAAGGCAAAATGTTTAAACCCATGGCACTCACCTTTAGCTTCGCGCTCGTTGGTGCTATGCTTTTGTGTTTAACCTATGTGCCCGTAGTAGCATCCTTATTTTTAAAACCTAGCCAACCATCTTCAAAGAATGTTTCGGTACGCTTAATGAATTTTATCAAAAAAGGGTACGAACCTATTATCCGTTGGTCTTTAGCTCACAAAAAAATAGTCCTTAGTCTTTCTGGAGTTTTATTGGTAATAAGTGCATTTATTTTTAGCAAAATGGGTGGCGAATTTATACCGACTCTAGATGAAGGTGATTTTGTAATTCAGCCCGTTCTTAAAACAGGAACCTCCCTCGGAAAAACCATAGAAATCACTACAAAAATAGAACAAATATTAATCGATAATTTTCCTGAAGTAGAACAAGTCGTATCCCGAATTGGTGCAGCGGAAGTCCCTACCGACCCCATGTCCATGGAACAAAGTGATATAATTATAAAATTAAAACCCAAAAAAGAATGGGTTTCAGCAAATAGCAAAGACGAATTAGCCGAGAAATTTAAAGGTGCTTTAGCAGTAATTCCTGGGATGGAAATAGAATTTACCCAACCTATTGAAATGCGATTTAACGAACTTATTACAGGTGTAAGAGCTGATGTTGCTATTAAAATTTTTGGGGAAGATTTATCAGTTTTAGCAAAAAAAGCCAATGAGGTTAAATCCTTAATAGCACATGTAGAAGGAGCATCTGATATTGTGGTAGAAAAAGTAGAAGGTTTACCTCAAATGAGCGTGGTGTACAATAGACATAAAATAGCCCGTTATGGCCTTAACATTTCAGATATTAATAATCTTATTTCTATGGGATTTGCTGGTAAAACCATTGGGAATGTCTTTGAAGGTGAAAAACGATTTGATTTCGTAGTTAGATTAGATGAAAACAGTAGAAAAAATCTTGAAAGTCTTCAGAACTTATATGTCGATGTGCCCAATGGTAGCAAGATTCCTTTGCGTGAATTAGCAACGATTACTTACACGGAAGGTCCTGCAAAAATTTCGAGAGATGATACCAAACGTAGAATCGTTGTTGGCGTAAATGTTAGAAATAGAGATTTAGAATCGGTAGTGACAGAGGTTAGAACTATTCTCGATACGCAATTACAACTTCCGGTGGGTTACAACATTACATATGGTGGTCAGTTTGAAAATCTTCAAAGTGCTAAAGACCGTTTGCTTGTTGTAATTCCCATAGCATTGATTCTAATTTTTGTACTCTTATATTTTGCATTTCATTCCGTAAAAGAAGCTCTAATAGTGTATTCTGCCATTCCGCTAGCTGCTGTTGGAGGTGTGTTGTTATTATGGTTACGCGACTTACCATTTAGTATTTCTGCAGGGGTTGGTTTTATTGCTCTATTTGGTATTGCCGTACTAAACGGTATTGTGCTCATAGAACATTTTAAGGCGTTACACGATGAGGAAGGCATGAATGATATTGAAGCGCTTGTAAAGCGTGGAACAACGGAACGTTTAAGACCTGTATTATTAACAGCTTCGGCTGCGGCCTTAGGATTTTTACCTATGGCTATTTCTACTAGTGCAGGTGCAGAAGTACAGCGTCCATTAGCCACGGTAGTGATTGGCGGCCTGTTTACTGCCACTATTTTAACCTTAGTGGTCTTACCCGTTCTATATACATGGTATAAAAATAAAACAGCCCATAAGATGAATAAAACAACAGTAGTCACTATCCTTGGTTTTCTATTTATGTGGCAAGGCAATGCCCAAACACCACTTACGGTAGAGCAAACTTTAGAGGTCGCTATAGCGAATAATGCCCATTTAAAAGCTTCACATTTAGAAATTGAAAAAAGGGATGCTTTGGTTGCAAGTGCTTTTAATTTTAATAAAACGGCGTTGTATTATAATTATGACGAGAGCAACTTAGCAGCGAACAACAAACCTTTAAAAGTATTTGGAATTGCTCAAGATTTTAAATTTCCAACGGCTTATTTTGCAGATAAAAAAGCGAACAAAGCCAGAGTAGATTTAGAAACCTCTAGATACAATATTCAATTACAACAGCTTAAAAAACAAGTTTATTCTAGTTATTATCAATTAGGTTATGCGAAACAAAAGGCAGAAACCTATCGATTTTTAGATAGTTTATATCATGATTTTGCGCAGAAATCTGCACGACGTTTTGAACTTGGCGAGACCAATTATTTAGAAACCATCACGGCCGAATCTAAGCAAAAGCAATTGCGAACCTTGTATAAGCAAGCACTGCAAGATGTTGCATATTCAAAAGAGCAATTAAAAGCAATTGTACAAGTCGACACTATTGTTATAATAGACCAGGACTTAGACCAATTAGAATTAAACAGTCCTTCGCTTCAAGATAATTCTGGTTTACGCTATTTCGAAAATGCCGAAAATTACCAGAATGCTCTTTATAAATCCGAAAAGCAAAGTCTTCTACCCGACCTTAGTTTCGAATATTTTCAAGGAACCAACGACCAATTAAATGATAATATTAGAGGCTATCAATTCGGGCTAAAAATTCCCTTATTATTCTTTGGAAATTCTTCAAAAATCAAAGCCTCTAAAATTGCCAAAGACATCATTGTAGAGCAGAAACAAGATTATGAAGTGCAATTAAATTCAAAATACAAATCGTTGCTCACCACACTACAGAAATTTGAAGAAGCTATTCACTATTACAATACCCAAGGCAAACGCTTAAAAAATGAAATTATTAAAACAGCCAATAGAACCTTTAAAGAAGGTGAAATTGACTTTTTTCAATACATCCAAAGTTTAGAAACCGCTACAGACATTGAGCTCACGTATCTCGATAATCTAAATGCGTACAACCAAACTGTTATTAGTATTAATCACCTTATTTTAAATCAATTTTAAAGATGAAATATTTATATATACTCTTATTCGCCGTGCTATTTACAGCCTGCGGAAACGAAAAAAACAATGAAGTCGAAGTCGCACCGACAAAAGCAGACCATGACCACATTACCGTTACTAAAGCCCAATTTGAAAGTGAAAATATGGTGTTTGGAAACTTAAGTGAATTCGATTTTAACGAAAGCATCAAGGTCAACGGCATGATAGATGTACCACCACAAAGCAAATCGAGCATTTCTACGTTTATAGGTGGCTATATTACCAAAACACCTTTATTAATTGGTGACAGTGTTACAAAAGGGCAAGCCTTAGTCACACTTGAAAATCCTGAATATGTTGAAATTCAACAAAACTATCTTGAAGTCGCAGAGCAGTTGAATTACTTAAAATCGGAATTCAACAGACAAAAAACCTTGTTTGATGAGCAAATAACCTCAGAGAAAAATTATCTCAAAGCAGAAAGTACCTACAAGAGTAATTTGGCCCATTATAATGGCTTACGCAAAAAACTGCAAATGATGAATATTAGTCCAAAGCAAGTAGAAGCAGGCCGAATTTCATCTCAAATCACGTTGTATTCACCAATTTCTGGCGCTGTAAGTAAGGTTAACGTAAGTAATGGGGCTTACGTAGCGCCAAGCGATGTAATTTTAGAAATTGTGGATACGGACCACATTCATTTAGAATTGGAAGTTTTTGAAAAAGACGTTATGAAAATCAAAAAAGGTCAAAGCATTCGTTTTCAAATTCCAGAAGCCTCAAATGAAACTTTTGGCGCAGAAATTCATTTGGTGGGTACCACTATTGATCCAACAAGCAGACGAGTACAAGTGCATGGTCATGTGCATAATGAAGCGCACAATTTTATTGTAGGCATGTTTGTAGAAGCAGAAATTATCACCGAAAGCAACCAACAAATGGGTTTACCCAAAGACGCTTTAATACCCTTAGAAGACGGCACCTATGTTTTAATTTTGGACGAAGAAAAAGAAGGTGAATTTCATCTTAAAAAAGTAAAACTGGAAATAGGAAAACAAACTGAAGATGCTGTTGAAGTTTTAAATACAGACGAGTTAAAAAACAAACAACTATTAATTAAAGGCAAAGGTATGTTGCTGAATGAAAGCGAAGGAGGTCATAGCCACTAGAAAATTAAATTTGCATTTTAAACGCAACCTTTTGTTGTATTAGGTATCTATAAAATATAAATTATTGAAACAAATCAAAAATCATCAATCTATCAAAATCAACTTATGAAATCATCACTTTTTGCTCTATTTCTGCTATTTTCTATCTTAACCACTTATGCCCAAACACAAATTGAGGACACCTCTAAAGAGTCAGAAATTTCAACCAACCTGTTAGATTTGGTCATTGCAGGAACTTTAAATGTGAATTATGAGCGTTTATACGACAACAATCAATCGCTATATATTGGTGCTAACTTCTTCGATAGTTATGCATATTATGATGTTGGTTATATTGATAAAACTACAGCTATGAGTTTAAATGCGGCATATCTTGTTTATTTTTCAAAACATAAAGACCATGCCGGTTTTTTCTTTTTTCCACAACTTAAAGCAAGAACAGGAGAAATTTCGGTGGATGACGGTTACTATTATTATAATGATGGTTTTTCTGAATCTTATGTTGAAGATAAATATACTTATGATGTTTCAGGTATTTCTGCAGGATTTGGGATTGGCCATAAATGGATGTTTAGCAATAAATTCACCTTAACTCTTAAAGGTGATGTAGCAAGAAACTTAGGGAATTTTGATACCGATTATTTAAGTAATGTTGAATTACGATTTGGTGTTAACTTTGGTTATCGTTTTTAACAGATAGTATATTTATAAAAACAAAATGTCCAAATGATTAGAATTTGGACATTTTTAGTATTTGAGATTCCTTCCCAATAATTATCGGGATTCGCAGGAACTTATTATTTCATTTTCTTCAGCCAATGCTTCACATCAACCTCAGCTTTTATAATATCTTTTAAATCTTCAATCTTTACACGTTTTTGTTCCATAGTATCTCTATGACGAATGGTAACCGATTGATCTTCTAACGTATCATGATCTACGGTAATACAGAATGGTGTTCCGTTAGCATCTTGTCTTCTATAACGTCTTCCAACGGCATCTTTTTCATCGTAAGTGACGTTAAAATCCCATTTTAAATCTTCAACAATTTGTTTTGCGATTTCTGGCAAACCATCCTTTTTAACTAATGGTAAAATCGCTGCTTTATTAGGCGCTAAAACTGCTGGTAATTTTAAAACGGTTCTTGTGGTATTGTTGTCTAATTCTTCTTCAACCAAAGCATTTGAAAAAACAGCCAAGAACATACGATCTAAACCAATAGACGTTTCTAAAACATAAGGCGTATAACTTGCGTTATCTTCATGGTCAAAATACTGTAATTTTTTACCTGAAAATTCTTCATGTTGTTTTAAATCGAAATCGGTACGTGAGTGAATACCTTCTAACTCTTTAAACCCAAATGGAAATCTAAACTCAATATCTGTCGCAGCATCTGCGTAATGCGCTAATTTTTCGTGATCGTGAAAACGGTAATTCTCTTCACCTAAACCAAGAGATTTATGCCATTTTAATCGTTCTTCTTTCCAATACTCAAACCACTTTAACTGTGTACCTGGTTTTATGAAATATTGCATTTCCATTTGCTCAAACTCACGCATTCTAAAAATAAACTGTCTTGCAACAATCTCGTTTCTAAAAGCTTTTCCGGTTTGTGCTATTCCAAAAGGAATCTTCATACGTCCTGTTTTCTGAACGTTTAAGAAGTTTACAAAAATACCTTGTGCTGTTTCTGGTCTTAAATATAAGTCAATTGCTGTATCGGCAGAAGCACCAAGTTTTGTTCCAAACATTAGGTTAAATTGCTTAACATCTGTCCAGTTTTTACTACCTGCAACAGGACAAGCAATCCCCAATTCTTCAATTAAGGCTTTAACATCAGCTAAATCTTCTTTTTCTAAAGACTGACCTAAACGTTTTAAAATTGAATTGATTTTTTCTTGATAACCTACTACACGTGGATTAGTTGATAAAAACTCATCTTTATTAAAAGCATCACCAAAGCGTTTTGCTGCTTTTTTGACTTCTTTTTCAATTTTAGTTTCAATTTTAGCACAATAATCTTCCACTAAAACATCTGCTCTATAACGTTTTTTAGAATCCTTATTATCAATTAAAGGGTCACTGAATGCATCTACGTGTCCAGAAGCTTTCCAAGTGGTTGGGTGCATAAATATTGAAGCATCTAAACCCACAATATTATCGTGCATTTGCACCATTGATTTCCACCAATAGTCTCTAATATTTTTCTTTAATTCTACTCCATTTTGAGCATAATCGTACACTGCACTTAGTCCATCGTAGATTTCACTACTCTGAAACACGTAACCATACTCCTTTGCGTGAGAGATTACTTTTTTAAATTGATCGTCGTTTGCCATAATACTGCAAAAATAAAAAACCGCTCTGACTAACAGAACGGTTTTTCAAAAATTATATGTTTAATTGTATGAATTATTTATTTAAAATTGAGACTTGTACTTCCAAGCTTTACATTTTCATGAAAAACATTAATAAAGTAGCTGCCTTTTAAAAAAGGTTGATCGTCATTATCGGCAACTATTGCTATACAAATTTCTAAATTTTCCTTCTTGTAAGTTACAATTTCTTTATGACTGTAATTTAATGAGGTGCTTCCGAAAAACACTTCACCTTTATCTGAAACAACATTACCCTGAGGACTTACAACTTGTATATAAATATCTTTTTGCCCTTCTATAGACAACGGGTTTTCATTTAAGGTAACACAAACGTCAATGGCATTGGCGCGTTTTGCACGTTCGGTAAATCGCTTTTTACCCGACCTTAACCTGTACGATTGTGCATTAATATTACTTGCTCTTAATACAGCAGCATTATCAATGGTTTTATAAAGCGAATCGTTAACTTCTTCTAATCCGGTAATCGTAACTGTGTTATTCTTAATAGTCTTTAATGCGTAGCGTTTTTCATTCTGCAATTTCTTATTAGCAGAATTTAAAGAATCTATAGTACGAAGCAAAACCTTACTTTTAGATTTTAATACGGCAAGCTGATCTTTATATTTAGCAATTATAGATAAATCACTTTTTAACAACCGTAACGAATCTAAAGCATTACTAGTCTCTAATTTCGCAGCTTGGAGCTGAGTTGTCATAAAATTATAGTCTTGGCTAAGTGCGTCATAACTAGATAGCAAATCTGCTAATTCAGTTTCTATCAAAACTTTTTCTTGTTTTAAGAACTCTTCGTAAGCATCAATAGATTGATTTTTATTAAAACTATAAATTCCTAAAACGGTTAAAACGACTAATAAAGAACTAATAATTAATCTATAATTAAATAGCTGAGGGTTAACTATCATTATTAATTTTATTAATTTATAGCGAAATTAGAGCTAATTGAAGTCTGATTTTATTTTAATCGACAAAATGATGAAAAACTTGTTAAACTTGTTCTTTCCTAAGGTTTGTGAAGCCTGCAATAACGTTTTAACCGATAACGAGGTCGTTTTATGTACAACGTGCAGACATCATTTACCTGTCACTAATTTTCATTTTGACAATACTGAAGATGTAAAAAAAATAGTTTACGGACGCGTAAAATTAGAAAAAGCAACAGCCTTATTACATTTTTCGAAAAAAGGAATTGTTCAGCAAATACTTCATAACTTAAAGTATAGAGGTCATGAAGATATTGGACGGTTTTTTGGCGAATGGCTTGGAGCAGAATTAGCAACTGTAGAGGCTTATAAACACATCGATGTTGTGATCCCTGTACCTCTATATAAATCTAAGTTAAGAAAACGTGGCTATAACCAAGTGGCGAAATTTGCAAAAGAAATTGCAAACGCACTCCATGCAGACTATAACGACAGGGTTTTAATCAAAATAAAATCGACTAAAACACAAGTTTTTAAAGGACGTTTAACACGTTGGAATGACGATGGAGCATTATTTGATATTTCCGAAAACAAATCATTGGAAGGAAAACATATTTTACTCGTTGATGATATCATTACAACTGGCGCAACGGTTGAAGCTTGTGCTACCGTTTTGTTAAAAATTGATAATATTAAGTTAAGTCTTGCAACTATGGCAATTGCGGATTAATTTTTTCGTTTCTAAATAAATTATATTGTTTCTTTGTGCTAAATTATTTTGAATAGATGCGTTTATCATTACTGCGAGTTTTAAGTCTGATTTTAATTGCAATATGCATTGCAAGTTGTGCTAATCGTGGTACTCCAACAGGAGGAGAAATAGATATTTTACCACCAGAAATAACACAAGCTGTCCCAGAAAATTTTTCGACCAATTTTAAAGGAGATGAAATTAAAATTTACTTTAATGAATACGTTAAAATACGAGATCTTAGAAAACAACTTATTGTATCTCCGCCTATGGATACGGATCCTATTGTAACACCAATGAGTGGTGCGAGTAAATACATTACAATTAAAATAATTGATACTTTAGAAGCCAATACAACCTATGCATTTAATTTTGGAGAAAGCATTGTAGATAACAACGAAGAAAACCCTTATCCTTATTATCGCTACGTGTTTTCTACTGGAAGCACTATAGATTCTTTAGCTGTAAAAGGTTATGTTGTAGATGCACTGCAGGAAAAACCAGACACTTTTATTTCTGTAATGTTGTACGAGGTAGATTCTACTTATACGGACTCTATTATTTATAAAGAAAAGCCACGATATATTACTAACACATTAGACAGTGTTACCACATTTAGTATCGATAATATTAAAGCCGGAAAATATAAACTGATTGCGTTAAAGGATGAAAATTCTAATTATTTGTTCAATCAGAAAAACGATAAAATAGGTTTTAAAGAGGACTTTATAACAGTGCCAACCGATGACACTTATGAGCTTAAACTTTTTAATGAAGAAGTAAACTATAAAGCCTTTAGGCCATCACAAGATGGTGAAACACGACTTATTTTTCCGTATGAAGGTGATTATGAATCCATGCGAATTAAAGTGCTTGGAGAAACACCTGAAGGTTACAAGTCTCGCATTGTTAAACACCCAACAACAGATACCCTATATTATTGGTACAAACCAAAATTTGAGATTGACACGACGTTCTTTACTGTCACCAATAACAAACAGATAGACACGTTTAAACATCGTTTTAGAACCATAGAAGGAGACTCTTTAACTCTTAAACCTGTTACACAAGGTATCCTAAATTTTGATGAAGATTTTACGATGGAATCTAATATTCCGTTATCTAAAATTGACACTACTAAGATTAAAATAATAAACAAAGATTCTTTAGCGGTACCGTTAAAAGTAGAGTATGATTCTATTTTTAACACGTATAAATTTCCAATTGACAAGCAAGAAGATGAGAAATACAATTTCACTATGCTTCCAGGTGCATTTACCGATTTCTATGAGGGCACTAATAAAGACACTTTAAATTATTCTATTAGAACCAAAATGAAATCTGAATATGGAAATATTAGAGTCAATATTAGAAACGCTAAATTTCCATTAATTGTTCAACTTGTTAATGAACAAGGCAAAGTTATGTACGAACGCTATGCGAAAGATTCGCCTGTTGTAGAATTCAGAAATTTAGTACCAAGACGATACAAATTAAGGGCCATTTTCGACACCAATGAAAATGGAAAATACGATACTGGTAATTTCTTATTAGGTATTCAACCAGAACGTGTTAGTTACTCAGAACCTATAGAAGAAGTGCGCTCTAATTTCGATTTTGTTGAAGAGTTTACGCTTTTAGATTAAACCCGTCTCTATCGTTTAAAAAATTCAGCTTTTCACGGTATTTAGTAATGACATCTTTTTCTAAAACCACGATTGCAGTAGCGTCTTGGTCTTCAGATAAATTATCCATTCTATTTCCTAAAACATCATAAGCTACTGAATGCCCTGAATACTCATGGTTATTACCATCTAATCCTACTCTATTCACTCCAATACAATAGGTCATATTTTCAATGGCTCTTGCTTGCAACAAGGCATCCCAAGCAGCAATTCTTACTTTAGGCCAATTGGCAACATAAATTAAAAGATCGTAGTCTTCAGCATTTCTTGCCCAAACAGGAAAACGTAAATCGTAACAGACCAACGGACAAATTTTCCAGCCTTTATAATTGAAAATCACTTTTTCAGTTCCTGCTGTATAGACCTTGTGTTCACCTGCCAATGTAAAGGTATGACGCTTATCGTAGGTTGTAATTGCGCCAGAAGGCTCAACGCAAACCATTCGATTATAAAACTTATTATTTTCAGAAATCACAAGACTTCCCATAATAACCGCATCCTTATCCTTAGCTAATTGCTTTAACCATGCCATTGTTTTTCCATCCATTGTTTCAGCAACAGATTCAGGATTCATTGTAAAACCAGAGGTAAACATTTCTGGTAAAACAATAAGATCGACACCTGTTGAAATGGCATCGATCTTATGATACAATAAACGTCTATTCTCTTCTGGGTTTTCCCAAGCTAAAGACGTTTGTATTAAGGCTACGTTTAATACGTTAGGCATAGTTACATTTTTTGTTTTGCTTTTGTAAGCTTTTCTGTGAGCTTGTCAATTTTATCAAGCCACTTTCCTTCATCTACAGGTGACAATTTACCTTTTCTTTTTAACTTTTCATATTTCTTCTGAGCCTTTTCTAATTTGTCTTCGGCCTTTTCAAATTTCTTTTGAAGCTTTTCCTTTTTCTTTATTTCCTTCTCAGCTTTCTTTTGTGCTTTTTCTTCCTTTTTCCGTGCCTTTTCAGCTTTTTTATTCTCTTTTTCTAGTTTTTCGGCAACGGCTTCCTTTTTCTTTAAAGCTTTCTCTTCCTCCTTCTTTGCTTTTTTAGCCTCTTTTATTGCTTTAGCTTCTTCCTTTTTTAACTTTTCTGCTTCAACTTTAGCCTTTTCTACAAGTTTAATTTTTTCTGAAATTACAGCAGCTTCTTTAAAAATTAAGGTCTTTTCTTCAAGACTTAAGGTTTCAGTTACATCTTGTCCGTCTTTAAAGATTTTCTCATTTTTTACCTCATAAGTTTTTCCGTCTTTTACAACTTCCTGAGCAAACGAGTTTAAAGAAAAGGCTACGAATAATAAGAGTATATAAGATTTCATTGTTTTGGAGTTTATTGTTCATTTATAAGACACAAAAATGCTTAAAAAGTAACATCTAAAATTACGTTTAAAGTTTATTTTTTGCTTCATTTACGTCTTCTTTTATTTTTTCGAGTTTTTCTTTCCAGTCTTCGATATCATTCGGTGAAAGTTTACCTTCTTTCTTCAACTTTTTAAACTTATTTCTTTTGTCGTTGTAACGCGCTTTAATTGTTGCGTAATTATCGCGTGCATCTTGAGATTCTTTAAGACTGTCCTCCAATGTTTCTAGTTCTTCTTCTAGTTCCTTTTGCTTATTTTCTGCTGCTTCCTGGATGTTTTCTTGTTCTTCAATGGCATCTTCTAATTCCTTTTGCTTCTTGTCAAAAGCCTTTTTTGCATTTTCTTTTCTTTCAAGAACAGTATTTATCGCTTCTTTTTCTTCCGCACTCAAGTTTTTAGTGACGTTATTTCCGTCATTTTTAATGGTGTTACCTTTTACTTCATACACTTTACCTTCATCTGTAATGACACGTTCACTGCTTCCGCAAGACAACATTAAGACTAAAGAAAAGCACATTATTATATTTTGAAATTTCATAGTTATAGTATGTATTGGTTCTATTTTTTTAGACACCCAATAACACATAAAGTCACGATTTTACGAAAGTTTTAACATTAGATCCTATTTACAATTTCTGCCGCTTGTAGTAGTGTTTCATCTGTTTTTGCAAAACAAAAACGCAACACCTTATCATCTTTCCCATTGTCATTAAATACAGATAGTGGAATTGAAGCCATCTTAAACTCTTTGGTTAATCGTTTTGCAAAATCCACATCGTATTCATCTGTAACCTCAGAATAATCTAAAACTTGAAAATAGGTGCCTTTTGAAGGTTGAAACTTAAAGCGCGATTCTGAAATTAATTTTAAAAACAAATCGCGTTTCTGTTGAAAAAAAGCATTTAAACCCAAGTATGTCTCTGAATCTTGCATATAATCTGCAATCCCTTTTTGCGACGGATGGTGTACCGAAAAGACATTAAACTGATGCACTTTTCTAAACTCTGACATTAAGTAATCTGGCGCACAGCAATAGCCTATTTTCCAACCTGTGTTATGAAATGTTTTTCCGAAGGAAGCCGTTATAAAACTGCGTTGTTTTAAATCTTGAAATAAACAAACACTTTGGTGCTGAGCATCATCAAAAACGATATGCTCGTATACCTCATCACTCAAAACAATAATGTTGGTACCGTTTGTCAATTTTTGAAGTTGAAGCATATCCTCTTTAGACCAAATCGTTCCACTAGGATTGTGCGGCGAATTAATAATTATCATTTTGGTTTTAGACGATATTTTTGAAGCCACCTCATCCCAATTCACTTTATAATTAGGGGCTTCTAATTGAACAGCGATTGGTTTTCCTCCATTAATTTCAATAGCGGGTTGGTAACTATCATATGCAGGTTTAAAAATGATAACCTCATCATTTTTGTTTACAAATGCCGAAATAATAGTATATATCGCTTGGGTTGCACCTGCCGTCACTGTAATTTCCTTTTCAGGGTGATAATGGCTTTTATAAAGTAACTCATATTTATGAGCAATCGCCAGACGCAAGTCTAAATTACCAGCCATTGGTGCATATTGATTGTAACCTGTATTCATGGCATTGGCTACCAAATCATTCAACTTTTTCGAACTGGGAAAATCAGGAAATCCTTGTGATAAATTAATAGCATTATGTTGTTTTGCCAAAGCACTCATCACCGTAAAAATTGACGTGCTTGTATTCGGTAATTTAGATTTAAAATTCATGAAATTATATGCTTTATATGCTAAAACATTAAAGATATAAAACAAGCTTTTCTATCTTTACAAAAACTAATAAAATATTAACTATGCGCTTATTAAAAATTCTTTTTCTTTTTGTTGCTTTTCAAGTTTCAGCCCAACAAGGTGGTATGTGGATTCCTTCACTTTTAGAAGGCATGAACGAAGACGAAATGCAAAGTTTGGGTAGTAAATTAACGGCTCAAGATATTTACGATGTTAACAATTCTAGCTTAAAAGATGCCATTGGTCATTTTAATGGTGGTTGTACTAGTGAAGTGATTTCAGACCAAGGTTTAATCCTTACCAATCACCATTGTGGATACAGCCAAATTCAATCGCATTCCTCTTTAGAAAACGATTATTTAAAAGATGGTTTTTGGGCCATGACTAAAGACGAAGAATTACCTAACGAAGGTTTATTCATTGAATTTATTGTAAGTATACACGATGTATCTGATGTGGTTTTAAAAGGTATAACCGATAGCATGACTGAAAAAGAGAAGCAATCTCAAATTTCTAAAAACAGTAATGCTGCCATGAAAACCTGGCCAAGAGAATCGTGGCAAGATGTAAAAACAAAAGCCTTTTATGAAGGTAATCAATACTTCCTTTTCGTCACAGAGCGTTTTGAAGATATCCGTTTGGTGGGTGCTCCTCCAACTAGTATTGGAAAATTTGGAAGTGACACTGATAACTGGGTGTTTCCACGACATACCGGTGACTTTTCATTATTTAGAATATATGCCGATGAAAATAACCGTCCGGCAAAATACAGTAAGGATAACAAACCTTACACACCAAAACACTACCTTCCAGTATCATTAGATGGTGTAGAAGAAGGAGATTTTACTATGGTTTTTGGTTTTCCAGGGACTACAGAAGAATATCTTCCGGCTGTTGCCATTGAGCATATTACTAAAGAGTTTAACCCAACCAATATTGCTATTAGAGAAGCTGCTTTACAAGTCATTGATGAAAAAATGAAATCAAGTGACGAAGTACGAATCAAGTATGCGTCTAAACAAGCTAGGATTGCTAACTCTTGGAAACGATGGATTGGGGTTAATTTAGGTATCGAAAAAAGTAATGCTGTAGAACAACGTAGAGCCTTTGAAGCTACATTCACAAAAGCCTTAAAAGAAAAAGGATTAGAAGATAAATACGGCCATATTCTACCAGAATTTGATAAGTTATACAAAGATTTTGCCGCTATAAATATTAAGCGCCGAAACTTTATAGAAGTGTTTTTAACCACCAATGAGTTGATGCAAATGACTTTTAGAGCTTATCAAGTAGAACAAGCTTTAATTGAAAACCCTGCAATACTTGAAAGAGGAAAAGAAGTTTTAACGGGCCAATTAAGAGGTATTCATAAAAACTACGATGCAGATTTAGACAAAGGTGTCTATAAAAATGTCATGCCACTTTATACGGATAATGTAGATGCTTCTATTTATAAAAAAACAGCCTTTACTAATTTAGATTCCGCTTTACAATTATTAGAAGGTGATGCGGAAACCGTGATAAAAAATCTTAACAATGATGCGGCCTATGCTTATGCTAAACCTATTATCGCTGAGTTTTTTGAAACGATTAATCCAGAATACGAAGATAAAAACACACCAATTACAGCCTTACAAACACAATACATGACGGCCTTAATGGAAGCATTACCTGAAGAACGTTACTTCCCAGATGCTAACAGTACACTGCGTGTTACTTACGGACAAGTTAGAGGCTATTCGCCAAGAGATGCTGTATATTACAGTCCGGTGAGTTACTTAGATGGTGTCATTGAAAAATACGTTCCTGGCGATTATGAATTTGATGTCCCACAAAAACTGATTGAGTTATACGAATCTAAAGATTATGGTCAATATGCTGACAGCAACGGAAAAGTACCGGTTTGTTTCTTAGGAACCAATCATACCACAGGTGGTAATTCTGGAAGTCCTGCCATTGATGCACATGGAAACTTAGTGGGTTTAAACTTTGACCGCGTTTGGGAAGGGACTATGAGTGACATGAATTACGACCCAGAAATCTGCCGTAACATCATGGTCGATTTACGTTATGTGCTTTTTATTATTGATAAATATGCTGGTGCACAACATTTAATTGATGAGATGGAATTAGTACATCCTAAGACTGATGGCTCTAAGTCTAAGAAAAAGAAGAGGAATAAACGTAAGAAACGTAGTTAGTTAGCAGTTAACAGCTATTATTAGAAACGAAATTTATTAGACCTCATCGTTTTTTAACGGTGAAGTTTTTTTGTGTTTGACATTTTCGCTTCTCGATACAATTCCTCATTCTTCGGAATCACTCGAAGTGACACTCTGATTTCACATTAAATGTAAAGAACAAAAAAATCCCAAACATTGCTGCTTGGGATTTGAGATTTAATTATTGGAATTTAGACTAAGAGATTCCTGCTTTCGCAGGAATTTGTTAGTATCTGTAATGCTCAGGCTTATAAGGTCCTTCAACCTTAACACCAATATAATCAGCTTGATATTCTGCTAATTCGGTAAGCTCAACACCAATTTTTTCTAAGTGTAATTTTGCTACTTTTTCATCTAAATGCTTTGGTAACATATACACATCATTCTCGTACTTGTCACTGTTTTTCCAAAGTTCAATTTGTGCTAAGGTTTGGTTGGTAAACGAGTTACTCATTACAAAACTTGGATGACCTGTTGCACAACCTAAGTTTACTAAACGACCTTCAGCAAGAACGATAATATCATTACCATTCACATTGTATTTATCAACTTGTGGCTTAATGGTGTCTTTAGTATTACCATGCGTTTTGTTTAACCAATCCATTTGGATTTCGTTATCAAAGTGTCCAATGTTACAAACAATAGTTTTGTCTTTCATGGCCTCAAAATGCTCAGCTCTAACGATATCTTTGTTTCCAGTAGTTGTAATAACAATATCAGAGTTACCAACAACAGTTTCTAATTTCTTCACTTCAAAACCGTCCATTGCCGCTTGTAAAGCACAAATTGGGTCAATTTCTGTAACCGTAACAATAGAACCAGCACCTTTAAAAGAAGCAGCAGTTCCTTTACCAACATCACCATAACCACAAACCGTTACACGTTTTCCGGCTAACATAATATCAGTTGCTCTACGAATCGCATCTACTGCGGATTCTTTACAACCATATTTATTATCAAACTTAGATTTTGTTACAGAATCATTAACGTTAATAGCTGGCATAGTTAAAGTACCATTTTTAACTCGCTCGTATAATCTATGAACTCCAGTAGTTGTTTCTTCAGACAATCCTTTAATTCCAGCAGATAACTCTGGGTATTTATCTAAAACCATGTTGGTTAAATCACCACCATCATCTAAAATCATGTTTAATGGCTTACGATCTTCACCAAAGAATAAGGTTTGTTCTATACACCAATCAAATTCTTCTTCAGATAATCCTTTCCATGCATAAACTGCAGTTCCTGCAGCAGCAATGGCAGCAGCAGCCTGATCTTGCGTAGAGAAAATATTACAAGAACTCCAAGTCACTTCTGCACCTAAAGCTTGTAACGTTTCTATTAAAACCGCAGTTTGGATCGTCATATGCAAACATCCTGCAATACGTGCACCTTTTAAAGGTTGCTCGTTTTTATATTCTTCACGCAAACTCATTAAGCCTGGCATTTCTGCTTCAGCCAATTCAATCTCTTTTCTTCCCCAAGCCGCAAGCGACATATCTTTTACCTTATTAGGTACGTAAGCAACTGTTTTTGTACTCATATCTTTTTCTTTGTTTTTATATTTTAAAACGCCTTTGGGTTTAACACTTAAATAGTTAAATTCGCTACATCAAAAATGCCAAATTCGCCTTAGGCGATGCAAAGATAATCATTATCATTAACAATTCTAAATGCCACTATATAAATCCATTAGTGTAAATTCACAAACTACTGTTAAAATCTGGAAGATTGAAGAATCGTACGACTCTCTATTTCAGCCTTTAGATTTAAAACCACAAAGTTTAAAGCGCGTTTTAGGTATGAAAAGTGAACTACACCAACGTGGCTTTTTGAGTGTAAGACATTTGCTGCATGAGTTTGGTTATACCGATCAAGATTTGTTCTATGACGATAACGGAAAACCTCATCTTAAAGACGGAAAGCACATTTCAATTACGCATTCGTTTACATTTTCAGGCATTATAGTGAGTGATAAAGAAGTGGGAATTGATATTGAAAAACAACGTGAAAAAATAAAAATCATAGCTCATAAGTTTGTAGACTATGAGTTCAGTTATTTAAACACCATAGATGAAGATTCCATTAGAAGATTAACCGTGATTTGGGGCATTAAAGAATCACTTTATAAACTTTTTGCGACACCAGGCATGTTATTTAAAGAGCATTTTTTAGTGATTCCGTTTATGGTTGAAGATGGAAAAACCGTAGCTTGGATAGATTATAAAGGTAAAAAATACAGATATACAACAGCGTTTTTAGAATTTGAAGGATTTACTTGTGCCTATGTCGTTCCGTAATGAATAGTATTTACCAAAATATAATAACGTCAAGTGCTAAAAATGAAAAACTTTTGGCTGTATTAATCGATCCTGATAAGATGACCTTATATGCCGTTTCAGGATTTATCTCTAAAGTGAATCAATCTATAGCAACCCATATTTTTGTCGGAGGTAGCGAGGTTGATAAAGGCGTAACTGAAACTTTGGTTATTGAGATAAAAAAACACACAAAGCTACCTGTTGTTTTATTTCCAGGTGATGTGATTCAGATTACGGATAAAGCTGATGGTATTTTGTTTTTATCATTAATTTCTGGTCGGAATCCAGATTATTTAATTGGTAAACAAGTAGAGGCTGTTCCTAAATTGGCAACAACTAATCTTGAAATCATTCCAACAGGCTATTTGCTTATAAAGAATGAAAAAGAAACATCTGTTGAGCGTGTCAGTAAAACAAACCCAATACAACGAAAAGATATTCAAACCATAAAAGACACAGCAAAAGCCGGAGAATTATTAGGCATGAAATTAATATATCTCGAAGCCGGAAGTGGAGCCACACATGCTATTGAGTCTAATATCATTTCAGAAGTTAAACAACAATTACACATACCATTAATTGTAGGAGGTGGTATTAGAGCTAAAACCGAATTAGAATCGGCTTACAAAGCTGGAGCAGATTTGGTTGTTATCGGAACAGCTTTTGAAGACGATGACACTTTTTTTGACAATTTACAAAAGTAAATTGTCATGCTGAACTCGTTTCTGCATCTTAACTAGTTCCTGCAAGGTTTTAAAAACCTTGTAGGTATAATAAATTAAAAAGCTTACCGCTTTGGCGGCAAATAGTATGGAAATATCAGTAGATTTAACACTTTCGCCATTACAAGATGATTATGAAAAGCATGTCATCAATTTTATAAAAGCCTTACGCAATTCGAAATTCAAAGTTTTAGAAAACCCATTAAGCACGCAAATATTTGGAAATTACGACGAATTAATGCCCTTTTTAACACAAGAAATAAAACGTTCTTTTGAAGATGTGGATATTTCTGTCTTAACTATGAAAGTGGTTAAAACCAATAGAAGTGATTATGAGCCACATTTTTAATTTCTTTTTCGGACAGTATGCCGACTATCAAACCATAGATATTGTCTTAGAAATTGTAGCTGTAATATTTGGGTTTCTATCAGTTTTGTTCTCTAAGAAGAATAACATTTTAGTATTCCCAACAGGTATGATTAGCACCTGTATTTTTGTGTATTTATTATTAAAATGGCAACTTTTAGGAGACATGATGATTAATGCTTACTACTTTATAATGAGCGTTTTTGGTTGGTATGTCTGGACTCGAAAAGCAGATGGACAACCTGAAAACCCAATCTCTAGAACCACTAAAAGGGAAACAAAAATAAGCATCGCAATTTTTATAGCAACGCTTCTTTTTGTTTTTATAGTTTATAAAACATTTGACAAATGGACGGGTTGGGTTGCGTATGTAGATACGGTTACAACGGCAACCTTTTTTGTTGGTATGTGGTTAATGGCAAAACGTAAAATAGAAAATTGGATCTATTGGATTATTGGTGATCTTATCTCTATTCCTTTGTATTTTTATAAAGGGTTTACGTTCACCAGTTTTCAATATTTAGGATTTACACTAATAGCCATATTTGGATATTTAGCATGGAAGAAGCACTTAAACAACAACCTTCAAACTGCATAAAAGTAGTTTTATTTGGGCCTGAATCTACAGGAAAAACAACCTTATCTCGGCAATTAGCGAGACATTACCATTCGGTTTGGGTGCCAGAATATGCACGCGTGTACCTACAAGATAAGTGGAATAACGAGCGTAAAACTTGTGAACCTAAGGATTTACTTCCAATTGCCATTGGGCAAATAAAACTCGAAAACGAATTGGCACAAAAAACCGACTCTGTTTTAATTTGCGATACAGATCTGCTTGAAACTAAAGTTTATAGCGAAGCCTATTACCAAGGTACATGTGACCCGATTTTAGAAACATATGCTCTAAAAAATTCTTATGATCTTTACTTTTTAACTTATATTGACACGCCTTGGGAAGCAGATGACCTAAGAGACAAGCCCAATGAACGTAAACGTATGTTTAACGCTTTTGAATCCGCTTTAAAAACCTATAATAAACCTTATATACTTTTAAAAGGAAATAAAAAGGAGCGCTTAGAGTTAGCTGTTAAGCATATCGACAAATTATTAATAAGCAAAACATGAGTTTTACCGAAAACGACATTATTCAAATAGAATCTCACGACTTAACTTTAACTGCCGTTAGAAAGCAAATCGAAATTTTTGAAACAGGAATTCCGCATACAAATATTTCTGATGCTGCCACGTTGAATCATGGGATTATACCCTTAAATGATGCTAGTATTAAGGAATATACCGAAACTTTTGAAGCTGAAAAAGATAAAAAGTCGATATTAAAATTTGTTCCAGCTTCAGGAGCTGCAACTAGAATGTTTAAGTTTTTGTTCCGATTTGTTGAAGAATACAATGCAAATGAACAATCTCTTAATTCATACATCAATAAAACCAATTTAAGAGAGCTTTCTCTATTTATGGTTGGTTTAGAAAAGTTTCCGTTTTACCACCAAGTCTTGAAATTGCTCAAGTCTAAAGGGATTGCGTATGAAACCTTATCTAATCAAGAAAAAATATGGCATTTTTCTAAAGCTATGTTAGATGAAAATCAACTTAATTTTGGAAATCAACCTAAAGGATTATTACCATTTCACGATTATAAAAACAATCATATTTCTACTGCTTTTGAAGAGCATTTATATGAAGCTGCATTATACGCATCGAGCAATGGTGTAGCGAAACTTCATTTTACAATTTCTGAAGTTTACAAGAACAAGTTTACTCAAGAGTTTAAAAGTATTCAGAGTCAGATTGAAGAAAACACAGGAGTAAAATTCGATATTTCGTTCTCATACCAACAACAGTCAACAGATACCATAGCGGTAACTTTAAAGGATAGACCATTTAGAGACTCTAAAGGTGCGTTATTGTTCAGACCTTCTGGACATGGTGCTTTACTAAAGAACTTAAATGCTTTAGATGCTGATATTATTTTTGTGAAGAATATAGATAATGTAGTAGTATATAAGTACAAGGAGGAAGTGGCAACCTATAAAAAAGTATTGGCAGGAATTCTTCTAAAATTACAATCAAAAGCATTCGAATATTTACACCAATTAGACTCAGAAGAAGTTTCAGAAGCTACTTTAAGTGCTATCGAAAACTTTTTAACATCTGAATTAAGCATCAAAATATCAGATGAATATAAAAAATATGCCGACCGTTATAAAATTGAATACCTCCAAGAAAAACTAAATCGGCCAATTAGAATTTGTGGAATGGTTAAAAATGAAGGTGAACCTGGAGGAGGTCCTTTTTGGGTAAAAGACCATAAATCTAATCAATCACTTCAAATTGTTGAGTCGGCTCAAATCAATTTAGACGACCCAAAACAAGAAAACATTCTTAAAAATGCCACGCATTTTAATCCCGTAGATTTAGTCTGTGGCGTAAAAAATTATAAAGGAGAAAAATTTGATTTAGAACAATATGTCGATCATAATGCATCATTTATCACCAAAAAAACGAAGAACGGTAAAGATTTAAAAGCCTTAGAATTACCTGGTCTTTGGAATGGCAGTATGGCAGATTGGACCACTATTTTTGTCGAAGTTCCAATTATCACATTTAACCCAGTAAAAACCGTCAATGATTTATTAAAAACACCACACCAAACCAAATAATTGTGGACACAGAGTTACTTAAATCTGAATTAAACTATAAATACGTTCGAAGCTCTGGCAGTGGAGGCCAACATGTAAATAAGGTCTCTTCTAAAGCAGAATTATACTTTGACCTTAAAAACTCAGCCGTATTTAACGACGACGAAAAACAAAAACTATTAGAATTCTTCACTAATAGATTGACTAAAGACGCTATTTTAATTCTCGCTTGTGACGAAAGCCGAAGCCAGTTTAGAAATAAAGCTTTGGTGACTCAGCGGTTTATAGAATTAATTCAAGAAGGATTAAAGGAAAACAAAAAAAGAATTCCCACCAGAATTCCTAGAAAAGCCAAAAAGAAACGTTTAAAAAATAAGCGTATTACTGCTGAAAAAAAGGCGAATCGGAAGCCACCAAAAGTAGATTAAATCCCAAAATTAAAAAATCAACTCCCAATGTACTCACGCTAAGTATCAGTGCCGCAAATCTGTACGATTACCCCTTCCTTTTTCTTTGTTGTATTCAAAAAAAAATTAGTATTCATTATTCTAAAATCTAAAATCTATTATATCTTTGCCGCGTTCTCAATAAAGGGGTGCCTATTATCGGCTGAGATCATACCCATTGAACCTAGAACAGGTAATGCTGTTTAGGAAGCGAGCTTAAAGAAAATGTCCTGAGGACATTTTTAGCGCGTGCGATAAGGTTATCAATGTTTATTTTTTTACTTCTGAATCTTGATATACTTTAATATTCATGTATAGATTCAAAATAAAAAATAACATGTAACTTAAGTACTTGCTTGTAGCTCAAAAACATATTTATTAACCCAGAATAATGACCTCTTTTTATTCGATTATAATACTATAGTCGTATGAAATTTTTATTCAACAATCTCTCAAAAAAAAGTAGGCAGAGATTATCACTTTCAATTGCATTTTTAGGAATTTGTTCAGTTTATGGACAAGAAAAACAACAAGATTCTACTAAAGTTGAAAAACTAGACGAAGTTCTTGTTAAAGCCGTCCGTGTAGACGCAAAGTCACCAATTACACATAGTAATGTGACTAAAGAAGACTTGGAAAAACGTAATTTAGGGCAAGACATTCCGATGTTACTTAACTTTTTACCTTCGGTAGTAACCACAACAGATGCTGGTGCAGGAGTTGGTTACACAGGTATTAGAGTGCGTGGAGTTAGCTCACAATCTACCAACATTACTATAAACGGTATTCCTTATAATGATGCCGAATCCTTAGGGACATTTTGGGTGAATCTTGGTGACTTCGCATCCTCTACAGAAAGCTTACAACTGCAACGTGGTGTGGGAACTTCAACCAATGGTTCTGGTGCTTTTGGTGCGAGTATTAATGTTTTAACAGATGCCATTTCTAAAGACGCTTCTGGTGAAATTGCTAATTCCTTTGGAAGTTATAATACGAGAAAACACACCGTTAAGTTTAGCACAGGATTGCTAAATGATCATATAGAAATTGCTGGTCGTTTATCTAATATAGCTTCAGATGGTTATATAGATCGTGCTTCGGCAGATTTAAAATCTTACTTTTTACAAGGGTCTTATGTTGATGATAATACCTTAATAAAAGCCATTACTTTTGGTGGTAAGGAAGTCACATATCAAGCTTGGAATGGTCTTGAAGATTTAGACAAATTAGAAAACGACCGAACCTATAATACTGCTGGCGAATACACTGATAATAATGGCGACACACAGTTTTATGATAATGAAGTTGATGACTACAAACAAGATCATTACCAGTTGCACTGGAATCAGCGTTACGACAACCAATGGTCTACCACATTAGGTTTAAACTACACCAAAGGTCAAGGTTTTTTTGAGCAATATAAAGACGATGAAGATTTTAGCGATTATGGTCTAGAACCACTAGAATTTAATGGTGAAATAATAGATGAAACGGATTTAATTAGAAGACGTTGGTTAGATAACGATTTTTATGTCATAAACGCCAACGTGAATTATAAAGCGAATAATTTAGATTTATTATTTGGAGGTTCATTTAGTCACTACGATGGCGATCATTTTGGTGAAGTGATTTGGTCAGAATACGCAAGCCAGACCGAAATTAGAGATCGTTATTATGATGGAAATAGTTTAAAAAATGACTTGTCTTTATTTTCAAAAGCGAATTATAGATTAAATGAAAAAATAAGTCTGTTTGGAGATCTACAAGTTAGGAACGTCACCTATAAAACCACAGGAACAACATCTGATATTGTAGAATTTGCAATAGATAAGGATTTTACTTTTTTCAATCCAAAAGCCGGAATCACCTATTCATTAAATACAGGTAATGATCTCTACTTCTCTTACGCTAGAGCCAACAGAGAACCAAACCGAACTGATTTTGAAACCGATGAAAACATAAAACCAGAACAACTTAATGATTTTGAATTGGGTTGGAGACACAAAAAAGGCAACTTTATATTTAACGCCAACGCGTATTACATGTTTTACAATCAGCAATTGGTATTGTCTGGTCGTTTAGATGATGTTGGAAATCCAATACGAACAAATAGCGGAGAAAGTTACCGTTTAGGTTTAGAACTGGAAGCAATAATTCCGGTGAGCTCTCAACTGACTTTACAACCTAACATGACACTTAGTTCTAATAAAAACAATGAGACTGTTATTTCATTTGATGACGAATTACAAAATTTGGGTAAAACAGACATCTCATTTTCACCAAGTATAGTGGCTTCAAATGCTATTGTTTTCCAACCTATTGACAAGCTTCAAATGGCCTTGTTAAGCAAGTTTGTTGGTGAACAATATATGAGTAATACGGAAGCCGACTTGTCTAAATTAGATAGTTTCTTTATCAATGATTTCAACATTAATTATACTTTAAAAACAGCTTCAATTTTCGACGAAATTATATTTTCAGGTTTAGTCAATAATATATTTAATGTAGAATATGTGTCTAATGGTTATTATTACACCTATGACGATACTTGGTCAAGTCCAACTAGTGTAACCACTATTGAAGGTGCTGGATTTTATCCACAAGCCACAACAAACTTTTTAGTTGGAGTGACTATGAAATTTTAATCGCTTACATAATATGTATTATTTCCGATAGCTTCAACTCTGTATGGCTTTAATGTACAGGGTTGAGGATTATCGTTTAAGGGTGTACCAGTTATTAAACTATACTCATTACCATCTTCGCAACCACAAACGGCATTTAAACCGACAATGGTTAAAGAAGAACAAGACGAAGGCGTATGGCTAGGATCTGCACCATCCCAAGCTAAAATAGAATCTGCATTGGTTCTAACTAAGATAATTCCTCTATTACCAAACCCTTCTACTCTAACCGCATTTACAGGAAATAAAAGTTGATTATACTGAGGAAGATTAAGATTTACCGTTAGGTTAACACCAACATCTAGCAAGAAGTTACAGTTGTATTTTGGATCATTTTTACTACAACCAAAAATAACCACACAACTAAGTATTAAAAATAATTTCTTCACAGCTCTATTTTTTTAATGTTTTGAAATTTAGTAGATTAAAACAAAAAAACGTTTTAACCCACGAGAATGCTCGCTTTGCTTAATCAATTTTTAAATTATTAACATTCTTAATGCATTTTAACTTCAAAATTTGAAGCGCAATTTACTATTAATTAAACAATACCGTAAATATTTTATATATTTGCATAGTAATCTCGTCAGCGCGAGGTTTTTTTTATGCTAACATTATAATTACACTATAACAAACTTCTAAGAAGCACAAAATATCTACTGTTATTTTTGAGCCTGTCTGATTTTCGGACGGGCTCAAAAATGATAAAGAATTTGCTTTTTAGAACGTGTTATATTTAAAACGATTAAATTATGAGTAAAGTATCTTATTACACAGCTGAAGGTTTAAAAAAATTAAGAGACGAATTAAGCCAACTTAAAGATGTGGAACGTCCTAAAGCATCACAAGCAATTGCAGAAGCTAGAGACAAAGGTGATTTAAGTGAAAATGCAGAATATGATGCTGCAAAAGAAGCACAAGGTATGCTAGAAATGAAGATTTCTAAAATGGAAGAAATTTTATCTGGAGCACGCGTTATAGATGAGTCGCAATTAGATTTAACTAAAGCTTTAGCACTTTCTAAAGTTAAAATTAAAAACCAAGTGAATGGTATGGAAATGACCTACACTTTGGTTGCGGAAAGTGAAGCCGATTTAGCTTCGGGAAAAATCTCTGTGAATTCGCCTATAGGTAAAGGTTTATTAGGCAAATCTGTTGGAGATGTTGCCGAAATACAAGTACCAAGTGGTATTATGAAATTTGATGTTTTAGAAATTTCGAGATAAGACCTTCTGTGACTTATGCTGAACACGTTTTAGCAAAGCTGTAATCTCAGCAATTATTAATAAAAAGATTCCTCGTTAAAAGGAATCTTTTTATATTTATATTTAAACTAGAATCAAGACCGCTGCGCTTTTAGAACAAAGAATAAAGACTTCATACCTAAAGTGACACCATTATGGTTAATAATTAGCACGAAACATTGGTTTTACTAATAGCTTAATTAAACACTAAATATAATCAAGAAACATGGCAACACTCTTCACAAAAATAATTTCTGGCGAATTACCATCCTATAAAGTCGCTGAAACTGAAGATTTCTTTGCGTTTTTAGACATTAACCCAAATTCTAAAGGCCATACACTTTGCATTCCTAAAAAAGAAGTGGATAAAATCTTTGACTTAGACGAAGCTACGTATATGGCATTGATGAAATTTTCGCGTCGTGTTGCATTGGCTTTAGAAAAAGCGGTACCATGCGAACGTATTGGTATGTCTGTCATTGGTCTAGAAGTACCTCATGTTCATGTGCATTTAATTCCGTTGCACACTATGGACGATGCTCGTTTTACCAATAAGCAAACCGTAACACCCGAAGAGTTTAAAGCCTTAGCTAAAAAAATAGGATCGTTTTTATAAGATTCCTAACGCAAATAATACGATTACTAGTAAAACAACAACACTAGAAATAAGCAAAGCCCAAGCCATTGGTTTTAGTTTGGTAGACTTCTGTTTCATTTTAAGTCCTCTGTTGTGATAATCTACGACACGTTCAATATCATCTGTCCAACGAATTGGAAATATTTGAACTTCACAATTTAAACATCGTAATTGACAATTGGTTTCGTCCGTTATAGCTTTGTAAAGCTTAGTTTCAATTAGTTTTTGTTTAAAGGTAATTTCTAAACTATCATTAGAATAACATTCAGGACAGTTATTACCTATCCTAGCTTCCTTTAATGTGAAAAATCGCGACGAATCCATGCTCAAATTTAAACTAAAAATTTGATTTTATTATTTAAGGTCTAGTTTTTAGACATTGGTCATACATAAGAACCACTGTTATTGATGAATTTCTTAGATGGTCTCTTTTAAAAAACACCTTATATAAACCTATTGAGATTCTTCGCTCCGCTTAGAATGACATTTAAACCTGTATCAATAAAATTTGTATTGTAGTACCATTATTAATTTCAGAAGACAAGACTTTAATTTTTCCTTTATGGTAGTCTTCCACAATTCGTTTTGCTAAAGACAGTCCAAGTCCCCAACCACGTTTTTTGGTCGTATAACCAGGTTCAAAAATTTTAGTAAACAACGACTTCGGAATTCCTTTTCCGGTATCTGATATATTAATGAATACTTTACTTTCTATCTGTGTTAATTCTAGTTTTAAATCGCCTTTACCTTTCATGGCATCGATGGCATTTTTCACTAAATTTTCAATGGTCCAACTAAAAAGTTGTTCGTTTAATTTAACCGGAATTGCTCTTTCGGGAAGTACAATTTCAAAATTAATTAACTTAGATGATCTCGATTTTAAATAGTCATAAGACGACTTCGTAACATCAACAATATCCATTGTTTTTAAGGTTGGAGCAGATCCTATTTTACTAAAACGCTCTGTTATGGTTTGAAGCCTATCAATGTCTTTTTCAATTTCTACAATGTAATCTGGATTTACATTTTCAGTTTTTAAAATTTCGGTCCAACCTACAAGCGACGATAAAGGAGTCCCAATTTGATGCGCTGTTTCCTTTGCCATACCTGTCCAGAGTTTATTTTGTTCTGCAATTTTTGAACTTCGGTAAAAGAAATAAACAACAGCTGCAAAGAGCAATATAATGAGCAATAAAGCTAAAGGATAATATTTTAATTTATTTAATAAAGGTGAGTTGCCATAATATACAGTAGAAAAAATTTCATCCTTGTATCTTATTTGAATTGGTTCATTTTCACTTTTAAATTTTTCAATTAATTGAATAAGGTAAAGTGAATCCTGCGCTTTTTCTTCATCAATATTATTATATCCCAAACTCCCATCCTTTGAAACATTAATCATTGGTGTTGTTGTATTGCTTGATAAAATAGATAATGGCAATTCTCCAATATCTGTATTTAAATCTAACGTCTTGCTCAACTCTTTTTGAGCTAAGGACCAAGTTTTCATTTTAGAACGCTCTTCGGCTTTAAAATTTTGAAAAAACGTATAGGTATTCCAAAGAATAAGGGAAATAATAATAAAAGAGGATGCTATAATAATCCAACGGATTACATTTCGGTTGTAGCTAAAAGTCATTAGTTGGGTTTAAATCATTTTAAATATAATGTAAAATTGTTAATATTATTGTTCTTAGTTATCTCCAAAATACTTTTGTCTCCAATTCAATATAATTATATTTGTTGAAAATCAGCAAACTACATGGCTTCATTTGACCCTAAAGATCTTACAACTGGCACTTTACATGGCTATTTACTAAGTGCTGTTGCACCAAGACCAATTGCATTTGCTAGTACAGTTGATGCCAACGGAAATCCAAATTTATCGCCATTTAGCTTTTTTAACGTGTTTAGCGCTAATCCCCCGATTTTGGTTTTTTCACCTGCAAGGCGTGTTAGAGATAATACCACAAAACATACATTGCATAATGTAGAAGCCACTAAAGAAGTAGTAATTAATGTGGTAAATTATGATATTGTACATCAAACATCCTTAGCAAGTACAGAATACCCTGAAGGCACCAATGAGTTTGAAAAATCTGGATTATCCATGTTAGCGTCAGATAAGGTAAAGCCTTTTAGAGTAGCAGAATCACCTATACAATTAGAATGTAAGGTAAACGATATTATTCAATTGGGAACTGAAGGAGGCGCCGGAAATTTAGTGATTTGTGAAGTGGTAAAACTTCATATTTCAGAAGAAGTTCTAAACGACGATCAAACCATAAATCAAAACGCTTTAGATTTGGTCGCAAGAGCTGGAGGCAGTTATTACAGTAGAGCAAACAAAGGTTTTTTTGAAATTCCTAAACCGTTAAAGAATATGGGAATTGGTGTAGACAATATGCCAGAACATGTAAAAAACAGCATGATCTTAACAGGAAACAATCTTGGAATGCTTGCTAACGTAGAAGCTTTGCCAAATAAAGATGACGTGAGTAAATTTGTTGAAGATATTAGTGAGCGCTATCCAGACATTAAAATAGCTTCTCACAGAGAAAAACACAAGTTAGCTCAAAATTATTTGAGCTATGGAGACGTAGAAAGTGCTTGGAAGTTATTACTTTCGTAGCCTCAAAAAAATTAAGAATAAAATAAATTATAGATTAAGCAAAAATGGAAGTACAAGGACGAATTAAAATGGTAGGAGAGACTCAAACTTTTGGTAGTAACGGGTTTAGAAAAAGAGAAGTTGTAGTAACTACAGAAGAGCAATATCCACAACATATTATGGTGGAATTTGTTCAAGATAAAACAGAGTTATTAAACAACTATAAAGAAGGTCAGCAGGTAAAAATTAACATAAACCTTAGAGGAAGAGAATGGGTAAACCCACAAGGTGAAACGAAATACTTTAACTCTATACAAGGTTGGAGAATTGAAGCTTTACAAGCGCAAGCGCCAAGTGAAGGTATGCCTCCTGTACCACCAACAGAAGCTTTTGAACCAGTAAGTGATTTAAAAGATGATGATAACGATGATTTACCTTTCTAACCAGAAAGATTAAACACATATAGTAAAAAGATCTGTTTTTTAAATTTTAAAAACAGGTCTTTTTCTTTTTTAGTTATTTAGTTATTTAGTTAAAATTGAAATATGGTTTTAGCTTTTGCCTTGATAATTAATTTTTTATCAACTTATTAAAAAATTCAACCATAAACTACAGCACTTAAATTTGAATTCTATTTAAAACGATGCACTTTTTAACTCAAAAAATTGAATTCCCAGAGGTATCTGAAGCTTCTGCTGATGGACTTCTAGCTATTGGAGGAGATTTGTCACCAGAGCGTTTACTTTACGCCTATTCAAAAGGTATATTTCCGTGGTTTCAAGATGATGAACCAATACTTTGGTGGTCGCCAGATCCACGATTTGTTTTGTTCCCTGAAGATTTAAAGGTGTCTAAAAGCATGAAACAGGTTTTAAAAAAATCAACGTTTCAGGTTACCACAAACAAAGCTTTTAAGGCTGTTGTAGAAAACTGTGCAAATGTAAAACGCAATGATCAGTATGGCACATGGATTACAGATGATATGATTAACGCTTACCTAAAGTTACATGAACTCGGTTATGCCAAATCTATTGAAGTCTGGCAAAACGATGAACTTGTCGGTGGATTATATGGTATTGAAGTTAATGATACTGTTTTCTGTGGCGAAAGTATGTTTGCTAAAGTGAGTAATGCCAGTAAAGCGGGTTTTATAACATATATTCAAAATTCTAATTACAAATTAATTGATTGTCAATTACACACCAAACACCTCGAAAGTTTAGGAGCAAAACATATCTCACGCATTGAGTTTCTAGATTTTATTAAACCTCATGGTATCTAAAACACGAGACCTCATGGTCATTCACCATACCTGTGGCTTGCATATGTGCGTATATCACAGTGGAACCTACAAATTTAAAACCACGCTTTTTTAAATCCTTACTTATGGCATCACTTAACGGTGTATTTCCTGGAGCTTCTTTATAGTTTTTAATTGTATTCTTTATGGGTTTCCCATCTACAAAATCCCATATATATTTTGAAAACGACCCAAACTCTTCCTGAATCTTTACAAAAGCTTCGGCATTAGTTATCGTTGCTTTTACTTTCAACTTATTCCTTATGATACCTGCATCTTGTAATAAGTCTTCAACTTTTGAAGCGTCATACTTTACAATTGTATTATAATCGAAATTATCAAAAGCCTTTCTAAAATTCTCTCGCTTTTTTAGAACCGTAATCCAGCTTAAACCAGCCTGAAAGGTTTCTAAAATTAAAAACTCAAATAAGGTCGCATCATCATATACCGGAACTCCCCATTCTTCATCGTGATAGGCTTCATATAACGGATCACCAACACACCAACCACATCTCTGTTTTTTCATACTGTAAGGAAATTAAATTAGTGCTACTAATGTAACAACAGTTGCACAATAAACAGCAACAGATTCTTATTTTTGTTATATGAATACAGAGACACTTACTTTAAACGATATTATTTCAGAAAGTCTAAAAAATAGTATGACTTATGCTGAATATAGAGCCTTAGTTACAACTTTAGTAGAAGAGCAATCTGCAACCGGAAACGATAAATCGGAAGCTATTGTTGCATATACCCAACTAAACGATAGACGTATGAGACGTTGGGATAAAACTGCAAAAGTTGCTGACGCTACAAAATCTACAATTGAGAATTTTGATAAAAAAGTAACATGGTTGGTTATTTCTGAAAGTTGGTGTGGTGATGCTGCACATGTAATGCCGATACTTAATAAAGTGGCAGAACTCAATGATGCTATAGATTATAAAATTGTACTCAGAGATGACAACGAAGCGCTTATGGATCAGTTTTTAACTAATGGAGGGAAATCTATACCTAAGTTAATTATGTTAGATTCTGAAACCAATACTGTTTTAAACACCTATGGACCACGACCTACAGTTGCAACAAACATGGTGCAAGCTTATAAGGCTGAGCATGGTATGTTAACACCAGAATTTAAAGAAGATTTACAGCGTTGGTATAATAAAGATAAAGGCCAATCTACTATTGAAGACTTGGTTAACTTATTAAAATAACAACTAAAATCAAGTAGCTAACATAAGCGCTAGGTAAAGTTAAAAAAGGTCGCAAATTCAACTATTTCCCTTTAAACAAAAACGTAATGGTGCCTAATTGTTCGTTTTTGTCTGAGGTGTCAAACTGAACCGTTTCGGCATAAGAAATAGCATGATTTATTAAACACTGGTTGTTAGAATTAGAAGATCCATTGATATAAGCATCAATAACATCTCCTGACGCATTAACTCTAATACTCACTACTATTTTCCCACCAGTTTCGCATAAATATCGTGGTGTTTTATAATGCGCTAGAGTTCTACCTTTTAATGAATAGGTAAGTGTGCTTTTTGTTTTGGCGTGTTCGTCTGCTTGTTTTTTGTTGTTAAGACGTTGTTTTAACGCTTCTTGTAGTTTTTTATACGATTGTGTTTCGTCAGAATTTAAGGCATATGCATTACTACCTGAATAGGTTTTAGTAATACTCGTTTCCTCCTGTACCTCACTTGCCTTAGCTTCTGCCATGGCTTTTGTAGTGCGTTCAAAATCATTAGCGTCAACAGTTTTAAAGTTGCGCATCATTTCTTTGTATTCCTGATCTTCGTTAAATGCTTTGTTGGTAGATTCACCGTTGATATCTTCAATCTCCTGAAGCTCTTCTTTTGTGATTTCAGGCTCTGGTTCCATAAGGTAATAACTCTCAGTTACTAAGTCATCTTGGATCTTTAACTGAAGACTAAACATACCAAAAACTACAATTCCTACTAAAAGAAATGTAATTATTGCGGCTTTATGTTTATCAACAAAATTCAGTTTAAAATAGTTTTAGTCTATTAATAGATACGAATATAATGAAGAAAAAGTTTAAGTACCCATCATAAACCCGTGTTAAATCAAGCTTTAGAAGGCAAATTGGCTATAAAAGCTTCGGGAGTAAGAGCATCTTCAACTTTAAAATCACCTATACGAGTGCGACGTAATGACGCTAAATGTGCTCCAGAATTCAAAGCTTTTCCAAAATCGTTTGCCAAGGATCTAATGTAAGTTCCTTTGCTACAAACCACTCTAAAATGTAACTCTAAACCACTTATTTTTGTGATTTCAAATTCTGTAATTTCTACTTGTCTCGATTTTACCTCAACCTCCTCACCTGCTCTTGCAAATTCGTACAAACGTTTTCCGTCTTTTTTAATCGCAGAAAACACTGGTGGAAATTGGTCTATTTTACCAATAAATTGTTGGGTGGTAGAATAAATTAATTCCTCTGTAATATGATCTGTTGGAAAGGTTTCATTGACCTCAGTTTCTAAATCAAAAGACGGAGTTGTGCCACCTAAAGCAAAAGTCCCTGTATATTCCTTTTCTTGACCTTGAAACGTATTAATTTGCTTGGTCATTTTACCTGTACAAATCACTAACAAACCTGTTGCCAAAGGATCTAAAGTACCAGCATGACCTACTTTAATTTTTTTAATACTGAAAGCTTGTCGTATAGACCAGCGCAATTTATTAACGGCCTGAAAAGACGTCCATGTTAGTGGCTTATCAATTAATAAGACTTGTCCGGTTTTATAATCTTCTTCTGTTTTCATTTATACTAGAGACCAAATTATAGCAATAAGACCAACAACGACGCAGTAGATAGCAAAATAAGATAATTTACTTTTTTTCACCAAAGCAATCATCCAAGTACAAGCAAATAAACCTGCGACAAATGCAGCAATAAATCCAACACCTAAAGCGGTAACATTAGAACTATCATAAGTTAATTCTCCACCTAAAAGGTCTTTCGCAATTTTACCAAAAATAAGAGGGACAACCATTAAGAAAGAGAATCGTGCTGCTTTAGTTTTATCATTACCTAATAATACAGAGGTAGAAATTGTAGCTCCAGATCTCGATATACCTGGTAGCATTGCAATAGCTTGAGAAATACCAATTACAAACGCATTAGAAAAAGATACTTTTTTCTGTGTGTCTTTCGCTTTGTCTGCTAAGAAAAGTAAAACCGCTGTAACAATAAGCATACATCCTACAAGCAAAATATTTCCGTTAAAGAGTTGTTCTAATTCTTCTTCAAAAAAGACTCCAACAATAACTGCTGGTACCATGGATAAGGCGATTTTTGAAATAAACTGAAGATCTTCATTCCATTCAAATTTTAAAACTCCTTTTATAATTAGAAGAATATCCTTTCTAAAAATAACCATAGTACTTAATGCTGTGGCAAAATGAAGGACAACTGTAAATAACAAACTTTCTTTTGGTACAGAATTATCGCCAAGAATGGCTTTTCCTATTTCTAAGTGACCACTTGATGATACCGGTAAAAACTCAGTGAGACCTTGGATAATCCCTAAAATAATTGCATCTATAATTTCCATGAGGTAAAAGTATCAATTAAGAGAGTGATACGCTGTAAATGTATATAAAAAATGAATTATTTTTTTACGCCCTTTTTAGGATTTAAAAGAATAGCATAAACTTGAATACCAAAACCAATTAATACAAGTGTTGGTGCTAAACGGATACGTCTCCAGTTATAAATAGATTCATCAAAAACATTAGGATCGTCACTACCACCACCAGACATTAGGATAAACCCAACAACAATAAATGCTAAACCTATAAATAAGAATTTATAATTTTTCTTTCCGAAAATGAATTCAGATGTATTGTCTTCCTTACGTTTTTGTTCTCCCATAATCTTTAAGCTATGCTTTAATACGTTGCAAAGTAACAGATTTATTTATAAATATAAGTTCACATTAGTATTTTCCTAACATCTAGTAATACAAATGATCTGTCTTTAGGTTTAAGAAACGTTGCGTGGCGATAAATGTACTAATCCAAGTGATTAGAATGCCTAAAAGGAAAATACCAACAAATAATCCAATAATTAGCATTGAGTTCTTCAGTAATTCCAATTCTGGAAACGTTAGGTCTAAATAGTACAATACAATTGCCATTCCTCCTAAGGCGACAAGTGCACCAATAATACCAAGTTGTACACTTTTCCAAACAAAAGGTCGTCGGATAAAAGATTTGGTTGCACCAACCATTTGCATTGTTTTTATGATAAATCGTTTTGAATAAACGGCTAAACGAATAGAACTATTAATCAATAACACAGCAATTAACGTAAACAAACCACTAATAATTAATACCCAAAACGTAATTTTTTTAACGTTATCATTCATGAGTTCTACAAGATCATTATCGTATCTTACTTCTTCAATAAACGCTTTATTGGAAAGGCCTTCTGTAATTTCAGTTAATTTTTCAGTGGTAACAAACTCTGCATTCAAATGAACATCTATCGAATTCTTTAATGGATTGTAACCCACAAAATCCATAAAATCTTCACCTGTTTCAGCTTTCATATACTCAGCTGCTTCTTCTTTTGAGACATACAACGCATCCTTGGTATAATCTGCCATTGCTAAACTCTTTTTTAGCTGGTTGACTTCTACCTCTTTTGCGGTATCATTTAAATAAATAGTCATCACTACCTGCTCTTTAAAGTGATCTGCTACTTTTTTAGAGTTGATAACCAATAGACCTAAACAGCCTAGTAGAAACAAAACCAAAGCGATACTGATCACTACAGAGACGTAAGACGATATAAGTTTACGTTTTTGATATTTGTCAAAAGATGATGCCATGAATACATGTAGATTTATGCTGTAAAAATAATAAAGAATTTGCTTATGTTTACTATAACAACGGCTAAGTTTTAATAGTGTTGTAAATGACATTAAAAAGTATATGAATGATTATAAATGACATCCTTTTTTATAACACACTAACACTGAAAGATTTAAAATTTTATGATTTTTCAATTTTCGCATGGCATAGTTTTTGTCAAATCTTCAACAATCAATAAAAACCATAAAAATCAATTATTATGAAAAAATTATGTTTTGTAGCATTACTTGCTACTTTAGGATTCACCCAACAATCTAATGCTCAAGATATTGAATTTGGAGCCAAAGCCGGACTAAATATTTCTAACTTTACAGGAGGTGATGCAGACAGAAATAGCCTCGTCGGATTTCATGTAGGATTCATTTCTGAAATTCCATTAAGTGAAAAATTTTCACTTCAACCAGAACTTTTATACTCAACACAAGGCTCAGAAGCTCAAGATGTGGTAAAAATAAAAGTCGATTATTTAGCTATTCCTGTTATGGCAAAATACTATTTAACTGAAGGTTTTAGCTTAGAGGTAGGACCACAATTTTCTTTTCTCGTAAATGACAAAGCTGAGTACATAGATAGCGATTTACCCGATGCCGATACAGATGCGTCTAGTGTAGATATCGGAGCCAATGTAGGTCTTGGTTATAATCTTAACTCAAAACTATTTGTGCAAGCACGTTATAACTTCGGGATTTCAACGGTTGCAGAGAATCCAGATATTACTAATAGTGTTTTTCAAGTTGGTTTGGGATACAAATTTTAATCTACCGGAACATAAACCTACTACAAGCATCTTGTCTAAAACAAGGTGCTTTTTCTTTTATAATTCCTATTGATTTTAAAATAGGCAGTTAAGGAGGTTATTATTAAATTTGCGCTCTAAAGTAAAGACAAATTCGCGCAAAGAATATATGAATACGCAATGCCTTTGCACGAAAAAACAATTTAAATGAAGTACGATTTTAACAGCATAGAAAAAAAGTGGCAAGACTATTGGGCAAAAAACCAAACGTTTAAAGCTACTAACATAAGTGATAAACCTAAATATTATGTATTAGATATGTTCCCTTATCCATCTGGAGCAGGTTTGCATGTTGGTCACCCTTTAGGTTATATTGCTAGTGATATTTATGCACGTTACAAGCGTCACAAAGGATTTAATGTGTTGCATCCGCAAGGGTATGATAGTTTTGGTTTGCCAGCAGAGCAGTATGCTATTCAAACTGGTCAGCATCCTGCAGTTACTACAGAAGCGAATATTAAAACCTATCGTCGTCAGTTAGATCAAATCGGGTTTTCTTTCGATTGGAGTCGTGAAGTACGTACTTCAAATCCTGAATATTACAAATGGACCCAATGGATTTTTATTCAATTATTTGAATCTTGGTATAATAACGATTCAAATAAAGCTGAACATATTGACACCTTAATTGAAGCCTTTACTTCAGAGGGCAATAAAAATATCAATGCTGTTTGCGATGATAATATTGAGCTTTTTTCAGCAGAAGATTGGGCTAATTACTCCTCAGAAGAACAACAAGACATTCTTTTAAAATACAGACTCACCTATTTAGCAGAAACGGAAGTCAACTGGTGTCCTGCATTAGGAACCGTTTTAGCTAACGACGAAATTGTTAATGGAGTTTCCGAACGTGGAAGCCATCCTGTCGTTCGTAAAAAAATGACGCAGTGGAGCATGCGAATTTCGGCTTATGCAGAACGTTTACTACAAGGTTTAGATACTATTGATTGGACAGATTCTTTAAAAGAAAGTCAGAAAAACTGGATAGGAAAATCTGTTGGAGCATCTGTATCTTTTAATGTTTTACCGAATGTCACTCTGAGCGAAGTCGAAGAGTCTTTAAAAATAGATGTCTTCACCACAAGGCCAGATACCATCTTCGGAGTCTCTTTTATGACCTTAGCACCAGAGCACGAACTCGTTTCTCAAATAACAACCGCAGCACAAAAAGCAGAAGTTGAAGCCTATATTGAAGCGACTGCAAAACGAAGTGAACGCGATAGAATGGCAGATGTAAAAACCATTTCAGGAGCCTTTACAGGAGCTTATGCAGAGCATCCGTTTTCAAAAGAACCAATTCCTATCTGGATTGGCGATTACGTACTTGCTGGCTATGGCACAGGAGCTGTAATGTCTGTTCCATGTGGAGACCAACGCGATTACGATTTTGCAAAACATTTTAACATTCCAATTCCAAATATATTTGAAGGTGTTGATATTTCTAAAGAAGCATTCGCCTCAAAAGACAATGTGAAAATTGCTAATAGCGATTTCCTAAATGGCATGAACTATAAAAAAGCATCGAAACGTGCTATTTATGACTTGGAACAGTTGGGACAAGGGGAAGGCAAAACCAATTACCGATTGCGAGATGCTGTCTTTTCTCGTCAGCGATATTGGGGAGAACCGTTCCCTGTGTATTATGTCAACGGCATGCCACAAATGATAGATGCCGAGCATTTACCTATTAAACTTCCAGAAGTTGAAAAGTATTTGCCAACCGAAACAGGCGAACCACCTTTAGGAAGAGCTGACGTTTGGGCTTGGGACGTCAACCAGAATTCAGTGGTCAGTAATGATTTAATAGACCATAAAACCGTGTTTCCTTTAGAATTAAACACCATGCCTGGTTGGGCAGGAAGTTCTTGGTATTTCTTCCGTTATATGGAAGATGCTGCGAATAGAGATGGTGTTTTTGCAAGCGAAGACGCCCTCAACTATTGGGAAAACGTCGATTTATATATTGGAGGAAGCGAACATGCAACAGGTCATTTATTATACTCACGTTTTTGGGTTAAACTATTAAAAGATCGCGGTTTCGTTAATGTCGAAGAGCCTTTTAAAAAGTTGATCAACCAAGGAATGATTTTGGGAACTAGTGCTTTTGTTTATAGAGATGAAAGCAATAACACATATTACTCTAAAGGACTTGTTGGAGATAAAAATGTATTACCTATTCACGTAAAAGTACAATATGTAAATGCTTCAGATGAATTAGATATTGAAGGCTTAAAATCTGATGGAGAGTTTGGAGAAGACTTTAAAGATGCTGAATTTATTCTTGAAGATGGTGCTTACAAAGTGGGAAGAGATGTCGAAAAAATGTCTAAATCTAAATACAATGTCGTTAATCCAGATGATATTGTTGCAGATTACGGAGCAGACAGTTTAAGACTTTACGAAATGTTCCTTGGACCTCTAGAACAGTATAAACCATGGAATACAGCAGGTATAACAGGTGTACATAACTTCCTAAAGAAATTTTGGAAATTATATATAGGTGACAATGGTTTAAAAGTTAATAATGCTCAACCAACAGCAGACAACTTAAAAACACTACATAAAACCATAAAGAAAGTAGAAGAAGATATTGAGAACTTCTCGTTCAACACGTCCGTATCTACCTTTATGATTGCTGTAAATGAATTAACGTCTCAAAAGTGTACAAGTAAAGATGTTTTAGAACCTTTATTGGTTTTAATTTCACCTTACGCGCCACATATTGCAGAAGAATTATGGTCGCAGTTAGGAAATGCTAATTCTATATCTACGGCAAGTTTTCCAATATTTGACGCGAGTCATTTAGTAGAGAGCAGTAAAAAATATCCTATTTCATTTAATGGTAAAATGCGTTTTACACTAGAATTGCCAATGGATATGAGCAAAGACGAGATTGAAAAAACGGTTATGGCTCACGAAAAAACTATTGCTCAATTAGATGGTAGAACACCTAAAAAAGTTATCGTAGTACCTGGTAAAATTGTGAACATTGTAGGTTAAATAAGTATGAACATAAGGCTCAAGCAAAACGACAAAATAGGATTTATATTCTTTATAGCTTTTGTTGCGAGCACAATTTTAATTTACCAATTTGAGGAACGTTTTGATCAGGATACCTGGAGACAAAGTCCCAGTTTACGCTATAAAATGGTAGACGATATATTAGAAAAAAAACTGTTTATTAACGCCACAAAAACAGAGGTTATTGAGCAACTAGGACAACCCAACGAGTCAGAATTTAACGACACTGAGGTTTTTACATACGAAATAGGTGTTGAAGAGAGTTTTTCGGACCCTAAACTGATGCAACTCAAACTTACTTTTAGGGATAATCGCGTCATTAAAGTCCATACCCAACCTAAGTAAAGCTAGTAATTTTATTTTCTATTCAAGCGCAATACTGGTGTCATTTCAGAAATCCCGTTTCGAGTTTATAAATGATTTGGTGGTTTTCACTTAAGTAGTTCTGTTTAAACACTTAGCGTCATCTAATTTTGGAGTTTGGTTGCCAAATACCATATCAACCTCAAAATCAGTACATTTTTTAATAGTTTTCAAAATAAAAGCTTCTAAATAGTAAATTCATAAAAATGAATTCAACCTTATGCAGAAATTTGCATAGCTAATTTTTTTGATAGTACTTTCTTCCTACAAACAATCTCAAAATCTACAAAACATGAAAATTGGAATTCCAAAGGAAATCAAAAACAACGAAAACCGAGTTGGTATGACACCATCTGGAGTTTTCGAATTAACCAAAAATGACCATACCGTTTTTATACAAAAAACAGCAGGTTTTGGTAGTGGTTTTTCGGACTTGGACTATACAAAAGCTGGCGCCATTATTTTAGATACTATAGAAGAGGTGTATGCTTCAAGCGACATGATTGTAAAGGTAAAAGAACCTATTGCTGAGGAGTACCCATTAATTACATCTAACCATGTGGTCTTTACTTATTTTCATTTTGCTTCTAGTGAACCATTAACAAAGGCGATGCTCAAAAGTAATTCGGTATGTATTGCTTATGAAACGGTTGAGGATGTTGATGGATCCTTACCATTATTAACACCAATGTCTGAAGTTGCCGGAAGAATGGCCATTCAACAAGGTGCAAAATATTTAGAAAAACCTATTAAAGGTCGTGGTGTATTATTAGGTGGAGTGCCAGGTGTACCTCCAGGTCGTGTTTTAGTTTTAGGAGCTGGTGTTGTAGGCATTCAAGCGGCAAAGATGGCTGCAGGATTAGGAGCTCATGTTACCATTATGGATATTAACATGAAACAATTACGTTACGTAAACGACGTTATGCCAAGCCATGTGGTTACTGAGTTTTCAAGTGAATACAATATTAGAAGACGTATAAAAGATCACGATTTAATTATTGGTGGTGTATTAGTTAGAGGAGCAATCGCACCAAAATTAATCACTAGAGATATGCTTAAAGATATGCGCCCAGGAACTGTTTTAGTAGATGTAGCAGTAGATCAAGGAGGTTGTATTGAAACTACAAAAGCAACCACACACCAAGATCCAACATTTATTATAGATGATGTTGTTCATTATTGTGTCGCAAATATGCCAGGCGCTGTACCGTACACCTCTACTTTAGCGCTAACCAATGTAACATTACCTTATGTGCTTCGTTTAGCAAATGAAGGATGGGAAACTGCATGTAAAAAAGATAAAACTCTTGCCAAAGGATTAAACATTGTTCAGGGTAAGATTGTATATGAAGAAATCGCAGAAGCCTTCAACTGGTCTGTTGATGCGATGTAATTTAGTTGTTCTTACTTAAAACCATGACAAAATTTCTTAACTCAAATTTGGCGCACTATTTGCAATTCATTGATTAAATTTACATGAATTAAAAATTTCAAATTATGAGTGGAATGATCGGATATTACATACTAATTGGTGCTATTGCTTTAGTAAGCTGGTTAGTGAGTAATCAACTAAAACGCAAATTTGCGAAGTACTCAAAAGTACAATTGCGCAATGGTTTGTCTGGAAGAGAAATTGCAGAAAAAATGTTGGCAGATAATGGTATCTATGATGTAGAAGTTATTTCTACACCGGGTCAATTAACGGATCATTACAATCCAAAAAATAAAACCGTTAACTTAAGTGAATCCGTTTACAATCAGCGTAACGCAGCTTCAGCTGCAGTTGCTGCTCACGAATGTGGGCATGCGGTACAACACGCCCAAGCTTACAGTGCTTTAGGAATGCGATCTGCATTAGTACCAATTGTAAGTGTGACCTCTGGAATGTCGCAATGGTTAGTAATTGGTGGTTTAATTTTAGGGGCTGCTGCTGGTGTTGGCTTAGGTTACTGGGTTGCTGTAGCTGGTTTAGTATTTATGGGCTTTGCGACCTTATTTAGCTTTGTTACTTTACCTGTAGAGTATGATGCCAGTAACAGAGCTTTAGCTTGGTTAAAAAACAAAAACATGCTAACTCCGGATGAGTACAAAGGTTCTGAAGATGCATTAAAATGGGCAGCCAGAACCTATTTAGTTGCGGCTATTGGAGCATTGGCATCTCTATTATATTGGGCACTACAAGTGTTTGGGGGTAGAGATTAATACTTAAAATATAAAAATTAAAAGCTCTGAATTTTCAGGGCTTTTTTTGTTGTGTAGCACGAAAAGACTTACTTTAACATTTCTAAACTAAATTATACTATGGATAATCAATTCCCAAATCACTCCTCAGAAAAAATATTAATAGGTCATATTTCTGAGGTTGAACGCACTGCTTTTTACAAAAAAACATACTCACACGTTGCAGGTGGTGTGTTAGTATTTATTTTATTCGAATATCTTCTATTACAAAGTGAAACCGTAGTCAACTTTATGCTTTCTATGACTCAAGGTTATAAATGGTTATTACTCTTAGGAGGGTTCATGTTAGCTACAAATTATGCTGAAAGCATGGCTATGAAAACAACTGATAAAAATAAGCAGTATCTAGCCTACGGCATTTACATATTTTTTGAAGCCTTAATTTTTGTACCTATGTTGTATATAGTGACAGAGCTTATGGGACCATCTGGTTCTGAGGTCCTTTATCAGGCATCGATTGTAACTTTAGCGTTATTCACAGGTTTATCTGCCGCTGTGTTAATGACAAAAACCGATTTCTCATTCTTAAAAACAGGATTAACTATAGGTTTCTTTATAGCGATAGGTCTAATTATAGCAGGAGCAATTTTTGGTTTCAATTTAGGTCTATGGTTCTCTGTAGCGATGTGTTTATTAGCAGGAGGCTCTATTTTGTATCAAACCTCTAATTTAGTAAAGACCTATGGAGTTGAAGATTATATTCCGGCAGCTTTAGGGTTATTTGCATCCTTAATGCTATTATTCTGGTATATTTTAAGAATATTTATGTCTAGAGATTAAACTCAAATTATACAAAAAATGAAAAGCCTAACTAAAACTTTTAGTTGGGCTTTTTTAATAGATATTTTATTTTGACCCGATTAGTGTTAAAAAAATCAAAATAAGGGTAATATAACACACAATGCTGTCAAATCTATTGTATTCTAAAGCGTATAAGCGTCGTACATTTGCACCTCGAAAAAAAAGAGATAATAAATAAATTATGAAATTAAATAAGCAAATAACAGCAGAGAGCAAAGTTGGAACAAAAACTAAACAATTTAGTAACGCAAGCTCAATGATTTGGAATACAAGAAGACGTTATAAATAAGAGTTAATAAACTTAAAAAAGCAAAAAGCCCCTCCAAGTTTGGAAGGGCTTTTTTAATAGATATTATTTGATTTTGTTACCATCTTTATCATAAATATGGTATTCAAGATATGTGTAAGCATCTCTAGGTAAAACTTTTACCCATTTTTTATGTTCAATAAACCACTTTGAACGTGGTGATGGAAACCCTTTGGTCAAAAAGGCTGCTATAAAAGGATGTGCATTAAGTGTTACCTTTTTATAGTCTTTTTTGAAAATTCGTTGTAGATCTTGATTAATACGCTCCACCACTTTAATTGGCGCTTCGATTTCGTCTCCTCCTATTAGGTTCGGATTTTCTTCTTTCGTTTTAATATTGCGTTCTGGCCTAACGCGTTGTCTGGTAATTTGCACTAATCCAAACTTACTCGGCGGCAATATTTTATGCTTTGCTTTATCATCTTTCATCTCATCTCTAAGATAATTATAAAGCTTTTTTCTGTTCTCTGCTTTACCCATATCAATAAAATCGATAACGATAATGCCTCCCATATCACGTAAACGCAATTGTCTTGCAATTTCTTGGGCAGAGATCATGTTGACTTCTAGAGCGGTATCTTCTTGGTTTTTTTCTTTATTAGAACGGTTACCACTGTTAACATCAACAACATGCAATGCTTCAGTATGTTCTATTACCAAGTACGCTCCTTTTGCCATAGAAACCGTTCTACCAAATGATGTTTTAATCTGACGTTCTATGCCAAATTTCTCAAAAATTGGAACACCATTTTTGTAATACTTTACTATAGATTCTTTTTTTGGTGCAATTTGTTGCACATAATCTTTTACTTGTACATACATTTCTTCATCATCTACTATGATACCAGAGAATGAATCGTTAAAAATATCTCTCAAAATAGAGGATGCTTTATTCATTTCTCCCAATACTTTAGTTGGGTGATGCGCTTTGTACAATTTTTTACACATTGCCGTCCATCTATCCAGCAAATTTTGTAAATCAGTGTCGAGCTCGGCAACTTTCTTGCCTTCTGCTACAGTACGAATAATAACTCCAAACCCTTTAGGTGTGATACTTTTTACGAGTCTTTTAAGACGGTCTTTTTCTTCTTGCGAATCAATTTTTTGTGAAATTGAAATACGATTAGAAAACGGGACCAAGACAATGTATCTTCCGGCAATAGATAATTCAGAGCTAATGCGTGGACCCTTTGTAGAGATCGGTTCTTTTACTACTTGTACTAATAGGGATTGATTAGATTTAATGGCGTTTGCTATGCTGCCATTTTTATCTAAATCTTTCTCCATAGGAAAGTCTTTAAGGGTATAATCCTTTAATTTCCCTGTGCTTACACGTTTAATGAATTTTAAAAGTGAAGGCAATTGCGGTCCTAGATCATGATAGTGTAAAAAACCATCTTTCTCATAGCCAACGTTAACAAACGCAGCGTTTAAACCAGGAATAACTTTACGGATTTTGGCAATAAAAATATCACCAACCGCAAAGTTGTTATCCTCTTCATCTTTATGTAATTCAATAAGTTTTCCATCTTTTAATAAGGCAAAATCAACAATATCTGAACTCGATCTTACGATTAATTCCTTGTTCATAATGTTAATTTATATCTAACTCTTCATTGAGATAGATGGATTTTACTAAATTATTTGACACAGGATGTAATATCCAACAAATCGAATAGCACTCTATTAAATGCTATTAAATTCTATATCAAAGAACGTTTCATTTAAACTGAAAAAAGTAGTTATAAAACTACTTTTAACAATTTATTTCTTTTTGTGACGATTCGCACGTCTACGCTTTTTACGCTTGTGCGTCGCTACCTTGTGTCTTTTTCTTTTTTTCCCACTTGGCATAATAAATAATGCTTTTTAGATTAATATTTTGTTTAAATGCTTTCTTAGTTTACTTCAACATTAGACTTTACTCCTTCTAAAAATACTTTAGCAGGCTTAAATGCTGGGATGTTGTGTGCTGGAATTTTTATTGTAGTATTTTTTGAAATATTACGACCTGTTTTTTCAGCTCTTGTTTTAATGATAAAACTTCCGAAACCTCTTAAATATACGTTATCTCCGCTTTCTAAAGATGTCTTCACTTCTTCCATGAATGTTTCAACAGTGGCTTGTACGTCACCTTTTTCTATACCTAATTTATCAGATATTTTCGCTACTAAATCAGCTTTTGTCATTTTTTACTAGTTTTAGGGGTTACTATAATTTTATAAGGGATGCAAATATAGGTAATTTAATTTCAATAGTTCAAACGTAATTAATTAAAATTTAACACAATAAACATTTAATTTTGCTTTTCATTAAAAAAATTAAATGGATTTCAACACAAAACTAATCAATTGGTACTCAGTCAAAAAGCGAAAATTACCATGGAGAAAAACACGTAATCCCTATCATATTTGGCTATCAGAAATTATTTTACAACAAACACAAGTTAAGCAAGGATTACCATATTATGACGCATTTGTTGCCAATTACCCTACTGTTTTTGATCTTGCTGAAGCATCTGAATCGGATATTTTAAAACTTTGGCAAGGATTAGGATATTATTCTAGAGCTCGAAATCTTCATGCGTCAGCTAAATATATTGTAAATGAACTTAAAGGTGAATTTCCAGACAATTATAAAGACTTATTAAAGCTAAAAGGAGTTGGTGATTATACAGCAAGTGCCATTGCTTCTATTGCGTTCAACGAAGTTGCTGCTGTTGTAGATGGTAATGTGTATCGTGTATTATCGCGTTATTTCGGAATTGACACTCCAATAAACTCAACTGAAGGTATAAAAGAATTCAAAGCATTGGCTTCTTCTTTAATAGATCACAATCAGCCAGCAACCTACAACCAAGCTATTATGGAATTTGGTGCTTTACAATGCAAGCCTAAAAATCCGGATTGTTCCATTTGCCCTTTCCAAGATAGTTGTGTTGCTATACAAAAGCAAAAGGTTGACCTACTTCCTATAAAATTAAAGAAAACGAAAGTTACCGTTAAATACTTTAATTATTTGGTGTTTATAGATCAACATAAAAAGACACTATTTGAAAAACGTACTAAAAAAGGAATATGGCAACAGCTCTATCAATTTCCTTTAATAGAATCTGAAAAAAGTTTAACTGCAAATGAATTTCATCTTTTAAATTTTGATGCGGCCGCATTAACAACTGAATCTTTCGATTACTCCTTATATAATGAAACAGATATTGTTCACAAATTATCTCACCAACACCTTTACACTAAGTTTTGGATTATAGAGGTAAAGTCACTTCCTAAAGAAGCAATTTTAGTTAATTCACTTTCAAAATATCCTGCTCCTGTGCTTATAAGTGACTTTATTGACAATTTCAGTTTTTAGAACCTTAAAGAAATCACATTTTTTTACTACTTTTAAACTAGTGACTAAGCAATTGAGTAACTTTGTAATCAATTAAAAATTAAATATTATGTCTGGAACCTTAAATAAAGTGATGCTAATTGGAAACTTAGGAGATGAAGTAAAAATGCACTATTTTGATGATAAAAATTGTGTTGGCCGCTTTCCAATAGCTACGAGTGAAACGTATATTAGTAAACAGACTAATGAGCGCATATCTAATACAGAATGGCATAATATAGTTGTTAGAAATAAAGCTGCTGAAATTTGTGAAAAATACCTTTCTAAAGGTGACAAGGTCTATATTGAGGGTAGAATAAAAACTAGAAAATGGACGGACGATAAAGGTATGGAGCGTTATTCTACAGAAATACAATGTGATGAATTTACATTTTTAACTCCTAAAACGGATCAACAACGACCAAAAACGTCTAACACACCAAATGCTAATCCTCAATCGCAACCATCTGCATCGACTACTTCAGAACAAGAAGGTGATGATGATTTGCCATTTTAACCATTTAATATAACTTTATCTTGGACCCAGAACCCACGGTTTTAATATCCTCTTTATTAATTGCTAATACTTCTTTTATAACAAGCATCATTGTGCTCGTAGTGTTACTGCTGTGTTCCGCTTTAATTTCTGGAGCAGAAGTAGCCTTGTTTTCGCTTACCAAATCTAACTTAGACGACGGTTTAGAAAACAAATCGCCAGGCATGCAAATAATTGCATCACTGTTAGAACGTCCCAAAAAGTTATTGGCCACTATTTTAGTCGCTAATAATTTTATCAATATTGCTATTGTTATATTGTTTGCATCCATCAGCGACACCGTTTTTGACGATATTAATTACTCCATTAATTTTTATTTTTTCGACGTTAAACTTGCCTTTTTTGTTAAAGTTATTTTAGCGACATTTTTAATTTTACTATTCGGAGAAATTATCCCTAAGATTTACGCTAGTAGAAATAGTGTAAAATTTTCTTCATTTATGGCGAAACCGCTTAAGGTATTAGACGTTGTGTTTTCACCCTTAAGCTTACCGATGCGATATGTAACGATTCAAATTCATAATAAATTTGGAAAACAACGCTCTAACCTTAGTGTCGATCAATTATCGCAAGCCTTAGAGTTAACAGATGATAACGACACCACACAAGAAGAACAAAAACTATTAAAAGGCATTGTTTCTTTTGGAAACACAGATACCAAACAAGTGATGCGACCACGTATGGATTTGTTTGCTTTGAGTGTAAATACTCCATACAAAACTATTATTACCGAAATTATTGAAAATGGTTATTCTAGAATTCCCGTTTACGAAGAAAGTATAGATACGATTAAAGGTGTGCTTTATGTAAAAGATTTATTACCACATCTAAATAAGAAAACATTTGATTGGACTACAATTTTACGAGCGCCTTTCTTTGTGCCAGAAAACAAGAAACTAGATGATTTAATGGTAGAATTTCAAACCAAAAAAGTGCATCTTGCCGTTGTGGTTGATGAGTATGGCGGAACATCTGGCTTAGTGTCGCTTGAGGATATTATTGAAGAAATTGTTGGTGATATAAGTGACGAGTACGATGATGATGATTTAGTTTACACCAAACTAGATAATAACAATTATAGTTTTGAAGGCAAAACACCTTTAAAAGATGTGTACAAAATAGTTGGTATTGAAGCCGATGTTGTACTTTTTGAAGACCGAAAAGGTGATGCAGAAACACTCGCTGGATTTGTTTTGGAAATTTCGGGTGGATTTCCTAGAATAGGAAGTAAAATAAATTTCGAAAATTACGTTTTTACTGTAGAAGCTTTAGAGCGAAAACGCATAAAACAAATTAAACTTACGTTTTTAGAGCAACACGTATAAACACGCTAAGTCCAAGAACAATAAAACCATAGAGAAAACACATGAGACGACTAGTTTTACCTATTTTAAGTGTATTAATGTTAAGTTGCGGAGATGATTCTTTACCGAAACCTAAAGGGTATTTAAGACTTGAATACCCAAATGCCAAGTATGAAAAAACTCAAATACCTTTACCGTTTTCATTTGAAAAAAACGAACTAGCAGATCCTATTAAGTCTGTTAAATCTTCGGGTAATACTAACGGAGTAGATATCAAATACACTCCTCTAAAAGCAACGATCTATCTCACTTACAAAGAAGTTAAAAATGGTAATATTGATAGTTTACTTAGAGATGCACAAAACCTCACACAAAAACACGCTATAAAAGCTGATGAAATTTCTCATAAGGTATATGAGAACAAAGAGGCAAATGTTTATGGTATGTTATATGAAATTGGAGGAGATGCCGCGTCACAATCCCAATTTTATGTTACAGATAGTATTAATCATTTTTTAAGTGGTTCGCTATATTTTTATGCAAAACCCAACTATGATTCTATTTATCCGGCTTCAGAATATTTAAAAAAGGATATTACACATATTATGGAAACGATCCGTTGGAAAGAATAGTTTTCAATCAAATACTGATAAAATAAATAAAGCCTTTCTAAATACTTAGAAAGGCTTTTTATTTTTAATGACTAATGTCTCTAAATGGTTTTTAGAATGTATATCTTAAACCAACTTGCATTTGCCATCTTGAAGATTGTAATCCAGAATCATCAACGATATTCTTTGTCTCACCTGCTCTTTCGTCAAATGTAAACTGTGGTGTTGTTCCATCTGAAGCAAACCCTTCAAAATCCAATAACTGAACTTGATCAAAGTTTGCAAATGTTCTTACACCCCATTCTTTATTTAAAAGATTAGTGAAGTTAAAAATATCCGCAGTGATTTCAAATTTGTGCACTTTTTTACCAAAAGTTATTCCAAATTCTTGAGCGAATTTTAAATCAATGATATGTGTCCAATCTGTACGATCAGCATTTCTTTCAGCAAACTGACCTCTTCTTGAACTTAAGTAATCATTACTTTCAATGTAAGCATCTAAAGCTTCCCATTGTTGTGCTGCAGTAACATCACCATTATCAATTAAATGTGCTTCAGCAGCATTAGCTGGTACATAAGCTAAAGCTGAAAACGACCCTGTATCTGATAATAAACCACTTCCGTTTCCGCCATATACGTAACTTAATGGACTACCTTCAGCTCCTTCGTAATACAAACCAATTCTAGTCTTAATTTTATCCGTCCACTTAAACTCTATAGTTGAGTTAGCTAAAACACGGTGCCCTGGAGAGAAATCAGATGTGGATAAGTCTGGTCGGTTAGAACCATTTACTGTTTCTAGGTTTCTCCACTGCGAGCTATTTTGAGAGCTTGTTGCATCTAAAAGACCATCTGCATCACCGTAAGAATATGTTGCCGCAGTTCTAATATCAATTTTATCAGTAATAATATTCTTAGCTAATGTACCACTTACGTTATACGAACTCCCTTCACCAGTATTAGTAGCTAAATAAATATCACTATAAGTATTATCTACTTTTTGAAAACCATAATTTGGTCTAGAACCTGCACCAGTTGTTGAAAACTGAGGTCCAGCTATGTTGATGTTTTCATATGTTACTGCCGTAATGTTGTCATTCCAAATAAAATCTGCAGAGAATGTGAAACCACCAGGTAATTTCTGATCTATTGCAATGTTAGTCTTAAACACTTGTGGTAACATAAAGTCTTTCGCAAATAAATCAATTTGTCCACCTATAGAACCACTACCTTGAGGAGGGTCTTGAAATTGTGTATTAGGATTTGGATTAAATTCTGGTGCATCAGAACCAGTTAACTGAATATACCCAGCTGTTAAACCGTTATTGTTATAAGTTCCACCAGGCCAAACCAAAGGCACTCTAGACGTAAAGATACCAAGACCACCACGTATTTGTGTAGATTTTTCACCATTTACATCCCAGTTAAATCCAACTCTTGGTGACACATGAACGTTAGCATCAATGCCTTGCCCAACTCTTGCACCATGTAAATCTTTACCAGCATTTTCTAAAAGAGCTACGGTACGTGTATTAAAGTCGTCATTTTCTAAACCATCTTCCCAAAATGGAATATCGATTCTTACACCTGCTGTTAATTTAAAGTTATCTGTAAAGCTTACTTCATCTTGAATATAAAGTCCGAATTGGAATAAATCAAATTCAGCAGCACCCTCTGAATCGTCACCGCTTCCGCCTAATAGTGAGTAACCATGACGGTATCTGTTCGGTGTACCAGCATAAAATGAAGCTAAATCATCAAATCTATAATCTCCAAAGTTTTGTCTAAAAAAGACATTCATTGCAGATGAAAATTCGTTATTTGTACCAATAGTAATTGTATGTCTTCCTGAATAAATTTCGAAATTATCTGTTAGTGTAAATACACGTTGCTCTAATAAATTTGATGTAGAAAAGGGCTCCGTTCCAAAGTAAATAGAAGAACCAGCTGCGTCAAAAATTTGAACAGAAGGAAAAGGATTTCCTGGAAAGCCTCTATCGTCATTTACAGATGTATAACCAACAACTAAATTATTAGAGAATTTATTTCCTATTTTAGTATTTAACTCAAGAGCTGTAGAATTTGTGATAGATTCAAAGTCAATTGATCTATTAAAAAAGTTGATACTTCCCGAGTTAGATGCTCTTGCATTTAACTGGTTAGCCTTTACATAACTATGTTTTAATGAAAGTGTATTATTTTCATTAATATTCCAATCTATCTTAGCAATTAACTTGTCACTAACAAGCGAAGATGTATTGTTAGCATAGCCACCAGCATCATATCCATAATTTGAAGATAAAAAATCTGTTAACGTATTTAAATCTGCTGCTGTAGCATCACCTCTATAATTAGAAATATTAAATGGTTGTGGAGTTTCTTGATCCTCTCTTTCGTAATTAACAAAGAAAAATAATTTATTTTCAATGATTGGCCCTCCTAATCTTACACCGTAAGTATTTGAAGAAAACTCATCTAACTTTTCTCTACTATCATCACCAGCTAAATCTATTGGCGTTTTACCAGCCAAATCTTGATTTCTTAAAAAGGTATATGCAGATCCAGTAAATGTGTTTGTACCAGATTTAGTAATCGCATTAATACTACCACCAGCAAAACCAGATTGTCTTACATCAAAAGGAGCAACGTTAACCTGAAAAGATTCAATGGCATCCAAAGAAATTGGACTTACACCTGTTTGACCTCCATTGGTTCCGTTTCCAGCAAGCCCAAAAACATCATTATTTACTGCTCCATCAATATAAATAGCATTATACCTGTTGTTCTGACCAGCTATTGAGATAACATCATCTCCTGAAATTTTTGCTTGAGGAGTTAATCTTGCAAAGTCTGCAATATTTCTTGAAATAGAAGGCAATGTGTTAACTTGTCTTTGAGACACTTTAGTTTCAGCACCTGTCTTACCCGAATCAAAAATACTGTTGCTTTGACCGGTAATAACAACTTCTTCTAAGGTATTATCATCTTCAGAAAGAGAAATACTAATTCTTTTTGTTTCTCCAAGATTTAAATAATAAGTCTCATCCTTAAACTCTTCAAATCCAACATAAGAAATTGTAATAGTGTAAGGTCCACCTGTTCTCATATTAGATATTCTGTAGTAGCCATCATAATCTGAAGCAACACCATATGTTGTTCCAGACGGTGTATGAACAGCTACAATACTAGCACCAGGCAAAGGATTTCCATTTGCCTCTGTTACTTGCCCACTAATGGCTGCCGTTGTAACACCCTGAGCAAAAGCAGCTGTAGAGAACAGTGTCAATACAGTTGCCAATAAAAATTGGTTAAATTTTTTCATAAAATTTAAATTAATTGGTTTTTTAATTAGCGCAAATTTACGCATTAGTCTTTTTAAAACATTATGACAATGTTAACAATTACTAACTCCAAAATTAATTAAAGAATCCTTAAGTATTCCATTAAGGACATGTGTTTTATGAAAACTTTTTAACAATATTTAACAACATTTCTTAAAATATGCTAAAAGATTTTGTGTAGAAGCATCGTGTATGGCATTAGAATCATCGTTTTTAAGCTCATTTAAAATAGATTTTGCCAATTGTTTCCCTAATTCAACTCCAAACTGGTCGTAACTGTAGATGTTCCAAATAATGCCTTGTACAAATATTTTGTGCTCATACATGGCTATAAGTTTACCTAGACTTTCTGGAGATAATTTTTGAATTAAAAGTGATGTGGTTGGTTTGTTACCTTCAAATACTTTAAACGGCAACAGTTGAGACACCTCTTCTTCTGAAAGGGATTGGCCTTTTAGTTCTGATAAAACCTCATCTTTTGTTTTACCATTCATTAAGGCCTCTGTTTGTGCGAAGTAATTGGACATTAATTTATTGTGGTGATCTTTGTTCCCATAAAGCGACTCCACATAACCAATAAAATCTGTAGGAATTAATTTAGTGCCTTGGTGTATTAATTGGAAAAAAGCATGTTGCGAGTTCGTTCCTGGTTCTCCCCAAATTAAAGTCCCTGTTTGATAGTTGACACGGCTTCCGTCTCTATCGACACTTTTCCCATTACTTTCCATAATACCTTGTTGAAGGTAGGTAGCAAATTGATTTAAATATTGTGTATATGGAATTATAGCTTCACTTTCAGCATTAAAAAAGTTATTATACCAAACGGTTAATAAGGCTGAAATAACTGGTATATTTTCATTGAAATCCGCTGTCTTAAAATGTTGATCCATTTTGTGCGCCCCTTCTAAAAGGCTTTCAAAATGTTTATAACCTAAAGCCAAACTAATTGATAAGCCCACTGCACTCCACAATGAAAAACGACCACCAACCCAATCTTTCATTGGGAAGATATTCTCCTCATCTATTCCAAAGTTTTTTACACTTTCAATATTTGTTGAGACTGCTACGAAATGCTTAGAAACTGCTTCTTTTGGTTGTGATTCTAAAAACCATGATCTTATTGAATTTGCATTAGATAAGGTTTCTTGTGTTGTAAACGTTTTAGAAACAATTACGAAAAGTGTAGTCTCCGGATTTAAATTTTTAATCACTTCTTGATAGTGATCACCATCTACATTACTCACAAAATGCGTGCTTAAATGGTTTTTATAAAATTGAAGTGAATCCACAACCATTGCCGGACCCAAATCTGAGCCTCCAATACCAATATTTACAACATCGGTTATGGCTTTTCCTGTATAACCTTTATGCTCTCCATTAACTACCGCGTTTGTAAAGTCTTCTATTTTCTTCTTAACCTCATGCACTTCAGGAATGACATTTTCACCATCAACAAGTACTTCAGCATCTTTTGGTGCTCTAAGTGCTGTATGCAACACTGCTCTTCCTTCGGTTGCATTGATGATATCACCTTCAAAATACTTTGAAATGGCATCTTTTAAATCGAGCTCATTTGCTAATTCAAATAACAGATCTAAGGTTTCTGTGGTAATTCTATTCTTAGAAAAATCGGCATAAAAATCATCCCATTCAACCGTTAAATCATTTGCTCTATCTGCATCAGCTTTAAATAAATCTTTTAAATGCTGAGATTTAATGGTTTCAAAATGTGCTTGTAATTTTTTCCAAGAATTTGTGGTGGTTGGGTTAGTTGCTTTTAATGCCATTATATTATTGTATATCTGTATTTAAATCTTCGGTTATTGTGTTCTCTGGCTGCATAGGATCTCCTTCTAAGAAAAAGATATTATCTAGACGCTGTTTGATTGGTTTAATATGTTCTAAGAATTTCACTTTTAAGCTATCGGAAATCGGCTTAGCTTCTGGTAATTTTTGCTTAAATGGATCTACTTGTACTCCATTTTTCCAGAAACGATAACACACATGTGGACCACCTGTATTCCCTGTCATACCTACTCTACCAATAATATCTCCTTGTTTAACATAATCACCTTTTTGAACTAAGCGTTTACTCATGTGTAGATACTGCGTGGAATAGGTATCATTATGCCTAATTTTCACAAACTTACCATTGCCTCCTCGTCTTGTAGATTCTACAACCGTTCCGTTTGCCGTTGCCATAATTGGTGTGCCAATAGGAGCCGCAAAATCGGTTCCTCTGTGTGCGCGTACCTTATATCCATAAACTGCAATACGTCTTTTTAGGTTGTAACGCGAGGATATTCTACTAAATTGAACAGGTGCTTTTAGAAAGGCACGTCGTAAATTTTTAGCATCTTCATTAAAGTAATCAACGATGCCTTTTATGGAATCGGTTTCAAACTGAAATGCATAAAGAGAATCTCTATTATGCTCAAAATAAGCGGCTTTTACATTATCGATTCCCGCATAAATAGTATCATCAATATATTTATCAGTATAAATTACTTTAAAACGATCTCCTTTTTGTAAGCGTCTAAAATCTATAGTCCAAGCATAAATATCATCGGCCATTTTATAGGCTAACACCTGACTTAAACCCTTTTCTTCAAGTGTTTTTGAAATACTACTTTCAATAACACCTGTCGCTGTTTTTTCGACGTAAGTTATGGGTTTTCTACCATTATAAGCATGGATAGAATCTTTTAGCCCGATAACCACATATTCTTCTTGATTTGGCTGATAAATAAAAGTCTCTGGACTTGGCAAGCTATCCTTTTCGGAGGCTTTTGAGTATAATAATGTATAGGGTCTGCCTGGATGAAGTTTTCTAATATCAAACGTATCTTTAGTAACTTCTGCAATTTCAAAAATATTTGGATACCCAATATTGTTACGCTGCATAATCTCACCAAAGCTATCTCCAGACTTAATAGTGTCGCGTTGCACTATATAGTCATTAATATCAAACCCAAACTCTAAAATTTTCTCCTCTTCAACAATTTCAGCTTGTTTCTTTTCTAAGTCAACTTCTGCTGTTTTATCCTCTTTACAAGCGTATATACTTACTGCAATTACAGCAATTGTTATTAATCTTAAGCGCATTAATTTTAAGCTAATTATAAATTATTTCCCCAGTTTTCTAATTCTTCTGCACTCCATAATTCCGGAAAGAAAATCCGTCTTTGGTATTTTGGGTGCATATATTTTTTCCAGTCACTTCCTCCTGTGGCTTCACCATCACCAATACCGCTATCAATATAGTGTTTGGCTGCGTTATAATGAGCCATTACCCAACTCACATTAACGGTATAATCGTAATGACGCATGGCCGCAACAAGCTCTTCGTTTTTTTGATCTTTTTCTGGAAGCTCTTTAAAACGCGTCCAAAGATTTTTGGTATTATAGGTTTCCATAAACCTTAAAAACTCGTCTTTGTAACGTTTTTCAAAATTAACTAAAAGTGTGGATTTTTTTCCTGTTTTATGGTCTTTTCCTGCAGCTTGCCAATATAAATGCTCAAAAGCGTGTGTAAATGGTGTATCTCTATCAATATCTTTTCTAAATCTAAAATCGATAAGGTTAATTAATTCCGTAGAAGCGAATTCAATAAGTCTATATTGTGCACTTTGAAAACCACTTGCAGGAGTAAGTGTATATCTAAATTTCATATACTGCTCTACATCCATACCTTCTCTCATAATGTTGAAGGAGGTAGACAACATATCGAAATAACGACTGATGCGCATTAATTTACTTTCAAAAAACGTCACGTCTAAATCTTCTTTTTCGGCGACTTGAGAAATTTCCCAAAGTATCATTTTAAAAAGCAACTCATTAATCTGATGATAAGCAATAAATACCATTTCATCTGGAAGCGTGGTGCGCTGAATCTGTAGATTTAATAAGGCGTCTGTTTGAATATAATCCCAATACGTTATAGGTTTACTGTAGAGTAAGCCATATAAATGGTCGTCAGTATCTTGGTCTATTTTTTTATACTTCTCTTGAAGTGCTTTTACAATTTCGTCGTAGTTAGGTTGGTCTGACATTTTTTAATTAATCTTAAAATTCTATTTTAAAGGAGTGTTTTAAACCTTTAAATTCAACAAGATCGGCACGTAGAGAACCTACCGCTAAATCTGCTTTAATTTTTAAAGGAATTTTGTTTTTATCTGCACTTACCCAAAGCGTTAAACTTTCTTCTTCTTTAAACACACGACCAGCCATAACGTATGGTCTAAATTTAATGGTCTTTACTTTTACGTCAGAACCATTAACATCCACTTTTATAGTCTCTTCACCTAAATACTTCAACTTAAAACCATAGTTTTCCTCGTCAAAAAACATATTGGTTTTTATTTCATCTCCAACTTTTAAAGACTCTGTATTAATATTATTTCTTAAATAATAATACATAGACACCATATCCTGAACGTCTTGCTCTGTGGTAAAGTTTTTGGTCTCCTTATGTTTTTTATCAATGACCTCAGCAATCTTATTCTCGTGATCAAAATTAATTTCTACATCCTTTGTATGACCACCTTCATTTATTTTTCTAATGAATTTATAAGGAGCACCTGTTTCTATATCGAAATAGCTTTCGTAACGGTCTTTAACTTTAAAAAACCACTTAATCGCTCCAGTGGTCCAACCTTTTCCAACCACATGAAATACTGGTTTACCATCTAGTTTCTTTTCGTTAACAGAAAGTGTTGCATTACCTGCTTTAAAAAAGCCGCTATAGCTCATTTCAAATTTAAACCACTCACCTTCCTGAAAAGCCGATTCCTTTTCAATATTAGAGGTTTGAAGTCCTATAAAAAATAATATCGATGTAAATAAATATTTCATAATCTCGAATTTGTAAATATAATTAATGTAACGCATTTTATGTGTTACAATTATCTTAAATACAATTACTATTCCAAATCTATAAAATCTTTTAATTACAATCTAAAAACATAACTAATTTGAATACTTTAATTAATTATACTCACATTTTAAAACACAACTGATATCAGTGTATTACCAACCCTTTAATGCGTATAAAAGAAGTTATCTGAAGAATAAATTATGATACTTTGTGTGTCTTCTTTTCTGAAAGGTTAGAATAACATTAGAATTGGTTTTTTTATTAGCGCGTTTAGTTGCAGTAAACCAAACGCGCTTTTTTAAATTTTAAAGTGTCCCTCGTTTCTCTTGTTCTCGTTCAATAGACTCAAACAAGGCTTTAAAGTTTCCTGCTCCAAAACCTTTTGCTCCCATTCGCTGTATGATTTCAAAAAATAAGGTTGGTCGGTCTTCTACAGGTTTTGTGAAAATTTGAAGTAAATACCCTTCTTCATCGGCATCAATCATAATCCCTAAGCTCTTAAGCGTTTCGATATCTTCTCTTAGGGCGTGACTGTGCTCTTCTAGTCGTCCTGGAACGGCTCTGTAGTATTCTTCTGGAGGTGTGGATAAAAATTCAACACCTCTCGATTTTAGTTGTGATACGGTTGTAATGATATCGTCTGTTGCTACGGCAATATGCTGTACACCTGCACCTTCATAAAAATCCAAATACTCTTCGATTTGCGATTTTTTAGCGGCTTCTGCTGGTTCGTTTATAGGAAATTTAATGCGACCATTTCCATTACTCATTACTTTACTCATTAGCGCCGAATATTCAGTATGGATTTGCTTATCATCAAACGATAGAAAGTTAACGAAGCCCATCACATCTTCGTACCATTTTACCCAAGTATTCATTTCGCCCCAACCCACATTACCAACCATGTGGTCTATGTATTTTAAGCCTGTTGGTTCTGGGTTATAATCACTGTTCCACTCTACAAAACCTGGCATAAATTTACCTGTGTAATTTTTACGCTCTACAAACATGTGAACGGTTTCACCATAGGTATAAATTCCTGCTCTTACCACTTCACCAAATTCATCGGTTTCAACGGTTGGTTCCATATAAGATTTTGCACCGCGCTTGGTTGTTTCTTCATAAGATTTACGTGCATCATCTACCCATAACGCTACAACTTTTACTCCATCTCCATGTTTTACGATGTGCTTATTAATTTCAGATTTACTATTTAAAGGTGTTGTTAAAACCAAGCGAATTTTATCTTGTTTTAACACGTAACTAACAGCGTCTCTAGATCCTGTTTCTAAGCCTCTATACGCATACGACTGAAACCCGAAAGCTGTCTTATAAAAGTGTGCAGCTTGTTTGGCATTACCAACATAAAATTCCACGTAATCCGTTCCTAAAAGCGGTAAAAAGTCTTGCGCTCCTTCAAATATTTTTTCTAAACCGTAGTTTACATTTTCTACTTCTTTTGCCATAAAATAAACGTTTATTTAAAATTTTTAGAACTTCAATTTCCAAAAAATGAAGTTTCTTAATTTAATTACTATTTCAAATCTAATACTGATTTGTTTTTACTATTTACTCGTTATCCAAGCTATCTAATTCTAGTTCATGCACCTCATTTAACACCTCTTCTTCAACGTCATCAATAATATATGTGTCATCATCCCAAGTCTCATTACTTTCTGGCTCTATGATCGTTTCATATTCAGATTCGTAATATAAGTCATCACTTTCAAAATTACCATTTTCAAGACCATCTAAAATAGCAGTTGACATTAATGTACCGTATAACGCTAACACTCCAAGCGCTACCAAAAACACAAGACTATTTAGTACAATGGCAATAATATTTATAATTTTAGCAGTGTTAACATTACTTCGTGTTTGCGGATTAAAGGCCTCAGGATTTTCACCATACTCACGTAAACTTCTGTTTGCCGACACCAATCCAATTATTGCCAAAATCAATGGAACAATAGCGGTAACTCCATAACAACAGCAGCCAGCGATACCAATAACTAGTGCTAATATTCCTAAAATTAATGATAGTGGATCTGCAGGTAATTTATTTTGATTCATTTATAAATGTTTGTTATTATTTAGTGTTCTAACCAAGATTTAAAATAATCTTCATCGGCAATTTTCAAAGCCTCTTCGGTTACTTTTAAAGGTTTAAAGGTATCTACCATAACTGCTAATTCTTCGGTTTTAGTCTTACCTATACTTTTTTCCATAGTTCCAGGATGTGGTCCATGTGGAATACCTGCGGGATGCAATGAAATATGACCAGCTGCAATATCATTGCGACTCATAAAATCGCCATCGACGTAATACAACACCTCATCGCTATCTATATTACTGTGATTATATGGTGCTGGTACCGCAATAGGATGATAATCATATAAACGCGGCACAAAACTACACACTACAAACGCATCGGTTTCAAAAGTTTGATGTACTGGTGGTGGCTGGTGTACGCGACCCGTAATCGGTTCAAAATCGTGAATTGAAAACGCATACGGATAATTATAACCATCGTAACCTACCACATCAAAAGGATGTGAGGCGTAAACCATATCAAAAATGTCGTCGTTCTTTTTAATTTTTATTAGAAAATCACCCGATTTATTATAGGTTTCTAGTTCTTGCGGTTGTCTTAAATCGCGCTCACAAAATGGTGAATGCTCTAACAATTGCCCAAACCAGTTTCTATACCGTTTTGGTGTATAGATTGGTCTTGTGGATTCTACGATAAATAAACGATTGTCTTCCGTATCAAAATCGAGTTTATAAATCACACCTCTTGGCACTAACAAATAATCGCCGTATTTGAAATCTAAATTTCCGAGATGTGTTCTTAGTTTTCCGGTACCTTTGTGGATGAATATTAACTCGTCTGCATCGGTATTTTTATAAAAATAATCCTCCGTAGACTGTTTTGGGGCTGCTAATATGATGTTACAATCGCTATTAGTGAGTACAATTTTACGACTCTCTAAATAATCGTTTTCTGGTGGCACTTGAAAGCCTCTGAATCGATACGATTGCATGTTATTTTCCTTCGCCACTTTAGGTGCAACACTGTATTGTTTTTTTATTTCTTTAACTTGTGTTGGGCGTTGCTCATGATAGCTGTTGGTTGACATGCCGTCGAAACCAATGGTACCGAACAATTGCTCGTAATAAAAATCGCCATTTGGTTTTTTAAACTGCGTGTGGCGTTTTGGTGGAATTTTTCCTAATTTATGATAAAATGGCATGTTTTGAATGATTTTAAATATTACAAAGACCTTTCGACTGCGCTCAAGGTGACACTTAACTAGTAATTTTAAAGGTAATAAAATTTGTAGAGATTCCTGTCTATGCAGGAATAAACTAGATACTGAAACAAGTTCAGCATGACAATGATGTCATTCCGGATTCCTTTTAATAAGGAAATGAAGATGAAGTTTTATGTTGGCCCAGAATGGTGTCATATATTTAAAACTACTGCTTTTTATGGTCTCATGCTGTTCGCGCTAAGAACATACCCTGAACTAGAAAATTTTCTCTTGCGCTCGGGGCATAATGTTACAAATATCAATAATTTTTTGTTATTTTTAAAGGAATAGAAAATTCATTTAAAATGAAATTACGCATCGCATTAGTTTTTATGCTTTTAATAAGTTCATTTTGTTCTGCACAAACGTTAGACATTAAAACAGCTGACTTTAATTCTTCTGTAGTATTAAATGATGAATTGACTGCTTCTGAATTCACAACAATTGCAACATCATTACGCTTTGAGTTTCAACAAAACGATTCTAAGTTTTCTATGTTGGAAGCTGACACTGATTTTGAGCTTAATTCTGAGGTATCTAATTCAAAACTATTTTCCAACTTGAAGCTATTTGAAAACAACTACCAAAATGATTTCAATTATTCTAGAGGTTGTGGCACATTAGAAGATGGTTTGACCCATAACATTAATAGTAGTGATGTGATGATTTCGAGGTTTGTTGATTATGTGGTTAATGAGCAATTGAAAACCCTAATTTTTAAGGACTGATTTCATTTTAAACACAACAATAACCCATTCACATGCAAAAACTTAGTGTTAAAATCCAAACACAAAACTGTTAAAGTTTTAATTATTTTACAGTTTCAATTACGGTTTTTCCGCAGTTAACATTTCTTTAACAAATAACACATTTTTAATTTGGTGGTTTACATTTTTTTTTTTT